>NZ_SSMQ01000026.1 GCF_005144585.1 Polyangium fumosum | reverse complement strand
CGCATGCCCGAACTCCTCCTGTGCCCACGCTTCCGCCGACGAGGCCACCTCTGCATCCAACATCTCCCTCGCTAAATGTCGTCAGAGGGGGGGAATGTACCGATCGGAGATGGGACCAATGCTCAGGCCAGGGGCTGGACCCAAGCTCGATGAACTGCGCGATGCGCAGTTCATCGAACAGGCCCGGTGAAGAGCAGCCGCGGCGTTGCCGACCGAGACCGCCGCGCCGCTTCGGAGCCGTCTCCACACCCTTGCAATGCGTCCGGATCTGCTGCCCATCCGATTCCCCTTTGTCGGAACGCACGTCATCTCTGCGCCGAGGTCGATTCCGCGTTTCCGGAGCACGCGCGGATCCATTTTCCGGAGCGTTTCCCTTTTTCGGGACGCCCCCCGCCTCGTTTCCGGGAGCCTTCCCCTTTGTCGGAACGCAGCGCGACGTCGCCCCCGAGGCTCTTCCCACATCGTGCATCGCGCCGGGATCCGCTCCCGGGGACGTTCCCAGCTCCGGGAACACGTCCCGCCGCAAGGGGGAGCGCGTTCCGACAAAGGGGAACGACCGTTTCACGGTTTCCGGGAGCCTTGTCCCTCCCGCAAAGCGCGTCCGCGGGGCCCGCGCTCCCGTTGCACGGACCGGGCGCCTCATCAGGTACACTTTTCGTCAGGCAACTCCTTGCGGCGTGACAAGCAGCGGCCGCTCGCGGCGGGCCCCGCGGGCCGGCACTGGCCCCCCGACTTCTTCGCCGGCCTGTTGAAACAACTGCGCACCGCGCAGTTGTTTCACCCCGGGTCCAGCGCCTCGCTGGTCCGGGGTCGAGGGGGCGGACAGCCCCTCGCGGGGTCCGGGGCAGCGCCCCGGCGGCGCGACGTGGCAGGGCGCAGAATCACTCGTCGATGGCGACGAGGTAGTCGTCGAGCGGCGGCAGCTTGTCGATGATGCCGAGATCGAGGAGCTGCTTGGCGAGCGTATCCCAGCGCTCGCGCGTCATCATGCCGAGCTTTTTCGTCTCCGCGTTCTCGACGAGCGTCTTTTGCGCCGCGGCGACCGCGGTGAACGTCTCGGCGTCCATCGTGGTGTTGAGCTTTTGCATCACCGCATTGGCGGGGGCCGGGTCGTCGAGGTACACGCGCCAGCCTTCCCGCGCGGCGCGCACGAACGCCTTGATGCGCTCCGGGTTCTCTTTCCAGAGCGCCTTTCGCGTGATGATGACCGTGGCGTAGGGGTTATACCCTTCGTCGGCGACGAGAAAGACCTTCGGCTCCGCGCCCTTCTTCCGTGCGGCGATTGGCTCCGAGGTGATGAAGCATTGCTGGGCGTACTCCTTGTCCACGACGAACCGGGCGATGCCGCCGTCGTAGGGCACGACCTTCACCTTGTCGAAGCCGTATTTTTTCTTGAGATACGCGCTGTACGCGGCGCCCGGCTCGATCGAGAGGGTGCCGCCCGTGAAGACGTCGGCCATGGTCTTTGCGTCGCGCGAGGCGTGGACCATGATGGCCTGCGGGAAGGTCTGGTACGTCGCGAAGATCGGGACGACGTCGGCGCCGCGCGCGCGGGCGATGACGACCTCGTCCCCGCCGACGACGCCGAAATCGCTTTGCCCATTCGCGACCATCTGTAGGACGGGCACGCCCGCGCCGCCGGGCATGATTTCGACGTCGAGCCCGGCGCGCTTGAACGCGCCGCCGTCACGCGCCGCGTAAAACCCTCCGAACTCTGGCTCGGCCACCCAGTTCAGCGTGAGCTTGACCTTGCCGGCGCCCGCGCCTCCGCCCTCCGCGGAGCTTTTGCAGCCCGCCGCGGCCGTGAGGAGCCCGAGCGAGAGGAGGAGCCAGGTGCGGCGAGGCAGGCAGGAGGGAGGTGCCGTTCTCATGGGAGAACGTTGATCCCACGGTCGCGAAGGCGCTGCAAGCCTCAGCGGACCTGCGCCCAGAGGAGCGCGAACAGCTTGCTCCGCGCCGGGGCGTCGAGCTTGCCCTCCGCCGCGTATTCGACCCGCCCGTCCTTGCCCACGAGCACGACGCTGCTGACGCCGCGCCGCAGGGCGTACGTCTTCCGGAATGCGCCGTCCCAGTCGCAATAGATGGTTTGTCCGACCTCGACGGCCTTCTTGCGCACGCTGCGCTCGGCGAAGCCGCGCAGCGGCCAGGCGCGATAATCGCTCGTGTCGGCGATGGCGACGAACTGGATCTGCTTGGCCTCGGCTTTCGTGTCCGCGAGCTTGTTGAGCTCGTCCTTCAGCGCCCGGTTTTGCGCCGCCGACTTGCGATCCTCGTAGAGGATGAGCGTCGGCTTCGGGCGGGGAAACCCGAGGTCCATGACGCGCCCGTCCGGATCCTCGACGACCACCCGCCGCACCGGCTGGCCCACGCGCGGCAGGGCGAGCGCCGAGCCCGCGGGGATCAGAAGGAACAGGACCAGAAACGCCGTCCCGATGATTGCGGGAAAAACTCGCATTTTTCGGACGAACGCTTGCTTCATGGGGTTGCCTCCTCGCCCCGATCGTCCGGGGGACGCGGGGCGTAGCACCTGGGGGTACAGGAGGCATGCCGCGTCGCTCCGTGTCCGCGGATTCATTTCGCAATCGTGGTGCCGGGGAACGGGCGGGCGGGCGTGACGGAGATCGGGACCGCCGGCTCGCCTCTCGGGCCCTTGCTCGTCCAGCTCGCCGGCGTCGGGACGCGCTTGCCGAAGGTCGCGCATCGCCATGGAGGGGGCCTCGCGCGCCCCCTCCCTCACCGTCCCTTGCGTGGCCTGGCAATCCCGTACAGATCCAGCCGCATGAGCAGCGTGCGCCGCGAGATGCCCAGCATCTCCGCCGCCTTCGACTGATTCCCCCCGCACGCGTCCAGCGCCAGCACGATGCGCTGCCGTTCGTCCTCTCCCATCGGCACGCGCAGCGGCGCGATGGATACGATCCCGTCGGGCTCGGGGCTCGATGGCCGCGGCGGCGGTATCGTCACGAACTCCGGGCTCGACTTCCGGGAAGCTCCCCGCCCGCTCAGTCCCAGGTGCTCGGGCTGGATCATCTCTCCGGCGCTCAGCACCACCGCGCGCTCGATGACATTGCGCAATTCGCGGATGTTCCCCGGCCACCCATAACCCAGCAGCACATCGAGCGCCGCGTTCGACAGCCGCGGCTCCGCCCGCATGTTCATCTGCACGGCCGCGCGCGCCACGAAGCTCCGCACCATCGGTTCGATCTCCGAGACCCGCTCTCGCAGCGGCGGAATCTCGATCGTCACGCCGTTCAATCGAAAATACAGATCCTGTCGAAATGCGTTGCGGGACGCCTCCCCCTCCAGGTCACGGTTCGTCGCCGAGATGAAGCGCACGTCGATCGGCCGCTTCTCGATGCCCCCCACCCGCAAGACCTTCCGCTCCTCCAGCACCCGCAAGAGCTTCACTTGCACCGAGACCGGCAGCTCCCCGACCTCGTCGAGGAACACCGTCCCGCCCGCGGCGACCTCGAAGAGCCCCGGCTTCGCCCGCGTCGCCCCGGTGAACGCGCCCGCCTCGTGCCCGAAGAGCTCACTCTCGAGGAGCGATTCGTGGATCGCTGCGCAATTGAGGCAAACGAGCGGCCCTCGTCCCCGCGGCGAGCGCCGATGAACCGCCTCCGCCATGACCTCCTTGCCCACGCCCGTCTCCCCGAGCAAGAGCACGTTGATGTTGCTCTGCGCGACCCGTTCGACGAGCTCGTACAGCTTGCGCATCCCGCTGTCGTGGATCACGGGCACGGAGTAGGAACGAATCACGCGGGAGGACGCCGGGTTGTCCTCGGATGCGCCCGCGCGCTGCACGACGACGAGCGTGGCGCCGAGCTGAATCCCGTCGCCGAGCGCGAGCTCCATCGATTCGTGAGGGGGGATGCGGTACTCGACGATACGCGCCGTCCCGTCCGCGTCCTCGGACCGCGACACGCGCAGGCCGTTCGAACTTCCCACGTCTTCGATGCGCAGGGGAGGCCCCAGGTCGAGCACGGCATGGCGTCTCGATATCGACGGATCCCGCAGGACGACCTGGTTGTTCTCACCCCGGCCCATCGCGAGCCGACCTGTTGCCGGCAACGGACGTACACGCGTGGTGTCCGCTGTAACGATGAGAAGTTCGAGCGAGACCTGGTCCTTCACGCTTAGTCAGATTACAGCCGGCGACTATAGAAAAGCAAGGATTTGTGTTCCAGAAGAAACGTTTGACGGCGTGCGTAAGTATGGATGCTTCCGTCTCATCCCGGTCAAATCACGAGATCGGAGAGCGAACTCCGTGCGCCAGCATTCTGTCGACTGTTTGGCGATCGCCTTACGGGAGCGAATGGGGGCGCGGCGCCGCTTGCTTTCGTTGCCCCTCCGAAAGCAGCGCCCGGTAGGTCTCCGAGCTCTGCACGAGCTCCTCGTGCGTGCCCATCGCCGCAATACGGCCCTTGTCGAGCACCACATTGAACGTCGACTTCACGAGGTGCGGCGCGTGCGTGACGAGGATCGTCGTCCGCCCGGCCGAGAGCTCGACCACGCTGCGCAGCAGCTCCTCCGCCGTGGCCCCCGGCAGCCCCGCCTCCGGCTCGTCGAGCACGAGCAGGCGCGCGTCGCGAAGGAGCATTCGCGCCAGCAGGAGCCGCCGTTGCTCCCCGCCCGAGAAGTTCGGCGGCACCTTGCGCACGACCGCCCCGAGCCCCCGGCCGCCCTTGTCCTCGGCCAGATCGTCGAGGCGCACGCGCGCGAGGAGACGCCGCATGGCCGCCTCGTCCGGCGGATCGGCAAGGCCGAGCGCGAGGTTCTCCGCGACGCTGCGCTCGAAGAGCACCGACGCCTGGCCGAGCACCGCGAAGAGGCGCGAAAGGTCGCGCGGTGAGAGGCGCGTGAGGTCGACGCCGCCGACCTCGATCTTGCCGCGCGTCGGATCGTCGAGCCGCAAGAGCAGGCGTACGAGCGTGGACTTGCCCGAGCCCGAAGCGCCGCAGATGGCCACCACCGCGCCCGCGGGGATCCGGAGCGAGACGTCGTGCAGGACGTCCTCCTGGGCCCCTTCGGGCCGGTAGCCGACGTGATCGAGGACGACCTCGTCGTTCGGGATCGCCGCGAGCGGGAGCGGGCTCTCGGGCTCGGGCGGGTGCGGCGGCAAGGAGAGCAGATCCCGGAGCGAGGCGAGCAGCGGCGCGCGCTCGAGCAGGCCCGCGCGGAGGCCATCGAGCGCCTCGAAGCGCGCGAGCAGGAGCGGCGTGACGAGCAGGAGTTTTGCGATGTCGCCGGCCTCGTACGTCCGGCCCGAGAGGCGGAGCGCGACGAGGAGGACGAGCGGCGACATCGCCGCGAGCACGCTCTTGATCTGCCCCGACGCCGCGAGCGCCGCGGCAAAACTCCGGCGCGCGTCGGCCGCGCGGTGCGCCGCGTCCGTGACCTCCGTGAGCGCCGTTGGCCGCGCGCCGAGCAGGCGAAGCTCCTCGGTGCCCGCGAGCATCTCGCCGAGCGCGCCGAAGACCGCGGTGTCCGAGCGCTGCATCGACTGCATCCGCTCGCCCACGCGGCGCGAGGCGCGATCGGAGAGCACACGCGAGAGCACGAAGAGCAGCGCCGTGCCCACGAGCACGGGCCACGCGCCGCCCGTCGCGAGCTCGAACGCGAGGACGAGGAGCGTGACGATCGCCTGCGGCAAGCCCGTGATGACAGCAACGGCAAAATCCGACACGGCCGCCGCGTCGCGCGCGATGACGAGCTTCACCGCCTCGAAGCCGCGCACGGCGGGCGCCTTCACGCCGGGCGGCGCGGGCGGACCGCCTTTGGGCGCGAGCGCGCGCGCGCCGGCCGCGTCCACCGCGCGCGGCGAGGCCCAGAGCGCCGCGCGCACGAGCTCCACGCGGAGCGCGGCCGTGAGCTCGGCCGAGAGCTCCGAGCCGGCGCGGCTCTGCGCCATCGTGACGCCGACGCTGATCGTCACGGCCACGAGCGTCGCCACGATGACGAGCCACGGGCTCTGCCCCGACACGAGGCGCGCGAACAGGCCCGCGAGGCCGGGGCTCGGCGACGCAGGTCGCCCTTGGATCGCGCCGATCGCGACGCCCACGAGGCCCGGCAGGACGCCGGCCATCACGCCCGCGAGCGACGCGAGGCCCACTGCGAGGACGAAGCCGACGAGCGGGCCGCCGCGCAAGGAACGACGGACGACGCGGAGGATCCTCCAGAGATCGCGCACGGGCCGCGGATGCTACTCGAAGACGGCCGAGCAAGGGCGCCCGTTGCAAGCGGCGCGCTTTCGGTAGACCCTACGCGTGGTGCGAAGAGAGCATAACGGAGGCCTCGTGGTGACGGTGGCGTGGTGCGCCGCCCTCGCCGCGTGCACGAGCGAGCCCGCGCCCGCGCCCGCGCCCGTGCCCGCGCCGCGCGCCGCCTCGTCCGTGTTCTCGCCCGAGGTCGCCGCGCGCTTGCCGCTCGCCGAGCCTGAGGAAGGCGGCGCGCCCGTCGCGAAGGCGCCCGTGCCGGGCGTGCTCGAGGAGATCCTCGCCGCCGCGCCGAAGGCCTCGGCCACGTCGACGGGCCCGGACGGAGGGACACTCGTCGGTACCGAGACGGGCGTCCGCGACGAGGCGCAGAGCACGTTGGAAGGCCTCGACGGCGGGCTCGACGCGTCCGCGCCGCGCCTGGGCAAACGAATGCAGATCCAGGAGGGGAGCCTCGACGTGCACGAAGGAATCCCTTCGCCGGCCGTCGAGCGCGCCGCGCGGGCGCAGCTCTATTATCCGCTCGTCACGCGCTGCCGCGGCGCCGAGGGCAAGCTCCTACCGCCCGACACAATCGTGCTCCGTTTCAAAATCGACGTGGACGGGTACATCGTGCCCTCCTCGATCAGCGCGAGCGGCGCCGAGGCGCGTTACGAGGCCGCGGCGAACTGCATGCAACGCGAGCTCTCGGCCGCGGCGTTCCGGGCGCCCGCGGCCGCGCGGGGCGTCGCGACGTGGGTGAACGCCACGGTTCCGTCCGTCGATTGATTGACGCCCGAGCGTGCTCCGCCTTTCGAGCTGCGGTTCGGCTTGCATGACCGGCGCGGCGAGCCCAGCCTGACGCGATGCCTCGCGGCGCAGGGCAGGGCAGGGGAGTGCGGAATGCGGACCTTTTCGTGGGCCGCATCGCTTGCCCAATCGGCTTGCGGGGTCTTTTCGAGCCTTCGCTTCCGTCCGTGAAATACCGGGATGGAGTATAAGGGCCGAGCGCCGCCGCGATGTGCTGAGGGTACGAGGGGTGAGCGGAGATCGACGGTGGACCTGAGCGACCAGTCCCAGACCCTGGTGATCATCGGCAACGGGATGGTCGGCTGGAAGCTCTGCCAGCGAATGGTGGAGTACGGCGCGAACGACGAGATCCGCATCCTCGTCTTCGGCGAGGAGTCGTTCCCGGCCTACGACCGCGTCCACCTCACGGAATACTTCGCCGGGCGCCCGCTCTCGACGTTCTCGCTCGCGCCGCCGAACTGGTACGAGCAAAACCGGATCGAGCTCTTCCTCGGCGATCCGATCGTCGAGGTCGATCGCGAGCAGAGCGTGGTGCGCTCGCGCTCGGGCCTGCGCGTCGAGTACAACCGCCTCGTCTTCGCGACGGGGTCGCGCCCGTTCGTGCCGCCGATCGAGGGCGCCGACCTGCCGGGCGTCTTCGTCTACCGCACGCTCGACGACGTCGCCGACATCGAGGAGTACGCCTGTGATTTCGCGCCGATCAAGAGCGCGGCGGTCATCGGCGGGGGGCTGCTCGGGCTCGAAGCGGCGAAGGCGGTCTTCGACCTCGAGCTCGACGTGCACGTCGTCGAGGTCTCGCCGTACCTCATGCCGCGGCAGCTCGACGCCGAGGGCGGCGCCGTCCTGCGCGACAAGGTCGAGCGGATGGGCGTGAAGATCCGCTGCGGCAAGAAGCTCCTCCGGATCGAGGAGGTCACGCTCGATCCACCCGGCGAAGCGTACGGCGCCGCCGCCTCGTACCGGGCCCCGACGCCGGACGCGGTCGACGCGGTCGTCAGCGAGATCGGCCCCCCGATGGGCCTGCGCCTCCACTTCGACGACGGCGAGACGCTCCTCGTGGGCATGGTGGTCTTCGCGGCCGGCGTGCGCCCGCGCGGCGAGCTCGCGAAAGTGGCGGGCCTGCAGATGGCCGGCGACGGCGGGATCGTGGTCGACGATCGGCTGCAGGCCATCGACCGGAAGACGCGCCATCCCGACGAGCAGATCTTCGCCGTCGGCGAGTGCGCGTCGCACCGGGGCACGACCTACGGCCTCGTCCTGCCGGGCTACCAGATGGTCGACGTGCTCGCGGCGAACCTGCTCGGCGCCGAGCGCAAGTTCGAAGGCGCCGACATCTCGGCGAAGCTCAAGCTGATGGGCGTGACCGTCGCGGCGCTCGGCGAGCACGACGGCGACCAGCGACTCGGCGGCAACGCGCTCGTGTGGAGCGGAGGCGGCGTCTACCGCAAGCTCGTGATCCGCGACGGACGGCTCATCGGCGCGGTGACCGTGGGCGAGTGGGAGAACCTCGACCGCATCCGCGAGCTGCTCAAAGCGCCGCTGCCGCTGTCGTTCTGGGACATGCGCAGGTTCCGCGGCACGGGCAACCTGTGGCCGAAGTCCGAGTCCTCGCCCGTCGCGGACTGGCCCGCCGAGGCGATCGTCTGCGGCTGCGTGCGCGTGACGCGCGGCGCGCTCGCGCTGGCGATCGAGGGCGGCTGTTCGTCGGTCGAGGCGCTCGGGACGAAGACGGGCGCGGGCACGCTCTGCGGCTCGTGCAAGCCGCTGCTCTCGGAGCTGCTCGGCCAAGACGGACCCGTGAGCGTCTTCGAGCCGATGCCCGCGTCATGGCGCGAGGGGCCGCGCAGCCGTCGCGGCGACGGCGGGCCCCGGTCGCGCCGGGGCGAGGGGCCGCGCAGCCGGCGCGGCGGCGAGCTCTCGCCTTCGTCGCGGCTCGACTCGTCGCAACACACGAGCGTCATGCCTCCCTCGTCGCTCGCCACCGTCCCGTCGTCGTCGCTCGACAGCGACGCGCCGCGCTCGCGCCGCGACGAAATGCCCTCCTCGCTCGAGACCCTCGCGGTGATCGAGCTCGCGCCGCCCTCGGTCCGCGACATCGCCCCGCCTTCGCATCGCTTCTCGATCACCATCACCGCTCGGCCGCCGGAGCTCCCGATCGCGCACGGCTTCGGCGCCCGCAACGCCGCGCCCCTCGCGCCCCTCGCGCCCGCGCCGGCCTTTGACGACGCCGACATCGAGCCGGCGCCGATGTCCGTACGAGGTCCCATGATCCACGCGCCGGCCGAGGACGACGCTGACGCGGGGCCCGCGTCGATGCGTAGCGCGTCGCTGGCCACGCACTTGGCCGTGGACCTGCCGCCCCCGAGCACGCTCCGCTCCTCGATCCCGCCGCCTTCGTCGGTGGATGTGCCCCAGGCGGCGAACTTCCGCGCCTCCTCGTTCGAGGTGAAAGAGGTGCCGGAGGAGGCGCCCGTCGCGCGTCGTGGCGTCGCGCTCGCGTCCGAGACGCCTCCGGCCGGCACCGAGATCGCGCCCCGGTCCGACGCGACGCTCGTCGACACCCGCGCCGACCTCGCGCCGCGCTCGGACGCGACGCTCGTGGAGGTGCCGCCCCGCGAGCCCATGAAGACCCCGCCGACGGGGACCGAGATCGCGCCGCGCTCGTCGCGCCTCTCGCTCGAGCCGGCCCCGCGGGGCGACGCCGCGCCGACGCCGCCCACGGGCATGCCGGTCGTCCCGCGATCAGCGCGTTCGTTCGAGGTCCAAGCACCTGCCTCGGTCCGCGCGTCTTCCCTCACGCCGGCCTCGGGCATCGCGATCACGCCGCGCAGCCCGGTCCGCACGGCGACGCCGCCGGCCGGCATCGCGCTCATCGGGCTTGGCGGCGAGGCGCTCCCGCCCGCGCTCCCCCAAACCCCCGCGACGGGCCTCGTCCTCGGCCTTGCAGCGCGCGTGACCGCCGAGGGCCCGATCCGCCGATCGACCCCGCCCGCCGGCTCGGTGCGCGTCGTGTCCGTCGCGCCGCCGCCGCCCTCCTCGCAGGCCGCCCCGTCCTCCTCGCGGGCCCTGCCGCCCTCGTCTGCCTCGCCGACCTCGTCGCGCCCGCTCTCCAGCGGCGTCATCCTCCCGCCCTTGGACGTGGCCATTCTCTCGGTCGACGAGCCGCTGCCGAGGCTCGCCCCCTTGCCCGTGATCGAGTCCACCCTCTTCTCGGTCTCGGATGTGCCGCCTTCCTCCACGCGGCGGCTCTCGGCGATGGAGGGCCTCATCGACACGGAGGACCGCAGGGAGAGCTCCTCGACCCGCTACTCGCGCATCTCCCTCCTCGCGGGCGTCGAGGAGGGCGAGATCACCGACAGCCTCTCGATCCCGCGCGACGGGCTCACGCCGAGCCTCACGCCGAGCGTCCCTCCCGTGGATCGGGCGCCGATGTCCCGGCGGAGCTGGGTGCCGCCGAAGCGCCTCAGCATGCCGCCGGGCGCGCTCCAGACCCCGAGCGTGCCGCCCGTGCGCCTCTCGATCGCGGCTCCGATCCAGGCTCCGCCGGAGCGCGGTCGCAAGATTCTCCTCGTTGCGTCGGCCGTGGCTTTATCCTGGGTCCTGGTGCTGGCCCTCGCCCCCTCCCTCGCTCCCCCCCGCTCCGTCCGGACGGGCTTCCTCCTGGACGCGCTCCTGCGTCCGGGCGTCACGAAGCAGGTGACCGGCTACGCGCTCGTCGTGCTGGCCGTGGCGAGCCTCGGGGTCTCGCTGCGCAAGCGGTGGAGGCGGTTCCGGTCCGCGGACGTGCCCGTGTGGCGCACGGTCCACGCCGTCCTCGGCGCGGCGACCCTGCTCCTGTTTTTCCTGCACACGGGCCTCTCCGCGGGGACCCGGGTGAACCTCGTCCTGGCGATCGACTTCCTCGCCGTGGTGCTCCTCGGCGCGCTCGCGGGGGGCGTCTTCGCGGTGAGCTCCCGGTGGAGCCCGCTCGCGGCGCGCAACCGCCGTTTGCGGGCAACCTCCGTTCACCTTTTCCTGACCTGGCCGCTACCGATCCTCGTCGCCCTCCATGTGCTTGCCGTGTACTACTACTGAGAGGCGGGCCTGCTGATGAGCACGCGTACCTCGATATTGGCCTGGCTCCTGCTCACGGGGCTCGTGGGTGGCTTTGGGGCGTTCCGGCTCACTTCACCGGACCAGACGCTTTATTTGCCGGACCAGACCTCGCACGGGCACCATCAAATCGAAATGGCGTGTGCGTCCTGCCACACGCCGTTCGGCGGCGTCAAAGACGACGCTTGCACGAATTGCCATGGCGAACAGCGCACCGCGGCCGACTCGCACCCCGCGTCGAAGTTCAACGACCCGCGCAACGCCGGGAACCTCGAAAAGATCGACGCGCGCCGCTGCGTCACGTGCCACGTCGAGCACTGGCCCGAGGGGACGCACCGCGAGGGGCACACGATGCCCGTGGATTTCTGCGTCACGTGCCACGCCGACGTCGGCACCGAGCGGCCGAGCCACGCCGGGATGTCGTTTACCACGTGCAGCGACGCGGGCTGCCACAACTACCACGACAACCGCGCGCTCTGGGAAGATTACCTGAAGAAGCACCTCGGCGAGCCTGTCGTGCTCGCGTCGGCGAAGGTCTTGCCGCGTGGGGTCGCGATGGTCGCGAAGGGGCCGAAGTCGCTCGCCGCGAGCAATCAGGACGCGCCGCGCACGGTGGCGTTCTCGGCGGCGCTCGTCTCGGAGTGGGAGGAGTCGGCGCACGCGCGCGTGGGCATCAACTGCTCGGGTTGTCACAGCGGAACGCAGGGGGAGTGGGTGAACAAGCCCATGCTGACGATCTGCGCGGGCTGCCACACGGAACAAAACAAGGGGTTTGGCCTGGGGAAGCACGGAATGCGCGTCGCCGCGGGCCTCGGCCCGATGAGCCCCGGGCTCGCGCGTTTGCCGATGCGGGCCGAGGCCAAGGAGCTCGAGGTCGGCTGTGAGAGCTGTCACGGCGGGCACTCGGTGAACGCCCGAAAAGCGGCCGTGGACTCGTGCCTCGGGTGCCACGACGACGAACACAGCCGGTCGTACCAGCGGTCGCCGCACTTCAAGCTGTGGGAGGCCGAGATAAACCGCACGGCTTCGCCCGGGACGGGTGTATCGTGTGCAACGTGCCACATGCCACGAGAGAAGTCGTCGAGCAGCGCGGCTGTCGTGGTGCAGCACAACCAGAACGACAACTTGAGGCCGAGCGAGAAGATGGTCCGCAACGTCTGCACGAGCTGCCACGGCGTGGGCTTCTCGCTCGACGCGGTCGCGGACCCGGAGCTCGTCCGGCACAACTTCGCCGGTCGCCCGAAGAAACACGTGGCGAGCGTGGACATGGTCGAGAAACGCGCAGCGCAGGGGAAGCGCTGAGCAAGGAGAAGGACGACGTGAAGATGGGACACTCGAAGGCGGGCGCGATGGTGTGCGGTGCCGTGGCCCTCGCCGGCGTGACGGCGTTTGGGTGCGGTGGTCAGGGTGGCGGCGGCGCGGCGGCGGGCATCCAGCCGCAGCAGATGGCGGACGCGCTCTACGCCGTCATCGCGGCCGATCGCGCGACGTACGCGGGCCAGGTCGTCGATCGCCTCGTGAAGGAGAACGCGATCAAGGCGACGGAGCGGTTCAAGGAGGAGAAGACGCTCCCGTTGCCGGCGCAGATGCTGCGCATGGGGGCCGAGCACGCGCAGAAGACGAACTCGAGCTTCTCGTATGCGCTCCTCTCGCAGTGGCCGATCAACCAGCAGAACAAGGCGAAGACGGAGGCCGAGAAGGCGGGCCTCAAGTTCGTCGCGGAGAACCCGGGCAAGAACTACTACACGGAGGAGAAAATCGCGGACAAGACCTATTTCACCGCGGTTTATCCGGACAAGGCCGTCGCCGCCGCGTGCGCGAATTGCCACAACGAGCACGCCGACAGCCCGCGCAAGGACTTCAAGGAAGGCGAAATCATGGGCGGTCTCGTGATCCGCATCCCCGTGAACAAGTAACACCTCGGCCGGGGGGGCCGAGCGGGGGGGTTTTACTCGCCAGCCGGCGCCGGTGATGAAGGCGCTTCGGGAGAGGGCGGCGCGTCGGGGGCGGGGGACGAGGACGTGTCCGCGGGCTGTGGCGGCGGCGGGGGCAGGGCCTTGGGCGGCGCGGCGAAGAAGGGATCGGGCGCGGACGCGAGCCGGAGGAGCGTGGGCGACTGCGTGGAGACCTCGGCCGTGTAGGCCTCGGCGCCCTGGGTGGTCTCGCCGGCGTTCAGCGTGGTGGTCACGCGGTAGAGGCCCGGGCGCGGGAACGTGCCGCGCGGGCAGACCTCGTGCAGCAGGATCGTGAACGAGGTCGAGGCGCCGGGTTTCAAGGTCCGGAACGCGTCCGGCGGCAGCCCACGCGGCGGATCGCCGAGGCAACTCTTCGTGTGCCCGTAAGGCCCGTCGATACGGAACGAGAACATCCACGGCCGGAGCGCCACGAAGATCGGCCGGAGACCCGCGTTTTTCGCGGTCACCGTCAGCGAGACCCCGTTCGGCGCGGCCACGTCCTTGAACGCATCGGCCGAGATTTCGAGCCTCCCGGCGCGCTCGTCGACGACCGGCGCAGGCGCGGCCGGCTTGCCGTCCGAAGGCTTTGCCCCGTTCGCGTTCGCGGCCGGCGGCGGCGGAGGCGGGCTCTCGCCGAGCACGATCGCGGGCGCGAGGAGCTCCGGCGCGGGCGTGATGGTCGGCTCGCGCTCGGTGCTCTCGGCGGCGAAGGGCGGCTCGGGCGGCTTTTTCGTGCCTTTTTTCGGCGGATCCCAGCCGAAGCGCGCGTGCAAGGTGACGCCCGGCCGGAGCGCCGCTGCGGCCTTGCCGAAGCAGAAGAGCCGCGGATCGAAGGGCTCGACGTACGACTGCCCCGGGCCGAGCAGGAGCGCGCGGCTCTCGGGGAAGCTCGAAGGCCGGAGCGACTTCGGCAGCTCGCACGACGTGGGCTTTTTCTCGCCTTCCACCTCGATCTCGAACCGGAGCAGCCGCGGGTCGGCGGGCACGCGCAGCGGCACCGTGCCCTCGTTGTCGATCCGCATCGTCCACGGCCCGGTCATCGTCGGCGCGACGATCCAGAGGCGCGCTTGCGCGGGCGGGAGCGGCGGCGGCTCGGGCGCTTTCTGGGCCTTCGTCGCCTTGGCGGGCGGCGCGGCATGGGCGCTCGGTGAGACGAGGCTCGAAAGGCAGAACAACGAGGCGAGGAGGGAAGCGCGCGAGGATCGCATCACGGGAGCTCCGGAGTCGGTCGAGAGGCGGCTTTCCGCTTTCCTTCCGAGGGCGTCAACCTTAGCGTACAAATGAGCGCCCGCATGCGAGGTCTGTACGCCATCGTGGACACCGCCGCGCTCGACCGGCGCGGAATCGACGTCGTCGCCTTCGCCGAGGCGGTGCTCGCCGCCGGCCCCGCCGCGCTCCAGCTCCGCGACAAAACCTCGGGCGTGCGGCGGACGCTCGCGCTCCTCGCCGAGCTCACGAAGCTCGCCGCGCGCGCCGGTGTCCCGCTCTACGCGAATGATCGGCCCGACCTCGCGCTGCTCACGGGTTGCCCGGGGATCCATGTAGGTCAAACGGATCTGCCCGTGCCGCTCATCCGTGCGCTCGTGGCGCGGACGGGAGGGTCGTTCGCGGTCGGCCTCTCGACGTACGACGAGGCGCAGATCGACGCAGGCGTCGCCGAGGGCGCGGACTACCTCGGGATCGGGCCGGTCTTTGGGACACAAAACAAAGACGACGCCGAGCCGCCGATCGGCCTCCCGCGCCTCGCGGCCCTCGCAGAGCACGCGCGGTCGCTCGGGTATACACGCCCGCTCGTGGCGATCGGCGGGATCACCCTGGAGAACGCGGCCGCGGTCGGCGCGGTCGTCGACGCCGCGGCGGTCATCGGCGCGCTCCTCCCGATCGCGAGCGGCGACGCGGGGCTCGCGGAGACGACGGGCCGCGCGCGCACGCTGCACGAGGCGATCCTCGGCGCGACGCCCCGAACGGAGCATCCATGAGCCTCGTCGCCATCGCCGTCACGGCCGCCGTGGCCGCGTCCCTCGGCTACCTCGCGAGCCGTCGCCGCGAGAGCGCGCGCGAGGCGTTCGGGCCGGACGAGACCAAGGCGCTCGATGAAAAGAAGAAGCCTCGCGCCTTGAAGGCGCCCCCGCCCGCCGATCCGCTCGCGGGGCTCGCGCTCGCGCTCGGCGACGTCGTCTCCGCGGAGGGCGACGAGCGCTGGCTTGCGGGCGCGATCGTGGCGCGGGAGCAGGCGCTCGCCGCGGTGATCTTCGTGGCGCCGGAGGGCCTCGCGCATCACGCCGTGGCGCTCGTCCCCGCCGACGCGCGCGCGCTCCTCTGGCTCAGCCCCGAGGTCGTGGACACGCCGCCCGAGCCACCTGGGACGCTGGAGATCCGGGGCATGGCGATGCAACGCAGGAGCCGCTTGCCCGTGACGTTCGAGCGCTTTGGCCAGGGCGCGCCCACGGTCGGCGCGTCGGGCCTGCTCGCCGTGTACGAAGCCGGCGGCCGCGAGGTCGCGATCGTCGTCACGAGCGAAGGCAAGACGCTCGCGTGGGCCGGTCGCCGCCTCGACGAGGGCGAGTACGACCGCATGGGCCGCGGCGACGCCGAAGGCTGATCAGGGCATCGCGTCGCGCAGCTCGGACACGAGCTGGATGATCGACAGGTTCGGCGAGGCGTTGCGCTCCAGGTAGCCGATCGTGCGGAGCACGAACTCGTAGCGCCGTGCGTCGATCACGGCCGCGCGCGGGTCCCGCGCCGCGCGGGTGCGCGACGATCGGGCGAGCGCCGCGCCGAGGGCGCGCAGATCGTCGCGCAGCCGATCCTTGTTCTTCGTATCGAGCGACTCCGCGAGCGCCACGGCCGGCCCGAGGTCCGGCGCTGCCACGGCCGAGAGCATCGACGTGACGAACTCGTCGCGCGCCGCCGTCCGCTCGGCGTCCGCGAGATCGAGCGCCGCTGCCGCGCTTCCTGCGGCGAGCTCGATCGCGAGCTCCTGCTGGCCCGCGGGCATCCCCTTCGCCTCCAGGATCTTGTGCAGCACGGCGTCCGAGAGCGGCCCGAAGCGGATCTTCAGCGTGCGCGATCGGATCGTGTCGAGCATGCGATCCGGCCGCGACGTGAGCAGCACGAAGTGCGTGCCTTGCCGCGGCTCCTCCAGCGTCTTCAAGAGCGCGTTCGCGGCCGCGGTCGTGATCTCCTCGGCCCGGCGGATGATGAAGAGCCGCGCGCGTCCCTCGTGGGGCGGGTACGACGCGTGGGGCAGCACGATGCGCCGCACTTGTTCGACCGAGATGCCCTGCACCTCCTCGGTCTTCTTGTCGAGCGTCGCCGGCGGGTAGAGGCCTTTCTCGACGAGGATCACGTCCGGGTGCTTCGGCACCTCCGGGCGCTCGGCCCCGAGCGTCACGGCGCGGTGGCAGGCGTCGCATCGCCCGCAGCCGAGCTTGTCGCCGCCGGTGCACACGAGCGCCTGCGCAAGCGCGAAGGCGGCCATCTCTTTGCCCACGCCGTCGGGCCCCTCGAAGCGGTAGGCGTGGTGGACGCGCCCGCTCTCGAGGGCCTGCACGAGGGTCCGGATGGCCTCGTCCTGACCGAGGATGCGCGAAAACGGCACGCGGGACTGCCTAGCACGGAGCCACGCCGCGTTGAAGTGCGCGCTCACGCGACGCGGGCAGGGGCACCCTCTTCGGATTCTCTCCTTTCCCGGATCGTTGAATGTGGAGGGCCCAAAGAACAACCAAGATCCGCCAACGATGAGGATTCCGAAGGGAGGAGTCATGCGCGGATCGTCTCGTGCTGCTTTGCTCGGTGCGCTCGTGGTACTCGCGGGGGGGCTTTCGCCCGGCCTCGCCCATGCAGACACCTGGACCGTCGCGCGCCACGACGCGGCGCGCACCGGGGCCTCGGGGGGAGCCGTGCCCGTGGTCGAGCCCGTCGTCACGTGGCGCGCGTACATGGGCGGCCGCCCGACGGGCCGCGTCGCGCGCTTCGGCCTCGGGAATCCTTCGCAGTTCGTCGCCGCCGTCGGCGGGCGCTTCGTCGCCAAGCACGGCGTCTCGCAGGCGACGTTGTGGAAGAGCGACATCCTCGGCGTCGGCGTGGTCGAGGCCTTTGCCGATCTCGACGGGGATGGCAAGAGCGAGGTCGTGGTCCGCACCGAGACGCGCGCCCACGTCCTCGACGGCGCGACGGGCCAGGTCCTCTGGAGCTCGCCCCTCGGCGAGTTCCGCTCGCCTGCGTCCGTCCGCGTGACCGATCTCGACGGCAATGGTTTGCCCGACGTCTACATCGACGAATGCTCGAGCTGCGCGACGCCCGGCACGATGACGGCCGGCGCATTCTCGTTCGCCGGCGGATTCGGCGCGGCGAGCGCGCTGTGGATGCGCCCGGCGAATGCATCGCCGCCGCCCTCGCACAGCGGCACGGACACGATCCTCGACCTCGACGACGACGGTTTGCCCGAGGTCGTGCTCACCTCGCCGGCGGAGATCGTGATCGTGCGCGGCAAGGACGGCCAGACCGTGACCACGCTCGTCTTGCCGGGCGGCGCGCAGGACAAACCTTTTTCGCAGGCGTACGTGCTCGCGGCCGAGATCGACGGTTTGCCCGGCAAGGAGCTCGTCGTCGTGCAGCCGTACGGCCAGGTCGCGGCGAAGGTCGGCCCGCCGGGGTTCACGGTGTTCAAGATCGACCCGCAGACGAAGGCCGGGACGCTCCTCTTCGAGCGAAAGACCGCCGGTTACGACGCCGAAATGGTCACGCTCGCCGACGTCGCAAAGGACCTCGACGGCGACGGCGTCGACGAACTCGTCTTTTCGCACCGCGCGTCCCCCGCGTCCCCGTTCACCACGGAGATCCTGAAGGGCGCGGCGGGCACGACGGCCGCCGTGCTCCCGGGGGCGCGCTTCGAGGGCGCGGCCGATCTCGGCGCTTCGGCCGGCGCGGAGCTCGTCGTCGCGACCGCCGCGGGCCTCTCCGTCCACCATTTCGACGGCAATGCCCTCGCGACCCTGGCCGGCCCGATCCCGGACGTGCGCGCCCATTCGATGCCCGACCCCGCGCGCAGCCAACGGGGCCCGCTCGATCGCCGCCTCGGCGTGCTTCCGCGGCCTGGACAAACCGCGGCGTTGCTCGTCGGGCGGCCGAAATCCGAGCTGCCCTATGCGTCCCTGGAGAACCCGCACACCTTCCGGGACATCCAGGCGTTCACGTTCGACGCGGCCGGCCCGAAGAAGATCGGCGAGCATACGCCGCTCATCGGCGACGTCACGGGCGTCTTCGGCGCCGATTTCTCCACGCGCCCTTATCCGCAGGTCGCCGTCGGCACGACCGCGGGCACGATCGTGGTGCTCGGACAAACGTTGCAAGGGACGAACGGCATCGTGGTTTGGGGCGGGCAGGCGACAGGCTCGCTCGTCGGCGGCGGCATGCAGCCGAGCTCGGGCGCCGTGGGCGGGCCGCTCGTCGGGAGCGACGACCTCGGGCCGTTCGTGGTCCTGCCAGGCTCGCCGCTCGGCCTCTACGTCGGCGATGCGCGCGCCGCCTCGCTCATCGTCCCGCCGCTGCCGCGCTTCATCCAGCCCGGCATGCAAGCGGCGAGCATCGTGGACCTCGACACGCTCGGCATGGCCGTCGTCGGCGTGGAAGGCAGCGCCCTCGTGGCGCGCCGCTCGCAGAATGGCGCCTCCCTCGGCGCCGTCGACCTCGGCCCCGGCGCGCCGCACGGCACGCCTTTGCCGCTCCGCGTGCAGGGCGCGAGCGCGCCGCGCGTCGGCATCGACTGGCGCATCGAGGGCGTGCAGATCGTCCAGTCCGCGGTCGATTTCGCCTCCAAGACCCTCGTTTGGCAGGGCGCACCCTTGCCCTTCGGCGGCTTCTTCGGCTCGAGCGTCGGTGACCTCGACGGCGACGGCACGGACGCGTGGTATTCGATGAACGACGGCCTGAACGCGCGCGACGCCGCCACGGGCCTCGTCAAGACGACGCCCGGCAATTCCATGTGGTATTCGCTCCCCATGCTCGCCTCGTTCCAGGGCGGGCCCGGGCCCGAGCTCTTGCTCCAGGCGGGCGCGTCCTCGCCGCGGCTGCTCCAGGCGGACCTCGGCACCGCGTGGCAATCGGAGAGCTCCGAGCAGGTCAATGGCATGGCAGGCGCGCGCGTCGTCTGCGGCAATGCGGCGCGCTTCGTGACCCCGGCCGTCCTCTCGCCCACGCTGCGCGCCTTCGACGGCGCGACCGGCGCGCTCCTCGGCGCCCGCGCGCTCGCCGGCGGGAGCGTCTACCCCACCGTGGACGCCGCGATCGCCGCGGGAAAGCGCCCCGGCGTCCTCTCGAACGCGACCTCCGTCGCCTCGCTCGGCCCGGGCGGCCCCGCCATTCTCGCGGGCTCGACGGACGGACACCTCTATGCCCTCGACGCCTGCACGCTCGATCTCCGCTGGTCGAAGTTCCTCGGCGGCTCGGTCGCGGAGCCCGTCGTGGGCGACACCGACGGCGACGGCGCGGACGAGATCCTCGTGGGCGTCGCGGACGGCTACATCCACCACATCGACGTCCCCGGCTGCCTCTCGCCGAGCTGGATCGCGTTTGGCGAGACAGACGACGGACCGTCCGAGGCGCCCCACGTCGTCAAGCTTGGCGAGGCGGTGAAGGTCGCGTTCGCGCCGGTCGCCGAGGCGAAGAGCTACACCTATGCGCTCGTGGGTCCGGACGAGCAGCCCCTCTGGTCGCCGGCCCACAAGTCCAGCTCGGGGACCTCGGTGTCGATCGACCTCACGGGCATGCTCGCCGCGCGCCCGTACCGCGTGGCCGTTCGCGCGATCGGCCCGAACGGCGTGAGCCCCGAGGTCTTTTCGAGGCCCGTCGTCATCGCGGACGGCACGCCCCCGACGCTCGACGCCGACGCGAAGGCCGAGAGCACGGCCGTGCACGTCGCCTTCGAGGCGACGGACGACCTCGCGCTCGACCATTGGCTCGTCCGGATGCACGAGGCGGGCGCGGCCGAGGACGAGGCGCTCGTCGCCGGGGAAGGCCTCCTCGTTGGCCCCGCGGGCAAGGCCGAGCTCTCCGTCACGCCGCCGGCCTCGCTCTTCGGCAAGAATGTCGTGGTGCGTATCTCCGTCCTCGACTCCGCGGGCAACCCGGCGGTGG
Organism: Polyangium fumosum; assembly: GCF_005144585.1. GTDB lineage: Bacteria > Myxococcota_A > Polyangia > Polyangiales > Polyangiaceae > Polyangium > Polyangium fumosum. Next base: position 124,074 of record NZ_SSMQ01000026.1, on the reverse strand, counting down.
CCTCGGTGAATGCGTCCGTGGATGACGAAGGCCACGTGACGCACGTCGATCCGCCCGTGATCCTGCCTGCGGATCCGAATGCCGGGGCTCCTCCGTCCGGCCCCACCACATTCGGCGGATGCGGCGCTTCAGGCCGAACGCCGGACGCGTCCGCCCTCGTGGTGGCGCTCGCGCTCGGCCTCGGCGGTCTCTTCCGTCGCGCGCGTCGCAGCTCGAACGAGCCCTGCTGACCGAACGCATTCGCATCCGTGCGCCCCGCCGCTGCGCAGGCGCTGCCCAACCGAATTCGTGGAACAGCGAGAGTCGACCGTCAGGCGGGCGCGAGGCTCGCCGCGCATTCCACGACACTCCCGCGTCGGCCTTGCCCGCCCCGTGGCACGACGATGGCAGTGGACCCCTCGCATGAACCGTATCTCGAACATGCTCTCGACCGGGGTTTCCGCGACTCTCGTGCTTTCGACGCTGGTGATCCCGGTGAACGAGGCGAATGCCTTTCCGTGGTCTGGACTCGAATGGAACCTGAAGGACAGCGGCGAGGTGCCGGTCGGCCCCGGCCCGAACGTGTTCTCGGGGGACAACGTCTTCGTCGACGCGCAAAACCGCCTGCACATGCTCATCGAGGACGAGGACGGCGACGGCGTGTGGAGGAGCTCCGAGATCATCTCGACGCGGGCCGTGGGCTACGGCACGTACACGATGACGCTGGAGACACCGATTCGCTCGTTCCACAACCAGGCAGTGCTCGGCTTCTTCACCTGGAGCAACGAGGGCAACAACACCGAGCTCGACGTGGAGGTGGCGCGCTTCCAGGGCACGGGCCCGAACGCCCCGCGGCTCGTGCATTCGGTGCAGCCGCAGAGCTCGCATTACCCGGTCCCGACCACCTGGAGCGGCGCGTCGTTCCACCAGCTCGTCTGGACGCGCCAGCGCGCCACCTTCACGAGCCGCACCCTCGTGGGCGCAGCCGCGCCGATTCAAACCGTGATCAACAACCCGCTGCGGCCGTTGCGCTCGACAAACCTACGCATCAACTTCTGGTTGCGCGCCGGGGCGGTGCCCGCCGGGGCCACGAGCCCCCTCGAAGTCATCATCCGCAGCGTGTCCTACACCCCGGCCTGATTCTCCTGCCCGTGAACTGTTAAGAAGTTCGCGCCTGCGCGGCGCGCGTTGACAGCCCCCCCGCCGCGCCACAAGCTCCTCCCACGGCGCGAGGCATAAAGCCCGCGCTCGAAACACCCGCCGGGCGCGCTGAGCCCCGGCGAGGAGGAGTGAACATGCATCCTGCATTCGTGGCGTGGTGGCACGCGGGCCGAGGCGGCTCGTGTGGCCCCGAGGGTTGGTCCGGTGGTCGTCGTGCGTGGTTCGGAGGGGGCTGCGGCCCCGGACGAGGCGGCGGTCATGGACATGGGGGACACGGGGGGCACGGGGGGCACGGGGGCGGCGACGACCTGCCCGGCGGCTCCGACTTCGACGGAGGGGGCGGCGGCAACTTCGGCGTGCGCCGACCGCTGCGATTCCTGGCCCACCGGCTGGAGCTCGACGACGGGCAAATCGCGGAGCTCGCGACGATCCTGGACGAGCTGAAAATCGAGCGCGCACAGGCCGCCGTGGATCATCGGCGCACGACGAGCGCGTTCGCCGATGCGGTGCTCGGGGAGAAGCTCGATGAACCGCGGCTCGATCAGATCCGCGCGGATCGGGTGAAGAGCGCCGAGCAACTGCAGGCGTCGGTGGTGCGCGCGCTCGGGCGCATTCACGCGCTCCTCTCGGCCGAGCAGCGGAAGAAGCTCGCTTATCTGCTGCGAACCGGCGCGCTCGCCATCTGAATCCCGGCGCGTGGGGGGCTCCGGCCCCCCATTCGCTCCTTCCGTCTCACGGACGGCGTTCGTCCTCGGCTAACGCCCGAGGTGCCGCGTCTCGCCCACGTCGAGGATCCAGAGCTTTTCCTCGGCGCCGCCCTCCGCCTGCCATGCCGCACGCGCCCGCTCCGGCGGCTCGCCGATCGGCTCGTCCGTCAGCTTGAACGTCCCCCAATGCATGGCCACGAAATGCGTAGCCCCGAGCATTCTCGCGGCCGACGCCGCCTCCTCGGGCCCCATGTGCTGCGGCTCCATGAACCAGCGCGGCTCGTACGCGCCAATGGGCAACATCGCCCAGTCGATCGGACCCGCGCGCCGCCCGATCTCCTCGAACGTATCCCAGTACGCGGTATCCCCGGAGTGATACGCCGTCCCCTCGGGCCCACGAATCACGTACCCGCCCCAGAGCGCGTCATTCCGATCCCAGGGCAAATGCATCGACCAGTGCCGCGCCGGCACGAGCGTGATCTCCAGCGAATCGATCCCCGTCGTCTCCCACCAATCGAGCTCCACGATCTTCGCCGACGCGCCGGCCGCCTTCAAAAAGCGTGTATTGCCGAGCGGCGCCACGTACGTCGGCCGATCGCCGAGCCGCTCGATGCTCCACGCGTCGAGGTGATCCCGGTGGTTGTGGGTGATCACGACGATATCGATCGGCGGCAACACCTGCCAGCCGATGCCCGGCGCCACGAGCCGCTTGATCGGGCCGATCCGCTCGCCGAGCACCGGATCGAAGAGGATGTTCTTCTTGCCGAGCGTGAGCAGAAAGCTCGCGTGCCCGATCCACGTCAGGCTCGGCGCCGGGCTCTTCACGAGGTCCACGTCGTGCGGACGCTGCGGCGTGACGAACCCGCCCGGGTCCTTGATCCTCTTGCCTTGCAGCGGATCGAGGACCCGCCAGCGGAAGAGGTCGGCCGGGCCGCGGCGCGGCTGCGTGGCGAGGTGATCGAATCGACCCACGGGACCTCCTCCTTTTCGCGCTAGCTCACGATACGCAGGCTCTTGCCGACGAGGACCTCGTTGTGGCTGCCGACGCGGTAGCCGGCGAGGTCGAGCGTGACGTACTTGAACCCGTGCTGCTTGCCCGCCGCGACGATCGCGTCGCGTTTCTCCGGCTCCGCCGCGCGCCCGAGCTCCGCGAGCGCGAGCTCGATCCGCGCCAGCTCGCCGTGGTAACGCACGCGCACCTGGCGGAAGCCGAGCCGCTTCAGTGCGCCCTCGAAGCCGCCGATCTGCGCGAGCCGCTCGCGCGTCACGCTCGTGCCGTAGGGGATGCGGCTCGAAAGGCAGGCGGCCGCGGGCTTGTCCCAGATGGGCAACCCGAGCGCGGACGCGCCCGCCCGGACGTCGGCCTTCGTGAACCCGAGCTCGACGAGCGGGCTCACGACCTCGGCGAGCCGCGCCGCTTCGAGCCCCGGCCGGTAGTCGCCGAGATCGTCGACGTTCGTCCCGTTCAGGATCGCCGCGAGCCCCCACTCGACCCGCTTCTGCGCCGCGATGCGGTAGAGTTCGCTCTTGCAGTGGAAGCAGCGGTCCGGGTTGTTCGCGACGTAGCCGGCATCCTCGATCTCGTTCGACGCGACCAGCCGATGATCGGCGCCGATCGCGGCCGCGACCGCGACGGCGTCCTCGTGCTCGCCCGGCGCGAGGCTTGGGGAGACGGCGGTCATGCCGATGGCGCGTGGCCCGAGGGCCGCGTGGGCGGCCGCGAGCACGAACGCGCTGTCGACGCCGCCGGAGTAACAAACGAGGACCGAGTCGAGCTTGACGAGCCTCTCGCGCAGGCGAGCGAGCTTCTCCTCGATGGCAGGGTCCAGGGCCATGGGAGGAGGATCTAACACGCCGTCACTCCCCGGGAGGGGAGGCAGCCTGCTTTTCGTCGGCCTTCTCCGGCGCGGCTGTCGGCGCGGACCCCTCCGCCTTGCCGTCGGGCGCCTTCGACGCGTCGGGTTTGGCCTCGGCTCCGGGCGTCTTCGGTGTGTACTCGAACACCTGCAGGTTTGGTTCGAGCAGCTTGAAGACGCCTTTTTGCACGTCGTCGCCCATCTGGCCGGTGATCACCGCGATCCAGTGCGGGTGCGTGTTCGCGGCTTGTTCCAGGCGGTTCCACATGCGCGGGCGCAGGCTCACGCGCGCGCCGCGCTTGCCGAAGTCGACCAGAAACTCCTTCCAGCCGTTCTTGTCCGTGGTCACCTCGGTGGGGAGCCGGTTGATCTTGATGGTGACTTCGAGCTTGCCGACGAGCGCCATACGAGCCTCCGCGCCCTCCGGACGGTGCCCAAGTCGGCGCCGGAACACAAGACGCGCCCGCCTCGTACCGAGTTACTTGCGGGAGAAGGCCGGAATGGGTGACGCTTGGGGCCTCTCATGAACCGCACCTCGCTTGGAAGGTCCGTCGCGCTCGCCGCCACGCTGGGGGCTTTGGCTGCGCTCGTCGGCTGCTCGGACAACCGCCTGCCGCCCGTGCCCGTGCCGAAGGCGGAGCAGAAGAGCCAACTGCCGCGCTGGTACCCCGAGAAGGCCTGGACCGCGAAGGAAGGCCAGAGCCAGATCTACATCGAGGGCAAGATCGTCTTCCAGACCGGCAGCGCCACGATCCACAAGTTCGGCGAGACCGAGAAGGTCCTGAAGACGCTGCTCGCGTTCGTCAACGAGCACCCCGAGGTCACGCGCCTGCGGATCGAGGGGCACACGGACGACAACGGCGCCGAGGACAAGAACCAGGACCTCAGCGCGCGGCGCGCGCTCAGCGTGTGCAACTGGCTCGTCGACAACGGCGTGAACCACCTGCGCCTGCTCGCCGTCGGGTTCGGCGAGACGAAGCCCATCGCGCCGAACGAGCTCGAGATGGGCCGCGCGGAGAACCGCCGCACCGAGTTCCACGTCGCCGAGGTCGACGGCAAGCCCTTCCTCGGCAAGGACCCGACAGGCGGCGGTATGGTGCTCGACGTGCCGAGCCTCGAAGAGCGCAAGGCCGAGGAAGAGGCGCGCAAGAAGCCCGTGATCGCGGTCGTGCCGACCTTGAACTTCAAGCCCACGGGCAACGAAGTGAAGAAGGTCCAGGACAAGCAGATCTCGCTCGACCCGACGCAGAAGAAGCCCGAGCAGAAGAAGTAGCGCGCGCGCGTTTGGCCTAAGGCCCGAGGTGCCGCGCGGCCGGGTTCGGCGTGCGGTACCCGTCGAGCATCACGAGCGTCTCGCGGAGCGACTGCCAGTAGTCGAGCACGTTGCCCTTGGGCGTCGCGTATTCGAGGAAGAGGTTGTCGTCGGTGGAGACGAGCGGCTCGCCCGGCGTCTCCGCGACGAACCGATCGAGCTCCTCGCCCGAGGCCACGAGCTCGTCGAGCAGGCCTGGCAAGGTGCCGGCGCCGAGCGTCTCGCGGATCGGCGGCGCCGTCGCGAGCCGATCGAGCTCGGCGCGCGAGGCGACGAGGGGCCGCGCGCTCGCCACGAGGATGCCCTGCGATCCGCCGACGAAGAGCGCGACGTGCGGGAAGACGACGCGCAGCGTGCGCACGATGGCCGCGAGCTCGCGCCTGCGGATGTGGTGGAGCTGCACCCACTGCTGGAGGATGCCGCCGTCCGCGAGGCGCGCGCGCACGAGCTCGTAGAACTCGCGGCTGTAGAGGCTCGCGGCGCCTGCGAACCACACGCTCGTCAGCTCCATCGTCACGAGGTCGTAGCCGCCCGGCGACACGAGCAGGTGGTTGCGGCCGTCTTCGAGTGAGAGCGCCGTGCGCGGATCGTCGAGCGCGTTCCGCGCCGGCCCTGCGAAATACTTCCGCGACGCGTCCACGATGGCGGGCGAGATCTCGGCGACCTCGATGCGCTCCCACGGGTAGGTGGCGATCGTGCCGAGCGTCGTGCCCGTGCCGAGCCCGATCACGAGCACGCGCTTCTCCGTGCCGCGGAGGAACATCGAGGGGAAGTGCGCGAACCTGCGCTGCGCGGCCATCTCGGGCCCGTTGTCGCCCTGGAACTTGCCGTTCGTGTAGAGCGTGAGCACCTCGGCGCGCCGCGCCACCGTGGTCACGCCGCCGTGCACGTCCTCGCGCACCATCTCGATGCGATCGGGCGGCGGGCCCGCGGAGAAGTACACGTTCGCGCCGTTCGTCATGCGCGCCATGTCCCAGCGCGGCAGCACGGCCGCGACGACGATCGCGGCCGCGGGCAAGCCGAACCGCGCGACGGCCGAGCCCTTGTCTCCGCTGGCCACGCGCGAGGCGAGCACCGAGGCGATCGCGAGCGCCGCGACGACGCCGAGCAGCGTGCCCTGGGATCCGAGCGCCGGCAGGATGACGTAGCCCGTGATGATCGAGCCGAAGATCGTGCCGACCGTGTTCACCACGGTCAGCCGTCCGACGCGCGCGCCGACGTCGGGCATCGACGCCACGCGGTGGAGCAGGAGCGGGAACGTCGTGCCCAAAAAGACCGTGGGGACCGCGAGGATCAAGAGCGCGGCGAGCGCGCGGACGAGCTCGCGGCCCGTCCAGGAGTGCACATGTTTGCCCGCGAAGAGGAAGAGGCGCGGCAGCTCGGCCCAGAGCGGCATGGTGAGCGCGAGCGAGATCGCGGCAGCGCCGAGGCCGAACGCGAGCGCGCGGTCGCCGCGCTTCTCGGCGAGGGCAGGGGAGCGCGCCGCGCCGATCGCCAGGCACACGAGGAAGACGGCGAGCATCAGGCCGAACGCGTACGCGCTGTTGCCGATGAGCAGCGCGAGCAGGTGCGTCTCGACGACCTCGGCCGCGAACACGATGAACCCCGAGGCGAACGCGAACGCGAGCGCCGTGTTCTCGTGATACGGGCCGTGCTCCGGCGTCGCGGGCGCCGGCTGCTTCGCGTTCGTCTCCTCCGCCGCGGGCGCGGGCGCCTCCACGGGCGCGCGCCTCCCCGCGACGATCGCGGTCACGCCGATCGTCACGTTCGCCAGCGCCGCCGCCCAGATCGTACCGCGCACGCCGAGCGCGGGCAGGACGAGGTAGGCGCTCGTCAGCGCGCCGATCGCGCCGCCCGCCGTGTTGATGGCGTAGAGCAACGAGAGCCGGCGCTGGCTGCGCGCGCCGACCTCACCGGCGACGACCCGCGCCAGGATCGGCAGCGTCGCGCCCATCGCCACCGTCGGAACGATCACCACGAGCGCCGTCAACGCGCCGCGCGCCGCCGTCAGGATCGCGAGCGAGCCCGGGGCCTTCTGCGCGACGTGGACATAGGCCGCGGTGAGCGCTTCGAGCGCGGCGGGCGAGGCGGCGACGACGAGGCCAACGATGATCTCCAGCGCCCCGTAGGCCACGAGCGGGCGGGCGATGCGCGCGGCGCGCTTGCCACCGAGGTGCGCGCCGAGCGCCATGCCGCCCATGAACGCGGCGAGCACCGTGCTCACGGCATACGCCGTCGCGCCGAAGACGTAGCCGAGCAGCTTGCCGAACGCGACCTCGTAGAGGAGCCCGGTCGATCCGGAGACGAGGAAGAGCGTCACGACGAGGGAAAACCGAGGGCGCACGCCGCGGACGATAGTCCAAGGGCCCGAGATCGCACGGCGTGAAAAAGGTCATCGGCGCCGATCCCGGCGCGCAGGGCCCGCGGTATCCTCGGGGCGATGCGCGGCCCCGTGATGAAGATCGAAGACATCGCCGTTCGTTACGGCGATTGCTGGTCCATCCGGTCGGCCACGATCACCCTCGAGCCCGGCGTGATCCACGCGATCCTCGGCGAGAACGGGGCCGGCAAGTCGACGCTGCTCAAGGCGGCCGCGGGGTTCGCCCCACGCGTGGCGGGCACGGTGCGGATCGAGGACGGCCGGGGGTTTGGGGCGCAGGACGCCGCAGGCGATCCGAAGCCCCAAGCGTGGACGAACGCCATCGGAATGGTGCACCAGCACTTCATGCTGGTTTCAGCGTTCACGGCCCTGGAGAACCTCGTCCTCGGGAGCGAACCCACGGGCTCGTTCGGCCGACTCGACCTCGCGAAGGCGCGGCGCGAGGCCGAGGCGCTCATGGAAACGACGGGCCTTCGTGTGAACCTCGACGCGCGCACCTCGGATCTCGCGGTGGGCGAGCGGCAGCGGCTGGAGATCTTGCGCGTGCTCTACCGCGGCGCCCGCGCGATCCTGCTCGACGAGCCGACCGCGGTCCTCTCGCCGCTCGAAGCGGAGGAGCTCTACACGACGCTCGGCGCGCTCGCCGAGGGAGGCGCGACGATCGCCGTCGTCACGCACCGCATGGACGAGGTCCTCCGCTTCGCCGGCCACGTCACGATCATGCGGCGCGGCAGGACCGTCCTCTCGCGGCCGATCACAGCGGACGAGCGCGACCACCCGAAGCGGCTCGAAGACGAGCTCACGCGCGCGATCATGGGCGGCGAGCCGCCGCCCGAGGCGAGCCCGCCCGCGCTCGCGGAGGACGCGGAGGTCGCGCTCTCGATCGAGGACCTCGTGCTCGTCGACGCCGCGGGCAAGCGCGTGCTCGACGGCCTCTGCCTCGCCGTGAAGAAGGGGGAGATCGTGGGAATCGCGGGCATCGAGGGCAACGGGCAACGCGAGCTCGTGCGCGCGGTGGCGGGGCTCGAACCCGGCGTGGCCGGATCGATCGTCCTCGGCGGCGCGCGCCTGCCTGCCGTGAGGTCCACGGAGGATCTTCGCAAGCGGCGCCGCGCGATCGCCGTCGTTCACGAAGATCGCCACGCCGACGGGCTCATGCTCGACGCGACCGTGGGCGACAACCTCGTGCTCGGCGAGCTTGGCCAGATCGACGGGCCCGCCGCGGAAGCCGCGTTGATCAAGCGTCGTATCGATCGGTTCGGCGTGAACCCGCCCGACGCGGCGAGGCGCGCGGGCGAGCTGTCCGGCGGCAACCAGCAGAAGGTCGTCGTGGGACGCGCGCTCGATCGCATCGAGGCGAGCCCCGAGCGCGCGCTCGTCGTCCTCGGACAACCGACCCGCGGCGTCGACGTCGGGGCGGCCGCGACGATCCACGGCGCCATCGTCGCGGCCGCGGAAAAGGGCCTCGCCGTGCTCGTGGTGAGCGCGGACCTCGGCGAGCTCAGGCGCCTCGCGCACCGCATCCTCGTCTTGCACCGCGGCCGCATCGTGACGGAGCTACCGCCCACGTCCTCCGACGACGTCATCGGCCGGGCCATGCTCGGCATGGAGGACGCGTGAACGACAAGCGCGTCCGCGCCTTGCTCCCGATCGTCCTCGCGATCGCGGGCGGCATCCTGATCTTCAACCTGATCGCGTTCGCGTTCGGGGAAGCGCCGGCCTCGGCGCTGCGCCTCGCGTTCGAGGGCACGTGGGGCACGCCCTACGGCCTCGGCCAGGTCCTCTTCAAGGCCACGCCGCTGCTCTTCACGGGCCTCGCGTTCGAGGTCGCGCTGCGCGCGGGCCTCTTCAACATCGGCGCCGAGGGGCAGCTCGCGCTCGCGAGCCTCGTCGGCGGCCTCGTCGCCTCGAAGCTCCCCGCCTCGCTTCCCATGCCGATCGCGCTGCCGATCGTGCTCGCCACCGCCGCCGCGGTGGGCGCGCTCGTCGCGTTCATCCCGGCGATCCTGCGCGCGCGTCGCGGCGTGCACGAGATCATCACGGCCATCATGGTCAACCGCATCGTGGACGCGATCCTCCCGTGGACGTTCACCACGGTCCTCGGCTCCAATTCGCTCCGCACCGCGGACATCGCGCCTGGCGCCGCGCTCCCGCGCCTCGATCGCGTCGTGCCCTCCTTCGCGGGCAGCGCCGCGAGCTTCGCCTTCCCTCTGGCCGTCGTGAGCGTCTTCGTCGGAATGGCCCTGCTCGAACGCAGCCGGCTCGGCCGCGAGATTCGCTGGGTCGGGTTTCGCGCCGAGGCTTGCCGTGCCGAGGGCATCGACGTCGAGCGGCGTTTGCTCCTCGCGATGCTCCTCTCCGGCGCGATCGCGGCGCTCGCCGTCTCCTCGACGGCGCTCGGGTACAAGGGGTACTACGAGCTTGGCCTCGGCGCGGGCGCGGGGTGGAGCGGCATCGCGGTCGCCATGCTCGGCCGCGGCAAGGCCGTCGGCATCGTCCTCGCCGCGATCTTCCTCGGCACGCTGGAGCAGGCCGGCCTCGCGGTGAACGCGCGTGTCCCGAAGGAGGCGATGGACGTCCTCGAAGCCACGCTCATCGTCCTTGTCGCGGTCGCGAGCCGCGTCGCGGCGAAGGGCTCGCGCGCGGCGACGAACGAAGGCCCCGAGCCTGAACCTCCGCGCGACAAACCGGCCCCCACGCCTGCCTCCGAGGAGGCCCGCTCGTGAGCTCGATCTTCTCCCTCACCATGCTCGCCGAGTCGATCCGCATCGCCGTGCCCTACACGTGCGCGGCGATTGGCGGCGTGTGGGCCGAGCGCGCGGGCGTCATCCAGATCGGCCTCGAAGGCATCCTTCTCACGGGCGCGTTCACCGCGGTCGCCGTCACGCACGCGACGAACAGCCCCACGCTTGGCCTCGTCGCGGCGATCGCTGCCGGCGTCGCGCTCTCGCTCGGCCACGGCCAGCTCACGGAGCGCGCCCGCGTCCACGCCGTCATCAGCGGCATCGCCTTGAACCTCTTCGCGCTCGCCGCGACCCGCATGGGCTTGCGCGCCCTCTACGACAGCGCCTCGAACTCCCCGGGGATCGAGGCGTACCGGTTCGGCCCCACGGGCGCCACGGGCGGCGCGATGCTCCTGCGTGTCCTCGCCGATCCCGTCTTTTTCCTCGCGCTCGCCGCCGTCGCCGCGACCCCGTTCCTCCTGCAAAGGACCCGCTTCGGCCTGCGCGTCCGCGCCGCGGGCGAGAACCCCGTCGCCGCCGCGAGCGTGGGCATCGCCGTCACGCGCGTCCGCCTCACCGCGCTCGCCGTCTCCGGCGCGATCTGCGCGCTCGGCGGCGCACACCTCGCGTACGACCAGCAGCGCTTCGAGTCCGGCATGTCTGCGGGGCGTGGCTTCATCGCGCTCGCGGCCGTCGTCGTCTCGGGCTGGCGCGCGGGCCGCGCCGCGCTCGCGTGCCTCGCGTTCGGCACGCTCGAAGCGCTGCAAATCGTGCTCCAGGACGAGGTGCGCAAGACGGCGATCGGCGATCTGATCCAGACCTTGCCCTACGTCGCGACCTTGCTCGTGCTCGCGCTCGCCCCACGCCGCGCAGGTGCGCCCGAGGGTCTCGGCAAACACGCCGCCGACTAGGTCCCGAGTGCCCGTGCACGCGCGCGCGGGCCCGCAACGTCCGCTCCGCAGCGCACGCGCGCCGGCGCAGATCGTGGCAACCACCGGCCCGTCCGGCCCGTGCGCGCGGGCAAAAGGACGCGTCCACCTGCGAGGCGTGCCATGCACGCACGCAAAACGACGCGTGCCCTTTGCGAGGCGTGCCTTGCGTGCGCGCAACGCGACCCGTGCCACTTGCGTGGCGTGCCTTGCACGCGTGCAAGGGCGGCCAACGACGTTCGTTCACCGTGGTTGCACGGGGACAACGCTCCGCCATCCCACGCCACATCGCTGCTTGCGCACGTGCAAACACCGCCGTCACGGGGGCGGGAGGCTCCTTGCACCGGTGCGACCGCTCCCGTGCAGCGGCGAAGGACCGTCTTGCATGGAGCAACCACCGTCGCTGACGCTCGACGGGGCGATTTTCCGTGCGTGCACCACACGCCACGCAACGGCAAGCCGACCCGTTGCACCGAAAATCCCCTCCACCCCATCTCGGCGCGCCCGGCTTTGCGCGAACGCGCGCGCTTCAGGGGCTCGGGAGCCCAGGAGATCGCTGCTTTTCCCAGGGCCTGGCGAGGTACGAGATGTCGGCCGTGCGTGCCTTCTCTTCGAGCAGATGAACGAAGAGACCCGCCTTGTGTTCTGTCCGGAAGGCACACGGCGACCTCGTCCGGGGTGACGTACGCATCCGGGTTCCCGAGCGCGAGGACATCGGCGACCCGCGCTCGTTGCTCCTCGCTGAGTCGGGCAAGTTCGAGGAGCGTCGACAGGCGGTCGAGGATGTAGGGCGAGTGTGTGATGAGCACGAGCTGGATGCCGCGACGGATCATCAGAGCGAAGAGTTCGACGAGCTTTACCTGGGCTTCCGGGTGCGCGCTGAGCTCGGGCTCGTCGATGATCAACAGGTCACCGCGTTCTGCCGTTTCGAGGAACAACTGCAGGCCTGCGAGCGATTTCTGCATGGAGGCGCATCCAGCGACCGGCAGCATGCTGGGCTCGTTCGCTCCTTCAGGCTTGAAGACGAGGGATGCGCTGGGTTCTTCGAACCCAAAGCGCCCCCCGAGCACTTGCCCCGTGAGCCGTACGAGCTCCTGGTCCTCTCGCGACGGGGACGCTCCCCGTGCCTGGGCGAAGGAAAGCAGTTCACAGAAGGCCTGCTGACCGAGGGACAATCGGATGCCCTGGACGAGGAGCTGCACGTACTTTGGCGACAAGAAATCCCGCTCCACAGGCAGGATGCGCATGCGTCGTATCCAGGCAGAGAGAAGGATCGCGAGCTGCGCTTGAACGGCCTCTCGCAGATCACGCGTGCTGAAGCTCGTACCGACCAAGGGTTCGGAGTCCCCTTCGAAGAGGGTGGCCGAGAGGTGTCCCGGCGATAGTTTCAGCCGAAGGAGCAGATCCTCGGGATACCGGCCGAATTCGTGTTGCGTGAGCGTGAGGCGAAACTGCGCTCGTTCATCGAGCGTCGCTCCGACGAGTCTTTCACCGTCGATCCGATCCAGCCGGACCTCGAACTGCTCGGGCAACAACCGGAGCAACTCCGATCGTCGAATCTCGAACAGGAGTTCCCCTGACGTTTTCTCCACCTGCTCGACGAACTCGTGCGCGCGGTCCGCGAGCAACCGCTCGACGTCCTGGGTCACTCGTTTCTCGTTTCGACCCTGGCCGGACGAGGTCTTCAGCAGCGCAAACAGCCCCATCGCCGTCCACGTCTTGCCCGTCCCGTTCTCCCCGATGAACACGGTGAGCGGCCGGATCTCGATCTCCGCCTTCTCGATCCGCCCGACCTTCTCGACGACGAGCTTCATCCCAGTCCTCGCGTCCTTCTTCCGTCCGCCGTCCCCCCCGTCAGCGCTCCCCACCCCTCTTTCCCCAGCCGTCGGGGGTGTCCCGCGCGGAAGGTGGGGGGGGTTGGGACGACGAACAAGGGGCGTGGGTGGGGGGGTCCTGTTGTTTGAGGGCCCGCAGGGCCCGAGTTCGGGGGGACCACCCACGCCCCTTGTTCGTCGACCCGGCCCCCGCCGCTCCCTCAACCCGGCCGCTTCACCACATCCACAAAACTCTCCACGCTCCGCCCATCCGCCACCCCGATCACCCGTGACTCCCGCGACGGCCCCGTCGATCGCACCACCTCGTCGAGTGGCACGCCCCACGCGCGCGCCAGCGCCTCCAGCACTGCGCCCGCCAGCGTCCGCAGCACCGCGCGCCACGGCTCACCGCTCGGCGCTTCTTCGCTCGGCCACAGTGTCGGATCCCGCGCATCCAGGATCGCCGGCAGGTGCATCCGCACCACCAGCACGTTCGGCGCGAGCGTGATCTTCGCGCGCCACCACGGACCACGCCCGCGCTGGTGATCCCGCACGAGCAGCACCTCGTCCGGCACCACGTCCCACGCCGCGATCGCCTGCTCCGACAGCCATCCCTTGGCGCTCTCCGCGATCGGCAGCGCGCCGAGACGACCGCCGCACGCCCGCACGATCTGCGCGCACGCCATCTGCTCCGCCGGCTCCTTCACGAGCGCCGACAAGAGCGCCGCTTGCTCCGACGCCCACCGCGCGAGCTCCTGCCGCTCCACCACGGGCACCGCCGTCGCCTCTCGCGTCGCCCCGGGACGACCCACGAGCACGCCCGAGATCCCTCGCATCGAACACGCGCGCAGCCCGCCCACGGCCACCACGCCCGCGTACGTCGGGTGGATGCACGCGCGGCCCACCGTGTCGCCCGACGACGTCACGAGCGGCCGCAGGTTCTGCGCCATCTCCGGGATCTCGCGCGGCCAGAGCCTCTCGAACGGCTCGGGCTCCGGGCTCCACGTCCGGCCGAGCAGCTCGTAGCCGTCGATCGTCATCCAGTCCGACGCCGGCACCACGCGCGTGCGCTTGCCGTGTGCGTCCTCCACGTCGAGGTGCACGTCGAGCGCCGGGCAGAGCCACGCGCAGAGCTCCTCCAGCGTCCAGCAGCGATCGTGCCCGCGCCGGTAGAAGATCCCGTCCGGTGCGTCCGGCGGCGCGCGCAGCCACACCCGCACGCGTGTCCCCGCGTCGCTCATCACCTCCGCGTCCGCGGCCGCGCGCAGGATCGGGCGCGTCGTCCCGCCCGCATAGAGCTCGAGCACGCTCGTCTCCTTCCGCCCCCGATCGGACGTGCGTGTCGTGACCCGGGCCCTTTGACCCCAAAGGAACACCGCGAAGGGCCCGAGCCCGCCGCCTCCGCGGCGGAAGCCCTTCGCCAGGAGCCCCGGCGGATCCCGGCGCAAGAGCAGCGACGACCAGTACTCGCTCGCCGTGTCGCGCAGCGGCGCCGAGAGCGCCTCTGCGGGCATCCCCGTGCCCGTGTCCTCGATCTCCAGCCAGTGCCCTTCCTCGTCCTCGCCGAGCCGCACCGTGATCGTGCCCCAGTCGCTCGGCCACTCCTCCAGCATGCGCCGCGCGCGCACCGCGCTCGCCGCGTTCTGCACGAGCTCGCGCAGCGGCATCGACGCGTCGCTCTCGTCGAGCCGCGTCGCGCCGAGCCGCTCCACGAGCGACGGGATGTCCGTCACGTGCACCCGCGTATCCACCGGCGTCCATCCCTCGACGGGGAGGAAATCCGCGAGCCGGCTCGGGTCCTCCACGCCTGCCACGCCGCGCGCCACGAGCCTCGGCCGACCTGCCTCCGCGAGCAGCGTGTCCACGATCCGCAGCTCGCGATCCACCGCGACCAGCGTGTCCATCCCGAGCCAGAACGCGGGCGCCTCTTCCACCGTGAAGGGGCTGTCGGCGAGGAAGATCAGCCGGCTGTTCGCGACGTACGGCTCGCGCAGCTTCTCCTGCAAGATCCAGTGCTCCCGCCGCGCCCCCGCGGGCCTGCGCGCCGCGCGCCAGAAGTGCGGCGCGCGCGAAAAATCGATCCGCGCCACGTCCGCGACGCGCAAGAGGCAGGCGAGCTTGAATGCGTCCACCGTCCAGCCCGAGGGCATCCCGGCGAGCGGCGCGATCGTCTCGTGGAAGTGCTCCGGCAGCTCCGTCGCGAGCCACAGGTGGCTCCGCGCGACGCGGCCGATCGTCGACCCGTAGGCCTGCCGGAGCTCCACCGGCTCGACCAGGTGGTGCTCTTGCCCGTGCGCGTCCCCGTATGGCGCGAGCGCGAGCCGCTCGGCGTGCCTGGCGTAGAGCACGCGCAGCGCCTCTGCGATCGCGTCTTCTTCGATGTCGGCCGGCGGCTGCTGCAGCTCGGCCGTCGTCGGCGCGCGCCCGAGCTTGCGCACCAGCATGCCCACGACCGCGTCGAGCCACGTGCGCTCGCCCTTCAGCGCGTCCGCCCCGCCGTGCATCGTCGCCAGCGCGAGCGCGAGATCGTGCACGACGAGCGACGACGCGAGCACGAACGCCTCGGGCGGCGTCAGCGAGAAGCTCGGCCCTGCCACCGTGTCTGCGCTGATCCACAGATCGTCGGTGTGCAAAAGGTCCGCGAGGCTCGGCTCGTCGGTGCGCGCTGCGACCATCTCGTTCGCGATGGCCGTGGCGCGCCCGCGGATGCGCGAAAGCGCGTCGCGCAAGGTCGCGCGAGGCCCCGCTGCGTCGTCGGCCCCGCGGGGCGCGAGCGTGCTTTCCCAGAGCGTGGACGTCTCGAGGTGCGCCATCTTCCGAGGGTAGTCCGACTCGGCCCGCGAGGGGGAGGGGGGAAGGGGCGGGGCAGGAAGAGGGCGGGGCAGGAAGAGGGCGGGGCAGGAAGGAGCGTGCGCATCACCCGCGGCGCACGCGAGGCGCTACGGCGAGGGCGAGCGTGGCGCCTGCGTGGCGGCTTTTTCCGAGCCTTCCCGCGGGAACCGCTCCTTGTGCGTCACGAGCATCCGCTCGGCGATCGCGACCACGTCGCCTACGTCCTTGCCGTAGCCGTCGGCGTGGATTTCCTCGGCGAACGAGGGCGTGGTCACGGCGCCGCCGATCATCACCACGTGCGGCAGACCTTGGCCTCGCACGGCGTCGATGACGTCTTTCATGCGCATCATCGTCGTCGTCATGAGCGCCGACAGGCCGATGATCTGCGCCTTGTGCTCGCGCGCGGCGGCGAGGATGTCTTCGAGCGGCACGTTGCGCCCGAGGTCGTGCACGTCGAAGCCGAAGTTGCGGAGCATCAGGCCCACGATGTTCTTGCCGATGTCCGGCCCTCGCGGATCGCCTGCGAGAACACCCACCCGCGTGGCCCGGTCCACGAAGAACGTTCCGACCGCGTCGAGGAACCACGCCTCGGCCGGCTCGCCGCGCCGCGCGAGCTCATCGAGCGCCTCGTCCCATCGCTCGCCGAGCGTGACGACCAGGAACGCGACCTCGCGCGCGCCGCGGAACCGCTCCGCGAGCACGGCCGAACGCAAGAGCCCAGGCGGCGTCCCCTGCGTGACCCCTCGAACGAGGCCATCCCGAGCGCGCGATCGAGCGCGAGCGTGATCGCGTCCCGCACCCCGCGCTCGTCGATGTCGGCGATCCGGGTCGCGTGGGGCACCCGGAGCGCGCGCAGGACCTCGCGCTCGTCCGGCGCTGGGATCCCGCTTCGCATCATGTTCACGCCGCGACGTAGGAGCCGCATGCCCTTTTGTTCCGTAGCGTCATCTACCACTGGCAAGTGGCTAGGAGGTTGCCTATCTTAGGGAGCGTCTGGGAGCCGCCGACCTCAGCGCGGCCTCTGCGACGCACACCACCCGCGTCCATGGCTTCTCCGGACGAGGCTACGAGGAGAACTATGTCTATCAGCATCACGCCTAAGGCAGCCGAGAAGGTCGTCGAGATTGCGACGGCCGAGGATCTCATGGGGCAGGGCCTGCGTCTGCGTGTCATCGGCGGCGGTTGTGCCGGCTTCTCCTACGATCTCTACTTCGAGGACAAGCCGACCGACCTCGACGAGACCTTCGAGGACAAAGGCATCAAGCTCTACGTCGACCCGCTGAGCTATCAGTACCTCGACGGGACGGAGATTGATTACGTGGAAGGCCTCCACGGCTCGGGGTTCAAGTTCTCGAACCCGAACACGAAGAGCACCTGCGGCTGCGGCTCTTCGTTCTCCGCCTAGCACGCTCTCCCGCGCTCTCCCGCGCCCCACCGCGGCGCTCGTCCGCGCCGCGCCGCCCGCTCCCCCGCGGACGGCAAACACCTCGAAAATCCCCACGGACTTCCGGCTTTCTGCGTTCTTCGGGCCTTCCCGAAGTGTGCATTCACGGCCGTTCCGGTCGCACAGCGTGCAGCCACGCCGCACCCAGGGTCCTTCCTCTCTGGGGCCATGTCACCCCGTGAGCCAGGGGCGTGCCACACGCGGTCCAGGTTCGAACCAATCGCGGGCGGCGTGAGTCATGCAGGGAGTCGGTCCGTCGGGGCCGACGTCCTCGAAGGCCCCTCGAAACGGCGTCCACGGCGGGTAGGCCGAGCGACTACGCGGTGCGCCCACGGAAATCGCACCTTTCATGAGAATGAGGGAAGACGTGCAGACCTCTCGAGACCAAAGCAGCGCGGTTTCTCGATATATCGCGCATGTTCGGCAAATTCCGGAGCTCTCGCGCGAGGAGGAGGTCGAGCTCGCCCGTGCTTTCCGGGATCGGGGAGACGAGCGCGCGGCCGCACGGCTGGCGCTCGCCAACCTGCGGCATGTCGTGTCCATCGCGATCAGCTACCGGCGTTATGGCATTCCTCTCGCCGATCTCATCGCCGAGGGGAACTTCGGGATCGTGCACGCGATCCGCAAGTACGACCCGGATCGCGGCAATCGGTTCGTCACGTATGCGGCATACTGGATCCGTGCGTACATCCTGAACCACGTGATTCATTCATGGAGCCTCGTCGGCGTCGGATCCGGCCCGCTCCGGTCGAAGATGTTCTTCCGTCTCCGCCGAGAGCGCGCGCGTATCGCGGGGCTCGTGGGCGAAGGCGAAGCGGGGGACAAGCTCCTCGCCGAGAAGTTTGGCGCGCCCGCGGAGAAGGTCGTCGAGATGGCCCGCCGGCTCGAAGCCCGGGACGTCTCGCTCGATACGAAGGTGTTCGAGGACGGCGCGCGTTCGCTCGTCGATACCCTGGTCGCCGAGGACCAGGATCAAGAGGAGCGATTCTCGCGCGCCGAGGAGGGAGCGCTTTTGCGCGAGCGCCTCGAGCAAGCGGTGCAGAACCTCGATCCGCGCGAGCGATACATCGTGGAGACGCGCATGATGGCCGATCCGGAGGAGGAGCTCTCGCTCGCCGAGATTGGCAGGCGCCTCGGCGTCTCGCGCGAGCGCGCGCGCCAGCTCGAGGCCCGCGCCAAGCGCAAGCTGCGCGACCGGCTCCACCCGCTCGCGGCTTGATCTCTCCGCCCGTGCCGCTGCAGCAGCAGCAGCAGCAGCAGCAGCAGCGGCAGCGGAAGCGGAAGTTCATTGGGTTCCACGACCACCGCGGTCGCCATTCCCGCCTCGATCTCGGCGAGCTCCTCGGGGCAGGGCCGGTCTCGTGAGGGCCGCTCGCTGGTCTCCGCTGTGAAGATGCCCCTCGGGCAAGTCTCGCTGCCATTCCCCAAAGCACACCGCCAAGAGCTGCGCTGAGGCCCGGCCTTCGGTGCACGTCACGCGCGCGCTGTTTGCCGGCGCCGAGGTATACGTGTGCCATCGGTGCAAGATCATTCGATGATGAGCTCGACCGTCCGCGCGAGGCCCACGTAGGGTGGCGTCATGCCGTAGCCGGGAATACGGCCGCAGCGGAGGGGGCCGACCGACGGCTCCTGCGCGAGGGCAAAGCGGCCGGTCATGTGCTTCGAGCGCGCCTTGCGACGCCCGAACGCATCTGCTTATGTAGATGAGCACATACATGGACCTCGCTGGAACCGTTGGCACGCTCAACATGCTCGGCGACGAGAGCCGTCTCCGCTTGTGCGCCTTGCTCCTCGAGCGGGAGCTCAGCGTCACGGATCTCGTGAAGATCACCGGCATCTCGCAGTCGCGGGTGTCCACGCATCTGGCGCGCCTTCGCGAGGGCGGCATCGTCCGCGACCGGCGGGACGGGCAGCGCTCCTTCTACGTGCTCGCGAAGGAGTCCTTGTCCAGCACCGCGAAGACCGTCCTCGACGCGGCTACGAGATCAGGCGATCCGACGCTCGAGCGCGACAAGCGCCGGCTGTCGTTTCTCGATGACGAGCGCTGCGGAGCGCTCCCGGATTCGTTCGTCGGCGAGATGGAGCGTCACTACTCGCCAGGCCGCACGTGGCAGTCGCTGTCCGTGGGGATCGCGGCGCTGCTCGACCTCGGGGAGGTGCTCGATGTCGGGTCGGGGGACGGCGCTGCGGCCGGCTATCTCGCTCCGTACTGCGCGTCGCTCACGTGCATCGACACGAACGCCCGGATGATCGAGGCCGCGACGAAGCGCCTCGCTCGTCACAAGAACGTGCGCGCAGAGGTCGCCGACATGCACGAGCTCCCGTTCCGCGCGGCGTCCTTCGACGCGATCGTCCTCTTTCACACGCTGACCTATGCGGAGAGGCCGCAGCGAGCGCTCGAGGAGTGCGCGCGCGTGCTGCGCCCGAACGGCCGTCTGGTGGCGCTCACGCTCGACGCGCACGAGCATCGGACGATCACCGCGGCCTACGGCGAACGCCACCCCGGCTTCGCTCCTCGAACCCTGAAGCGGATGCTCTCCCGAGCCGGCCTCACCGTCACGTTCGCCGACGTCACGTGCCGCGAACCCAAGAAGCCCCATTTCGAAGTCGTCCTCGCCATCGCCACCAAGCCGAACGCCTGACATGAGCACCAACGACATCCATCCCCTCGTCTCCTTGCTCCAGAAGCGCATCGCCATCATCGACGGCGCGATGGGGACGACCATCCGTTCCTACGCGATGACGGAGGCGGACATCCGCGGCGACAGGTTCCGGGATTCGAAGAAGGATCTCCTCAACAACGGAGATCTCTTCACGCTGACGCAGCCCAAGATGATCGGCGACATCCATCGCCGCTTCCTCGAGGCCGGCGCTGACATCATCGAGACGAACACGTTCAGCGCCACCAGCATCGGGCAGAGCGAGTTCTTCGTCGACGATCCGCGCGAGCACGGCGGCAAGAAGGACCCCGCGTTCTACCAGAAGATCCTCGAGGACAAGTTCCTCGACGAGCTCGCGTGGGAGATCAACGAGCAGTCCGCGCGCCAGTGCCGCGAATGGGCCGACCGCATCGGCTCGGCAGACGGCAAACCGCGCTTCGTCGCCGGAGCCATCGGACCGCTCACCGTCTCGCTCTCCAACTCGCCCGACGCCGACAACGCCGGCTTCCGCGTGGTCACGTTCGATCAGGTCAAGGCGGCCTACGTTCGCCAGATCCGGGCGCTCATCGCGGGCGGCTCGGACGTGCTCCTCGTCGAGACCATCTTCGACTCCCTCAACGCCAAGGCCGCGATCGTCGCGATCCAGGAGGTCTTCGCCGAGGACGGCAAGGTCCTCCCGGTGATGATCTCCGCTGCCGTCGGCCGCGGCGGCGAGACGATGATCTCCGCGCAGACCGTGGAGGCGCTCTGGACGGCGGTGAAGCACGTAAAGCCGCTCTCCATCGGGCTCAATTGCTCGCTCGGCCCCGACCTCATGTACCCGTTCCTCGCGGAGCTCTCGGAGAAGGCGGACGCCGCGATCTCCTGCTATCCGAACGCCGGCTTGCCCAACCCGCTCGCCCCGACGGGCTTCGATCTCGAGCCGCCCGACATGGGGCGCTTCCTTGCGGAGTTCGCGAACGCGGGCCTCGTCAACATCGCGGGCGGCTGTTGCGGCAACACGCCGGAGCACATCGCGGCGATCGCGAAGGCGCTCGAGGACAAGCCGCCGCGCGCGCTCAGGCCGCCCGTCGCCGCCGAGGGCCCCCTGCGCCTCTCCGGCTCTCAGCCGTTCACCCAGCAGCCCGGCGTCTACATGATGATCGGCGAACGGACGAACGTCGCCGGTTCACCCAGGTTCGCCAAGCTCATCAAGGAGGGGAACTACGAGACCGCGGTGAGCGTCGCGCGCCAGCAGGTCGAGAGCGGGGCCAACGTCATCGACATCTGCATGGACGAGGGGATGATCGACGGCGTCCTTGCCATGACCCGGTTCCTCCTTCTCCTGGGCAGCGAGCCGGAGGTCGCGAAGGTGCCGTTCATGGTCGACTCCTCCAAGTGGGAGGTCATCGAGGCTGGCCTGAAGTGCCTGCAGGGCAAGGGCATCGTGAACTCCATCTCGCTCAAGGAGGGCGAGGCGAAGTTCCTCGAGAACGCGCGAAAGATCCGAAAGTACGGCGCGGCGGTCGTCGTCATGGCGTTCGACGAGCAGGGGCAGGCCGCGACGTACGAGGACAAGATCCGCATCTGCGAGCGCGCGTATCGTCTCCTCGTCGACGCCGTCGCATTCCCGCCGGAGGACATCATCTTCGACCCGAACATCCTCACCGTCGCGACCGGCATCGAGGAGCACAACAACTACGCCGTCGACTTCATCAACGCGACGCGCTGGATCAAGGAGAACCTGCCCGGGGCGAAGGTCAGCGGAGGCGTCTCCAACGTGTCGTTCAGCTTCCGCGGGAACAATGAGGTCCGGGAGGCGATGCACTCGGCGTTCCTCTTTCATGCCATCCGAGCCGGGATGGACATGGGCATCGTGAACGCCGGCATGCTCGAGGTGTACGAGGAGATCGAGCCCGAGCTCCGCGAGCTCGTCGAGGACGTGCTCCTCAATCGTCGGCCCGACGCGACCGAGCGCCTCGTCGACTTCGGCGAGCAGCTGAAGGCCAAGAACGCGGGCGCCGCCGCGACGAAGAAGGGGGAGGAGGAGTGGCGCAAGGGCACGATCGAAGAGCGGCTCTCGCACGCGCTCGTGAAGGGCATCGACACGTTCATCGACGCCGACACCGAGGAGGCGCGATTGAAGCTCGGTCGGCCCCTCGCCGTGATCGAGGGCCCGCTCATGGACGGCATGAGCGTGGTCGGCGACCTCTTCGGCGCGGGCAAGATGTTCCTTCCCCAGGTCGTGAAGTCTGCGCGCGTGATGAAGAAGGCCGTCGCATACCTCACGCCATTCATGGAGCAAGAGAAGCTCGAGATGGCGGCGCGCGGCGAGGAGGTCCGCACGCAGGGCAAGATCGTGCTCGCGACGGTGAAAGGCGACGTCCACGACATCGGCAAGAACATCGTCGGCGTCGTGCTCGCCTGCAACAACTACGAGGTCGTCGACATGGGCGTGATGGTGCCTTGCGACAAGATCCTCGAACGCGCGAAGGCCGAGAACGCGGACCTCATCGGCCTCAGCGGTCTCATCACCCCATCGCTCGACGAGATGGCGCACGTGGCTCGCGAGATGGAGCGCCAGGGCTTCAAGCTGCCGCTCCTCATCGGCGGCGCGACCACGAGCCGGGCGCACACCGCGATCAAGATCGCGCCATGCTACAGCGAGCCGGTGGTGCACGTACTCGACGCGAGCCGCGCCGTTCCGGTCACCACGAGCCTGCTCAGCGAGGACGGCCGGGCCGCCTTCGTGGAGCAGCATCGGAGCGAATACGAAAAGCTGCGCCGGCTGCACACAGGGACGAGGCAGAAGCTCATGACCCTCGAGGCCGCCCGGGCGAACCGCACGCCCATCACGTGGCGTCCCGAGGACATCGCAGCGCCGCGTCGGATCGGCACGCGCGTGTTCCCCGACGTCCCGCTCACCACGCTTCGCGACTACATCGACTGGACGCCGTTCTTCCACACGTGGGAGCTCAAGGGCGTCTATCCCCGGATCCTTTCGCACGAGAAGTACGGGGCAGAGGCCAAGAAGCTGTTCGCAGAAGCGAACGTGCTGCTCGACGAGATCATCGCCAAGAAGCTGCTCACGGCGCGCGGCGTATACGGCATCTTCCCCGCCGAGGCGGTGGGTGACGACGTGCAGCTGTACACCGACGCGTCACGCAAGACCCGGCTCGCCACGTTCCACTTCCTCCGCCAGCAAGGCGTCACCGAGAAGGGCGGCCCGTGCCGCTCCCTCTCGGACTTCATCGCGCCGGAAGGCTGTGGCCTCCGCGATCATCTCGGCGCGTTCGCGGTGACGACGGGGATCGGGCTGCACGAGCTCTGCGACTCCTTCCGCAAACAGCACGACGACTACAGCGCGATCATGGCCGAGGCGCTCGCCGACAGGCTCGCCGAGGCCTTCGCCGAATATCTGCACAAAGAAGCGCGGATCGAATGGGGCTTCGGCGAGGACGAGGACCTCTCGCCCGAGCAGCTCATCGCGGAGAAGTACCGCGGCATCCGTCCTGCCGCAGGCTACCCCGCCTGTCCCGATCACACGGAGAAGGGCACGCTGTGGGCGTTGCTCGACGTCGAGCGGAACACGGGGATGCGCATCACCGAGTCGTTCGCGATGTGGCCGGGCTCGAGCGTGAGTGGTCTCTACTTCGCCCACCCGGAGGCGCGCTATTTCACGCTTGGCAAGATCGATCGTGATCAGGTCGCGGACTACAAAGTCCGCAAAGGCATGACGACAGAGGAAGTCGAGCGATGGCTCAGCCCCAATCTCGGCTACGACCCGGCGAGCACGGACGAGGCGACCTCGTTGCCTCGTTCGGCTTGATGCCCGGGAGCGGGCGGTGCGCGTCATCATTGGCCTCGAGCGCAATCGGCACGCGCCCCCTGCGTCCAGCATTGCGACCCGTACCCGTGTAGAATCCGAGACAGGGACGTGGCCGCGTTCTATCGCAACGAGCTCGTGCTGGACGACGACGGCGTGTGGCGTGTTCCTCATTCAGGCGGGCGTGGGGCGCGAGTCCAAGCGGACGACAAAGTAGCTCGACACCGCCGCGCATGCGACGGCAATGCGGGACGGGCAGGGTGTGCGATTGCGCGCGCGGTCGGTGCTCGCCGGGGCGAAACGGGTGCTCTTGCTCTCCGGGAATATCGAAGCCGTCCATAGAATCGAGGTCCTGCTCGAACGCGAGTCCGCGGCCGCCGAGGACGCCGAAGGGCTGGAGAAGCGCGGCGGCCCGCAAGCGGCGCTCGATCTCGATGCGAAGGCGACGGCGCTCCGTGACGCGGCCAAGGCCAAGGCGGAGCCGCGGGGGACCCCTGTGGAGACCGAGACGCTGGACCTCCTCGACGGGATCATCGTGAGCCTCGCGCGGACGGCGCGCGAGGCGGCCGAGGCCGCGGCGCGGGAGCTCGGCGAGCCCGCCGTCGCGACGGCGTTCGAGCTCTCGGCGCTGTAAAAACGGCGCGGCAAGAAGAAGGCGGACGAGATGAACGTGAGCCGTGGGCCGCAGGGCCGCTAGAACGGCGACATCTCGACTTTCGGATCGGGGGGCGTTATCTTCCGCCTCGTCGCAGCGGAGCAGGTGATCGCCGGCGGGTTTCCGCGGGAGGAAAGTCCGAGCTCCGCAGGGCAGGGTGCCGGGTAACGCCCGGTGAGGGTGACCTCGAGGAGAGTGCAACAGAGAACCAGACCGCCGGCTTGAAGGTGCCCTCGTGGTGCTCGTCCAGTCGGTAAGGGTGAAACGGTGGGGTAAGAGCCCACCGCATCTCCGGTAACGGGGGTGGCATGGCAAACCCCACCCGGTGCAAGGCCGCGTAGGGAGGCGATGGGATCGAGAGGTCCCGGGAGGACGGCCCGTCCGATGCCTCCGGGTTGGCTGCTGGAGGCACGTAGCAATGCGTGTCCTAGAGGAATGATCGCCGGCGCTCCGGGGGTGACCTCGGGGCGAGACAGAACTCGGCTTATGAGCCGCTGCGACCGAGAGGCTCCGATCGAAAGATCGGGGCCTTTCGCTTTTTATCGCTCGTGCGTCGAATGCGTGGACAACCGAGCGACGTCGGCCGCCGAAGCGGGCTCAGCCGTAAAGGTTTTTCCGGGCGATGCCGGGCACGTCCTCGCCTCGTATGGCGTGGCCTCGGTCGTATGTTACGTTGTGGCAACCCGTCCGTCGTCCCTTCACCGATGGAGCAAACCATCCCCTCCGAAGTGCCCGCGCGCTCCACATTTGCCGTGATCTGGCCCTGGCTGCTCGCGATTTCCGTCGCGATGGCCTCGATTGCGATGGCCCTCCTGCTGGTCCGGCCGCTCGACGGCCTGTTCCTGGTGGTGCCGATCGGGATCCTCGCGCTTTTGGCGCTCGTCGTGGGGTTTTTTCCGAGCCTGGTTTCGCTCGTCCTCTCCACGGTCGGCTTCGGGTGGTACTGGTTTGTGGGGTCGTCGGGGGACGAGCCTCCGGGGGTGGTCTTTCCCTACGTATTCCGGCTCGTCACATTTTTCGTGACCGGCACGATTGTGATCCTCGTCATGAGCTCGGAGCGCCGGGCGCGGCGGCGCGCGCAGGACGAGCGTTGGCTCGCCGAGCAAATGCGGCTGGAGGCCGAGCGAGCCGCCATGGCCGCGCGGGCCTCGCTCGCGGCGCTCCACGAGAGCGAAGAGCGCCATCGTGCCCTCGCCGAGGCGCTCTCGGAGGCCGATCGTCGCAAAGACGAGTTTCTGGCCATTCTCTCGCACGAGCTCCGAAACCCTTTGGCTCCGGTTCGCAACAGCCTCTACGTGCTCGGCCGCGCGGCGCCCGGCAGCGAGCAGGCGAAGCGCGCCGAGCGCGTGATCGAGCGGCAAATCGTTCACATGACGCGCCTCATCGACGACCTGCTCGACGTGACGCGTATCTCGCGCGGCAAGATCCACCTCCAGCACGGGCCGATCGAGCTTTGCGAGCTCGTGCATCGCGCCGTCGAGGATCTCCGCTCGGTCTTCGAACAGGGCGGGGTGACGCTCAGCGTGGAGCTGCCCGACGGGCCCGTGTGGGTGAACGGCGACGGGACGCGGCTCGCGCAGATCGTCGGCAATTTGCTGCACAATGCGGCCAAATTCACGGATCGCGGCGGGCGGGTGCAGGTCGTGGTGTCGCTCGCGGAGGGAGGGCGAACCTGCATTCGCGTGAGCGATACCGGGATGGGCATTGCGCCGGAGCTCTTGCCGCATCTTTTTCATCCCTTCACGCAGGCCGACAGGACGCTCACGCGGAGCCGCGGGGGGCTCGGCCTCGGCCTCTCGCTGGTCAAGGGCCTGGTCGCGCTGCACGGTGGTGACGTGCGCGCCGAGAGCGAGGGCCCGGGCCGGGGCGCCACCTTCACGATCGAGCTGCCCGTGCGGGAGCCCGCGGCCCCGAGCGGCGCGGCGAGCGTGGGCCGCGAGGAGCATCGCTGCGGCCGGATCCTGGTCATCGAGGACAACGCGGACGCGGCCGCGAGCCTCGCCGAGGCGCTCGCGGTCGGGCGGCGCAACGTGCACGTGGAGGTCGCCCATTCCGGCCCCGAGGGGATCGAGAAAGCGGGGAGCTTCGATCCCGAGGTGATCCTGTGTGATCTCGGTTTGCCCGGGATGAACGGTTATGAGGTCGCGCAGGCGCTCCGCGCGGATCCGACGCACCGGGACAGGATCCTGATCGCGCTCACGGGGTATGCCTCGCCCGAGGATCGGAAGCTCTCGCGGGCGGCCGGCTTCGATCGGCACCTCGCGAAGCCATTGGACCTCAAAACGCTGGATCGGCTGCTCGCGGAGCTCTGTGATTCCGTGCGGCCGGCCGGGCGGGCGTCCGCGGCGTGATGTAGCTGGAAATCTTTTCGAAGGGATTGCCGACGTCGACGTTCATGGTCGGCGCATCCACGGACGTTGTCATTCGCAGCCCATACCATCGGGGGCGGGCAGGCCGCAGGTCGAGAGCCAGTCGAGCAGGAGTTGCTTGTCGGCCTCGGGGATCGTGGCCATGAGGGGCATGAAGCCGCTTTCGACGACCTCGGCCATACGCACGAAACGGGGCTTCGTGGTCACGCCGTGGAGCTCGCGCGTATCCTCGTACGTGAGCAGCGAGTAAGGCGCGCCCGAGAGCGGCGGCGATTGATGACAGCCGTGGCAGTGCGTCTGGAGGACGGCAAAGACGTCGCACGGGAAATCGCCGGTGGCCGGTGTGTCGTCGCAGGTCGGGCCTGCGTCGCCGCCGCCGCCGCCGCCCGCGCCGCTCGTCGGCAGGGGAGGGATCGGGGGGCTGCCGGGCGGGACACATTGCCCACCGAGGCAACCTTCTTCGAGATCCGCGGTGCACGCGAAGCCGAGGGCGGCGAGGAGAGAGAACAAGGCGATCGGCGCGAGGCGACGGAAAAGGAGAGGCATTGCGGGAGAATAGCGCAACCCGGCGGGCGTGGCGTGGCGGCTCTTTCGGGGAAACAACCCGAGCCCCGCGAACGCCGCGGGGCTCGGGAGAGGCGTGGACCTCGCGCGAGGAGCGAGGTCGGTCGCTCTCATTTGCAGGTGTCGGACATCGCGATCGTGTGCGGGCAATGCGTCGCCGCGGCCGTCTCGTCGCTCGCCGCCACCGAGAGGTGGTAGAGGCGGCACTCGGTCGTATTGCCGGCCGTGAAGTTCGCCGCGTTGTACGTCATGTTCGCGGCGGTCCAGGCCATGCATGACGTCATGCATTCGCCTTCCTGCGGCCACTGGGTGGGGCACGTCTCCACCGCGAGCGAGCAGAAGGCCTGGCAGAGCGAGCCGCACGTCGCGCCGCCGCTCGGGCCGCCGTGCTGGCAGTGCGTCGCCGGATCTCCCGTCGCCGCGCTCGTGTGATAGATGCGACACTGCATCGTGTTGCCGGCCGCGTCGCCGTCTTTGCCGTCGGCCGGGAGGCCCGCGCAGCTCCCCATGCAGCTCGTCTTATCGGCATACTGCTGATTTTCACCCGTGCAGTTCGCCGCGATGTCCGTGCAGTACTTGTCGCAGTCGACCGCGGCGCTGCCGCCCGAGCCGCCCGAGCCGCCCATGCCGCCGGTGCCGCCCATGCCGCCGGACGCACCCGCGCCGCCCGAACCACCCGAACCGCCGGATCCGCCGCTGTTCTCATCGCCGCAGCCCGTCGCCGCGATGAGAGAGGTGGAAGCGAGCAAAGCACCCAGGAAAACAAGTCCATGTTTGGTCATGTAAAGCACTCTCTCCGTTGTCCGACCAGAACGTCAGCCTTCGGGCGTCCCCCGTGCGAAATTCGCTCGCAAAGGGGAGCACGCCCAGGGCGAGAGGGGTCGGAGTCCATGCATACGTGCGGCGTCGCGCGGCAGTTCCATGGGGTCGATGTCCGCGCTCCGCGCAGGAATCTTTGGTGGCAGTGATTTTGCTCACGCTTCTCGCGGGCCGCGATTTCCTGCTCTCGTCGCGGCATAAGGTGGACACCGGACGCCGCGTCGATTCCGGGGACGGTTTGTTTACCTACGAATCAAGAGCAGTCGGTAGAATGTGAAAAAAATGGAGCGTGCCCCGAAGGGCGGCTCCATTCCGACGCGGGAGCCGCGACGGCGCACTGGCTCGACCGTGTCCGCGCCGCACACCGGGGGCCGGCTCACGCGCTCCCGAAATGCAATCGCCGAAGGCCGCATGGCAAGAGCTGCTCGCCCGCCCGCTCTCCAGACCGTCCAGGGCTTCCTTTTTTCGTTCCGGTTGAACGTCTGACGACCATGGCGGAGCTTCGTCGTCTGGCCCGGCGATTGCTCATGCTCGCGTGACATGTCGACGCGACCCTCGCCCAGAAATGTTCTCGCCGCGAAGAGCGAAAGCACGAGCGACGCGGCGCCCATCTCGTCGAACCGGGGCAGTGGCATCCGTCGCGCCGTCCTGCCCGAGCCCCTGCCCCCGCCGAGCGACGCGCTCGCCGCAGCGCTGACGTTCCTCGAGGGCGTGGCCTCGCGGAGGATGTGCCGGGAAGAGCTGCGCTCCTGGATCGACCGGAACCTCGTGCAGTCCGGTTACATGGCCCGTCCCTGGCGGATTCAGGAGCCGCTGTTCGGTGCGGTGCCCGCCGACAAGCACTGCAGCTCGTTCCTGCCCGAGATCCCGCCGACGGACGAGACGGCCGCGATTTTGGTCCGCACGCGCGCGCGTGTGGTCGGCCACCTGCGCGGGCTGCTCCGGTCCCCAGCCGACGACCGCTTCCTCTCGGCCGCGATCTTCGCCGGCCGCGTCCGGAGGGTCGTCGTGGGCGATACGATGCAATGGGTGCCGCGGCCCCGGAGCCACGATATCCTGAGCGACATCGTGACGAGCCTGTTCGTATCGGACATCCTCGGCCGGCGGGAGTTTTACGCGCAAAACCTGTGCGTCTGCGATACCTGTGGTCGCGTGCGCTTCGACCCGGAGCCGCCGCAGCGCAACAAGTGCTTCTTCTGCTAGGGCATCGAGGCGCCGTCCTCCCCTGACGTTCCCCGCCCGCGAACAAGGCGTTGCCAAGCGCGCTTCTTCGTGGGTGAAGTAGGGGCATGATCGATCTGCGCTCGGATACCGTGACGCGGCCCACCGCCGCGATGCGGGAGGCCATGGCCCGGGCCGAGGTGGGCGACGACGTCTACGGGGAGGACCCGACGGTCGCGCGCCTGGAGAAGCTCACCGCCGAGATCACCGGCAAAGCGGCGGCGTTGTTCGTGCCGAGCGGGACGATGAGCAACCAGATCGCCCTGCTCTGCCACACGCAGCGCGGCGACGAGGTGATCATCGGCGAAGGCGCGCACTGCGCGTTCTACGAGTCGGGCGCGGGCGCGGCCTGGTCCGGGGTGCAGTTCGAGGTCGCCGGGCGCGGAGGGCTCTTCGGGCCGGAGGAGCTGCAAGCGGTCATCAAGCCGCCGGCCGACTACCACCCACGGACGCGGGTCGTGGCGCTGGAGAACACGCACAACCGAGCGGGCGGTCGGGTGTTCCCGCAGCGCGACGTGATCGCGATCGCCGAGGTCGCGCGGGCGCACGGGCTCGCGATGCACCTCGACGGCGCGCGCGTGTGGAACGCCTCGGTCGCGTCGGGGCTCTCGGTCGCCGAGCTGTGTGCGCCATTCGACACGGTGAGTGTTTGCTTCTCAAAGGGTCTCGGCGCGCCGGTGGGATCGGCGATCTGCGGCGACGCGGCGACGATCGTACGAGCGCGTAGGTTCCGGAAGATGCTCGGCGGTGGCATGCGGCAGGTCGGCGTGCTCGCGGCGGGCGCGCTGTACGCGCTCGAGCATCACCGCGCGCGGCTCGCGGAGGATCACGCCGCGGCGCGTGTGATCGGCGCGGCGATCCGCGAGGTGCCCGGGGCGAACGTGCGCGAAGTCGAGACGAACCTCGTGCAGGTGGATCTGCCCGTGGCGGCCGACGAACTCGTCGCGGCGGCGCGCGCGCGTGGCGTGCTCGTCAGCGCATCGGGCCCGCGGCGCGTGCGCGTGGTGACGCACCTCGATCTGCCGGCCGCGCGCCTCGCCGAGGCCGCGGCTGCGCTCGCGGAGGCGACACGCGAGGTCGTCACGCGAAAGGCGACGCCCGCGTGAGCACGAAGCGCGTCGCCGGGTTCGTCCTCGCGTGGTGGCTCGTGGGGTGCGGGCCGAGCCTCGGCGACGCGTACGAGCGCTCGTTCGCCGCGGGACAGCGCGCGCATCACGCGGGGCGCTACGAGGAGGCCGCGAAGAGCTACGACGAGGCCGCGCGCGTCGCCGAGCGCGTGAAGGATCGCGACGAGGCCCTCTTCCTCGTGGCGCGTATGCACGAGCGGCGCGGCGCGCACGTCGAGGCGAAGGCCGCGCTCCAGAAGCTCGCCGAGACGTCGCCCGATGGGCCACGCGCAGGCCGCGCCGCGTTCGAGCTCGCCGATCTCGAGATCACGCACGGCGACGCGGAGCGCGGGTACGGGATGCTCTTCGACGCGACGGCGAAGCACACGAAGCACGGCCTCGCGCGCAGAGCGGTGAAGCGGATCGTGGAGCACGAGCGCGAGCGCGGCGGCGACGAGGCGGTGCTCGCGTGGGCGAAGGGGCCGGCGCGGATCCTGCGGAACACGGACCTCGAAGAGAACGTCGACTACGAAGCGGCGCTCGCGCTCGAGCGGCTCGGGCGGCTCGCGGAGGCACGCGACGCGCTCGTCGCGCTCTCCGTCGCGCACCCGTATCCGTACGGGACGCTGACGGACGACGCGCTCTGGCACGCGTCGTTGATCGAGGAGAAGCTCGGGCGTTACGAGGCGGCGATCACGCACCTGCGCACGCTGCTCGCGGCGCGCGAGTCCTCGCACCTCACGGGCAGCTACGAGCGACCGCGATACTCACCGGCGCAGATGCGCATCGCGGTGCTCTACCGCGATCGGCTGCACGACCATCGCGCCGCGCGCCGCGAGATGCACAAGCTCTACGCCGATCATCCGACGTCCGACCTGCGTGACGACGCGCTCTGGGCCGAGGCGCGCCTCGCGCATGAAGACGGCGACAAGGACGAGGCTTGCGACCTCGTCACGCGTCTGCGCAAGGATTTTTCCGACTCGCGGTACGCGCGCTGCGCGCACCTCGTCTGCGACGAAATGAGGCCCGCGCCGAACGAAAAGCCGTGCGCGGGCTACATCGAGCAAGAAGTGAGCGGACGGAAGGACGAGGATCCTGCGGATCCCGCGGCCGACTGACGGCGGACGTCAGTCCTCGTCGTCAGTCTCTTCCTCGAGCTCCTCGTCGTCCTCGTCATCGAGGTCGTCGTCGTCGTCGTCGAGGTCGTCGTCGTCCTCGACTTCTTCCTCGTCCTCTTCTTCACGCTGCTCGTACTTGAGATCGATGCCCATCTCGCCGAGCTGCGTTTCAAGAAGTTCGAAGAGCTCGTCGACGTCGTCGCCGCTCCACTCGTCGAGGACGTCGGTCAAGAATTCGAAGAAGTCACCGCTGTCGAGCCGTCGCTCGATTTCTTCGACCTGCTCCTCGCTGAACGCCTCGAGGACGTCCTCGCGCAGGGCCTCCGTATCGCCTTCGTCGATCGCGTCCGCAGCGGAGAGGCGGATCTGCTTAACCGCACGCTTGTCGAGGTGGATCTCCATGAGCGTGGCTCCGTTTAGGCGACCAACCATGGCGACGTCAAGCGCGCCGATGATCGGCGAAGAGGTTTCCGAGACGTTGGCGCAGGCGCGCGCCGCGTCAAGGATCGAGCTCCCGGAGAGCTCCGTGACCAGGACCCACCCGTCCCGCGCCTCGGGCCGCGCCTTCCCGGGCCTCGCCCGGAGCGGAAAGGGGAAGGGACGAGAGCCCCGCCCGCGCTCCGCGAGAGGCATGCGCGCGGCGGGTTGCGGGCTCGGGCCCAGACGCGTAGCGTGAGCGCCGGTGAGCGCGCGACGGCCCTTCGGTCTGCTCCTCTGCGCCTCTCTGCTCGCCGCCTCCGGTCCGGCGCGTGGTGAGCCGAGCGCCGCGCTGCCTCCCGCGAATGCGCCTCTTCGTGTCCTCGGGGGCGTCCGTCCACCGCCGCTGCACGTCGAGTACATCCAATACGGGGTGGCCATCGTGGCGGAGACGAACCTCGACGCGGGCGCGGTCTGCGCACCCCAAGGTGGAAAGACCGCGCCGTGCATCCTGGGCGGAGCCGGCGGGCTCGCGATCCGCGGCGGGTATCGGTCCGCCGGGCCGTGGTACATCGGCGGGGCCTACCAGTTCGCGAAGATGGACTCGAGCAACCTCTACCGGCTCGGGATCTTCCAGCAGCTCCGCTTCGAGATGCGCTACCTGCCGGACTTCGGCACCCGCGCCGCGCCTTACGCTTCCTGGGGGATCGGCGCGCTCGCGTATGGAAACGAGTGGGGCGTCGAGACGGGCGGCGGGCTGCTCTTCGGCGGCCTCGGCGTCGAAATCGAGCTCTCCCGGGTGGCGATCCTGGGCTTCGGGCTGGTGTACCGGCCGATGCTCATCGCCGGATGGACCGACACGGCGGGGGCCGTCCGGGCCACGGGCGTGGCGCACTTTTTGGGCGCCGAGTTCCAGTTCGAGATCCGCAGCGAGATCGGGCGCAGGTAGCGCGGAGCGGCCCGCGGGGCGCCCTTTTCGTGTCGGACTTGCGCTCGGGCACTTGACTCGAAAGCGCCTCCGCGGTCCTCTCGCGCTGTGATCTGCGACGTCTGCGGTCGTGAAAACGCCGACAACCTGACGTTTTGCCTGGATTGCGGCAGGCGCCTCCGGACCCAGGGGCGCGGCGTGCCGCCCACACCGCCCCACGGCATCGAGCGCGTCGAGCGCGCCGCCGTCCCCGAGGTCCGAAGCACGGACGACGCGCCGAGCTCCACGCCCGCGATCGCCTCGAACCCCGCTCCCTCGGCGAACCCGACATCCGGGAACCCGACATCCGGGAGCCCGACGTCCGGGAGTCCGACGTCCGGGAGTCCGACATCCGGGAGTCCGACATCCGGGAGTCCGACATCCGGGAGTCCAACCTCCGGGAGTCCGACGTCCGGCAGTCCGACATCCGGCGGCTCGGCTTCGTCGCCCAAACCCTCGGCGCCGCGCTCGCGGCCCGAGGCCCCCGCGCTCCAGTTCACCGTCTCGTTCGGCGCCGATGCGATCACGACCTGTCCGAGCTGTCGCTCGTCGAATCCGCCCGGATACCGCTTCTGCGTGACGTGTGGCGCTTCGCTTGGTCGTCCCCCGGCCGCTTCGAACGAATCCGCCGTCGTGCGTCGCGCGCCGGAGTCCGAGCCCGAGCCCGTGGCCGCGCCGCCTTCGCCTCCTTCACCTCTGCCTGCGGAGCCTCCCGCGGCGGCTCTCGCCCCCGCGCCGATCACGCAGACGCCGGCGGCCCGGCCCGTGGTTCCGCGCTCCGTGGTCGCGCCGAACCCGGAGAGCACGCCGGCCACGATCCCCGACGACACGGGGGACAAGATCATCGGCGCGCCCGTCGTTGGGATCGCGACGGCCCGGACCGGCCCTCCACGGCTCGTCCGTTGTGCGCGTTGCCACGGTCATTCCGCCGAGGGCATGCGCTTCTGCAAGTACTGCGGCGCGCCGCTCGACGAGGGGGAGAAGGCCGCCGCCCGCACGGAGGCCGAGCCCACGTTCGCCGAGCCCGTGACCGCGGGGCGCCGGGACGAGAGGCTCGTGTCCACGTTCGTCGCCCCCGCGCCCGCGCCGTCCGTCACGCCGAGCGGGCGCCTGCAGACCGGCCGGCTGGTCGTGATCGTGGAGGACGGCAGCGAAGGCAAGTCGTTTCCGCTCGTGGATCGCCAGGTCGACGTCGGCCGGTCCGAGGGGGACATCCTCCTCTCGGACGATCTGTACGTCTCCCCGCGGCATGCGCGCCTCTTGCCCCAGGGGGGTCGGTGGATCCTCCGGAATCTGCATTCCACGAACGGGGTCTACCGGCGTATCCGGGAACCGCACGCGCTGAAAGACGGCGACTTGCTCCTCCTGGGCCTCGAAGTGTTACAGTTCGAAACCGTGAACGACGCGGAGCGAGGGCTCGGGCATGCAACCCAGCATGGGACCCTGTTGTTCGGGTCTCCCTCGACCCCACGGCGCGCACGGCTCTGTCAGCGGACGGTCGAGGGCGTGACCCGCGACGTGTACCATCTGTTCCGGGATGAAACGGTGATCGGTCGAGAGGTGGGAGACATCGTTTTCACGGCCGACCCGTTCCTGTCGAGGCGGCACGCCGTCCTGCGCAGGAGCCCGATGAGCGGGGAGTTCACGATCGCGGATCTGGATTCCTCCAACGGCACCTACGTCGCGATCCGCGCGGACGTCACCCTCGACAACGGCGACTACCTACGCATCGGCCAGCACCTGTTCCGGGTGGACCTCTCGTAGTGAGCCCATGAGCGAACAAGCCTCCCGAGAGACGCAGCCCGACTCGAACCGCCCCGCGGAAAGCGCCGAGGGTCTGCCCAGCGAGCGCAAGCCGAAGAAGTCCGCTCCGATCAAGCTGCGCTTGTTCGGTCGAACGGACGTGGGTCAGGTGCGCGAGCACAACGAGGACAACTTCATCGTCGCGGACCTGACGAAGGCGAGCCGCGGCTTGATGGAGACCGATCGCAACCAGCTCGTCGGCGAGCGCGGCGTGCTGCTCGGCGTCTGCGACGGCATGGGCGGCGCGGCGGCCGGCGAGGTCGCAAGCCAGCTCGCGGTCGACATCATCTTCCAGAAGATGATCTCGGGCGAGTCGCCGAAGGATCACGACGAGCTCGCGGCGCGGCTCGTGCACGCGATCGAGTCGGCGGGCCTGCGCATTTTCAGCGAGGCGAAGCTCGATCGTACGCGGCGCGGGATGGGCACGACGTCCACCGTGTCGGCGCTCGTCGACGATCACCTCTTCATCGGCCAGGTCGGCGACAGCCGCGCGTACATCCTGCGCGGCGACCGGCTCGTGCAGGTGACGCGTGATCAGTCGCTCGTGAACCAGCTCATCGAGGCCGGTCAGCTCACCGAGGAGGAGGCCGAGACCTTCGAGCACAACAACATCATCCTGCAGGCGCTCGGCACCTCGGACAGCGTGCAGGTGGACCTCACGTTCGTCGAGCTCAAGCGCGGCGACACGCTCCTGCTTTGCTCGGACGGCCTCTCGGGCATGGTGCGCAACGAGGAGATCCGCGAGGTCCTGCGCACGATCGATGATCCGCTCGAGGTCTGCAAGACGCTCACCGATCGGGCGAACCAGGCGGGCGGTCACGACAACATCACGGTCGTCGTGTCGAAGTTCGAGGGCGAGGCGCTGCCCGAGCCGACGGAAGAGGACATCACGGGGCTGCGCTACCGCAAGTACCAGCTCCCCGAGCCCATGCCGCCGAGCTCGCTCAACGCCCCCGATCCGAGCCGCCGTGTCAAGGAGCTCGATCAGCCGAAGATTTCGGTGCCGCTCACGCCGCTGCCCTCGTCGACCTCGTCCGAAGGGAACCGCCGCGAGAGCGACTCCGAGCGGCGGGAAGACGCCTCCAAGGACGGAGAGGGTCCATCTTCGTACGGGCCGCGTTCGCACGGCCCTGACGATCCGATCCACATCCCGACCGACGGCGCGCCGCAGTGGCTCATCGTCATGATGATCGCGAGTGCGCTCGCGTGTATCACGATCGCCGGCTACTACCTGCTCAAGCCCTAGCGTTCGCCCTCGCAAGCGCTGGCGAAGCCCGCCCGCCAAAAATATACTCGCGGGATGCCGAGCGAGGTGCCGCGCGAGGCGATGGACGCAGACGGTCGTGTGGACGTCGCGACCGCGCAGCGCATCGTGGAGAACGCGGTCGCGCGCGCGACGAGCGGGCCTGACAAGAGTGCGAGCATCATCGAGGCGAAGGTCGCGGAGGCGACGCGGCGAGGCGCGCGGCTGAACGCGCTGCTCGCGTTTGGCGTGGCCGTGACGCTGGTCGCGCTCGGGGTGGCGGCCTTCGTCGTGTATCGATCGCAGCGCGCGGCGGCGATCCTGACGACCGAGGCGGGGCTTGGCGCGCGCCCGGTGGCGGCGCCCGTGGGCACGTTGCCGACGAAGGTGCTCTCGGGGCGCGAGATCTACGAGCAGAACAAGGGCGCGCTTTACGTCCTCGCGTACAAGCAGAACCGCCTCATCAGCGGCTGCTGCAGCGCCTTCGCGATCGACAAGAACCAGCTCGTGACGAACGCCCACTGCGTCACGTCGTGCGGAGCCCGCGGCGGAAAGCCCGTGGTCGTGCAGAACGAGTCGGCGGGGAAGGTCGAGCTCGAGGTCGTCGCGCAGCGCGCGCACCCGACCTACAGCACCTCGTCGAAGCGCGCGGACACACCCGACGTGGCGCTGCTGCGCGTGAAGGGGACGTTGCCCGGGGCCGTCACGCTGGCGAGCGACGCGGAGCTGCGCGCGCTCGGGCCGGGCGATGACGTGTACGTGCTCGGCTTCCCTGGGCGGGTGATGGATCCGGTGAGCCCGTCGGCGACGTTCTTGAGCGGGCACCTCGGCCGGCTGATGGGCTTCGACGAGCAGGCCACGTCGGCGGACAAGGCCGCGGTGATCTTGCACGACGCGGTCACGCGCGGCGGCAACAGCGGCAGCCCGATCTTCAACCAGTACGGCCACGTCGTCGGCGTCCATGCGGCCCACATGGACGACGAGGAAAACATCTCCATCGACGGGCAGAAGACGACGATCGTGCAAGCCTCTCCCTACCGCATCGGCATGCGGATCGATCTCGTCCGCGGGGTGCCCACGCCTTGAACCTCCGGATCGTGCACATCGCAGGGCAAAAAGCGGGGACGTCGCAGATCTTCGAACGTGACGTCGTGCGGCTCGGCCGCGCGCCGGACAACGACGTCGTCTTCGACGCGAACCACGATCGCGAGGCGAGTGGCCATCACGCGGAGCTGCGTCGCGAGGGCGGCGCCTGGTACGTCGTGGATCTCGGCAGCCGCAACGGGACGTTCGCCGGCGGGCAGCGGGTCCATCAGCGGCACCCGCTCGCCTCGGGGACCGAGGTGAGCTTCGGCGCGAAGGGCCCGCGGATCCTGATCGAGCTCGTGCCCGCCGCGCCGCCGATGGCGCCTCTCCCACCGATGCCGCCGATGCAGCCGCCGCCGCTGGGCATCGCGCCCGCCGCGGCGCCGCCGCGCATGCAGATCGCGCAGGCCGTGCAGCCGGCGCCGCCGGCGGGCGCGCGCGTCGGGCAACGGACGATCGCGATGATGATCTCGCAGGCCGTGGCCGTGGCGAGCGGGCGCCAGAAGTTCGGTCGGACGGCGGAGCTCAACGCGATCGTCGAAGAGAAGGTCACGGCGGCGACGGCGTCACAACGCAGGACGGCGTACGTGCTCGGCGCGCTCCTCGTGGTCGCGCTGCTCGCGCTCGGCGGGCTCATCTTCTGGAGCACACGCTCGCAGGACGAGATCCAGCACCTGCGCGAGGAGCTCGCGCAGATGCCGCCCGAGGATCCGCGCCGCAAGGAGATCGAGGGGCGGCTCGGCAACCTCCACCCGTCGAACGCGAGCTTCGGCCGAAACCTCTACGACCGATCGAAGAAGGGCATCTTCATGCTCGCCTCGAAGGGCGAGGGCTTCTGCACGGCGTTCGCCGTCCGGCCCTCGATGCTCGCGACGAGCGCGCACTGCATCCAGGAGGCGAAGGCGAAGGGCTCGGTGGTCGCGCTGGAGAACGAGGGGCGCGGGCAGGCGCGCTTCGACGTGATCGAGATGCGCACGCACCCGAGCTATCGGCCGACCGATCAGGAGAGCATCACGCCCGACGTCGGCGTCGTGACCATCCGGGGCCGCTCGGCCGTCGTGCTGGAGATCGCGACGAAGCAAGAGCTCTCGGGGATGGGCGCGGGCGACGACGTCTACCTCATCGGCTTTCCCGGCCGCTTGATGGACACGACGAACCCCGCCGCGACGTTCCTCGCCGCGCACATCGGCCGCGTCACGAGCGCGTCGGGCCGTCCCGCGGCATACCAGGACGCCTGGCTCGTGCAGCACGACGCCGCGACGACACGCGGCTCGAACGGAAGCCCCGTCTGGAGCGGCCAGGGCAAGGTGATCGCGGTGAACTCGGGCGGCTACCTCGAAGAGGGCGAGGAGAAGATCGCAGGTCGGAAGACGGAGGTCGTGAAGGCCTCGCCCTACAAGTTCGGCATGCGGATCGATCTCGTCGAGGCGCTGCTCAAGTAGGCACGATGCTCAGGCTGGCGATCCGCAGGCTGCTCCTCATTCTTCCGACGTTGATCGGGGTCTCGATCGTCACGTTCCTGTTCCTCTCGTACGTCCCCGATCCAACGGACGATCCGGCGCTCGCCGTCACGCCCTCCGAGCGGGCGCGCCTTCGCCGCGAGCGATTCCTCGACCTGCCGCGCTTCGTGAACCTCGGGACACGCGACGTGCGCGCGCGCGCCGCCGAGGCGATGCGCGCGATCGTCGACGGCGACATCACGCAAAAAGCGCAGGGGCAGGAGGAGCTCGCGCGCCTCGGCGGCGCTGCGTTGCCACACGTGCTCCCCGCGCTCGACTCGCTCGCGCCCGGGCCACGCGCCGAGGTCGCGCTCGCGCTCGCGCCGATCGGCGAGCGGATGGGCTTCACGGGCGAGCGGCTCTCGGATCCGACGCGCGCGGTGGCGTTCTGGACACGCTTCTGGGACGACCGCGGCATCGAGTTCCGCCGCGCGTCCGTGCGCAGCGCGGTCCGCAGGCTCTCGCGGTACGGCAGCACGACACGCGCGGCCGAGCTCCGCGAGCTCGACACGTTCGTGCTGGAGGACGTCCTCGGCGCGCTCGAGCACCCGACCGACGCCGCTTCGTTCGAGCGGGCGCGGGCCCTCGTCGACATCGCCGCGTACGTCACGGGCCGCGACGATCGCATCGCGCCCGGCGACGACTACGCCACGGCCCTTGCCACCGTCGAGCGGTGGGGCTCGTTCTGGATGGTCTACAAGAACGACTTCGTGACGCTCGACGGCCCCTCGCGGTTCGCGGCCATCGTGCTCGAAACGCGCTACGGCAAGTGGGCGCTCGGCGCCGTCACGCGTCGCCTCGGCGTGGGCTTCGACGGCAAGCCCGTCCTCGACGGCCTCACGCGGCGCGCGCCGATCACGCTCACGCTCGTGTTCGGCGCGATCGCGCTGGCGTATGCGGCGGCTTTGCCGATCGGGCTCCTCGGCGCCGCGTCGCGCGGGCGGCGTCGTGACGGGATCACGGCGGCCATCGTGCTCGTGTTTTACGCGATCCCGACGGCGGTCTTCGCGATCCTGGCGGCGCGAGGGTCCCATGGGCACGGGCTCTTCTTGCCCACGGTCGTGCTCGCGCTTGGCCTCGTGGCTGCGCCGGCGCGCCAGGCGCGCGCGGGCCTCGCGTCGGCGTTCGCGCAAGACCACGTGCGCGCCTCGCTCGCGCGGGGGGCGAGCCGCGCGCGTGCGCTCCTCGTTCACGCGCTCCCCGGCGCGCTCCTCCCGGTCGTCACGCTTGCCACGCTCGAAGCACCGATGGCGCTCGGCGGCGCCTTCGTCGTCGAGCGCGTCTTTGGCCTCGAAGGCCTCGGCGCGGCCACGGTCGTCGCCGTGCAGTCGCGCGACACGAGCTGGCTCATGGCCGTCTCGATCTTCATGGCCGCGACCGCGACGATCGGGGTCATCATGACGGACCTCGTGTACACCACGCTCGACCCGCGGCTCGCGCAGAGCATCCTGCGCCAGAGGCCGCGCACATGAGCCACCGCACGACCGTCCTCCGGCGTGTCGCCCACAGCCGCCGCGCGGGCCTCGGCGCCGTGCTGCTCGGCTTGCTCGTGCTCGTCGGCGTCTTCGCCGAGCTCCTCGCTGCGCCTGCGCCGCTCTTCGCGGTCGGGCCGCGGGGCGTCGAGTTCCTCCCCGCGATCGTTCACGCCGAGCGCTACGAGCAGCTCTCCGAAGACGAGATCACGCGCTCGTATGCGGACGCCTTCGCCGTCTGGCCCCTCGTGCGATCTGGCCCGAAGGAGCCGAGCGTGGCGGGCCCCCTCGCGCCCTCGTCCCGCGCGCACCCGCTCGGCACCGACGAGAAGGGCCGTGACCTCTTCGCGCGCCTCGTCTACGGCGCGCGCACCGCGCTCGGCCTCTCGCTCGTCGCTGTCCTCGTGAGCGCGGTCCTCGGCGTCCTCCTCGGCGGCCTCTCGGGCATCCGCGGCGGCACCTCGCGTGACGTCCTCGTGCGCCTCGTCGAGACCATCGACACCTTCCCCGCCATCCTCGTCGTCGCGCTCGTGCGCGCCATCGAGCACGAGCCCTCGGCGCTCTCGCTCGTGCTCGCCGTGGCCTTCGTGCGTTGGGCCGAGGTCGCGCGCCTCGTGCACGCGGAGAGCTTGCGCGGCGCCACCGAGGATTACGCCCTCGCCGCGCGCGCCCTCGGCGCCTCCCGCGCGCGCATCTTCCTTCGCCACGTGCTCCCGAACGCGCTCGGCCCCGTCACCGTCAGCTCGGTGTTCGGCGTGGCGTCCGTCGTGCTTCTGGAAGCCGCGATCTCGTTCCTGGAGATGGGCGCGCCGACATCGGCGGCGTCCTGGGGCGAGACGCTCGCGCAGGGCGCGCGAAACCCTTCGGCGCTCCGTTTGCTCATCCTGCCGGCCCTCTTGCTCCTCGTGACCGTGGGCGGCTCGTACCTCGTCGCCGATGCGCTGCGCGACGCGATGGACCCGCGCGCGGCCCGAAAGCGACGGGACGAAACGTACGGTTCGTTCGGTCGTTCCGCGGACGAGCCACACGTGTCCCGATGACGATACGTCACCATCCGTGATGGGCTTGCAACGCGTCGCGCACCCGACGTACTTTGAAAAAAGCCCGGTCTCCTTGGAAGGCTTGGGCTCGGCCCGGCGTGCTGACCAACCTCGCCGGGCCTCTTTTCATTTGAGCCCCAAGGATCGATCACGCCGGGGGAGACGAAGACGCGCGCGGCGTCACGACTCGACGGAGATGAGATCCACCGCGAAGCATCGGAGCGCGTGCAGGCTGCGGCGCTGCCAGTGCATCTCCGGGTTCGACAGGAGCCGGATCTTGTACTCCTTGCTCCGCTCGAGATCGCCGATCTCGCTGATCCAAGTCACGAAGCTCTTGAAGCAGGACGAGTTCATGAACTCGAGGTTGCGGAAATCCACCTGCACCTCGGTGGCGCTGATCCGCTGCGCCTCGGCGTGCACGCGCGGCAGCAGCGTATCCAGGCTGTCTTTGGCGGCCATGTCCGCGTTGCCCGAGAGGCGCAGGACGAGCGAGCGGCCCTCCGCGCGCACGTTCGCCGAGAAGTCGCGGAGCGCGACCGAGAGATCCGACGCCGCGCTCACCCGCGCCTCCGCGCCGTGACGGTCGTCTGCGCCAGGATCGTGACCCTGTCGTCCTCGATGGTGTGGCTCATCGTCATCTCTCCTTCGGCACGCACGCGCACGAGGCCGAGCCCCGAGCCCACCTTCCGCTTGGCGCTGCGCGCCATCGCGATCTGGTAGTGGCCGAAGGGATCGTCGTGCAGGCTCATCTCCCCGAAGATAGTGGCAACCGCGGCGATGTGCTCGGGCTTCGCCCGGTTCATGAGCCGGATGGAGACCGTGCTCGATGCCTCTCCCGGCTCGAACTTGACGGACAAAAACGTCGCGCCGTCGCTCGCGTATTTGACGGCGTTCTCCAGGAGCTCGTGGGTCGCGAGCGCGATGCGCGACACCGTGTCGTGGTCCTCGATCATCCGCTCGTAAAAGTCGGACAGGAACCTACGAACGATGGAGATGAGCTCGACATTGGGCTGGAACGTCAGCTCGAACGCGGTCGGTGTCTCGGTCATCATCTTTCGCGTTCCTGGATTCAGGTCGCGGCTGTGCGGAGCGCGACGCTCAATCTATCTCAGCCTTCGGCGCTCGTCTCGCTCGCCCTGAAGCGCACGACGACGAGCGTCACGTCGTCCTCCTGGACGCGGGCGAAGCGGGCCACGTCGTCGAGGATCACGTCGCGGATTCGCTCCACGGGCTCGCCCGCGAGCGCCTGGATTTGCTGGGTGAGCCGCTCCATCCCGTACATCTCGCCCGACGCGCTCCGCGCCTCCGTCACGCCGTCCGTGTAAAGCACCATCACGTCGCCGTCTTCGAGGGCGAGCTCGTCGTCTTGCACCGTCCGCGCGACGTCGCGCATCGCGCCGACCCAGGGGCCGAGCGTGGGGATCATCTCGACCTTCCCGGTGCGCGCGCGCAGGATCAGGATGTCCTCGTGCGCCCCGGCGAACACCACGCGTCCGCTCCGGTGGTAGCGCATCACCGTCAGCGTGACGTGCTCGTCGTTGCGCAGGCGGTTGCGGATGTTGTCGTAGAGCACGAGGTTCAGCACGCGCACGAGGTCCTTCGGCCGCGCCGACGGATCCTCCCGCCCGAGCGCGGCGATCGCGCTTTGCACCATGAGCATCACGAGCCCCGACTGCAGGCCGTGCCCGGCCAC
Organism: Polyangium fumosum; assembly: GCF_005144585.1. GTDB lineage: Bacteria > Myxococcota_A > Polyangia > Polyangiales > Polyangiaceae > Polyangium > Polyangium fumosum. Next base: position 81,400 of record NZ_SSMQ01000026.1, on the reverse strand, counting down.
GTCGCCGATCGCGAGGATGCCGCCGCCTTCCACGGGGAACACGTCGTAGTAGTCGCCGCCGACCTCGCTCGCCGGGATCATCCGCGCCGCCACGTCGAGCCCTGGCACGTCGAGCCGCCGCGGCAGGATCGACGTCTGGATCCGCGCGCTGATCTCGAGCTCCTTTTCGAGCCGCTCCTTCGCCGCCATCTGCTCGCGTGACTCCGCGAGCTCGCGCGCCATCCGGTTCATCGCCTCGCCGAGCGCGCGGATCTCCGTCGGCCCGGACGTGGTCGCTTGTGTGTCGAGCTTCCCGCGCGCCACGTCGCCCACGAACGCCATGAGCCCGTCGAGCGGGCGCGAGAGCCTGCGCGAGAGCACGATCGCGAGCGCCGCCGCAGCCGCGAGCGCGACGAGCGCGATGAGCGCCACGCGCACCTCGAGCTCGCGGGACGGCACGAGCGCGCGATCGAGCGAACGCGCGAGGTGAACGGTCCGCTTCGCGCCCGGGCCCGTATCCAGCGTCCGCGACGTCGACAGATAGGGCCCGCCCTCGGGCGCGGACGGCGTCGTGAACATCCGGAGCACCTCGCTCGACGCGTCCCTCCCATCTTCGAGCTTCGAATGCGCCACCACCGTGGCCCCATCCGTCACCGCCACGAGGCTCCCCGTCTGGAGACGCACCTCCTCGGCGAGCGCATGGTCGAGCTTGAAGCCGAGCACCAGCACGCCGACCGTCTCGGTCCCGAACGAGAGCCGCCGCGCGACCACCTCGTAGAGCTTCCCCTCGTTCGTCCAGAGCCCGGACCTCTCGCCTTCGCGCAGCGCGCCCGCCACGATCGGATCCTTCGACATGTCGAAGCCCGACGCCTTCGGATCGGCCACGTCCGCGAGCAGGATCCCCGTCCCGTCCGTCATCAGGAAGAGATCACTCTTCACGGCTTTGCAGAGCTCGTCGGCCACGCCGTAGACCGTCTCCGGCGACACGTCCTCCGTCGCCACGACGGCCTTGAGCCGCGGCTCTTCCGCCACCACGTGCGCCTTCGTCGCGTGCGCGCGCAGCCGCTCGGTGCGATGCGATTCGAACACGCGCGCGCTCCGTTCGAGCGCCTCCCCGAGCTCCTCCCTTGCGCGCCGCTCCAGCACGAACGCCGCGCTTCCCGCCGTGGCCACCGTGATCGCCGCGATGAGGAGCACGATCCAGAGCAGCAACGCGCTCTGGAACTTCATGGCCGCGCCACCACCGTCTTCGGCAGGTGCTCGCGCCCCTTGCCGCTTCGTTTTCCGCCGAACGGCATCTCGATCTTCCCCATCGTACGCTCCTCCGCGGGCACGCCGAGCGCCTCCGCGAGCGCGGGCGACACGGAGCGCCACGCCACCTCGATCACGAGCGAGCCCGCCCGCGGCGCGTCGAGCTCGAACGTGAACGTGCGTGACTCGCCCGCGGCGATCCGCTCGTCGCTCTTCTCCGCTCGCGCCGCGTAAAACGGCACCTCGCGCCCCGCTTCATCCACGAGCACCCGCCCGATCGTGCGCTCCTCGCGCGCCTGCGCGTGGCCCTTCTCGTCGAGCGCCTGCACGCGCACGACGACCTGCCTCCCGGGCAACCCCGACGGCACCGCGTGCCCTGCGCCTTCGTTCTTCAGCACCACGGAGACCACCAGTGTACCTGCTCGATCGGTCGCCGACGCCACGATCCCGAGCGCCTTGCGCACGAGCTCGCCCTTCTCGCCCATGAACCCGTGATGCCCGACGCGCACCTTCCGCTCGCTGCCCGTCGCCGCGTGGGTCACCTCCGGCGGCATGTGGCACTCCTGGCACGCCGTCCCCGACACCGAGAAGCTCGACGCGCGCCACTCGGCGTACTCATTGATGATCGGCAGGCTCTTCCCATCCGCGAGCGGCATCGAGAACGTGTGGCAGCCGCCGCAGACGCGCGCGTCGCGGAACCAGGGCGCGCAGCCCATCCTGTGGAAGTAGTTGTCCTTGCCGTCGCAATACGGCCCGAACTTCCGGTTTCCTTGGAGGTCGAACGAATAACGTGGCTCGGCCGCCGCCTCCCCGACGTCGCGGATCGCGTGGCACGCCTCGCACGTCACGCCCTCGTCGACGGCCCTCTCCGCTGGATCCGTGAGCGTCGCGAGCGGCGCGTGGCACCCCTCGCAACTGGCGTTCTTCGAGCGATCCCGCATCGCGACGTAGAGCGGCGAGTTCCGCGCCCGCGCGTGCCCCGACGTCTTCCACTCCGCGTGGAGCATGCCGTGGCACTCGCCGCATCGATCGGCGGGGAACGCGCGCGGGCGTGGCGGTTCGAGGGCGGGCTTGTCCGGGGACGCGGGCGCTTCGAGGTTCGTTCCCGCGCGCTCGGAGCCTCCCGGCGGCGCGGAGGGATTGCAGGCGAACGTGCAGGCGAGGAGCGCCGTTACTTGTACCGGCCGTATGGCGTCCCGTCCTTTCTCATGTGCCGCTTCGGCGCCGCGCCTTCCGTGATCGTCGGCTTGAACGTCGCCGACCCGCCCGCCGTCACCGTCACCTCGCCGCGCACCTCCGGCGCGTGCGCTTGCCACGCCACGACCGGGTAGGTCCCCACGGGCACGTTCTTGATCTGGAACGATCCATCCGCGCCCGTCACGGCGTAGAAGCCGTTGTCGAGCACCTTGATCTTCGTGACCATGTGCGGGTGGATGTTGCAGTAGACGTCCACCACGCCGGCCTCGCGGAACGTGACGGACTTGCTCTCGCCGCTCTTGTAGAGCCCGAGATCGAAGCGCGCCGCCTTCGAGACCGAAAAGACGTTGTGGAAGACCTTGTCGTCGTTCGGGAACTCGACGGTCGTCCCCTTCACGATGACCATCAGCCCCGGCGTGAACGTCAGGTTCTTCTGGCGGATCTCGCGCTTGCCGGCCGGGGCGGGCGCGCCGGGCACGTTCTCCAGGGAGAGCACGACGCCCGATCGATCGGCCTTCGGCGCGTCGTCCACGAGGACCGTGACCACGCCCGAGACGTTGCCCACGGCCGGCGCCTCGGCGCGGCTCACGCGCGGGGAGAAGGAGACGGTGAGCGGGAGCGCCACCGCGGAGAGGCTGATCACGAGGCCTGGGAGACGAGAGCCGAGACGCATGCGCCATTCTCCTCGGGAGCTTCAGTATTTCAGGAGCATCGAGCTCGTGAACACGTCGTTCGGAAACTGGGGGGCGCGGCCCAGCTCGCGGTTCAGATTGTACTCGGCCTTCAGGATGAGGTGGGTACCGAGCTCCATCCGCACCCCGGCCGTCGCGCGCAGGACCTGCGACTGGTAGACGAAGCTCACGCCGCTCCGATGTACCGCGTCGCGCACGTCGACCCGCGCATAAGGCGTGAGCCAGTTCAGCACCCGATAGCCCACCTGGACATAAGCTCCGCGGTACCGGAGGCAGGGGGCGAGGCCACATTTCGTGTCCCCCTGCGCGCTCTTCCCATCGACCACGCCTTGCAGGAACTCGGCCGTCACATCGAAATCGTGCCAATCGAGGTGCAGGTCCACGCCGACGTGCGTGTGCATCGCGTCCTCGGCGCTTTGCAGGTCCTGCGCGCCGATCGAGCCCGACAGACCGACCTCGAGCCCCGCGCCGAGCGGCGCGCGCGAGGCGATGCGGCCCGCCACGGTCTTCCAGTCGTTTCGATCGAGTTCGCCGTGAAAGGGAAACGTCTCGCTTCCATGGCTGCCGTTCGTCACGGCCACGTTCAGGATCATCGCGCCGTCCCAGAATTTCCCGCGCGCCTTCAGCCCGAGCGGCGATCCGCAGGTGTATCGGCAGAGCAAGGACGGCGTCACGGTGAGCCGGTCGGTCGCCTCGCGGCTGCGGTACTCCCAGCCGAGCACCGAATCGAACTTCCCGGCATAAAGGCTGAGCTCGAAGCGCTCGATCGGGACGAGATACTCGGCGTACGCGAGCTTCACGTCGATGAAATCGCCGAGCGCACGATCCCCCGGCACCGACACGTCCCGCCCCCGCGGCGCGAAGTCGATCGACGCCGTCAGCGTGAGGTCCTCGTGCGGCGCCGCGAAGAGCTGCATGTTCAGCGCGTTCACCGCGAACGACGATTTGCCGCCGCTATCGATCGCGTCGAACGTGAGCGCCCGCGATTCGCCCGTGTCCGCCGGCTCGCCGCGCGCGTTCACCATCGTCGAGAGCGGGTCGCCATAAAAGACCCACGACGCCGGGATGTCGCCCTCGTACTCCGGGAAATATCGATATCCGCGGTCGCTCCGTATGCCCGCGCCCGTCCCCGTCGCCCGGAAAAACCCGAAGTCGAGGTAGCCCCCGAGCCGGCTCGCGATCGGCAGGAGCTTTGCGATCTGCTGATCGAAGAAGCTCGCGTCGTCCTCGAGCTTCGCGACCTTCTCGCGCGTCGCTTCGTTCTGCTTTGCCGCGCGCTCGAGCTCCGCCACGCGCGCGCGCATGCGGCGGTTCTCCTCTTCGAGCGCGTCGAGCCGCTCCATCGCGGTCCGCTCACGCGCCTCCGGCGCGCCCTTTCCATCCCCGTCCGCGGCCCGCGTCGTACGAGGCACGATTCCGACGACGGACAGGAAGAGCACGATCCCGAGCGGCTTCCTCATGACCTCTGCTCCGACGCGCGACCCTACAGGGACCGAACGGCCCCGTCGAGCGCTGATTGCGCTCCCGCTTCGCTCTTTGCTTCGGGTATGATGCCTCCCGTCCAGGGGGCGCATTTGTTGTCCAAACCCGTGAGCGATCCTGCCGTGCGGCGAGAGGCCTTTTGAGCCCGGCCGCGCTTCCCAGCGAGCTGCTCGGCCGTTTCCGCGGCGTGGCGCTCGAACGGCTCGACCGCGTCGAGGGCGATTGGGGCAACTTCATGCACGGCGAGGGCGCGCCCGAGGTCGCCGCCGCGATGCAGCAGGAGCTGCACACGCTCAAAGGCGAAGCCCGGATGATGCACTTCGGCGGGCTCGCCACGCTCTGCCACGCCCTCGAAGGCCTCGTCGCGGCTGTGGCGCGGCGCGGCCGTCGCGTGCCCGACGAGGTCGACCTCGTCGTGACCATGGCCATCCGCTTCATGATCGTGATGCTCCGCCGCAAAGACGCGGCCCCGAGCGCCGGCATGGATGTCGAGGGGTTCGTCCATCAGATCGAGGAGGTCCTCGCCGAGGTCTCGGCCGACGAGCCCGAAAACCCCCCGCGCGTGCCCGGGTCCCGCAGCGCCGTCGTGGATCTCCCCGATCGTGTATCGATGGCCACGCAGCGGCGCCTCGCGGCCCTCGCGGTGCGCGTGTTTTTGGAGCACGTCGCGGCCGGGCGCGCGCGCGGGCGGCTCGGCGACGTCGTCCGCGCGCTCTCCGCGGAGGTCACCTCGCTCTCGGCCGTCACCCTCGCGCCGCGGCTCGCGCCGCACGAGGAGGCGGCGCGTGTCCTCGCGGAGAGCCTCGGCAAGGAGGTCCGCGTCGCCTTTGCCGTGGACGACGTGCGCGTCCGCGCCGAGGTCGCCGAGTCGGTCGAAGTCGTCCTCCTGCATGCGCTCCGCAACGCGGTGGATCACGGCATCGAGCGGCCCGAGGCGCGTAGGGCCGCGGGCAAAACGCCCGAGGCGTCGATTTGTGTCTCGGCGCGGCAAAAGGGCGGCGAGATCGAGATCTCGGTCGAGGACGACGGCGCGGGCGTGAACCTCGAAGCCGTGCGGGCGCGGGCGATCGACCTCGGCCTCTCCACGCCGGAGATCGCCCTGCGCGCCGAGGACGACGAGCTCACGGAGCTGCTCTTTCGTCCCGGCCTGTCCACGCGGACCGAGGTCACGGACGTCTCGGGCCGCGGCATCGGCCTCGACGCGGCGCGTGCCGCCATCCAGCGGGTCGGCGGGTGTATCTCCATCACCACGCGCCGCGGCCAGGGCACGACGCTCCGGCTCCGCGTCCCTCAGGCGAGCCATGTGCTCCCCGTCATTTGTTTTCCTGCGCGGGGCGCCGACCTCGTCCTTGCCGTGGCGACCGGGCCCGGCGTTCGTGTCTTGCCGGCCGAGGGAGGGATGCCCGCTCTCGATCCTGTGGAATACTTCGATATGGCGCCACCGGGCGGCGCGCAGAGCGGCGAGGGCGTGCGGATCGAGGTTCGGCGTGGGGAGGAACGCTTCACGCTTCGTGCAGGCGGCGAGCCGTACGCGGCCGTAGCGACGCGCCTCTGCCCGACGGCCGACGATTGCCCTGCCGAGATCGTGACGGTCGACGGGGCCGACGTCCTGCTCGTGCGGCCCGAGGTATTCTGAGCCGTCCATACACCGGTTTTTCCGCCGCGCGCGAATCGTGCCTCGGGGTTACGTCCTTCTTGCCGTGGCAACGGCACCTCAGATACGATGGTGTCAATGGCCCGGGCATGACGCGCGGGCGTTACCACCCTCGGTAAGCGAGAGGCAGCCATGAGCGCGAGCACGACGAAGCGACGGATTCTCGTGGTCGACGACAGCGAGATTTGCCGCGAGCTCGTCAAGCTGCTCCTGCAATCTCGTGGTTTCGAGGTGATCACGCTCGACTCGCCGTTTGGCTTCGGCGCGGCCGTGGCGCGTGAACAGCCGGATCTCGTGCTCGTCGACGTCAACATGCCGGCGCTGCACGGGGGCAAGCTGGTCGAGGTGGCCCTCCAGAAGGGCATCCTTTCGTGCCCCATCGTTTTTCACTCCGACCGGCCGGCGCGGGAGCTTCAGAGCCTCGTGCTCAGCACGGGCGCGTCGGGGTTCATCCCGAAGACGAACGACGGCGACGAGCTCGCCTCGCGCGTCGAAGAGTATCTGAATGGCACGTGGCAGAAGCGGGACCGCGCCCCGGAGAGCATCCGGCCGAGCACGGCGCCGCCCGGCCCGCGCACCGACGTCCCGCCGCGCATGACGCGGCCCTCGGAGGTGCCGCCTCTCTCTGGCTCCTCGTCCCAGTCGCTCCCGCCCTTGTCGGCCGCCTCATTGCCTTTGACGCGCCCCTCGGATGCCGCGCCTTTGTCGCAGCGCAGCTTCGACGCGTCGCCCCTCTCGCAACGCTCGCCCGACACGGCGCCGCACTCGCAGCGGACCGTGACCTCGTCCACGGGCTGGGTACGGGGAAAATTCTAGAATCGGCGGGATCCGCAGGCGCAGCAGCCTACGGCAGGTTGCAGGTGGTGTTGAGGTAGGTCCGCCAGACCTGCTGGGCGGTTCCGATGGGCGTGCCGCGCGAGCTCGTCAGCCGAACGTCGCGCCGGATGAGCTGGGCGCAGCCCTGATTCGGGAATCGGCGGAGATACTGGGCCGCCGCGTTCTTGCACTCCACGACGTCTTGCCATGTGCAGGTCCGCTCCGGCTCCGGGATCGGGACGAACTCGCCGCTCGCCAACCGCCGGTAGCCCCAAGGCATGGGCGTATACCCCTGTGCGATGTCCTGACACGCCTGATTCGCGGCGTCCCAGCCCATTCGGAATGGATTCCTCGTGCAGGCGGCGTCGGCGGCCGCGCTCGTGAAGAGGCCCGCGATCAGCAATGCGGCGCCCATCCAGATGCTCTTCATGGTGACTCCCCCCGAGGGGATGCTCTGATCGACCGCCACGGCCGCGCAGGCAGCCCCGTCTGCACGGGGACATGGAGCCCGTCCGTCCGCCGTCAATCGGGGGCGGAACCTGTGTCTGAGCGACGTTGCCGCCAGCGCGAGCGACGTTGCCGTCAGCGCGAGCGACGTTGCCGTCAGCGCGAGCGACGTTGCCGTCAGCGCGAGCGACGTTGCCGTTGGCGCGAGCGACGTTGCCGTCAGCGCGAGCGACGTTGCCGTTGGCGCGAGCGACGTTGCCGTCGGCGCGAGCGACGTTGCCGTCAGCGCGAGCGACGTTGCCGTTGGCGCGAGCGACGTTGCCGTTGGCGCGAGCGACGTTGCCGTTGGCGCGAGCGACGTTGCCGTCGGCGCGAGCGACGTTGCCGTCGGCGCGAGCGACGTTGCCGTTGGCGCGAGCGACGTTGCCGTCGGCGGGAGCTGGGCAGTTTTCCCGATCCGTGGGTCGTTCTTGCGTAATCGCGTAGACGGGCTCGATCTCGCGACGTAGGGTTGCCCTACCTCCCACCCGCGCGGAGCCTTGCCGTCCTCGAACACGCCTTCAGTTGAATGCGACGTTCCAGAACTCCTCGAGTCGGCACGAAAGGTCGGCGGTGAAGGTCCCACTGGCGTGGTTGGTCGGGCTACCGACCTCCGTGGGGCCTGGCACCATGGATGCGCCGTGGATTTCGATGTGGATGGGTCGCTGCTCCGTGCTCGCGCTAGGCTCGTACGCGACGACGTGGAGCGTGCCCGTGGCGCTGGCCCACCAAGTAGCACCAGCCGTCGCCCACATCAGGAAGACGTGGTTTTGCACCGCCTCGCTCATGGTGGGAACGAGGGGCAACGACTTCCCGCAGGCCAGGGCGTCGATGTCGTTGCTCCAGAGCTGAAACCAGGGGCCCTTGCCGGTGTGGCCGACGATGGAGAGGCTGTTGTCCACCACATCCCAGTATCCTACGACGGGGTGGGGTCCTGGGGGGGATGACTCCGGCATTGTCAGGGTTGTGGGGTCGAGGTCCGCACCGTTGATGTGGGAGGCAAGGAGAACGCAGCCCGGAACCTGGGCCTCTCCTCCTTCACCTGCGTCGCCGTTGTTATGGCAGCTCGAGGTCGTGCTGGCAGCCGGAGCCGGACCCATCGTCTCGATCTCCGACCGCGCGCCGCACGCGCACACGAACGCGATCGATGCCGCGATGGCCACCCGACCCCCGCCCCGTTTCTTGGTGCCCATGATCATTCGCGTGAGGAGATACAGAACACGCTACCACGGAGCCTGAGGCAGATCGAGTTGCCTCAGAGCGCCAAGCGGAGGCGGTCGCGGTCGCGGAAACGGAAGCGGCCATTGGGCAGAACTGCCCACGACCCGTCGGCGCGAGCGACGTTGCCGTCGGCGCGAGCGACTTTGCTGTCGACCCCCGCCGCGAAACCGGCCCGCCTCAGCTCCCCCGACCGAGCACCCGCGCGCCGAGCTCCGGGTCGTCCGTCATGATCCCATCCACGCCCATCGCGAGGAGCGCGCGCATCTCGGCCTCGTCGTTGATCACCCACGCGTGCACCTCCAGCCCGCACGTGTGCGCGACCTCCACGAAATACGGCGTCACGATCGGGATCCCCGCCAGGCTCGTCGGCACCTGCAAGGCAAACCCCCGCGCCACGTAGCCCGGGTTTCCCCCATTGCAGAGAAACGCAAGCGACTCGGGCAAGCTCATCCCCGTCAGCACCCCCGGGATCCGCTGTCGGATCTTCCCCATGAGCGAGCCCGTCTCCGCCGTCAGCAGCACCCGCTCCCGCCCGTCGTGCCGATCGAGCACCCATTTCACCGCGGTGACGAGCGCCTCGTCGTCGACCTTCAGCTCGATGTTGAGCGGCACGCCCGGCAGCGACGTGAGCACCTCGGCGAGCGTCGGGATCCGGATGCCGCGGCCTCGAAAGGGAAACGCGCCGTCCGGATCCGTGAACGTGTATCCCGCGTCGAGCGCGCGAATCTCCGCGAAACGTCTCTTCGAGGCCGGCCCCGCGCCGTCCGTCGTGCGCGCCACGTCCTCGTCGTGCAGGACGATCACCTCCTCGTCGGCCGTGAGGTGGACGTCGAGCTCGAGGCGGTCCGCCCCCGCCGCGAGCGCGGCGGCGAAGGCGGGCAGCGTGTTCTCGGGCGCCGCGGCCGAGGCGCCGCGGTGCGCGAACAGGCGGGGGCGGGGGCCGTCCTTGTAATGCATGGGGATTACTGGATCGTCACCGGCACCGTGGCCGTGTTGTTGTCGAGGCTGACCTCCTCGAACTCGCGGCTCGGGTTCAGCTTCACCTGGATGAAGTAATCCCCCGCCGGCACGCCCGTGATGTCGAGCCACTGGCAATCGAGCGTGTTGCCATAAAGATCCGACCAGCCGCGCTGGATGCCTTGATCCTCGCACGTGTAGATCTTGTTGCAGCCCACGTTCGGGCCGAGGGCGATCTGCTGCGTGTCCTCCATGCAATACGCCTGCTTGCGCCCGGTCACGATCTCCTTGCCGTCCTTGTCGAGCAGCGCGTACGTCGCGAACCCGTTGAAGTGGTAATGGCCGTGGCAGGGCGAGAAGAGGAACAGATCCGGCCGCTCCGACGGCGGCGGCACCGTGAGCGTCGCCATGCCCTGGTTCTTCGCCTCCACGCTGAAGCGGAGCAGCTTCCGCAGGCCCGTCCCGCCCACGCATTCCTCGATGAACGCGCACGAGTTCGGGCTCACGTCGAGCTCGTCGAAGAGGATCTCCTCGGCGAGCCGCTTCTCGTCGATCACGAGATCCGCCATCGGCTCGTTCGCCGCGTGGCAGCCGCAGTCCGTCCCGCAGAACTCGCCCGCGCCGCAGGGGGGATCACACACCGGCGTCTCGTTGTTGCAGTCCGCGAAGACCTGGCATTTCGACGTCGCCGGCACGCAGAGCGAGCCCTCGGCGCACGAGCCACACGTCCCGCCGCAGCCGTCGTCGCCGCATTGTTTGTCCGCGCAGTCCGGCGTGCACGGATCCTTCCGACAGCGCCCCTCGGCCGAGCAGGCGAACCCCGTGTCGCACGTCCCGCAGTCGCCGCCGCAGCCGTCGTCCGTGCCGCAATACAGGCCGTCGCAATGCGGGACGCAGCCGTTCGCCGTGAACTTCACCTGCAGGTCGAACGCGCCGTGCTGGGAGGCGTCGAACCCGTCGACGATGAGGTAATACGTCCCCGGATCGAGCGCCGCGTCCACGCGTGAGCCGTAATCGCCGGGCGGCGAGGCGTCGTCGCTGCAACCCACGGTCGCGGCGGGTTTGTCGTCCAGGCACTCGTTTGCGGGCGTCGCCGGGTCTTCCTTCCGGATGTGCAGCACCGTGTCGTAGCTATAGACGCGCGCCTCGATGCCCATCTTCTCGGTCAGCTCGAACTTGTAGACGGCCTCGACGGCCGTGCTCGTCGAGTTGCACGTCGGCACGACCTCGTGCAGGCCGTTCGTCGTGTCTCCCGTGATCTGGTGGACCCCGACGAGCGCCGTGCCCGCAGGGAGCAGATCGAGCGGCGCCGCGCAGGATCCGGGCTGGTTCGCGGGTTTGCACTCGTTCGTCGCGTTCGCGCACGCCTGGCCCGCGGGACAGCTCCCGCAGCTCCCGCCGCAGCCGTTGTCGCCGCAGACCTTGCCCGTGCAATCCGGCGTGCAATCCGAGGTGCAGGACGCGCAGCCCGGTCCGAGCTCGTGCTTGCAGGTGTCCGACGCCTCGTCGCAGCTATCCGTCGTGCATTCGGCGTCGTCGTCGCACGGGTTCGGCCCGCTCACACACTGCCCCGCGACGAGCCGCTCCGCGCCGTTGCAGTAGACGCCGTCGTTACACGTGATCTCGGTCGCGGGCGAGGCGATCGCGCCGAACTTCTCGCCCTCGTACCGCGCGTCGAAGTTCAGCTTGAAGAGCCCCGTGCGCACGGGCGCGGTCAGCTTGCCCTGGAACGTGCCGGTGCCGCCCGGATCCACCTCGCCCGCGAGCGCGAGCGACGCGCTCGTGAAGCCTTGCCCGTCCGGCAGCGCGAGCGTGACCTCGCCGGGCACCCAGGTCGCCTGTCCGCTATTTCGTGCGTCGACCTTGACGTTGACCGCGGCGCCGGGCTTGGCGCGCGCGTCGATCGTGACGACCGCGTCGGCGATCCCGAACGCGGAGACGTCGTCCGAGCAGCCGGGAACGAGCACGTGGAGGGCCGGGAGAAAGCAGAGCGGGATGAGCCGTCGATATCGCATGCGAAGCCTCGCCGTTGGGGTCCGGAAGGGGCCGCGCGCGCGGCCGTCGGAGCTCGCATGATAAGCGGACCTGCGTCGAGAGCCACGCGCGAAGTGCGGGGGGCCGCGGGGATCCTCCCCGGCGGCCGCGGCGTCAGCCCCCGGCGCGCTCGGGGTTCTTCGCCATGTAGTCGGCGAGCCCCTTCCGCGCCTTTTTACGCACCGCGTTCTGGAAGAATGGCGTCCAGCCGAGCACGAGCCCGGGGAGCCCGAGCGCCATGCGGGTCCAGCGCCCGAGGTCGAATCGATCCGTGTGGCGGATGATCTTGCCGTCGCGGAACTCGAACGAGGCGTCGATCACGTTGTGCACCTGCCGGCCCGTCGCCGAGAACGAATACCGGGCCTCCCAGTGCGCGCTGCCCGTGGAATCATCGGCGCGCGCGTCGCTGAATTCGAGCGTGAGGTCTTTCCCTCGCTCGCAGAGCATGCGCCACATCCCGCGCGCCTCGGCTGCGCGGAGGCCCACGAAGACCGCGTCCGAGAACGCGACGTCGGGGTGATAACAGGCGATCATTCCCTCGGCGTCCCGTTTCTGGAACGCCCGATAAAATTGTTCGATCAAGGCTTGATTCGGGTGCATGGCGGCCGGGCGAGCGGACCACGGGTCGGCCGAGACGTCAAGGCGCCCGCCGCGCCCGGCCCCTCGTGTGTCGTTCCTCCGTTGACGCCGGGCCCAGGTTCGACCAGACCGACACCTCGACCTAGGGGAGCCTCGGGCTGAGACGGCCTCGCCGCATTCGTGACGGGCCGAACCCTTGGAACCTGAACCGGTTCGTACCGGCGGAGGGAAGTGTCATGAGCACCGTGAAACAGCAGCGGGTCGACGAGGCCCGCCTCCAGACCATCACGCGCGGGCCGCTGCCCGGATCGAAGAAGACCTACCTGCCGGGTGTCCTCCACCCGGACCTGCGTGTCCCGCTGCGCGAAATCTCGCAGACGCCCACGCGTGAAGGTCACGGCGACGCCGTGCGCCTCGTGCCGAACCCGCCCGTCGCCGTCTACGACACGAGCGGCCCGTACACCGATCCCGAGGCCGAGATCGACGTCCGCAAGGGCCTCTCGCCGCTGCGCGCCGCGTGGATCCGCTCGCGCGAGGACGTGACGGAGCTGCCGCGCGTCAGCTCGGAGTACGGCCAGAAGCGCCTCGACGATCGCTCGCTCGACGCATTGCGGTTTCACGCGCCGCGCCGGCCGCTGCGCGCCGCGGCCGGGAAAAACGTCACGCAGATGCATTATGCACGGCGGGGGATCATCACGCCCGAGATGGAGTTCGTCGCGATCCGCGAGCAGCAGCGGGCGGCGGCGCGGATCCGCATGCAGCACCCGGGGCGCTCCTTCGGCGCGGCGATCCCCGAGCAGATCACGCCCGCGTTCGTCCGCGACGAGGTCGCGCGCGGCCGGGCGATCATCCCGGCGAACGTCAATCACCCCGAGGTCGAGCCGATGATCATCGGCCGGAACTTCCTCGTGAAGATCAACGCGAACATCGGCAACAGCGCGGTCACCTCCTCGATCGAGGAGGAGGTCGAGAAGATGGTCTGGTCCATCCGCTGGGGCGCCGATACCGTGATGGATCTCTCCACGGGTCGGAACATCCACGAGACGCGCGAGTGGATCCTCCGCAATGCGCCCGTCCCGATCGGCACCGTGCCGATTTACCAGGCCCTCGAAAAGGTCGGCGGCAAGGCCGAGGACCTCACCTGGGAGATCTACCGCGACACGCTGATCGAGCAGGCCGAGCAGGGCGTCGATTACTTCACGATTCACGCGGGCGTCCTGCTTCGTTACGTCCCGCTCACGGCGAACCGATTGACGGGCATCGTCTCGCGCGGCGGATCGATCCTCGCGAAATGGTGCCTCGCGCACCACGAGGAGAACTTCCTCTACACGCATTTCGAGGAGATCTGCGAGATCATGAAGGCCTACGACGTGAGCTTCTCGCTCGGCGACGGCCTCCGGCCCGGCAGCATCGCGGACGCGAACGACGACGCGCAGATGGGCGAGCTCGCGACGCTCGGCGAGCTCACGCAGATCGCGTGGAAGCACGACGTGCAGGTCATGATCGAGGGCCCGGGCCACGTGCCGATGCACATGATCGAGCACAACATGACCGAGCAGCTCCGCATCTGCCACGAGGCGCCGTTTTACACGCTCGGGCCGCTCACGACCGACATCGCGCCCGGCTACGACCATTTCACGAGCGGCATCGGCGCCGCCATGATCGGCTGGTTCGGCACGGCGATGCTCTGTTACGTCACGCCGAAGGAGCACCTCGGCCTGCCGAACCGCGACGACGTGAAGGAGGGCGTGATCACCTACAAGATCGCGGCGCACGCGGCCGATCTCGCGAAGGGCCACCCCGGCGCGCAGGCGCGCGACGACGCGATGAGCAAGGCGCGCTTCGAGTTCCGCTGGGAAGACCAGTTCAACCTCGGCCTCGATCCGGAGCGGGCCCGCGCGTTCCACGACGAGACGCTCCCGAGCGAGAATGCCAAGGTCGCCCATTTCTGCTCGATGTGCGGCCCCCATTTCTGCTCGATGAAGATCACCGAGGACGTGCGCAAATACGCCGCCGAGAAGGGCGAGGTGTTGCCCGAGAAGGCGCTCGTGCGCGGCCTGAAGGAGAAGAGCGCCGAGTTCGTCGAGGGCGGGAGCGAGATTTACCGGAAGGTCTGAGGTTTGAATGGGGCGGTGGGGGGGTGGTCACGGCTCGACCCTCCCGCCGTGGCCCGGGCGTTTGGGGCGGGGGCGGCCGAGCAGCCGCCGGCCCGCGTCGAGCAGGTGCTCGCGCAACGTGTCGTCGTCGATGCCCGCGTATTCGGGCGCGCCGCCGGCCATTGCGAGGCCCGTGAACACCACGTGCACCGTGATCGCGTCGGCCAGGCTCGGGTCCTCGCCGGCGAGCACCGTCTTCATTCCGGTTTTGACGTCCTCGCCGTGCGGCGCCTGGAGCGTCCTGTTGACGACCCGCTGCATCCCCGGGTCGCGGTTGTACAGGCCGAGCAGCAAGCGCTGGCGAACGATGAGCTCGACGAATCCCGTCAGCGCCTGATCGATCTGCGCGCCCCGGCTCCGTTTCTTCCGCGCCTCCTCGGCGATCTGGCCGAGCTCCTGGACCGCGGGCGCGGCGACGGCCTCCGTGATCTCGTCCTTCGTCTTGAAGTGGTAGTAGACGGCGGCCTTCGTGACGCCGAGCTCGTCGGCGATCATCTGCAACGACGTGCCCTCCACCCCGTGCTCACTGAACAGCCTCAGCGCGGTGTCGAGCAGTCGAGATCGGGTGTCGGTGGCGGCGGTGCCGGCAGTCATGCGCTCTCCTCGCGGGCCCCGGACACTACTCCGGCTCCTCGTCGTCCGGCACGCTTTCCGATCGGCACGCTTTCCACGCTCCCCCTCCTAGCCGATCGGCTTGTGCTGTGCTTGCCGGCCGGCTAGCCTGGACGCCCCAATCGAGGTGAACCATGTCCGCCGATGCCGTTCCCACGCTTCCCGTCACCCGAACCTGCCCGTTCGCGCCGCCCGTGGAGCATCGCAAGCTCCGCGAGGAGGCGCCCCTCTCCAAGGTCAAACTCCCCAATGGAAGGGTCGTGTGGGTCGCCACGAGCCACAAGGACATCCGGACGATCCTGTCCGACCCGCGGTTCAGCTCGAACCGGCGCGACCCCAATTTCCCCTCGCTCGCGTACGAGCGCCCGCCGTCGAGCAACCTCAAGCCGATGCTGCTCGAACTGGACCCGCCCGAGCACGGGCCCGCGCGAAGGGCGGTGCTCGGTGAGTTCACGCTCCAGCGGATGAACGCGCTCGCGCCGCGCATCCAGCAGATCGTGGACCAGCACATCGACGCCATGCTCGCCGGGCCGCGCCCGGTCGACCTCGTGCAGGCGCTCTCCTTGCCGGTGCCTTCGCTCGTCATTTGCGAGCTGCTCGGCGTGCCCTACGCCGATCACGAGTTCTTCCAGACGCATTCTGCGAACGTCGTCAATCAGAAGGCGCCGGCCGAGGTGATCATGGGATCGGTCGTCGCGCTCATGACGTATCTCGGCCAGCTCGTGGGCGCCAAGGTGCAGAACCCTACCGACGATCTGCTCAGCCGCCAGATCCAGAAGCAGCTCGAGAATGGCGCCGTCGACTTCGAGGGCATGGTGAGCATGGCGTTTCTGCTCCTGCTCGCCGGGCACGAGACCACCGCGAACATGATCTCGCTGAGCACGCTGGTGCTGCTCCAGCACCCGGAGAAGCTCGCCGCTCTCCGGGAGGACCCTTCGAAGACCCTCAGCGCTGTCGAGGAGCTCTTGCGGTACTTCACCATTGCGGAGTCCGCGCTCGGCCGGGTCGCGAAGGAGGACGTGGAGATCGGCGGCGTGACCATCAAGGCTGGAGAAGGCGTCTTCGCCCTCGCCAACACGGGCAATCGTGATCCGGAGGTCTTCGAGAACGCCGACGAGCTCGACCTCGCGCGGAACTCCCGGAATCACCTCGCGTTCGGATACGGCCAGCACCAGTGCCTCGGCCAGAACCTCGCGCGGCTGGAGCTGCAGATCGTCATCGACACGCTCTTCAAGCGCATCCCCGAGCTGCGGGCCGCCGTGCCTTTCGAGGAGCTCTCGTTCAAGGACGGCTCCGCCGTCTACGGCATGCACGAGTTCCCGGTCACCTGGTGAGCAGGTCGGCGCTCTAGAACATCGAGCGGTTCGACAACCGCTCGATGTTCTAGCTCTTTTGTCCCGAGGGGGACGCCTCGCGTCCCCCTCTCGCCCAGGCAAAGCCCGGGCGATTCACCCCCCGAGGCGAGCTCGCTGCGCGATCTCGCAGAGCGCCGAACGGGTCGGCGCTCTAGCCCCCGGCCTCCCTTTGCCCTACCATCCGGGTTCTTTCTTCGAGCATGGAGGGGCGTATGGCATCGGTGGGGATCATCGGGGGCGGATTGAGCGGGCTCGTGGCTGCGAAGACGTTCCTGCGGGGCGGCTTCGACGTCACGGTGTTCGAAAAAGAGGACGAGGTCGGCGGCGTCTGGGCGCGCTCGCGCCGCTACCCCGGCCTCCAGACGCAAAACGCCCGCGACACCTACGCATTCTCCGATTTTCCCATGCCCAGCCACTACCCCGAGTGGCCCGCGGGCGCAGAGGTCCAGGCCTATCTTTCGAGGTACGCCGACCATTTCGGCGTGACACGGCACGTCCGCCTGCGCACCCAGGTCGATCAGGTTCGCCGGCGCGACGGAGGCGGGTTCGCCGTGGACACGCGGCCTGTCGGCGCGCCCGAATCCGAGCGGAAAACCCACGCTTTCGATCAGGTGATCCTTTCGAGCGGCCTCTTCAGCCTGCCGCACATCCCCGAGGCCCCCGGGCGCGAGGCGTTCGAGGCGAACGGGGGCGTCGTGCTGCACACGACGGCATTTCACGACACGAGCCTCCTCCGGGGCAAACGTGTGGTCGTCGTGGGGTTCTCGAAGTCGGCGTGCGACGTGGCTGCCCTCTCGGTGGAGCCCGCCCGCGAGGTGACGCTCGTCCACCGGAGCGTCGGCTGGAAGGCGCCGCGGTTCCTCTTCGGGGTCGTGCCCACGAAGTACCTGCTCCTGAACCGCTTCACCGAGATGTTTTTCCCGTACCCGGGCGCCGAGGGTTTTGAGCGCGCGCTCCACGAGAGGGCCAGCGGGTTCGTCGCCCAGTACTGGGGCGGGGTCATGGCCGCCCTCGACATGGACCTCGGGCTCAGCAAGAGCGGCCTCCGGCCCGAGATGCCGCTGAGCGGCGTCGGTTGCTCGCTGAACATGACGCCCCCAGGCTTTTACGAGGCCGCGCAGCGCGGGACGCTGAAGCTCGCGCGGGGCGAGATCGCTCGGTTTCACGAAGGCGCCGTGGAGACCTCCCAGGGAAAGCGCATCCCGGCCGACGTCGTGATCTTCGGGACGGGCTTCCGCCAGGAGTTCCCTTTCCTCGACCCCTCGCTCCGGCGCGTCGTGCAGGACGAGGACGGAACGTTCCGGCTTTATCGTGGCCTCTACCATCCCGACGTCCCGGGACTCGGCTTTTGCGGCTTCGTGAACAGCCTCTACAGCCAGCTCACCTCGGAGGTCGGGGCGCGGTGGCTCTGCGAGCTCTTCCTGGGCCGGATGAAGCTGCCGCCGCGGGAGGAGGTGATCGCGCGCATCGACGAGTGGATCGCCTACCGCAAGCGCGAGCGGCCGGACGCGTTCACGGCCGGCGCGTGCGTCGTGCCCTGGAACTTCCACTACATCGACGACCTTTGCCGGGACATGGGAGCGCGGACGCGGAGGCTGCCGCAAAATCCCTTCCGCGAGTTCCTCCTTCCGGTGGATCCTTCGCTCTACGCGGACCTCGAGGAGGAGCTCGATACGCGCGCCCGGCAGGCGCGTGATCGCGACGAAGCATGCACAACCCCCGAGACTTCAAGAAGCTCTTCAAACGCCTTCTCCTGAGCCCCGTCGCGGGGATGTCCTGGGAGGACAAACTCGCGTTCGTGCGGGCGTACATGCGCGAGCTCGAGTCGCGCAAGGACCCGATGGAGGAGTCCGCCGAGCTCGAGCCGGCGATCGATATCGTCCCGTTCGAGGCCGGCCGAAGGCCCCTGGACGAGGCGCTCGGCCCCGGGCTCGGCGCGAGCGAGCACGCCGGCCTCGTGTCGACCGCGGCCGAGGGCGCGCCGACCGACGACCTCTGCCTGCTCTACCAGGTGAAGGACCTCTACGCGTACGTCGCGCCGTTCCATCGAACGTTCGAGGTCCGCATGTCGGTCGCGTTCCTGCCCCACGTCGAGGGCCACGGCGCGCCTTGCCCCGTCCCGGGGCTCCAGGGCGTCGTCCTCGAACCGAAGGTCGTCTCCGCGGCCGCGTACCCGTTCCCCGCGATCGCGGACGCGTCGTGGGCCGAGTTCTACAAGACCGTCTACGCGGCGACGTTGAGCCCGCAGGGCCTCCTGCCGCGCCGCGAAGGCAGCCCCGAGGGGCGCGGCTACGACTGGTCCGAGGTCGACGCGTCCCTGCGCGCGCGTACGCCCGACGGCGCCGATCCCTTCACCTTCGCGAACCTCTTCCACCAGAAGATCCGCGTCACGCTGGCCCTGCACACGGACGGCAGCAAGTACGTCTCCGAAGACACGATCGAGGCCGAGATCTACGACACGGGCCGCTTCGGCTCGCTCTACGCGCGGCTGCTCGAACGGCTCATCCCGGCCGACACCAAGCTGCAAGCCGACGCGCTGGACATCCCGGATCTACACGTCGGCTACCACCCGTGGTTCCCGGTCCTCACGATCGGGACCGACAAGGCGATGCTCTACCTGCACGCCATCCGGCAGGACCTCGGCGAGCAGCGGCGAAACCTCCCCGATCCCGCGTGGCTCTTGCGGGTGGGCCTCTACCTGGAGCTGCTCACGTGCCTCGGCATCTTCGAGGCGGTGCGGGCCGAGCACCCGGATCTGCTCTCGCCGGCCGAGCGCCAGGTGTTTGAAAAGAGCCCTGTCTTCGCGAAGATCCGCGAGCGGATCGACGTCGCGGCGTGGAGGCGGGTCTGGGCCACGCGCGAGATCGTCCCGCGCACGTCGGACCTGCTCGCCGCGGGGCCCGTGAGCTTCGCGAACCTGCTGCGCAAGCAGAAGGCGACGCTCGCGTTCTTGCACGCGCACCACGAGGACCTCAAGCACGCCATCGCCCTCGCCGGCCCGAACGTCGAGAACGCGCAGGAGACCTGGCACCGCGTCTTCCGCGACGCCGAGCGCGCGGTGCTCAAGAACGGCCTCGCCGCGTTCCCCGAGCTCGGGTGGCTGGACAAACGCACGCGCGACTTCGCCATGTGGCACCAGCGCGGCGTCTTCGGCAGCTACGCGTTGCCCGAGTCGGTGACGGGCGCCTTCGGTGATCAGGACGGCGTTTTCCCGTCAGCGTGCCGGCAGTACCGCCAGTCGATGAACGAGGTCGCGCGGTTCGCCCGCGAGCGTGGGCTCATGGATCACACGGGCGACGCGTGCATCCCGCGCACCGCGAGCCTCTTCGAGGCGTACATGCGCGGCGACAGCGCCCTCGTCGACGCCCTGCAGCGGCGCGACGGCTATGGCGGCGGGCTCGACGCGGCCGAGCCGCTCTCCCTCGGCCCCGAGCCCACGCACGCCGACATCGCGGCGCTCCTCCGGCGCGTGCCGGTCTTCAAGCCGCTGACGGATCGCGAGGTGGAGCGGCTCGCGCAGAAGACACGTCCCGTCGTGTACGGCCCGCACGATCGCGTGGTGCGCGAGGGGGAGCGGGGCTCGTCGCTCTTCGTGCTGGCCGCGGGCACGGTCGAGGTCCTCGTGCGCCAGCAGAGCGGCCAGGACGTCGCCGTCGCCACGCTGGAGCGCGGCGCGGTTTTCGGCGAGGTCGCGCTGCTCACGGGCAGCGAGCGCATCGCGACCGTGCGGACGACGTGCGAGTCGACGCTCTACGAGATCAGCAAGCAGGCGCTCGCGCCGATCATCGAGTCACGCCCGCAGCTCGTGGTCGAGCTCGGCCTGCTCATCGCGGCGCGGCAGCTCGATCGCGAGGGCCGCATGCGGCAGGTGGGCACGGAGGGGGTCGCGGGTCGGATCCGGAAGTTCTTGCTGGGGTAAACCCCCCCTCTCCGACGGGAGGAGAGGGGGCACCTCACGTGACTCAGATGCAGAAATCGGGTTGGCCCGGGGGCCTCTTCACGCACCGACCGACGCCGCACCACTGGCTGCTGAGGAGGCTGCCTTGATAGCACCGGTAGAGCCGGTTGGGATTGCCGGGCTCGTACATGTTGCCGCCGCAATACGCGCCATTTTCGAGCCAGGCGCAGGGGCTTCCACCGGGCCCGCCCCCGCCGCCCCAGCGGAACCGCCGGCGACCCCGCCGCTGTTCCTGCCCTGCCGAGGCGGTGTCCTCCCCGCCGGCCTGGATTCCGTCTTCCGCGGGGTCTTCCATCGTCGCCATGCAGCCGGCGCCGAGGAGCACAGACCCGCCCGAGAGGAACAGCAACGCCGCCAACCCTTGTAGCTTCTTCATACGATCCCTCCCCGAGGGCCCGCGCCGCGCCTCGCCAACAGGGAAAAACGCCCTCTCACCGAACGCGGTTCCACGACGAGCCCTCACGTGAGTACGTAAGGGACGGCCGGCGAACGTCCACTCTCGACCGTGGCCTCGTTTCGCGTGCGTAGGAACGGTGATGACGCCCGTCGGCGCCGCCTCACGTCCCGTCGAGCAACCACCGTAGGGCCTCGGCCTCGTCCTGGAAGAAGGCAAACGAGGCCAGGCCTTGTTCGGCCGACATGCGGGCGAGCTGCATCTTCGTGAGCGTGCTCGACACGATGTTCGCGGCCCGTACGCAGCCGTTTTTCTGGGCGACCTCCATCGTCCGCTCCACGTACGCGCTCACGTCGGGCTTCTGGGCCGCGAACTCCGCGGTGTTCGCGAGGACGCGCCAGCGTTTGCCCCAGAGCGGCTGCGTCACGCGCGCGAACTCCTCGTAATAGGCCCGCGCCTGATCAACCGTCCAGAAGCCCCACACTTCGAGCCGCACGAGCCTGCGCTCGCGCTCCACGCGGACCACGTGGCCGCTCCGCGGACGCGAGATCGACGATTTCACCCGGTCCGGCGAGCTCGGCGGCGTCGAGTGCCGGCCCGTCCGCGACGGCGTCGGGTGCTTCGCGGGGTCGCTCGCCGGCGGCGTCGAAGGGCGGGAGCTGCGGGCCGCGGGGATCGGCGTCGACTCGTACGACACCGAAATGTAGGGCTCGCGGGGAGGGGGCGTGGTCTGGCGCGCGGCCGTGGCGTCCCCGGGGAAGAGGGCGTCGGAGAGGGCGACGATCGCGGCGGAGGCGCTCGGGAACCGATCGTCGGGGTTTCGCGCGACGCACTGCAGGAACCAGGCGTCGAGCGCCGCGGGCAGCTCCACGCCGTGGCGCCGCCGCGCCCGCGCCGAGGTGGCCTCGGGCAGCGGGCTGTCGAGGCAACGCGCGAGCGTGATGATCGACGGCGCTTTCTCGAACTCCTCGGCCCAGTACGGACCCCCGGCGAGCAGCATGAACGCGGTGTGCCCGAGCGCGTAGACGTCGACGGCGGGGCCGATGGGCTGGTCCATGAAGATCTGCTCGGGCGCCATGAAATAAGGGCTGCCGAGGATGGTCTTCGTCTGCATCCCGATGCCGAGGTGGCCGTCGGCCTTGGCGATGCCGAAGTCGAGCAACTTGAGGCACGGCGAGCCGTCGTCACGGTGCGTGAGGAAGAGGTTGTCGGGCTTGATGTCGCGGTGGACGATGCCCGCGGCGTGGGTCTTGTCGAGCGCGAACGCGGCCTGCGCGAGGTAGGTGCGCACCTCGCCCGGGGGCAGGGCGCCGCGCTCGGCGACGATCATGCCGAGATCACGCCCGCGCAAGAGCTCCATCACGAGGAACGGCAGCCCCGTGGGCGTGTCCACGCCGGCGTCGATGACGCGCACGATGTGGTCGCTCTCGAGCTCCCCGAGGATGCGCGCCTCGCGTTCGAAGCGCGCTTTGAAGTCCGTGTGTTCGTCGAGCAGGGTCGCGTGGATGATCTTCAGGGCGCGGCGGCCGGCCGTGCGCTCATCCATGGCCTCGTAGACCGCGCCCATCCCGCCTGTGCGGATCGTGCGTACGATGCGGTACCGCTCGTGAAAGAGCTGCGCTGGGGCGAGAAGGAAGATCGGGACTGCGTTCGCGCCGGGGCCCGACATGCCGGGAGCGTAAAGGCAGACAAACGGCGATTCAAGGCGCGCCGAGGTCGTCGTCTTCCATCTCCGCGGGGCGCCCGAGCGCCTTGCAGAGCTCGATCCACGCCTCCTGCATCGACGGGTAGCGGTGCGCAGGCTGGCTCGCGAGCACCCGCGCGACCCACGGATCCACGGCCTCCGGCAGATCGGGGCGGAGCGCGCGCAGGCTCGGGCGCGGGTCGGTCGAGACCGCGCGGAGCAGCTCCACCATCTTGCGCGCCGGGAACGGGAGCCTGCCGCCGATCATGCGGAAGACGACGGCGCCGAACGAGTAGACGTCGGCGCGATGGTCGAGGTCCTTGGGTTTGCCGGCCCAGATCTCGGGCGCCATGTACGTCGGGGAGCCGGCGATGGTGCCGTCGCGCGTGACCGTGAAGCCTCCGACCTCCTTGGCGAGGCCAAAATCGAGCAGGCGGACGCGTCCCCGCGCGCGCGTCCGCAAGACGAAGATGTTCGCGGGTTTGACGTCGCGGTGCACGATGCCGCGCGCGTGCGCGGCGGAGAGCGTCTCGGCGACGGGCCGCATGATCTCGAGCGCGCTGTCGATCGGCATGGGCGCGCCTTTCGCCTCGACGCCGCGCACGTAGGCTTCGAGATCCTTGCCTTCGAGCAGCTCCATCACGATGTAGAGCGTGCCGTTGTCCGAGCGGTTGAAGGCGAGGATCTGCGTCGCGGCCGTGCCGCTGAGCAGGCCCATGGCGCGGGCCTCGCGGGCGATGCGCGTCGTGAAGATCGGCTCGCTCGTGATGTTCGGCAAGAGGCACTTCACGGCGACGGGCGCGCTGAGGTCCATGTCCTCGGCGCGGAACACGTAGCCGTGGCCGCCGCTGCCGATGAGGTCGAGGAGCTTGTACCGACCGTCGATGACATCACCCGCTCGATACGACATGGTGCTCCTCGTCTGGCCGCGTCGTCCGCCGCGGCAGGCCCGTACGATACCGAAGGGGCCCCGAGGGCCGCAACGGGCTGGCGAACCTGGGCTATGGTTGCCACGATGATCCGCCGAACGCCGTTCGTTTTTGCGCTCCTCGTCGTCCTCGGCTGCTCGGGTGAGGGCTTGCCTCCGGCGCCCGCGCCGACCACGAGCCCGCCGTCCGCCCCGCCTCCGGCCGCGACGAGCGCCGCCGCGGAAACGCCGGCGCCGAAGGGCCCCGTCGCGCCGATCGCCAAGAAGGAGCCGCACGTCACCAAGATCCACGGCGTGGAGCTCGTCGACGACTATGCGTGGCTGCGCAAGAAGGACACGCCCGAGGTGCTCGCGTACCTGCGCGCGGAGAACGCGTACACCGAGGCCATGACGGCCGGGCTCGCGCCGGCGAAGGAGCGCATCTACGGCGAGATGCTCAGCCGGCTGAAGGAGTCCGACGAGGAGGTCCCTTTCCGGGAGGGCGCATATGTCTATTACACGCGCACCGAAAAAGGGAAACAATACCCCTTTTACTGTCGCAAGCCCGTGAAGGGCGGGGACAAGGCGCCCGAGGAGATCTTGATCGATTTGAACGAGATCGCGAAGACCGAGAAATTCGTGGGTCTTGGCCCGCTGGCCGTCTCCGAGGACGGCCATCTCCTCGCGTACGGCCTCGATACCACCGGCTTCCGGCAATTCGTATTGCACGTGCGGGACCTCCGGACGGGCAAGGATCTCGCGGATCGGATCGAGCGCGTCACGTCGGTCGTGTTCGCCAAGGATGGCAAGACGCTCCTTTCTACGGTCGAGGATCCGGTCACGAAGCGCTCGCACAAGGTGTTCCGGCACAACCTCGGCGAGGACGCGGCCAAGGACGTGCTGCTCTACGAGGAGAAGGACGAGCGGTTCCGCCTGTTTGCAAAGCGCTCCAGCAGCAAGAAGCTCATCTTCGTCGAGTCGAACAGCATGACGACGAGCGAGGTCCGTTTCCTGCCTGCGGACAAACCCCAGGCGCCGCTCACGCTCGTGGAGCCGCGGGCGCAGGACCACGAGTACGACGTGGACCATCACGGCGACGAGCTCGTGATCCGCACGAACAGCCCCGCGAAGCCGGGCGAAGCGAAATCGACGAACTTCCGGCTCGTGGTGGCGAAGGTCTCGTCCCCGGGGCGCGCCTCATGGAAGGAGACGATCCCGCACCGCAAGGACGTGATGATCGAGTCGATCCAGCTCTTCTCGACGTTCGCGGTCGCGTTCGAGCGCGAGGACGGCTTGCGCCAGATCCGGGTGCTCGACCCGAAGAAGCTCGCGCTCGACGGATCCCACCGGATCGCGCTGCCCGAGCCGATCTTCACGCTGCGGGCAGGGGAGAACCGTGAATTCGACGCGTCGTTTTATCGATTCCGCTTCGAGTCGCCGACGACGCCCTCCACGGTCTACGACTACGAGCCGAAGAAACGCGCGCTCGTGTTGAAGAAGCGCACGGAGGTCCCGAACTACGATTCCAGCCGGTACGAGTCGAAGCGGGTGCACGCGACGGCCAAGGACGGCACGAAGATCCCGGTGTCGCTGCTTTTCAAGAAGGGGACGAACCCGGACGGGAAACACCCGCTGTTCTTGTATGGGTACGGCTCGTATGGTGCCCCGCTCTTCCCGATGTTCTCGGCCCCGACGTTTTCGCTCGTGGATCGCGGCGTGGTCTGCGCGATCGCGCATATCCGCGGCGGCGGCGAGCTCGGCGAGACCTGGCACGAGGCCGGGCGCATGAAGACGAAGATGAACACGTTCACCGATTTCGTGGACGTGACCGAGGGGCTCGTGCAAATGGGCTGGGCCGCGAAGGATCGCATCGCGATCCAGGGCGGGAGCGCGGGCGGGCTGCTCATGGGCGCGGTCCTGAACATGCGCCCGGACCTCTATCGCGCGGCGATCGCCGACGTGCCTTTCGTCGAC
This sequence comes from Polyangium fumosum, assembly GCF_005144585.1. Lineage (GTDB taxonomy): Bacteria > Myxococcota_A > Polyangia > Polyangiales > Polyangiaceae > Polyangium > Polyangium fumosum. Next base: position 56,012 of record NZ_SSMQ01000026.1, on the reverse strand, counting down.
GTGATCAACACGATGCTCGACGAATCCCTCCCGCTCACGGTGGAAGAATTCGAGGAGTGGGGGAACCCGAAGAAGAAGGACGAATTCGAGTACATCCTCCGCTACAGTCCTTATGAAAATGTCGCGAAGAAGGCGTACCCGTCGATCCTCGTGAACACGTCGTACAACGACAGCCAGGTGATGTACTGGGAGCCCGCGAAATGGGTGGCCAAGCTGCGCGCGATGAAGACGGACACGAACCCGCTCCTCCTGCGCATTCACCTCGACCCGGCCGGCCACGGGGGCAAATCCGGGCGTTACGAGCGGATGCAGGAGATGGCGTTCAAGTACGCATGGCTCCTCGACAGGCTCGGCGTGACGGACGGGACGTAGACGTGGCGGCGCGCGTGGTCAGCCGCGCGCGATGTCCGCGTTCACCTCGACGGCGAGCGCGTTTGCGTCCGGGCGCCGCGGATCGTTCGGGTTCGGCAGGTGCGGGTTCGCATTGAAGATCTGCCAGAACTTCGTGGTCCCGTTCGGATCCTTCGCCTCGACGTGAAATGCGATCGGCCGAAGCGGCTCGGCGCTGTGGTAGCGCACGGTGACCTTCATCCACCCCGTCCGCGGCAGCCCCGGGCGGTGCGCGCCGCTCGCGTCGAGCATCCGCGCGATCTCGACCTCCATCGCGTACCAGGGCCCGCCGTTCATGTTCACGAGCCCGTGCATGGCCACGAGGTTGACCGAGCTGTTCGGCCCGCCGAACCGCTCGGCGATGAGGTGGCCACGATGATCAAAGGGCGAACGCGCCGAGACGCCGAACGCCTGCTTGCGGGGCAGATCCACGTTGCGCACGGGCCCCTCGATCGAGAGCGTCCGCGCCTTGCGCGCCGGCAGCCGCTCCACCTGCGCGCGGAACGTGAACCCGAGTGTCGCGTCGAGCCCCTGCCGTTTCACCCAGACGATCGTGCCCATGGCTCCCTCGCAAGGTTCACCGCGATCGAGGCCGTGGGGCCACCTTGCGGCTCTTGCCGCGCTCCTGCATGGCCCACGCGATCCCGTCCTTCAGGCTGCGCACCGAGATCACGCCGTGCACCTCGATGCCCATCGTGATCAGCGTCTGCGCGACGTGGGGCTGGATGCCGGTGAATACGGCCTTGGCGCCGATGAGCTTCACGGCATGCGCCGTGCGCACGAGCGCCTCGGCGACCTGGGTGTCGACCGTCGTGATGCCCGTCACGTCGAGCAGCACGGTCTCGGCCGCCATCCGCACGACCCCTTCGAGCAGCGTCTCCAGCACGAGCTGCGCGCGTTTCTCGTCGATACGTCCGACGAGCGGCATGGCGAGCACGTCGTCGGCGATGGGGATGAGCGGCGCCGCGAGCTCCCGGAGCGCCTGCTCTTGCGCGTGAATGAGCTCCGCGCGCAGCACTTCGTTCCGCTCCGCGTGCTCCTCGGCGCTCCGCCGATCGGTGACGTCGATTCCGACGGCCTGAAACGCCGCGATGTTGCCCGCTTCGTCGAAGATGGCGCGATCGACCCAGTTGAGCCAGCGCACCTCGCCCCCGGGCGTCAGCACGCGGTGCTCGCATTCGAGGACCGGCTCCTTTGGCCCGAGCCGGGCGAGTACGTCGGCGATGAGGACCCGATCCTCCTCCGGGACGAGGGGCGTGAAGTGGTGACCGACGAGCTCTTCGCGTGTCTTGCCGAAGAAGCGGCAATACGCGTCGTTCACGAACGAGAGCGTGCTGTCCAGGTTGAACTTGCAGATGAGCTCGCGCTGGTCCTCCACGAGCGCGGCGTACATCTGCTTCTTCAGGTGCAGCTCCCGCTGGAGCTCGGCGTTGCGACGCTGGAGTTCCGCGACCTGTGCAGCGAGCGAATCCGTGTCCTGGCTCATCCCCTCGACCCGTGGAAATTGGGCGACGGTAACGCGTCTTCCTTCGCCGGGCAAGACCGGTGTACGGGGGAGCCCTAAGGGGTAGGGGGGGCGACGTAGGAAAGTGCATCACGTGCAGGGAGAGAAGCGTGTTCTATCCGTCGCCACGGTGCTCCGCCGAGCCGGCGACCTCCCCAGAGCGTCGCGCGCGCGCCTCTCCCGAGTTCCCGACTTCTGCAAGACCTTCCCACGCGAGGCTCAGGCGAGCTCCCGACCTCCCCCAAGCCTCGCGCCCGAGCCTCCGCCGAGTTCCCGACCTCCCCCAAGCCTCGCGCCCGAGCCTCCGCCGAGTTCCCGACCTCAGCGAAGCCTCAGCCTTCGCCCTCGTCCGGGCCTGGCTTTTCGTCCGCCCTGCGGCTGCCTGCTCGCGCATCGCCTGCAACTGGCCTGGCGCTTGCGTGACGCTGCGGCGGCCGCGGAGGGTACTACCGGGCGACGGCGGGCTATCAACTCATTTCGGGAACCAAAACCGCCTTGCCGTGACGTGGAAGATCTCGTCGAGGTACTGGGCAAGCGCGCGGCAGAGGATATCGAAGGCCTTCTCCTGTGGATAGCGGAGCTTGGATTCGAGCTCCTCGGCCTTCGCGTTGATAATGCTCTCCACCGCTTCGAGCGCCTGGTCATACGACGCGCCCCGGTAGGCCTGCGCCGGGTGCACCTGATCGAGCATCTTCATCAGCTCGGGATGCGAGGGGAAGACGTCGCCAGCGCGCAAGAACTCCACGAGCACGGACCGCAGGAAATCCTCGTTATGGCGTAGCGATACGGGCTCGAGCGCTGTCTTGAACGCGAGGGCGTAACGCATGACCTCCCCCTCGGGCGTGCTCGCCGGAATGCCGAGTTCCACGAGCCCCTGGTTCAGCGCATCCTCCCACAGCAATTCCTCTAGAATTCCAGGGTCTTCTTCATGCTTGCGGAGGGTGACGAACATCTTGGCCGGAGAAAATGTCAGGCCGTCCCATTCACGGTGGATCTCCAGATCCAGGTGGTATCCCGATTCGCGCAGTTTTTTCCAGCGACGGAGGCGCGGGTGCTTTGGCTCGCTCTCGTTGGTCCGGAAGAGATCGGCTCGCGATTTGACAGCCATGGCGTGACCTGAAGCAGGTAGCTGCACGGAGGGACGGGTTCAGGTCCGCTCATCGACTCACCTCGTCCCCCTCCGCGACGGTCACGCCGTCACGAGACGCTCGACCTCGCCATACGTGGCCGCGATGGCCTCGTCGAGCTTGCCGGCCTCGGGACCGCCGGCCTGCGCCATGTCGGGCCGGCCGCCGCCGCGCCCACCCACGAGGGCAGCCACGTTCTTGATGACGTCGCCGGCCTTCACCCGGCTCGTCGCGGCCTTCGAGACCATCACCGCGAGCTGCGCCTTGCCCGCGTCCACCGCGCCGACGAGCACGAGGCTCGACGCGCCGAGTTTGTCCCGGAGCTTCTCCGCGATCTCGCGCAGCGCCGCCGCCTGCGTGCCGTCGGGCATGCGCCGGGCGAGGACCTTGATGCCCGAGATCTCGCGGGCCTCCGCGAGCATCGCGTCGATCCCGCCGCCCCCGCCGCCGCCGGGGCCGCCACCCTCGATGAGCCGGCGCTCGAGCTCGGCGACCTTCTTCTCGAGCTCCCGCTCGTGCGCGACGATCTTGCCGATCTTGTCCGCGAGGTCGCCGCCTTGTGCCTTCGCGACCTGGCGCGCCTTCTGGATGTCGTCTTCCAGGCCGCGCATGTAGCCGAGCGCGTTCTTGCCCGTCGCCGCGAAGACGCGACGCACGCCGGCCGCGACGCCGCCCTCGCCCGTGATCTTGAACAGGCCGATGTCGCCGAGCGCGCGCGCGTGCGTGCCGCCGCAGAGCTCGATCGAGTCCTGGGTCATCGTCAACATGCGGACGACGTCGCCGTACTTCTCCTCGAAGATCGCGACGGCGCCGCGCTTGCGCGCCTCGTCGACGGGCAAGACCTCCGTGAGCACCGGCGCGTTCTCCAGGACCTTGCCGTTCACGAGGTCCTCGATGCGCTCGACCTCGTCACGCGTGAGAGGCTTGTTGTGCGCGAAGTCGAAGCGGAGCATGTCCGGGCCGACGCGCGAGCCCTTCTGCTGCGCATGTTCGCCGAGCACCGTGCGCAGGGCCCAGTGGAGCAGGTGCGTCGCGGAGTGGTTGCGCCGCGTGGCCGAGCGCGCGGCGTGATCGACGGTGAGCGTGACCTTCTGGCCCACGCTGACCTCGCCCGCCTCGACCACACCCTCGTGCACGACGAGCCCGGTGAGCGGGCGCTGCGTATCCGTGACGCGGATGCGCAGATCGCCCATCGACATTTGGGGCTTCGGATCGCCTTCGGCGTCCTGCGCCCCAAACCCCGCCGTGATCACGCCGATGTCGCCGACCTGGCCGCCGCTCTCCGCGTAGAAGGGCGTCTCCTTCACGACGACCTCGACGCGCGCGCCCGCGCTCGCCCGGTCCACGAGCGCGCGGGTGAGTTTGTCCGAGCCGTCCTTCGTTTCGACCGCGATGATCACGACGACCTCGCTCTCGCCCGCCTCGCGCTCGTAGCCGGTGAAGGTCACGGGCGAGCCGAGTTTTTCGCGGGCCTGCCGGTATGCCGGGTCGACGGCGGCCGTCGGATCGATCGGCCCGTCGGCCTCGTCCGCGCCCTTGACGATCTTCTCGGCGCCCTCGAGATCAACGGCAAAACCCTGCTCGCCGCAGATGACCTGCGTCAGATCGAGCGGGAAGCCGTACGTCGTGTAGAGGTCCGCGGCCGCCGGCGCCGAGAGGGCCTTGTCGCCCTTCTCGCGCATCTCCTCGAAGCGCTCGTCGAGGATCTTCATGCCGCGCTTCAACGTGGCGCGGAAGCGGACCTCCTCGTCCTCGGTGACGCGGGCGATGAGCTCGCGCCGATCACGAAGCTCGGGGTAGACGTCGCCCATGCGATCCACGACGAGCAGCGCGACCTCGTGGAGGAAGGGTTTTTCGATGCCGAGCCGGTAGCCGTGCCGGATCGCGCGGCGCATGACGCGGCGGAGCACGTACTCGCGCCGTTGCTTCTCGGGCATCACGCCCTCGGCCACGAGGAAGGCGGTGGTGCGGGCGTGGTCGGCGATGACGCGCATCGAGACGTCGTCGGGCGCGAGGCTCGCGCCGTACTTCTTGCCCGCGATCTCGGCCGCGCGCTCGACGAGCGGGCGCAAGAGGTCGGTGTCGTAGTTCGACGTGACCCCTTGGAGCACGAACGAAATGCGCTCGAGGCCCATGCCCGTGTCGATGCTCGGCGCCGGGAGCGACGTGACGGGCGCGTCCTTCTCCGCGCGGTCGTACTGCATGAAGACGAGGTTCCAGATCTCGGTCCAGCCGGAGCCGTCGAGCCGGGGCTCCTCGCCGAACCGCGCGAGGTCGACCTCGTCGCCCGTGAAGAAGTGGATCTCCGAGCAGGGGCCACACGGGCCGGTGTCGCCCATGCTCCAGAAGTTGTCCGCCATGCCGAGCCGGAGGATGCGATCGTCGCCGAAGCCCGTGACCTTGCGCCAGATCGAGGCCGCCTCCTCGTCCGCGGGGAAGTTGTTCTCGCCCTTGAACACGGTGACGACGAGCCGCTCCTTCGGGACGCCGTAGACCTTCGTGAGCAGCTCCCACGCGCTCGTGATGGCCTCTTCCTTGAAGTAGTCGCCGAAGCTGAAGTTGCCGAGCATCTCGAAGAACGTGTGGTGGCGCGCGGTGACGCCGACGTTCTCGAGGTCGTTGTGCTTGCCGCTGATGCGGATGCACTTCTGGCTGCTCGCGGCGCGCGTGTACGCGCGGCGGTCCTTGCCCGTGAAGACGTCCTTGAACGGGACCATCCCGGCGTTGACGAACATCAACGTGGGGTCGTTCTGCGGGACGATCGGCGCGCTCGGGACGACCTCGTGGCCGCGAGAGGCGAAGAAATCGAGGAAGGTGCGGCGGATCTGATGGCTCGAGGCGGACATGGCGCCCGCCCATCTACCATGTTTCGCGCCTCAGAACATGATCCCGAGGTACCAGCGGAGCGTCATCGCCGTCTCGGTGTCGAGCGCCGGCGCGTTGCGGTTCTCCGGAGCGCTCTCGTAGCGGCTGGCCTCGCCGGGCAAGTAGTTGAAGCCGCCGAGGGGGAAGAGCACGCCGTACTGGAGCATCGTGTAGAAGCCGCCCATCTGATCGGGACGGTCGTTCAGCGCGCCGTCCTTCGCCTGGAAATAGAGCGAGAAATCGAGCTCGACGCCGAGGTCACGCTTGTTGCCGGGCGTCTGAATGAACTCGCTCGCGCGGCTCCAGATGATCGCCGCGCTGCCGCCGAGGCGCTGTCCGTTCGGGTCGCGCGCGAAGTCGTACTGCACCGAAGGACGGAAGTAGTACGCGCCCTGCACGCGGCTCATGATGTTGCGCCAGAGGATGAGGTCGACGCGGTAGTCCTGGTGGAACCGGCCCGTCGAGAACGTCCGATCGGCCGTGAGCTGCCGCTCGAGGCCGCCGCGCGGCGGCGCGAGGCCCTCGACGTCGGGATCCCCCGAGGCCCAGCCGAAGCCGAGGTCGAGGCGGAGTTTGTCGTCGAGGGCGCGGAACTCGGACTGCGCCGCGACGATGAAGCTCCGCACGGTCCAGCCGGTGTCCTCGGCGTCGAGCGGGTTGCTCTCGACGGTGGTGCCGCCCGCGGTCTGGAGGTTGTCGATGGTGCCGTAGGTCATCGAGGCCTCGGCCTCGAAGCGGAACTTCTTGTAGAGGAACTGGAACCAGAGGTCGGGCGTGAAGAACTGCGCGCCGCGGCGGGAGTAGCCGGCGCGGATGTTGTTCGATGCCTGGCCGAACGTGGCGCTCGTCGCCGGATCCGTGGTGTCGTTCGCGAGGGCCTGGTTGCGGTAGGCGAAGTAGAGGCCGCCGTTGATGACCGGCAGCCCCTTGGCGAGATCGAGCCGCGCGAGCTCGGGATCCCGCCTGCGCGCGGCCATGAACACGTACTGGCTCACGTCGTCGAACTGGCCGAGATCGTAGGGCTGGCCCTGTTGCTCGCGGAGCGCGGCGCTCGTCGCCCCCTCGCTGATGAAGTCCCACGCGCCGGCGAAGTAGAGGTCGTACTTCTTGATGCCGGTGACGAACATGATCCGGTCGACCGTGCTCTGGTAGTCGGAGTCGTAGCCGTTGCCCTCGTTGTTGAGGATGCCGAGGCCCCACTGGTTCGGCATGCGGCCGAAGCGGAGGAGGCCGACGGGCGTGACGTACTCGCCCCAGGCGCGCTTGACGATGATGCTGTCGACCGTGCTCGTTTGTCCCGCAACGGGCGCCCACGAGGTGGTCGCGAGCGCGCCGATCGGCGCGTAGCCGCCGCGCTGGCCGACGGTGTAGCCGCCGCCGGCTGCGGGGTTGTTCCAGTAGCCCTCGGGCGTCGAGCCGAGGACGAAGTTGTCGAGGATGTCGATCTGCGAGAGGACCCGGAGGTTGTCGCTGATGTGCAGCTCCGGCGTGAGGCGGAAGCGCATGTTCGCGCCGGCCTGCGTGTGGTTCTCACAAGGCGTGGTCCCCGTGGGATCGTCGCCGCAGAGGGTGACGGTCTGCACCTCGCCCGACATGGGGTAGTAGGCGTTGTCCGGCGGCTGCGGCCAGAGCGCGCGATCGGGCAGCTCTCGACGGCCGAGATCGAACGTATGGAAGAGCTCGGCGCGTACGCGGAAGAGGCCGTGGATCTCCAGGCTTGGTCGCGCCTGGGACCACCAGTCCTCCGCGAAGACGTCGCTCGGCCGCACGCCCACGTCGCCTGTCGGCGCAGGACGATCGGCGCCCTGGCGCGTGAGCGCGCGCGCGTCGCGATCCGGATCCGGCGTGGCAGCGACGGGCGCGGCGGGCTTTTGCGCAGGCGTGGTCGCGGGCGGCGTCGCAGGCGTGGTCGCGGGCGGCGTCGTGCCGTTCGGCGGTACGAGAGGCTCGTCTGCGGGCGCCGTCGTCGGCGCTGTCGTCGTGGTCTCCGCGGGCTTGGGCGGAGGCGGCGCCGCGGGCTGGGCGAGGGCGGACCCTGCCGCAGAGAGGCCGAAGGCGAGCGCCGCGAGCGACACTGCCGTTCTCGTTCCCGATCCGTACGAGGAGCCTAGGTACCGCGACGAAATTCGCATGGCGCGTTTGCTGCGTGTGTCGCGCCGGACGGGGCCCCGCTTTGGAATCCGCGTGCCGCGCGCTTTGGGTGTCGTAACGAGGTTCGTCTCGCCGTGCCCGCGCACGGATCGTCCGGGCGCTCGGGCAGGGGCGATGTCTCACGCCGAGCGGGTGTGGTCAACGTGGATCGGTGTTGGCCGCCTGGCCAAGGGACAGGTTCCGAGGTCCCTCGGGGAAAACCCGGTCTCCGGGTCGTCCGCGTCGTGGACGGCCCCTCCGCGACGGCCTTTCGCGCCCCCGGGCCCGCCGCGCCGGCGCAAGCCGGCACCGCGGATCGCGTCCAGTACGACCAGAACGGCTCGAAATTTCACCCGAATCCAGGATCCCCGTTGCGGCGCTCTGGACGGTCTTCTATTCCTGCAATTCTCGTGTACCGCCGTTCCCAACGTGCCGGTTTGCTGTCCGCGCCAAGAGGGTTGATGAGAACGCGACTATCGCCAAGGCTGCTGACTCTTCTGGGACTTCTCTCCGTCTCGCTCGTTCCAACCGCCGCGCTGGCCCAGGAGAGCTCCGCGGGGGGCGCCAAGGAGGGAGAGTTCTCCGTCCAGCGGTTCGAACCCGTGCCGGGCTCGAAGAACTACCTCACGGTCGCGGGCGCTCGCATGGACGCCGCGATGGGCTTCACCGCGGGCCTGATGGTGAACTACGCGAACAAACCGTTCGTGGTGAAGAGCTGTAGGGCGCAGGCGGACTGCGCCTCGCCGAACGCGCAGCTCCAGGACGTCGCGGTCATCAGCGACATGTTCACGGCCGACGTGCTCGCGTCGCTGACGCCCATCCCGGCCGTGCAGATCGGCCTGCGTCTGCCCGTGATGTACGTGAGCGGCTCGGGCATCAACCTCGACACGGGCGGGCCCGATCCGAACGGGCTCAAGGCGTTCGGCGTCGGCGACGCGACGCTCGAAGGCAAGTTCCGCTTCTACGGCGACCCGAAGAACAGCGCCGTGGTGCTCGGCGGCGCCGTGGACGTGTCGGCGCCGCTCGGGACGATCACGGCGAAGGACAAGTACATCGGCAACAGCACGCCGATCACGGCCGGCGGTCGGCTGATCTTCGACGGCTCGTTCGGTGCGTTGTCGTTCGGCCTGAACCTGCGCGGCGTCTACCGCCCCGAGGCGCGGCTCGGCACGACGACGGTCGGTCCCTTCGAGTTCCGCTACGGCGCGGCGCTCGGCTACCGGGTGAGCCCGACGGTCCGCGTGATCGCCGAGGGCTTCGGCGGCACGAAGTTCAGCTCGCAGAACGGGACGAACTCGCTCGAGGTCGACGGCGCCCTTCAGATCACGCCGCTCAGCCTGCCGCTCGCCTTCACGGTCGGCGGTGGCGGCGGCGTGCTGCAAGGCGTGGGCGTGCCGCTCTTCCGCGCGCTCGGCGGCATCGCGTTCGTCGCGGAGGTCGGCGACGAGGACGGCGACGGCATCAACGACAAGGACGACAAGTGCCCGTCGATCGCCGAGGACATCGACGGCTTCGAGGACGACGACGGCTGCCTCGAAGACGACAACGATCAGGACAAGGTCCCCGACGTCAAGGACAAGTGCCCGCTCAAGCCGGAGACGATCAACGGCCTGAACGACGACGACGGCTGCCCCGACGAGCTGCCGGATCGCGACAAGGACGGCATCGGGGACGCGGACGACAAGTGCCCCGACGACTTCGGCAAGATGCGCGTGAAGGAGTTCTACGGCTGCCCGGACAAGGATCAGGACGGCGTCGCCGACAAGGCCGACGGCTGCCCGGATCAGCCGGAAGACACCGACGGCTTCGCCGACACCGACGGTTGCCCGGATCCGGACAACGACGGTGACAAGATCAACGACGATTCCGACGAGTGCATCGATCAGCCGGAGGTCTACAACGGCTTCAAGGACGAGGACGGCTGCCCCGACGAGTCGCCGGACTCGGACAAGGACGGCATCCCGGACGACAAGGACAAGTGCCCGAAGCAGCCGGAGAACCTGAACGGCTTCGAGGACACCGACGGCTGCCCGGACAAGGGCCCGTCGCTCGTCACGATCACGGACGACGACATCAAGATCCTCCAGCGCGTCGAGTTCGCCACGAACAGCGACAAGATCCAGGGCGCGACGAGCTTCGCCGTGCTCAACGCGGTCGCGAGCGTGCTCGAAATCCACAAGGAGATCTTCCTCGTGGAGGTCGCGGGCCACACGGACAACGTGGGCAAGACGGAGGAGAACCGGGCGCTGTCGCAGAAGCGCGCCGATGCCGTGGTCAAGTACCTGATCGACAAGGGCATCGACAAGACGCGGATCCAGGCGAAGGGCTACGGGCCCGACAAGCCGGTCGCCGACAACAAGCAGTCCGCTGGCCGCCAGAAGAACCGCCGCGTCGAGTTCAACATCCTGAAGTCGGCGAAGAAGAGCCAGGCGGCCCCCCCGCCCTGAGCAGGCTCGACGAGGAGCGGGGTGACGTCTTCGCCTCGCTCCTCGCCCCTCCCTCGCGATCCCATCTCAAAAGGAACCAAATCCCAGCTCGGGTGTCCTGGTAGAGTCTTCTCGACAGGATCGGGGGCGCGCCTGTGCCTTCGCATTCCTTTCGATGTGGAGGCACCCCAGGATGTCCTCGTACCGCGCTCGTTCGCGCCTCGCCCTCGTGGTGCTGGCGTTCTTCGCCCTGGTTTGTCCGGGGCTGCTCACCGCGTGTCGTGAACCGGAGCGCCCGCTCCTGCCACGATCCCAGACCTGGGCCGAGCTGCGGACGGTCCGCCGCGACGTCCTGGTCGCGCCGCCCGGCGAGCCGATACGGCCTCCGTACCCGCGAGAAAGGCTCGTGGACGGCGAGGTGGTGCGGGTGCAGGAGAACGGGCTCGCGTGGCTCCGGCGCGACGGGGGTGCGACGCTGCTCATCCGAGGCCCCGCGGAGCTCGTCCTCCACGCCGACGTGATCGACATCAAGCACGGGCGCGTCTTCGTGGACACGCCCGCGACGATCACGACCGAGCTGCGGACGCCGACTGGGCCGCTGCACCTCGCGCACGTGCGGGCGAGCATCGACGTGGCGCAGAAGGACGGCGCGTCGGACGTATACGTACTCGCCGGCGAGGTGCGCACGGACGGCGCGGGGCGCGCGACGGCCGGCGAGCGGCTCACGCTCGAACCCCACAAGGGCGAGCCAACGGCGAAGACGTCGCCGGTGCTCACGTGGGAGGACTGGACGGGCGGCCTCGCGACGACGGATCGCTCCGCCGAACCTTCGCCGTACGGCGTGGGCACGGTGGGCGCGCGTCGCCCGGGCGAGCAAGGCGCGCCGCGCTTTCCGCTCGCGATCCAGAGACTCGACGTGCGCGTGTCGATCCAGGACGACTTCGCGATCACCGAGGTCGACGAGGTCTTCTTCAATCCGAGCTCGGCGACGGTCGAGGGCGTGTATCGGTTCCGCACGCCCGCGGGCGCGACGCTGCACAAGTTCGGCGTGGATCGCGACGGCGTGGTGTTCTGGGGGTACGTCAAAGAGAAGGCGGCCGCCGCCGCGCAGTACCAGGCGAACGTCTACGAGGGCAGCAAGGAGGATCCGGCGCTGCTCGAGTGGGAGGCGCCGGGCGTGTACAAGGCGCGGCTCTACCCGCTCTTGCCCGGACAATCGCGGCGTGTCGTGGTGCGTTATGCCGAGTGGCTCGGACGCACGGGCGCGCGCGGTGAACGCCGGCTCTACGTGTACCCGATGGCCGCCGAGGGCGCCGAGGGGTCGCTGCCGCACATCGAGGAGTTGACGGCCACGATCGATCTCGCGCGGGCGGGCGCGCGCGAGGTGCGCACGGGCATGAGCGGCGTGCGCGAGGGCGGGACGATCACGGTGCGCGCGCAGGACTTCGTGCCGAGGGCCGATCTCGCGATCGAGCTCTTCGACGACGGCCTCGTCGCGCCGCGCGGCTACACGGCGCCGCACACGATGGATCCCGAGACGGTGCCGCCGTCGGAGCGCGCGGACGCGATGCAGCGCGCGAGGACGGAGGCCGACTACGTCATCGTGCCGGTGCGATCCGCGGACGTGCCGCTCGCGAAGGGCGGGCTCGATCTGGCGATCGTGATCGACACGTCGGCCGCGACGGACGCGCCGTCGCTCGCGATCGCGCGCGCGACGACGGCGGCGCTCCTCGCGCACCTCGGCAAGGACGATCGGGTGGGCGTGTTCGGCGGGGACACGTCGCTCGTGCCGGTCGTGCCGGGCAAGGAGGGGCTCGCGCCGATCGACGAGGCGGGGCGGCGTGAGGTGCTCGCGCGGATGTCGCGCATCGAGCGAGGCGGCGCGACGGATCTCGGGGCGATGTTGAGCCAGGCCGCGGCGCTGCTCGATCCGGCGCGGCGCGGCGCGGTGGTGTACGTCGGCGACGGCGCGCCCACGGTCGGCGAGCTCAGGCTGCAGGAGCTTCGCGATCGGATGGCGAAGCTGCCGCGGCCGGTGCGGATGTTCGGCGTGGGCGTGGGCGACGAGGCGGACATGGCGTTGCTCGAAGGCCTCGCGCGGGGCGGGTTTGCGGAGCGCGTGGCCGACGCGAACGCCGCGGCGCGCGTGGCGCTCCGGCTGCTCGAACATGCTGAGCGTCCGGTTTGGCTGGGCGCGCAGGTGGATCTCGGTCCGACGGTGGAGCGCATTTTCCCGCGGGATCTCGGCGCGCTCGTGGCGGACGAGAGCATCGCGGTGATCGGCCGCGTGACGACGGCGGGGCTGCCGACGTCGGTCTCGCTGACGGGGCCCGCGGGTACGGTCAAGACGAACCTGCAGGTGACGCGGATCGAGGACGAGGGGGATCTGCGACGTCGCTGGGCGGAAGGGCGCCTGATGCAGATGATGGCCGAGGCGACGGGGCGCGCGGCGATGGTGGATCTCGGCTCGCGGCACGCGATCATCACGCCGGTCACGTCGCTCTACGTGCCGACGAAGAACGAGATGACGCCGGAGGAGCGCGCGGAGCTCGAGCGCAAGAAGGGCATGGCGCGCAGCCTCGTCGAGACGAAGCGGCGGATGGGCTGGACGCCGATCATCAAGGCGGACGTCGACGACGAGGAAGAGGAAGTCAGCGTCGCGACCGCGGAGGTCGCGGCTGCGCCGAACGCCGACAACAAGGAAGGCGGCACGGGCACGCGCGCGAAGGGCGAAGAGGGATCGATGGGGAACCCGGTCTCGCGCTCGACGGGCAACCGCTACGGCGTGCAAGGGCCCGCGGACAACGCCGATCCACACATCGCGCGGCAAGCCGCGCTGCGTGACGCAGCCGAGTTCGGGATGATCGGCATGCTGAACACGGGCGCGGGCGGCGATCCGAACGCGCCGACGGCGCCGTGGGGGCGCGACGACTCGCTCGCGAGTGAGCCGACCTCCGCCGTCGGCAACCAGTGGGGCAACACGATCGGCGACGGGTTCGGCGCCGGCGGCCTCGGGCTTTCGGGCGTCGCCGAGGGTGGCGGCGGACGAGGCGAAGGGATCGGGCTCGGTTCCATCGGGACGATCGGGCACGGCGCGGGCACGGGCACGGGGCAAGGCTTTGGCTCGGGGCAGGGCCGGCTCGGTGGACAGCACAAGAGCGCGCCGCCGAAGATCATGGAGGCGCCGATCGCGATGCCGAGCGCCGCGGCGACGGCCGCGCCGGCGGCACGTCCGCCTGTACCGCAGCCCGCGCCGTCGCTGCCGTTCGGCTCGACGAAGCAGTCGAATGCACCAGGGGATCCGCTCGCGGGCGGGGACCTGAGTGGCAAGCCGTCTGCCGGGGAGGACATCTCCAAGGCCGATGAGGATCAGAAGCCCGCGGAGAAGGCCAAGCGCGCCTCCGGCCTCACGGGCACGACGATCGTGGTGCACGTGGGCGACGTGCCGCATCAGGCGTCGCCGTGCAGCGGCGCCGCGCTCGTTCCGTTCGAGGAGCGCGTGGGCTTGTGGCGCGAGCGGTTCGGGCGCGCCGCGGGCAACGCGCAGGGCGTGCGATCGGTTTACCGCGCGGCGCTCTCGGCGTGCGAGGCGCCGACGTGGCGGGAGAGGTCGAAGCTCGTGTCGCTCATGCTCGATGCGATGCCGTCGATCGCCGCGAAGGTGTCGCTCTGGCGCGTGATGTTCACGGATCTCGGCGTGGCCGACGCGCTCTACCGCGGGATCCTCGCGCGGGTGCGCACGGCGCAGGAGATGCGCGAGCTGCACGCGGCGCTCGGCCTGAAGACGATGGATCCGAGCCTCCTGGAGAAGCTCATCAAGGACACGAAGTCTCCCGACGAGCGGGTGAAGAAGGTGCGGGAGCTCGTGGCGCAGTGGCCGGACGATTTTGCGCTCGCGCTGCGCCTGCTCGACATGCTGGAGGATGCGTCGGACGACGCGGGCGCGCGTGAGCTCGGCAGGACGTTGCGGTCGAGGCCCGACGCGGACGCGCGGGTGCGGACCGCGGTCGGCGAGCTCTACATGCGCCTCGCGGCGAAGGAGGCCGACGCGGGCAAGAAGGCCGCGTACGAGGCCGAGGCGCGGCGGTCGTTCGGCGAGATCGTGGAGTTCGCTCCCGACGATCCGGTCGCGCGGCGCAGGCTCGGCGATCTTTTGAGGGCCCACGGTTGGTACGCGGACGCGGCGCGGCAGTACGAGACGCTGGCGCGGCTCGCGCCCGACGACACGAGCGTCTCGCTCCTGCTCGCGGCCGCCGCCGAGGGCATGGGGAAGCTCGAAGAGGCGATCAAGTGGACCGAGAAGGGCGGCGCGGCCGGCGCGCCCGACGCGGAGCAGAGCCCGGCCGTGACGGCGCGCGCGTTCGCCGCGACGTACCTCGCGTGGGGCCGGCTCCTCGCGCAGAAGAACGGCAAGAAGGACGAGGAGCAGACGCTGCGCGCGCGGCTCCTGCGGGTGATCTCGACCGAACGCGCGGCCGGCAAGGCGCCGCGCGGGGCGCGGGTCTCGCTGACGTGGTCGCACCCCGAGTTTCACCCGTCGCTCTGGACGAACGGTCTCGGCACGCAGATGCCTGCGCCGGAGGGCGACGTGACGCTGGGCATCGCGCAGGCGCTCCTGCCGATGCGCCCCGACGCACGCGTGGAGGTGCGGCTCGAAGGGGAGGACGTGGAGCACGCCGCGCGGCTCGGCGCGGAGGCGATCCTGACGATCGTCTTCGACGAAGGGGAGGACGGCGAGACCATCGTGAAGCAATCGATCCGCTTCGCGCGCGGCGGCAAGCCGGTGCGGGCGTTCGCCATCTCGAAGGGTGAGGCCCGGGAGGTCGAGCCGTGAGCGACGAGCGACGAGAAGAGCAAGACGTGAACAGCACGCCCTCCGAGGAAGCGAGCAAGGCGGCCGGAGAGGCAGCCGTTCGTCCCGAAGAACCCACGGGCAGCGCAGAGGAGAGCGCGCGCGCGAGCGAAAGCGGAGACGAAACCGCGAGCGGAGGCGGAAGCGGAAGCGGAAGCGGCGGCGGAAGCAGAAGCGGAAGCGGCGGCGGAAGCGACGACGACGATGATCACGACGACGACGCGCCCGCGGCCGCTACGCCTGAGCCTCCGCGCACGAACGAGCGTCGGATCATCGTGGTCACGCGCGGCGAGAAGCTCGACACGGCCGAGTGGCTCCCCGTGAGTGATCCGCGCGCGCAGGAGCAGATCCGGCGGACCCCGCCTCCGCCCCTGCCGTCCGGAGGCGGGAGCATCCCGCCCGCGCTCTTTGCGATCGTGAGCTCGATCGTGGTCATCCTCGTGACGGTCGTCCTGCTGCGCGGGCAAGGCGAGCGGATGCCAAGCCAGCCGCTCGTGCCGACGGTGGCCGATCTGCAAGCGGTGCACGCCTCGGTGACCGCCGCGGGCGCGCCCGTGCACAAGACGCGGCGGCTCTCCGAGGGAGACGTCGTCAAGACCGACACCGACGGCCGCGCGCGCCTGCGCCTCGACGACGGCACGGGCCTCGTGCTCGATCGAGCGACGAGCCTGCGCATCACGCAAAAGGGCGTGGCCCTCGAACACGGGCGCATCTTCGTGCAGGGCGCGCTCGGCGCGCGGACCGAGATCGAGCTCGGCGAGGCGACGGGCATCGTCAGCGGCGCGAACACCGGCATCGAGCGCTCGCGCGAGCGCCCAGCGAGCGCGAAGCTCTACGCGGCGACCGAGGAGATCACGGTGCGCGCGGGCGGCGCCGAGAAGACGGTGCGCGCGGGCGAGACGGCCACGGTGGACGGCAGCAAGGTCGAGATCGCGCCCGAGCGCGGTTACGACGACTGGACCGGTGGGATGGCCGCGCCGTGGGGCGCGAAGGGCGCGCCGCGGAGGGCCGTCGGTGAGCTGTGGGGTCGGCCGGACAAACCCGGAGACGCCGGCTCCCCGCTCACGATCCGCGCGCACGACGTGGAGGCGACCGTCGCGCGGGAGCTCGCCGAGACCGAGGTGCGGACGACGTTCTTCAACGCCGGCAGCACCTCCGTGACGGGTGATTATCGCCTCGCGATCCCGCCGGGCGCGATCGTCGCGCGTTTCGCCTCCGTGCGTGGTGGCAACGTGAACGAGGGCCACATCGCGCTCGCCACGCGCGAACTGCGCGGCCCGGGGAGCTCCAGCTCGGGCGGCGAGGTGCTCGAGTGGGCCGGCGAAGGCTGGGTCCGCGCGACGATCCCGAGCATCTCGCCCGGCGCGACGGTGCAGGTGATCGTCCGGTACGTCGAGTGGCTCTCACCGCGGCCGAAGGGCGACGGGACCTGGGTCGTGCAGTACCGCTACCCCATGGTCTCGGACGCCGCGCCTCCGCTCATCGGCGAGTTTTCCGCGAAGATCGACGCGACGCAGTCGAGCCCGAAGTCGATCGGCGCAGGGCTCGGCGCGCGCGTGACGGGCAGCACCGTCGAGGTGCGGCGGCCCGATTATCGGCCGACCGCGGACCTCGTGGTGGACGTCGCGATCGAGCCTTCATCGGCGCCCGCGCGGCTCTTCGTGGCGCCGCCGTTCGAGGGAGACGAGGACGATCCGGCCTCGACGATCCTCGTGCGCACCGAGGTGCCCGAGGCGCGCGCCGAGGACGGGGTCACGCTTGCGCTCGTGCTCGATGTCTCGTCGAGCGTGGAGCCGGCGCTGCTCGATGCGGAGCGTGCGCTCGTCGACGCGGTGCTCTCGGGCCTCGGGGCGCGCGACAAGGTGGTCGTGCTGGCCGCCGATCAGACCGTGCGCCCCCTCGGCCCGGCCGCGATCGGCCCGGTGGACGAGGCGCGCCGCAAGGCGATCCGCGATGCGCTCGGGCAGATCTCGACAGGCGGCGCGACGGATCTCGGCCGCGCCCTCGAAGCCGGTGCGGACGCGCTTCCGGCCGACGCGCCTGCGGGCATGGTGATCTACGTGGGCGACGGCTGGCCGACCGTTGGAGATCCAACGGTTGATCGAATCCAGGCGCGGCTCGCGCGCCGGCAGGGCGGGGCGCCGCGCCTCGGGGCCGTGGGCGTCGGGCCGCTCGTGAACCGGTTCGCGCTCGCGAGCCTGGTGCGCGGCTCGGGGCCGCTGCTCGAGATCGCGGACACGACCGACGCCGCGCGCGTCGCGACCGAGCTCATCGCCGAGGCGCTCCAGCCTGCGGTGGCGGGCGTCGAGGTCGTGTTCGGGACCGAGGTCGATCGCATCTACCCGCGCTCGGCCCGCGCGATCACAGCCGGCGAGACGGTCTTCGCGGTGGGGCGCGTGCGCGGGGATCCGCCGCGCTCGATCACGCTTCGGTACCGGGATGCGCGCGGCGTGCACGAGGAGAAGCGGCCCGTCGTTGTGGAGCGCGCGCTCCGCGAGCAGGACGTGGCGCGGCGCTGGGCCGCGGCGCGCGTCGAGGAGATCGCGCTGAAGGGCAAGGGGCGGGAGGCCGCGACCGACGTGGCCCTGCGTGCCGGCCTGCTCACGCCGTGGACCGGCTTCGTGATCGGCGGCCCGCGCGTCTACCCGCCGTCGCTCTTGCAGACGCGCATCCTCGACCTCTCGGCCGGGCCCGAGTCCGGCTTCTCGGCGGCGTTTGCCACGCCGCGCGCGGCGGCCGGGACGCTCATGAACGTCCCGCAGGAGACCGAGTCGGCCGAGGACAAGGACGACGAGGCCGCCTACAAGGCCGCGGTGGCCGAGGCCGCTGCGAGGCTCCTCGACGAGGCGGGCCCCTCGGTCCGCGCGTGCCGCGACTCGCGCGCGGCGCTCCGGCCGGAGCTCTCGGGCAAACTCGACGTGAACTTCTCGATCGACGGCGAAGGCCGCGCCGACAAGGTCCGCGTGAAGGGCGTCGCTGGTGCTGACGACGACGCGCTCAACCGATGCGTCGAGGTCGTCGTGCGCGGGATGATCTTCCCCGCGAGTGGGCTCACCGTGTCGATCGAGGTGACGCGCACGCTCGGCTTGCCGCCGCCGCGCGCGACGCTGCGGGGCCGCAAGTGCTCGCCGACCTCGTTTCTGCCGATGCCGCTCCGCCGCGGCGTGTGGCGCGAGCGACTCGAACGCAGCCAGGCCGACGTGGTGTACGTCGAGGCGAAGCAGTCGTGCGAGCTGCCCACGTGGACCGATCGCCGCGCGCTGCTCGAGCTCATCCTCGTGAACGAGCCGAACGGCCTCGCGCGTGTCGGCGTCGCGGGGCGGCTCGAGCTGCTCGGCGAGAGCGACGCGGCCGCGCTGCTCCGGCGCGAGGCGATCCGCCGCGCGCAGAGCCCCGAGGAGCTCTACGCGATCAAGCGCGAGCTCGTGGGCAGCGAGCGGTACCCCGTGGGCACGTTCCGGAAGCAGTATCGCGCGGCGGACGGCGACAAGGGGCGGCTCGCGGTCGTGCGCCGCTTCCTCGGGATTGCGCCGCACGACGCGCGGCTCCGGCGAAGGCTCTTCGCGCTGCTCGAAGCGCTCGACATGAAAGCCGAGCTCTCGGAGGAGATCCGCCGCGCCCGCCGTGATCCGTTTGCCGACGCGGGCTTGCTCGCGGACGCGGCGTCGGCGCTCCTGCGCATCGGCGACGAAGCGGAGGCGCGCCGGACGTTCGGCGAGCTCTCCGAGCGCGCCCCGCGAGACCCCTGGGCGCGCGCCTTCCTCGGGGATCGCCTTCGCAACGAAGGCTTCTTCGACGACGCCTCTCTGGCCTACGCGGTGCTCGAAGAGCTCGTCCCCGAGGAGCCTGCGGCCGTGATCCGCCTCGCGCTCGCGCATGCGGGCGCGGGTCGGCTCGACATCGCGCACCGCATGCTCGCGCGGGTCGCGCAGACGGGCGGCCGCGCGGGGGACGAGACGCTCGGCAGGCTCGCGGGCTACCTCGCGCATGTCCTGCTCGCTGAGGGGCGCGGCCAGCAAGGGCTCTCGGAGTCGGACACGGATCGCCTCGCGCGCGCCTCGCTGGAGCTCCCGTACCCGAATGCCGCCGTGGTCGCGCTCGTCCGTGCCCCTGCGGGCGCGCTCGCCCTCGACGTGAAGCTCCTGCGCGACAAGACCGAGGACCCCCTCGGCCCCGACGTCGCCGCGGCGGGCGTGGGCCTCTACGCGCTCCGCTTTGGCCTCGCGGAGAAGTCGCCGATCTCCCTCCGCCTCGCGCGCCCCGAAGAGCTCGCGCCCGCGCGCGCGACGAAGGTTCGTGTCGATGCGCTCGTGCCCGACGGCGAGGGCAAACCGCCGAAGCTCGTCTCGATCGACGTCGAGCTCCCGCCGACCGGCAAACCCCTGACGCTCCGCTGGACGGGCAGCGCGTTCACGCCGGGTTGAGGTGAGCGGTGGTGTCCCCCGGGATGCCGCCGCTCGTTCTTTTGAGCTCCCAACAATCGCGCCATCGAATGCGCGTCGCGCAGGTCAGCCCTTTGCGTGGGGCTTGATGCGCGCCAGGATCTCGGTCAGCGCCGCGCGGGCCCCGAGGGGCAGGCCCACGTGCCCCGCGGGGACCTCGGGCTCGCGGACGTTGATGCGCACGAGCAGGCCGCCGAGGCTCGTGGCGATCCGTTCGCTGAAATGACGAACCGTGGGGATGGCCGTGCCGGCGCCGCATTCGATCACGACCACGCGGCCGCGCGCCTCGCCCCGGATCGACACGAGCCACGCCCCGAGCCTCTCCTCCTGCGCGTCGGTGCGGCTCGCGTCCCAGCCTCCGTCGCCGAACATGAGCACGTTGGGCCGGGCCATCGCCCCGCAACGCGGGCAGACCGGAAGCGGCTCCTTGGCGCGGAACGACGTCGGATCCACTTCGACCGTGTAGGGATCGGCGGGGAAGACTCCGGCGCCGCAGCCGCGCGTGCATTGCATGAAATCGATGGCGCCGTGGCACTCGACGATGCGCGCGGGGTCGAAGCCTGCGCGCTGGAACTGGCCGTCGACGTTGGAGGTGAAAACGAAGCAGCCGTCGTCCATCCTGCGTGCGAGCCGCGCGAGCACCCCGAAGCCGTCATGCGGCCGCGTCTTGCGGTAGAGCCCGAGGCGGTGACCATAAAAACCCCAGGCGAGGGTGGGATCCTTCGCGAACCAGCGCGGATTCGCGAGGGACGAGAAGCCGAGGCCGAGGTCCTTGTACGGCGGGTACGCGCGCCAGAATCCCTCGTCGCCGCGAAAATCTGGCAGACCCGAGTCGACGCCCATGCCCGCGCCTGCCGTGATGACGAGAGCGCGCGCGGTTTCGAGGGCACGAGCGGCTTGCTCGAAGAGGGAATCATGCGGGGTCATGGGAACTCCTCGTGCGCCCCCGGTCGTGAGGGGCGCTCGTCATCGAATCATCGGTCGGCGCGGTGGCGGCATAAACCCGCCTGCCCCTTCGTCGACGCGCGGGCGAAGACGAAGGGGCAGGGGAGCGCGGCAGGGAGGTTCCCGGCGCTGTCAGGGCGTGACCGGCGTGCAGGCGCCCGTGGTCGGGTCGTTTTCGTTCGCCGTGCACTTGAACTGGGGCATTGCCGGGCAAGGAATCGGGGGGCAAGCCGCGTCGCAGTCGGCGCTCTCGTACTTGTTGAGCGCTTCCTTGTAAGCGACGACCTCGGGCAGATCCTGGGCGAGCACGCTGATGGGGCAGCAGGGGCCCGCGATGATCTCCTGGCACTGTGCGATTTCGGGCTGCAGCGGGTAACATTTCGTCGCTTCGACGAGCTTGAGGTCGACGTCGGCCTTGAGCGGCTCGCAAACGGCCGCATTTCCGCCACTTCCGCCCGAGCCACCCGCGCCCGCGCCGCCGGAGCCATTGCCACCCGCGCCGCCGGAGCCATTGCCGCCCGCGCCGCCGGAGCCATTGCCGGCGCCCGCGCCGCCCGCGCCATTGCCGCCTTGCCCGCTGCCGCCTTGCGCGGTGCCGTTGCCCGAGCCGCCGGCGCCGTCACCGCCGTCACCGCCGTTGCCTCCGCCGCCGCCCGTCCCCGGGGGACAGACCTGGCCGGCCGGGCAGCCTGTCGCGCCGCCGGTGGGTTCGACCTGCTGATCCCCCGGGCATCCAGCCAAAAACAACGCCGCACCCGCCACCTGAGCCAGCAAGACGAAACGCATGATCCCTCCTCGCATAGAGAAAGCTTCGCCAAGATCCAACATTGGACGTAACATGGAAATTTTATAGCTTCGGGGCCAGCCTTCGTCCACCGAGCGCGCCGCATTTCGGCGCGCGTCTGCGCGCTCGGTCGAGGATCCCTACGGGCCGCCCCTCAGAGCTCGTTTTGGCGCGTGATTCAGCGTCGCGCAGGCAGCGGCGGCGTTTTCGGGGTCGATATTCCAGTCAGGGGCGCCGAATTTGCCGTCGATGCACACCATACAGAAACGGCTGTCCAGTGGCTCGACCCGGAGCGTGGGGAACGACTTGAACACGCGCGTAGGTAGAGGTTCGTCGCGCCACACCCGAAAGGGCTCGATCAGTCGTACCGCTCGGTGTGCACGTGCTTGCGGTCGACGCCGAGCTCGTGACGACAGAGCTCGCGCACGGCTTTCACCATGCGTTCGAGGCCGCAGACGTAGACGTGCGGCGCAGCAGACGCGCCCGCCGCTTCGAGCTCGCGGAGCAGGGCAGGGACGTGCGTCTGGACATACCCGCTCTTGCCCGTCCAGGACTCGCCCGGCCGCGAGAGCGTGATCGTGTACCGCACGTGCGGGTGCGCGCGGGTGAAGGCCTCCATCTCGGCGCGGTAGAGGATGTCCTCCTCGAAACGCGCGCCGAAGAGCAGCCAGAGCGGCGCCTTCGAACCCGACGCGAGCGCGGCCTGCATCATCGCGCGGAGCGGCGTCACGCCCGTCCCGGTGCCGACGAAGAGCGAGGGGCTCGGGTCGTCCGGCGCGCGCGTGAACAGGCCGTGCGGGCCGATCGCCGAGAGGACGGAGCCTTCGGAAAGATCGTGCAAATACGTCGAGCCCGGGCCGCAGGGGACACGCGTGACGGCGACCTCGAAGTGGCTCGATCCGTCGGGCGCCGACGCGATCGAATACGCGCGGCGACACTCTCCCTCAGGGAGCGGCAAGACGAGGTTGATCCATTGCCCCGGGTCGTGATCGAGAGGCCGATCGTCGACCCGTTCGAACATGAGCTGCCGCACCGTCGGCGCGATCATCGTCGCCGACGCGAGCCGCACCTCGAACGTCTCGGGTTTTTTCATCCGGCGACGCGGAACATAGGGGGAGGTGCCGTTACGTCAAGCGGGCCCATCCGTGGGATCCCTGCGCACCGCGAAGCCCGCCATCACCGCGCGCCCCTCGGCCTCGGGATCCCACGCGACGCTCGCGCCGACCTCGAGCGTCGCCGGCGGCAAGGAGAGCGCCGCAGCCACGATCGGGCCTAGATCCAGCGCCTCGACGAGAGGCCCGACCTCACCCGCGAGCGGCGCCGAGAGGACACGCGCCTCCGCGACGCGGGAGAGCCTCGCCCGCGCATCGCTGCCGAGCGCGACCTTCAGCGAGGCGAGATCACGGCCTACCTCGACGATCGGCGTGCTCGCGAGCCAGGCCCACACGACGATCCCGGGCATGTCTGCGATCGCGGCCGCTGCGCTGCGCTCGGAGGGCAACGAGGGCCGCCCCGTGCCCGCGCTCGGGCTCGCCACGGCTGCCACGAGGAGGCCTGGCGGGGCGAGGCAAAAGGAGGAGAGGCGGGCGAGGTTGCGTTGCGCGGTGGTCTTCGCCTCGGCCAGGCGCGCGAGCTCGTCGGGCGCGGCGTGGAGGAGCTCCACCTCCTGGGCCACGGAGAGGTGCGGCAACCCCTGCGACGCGGCCGCGATGGCCTTTTCGGAGGCGCGCGCGCCTCCCGCCGAGAACGTCCGATCGTCCCGCAACACTTCGGCGACGCGGCCCGAGAGGCCGAGCGCGGCGAGTTGCGAAGCCGGGCCGAAGAAGCTCGCGGGCGCCCGAGGTTCGGGCACGGAGGCGCTCGTGCGTGCCTCGATCCTCGCGCGATCCCAGCTCGTGAGCGCGGCGCCGAGCGGGTTTCCCACCTCGCCGAAGAGCGTCGCCGCGGCTTCGAGATCCTCGCGCGCGTTCGTATCGCCGAGGTCCATCCGGGCGCGGCCGATCGCGCGCGTGGCGTAGGCGATCCACAGGCGGAGCGGCGGGCGCGCGGCGGCGGCGATCTCGCGGGCGCGGGTCGCGAGGGCGAGGGCGTCGTCGGGGCGGCCGCGCGCGCTCGCCACGTCCGCGAGGAAGTTCAGCGCGCGGGCCTGGCCGAAGACGTCGCCGACCCGCGAGCAGAGCCACTCCTGCCGCTGCAGGAAATGCCGCGCGCGTTCGAGGTTGCCGAGCGCGAGCGCGGCCGAGCCGAGCTGCCCGAAGGAGATCGCCTCGCCGATGACGTCGCCGTGCTGGTGGTGCAGCTCGGCCGCGTGCTCGAGCAGCTCCCGCGCCGCGCCGTGCGCGCCCATGACCACGTAGAGCGTCCCGAGCGAGTTCAGGATTTTCGCGCGTTCGTCGAGGAACGGCTGCGATCGTTCGAGCGCCCAGAGCAGGCTGCGCTGCGTCGCCGCCGCGTCGCCGAGCAGCCGCTCCGCCGCGCCGCGGTAGTGCGTCGCGACGACCTCGACGAGCGCGTCGCCGTCCGCTTCCCGCGTGAGGGCTTCGAGCATCGCGATCGACTCGCGGTACACCGCGCGCGGGCCGCGCCGCACCGCCGCCAGGATCGCCTCGCACCGCGCGATCTTGCTGGCGCGCGTCTCGCCGAGATCCGCGAACGCCGCGGCCGCCGCGGACAGGCTCTCGCGCGCCACATCGAGCGCGCCTTCCCGCTGGCCGAGCGCGCCCTTCGCGAAGAGGCGCGCGGCGGCGCGCAAGGGATCGAGGCCTTGGGCTTCGAGGCGCGCCATCTCGGCGTGCGCCTCCTCCGCGGGCGCGCTCTTCAGGAGCCGCGCGATCGAAGAGACCTCGTGAAGGGGGTCCAAGGGACGGATCATGATGAGAGCGCGCCTCCGTGATCGATCTGCGCGGGGGGGAGCGAGACACGCGGAAGGCCTGCTTCGCGTTCGAGCCGCCGGGCCGCGAGCGCGTGCAGCGCGGCCTTGATGTCCTGGATCGAGAAATCGGATCGGTCGCGCCGGAGGCGCGCGACGTGCGCCGCCACGTGGGGCGCGGCGAACGAGGTGCCCGTCCACCTCCGCTCGCCGCCGCCGAGCGCGGGCGCGAGCACGTCGTTGCCCGGCGCGAGGATCTCCCAGTCGACCGTGATCTCGGTTCGCAAAAACTCCGGGTCGTCGGACGACGCGCGTCCCACGCCGATCAGGGATTTGAAGCGGCCCGGGTAGGTCCGGAACGCCGACGCGTTGGGCCCCGACGCCACGAGCACCACGCCGGCCGTGTACGCGATGTCCGCGATCTCGTAGAGCTCGACGATCGATTTGTAGTCGGTCGGCCGGAGCGGCGCGCCCTTGGGCACGTCGATACCGAGGCTCAGGTTCACCACGTCGAAGCCCTCGCGCACGCAGAAGCGCGTCGCCGCGAGCAGCCCGTCGCGCGAGCATCGGCCCTCGGGCGAGAGCACGCAGACGCTCGTGATCTCGGCGAACGGCGCGAGCCTGTGGATGATGCCCGCGCACGCCGTCCCGTGGCCCGAACGATCGACAGGTTCGTCGGGGCCGACCGTGTATCCCTCGCCCTTCCGCTCGACGCGCAGCGAGCGAAGCGCTGCGTTCACGAGCCACGGGTGCGACGTGTCCACGCCCGAGTCCACGAGGGCGACACGCACGCGGCGCGCCTCGTTCGTCGCCTCTGCGCTCGTCTCCGTCATGGCGTTCCGTCGTAGGACGCGACGCCGCCCATCGAGGCTGCGTAGGCGTCGATGCGGCCGAGCACCTCGGCGCAGAGCATGGCCTCGGCCGGCCCGCGATCGCAGAGCTTGCCCACGGCGAGCGAGAGCTTCAGCCGCTCCTTGTACGTCGGCCCGAGCCGCAACGCGTGGATGTACTGCGCGAGCGACTCGCGCAGCGACGTGGGCGCGTCCGCGCCGAGCAGGTCCGGCAGCGCGCGCGCGAAGAGCGAAAAGATCATCTGCTCGGTGCGGAACGACTCGACCGTCAACGCGAGCACCTCGGCGAGGCGCTCGGCCATCTCCAGGTGATGATCGCCGAGCGGCGTGTCCGCCGCGAGCAGCGCGGCGCCGCCGATCGTGGACTCGCCGATGCGGATCGGGACGAAGATGCCCGCCGTTGGCTTCGTCGCGAGCGCGGGGCGCAAGGCGGCGATCATCGGATCGTCCGGGCCGAGCTCCGCGGCGTGCGCGCCGCCGCCGCCGAGCAGGTAGGCGAAGGGCGTCCCGCTCGGGAGAAACTCCAGCGTGGCGCGGCGATAGCCTTGGGCATCGGCCACGACGGGGACGCTGAGCCGGCCGAGCGTCTCGACTTCGAGCGCGACGAGCGCCTCGGCGCAGGGGAGCGCGAGGCACGCGAAACGCAGGTGCTCGCCGAGCCCGCGCATGCGCACCTCCGATTGACCCACGAGGGCGGCGGACTCCAGCGTGGCGAGCAGATCTCGCAGCCGGCTCGAGAAGCCGAGCAACGAGGCTCGGGCGACGTCGGCGGCGGGCGCGGGAAGCGTCATGGCCGCATCCTACAAAAACTTGGCCACGATCGGAGGCTTTGGGTAACCGACGCCCATGATCCTGCCCAGCCGGCTCTCGGCGACGACGCTCGGGGATCTGCTCGGGAGGCTGTATCGCCAGCGGACGACGGGCACGCTCGAGCTCTCCGATCTATGGGCGCCTCCCGGCGCGGTGTCGTCGAGGCACAAGATCCACTTGGCCTCGGGCCTCGTCTCCGGTGTGGAGTCGAGCTTGCCCGCGCCGCCGCTCGGGGAGCTGCTCCGGCGCGAAGGGTTCCTCGGTGAGCCGGCGTTGCGCGCGCTCCTGCGCCGCCTCGGGGACGGTGATCCGAGGCCGAGCGGGGAGATCCTCGTCGCGGAGCGCCTCGCGGATCCGTCGACCGTCGAAGCTGCGCTGCGCGTGCAGCTCCGCATGAAGCTCGACGCGCTCTTCGAGCTAGAGGACGCGGCCATCGCGTTTCACACGGCCCGGCCCACGAAGATCACCGCGCGCCGCATTCACCCGCTCGAACCACGTGATTTTCTGGTGGGCCGGCCGCGTCTGCGGGATCTCGTCCCCGCGTCCGAGGTCCGCTACCGCCGCGCGCCGGCGCGCGCGCAAAGGTTTTACCCCGGCGCGCCGAAGGCCGAGGAGGAGACACGGAGGGAGCCGCCGCGCGCGTCGTCGTCGCGGTTTTGCCACCCGATCCCCGAAGCGAAGCGGCGTGCGCTCGCGAAGCTGGGCCTCTCGGAGGCGGCCAGCGAAAACGAGGTGCGGCGCGCTTTCCGCAAGCTCGCGATCGAGCTGCATCCTGATCGCCACGTCACGGCTCCCGCAGCGACGCGGGATCGGAACGCCGCGCGGTTTGCCGAGGTCAGCGCGGCGTATCACGTGCTCGTCGCGTAGATCAAAGCGGCGCTTCGGCGCCCGTATTCGTCCGCGTCGACGGATCCGTCCGCCCGCCCCACGCGATCACCGAGCTCTTCGTGTACACGAGCGTCGCCCCGTACCGCGCCGGGAGGTTTGCCTGCGCCGCGATCGGATACCACGTGCCGCCGTCCCGACCCGGCACGTATTGTCCCCCGTCTCCTTCGATGTTGTTCGGCATGCAAGGTGTTTCCCGACAACCTCCCCACACGACGAGGTGATTGCCGGCCCACACGCTCGCGTGATCGGCGCGGATGCCTGGAGCGCCTTTGATTGTCGTCGGCGTCCATTCGTTCGACTCCGCGTCGAGCTGCCCGCCCGTGTTCAAGTTGACGCCGCCGTTCCATCCGCCCCACACGAGGAACAACGGGCCCGTGGCGACCAGGGTCATACGCTCGCGCCGCTCCGGCACGTTGCTCGTTCCCGTCGGGCGGATCCACACGCCCTGCGGCGTGCCCGTGGGATCGAACCACAAACCGTCGTTGAGCCAATCGAAGGCGTCGGTCCCGCCCCAGACCACCATCTGCTGCCCGGACCACGCGGCGCCGTGATACCGGCGCCCCTTCGGGGCTCCTGCGCCGTTCGTGCTCATCCACGTGTCGGTCTCCGGATCGTAGATCCCGCCCGAGCCGAGCACGTTCGCCCCGCTCGCGCCGCCCCACACGATCATCTTCGAGCCCGTCCACACCGCGGTGTGCGCGAAGCGCGGCGGAGGTTGTCCCATCGTGCTCATCGGCGTCCACGTGTCCGTCGCCGGATCGTAGATCCCGCCCGCGGCTTCGAGATCCGCGGCGCCGAAGCCTCCCCACACGATCATCCTCGAGCCCGTCCATACCGCGGTGTGCGAGAACCGCGCGGCCGGCGCGCCCGCCGTGCTCGTGCTCGTCCACGTGCGCGTGGCCGGATCGTAGATGCCGCCCGTGTTCGTCGCGGCCGGGTTTCCGCCGAGATCGCCGCCCCACACGATCATCTTCGAGCCCGCCCACACGGCCGAATGCGCGTACCGCGGCGCGGGCGCGCCGTTCGTGGGCAGCGCGTTCCAGACGATCTCCTTCGGCGGCCCGTCTTGGTCCGGCGGCTCGTTCGAGGCGGGATCACCGCAGGCGAGGCAGGCGAGAGGCAGGAGCGCGAGGACGAAGGTACGCGAGGACATGGCCCGAGCGTATCCCAACGCGGCGCGCTCTGGGGACGTGGGAAAGGCGCTTTCTTGGCCGCGTCGGGGCGGCTCGGTAGGCTTCGCGCGAGGAGGCCACTGATGGAGATGTTGCTTGTCAACGAGCGCCGCGTCCCGCGCCATGCCGTGACCGTCGAGTGTCAAGTCGTACGCGAGGACGATTTCACCATGCTCGGCGCTCGGGGCGTCGACCTGTCCACCTGCGGGATGCTCCTCGTTGCGGACGCGCCCGCCACCGTGGGCGACGACGTCCTGATTTCGCTGCGAATCCCCGGGCGGGAGCAGTGGATCGATGCCCGCGGCAAGGTCACGCGGATCGCCGATGAGCTTGCTGCGCACGAGGGCCGCCGCGGCGTCGGCATCGCGTTCGAGCTCCCGCCGGGCGGGACGCGCCATGCCCTCGAAGAGGCGCTCTGCGCGTATCCCACGGTCGTGTCGTCGCGCGCGCCGCGCGTCGATTACGCCGCCACCGTCGACATGATCAGCTTGCTTTAGGACCGCTGCCGCGCCGCGACATCCCGAGCGCGATCGAGACCGCGCGTTCGAGCGTGCTGCAAGGCCGGAGCACCGCGATCTCCTCGGCGTGGGCGACGAGCTCCCGCGCCACGAGGGCGCCGACGCCCGTGAGGAGCGTCTCGGCGCCGAGCAGCCGCACCGCGCGCGCGGCCCGCACGAGGCCCTCGGCCACCTCCGCGTCCACCACCGGCACGCCCGTGATGTCGAGGATCACCATGCGCGCCCCGTGCGCCGTGGTCCCCGCGAGCACCGATCCGAGCAGCCGTTCTGCGCGCGCCGCGTCCACCCGCCCCACGAGCGGCATCACGAGCACGCCGGGCGCCACGGGCAGGATCGGCGTCTCCAGCTCCTCGATGAGCTTTTGTTGCGCCACGATGAGCTGCTCGCGCAGGAGCGCCCGCTCCTCCTCCGCGCGCCGCTCCTCGGTCCGATCCCGGATGATCGTGCCGAACGACGCGGGCGTCCCGTCCTCGTTCGTCATGACGAAGAGCACGCCTTGCGTGGCGATCTGCGTCCGATCGCCCCGCAGGAGCACGAGATCGCCGCGGTACTGGCCTTCGGCCCGGAGCGCTGTGTCGATGCTCCGGGCCTCCGCGGCCGTCGCGAGCACGTGCGCCACGTTGGTCCCGACGAGCGGACGTCGATCGAGCATGTCCTCGAACGCCGCGTTTGCGTACGTCAGTTCGCCGTCGAGGCCGACGATCGAGATCCCGTCGGGCGCGCGGTCGGCGAGCGCCTTCCAGCGCCGCAGCTCGTTCACCTGCGCGCTCACCTCGCGCGCGAGCCGATCCCGCTCGGCTTCGGCCTGCACGCGCTTCGTGACGTCCCGGATCGCGACGACGACCTCGCCCGTGCTCGACCGCGAGAACATGGCCTCGAAATGCATGGGGCCGTCGGGCGTCTCGACGGAGTACCTGTCCATCCTCGGCTCGCCGTCCTCGGCCACGTCGCGGATGATGTCGGCTTGCCGTCGCGACCAGTCGGTGCCGAACACGTCGACGAGGCGCCGCCCGAGGAACTGCGCCGGCGAGACGAGCAGCGGCACGTCCCGCGCGGGCTTGCAGTCGAGGAACCGCGTGTCGCGGCCCATCACGAAGAGCAGATCGGGCACGGCGTCGAGGAGCGCGCGGTTGCGCGCCTCGACCGCGCGCACCGACGTCACCGTCGTGCTGAACTCCTCTTCCGCGTCCTTCAGCGACCCGTACGACGCGATGATCTCGCCTTGCTCGTTCCGCACCACGCCCGTGAACAGGCGCGCCCACATCCAGGTCCCGTCCTTGCGGCGGTAGCGCTTCTCGAACTCCACGAAGGGCCGCGTCCCGCGCGCGAGCGACGCGAAGAGCGTCCGCTCGACGGGCAGATCATCCGGGTGCGAGATCTCGTCCGGGGAGCGGCCGCGCAGATCGTCGAGCGTATAGCCGAGCAGGGCGACGAAGGCCTCGTTCATGTCCACGAAGCGCCCGGCGCTGTCGGTCAGGATCATGGCGGTCGGGACGCCGTGGAAGAGCTCGCGGTAGCCCGCGGCGAGACATCTCTCTCGGTCCCGCGCCGCGCGGGCCTCCGCGAGCTCTGCTCGGAGCGCGCTCACCTCGGCGCGCAGCGCCTCCACCTCGTCCCGATGCTCCATCGCCCGCTTCGTGTCCTTGATGAGCCAGCGCGAATCGCGCTTGTTTGGGGTCGCATCCTCGCACGACGCGCGCGCGCCCGTCGACCGCATTGGAGGCGCCGCCTCTGCGCTGCGCGCGCGGATTTCCAGTCCACCCGAAGAATGGGGAAGACGGACGCGCGAGCCAAGAGGTCGCCGTCGGTACGCCGCGCCTCGTGTTCGAGGTCCTAGCGTTTCATTTCGAGGAACGATCGAGCGTGTCGGGCGGGAAGCCGAGCAAGCGTTCGAACAGCCGCGGATAACTCGGCGCGCGTTCTTTCAAGGAGCGCGCGAGCAGCGGGCCGTCCTCGGCCTCGATCGCTCGCTCCACGGCGGGGATCCGGTATCCGCTGCCCGTCGCGATCGCACGCAGCGCTTCGAGCGCCTCGGCGCGCTCCTCCGGACGGCGATCCATGGCGAGGATCCGGAGCGCGAGCTCCGCCGCGAGGGGCACGTCGCCGAGCGACGTCGCCGCGGGGAGCGTCGTTCGGCAGAGTTCGGCCGCGAGCGGATCTCCGAGCGTCGCGAGCAGCCGCGACACGCGCGCCGCGATCGTCAGATCGAACAGGGTCGCGGGTCCTGCCGCGAGGCGTGACTCCACGCGCCGCACGCATTCCTCGGTGATCGCGTGCGCCCGCACCGGGTCGCCGAACGCGGCGAGCGCCTCGGCGTGGCGGATCTCGAAGATCGGCCGCCGGATCGGGTGCGCCTCCGCGGCCCAGAGCGCGGCCACGAGCAGCGCTTGCTCGCCGCGACCGAGCCGGCAGAGCGAGACCAGGTACGCCTCGCGCCGCATCGCTTCGAGCACCGGATCGGCCGGCGCCGGCGCCTGGCTGCGCGCGATCTCCAGCGCCGCTTCGTGACGACCCGAGCCGAGCAGCGTCCGGAGCGTCTCGATCGCCACCATCGACGCGAGCGCGCCCTCGGCGCCGCCTTCGCCCGGCCCGATGCGGGACCAGGTCGCGGGGGCGATCGTCAGCGCCCCGAACACGAGCCCCTGGCCTCGCAAGAGCCCCGACAAACGCTCCAGCACGCCGAGCGCCTCGTCGGTCCGCCCGAGCCGCGCGTCGAGCCGCGACAGTTCCACGAGCGGGCCGAAGCCGAGGAGCAGGACGGACGTATCGCCCGACGTCTCCGCCTGCTCCGCCACGCAATCGAGCCCCGCGTGGCAAATGAGCCGCGCCTCGTTCGGGCGGCCCAAGGAGCTCGCGAGGAGCGCCGCGTCCTGGTGCGCGCGGGCGAGCGACGCGGCGCGCTCCATCGGGTCTTCGGGCGCCGTGTCCAGCCTTTGCAGCACCTCGGCCGACCAGCTCGCGAGTTCGCGCCGCACGTGACGATCGTAGGGCGCGAGCGGCTCGTCCGTGATGAACCGCCCGTCCACGCGCCGCCGCGACGACGCGGGGCCGTTCGCCGATTGCAATGCATTTCGTCGCACGGGCACCTCTTCAAGCAAGGACACGGAAACCCTCCTCGCCCCAGGCCGTCGCGAGCTCCAGCAGTTCGCTGTCCTCGAGCTCGGCGAGCGCGGCGAGCTCTTCGTCGCTCAGCGCGTCGATATCCTCTTCCAGGGCCATCGCGGCGACCTCCTCGATATCGCGATCGTCGAGGTCGCCCATTTCGGTGTCGCACTGCGCGAGCAGATCGTCGATGTCGCTCGGCGTGAGCCCGAGGCCCTCGTGTTCGGCCTCGTCTTCGGCCGCGCCGAATCCCGTCTCGAAGATCCCCATCCCGCGGCCCGAGATGCGGAAGATCGGCGTCCGCTCGGGCTTGTCCCCTTGCGCCTGGCAGAGCGCGTTTTGAAGAGACGGCCCGCCCGGCTCGCATACGATGACCGCCACGCGCCGGACGCCCGGCCGCGCGCGGAGCGCCTGGATCGCCGCGGTCACCGCCTCGTCGCCGGCCTCGTCGTCCTCTTCGAAGCAATACGTCTCGGGGCCCGCGCCACGCGTCCAGAGCG
Source organism: Polyangium fumosum (assembly GCF_005144585.1). GTDB lineage: Bacteria > Myxococcota_A > Polyangia > Polyangiales > Polyangiaceae > Polyangium > Polyangium fumosum. The sequence continues at coordinate 23,837 of NZ_SSMQ01000026.1, read as the reverse complement.
CAGCATAGATCCAGGCCGCCGTGCGCACCGAGGAGCGATGCAAGCAGAGGAGCACGGCCGTTCCCTCGTCGATTCGCACGTAAGTATTCAGGAAGACGTCGATTCCTTGCATGGCCAGGTCCGAGGAATGGTTCGAGTCGTTCATCGTTCGCTCAAAAGGAGGGGGCGCGCCCACGTTCGGACGCACCTCCGCACAAAAGACGGCCCTCGCCGCGCTTCCTGCGCGAGCGTACCTCCCCCGAGCGCCGGCTCATGTCCCGCGAGCCGTGAACCCATGCATACGCAATCTCCGGGTTCGCCGCAATGGAATCGATCCCGCGATCGGACATTCTCCGTCCGCGAACCGAATTCCTGGAAAAAAGCCGGAAGCCCTTGTTTCATGCGGGATCCGGCGCGTTCGTGGTTGTCGAGAGGAATGTCCGGCGATGGGACTGACAATGTCCATATCCCCTGCCGCGGCCCACGGCGCACCGCGTCGTCGTATTCATGCGAGAGCGGACATTTTCGGTCCGATCCGGGGCCCCGACGCTCGCCCGGTTGCTCTCGGGACAGCGCCGGATGGACGCCGCGCCCCGATCATGGGAATTCCCTGGGCCCCCTCGTTCGTCCATCGGTCCGCATGCGCTGGGCACTCCTCTCGACCCTCGTCCTTCCGCTCCTCGGCCTCGCCTGCGACCGAGGCCCGCTCCCCGCGCCCGCGCTCGCCAGCACGGCTGCGCCCACCGCCTCCGCGCCCGCGCCGGCCGCCCCGAACGTCGAGGACGAGGCAAACGCTTGCCGCCGTCGCGTCGCGGAGGTGCTCGCTTCTCCCGCGGCCCCAGGCGCGCCCGCCTTCGACGCCGCCCGGATCGAAATCCTCGGCCGCGCCCGCGGCGAACCCCTCGTCTTCGTCCGCGAGCCCGCGCCCACGCCCGAGGACGCCCTCGACGCACGCCTCGTCCCCTCCGCCCGCCTGTACGCCAAGGAGCGCCCAGGCGGCCGCGTCGGCGGCTTGCGCAAGCGGCACCGCGGTGATCCGCGCGCGCTCCGCGCCCTCGTCCTCCGCGAGGGATACGCGTATGCATCCGACCCGCAGGACGCCCTCGCCCTCGTCACGCAAATCACCCTGGCCGACCTCTTCGACGAGCCCCGCATCCACCTCCTCCGAGGCCACGAGATACGCGCCCTCGATCGCGTGGAGGTCCGCCGCGAGGTTCGTTATCAGGACGCCGCGGGCAAACCCGCCGATCTGCTGTTCGGCGATCGGGTCGCCGTCACGGAGGCCGAGCTCGAACGACCGCTCCATCGCGATCTCGCCGCCCTCGCCGACGAGATCGGCTTCGAGCGCGCGCGCCTCCGCCACACGACCGAATCCGCGATCGTCGCCGATCTCCGCTTTGGCGAGACCTGGGCCGCGGCGCTCCTCCGCGCGGACGGCGCGCGCCTCTCGTTCGATTGCCTCGCCGAGGATCCCCCCGCGCGCGAAGCCGTCCGCGCCTTCCAGGACAAGACCGCGCAAAAACGCCGCGCGATGCAGGCGATCCGCGGCGCCGTGAGCCGCGCCGTCGACGAGGCGCTTCCCTTCGATCGCCCCGACGCCGAGCCCGACCATTTCCGCGACGGCACCCTCCGGCCGCAATGGATGACGGCCTATCTCCAGGGCCGCGACAGCTTTTCGTTCGAAGAAAAACGGTACGCGGTCTTCGATTCCTCGGGCCGCCCACGCCCGCCCGAGGTGTGCGTCGATTTCGTCCTCGATACCTACGAGCGCGCCGCGGGCACCTGGTACCGCGCCCGCGGCGACAAACCCGGCCGCGCCGTGGGGCGGCTCGATTTCGACGAATCCGGCATCAAGAACCGCCGCGGCGTCATCTCGTTCGGCGAGTTCGCCGAGGCGAAGCCCGAGCTCTTCGAGGTCCGCCGCTTCCGCGGCGAAGAGCGGATCCCCTTCGGCGAGCGGTCGCGTTTCTTCGCGGAGCTACATGATTTTGCGGACGAGGTTCGTCCGGGCGACGTCATCTCCATCCAGGGCGAGAAGCGCGACAAGCACATTCACCAGCACGCGATCTTCGTCGAGCGCGCCGACCCCGTGACGGGGTTTCCGTTTGGCCTCGCCGATCAAATGAAGCGCCCGCGTCGCCGCACCTGGGAGGGCATCATGGCCGAGGCGCCGAAGCGCAGCCTGTTTTACCGCGCGCGGCCGCGCGACGAGGTCATCGCGAAGATCGACCCCGGCGCGCCCTGAAACGAGCCCGTCTCGCGCGAGCGCGCCTGGCTGCTGCGGCGGCTCACGAGGCGCGTTCGAGCGCGCGGAGCACGAAGTCCGCGAACGCCTTCGGGTCCTCGGTGTGCGGCGAGTGCCCGATGCCCTCCGGCTCCAGGAAGACCGTGTGCGGCGGCAGGTTTTCCTTGAAGAAGCCGAGGCAGCACGGCGGGATCACGCGGTCCGATTGGCCCCAGATCACGTGGATCGGCATGGAGAGCGACGCGAGCTCGCCGGGCGCGAAGAAGTGCTTCGGCTCGAGCCCGTCGAGGATCGAGCGCACGGATGGGTTCTTGAAGATGCGCACGAGATCCGGCGCGACGAGCGGCCCGTACCACGGCACGGCGTGGTTCAATCGCCCGAGGAAGTCGCGGGCGTCGCGCACGTTCGAAAGGACGAACCCGCGCAGGAAGCGCTCGCACTCCTCGGGATCCTCGACCGGCGCGCCGCCCGGCGACGTGAGCGCGAGGCCTGCGACGCGCTCGGGGCTCCGCAGCGCGTACCGGAGCGCCATCGCGCCGCCAAGCGAATTGCCCACGACGACGGACGGCGCGTCGAGCTCGTGATCGAGCACGTACGACAGGGCCTCGAACAGGCGCTCGGGCCCGAGCGTGACCCAGGGCGCGCCCGAAAGTCCGTGCCCCGGCGCGTCGACGGCGACCACGCGACGGCTCTGTTTCCGGAGCCTCGCGAGGGTCGGCGCGAACACCGCGGAGGACGCGGCGATGCCGTGCAGGAACACGACGGGCGGGGCCGCTCCCTGGCCCGACGCGTCGTACACGTGCACGCGCCCGACGGGCGTTTCGACGAAGCGGCTCTCGACGCCGCGGCGCACGAGCATCGCACGCGTCACGTGATCGAGGACGGACAGAAGAACCATGGTCGCTTTTTACCACGCAGGGTTCGGGCGCGACGATGTCTTGCCTCGTGCCCCGACGATCTGCGAAGCTCTGCCGCCCCCCATGGCTACGGGCGAGCCCTCCTGCCGGCGTTGCGGCGCCGTGATTGGCGAGAAGGCGCGTTTTTGTGCCGATTGCGGCGCTCCTGTCGCTGCCGCGCCCGATCCCACGGTCCTCTTCATGAAGGTGCCGAGCGCGCTCGCGCCGACGACGCCGGTTGAACAGGGGGTTTGGGGGCACAGCTCGGCTCGTCCGAGCGGGGCCCCCAACGTCCAGCCTGAGCCGACGCCTGCGTCTGCCCAGCCGAACAGCCGCTTGCCGCCCATGCGCATCCCGTCGGGCACCGTGCTCTCGGGCGTGTACGCCGTGCAGAACGTGCTCGGCGAGGGTGGCATGGGCGTCGTCTACCGCGCGCACGACGGCGCGCTCGGCCGCACGGTCGCGATCAAGTGCCTGCACTCGAACCTCGCGGGCGACGCCGAGATTCGGCGCCGCTTCGTCCGCGAGGCCCGCGTCCTGCGCACGTTCTCGCATCCGCACGTCGTCTCCGTCTTCGACCTCATCGAGCACGAGCACTTGCTCGGCATCGTGATGGAGCACGTCGAGGGGCAAACGCTCGCGCATCACCTCGTGAAATGGCGCGGCCGCATGCCCTTCGTCGAGATCCGCGAGATCTTCATCGCCGTGCTCGACGCGATGGACGCGGCGCACCGGCAGGGCATCATCCATCGCGATCTCAAGCCCGACAACGTGCTCGTCATGCGCGGGCCTGCGGGCGAGCTGGTTCCGAAGGTCGTCGATTTCGGCATCGCGCGGATCCTCGAAGGCACGACGTACACCGTGAGCGGCGCGCTGCTCGGCACCTGCCGGTACATGTCGCCCGAGCAGGTCAAGGGCGACAAGACGGCCGATCATCGCTCGGACATCTACTCGCTCGGCGTCTCGCTCTACGAGCTCGCGGCGGGCCGGCCGCCTTTCCCCGAGGACAACCATTTCGCGCTCATGATGTCGCACGTCCAGGCCGAGCCCCCGAAGCCCTCGCAGCACCGCGCCGAGATCCCGACCCTGCTCGAAGACCTCATCCTCTCCGCGCTCGCGAAAAACGCCGCCGAGCGGCCGCAGACCTGCGCAGAGTTCCGCGAGCGCCTGCTCGCCGCCATTGACGAACCCACGCCGGGGCACGTCGCCGTGCGCCCGACCAGCACCTCCGTTCCGCCGCTCGCCACGGTCCTGCGCGACACCGACGGCGCCGAGTCCGTGCTCGTGCCAGCGGGGTCGTTTCTCATGGGCCCGGATCGCCGCGAGGTCTTCCTCGACGCGTATTACATCGACCGCGCGCCCGTCACGAACCGGCAATTCGCGCTCTTCGTCCAGGTCACCGGATACAAGCCGGTCGACGAGAGCGGCGGTCGGTTCCTCGCGCATTGGGCGCGCGGCGTCGTGCCTCGGGGGCTCGAGGAGCACCCCGTGGTGAACGTCTCGTGGGACGACGCGTGCGCGTATGCCTCGTGGGCCGGCAAGCGTTTGCCCACGGAGGCCGAATGGGAGAAGGCCGCGCGTGGCACGGACGGCCGTCGGTATCCCTGGGGCAAGGCCGAGCCGACGCCCTCGCGGGCCCATTACGGCGGAAAACACCGCGGCACCTCGCCCGTCGGCTCCTACCCCGAGGGCCAATCGCCGTACGGCGCGCTCGACATGGCCGGCAACGTGTGGGAGTGGTGCGAGGACGTCGACGATCCGGCCTTTTACACGGACGGCCCCTCGCGCAACCCGAAAAACACGGCGCGGCCGCCGCACCCGCTCTACGTCATGCGCGGCGGCTCCTGGCTCTTCGGCGCGCAATCGCTGAAGACGTATTCGCGCACCCGGTTCGAGCCGCATTATCGTTTCGCGGGCGGCGGCTTTCGTTGCGTGCGCTCGGCGCGCTGAGCACCGAGCCCGAACTCTTCGGGCGGCCCCCTCCCGCGGGCGCCGGGCGTGCGCTACGCTTCGCGACCGAGGGCACGGCATCCCATGGGAATTCCGCGGATCGTGATCTTTTTCGTCGTCATCTCGCTCGTTCTTTTCGCCGCGAGTTTTTACGTGGGCCGCCGCTTGAAGCAGGCGTTCGGGCTCTCCGTGCGGGCCGAGCGCGCAGGCCTCTTCGTGGTGCTCGGGTCCGTGGTGGCGATGATCCTCGCGCGCGCCGTCGGCCTGCGCCCGCTCGGCGAGGTCGCGTTCACGCTCCTGCTCGCGCTCCTCATCAGCACGGGCCTGCTCTTGCTCGTGGATCTCGCGAAGCTCGGGGCCCTGCCTTTCACGTGGATCGCGTCCCGCGTGAAGCCTGCGCCTGCGCCCGAGCCCGTGCTCGCCCTCGCGACCGAGTCTGCCGCGCCCGCGCCTGCGCCCGCGGAGGCGCCGGCCCCGGCGCCCGCGAACGCCGAGGCGGCGCCCGCCTTGCCCACGCGCCGTGACTTCCTCACGCAGGCGGTGACGGGCTCGGCGCTGCTCGTGGGCTCGGGCAGCTCGTTTTATGGCGCGGTCTTCGGCCGGCACGATTACGTGATCGAGGAGGTGCCCGTCCGGATCCCGGGGCTTTCGAAGCGCCTCGACGGGTATACGCTGGTCCAGCTCTCGGACATTCATTTCGGCACGTTCGTCGGCGACGCCGAGATGCGCGCGGCCGAGGAGCTCGTGCGCAAGGCGCGGCCCGATCGGATCGTGCTCACCGGCGACCTCCTCGACAACGACGCGAGATATGCGGAGATGCTCGGGCGCTTTGTGCGGAACATCGCGCCGCTCGCGCGAGACGGCGTCGTGGCCATTCCGGGCAATCACGATTGGTATGCGGGGATCGACGAGGTCGTGGCGGCCTTGCAGGCGGCCGGGGCGCGGGTCCTGCGCAATGACGGCTTCGTGATCGGCGACGAGAAAGATGGGTTTTCGCTGCTCGGCGTGGAGGACGTGTGGGCGCGGCGGCTCGCGCCGGGGAATGGGCCGAACCTCGACGCTGCGCTCGCGCGGGTCCCGAAGGACCTGCCGCGTGTCTTGCTTTGCCACAACCCCGTGTTTTTTCCGGAGGCCGCGGGCCAGGTGGCCTTGCAGCTCTCGGGGCACACGCACGGCGGGCAGGTGAACCTCGGCGCATTGCAGCCGGGCAAGCTCGTGCTCCCGTACGGGTACGTCGCGGGGCTTTACGAGCGGAATGGATCGCGGCTGTGGGTGAACCGCGGGTTCGGGACGGCGGGACCGCCGGCGCGGGTCGGCGCGCCGCCGGAGGTGACGCGCGTCGTGCTCGTGTCGGCCTGATTCAAGACGGCAAGACGAGCACCTTCAAGACGCCCGGCTCGGCGGCGCGTGCGAACGCGCGCGCGGCGTCCGCGAGCGGATACCGCGCCGAAAGGAGCGGGCGCGGGTCGACGCTGCCGCGGGCGAGCACGTCGATGGCGCGCTGAAAATCGCCGCAACGCGAGCCGATGATCTTGTTCTCGTTGATGACGGCGGGCGCGAGGTCGATGTTCGCAACGCCTGCATATGTGCTCTTGAGGATGATCGTGCCGCGCGGCTTCACGATGGCGAGCGCGCGGGCGAGCCCCGCAGGCTGGCCGGTCGCCTCGACGACGAGGTCGAACCCCGCCTCGGAAAAATCGGATTCGAGCGCGACGTCGAGCCCGGCGGCTTCGAGGATCGCGAGTTTGTCCTGGTGCCGGCCGACGGCGACGGCGCGGCCGAGATCCCCGCGCCGCGCTGCGAGGGCGAGCCCCGTGAGCAGGCCGAGCTTGCCGTCGCCGAGCAGGCAAACGCGATCCCCCGGCCGGGGCGCGGCCTCGTCGAAGGCATGCAGCGCGGCGGCGAGCGGCTCGATGAAGGCTGCGCTCTCGTCGGGGATCACGTCCGGCAAGACATGCAGGTTCTCCTCGGGGATCCGTACGAATTCGGCGATTCCGCCGTCACGGCCGAGGATCCCGAGCACGGTGCGCGTGGGGCAATGGTTACGCCCGCCCGCGCGGCAGGTCGCGCAGCTCCCGCAGGCGCAATTGATCTCCATGACGACACGCTTGCCCGCGTGCAGGCCGAGGACCTCGTGGCCGAGCACGCCGCGAAAGCCCATGTAGCCGCGGGCGAGCTCCTGGTCGGTATTGCAGATTCCGGCCGACAGGACCTTGACGATGGCCTCGCCCGGCGCGGGCGCGGGATCGGGGACGTCGGCGAGGACGACGCCGTTTTCTGTGCACTGGAGCGCCTTCATGCGTCCTCTCTCTCAAAAGAGGACCGCGTGCGCAACCTCGCGTCTTTTGCGCCGGCCGGGCCGAAGCGAGGTCCGGAAACAAAGGCACAAAACGAAAACGGCACCCGAAGGTGCCGTTGTTCGCTGTTTCTGTTTTACCTGGCGATCCCAGCGGGAATTGAACCCGCGTTACCGACGTGAGAGGCCGGCGTCCTAACCGCTAGACGATGGGACCAGTTTTCAAATCCGTCGGCGACACTTCTTAGCCGACTTCGGGCTGGGGGACAAGGATTCGAACCTTGATAGACGGTGCCAGAAACCGTCGTCCTGCCATTAGACGATCCCCCAAAGGATCGGCTCTCCCCAGGCCCTGCGGACCAAGGGACCGGCGGAACACCGGAGCAATCGCTCCGTCGTCCACGGGCCGCGCAACTTAGCCGAACCGTCGGTCCTGTCAAGCGCTTCTTGTCGTTTGTTCGGAACAGCTTGAGATCGCTTGGAAATTCCGTCCGTCTTGGCCGGGCTCGTCCTCCCGCCGTCCTCCGTGCACCCGAACCAGGTCGTTCGGGGTGCTTCCGGGACGTACGCCGCCCTCCGGAAAAACGACCGGCCGGTCCAGGGTGGGCTTGACGGTGGAAAGGGGGGATCTATTTTCCGGGCCGGTTTTAGCCACCGGCATAGCCGAGTGCCAGCGGCGTTGGTGCTCGACACCCTCCGTGGCCAAGAGCCACGGCCGGGGGGAGTCGGCCCGCCGGGGCCCGCAACAGACGATAGAGGAAGCCATCATGAAGATCAGGCCGCTGCACGACCGCATCGTGGTCAAGCGTCTCGAGAGCGAGACCCAGACGAAGGGTGGGATCATCATCCCGGATTCGGCCAAGGAGAAGCCCATCGAGGGGCGCGTGGTGGCCGTGGGCAACGGCAAGCTGCTCCGCGACGGCAAGCTCCGGCCGCTCGACATCAAGGTCGGCGACGTCGTCCTCTTCGGCAAGTACGCCGGCAACGAGGTGAAGATCGACGGCGAGGACTACGTGCTCCTGCGCGAGGACGACCTGCTCGCGATCACCGGCGGCGAAGGCGCCGCGAGCTGAACGCCCGCCCTCTCCTCATCAACTCCAAAGGGAAGAAGATCCATGTCCGCCAAGCAGATCATTTACAGCCGTAGCGCGCGCGCCGCGATCCTCCGGGGCGTCAACACGCTCGCCGAGGCCGTGAAGGTGACCCTCGGGCCCAAGGGCCGGAATGTCGTCATCGAGAAGAGCTGGGGTTCGCCGGTCGTCACGAAGGACGGCGTCACCGTGGCCAAGGAAGTCGAGCTGCACTCGAAGCTCGAGAACATGGGCGCGCAGATGGTCCGCGAGGTCGCCTCGAAGACGAGCGACAAGGCCGGCGACGGCACGACCACCGCGACCGTCCTCGCCCAGGCCATCTACAACGAGGGCCTCCGCCTCGTCGAAGCCGGCCACAACCCGATGGACCTGAAGCGCGGCATCGACGCCGCCGTCAGCGCCATCCTCGGCGAGCTGAAGAAGCAAGCCGTCCCGACCAAGGACAAGGGCCAGATCGCCCAGGTCGCCACCATCAGCGCCAACGGCGACAAGGAGATCGGCAACATCCTCGCCGAGGCGATGGAGAAGGTCGGCAAGGAGGGCGTGATCACGGTCGAAGAGAACAAGCGCATGTCGACCGAGCTCGACACGGTCGAGGGCATGCAGTTCGACCGCGGCTACCTCTCGCCGTACTTCGTGACCGATCCCGAGAAGATGAAGACGGTCCTCAACAACCCGCTCATCCTCGTGAACGAGAAGAAGATCTCGGCGATGGCCGATCTCCTCCCGGTGCTCGAGCAGGTCGTGAAGAACGGCCGCGAGGTCCTCATCATCGCCGAGGACATCGAGGGCGAGGCGCTCGCGACGCTCGTCGTGAACAAGCTGCGCGGCACGCTCAAGGTCGCCGCCGTGAAGGCCCCCGGCTTCGGCGATCGCCGCAAGGAGATGCTGAAGGACATCGCGACCCTGACGGGCGCGACGGCCTTCATGGAGGACCTCGGCCAGAAGCTCGACACCGCCACGCTGCGTGACCTCGGCACGGCCCGCCGCGTCGAGATCGACAAGGACAACACCGTCATCGTCGACGGCGCCGGCGACAAGGTCGCGATCAAGGCCCGCGTCGAGTCGATCCGCAAGCAGATCGGCGACACGTCGAGCGACTACGATCGCGAGAAGCTCCAGGAGCGCCTCGCGAAGCTCGCCGGCGGCGTGGCCGTCGTGCGCGTCGGCGCGGCGACCGAGGTCGAGATGAAGGAGAAGAAGGCCCGCGTCGAGGACGCGCTGCACGCGACGCGCGCGGCCGTCGAAGAGGGCATCGTCGTCGGCGGCGGCGTCGCGCTGCTCCGCGCCTCGGCCGTGCTCGACACCCTGAAGTTCAAGGACGAGCGCGACGTCGGCGTGCGCATCGTGCGCAAGTCCGCCGAGGCGCCGATCCGGCAGATCGCCACGAACGCCGGCATCGACGGCAGCGTCGTCGTCGAGAAGGTCCGCACGGGGCAAGGCTCGTTCGGCTACAACGCCGCGACCGACACCTACGAGGACCTCTTCGCCGCCGGCGTCATCGACCCGGCCAAGGTCGTGCACCACGCGCTCGCGAACGCGTCGAGCGTGGCGGCCCTGATGCTCACCACCGAGGCGCTCGTCGCCGAGAAGCCCAAGAAGGAAGCGGCTGCTGCGGCTGGCGGCGGCGGCATGGGCGGCATGGGCGGCATGGGTGGCATGGGCGGCATGGGCGGCATGGGCGGCATGGGCGGCATGGGCGACTTCGACATGGGCTGATCGCCCCGCGAGCCCACAAGCCAACACGAGAGCCTCGGGCGCCTGCTGCGTCCGGGGCTTTCGTTTTTCGAAGACCGCGGCGTCCAGGCCTCCGGTTTTTGACCCGGCCTGCCGTATGGCGGTAAACTCCCCCCCACGATGTCGGACCCGCTCTTCGCCCGGTTTGGCCGCGAGTTCTCGGCCGGGGACATACTGTGCCGCGAGGGCGATCCCGGCGATGTGATGTACGTGATCCAGACCGGCTCCGTCCGCATCACGAAGATGATCGCGGGCGAGGAGCGCGTGATCGCGATGCTCGGCCCAGGCGAGTTCCTCGGCGAGCTGGCGATCCTGAACGGCAAGCCGCGCAGCGCGACGGCGACGGTCGTCGAGACGACGCGGTGTCTGCTGGTCGAGGCGAGGACGCTCGAGAAGATGGTCGCGGTCAACGCCGAGATCGCGATGCGGCTGATCAAGAAGCTCGCGAAGCGGCTCGACTCGGCCGACGCGTTGATCGAGGTGCTGATGCACCGCGATCCGAAGGCCCGGATCATGCTCGCGCTGGCGCGGAACGCGGAGGCCTTCGGCGAGAAGACGGCCGAAGGGATCCTGATCCGCACGCGGGCGGAGGATCTCGCGCGTGACGTCGGCGTGGACGCGGTCGCGGCCTCCGATGTGATGCTGCGGCTGCGCAGGTTGCGCCTCGCCAGTGAGGTCCCGGGGGGCATCGTCGTCGCCGACGTCGGCAGGCTCCAGGACTTCGTCGAGTTCCTCGAGATGCCGCAGAAGTTCGGCGGGGAAGGCTGAGCGACGTGGATCTCCGCGTCATCGGTTGCCACGGCGGCGAGACTCCGAAGCACCGCACGAGCGCCTTCATCCTCGACGAGCGTCTGGCGATCGACGCGGGATCCCTCACGAGTGGCCTCGAAGTCGAGGGGCAGCTCAAGCTCGAAGGGTGCCTCGTCAGTCACGCGCACCTCGATCACATCCGCGACCTCGCGACGCTCGCGGACAACCGCTGTCAGATGGGCGCGCCTCCGCTCATCGTCGCGGGCACGCGCGAGACGATCCGCATCCTGCGGCAGCACTTCTTCAACAACGAGCTCTGGCCCGACTTCGCGACGATCCCGACGCCGGACAACCCGACGATCCGCTACCTCGAGCTCTCGCCGGAGACCCCGGCGCCGCTCGCGGGCTGCAATGTCCGCGCGATCATGGTGAGTCACACGATCGAGTCGGCCGCGTTCGTGATCGAGACGCCGGGCGGCGCCATCGCGTACAGCGGTGACACGGGCCCCACGGATCGGCTGTGGCAGGTGCTCGACGAGCAGCCGAACCTGCGCGCGCTCTTGATGGAGGTGAGCTTTCCGAACCGGGAGCAGCGGCTCGCCACGGTGAGTGGTCATCACACGCCGCAGACGCTGCGCGCCGATCTGAAGAAGCTACGCCGCCCGCAGGATTTGCCGACGCTGCTCTACCACATCAAGCCGGTGTTCCAGGCCGAGGTGGAGCGCGAGTGCGCCGCGCTCGAAGGCGTGAGCCTCGAAGTGATGAAGATCGGCGATCAGTTCTTGCTCTAGGACACGAGCGTCTCGCGCTGCGACCGCTGCCAGCACCGCTGAAATGCAAAGCCCCTCTCCCGCTTGCGGGAGAGGGGTTCGGGAGAGGGCGGGACTGAGGAGAGGGGCGGGACTGAGGTGAGGGTCGATCAGCCCTGCTGCTCGGGCTCCACGCGCGCGAGCACGACCGTGATGTTGTCGAGTCCGCCGTGGAAGTTCGCGCGCTCGATGAGCACGCGGCACGCCTCGTCGAGCGACGGGGCCTTCGTGACGATGTCGCAGATCTCCGGGTCCTTCACGAGGCCCGAGAGCCCGTCGGAGCAGAGCAGGTAGATGTCCCCTGCGGCTGTCTCCTCGGTGAGCAGATCGACGAGCACGTCCTCGCGGATGCCGAGCGCGCGGGTGATCACGTTCGGCGGCAGCCGCTTGATCTCCTCCTCGGTCATCCACGGCGCCATGTGCAGGGCGTCGCTGACGAGCGAATGATCACGGGTGAGCTGTGTGATCTTCTCGCCTCGGATGCGGTAACAACGGCTGTCGCCGACGTGACCCACGGTCACGCGCGTCGCGTTCTTGTCGAACATCGCCGTCACGATCGTCGTGCCCATCCCGAAGTCCGCCATGGTCTTGAGCGAACGGTCGAAGATGCGACGGTTGGCCAGTCGCAGGCCCGTGACGACGTAGTTCTCCTCCTCCGTCAGGTTCGGATCGGCAGGAAATGGCCATGTACCGTCGCGACCGACGGTGACCGAGAAGAAGTCTGAGAGGGTGGAGACAGCCAGCCGGCTTGCTACATCGCCAGAGCGATGCCCGCCCATTCCGTCGGCAACGGCGACGACATGGTACTCGGGCATCACGAGGAGGTTGTCCTCGTTGTGCTCCCGCATCAGGCCGACATCGGTCATCCCGGCGAACCGGGTTCGCATGGCCGAACAGTAGACGCGTAGGGGGGGGGCCGTGCAAGGTCGGTGAGCAGATCCCGTCACCTTTCCCGCGCAGACCCACCCCCACGCCCCCCCCGGAAGGCCAGCAAGCCCACCAGAACCCCGAATTTGCGGGGAACAGGTGTCGGTTATGTGCTTGTGGCTACGATTTTCCTGGATTTCACAACCAGGTCGAGCCGAGCGCGATCCCGAGCGCAGGCGCGAGCGCCTCGGCCGCTCGAACACCGGACGCCTGCGACTCTTCGAAGAGCGCCATGCCAGGCTGATCCGCGTGCGCCCAGGCCACGCGCTCGTCGAGCAAGACGAGCGGTTCGAAGGGCTGTTCGCCGAGAAATCCAGGGCGCGGACGTGGCATCGCGTGACCCCACACGCACACGTCCATGCGTGTGATCTGCTCACGCAGCTCCGGATGCGCAGGTGCGAGATCACGCAGCACGTCGTTCGCGATCTGCTCCCACGGCGCGACGACGAGGCCTTTTCGAGCGCCCACGACGTCGGGCCCGCCGTACGCGCGGTAGTACGTGAGCACCGTGCGCGCGGAGAGCTCCGTGAGCTGATGGCGCGCGTCGACGTAGCCGAGGCCCGCCGCATCGTAGAGGACGGAGTCCCACGCCATGTCGGGATCGATCGGGCGCTCGACGTGCATGTTCGCGACGATCCATGGTGAGCTCGTGCGCGTGGGCAAGCGCGCCGCAGCCGAAGGGAAGAGTCGACGGGTGACGAACGCGGGCGCCGCGACGACGACAGCCCGCGCGTGCGTGCGCCGCGGAGCGCGATCCCGCACGTCGAGCCAGCGCACTTCGACACGACCGCCTTCGATCGCGACGAGGCCCGTCACGAGCGCGCCGTGCGTGACCGTCGCGCGTGCACGTTCGGAGAGCGCTTGGACGAGCTTTCCATTGCCCTCGGGCCACACGAGGAAGTGGCTGCCGTCGAGCTCGGGTGTCTTCAGCTTGCGCCCCGCGAAGTAGTGCAGCGCGGCCCAGGCCGAGACCTCCTCGGGCTCGGCGCCGAAGTCGTCGAGGCACGCGTAGCGCACGTACCAGCGCAAGAACGGCGAGGTGTAGCCCTCGCGATCGAGCCACGCGCGCATGCTGATCCGATCGAGCGCGAGCGTGTCCGGATCCCGCGACGAGAACGCGAGCGGGATCTGGAAGACGGGCTTGCCGTCGGCGCCGACGCGCTCGGTGAGCTCATCCTCGAAGCGGGAGAAGCGCTCCATCTCGGCACGATCGTGCGCGTCGAGCTCGTCCTGCGGCACGAGCCCCGGATGCCACGCGCCGCGGTAGAAGATGCGCTCTTGCGGCGCGTGGCAGAGCACGCGTGGATCGAAGCGCGGGCGACCCGCCGCATCCCATCCCTTCACCACGCCCATCTGTTCGAGCAGGCGCAGCGCAGCGCGCGCCTCGGGGTTCGGCGCCGCGAGGTAGTGCGCGCCCCACGGATGCGGCGCGGCGCCGTCGTCGCCCCACGTGCTCGTGCCGCCGAGGAACTGCTCGAGCTCGAGCACACGCACGTCGAGCCCCGCGGGCGCGAGCCTCCACGCCGCGGAGAGGCCGGCGATGCCCGCGCCGACGATGACGACATCCGCACGATCCGGCGGCCCGCTCGGCGTGGGCGCACCGCCGTCGCGCACGAGGTGACCCACGCCGTGCGAGGCGCCGATGATGCGACCTGCGATCGGCGCCTTTCCGGGGAGGATGGTGTCGACCATCCAGCCCGCCGCGACCGTTGTGAGGAAGGCCCGCCGGTCCATCAGCGCGTGAAGACGCCCCACTCGCGCGCGTAGGTCGCCACGAGCTTCTGATCGTTCAGCCGGTTCACGGGGGCCTCGACACGGCCGATGTCGCGCGGGAAGCGGAAGAGCTCGGGCAGCCCCGAGGACTCGAGCCACCGGAGCTTCGTGGGTTCGATGCGGAGCGCGCCCGGCGCCGCGAGTTCTTCGCCGCCCGCCAACACGAAGCCCCAGTCGCCGAAGCTCGGCACGTACACGTGGAGCGGCGCCGTCTTCCAGCCCGCGCTTTCGAGCGTCTGCACGATGGTCCAGAACGACTCACGCGCGTACTGCGGCGAGGTCGCCTGCACGACGGCGACGCCGCGAAAGGAGAGGCGCTCGCGCAGGAGGTGGTAGAACGCGTCGGTGTAGAGCTTGCCGACGGCGTAGTTCGAGGGATCGGGGAAGTCGACGATCGCGAGGTCGAACGAATCGCGTGAGTCCTCGAGGAACTTGTACGCGTCCTCGTTGCGCACGGTGACGCGTGGATCGTTCAAGGCTCCGCCGTTCAGCTCCAGCGCGACGGGCAGCGTGCGGAACGCGTCCGTGACCGCGGCGTCGAGGTCGATGAGCACGATGCGCTCGATCGAGGGGTAACGAAGCAGCTCGCGCGCCGCGAGCCCATCCCCGCCGCCGAGCACGAGCACGCTGCGCGGATCACGGCCGAGCGCGGCGACGGCGGGGTGGACGAGGACCTCGTGGTAGCGCTGCTCGTCGTCCGAGGAGAACTGGAGGTTGCCGTTGAGGAAGAGGCGCGTCGTGCGCGGCGAGCGCGTGATCACCACGCGCTGGTAGGGTGACTGCGCCGTGTAGAGGATCGGCGCGCCGAAATAGACGGTCTCGGCGCGGTCGACGAACCGCGTGACGAACCCGAACACCGCGGCGAGCACGCCGAAGATGAGCAAGCACTGCGCGCGCAAGCGGATCGTGACGGCGCGATCGAGCGGGAAGAGGAACGTCGCGAGCATCGCCACGGCCGCGTTCAGGAGGCCGAAGAAGAGGCTCGTCTGGTGCACGCCGAGCTTCGGCAGCAGCAGCGACGGGAAGAGCAGGCTCGCGATCAACGCGCCCACGTAGTCGAGCGTGAGGACGCGCGCGACGAGCTCCTTCAGGTCGACCGAGAACTGGAGCAGCCGGATGAGCAGCGGGATCTCCAGGCCCACGAGCGTGCCGACGAGCACCACGACGCCGTAGAGCGCGAAGCGAAACGCCGCGGCCGCCGTGTAGACCTTGAAGAGCAGCGGCGCCGAGAGGCCCCCCGCGAGGGCGAGGCAAAGCTCGATCTCGACGAAGCGCTCGAGCAGGCGATCCTCGAGGAACTTCGACAGGTACGAGCCAATGCCCATCGCGAACAAGTACAGGCCGATCACCAGGCTGAACTGGGTGACCGAGTCGCCCAGCACGTAGCTCGCCAGCGTGCCCGTCACGAGCTCGTAGACGAGCCCGGAGGTCGCGATCACGGCCACCATGGCGAGGAGCGCAGGGTGGACCCAGCGGCGCGGCAACTGCGGCTGCGGCATGCCGCGCCTTCCTAGCACCGGGTCGGCGCGGCCGGTGAGCCCGATCCGAGACGCCCACGTCGGAAGCCGTCCGACGAGAGAGCACGCCCGCGACGAAAATGGGCTACCATCCGAGGCGTGACTAGCCCGTTCGACCGCCAGGCGGCGTGTCCGTCGTGCGGGGCGCCCATCACGTTCCGCTTCGCCGGCGCCGCTGCGCAGGTCTGCAAGCATTGCAATTTCGTCGTTGCACGCACGGACCGGAACCTCGTCGCCGTCGGCCGGATGGCAGACCTCGTCGACATCCCGTCGCCCCTGCAGCTCGGCGGGACAGGCCGCTGGAGCGGCGGCGAGCCGTTCGCGGTCGACGGCCGCGTGCAGCTCGATCGCGCGAGCGCGCCCGGCGCGCCATGGCAGGAGTTTTTCATCACGTTCCCGATGAGCGGGAAGTGGTGCTGGGTCGCGAGCGCGCAAGGGCGCTGGTACTCGACGAGCGAGGTGCCGCTCCCGCCGGAGCTCCCGCCGATCCACGCGCTCCGCGCAGGCCAGCAAATCAGCCTCGGCACCTACGGCGTCTGGACCGTCGCCGAGGTCGGGCAGCGCCGCGTGATCTCAGGCGAAGGCGAGATGCCCGCCGTCGCATCGCCCGGCGTGCCCACAGGCTACGCGGACATCGCCGCGCCCAACGGCGCCTTCGGGACGATCGACTACGGCGACGGCCGCATCCCGCCGAAGCTCTACCTCGGGCGGCAGATCGATCCCGCGGTGATGGTGCTCGACTCGGGCGCGCCGGTCGAAGCCGCAAAGGCCGAAGTCACGAGCGTCGCGTGTCCGAACTGCGGCGGCAACCTGCCGATCGTCACCCCGGGACAAACCGAGCGTATCGTCTGCCGGTACTGCGGCATGGCGAGCGATCTCAACCAGGGCGCGTTGCGCGCGCTCGGCCCCGCGCCGAAGCCGCCGATCGAGCCCTTCATCCCGCTCGGCGCCGAAGGCAACCTGCGCGGCAACCGCGTCATCTGCATCGGCTTCACGATCCGCGGCTGCACGGTGGAAGGCGAGCGCTACCGATGGCGCGAGTACCTGCTCTATGCAGGCCCGCGTGTCGGCTACCTGTGGCTGATGGAGGAGGACGGCGCGTGGTGGCTCGTCACGCCCATCCCACCCGGCGAAGTCAGCGTCTCCGGCGGCGCCGCGATGTTCCGCAGCCAGCACTACAACTGGAAGCAGAGCGTCCGCGCCGAGACCGAATACGTGGTCGGCGAGTTCTACTGGAAGGTCGAGATCGGCGAAGCCGTCCAGGCAACAGAATACGAAGGCCCCGGCGGCAAGGTCAGCGTCGAGCAGACACCGAAAGAGGTGACCTACTCGTTCTGCGAGCGCCTCTCGTCCGGCGACATCGGCGCAGCCTTCGGCATCAAGCCCCCCGCAGGCTCCCTGCTCGCCTCCGGCGAAGGCGGCAGCGGCTGCACAACCAGCGGATGCGGCACGATGCTCATCATCGGCGTCATCGTCCTGTTCGTCCTGCTCATCGTCTTCAGCGACTGCGGCGGAAGCAGCGGAGGCGGCGGCGTCTTCATCGGCGGTCCAAGCTTCGGCGGCGGCAAGTAGCCGTCGCGCCGGGGCGCTGCCCCGGACCCCGCGGGGGGCTGTCCGCCCCCTCGACCCCGGACCAGCGAGGCGCTGGACCCAGGGTTGAAAAACTGCGCTCCGCGCAGTTTTTCAAACAGGCCGACGAAGAAGGCGGGGGGCCAGCAGAAGCCGTAGCGCGGCTGTCTTGGTGGGCAACGTCGCTGCTGGTCTTGACCGGGCCTGTTCGATGAGCTGCGCGGAGCGCAGTTCATCGAGCAGACGTGTTCGGCCGCAAGCTGCGCAAGTACGAGTCGATCCTGGCCGGGGAGGCGAGCGCCAAGTTTGCGCGTCTCCTCGACGATCACGCGGCCTTCGACGCCCGGATCTCGCAGCTCCCCACCGAGAAGGACGTGATCGATTATCTCCGCTGGCGGCACGAGGACGCCCACCGGAATGCGCTCGGCGGGCATTGTTACTGGCTCCTCCGATCCCAGGGGCTCACGGATCGCGCGGCCACGCGGCAGCTCGAAGGGCAGTCGGTGGCGGATCGGAACGAGCTATTGTTCCAGCACGGGATCCAGTTCAACGATCTGCCGGCCTGGCAAAAACGCGGCGTGGGCCTGCATTACCGCGATGTCGAGCACGTCGGCAGGGATGGGCGGGATGGAAGCGCCGTCGTCACGACGCGGCGCAGGCTGCATGTGGAGTTCGAGTTGCCGCTGGGGATGGCGTACACCACGTTCGTTCGTCAGCGGATCGAGGAGGCGACGCCGCCGCCGAAGCCGCTCCCGGGGGGCGAGGAGCGTTCCGACGCGTGACGACGCCGAAGCGTATTTTCGTGATGGGCGACCCACAGGCGCCCATGGCCAAGGTGATGGTCGTGCCTTCCTAAGAAGGCCGATATAAATCTGGATTTTCCGCGCGCTGGGAGCTAAGTACGCAGCCTGCTGCTGTCCTGCCAAGCGTCGAAGGCGACGTAACGTTACGACGGTCCGATCGAGCGATTTTATATTCCCATGGAAGTACACGGCGCGCGTGGGAGCGCACGGCGCACCGCGGAGGCCACGCGCAATTGGACGGCGCGCGTGCGACGGCCCGGAAGGGTGGCCCGGAGCGGCAGGAACGCTGGCTCCGGAGGGCGCCGTGTCTCGTGACGAGATGGGCATCGCCCCGAACAGCGGCACAGAGTCATCGCATCCAACGACGATACCACCGAGGTGAATATGACGACGAATCGAGAGCTGGGCTTTTTGTGGTCGCTCAAGCAGAAGTGCAACGTGGACCGATTGCCGACGCTCGAAGCGTTCGAGGGCTACCTGAAGGCGATCCTCACTTGTGCCAACGGAGACGGCAACCTGACGCCCGCAGAAAGAGAGTGGGTGCTCGGCCATGGGTCTGCCGTGGGCGCGCTGGACTCGTTGCTGGAGGAGCTCAAGACCTACAAGGCCGACGAGGATATCGAGAAGCTGCTCGCCATGAGCCCTCAGGCGGATGCTTCCCGGCGCGTCCTCATTTACGACGCGGTTCGAGCCTGCAGCGCCGATGGAGAATACAACGACCGGGAGAGGGCCACGGTGCGCAAGATGGGATCGAAGCTCGGAATTGCCGAGGATTTGATCCGCCAAATCGAAGAAATCGCCCTCGAAGAAGCCCGGCTGTGGGAGCGACGGGTGAAGCTCGTGTATCCGGCGGGGACACCTCCGACGCTGCGCGCGGACGCCGCCTCGTCGGACCCGGCGTGAAAACCCCGGCGTGAAAACCCCGGCGTGACGCGTAGAGGGGGGTTCACCGCGTCTCGCCGGGGTTTCACCCCGGTCCCGACCAGGGGCTCTTCGCCCCTGGACCCGAACCAGGGCACCGCCCTGGACCTCCCGTGCATCTTGCTTGACAGCCTGGCGCGCTCGACGGTCCGATGACACGCATGAATCGCTCGGCCGCTCCGCGCCTGCTCCTTGGCCTCGCGCTCGTCGCGCCAGCCGCGTGTGGAGGAGCCGCACCGCAGGAGCCGGCGCCCAAGGTGGCCACAAGCACCCCCGCGGGCGCCTGCGAAAGCACCACGGAGAGCGCTTGCCGGACAGCGTGTGACGGCGGAAACGTGGCCTGCTGCGAGCGTTTGGGCGACCTCGTGTTTCGGGATCGCGACCGCGGGCCCTCGCGGGCGCTCGCCGCGGCGGAGGCGCTCGGCAAGGCGTGCAAGGGCGGCCATGCGCGCGGCTGTCAGAAGCTCTCGCGGCTCATGCTGCACGGTTTTCCCGGGGCGCTCGCCGCCGACCCGACGCAGGCCGTCACCCTCGCGCGCCGCGCATGCGACAGCGGAGATCCCGCTGGATGCGGCGACCTCGGGCGGATGTTCCTCCACGGCGTCGGCGCCGACCTCGACGATCAACGCGGCGCCCCGCTGCTCGCGAACGCCTGCGACGCGGGCGACGGCACGAGCTGCGACGTGCTCGGCATCGCGCTCCTCTTCGGCCTCGCCGTCACGCCGGATCCCGAGCGCGCGCAGGCGCTCTTCGTCAAGGCCGCCAAGGTGAGCGAAAAGGGCTGCGCCGCCGAGGATCCGCGCGCCTGTCTCGCGCTCGGCAAGGCGCTCGCCCTCGGGCGCGGCGTGCGACGGGACCAGGTGCGCGCCGCGGCGATCTTCCAGCGCGCCTGCATGGCGGGGCTCGCCGACGGGTGCGAATGGCTGAGCGGGGCCTATGCCTACGGCCTCGGCGTCCCTCGCGACGGGCCACGCGCGCGCGCCCTCGCCGCGCAGAGCTGCGAGGAGGGCAGCCCCTACGGCTGCGCCACCCTCGGCTCCCTCCTCGGCGAGGGCGTGGGCGGCGCGAAGGATCCCGTCGAAGGGGCCTCGGCCGCGCGGCGCGGCTGCGAGGCCGAGCCCTCGGCCTGCGTCCACCTCGGCGCGGCGTACGAAAAGGGCGCGGGCGTGCCCAAGGACAAACAAAAAGCCGCCGCGCTCTTCCGGCGCGCGTGCGCCGCGGGCGACGTGACGTCCTGCACGGCGCTCGGGCTCGTCATGGTGCGGGGCGACAGCGTGGCCCAGGACAAGCGGGGTGGCTTCGCGCTCGTCTCCACGGCGTGTGACGCGCACCTGCCCGACGCCTGCGCGGTGCTCGGCAAGCTCCTCGGCAAGGGAACGACGGCCGCACCGGATCCGGCGCGCGCGCTCGCGCTTTTCCTGGAGAGCTGCGAGGCGGGCGCGGTGATCGGCTGCGGGCAGGCGGCGATCGCCTACGCCGAGGGGAAGGGCACGGCGCGGGACGACGTACGCGCCGCCGACCTCTACCACCGCGCGTGTGAGGGGCGGCAGGAGGACGCGTGCCTCGAACTCGGCATGTTTCGCGCCGAGGGCCGCGGCGGGCCACGCGACGAGGCCGCGTCGACCGAGCTGCTCCGGAAGGCATGCGACGGCGAGAACGAGCTCGGCTGCAAGCTCCTCGCGGCGAAGCCTGCCGACCGCGTGGCGCTGCGCGCAAAGAGCCGCGTGAAGGTCGACGAGTGCAATGCGCTCATCGAGGTCATCAACACGGGCATCGAGGACCTCAACAAGGTGCCGGGCCCGGACCCCGACGCCGATCCGACGGGCGCACGCGAGCTTCGCAGGATGGCCGACGTGATGGACCACGTGGCGCAAAAGGCGGCGGGCGTCCGCCTCACGGTGCCCGAGCTCGTCCAGTTCGGCGCTGACTATCGCGGGATGGCCCTCGCCGTCGTGAAGGCCGCGCGCGCCATGGCAAAGGCGGCGGACGCGAAGGACGTCGCCGCGATCCACGCCGCGCAAGCCGACCTCGACAAGGCGGTCAAGCAAGAGGACCCGCTCGTCGACGCCATCAACAAGTTCTGCCAGGACCCCTGAAGCTCCGACGAACCAGGATCGTTCGCCCCTCTTTCCGATCGATTCGTATGAAAAACCTTTCGCTCGCCGCCCTTTGCGCCCTCGCCATCTCCTGCTCCAAGTCGACCCCGACGCCCGAAAAAGAGGCGACCGTCGCGCCGAGCGCCGCGCCCCCCGCCCCGAGCGCGAGCGCCGCGTCGGCCGAGCGCGAGCCGCCGAAGAAGACGATCCCCACGCTCGCGCCCGAGCCCTTCGAGGGGACGAAGGGGCTCTCCGTGGAGCTCTTCGGCATCGAGGGCGCGCTCCTCGTGGCCGAGGGCCTGCGCGTCGGCCGGATCGTCGAGGAGCGCGTCGAGTGGATCGGCAGCGTCCCCGAGACCAACCTGTCCCTCGGCCCCACCCGGGTCTCCTCCGTCCACGGCTCCTGGCCGGACAGCGTCGACGTGCTTTCCATGAACATGGGCCGCGCGCCGATGCCCACGTACTTCCCGCTCACGGGCAAGGGCGTGTCGCGCACGTTCGGCCCGGGAGGCTCCCTCGGGTGGATCCATGGCACGGCCCGGCTCGGCAAGACGACGCTCGTGGTGGGGTACGACGTGAATGATGGCCATCGGTTCGACACCGTCCGGGGGCCGACGCTCGTGCTGAAGCCCATCGAGGCCGAGAAGGGCGGCTGCAAGAAGGGCGAGGTGAAGAACGTCTGGGGCGACGACAACGACAAGGGGATCGCGCTCCCGCCCAGCGCCGTGGCCGCGACCGAATCCGGCACGCTCGTGACGATCGGAAACCTCTGCGATCGGGCGAAGAGCCCAGCCGCGGAGGTCTGGGAAAAGCCCGGCACATCGCGCATCGTCGAACTCGGCGCCCTGGTGAAGGAGTTCGCCTACTTCCCCAAGATGCTCCGGGGAAAGGGCGACGACCTCTGGGTCGAGACCACGCCGGTGCTGCATTACAACGGCGGGAAATTCGACATCTTGCCGACGCTCGACAAACCGATCCGGGACCTCTTCGTCTCGCCGAGCGGCAAGCTCCACGGCATCTCGGGCCGGTCGATCGTCCGTTTCGACGAGGGCACGTGGACCGTGATCGCGAATCTCGCCCGTCCCATGCGGTTCGGCGCGGTCGTCATGGATGACAAGGAGACGATCTGGGTCTCGCACAGCGGCGTCTCCCGGCTGCGCGAAACGCAGAACGCCGACGTGGAGGAAGAAAGCTGCAAGACGCCGTTCGTCTACCTCTACGAGGTGTCGTGGAGGAACGACGCGAAATACACCTTCCCCACGACCACGAAGGCGCTCTCCACGTTCCCCGAGGTCGCCGACCTCGGGCTCGTCGAGTATTACGACGACGGGCGGCGCCTCGGCATCACCGTGAAGAGCAAGGAGCAAGGCGAGGCCGTGATCGCCCACGTGAAGGCGAACATGAAGGACGAGCAACCCGAGCTCATCTGTTACGCCCCGAAGGGGCCCCGGGTCATCGAGATCAAGGCGAAGAAGTGAAGCCCGTCCCAGGGCGCCGCCGCGTCACGACACGCGCGGGCATCCCGTGAGATAAAGCGCCGACCCCGCGACACCCGCGTCCCACGCATAGGCGTCGCCGCCGGGCACGGCGCGCGCAATCGCGAGCAGCTCGTCGGGCGTGTAGGCGCGGAGCGCGGAGACCATCCCATCCCACGCCACGAGCGTCGGAATCAGCGGGAGGAGGTACGTGAGCGCCCAGCGCGACGCCCGCAGCGGGCGCACGAACGGCACCAGGACGAACGAGCCGACGAAGAGCATGGTCATGTTCACGCCCAGCGCCAGCGGCGCAAGCACGCCCGGCAGCCGCCGCAGCGCAGGCGAGGCCGCGACATCAAAAAACGCGAGCGGCTTGCCATCACGGACGGTCGACGCCACGAGCGCCGCGACAGCCTCGGGCGGGAAGTGGTGCAGCGCGCTCCACATCGTGCGCACGCCGTCGAGCTCGGGCGGGACCGCGAGGGCATCCACGGATTCTTCGCGGTACACGAGCCCAGGATCCTTCCGCTCCGCGACACGCGCCCGGCCCGCCTCGTTCGGGTACCGATCCGTCAAGACGAACCGCACATCCCCCCGCCCCTCATCGCGCAGCGCCCGCATCGCATAGAGCGCGCCGCCGCCGCCACCCGAGCACACGTCGATCACCTGTGTGCAGCCGGTTTGATCGAGCAGCGCCCCGAGCTTCGGCACGACCCCGCGGTAAAACTCCAGGCGATCGAAGCCAAAGTCGAGGAGATCCGTGCCGCCGTCGCGGATGGCGGCAGGCATCCAGGGGAGATCCTCGAGCTCGACGAGTTGCATGCGGCGCACGAACGCGATGATGGGGGTGCCCGCGCCGCGCTTCAAGCCCCCGAGCTCCACCGCGCTGGGGCGTTGCCCCAGACCCCAGGAGGGGGCTGTCCGCCCCCTCCACCCCGGACCAGCCAGGGGCTGGACCCAAGCTCGATGAACTGCGCGATGCGCAGTTCATCGAACAGGCCCG
>NZ_SSMQ01000025.1 GCF_005144585.1 Polyangium fumosum | reverse complement strand
GGGTGGCAACAGCGGGGGGAGCGGCGGCAGCGGCGGGGGGAGTGGCGGCAGCGGCGGGGGTATGGGTGGCAACAGCGGGGGGAGCGGCGGCAGCGGCGGGGGGAGTGGCGGCAGCGGTGGGGGGAGCGGTGGCAGTGGCGGCGGAGCTGGCGGCAGCGGCGGCGGAGCTGGCGGCATGGGCGGCGGAACCGGCGGCGGAGCCGGTTCTACGGGAACGGGCGGAACCGGCGGCATGGGCGGCGCCAGTGGAACCGGCGGCATGGGCGGCGGAACCGGCGGTATGGGAGGCAACGAATGCCCTCCCGGCTCCGGGGGAGCGGGCGGTCAGGGCGGCGGCGTGCCTGTCCCCAACCCGACCTGCGCGGGCAGCACCCTCCGGGACAACGGGGCCCTGCCGCCGCCGAGGCGGAAGACGACGACCCTTCACCGCGTTCGCCTCTTCACCCTGGACGCGCTCCCGCGTACGCTGCGCCCGTGACCGAACCCGTCTCCCGGGATCCGGCCTCGCCCGAGGGCGCGCCCGCGCCGGGCACGGTGCTCGCCGGCAAGTACGTCGTCGAGTCCGTCCTCGGGCAGGGGGGTATGGGGATCGTCCTGCAGGCGCGGCACCAGCGCACCGAGCAGCCGGTGGCCATCAAGCTCCTGCGCCCCGACGCGCGCGCGCTGCCCGACGTGAAGGCGCGCTTCGAGCGCGAGGCGCGCGCGGCGGCCCTGATCCAGGGGCCCCACGTGGTGCGTGTCTACGACGTCGACAACCTCCCGGACGGCAGCCCCATGATGGTGATGGAGATGCTCCAGGGCTGGGATCTCGGCCAGGAGCTCGCGATTCGTGGCCCCTTGCCCTATCCGGAGGCCGTCGGCCACATCCTCGCCGCGTGTGAAGCGCTCTCGCAGGCGCATCGCATGGGCGTCGTGCATCGCGATATCAAGCCGGGGAACCTGTACCTGTGTCAGGAGGGCCCGCGGCGTATCGTCAAGGTGCTCGATTTCGGCATTTCGAAGGTCCTCGACAAACGGGACGACGCCGCGCAGACGGCCACGACGGCCGCCTTCGGCACGCCGCAATACATGTCCCCCGAGCAGGTGCGGTCCACGAAAAACGTCGACGGGCGGGCGGACATCTGGTCGCTCGGCGTGGTGCTGTACGAGCTGCTCGGCGGACGGGGGCCCTTCGACGAGGGGAGCGCGACGGCCTCGCTCGCGGCGATCATCGCGGACGAGCCCAAACCTTTGCGCGAGCTCCGGCCGGATCTGCCGCAGAAGCTCGCGGACGTGGTCACGAAGGCGCTCGCGAAGCGCGCCGACGACCGGTGGCCCGACGTCGATACCTTCATGGCCGCGCTCCTGCCGTTTGGCCCGGGCGGCGCCGCGCCGCGGACGTTGCTCAATACGAAGGCGCTGGCCGTCGCGCCCCGCGCGCCGATGTCGAACCGGCGATTGATGTTCGTCTCGGCGGGCCTTGCGGCGGTGGTGGTGGCGGTGTTTCTGGTCGTGCTCGCCTCGCAGACGAAAAAACCGGCGGAGCCGGCCGGGGATGCGGCCGCGACGAACCCGACGGCAGAGCCTGCCCTCACGCCTCCGCCCGCCGCGACGCCGGCGGCCG
The DNA here is from genome assembly GCF_005144585.1 of Polyangium fumosum. Lineage (GTDB taxonomy): Bacteria > Myxococcota_A > Polyangia > Polyangiales > Polyangiaceae > Polyangium > Polyangium fumosum. The sequence goes on along the minus strand of NZ_SSMQ01000025.1, from coordinate 144,308 downwards.
CGGCCGAGCCGACGATCGTGCCCGTGGCCGCGCCCGTTCCCACGCCCCTTCCCACGGCGCCCGCCGCTGTGGGAACGGGGCCGAAAAAAGAGCCGACGTCCGCGCCGCCGGTGCCCGCGACGGCCGCGCCGACGCCCACGCCCACGCCTCCCAAGCCACCTCCGCCCCCGGCGGAGGATCCGACCCACCTCTAGGATCGCGCCATGAGCCGAAATCGCCTCCGCGCTGGCCTTTCCCACGTCCTCCTCGTCGTGCTCGCCACGACGTTCGCCGAGGCCGCCCTCGCCGCCGAGCCCCAAGCGGCCCCGCCGGCGCCTGCCGCGCAGGATCCCGCGCTCGTGGCGCGCGCCAAGGAGCGCAAGGCCGAGGGCGACAAGGCGATGGACAAGCTCCGCCCCCTCGACGCGCTCGCGGCCTATACCGAGGCCTACGCGCTGAACCCCGAGCCGGCGCTGCTTTACAACATGGGCCGGGCCCTCGAAGCGCTCGATCGTTTGCCCGAGGCGCTCGAAAAGCTCACGGCGTTCCGCGCGCAGGCGCCCGCCGAGCTGCTCGCCAAGGTCCCGGGCCTGAACGACCGGATCACGAACCTCGAAAAACGTCTCTCGCGCCTCACGGTGAAGGTGAACGTCGAAGGCGCGCGTATCCTCGTCCGTGACGTCGTCGCCGGCATGTCGCCCCTCGACAAACCGCTCGCGCTCAAGGCCGGCCCGGCCGACGTGCTCGTCGAGGCGGAGGGGTATTTTCCGTATCGGACCCGCGTCGAGCTGCCCGGCGGCGGCGCCTACGTCCTCGATGCGCAGCTCCAGAGCAAGGCCAAGGTCGGCAAGCTCCTCGTGACGGCGCCGAAGACAGGCGTCAACGTGCTCGTCGACGGCAAGGGCGCGGGGCAGGCGCCGCTCGAGACGCTCGTCGAGCCGGGGACACACAAGGTCGCCGCGCGGCACCCGGACTACCTCGATTACGAGACGAGCGTCATCGTGACCGCCGGCGGCGAACGCACGGTCGCGCTCGTCCTCCAGCGCCCGCCGCCGATTTATGCGCGTTGGTGGTTCTGGACCACGATCGGCGTGGTCGTCGTGGGCGGCGCCGCCGGCGGGGCCGCGTATGCCCTCACGACCGAAAAAGATCCGGGGCAGGGGGACATCCCGCCGGGCCAGCTCTCGCCGGCCTTTTTCGTGACGTCGCCCCCGCTCCCGTTCTGATCGGCCTCTCCCTCAGGCCGCCTGCTCCATCGTCCCTTCCGCGTCCTGCATGACGTGGTTCGCGACCCATTGCCGCACGTGCGCGAGGTGTTTTTCCTCGGCGCGCATCGCGTCGCGGAAATCGTCCGCCATCGCCTCGTGCCCCAGGCTCGTCGCCAGCTCGATCAGCATGTCCCAGCCCTCGGTATCGGCGAGCTCTGCGACGAGGAGCGCGTGGAGCGACTGCGGCAGCGTCGTGCGCGGATCGTTCAGCACCTGCACGAGGCCCGACGCCTCCACCGCGGCGATGTCGGCCGAGGGCGTGAGCGCCGTCGGATCGGCGCCCATGCTTTCCAGCGCGCTCCGCAGCACGTGGAAATGCCTGAGCTCCTCGTCGTGGAACTCGAGGAGCGTCTCGCGGGACGGCCCGCCGTCGAAGCCCCCGAGCGCGTCGAACTTCGCGATCACGCTCTCGTACATCCGCGTCCCGGTCCGCTCGAATTGCAGGCGCTCGGCGAGCTTGTCCAGGAACACGGCCGGGTTCTTGGCGCTGAGGCCATCGAGCACCGATTTCACCGCGCCCTTCACGGTCGAGGGCGGCGGCATCGTGCCGAGGATGCCGGATTCGCTGATGTACGACATCCGGAGGCCCGCGATGCCTGATTCGTCGCCCTCCGCGCTCGGCACCGTGGCCTCCGCGGCCTCGATGAGCTCCTTCGAATCGAGGGGGCTCGTCCCGATCCCCGTCCGGTTCATCCCGATATCGGTCGGCTCTTTCATGGTCTCTCCTCCAAGCTCCCTTCAGGCCGCCTTCTTCACGAGCTCGGTCCCGGGCGTGTACACGTAGCCCGCCGCGACGGTTTGGCTGGGCGAACCCGCGGAGTTGATCTGCCGGTTGTAGGCGATCGAGGGGGAATCCGGGGGCACCTGGCCCACCGGGACGAACTGGGTCCCCACGCTGCGCAGGTGGACCTCGTTTTTCAGCACCTGCCGCACGTCGTCGCGGTGGCTCATGTACTTGATGCGCTCCGGCAGGCTCGTCGGGATGATCTCGAAGGGATCGCGGTTCTCGACGCGCCGGAAGAGGTCCATCACGTGGTTCAGGTGGCCGAGCTCATAGGCCACCATGCGCTCCCAGATCGCCTTGAGCCGCGCGTTCGACTCTTGCTCCATGCAGGCGAGGTAGTTCCAGACCTCCGTGCACTCGTGCAGCAGCCATTTCTCCATCCACGTCTCGTTCGGGTCGATGATCGCCTCGTATTGCGTGACGTGTTGCTCCTCGATGTGCGCGATCTCCGCGTAGAGCAGGCGCGCCACCGGGTCGGAGAAGAGCGGGCCGATGTTCTGGTAATAGTTCAGCGTCTGCTGCTCGCCCGCCAGGATCGTCAGCGACACGAGCTTCGTGATCGGCGCGGCCGTCGTGCGATCGTAGGGCTCGCGTAAATCGTCCGTCGGGTAGCGGTGCTCGACCACCGTGGGCCGGCCCGGCAGCACGTCGGTGTACGATTGCAGGATGGCGTTCGCGTCCTTGCCTTCGAGCCGATCGAGCAGCGCGGAGTAACGATAGAGGTGGTCGAAGTCTTCGAGGAGCCCGAAGCGCAGGACCTGCGCGATGTACGGATCGGGCTCGAGGCGCGCGAGGCTCGCGGTCACCTCGATGGCGACCTGCTCGTAGGCGATCGTCGTTTCGAGCGGCGATTGATCCGCCGGCAGGAGCCAGTTCACGAGCACCTGCTGGTGCGTCTCGATGCGCCGGACGCGCGCGAGGTCGGCGCGCATCGGCGCGTTCATGCGGGCGAAGGCGTGCTGGAAGCGGTTCGCCTCCATCTCCAAGCCGTTCATGAGGATGATACGCAGGCGCGTGAACGCGTCGTCGTTCAGCTTGCTGATCGGCTCGCGCACCATGTCGCGCCAGGTGAAGTCTTCCTGGGCGTCGAGGGCCACGCCTTTTTCCTTCGTGAGGTCGAGTGCCACGATACTCCTCCCCGTTCGGTTCCTCCGTGATGGGCTCAAGGTTCGGGCGCCGCAGGGTCGCCGTCCGTCCCACCTTGCTTGCAAGAACCTTGCGAGGTTTCGTCCCGGAGCGAAATGGTTTGTCGGGCGAGCAGACGTTGCACGCCGGGGGCGAAAGCTTCCCGCCACGGGGGCTCGACGTCGCGCACATTCGTCCCCCATGGATAGGCCGAGCCTGGAAGGGCCTTGAGGAGGCAGTTTTCCATGGATAACCGCGAAGTGTGCGAAAAGCTGAACAAACTGATCAAGCTCGACGTGGACGCGGTGCATGCGTACAAGCAGGCGATCGACGCCTGCACGATGGAGGACCTTCGGAGCAACCTCGTGCGGTTCCAGGAGGACCATCAGCGGCACATCCGGGACCTCTCGCAGCAGGTGCGGGCCTGCGGCGGCGAGCCGGAGGTGGAGACGTCCTGGGCCGGGTTCCTGATCGAGGGCTTCACGGCCATCACGGCGCAGGGCGATCACAGCGCGCTGCTCGCGATGCGGGGGAACGAGGAGCTGACGAACCGCACGTACGAGGCGGCGCTCAACGCGGCCGACCTGCCGACGGAGGTGCGCTCGCTGCTCGAGAGAAACTTCTCGGACGAGCAGCGTCACCTCGCGTGGATCAAGGATCAGCTCGACATGCGCGTGTGGGAGAGGAAGGCGGCGTAGACGACCGCTCCCCGTGAGCGAACCCGACCCCGCCCGCACGTCGTGTGTGTGGCGGGGTTTCGTTTTGTTGTAGGATCTCCGGCCGATGGAGCCGAAGAGGCAGGTCGAAATTCAACTCGGCCACATGTGCAACAACCGTTGCGTCTTCTGCGTCAGCGGCCAGGAGACGGCGCTCGGCCGCGCGAGGCCCCTGCCGCTCGCGCCGATCCTGGAGCAGATCCGGGCCGCGCGCGCCGCCGGGCACGCGAAGATCACGCTGCTCGGCGGCGAGCCCACGCTCCAGCCCGCGTTCCTCGACGTGGTGCGCGAGAGCGTCGCGCTCGGCTTCGAGGAGATCGTGATCTTCACGAACGGCGTGAAGACGGCCCGCGCCGCGTTCGTGGACGAGATCCTCGCGACCGGCGGGAATTTCACGTTCCGTTTCTCGATCCAGGGCGCGACCGAGGAGGCCCACGAGCGCACGACGCGCAAAGACGGATCGTTCGCCCGCATCGTGCAGTCGATGCGGCACGTGCAGGCGCGGGGCGAGCGGCTCACCGTGAACATGTGTGTCGTCCAGTCGAACTACGAATCGGTGGACGTGTTCCCGGAGCTCCTCTTGCCGCTCGGGGCCTCGCAGCTCCACCTCGACATGGTGCGGCCGCTCGACGCAGGCGTGCGCACGGAGGAGGAGTTCGCGGCGATGATCCCGCGGTACCGGAGCCTCGTCGGCCCCTTCACGCGCATGGTCCGCGGCTTCCCCGAGGGGTTCGACGTCAACATCGGGAACCTCCCGTATTGCCTCGCCCCCGAGCTTTCGCCCTTCATCCACCACGACGGCGAAAAGACGATGACGATCGCCGTCGACGGAGACAAGACGCTCAGCAAGCCCTGGGACAAGTACCTCGTCAAACGCCGGGACAAATCGAAGCCCGCAACCTGCGCGGCGTGTGTCTTCGACGCGCGCTGCAATGGCATCTTCGAGACCTATCGGGAGATGTACGGCGACGAGGAGTTCGTCCCCGTGACGCCCGAACGCATGTCTGAAGCCGATCCCGGCCGAAAACTCTTCTCGGTGCACGCGCGGGCGCTCGTCGCGCGGGCGTTCGCCGGGTTCGTCCCGCCCAAGCCGTTTTCACGTGCCCTGCTCACGGAGCTCGGCGAGCGCGCGGTCGAGGTGCGGCTCGAAGGCGACGAGAGCCTCGTGCTCACGCTCAGGCCCCGGGCCGAAGGCGAGGGGATCGCGGCGACGGATTGGTTTGCCGTGGGGATCACGGGCGCGCCGGCCGATCACGCGGTGGCATGCGCGGGGATCCTCGCGATCGGGGAGCGGTTGTCCCGGCACGTCACGTTCGTGCATCCGATCGGGGAGGACGCGGCGCTGCCGCTCTTGCGGTCCGTGGGGGCGCGGATCCAGCTCTTGCGGCGGCGCGCGCCGTTCGGCGCCCTCGCGTGGAAGGACGTGCGCGTCCTTCCGGAGGGGCGGCGCGCCGAGCTCGGGTTCGAGGCGCCGTCGGGCGAGCGCGTCTGGGTTTGGCTGGGTGAAACGAACGGAAAACCCGTGGGCGGGTATCGGGTCGGGGAGGGGGAGCCTTCGGCCGAGGTCATCGAGGGGCTGCGGGCCGTGCTCGGGGCGCTCGCGCCCGCCGGCGCAGGCCCGCGGGCCCCGTCGGCTTCGCGGGCTTGACGTGGCTCGACGTTCCGCGAGGGCGGACGGCTAGCGGTTCGTCCACGCCGGCACCATGAGGACGCTCTGGAGGGCATCATGGGGAAGGAGCAAGCTTGGCCTTTTGATCGGGGCGACGCCGGGACCGTGCAGCCGCGGACGCAGGAGGGCGTGCCCGGCGTGCGGGGCGGGTCCGTGGGGGAGGAGGGCGGCGCGGGCTCGTACCCCGGCGGCCCGACGTTCTCCGAGGGGACGGCGCTGGAGGAGGGCCCGAACCCCGAGGCATGGGTGCCCCCGACCGAGCAGATCAGCGGGCCGCCCACGGAACCGACCGATTAACGGGAAGCTTTGCACCCTTCCACGCGCAAGGCTCTGGCCTCCCCATCGATTTCGAGCTTCACCGACTCGAAATCGATCGCGGCCACGCGCTCTTCCGCATTGCAGCCCATCCGCCCCTCCAGCACGAGCGTGTAGGCGACGGAGCGGCCGCCGTTGTCGGGGATCCGCTCCTCGACTTCGAGGGTATCGCCGCGCTTCTCGTCCGCCTTCCCCTCGCCGTCCTCGGCCCTGCACGCGACCATCACCGCGGCGCTCGCGCGGACCGCGACGGTCTGGCCGCTCTTGTTGCGCAGGTGGAGCGAGACGACGGCATTTTCGCCCGCGCACCGGGCGACGGGCTCGGAGGTGACCTCGACGCTCGCCTCCGGTTCGGCGATGGCGTCCGTCGTGACGAGCGAGAGCGAGGCGAGGAGCAGCAGCAGCGTGCGCTGGAGGATCCTTTTCACGGGGGAGACTCCTTTTTGAAGCGTAAGGCCGCAGGCATAAGGTCGCGGCGGTAGGCCGGGGGCGCGGGGCCGGGCGAGAAAGAAATGCCCGGCGGGCGTCGCGCAGGAGCCCGTATGCAAAGGATTGGCCGAAGAACCTGGAAGAGCGCGCGCCGCGCGTGAATGCCCCGGGCGCGCGCCGCCGGCGCAGGGAAACACCTCGGGATCCGAGGGGAGCGCTCGACGCCGATACCCGCCCCTCCGGGCGCGCATTTGCATGGGTTTTCACGGGTCGTGTGAGGTGGCGGGGCCCTGGGGGGCGGTCCAAGCTCCGGCAACGGGGCCCGAGAGCGCGAGGGAAACGGAATGCGAGAGGTCGAGCCACGGCAGAAGCCTTCCGCGAGCGCGGACGAAATCGGCCACGCCGCCATTTCCACGCAGCGCCTCGCGGGGGCACGGGCGCTCTCGCAGATCCAGGAGACGTGGGCCGCGCTCGACGCGCTCCAGGACACCCCGATGCAGCAAAGCCTCTGGACGGAGAGCTGGCTCTCGGCGAGCGGGGCATCGGATCGATTGCGTGTCCTCGTGACGACGTCGCCGCGCGAATCGACCGGGATTGCGGCGCTCGTCCATCATGGCGGTCGTTCGCCCTCGCTCATGCCCGCCGGGGCGATCGAGCTCGGCGAGCCCGTGGATCTGGCCCGCGGCGGGCCACGGGTGCTCGGGGCGCTTTGCCAGGCGCTCGCCCGCGGACCTTGGCCGGTGCACCTGCCGCGCGTGCTCGCCACGTCGCCCACGATCGCGGCCTTCCATCAGGCCTACCGCCGGCGCGGCCTCGTCCGCGTCGGTCCCGCGAAGCCGTGTCCGTTCCTCTCGCTCGACGCCTCCTGGGCCGAGCCCGAGCGCCACCTCTCGCCCCGCAGGCGCCAGGATCTGCGCCGCGCCGAGCGGCACGCCGAGCGCCTCGGCAAGGTCGTGTATTCGTTTCATTCGCCCTCGCCCGAGGAAGCGGCGGCGGTCCTCGACGAGGCCTTTCGGGTCGAGGCCGCCGGCTGGAAGGGCCGCGAGGGCACCGCGATGTCGTTCGACCCGGTCGTCGGCACGTTTTTCAGGACGTACGCGCTCGCCGCCGCGCAGCGCGGCATCCTGCGCGTCGCGCTCCTCCGCATCGGCGGGCGGGGCGCGGCCATGCAGCTCGCGGTCGAGCACGCGGGACGTCATTGGCTGCTCAAGATCGGCTATGACGAGTCGTTCCGGCAGGCCTCGCCGGGCATCTTGCTCCTCTGCGAGAGCCTGCGCCGCGCGGCGACGGAAAACCTCGCGACGTACGAATTTCTCGGCGGCGTCGCGCCGTGGATCAAGCCCTGGACGAGCGAGGAGCGCGCCACGGTTTCGCTCAGCGCGTATCCGATGAGCCTCGCGAGCGTGTCGGCGCTCTCGCGCCAGGCGGCCGCGCGCGTGCTCCGGACATTGAGGAGGCAATGGCAATGGATGACACGGTCCGAGGTCTGAAGCAGGCCGCGTTCGCGGCGTGGGAGCCGATCGCGCGGCGCGCCGGGCGGTCGTACATCGCGGGGCCGCGGATCACGGACGCCCTCTCGTTGAGCCGCGGATTCTGGGAGGCGGGCATGGGCGTCGTCGTTTGTTACTGGAACGCGGAGAAGACGTCCCCGCGGATCGTGGCGAACCGCTCGCTCGCCACGCTGGAGGCGTTCGCGGAGGCGGACGGAGACCATTACCTCGCGATCAAGGCTCCGGCGCTCGGGTTCTCCCGGGATCTCGTCGGGGAGATCGTGGCGCGCGCGGCGCTCTCGTCCGCGCGGGTGCATTTCGACGCGCAGCGGCCGGAGGCCGTCGAGAAGACGCGGGCGCTCGCGGAGAGCGTCATGGGCGGGGGCACGCCCATCGGATTCACGTTGCCCGGGCGATTCGCGCGGAGCGTACGGGACGCAGCCTGGGCGGCGCGGCGAAATGTGCCCGTGCGCGTCGTGAAGGGGCAGGTGGCGGATCCGGCGGCGCCCGATCTCGATCCACGGGCGGGTTTTCTTTCCGTGATCGACGCGCTCGCGGGCAAAGCGCGGCACGTGGGGGTGGCCTCGCACGACGCGCCGCTCGTGCGGAAGGCGCTCCAGCGTCTCGTCTCGAACGGGACGCCGTGCGAGCTCGAATTGCTCCTCGGATGGCCGTTCGGGCCGGTCTTGCGGGAGGCGCGCACGTTCGGCGTCCCGGTGCGCGTGTACGTGCCCTTCGGCGAGGCCCGCGTGCCCTACCATTTCACGGAGGCGCGGCAGAATCCGCGCGTCCTCGCCTGGCTCGCCCGGGATCTCTGGCGCGCTTCGCCTGCGCCGCGGGCGAAGAGGCCGGGGTGGACTAGCGCCCCTGCTTGATTCGCTCCTGGGCTTCGCGGCCTTTTTTGGTGAGCATCGGTTCGAGCCAGCGCGAAGCGGCCGGCGCCGTGTTCGCCGCGCGCGCCAGCATCCCTCGGCCGAGCGGCAAGGTGATTTCGAGCGGGCGCTTCGGCAACACCTCGGTGAGGAGCGCGCGCTCGACGTCCTCGACGGTGAGCGCGCGCGGGCCGGAGAAGGTCATCGCGGCTTCCTCGTGGTCGACCTGCAAATCGAGCATGGGCGTCTGCACGGCGTCGGGCATGACGAGCGTCACGGCGATGTCGTGGCGGCCAAGCTCCATCGCGGCGGCCAGCGTGAATCCGCGCACGGCGAATTTCGACGCGGCATAAAGCGAGAGCCCCGGCACGGGCGCGAGTGACGCGAGCGAGCCGATGTTCACGATGTGCCCGCCGCGTCCCCGCGCAATCATCCGCGCCGCGGCCGCGCGCGTGCCGAGCACCGTGCCTTTGACGTTCACGTCGAGGTGGAAATCGACGTCCGCGGGCCCGAGGTCCGGGACCCAGCCGGGCTTCAGCACGCCCGCGATGTTCATCACGACGTCGAGCCCGCCGCCCTCCCGCTCGGCGAGATCGAGCGCCGCCTCCCACTCCGCGGCCTCGCGCACGTCGAGCCGGGCGAGACGCACGTTCGTCCCCCACGCGCCTTCTGCGGCGCGTTTCTCCAGGGCGGCGAGGTCCACGTCGGTCGCAACGACGGTGTCACCGCGGCGCGCAAAGACCCCCGTCATGTGCGCGCCGATCCCACTTGCAGAGCCGGTCAATACCAGGACGCTCATCGTCATTCTCCTAGACCAGGACGGCCGCGCCGGCGGCGCGGGTTCGGGGTTCGTCGCGGAGGGGCCGCGCGGGTTTGCCCAGCGTGAGATCGCCGAACGAGAACGTGGGCGTGACGCCGGGGAACAGGGCGTAGGCGGTGAGCTCCGAGGAGCTGACCATGCCCGGGAAATCCGGGTTTTGCCGGGACGGTCCGGCGACCTCTTTCTCCTGCACCATCGAGATGTACTGGTCGAGCCCGCGTTCGAGCGTGTTGCCGTTGAGGACGACCTCCATCCCGGTGTCCTCGGCATACCGGCGGAGCCCTGGGATCCGCGAGGCGCGTGGGGCGTACGCATCGGGGCCGACGCCGTTCTCGCTCGTCACGAAGATCCCCTCGGACGTACGCACCACGATCGAATGGTTCCCCTCGGTATGGCCGGGCGTCGCCATGAGCACGACGCTCTCGCCGAGCTTCGTGTCGCCGTCGAGCAGGACGATCCGCGAGGGATCGACGCCGTCGATCCCGCCCGGGCAATACCAGTCGCGTTGCGGCGGCAGGAGCGCGAGCGTGCTCTCCCATTCCTTTCGCATGACGAGCAGCTTTGCGCGCGGAAAATAGCCGGGGCGCCCGTGGGCGCCGAGCCAGCGGCGCACGTCCTGCGTGTGCATGTGATCGTAGGTGATGTAATCGATGTCCTCCGGGAGAAGCCCCGCCTCGGCGAGGCAAGCCTCCACGGTGCCGAGCTCGGGCGCGATGATGCGCTGGCCGAGCTCCTTGAAGGGGCCGAACGTGCCGCTCAGGCGCTTGAAGAACGGCGTCTCGGCATTGGCGCGGACGTCGGAGGGTGAGGCGAGCAGGGTGCGGAGCCGGCCTTCGGCCTGGAATTGCACGAGGAAGACGCGGTTCAGGATGTGCACGAACGGCGTCGGGCCGCGGAAGGCGTCGCGCAGGGCATACCGCGTCGGATAGGGGACACGCACGAGCGAACGGGATCGATAACAGGGCACCGGGGGCGCCGAGAGCAGCTCCTCGTGGAGCCTCGCGGCGCGTTTTCGCACCTCGCGCAGGCGATCCTCGGGGCGCGACGCGTCACGGGCGCCTGCAAAAATGTCGATCGGTCGGAGCACGGGATCCAAAGGTTCGCGCATGACAATCTCGCTCCTCGTTCGGGCCCTGACTACCACGAAGGCGCGTCGCGGAGAACCTCCACGCAATCGTGTCAACGTGTGCCCGGATGTGCCCGAGGGGGCCGCGGGTCGGATGCCGGGATCATGCAAAACGCCGAAGAATCGGAGAGGCACGGCGCGTGCTTTCCCGCGATGGCTGCCCGGAGGTCCCACGCATGAAGCTCTTGCACGCCGTCTTTCTTTCGATCCCGCTCGTCACCGCCGTCGTGACCAACGCCCACGATGCTGCCGCCTGCGGCGGTTGCTTCCCGCCGCAGGACGAGTCGACGCAGGTGACCGGCCACCGGATGATCTTTTCGGTCTCGCAGACGTCGACCACCCTGTGGGATCAGATCGAATACTCGGGTGATCCCACCTCGTTCGCCTGGATCCTGCCCATCAAGGGGCAGGTCGAGGTCGGTTTGTCTTCGGACGCAGTGTTTGCGGTCCTCAGCGAGCGCACGGCGACGTCGGTCGCGGCGCCTCCCCTCAACTGCCCACCGCCGCCCTCCTGCTGGGGCTGGGGGAGCGGCTCCGGCGCGGGCGGGTCGGGCGGCGCGGGCGGGGACGCGGCCGGCGGCGGCGTCGACATCATCACGCAGGAGGTCGTCGGGCCTTACGAGACCGTACAACTCTCCTCGTCGGATCCCGGCGCGCTGAAGACTTGGCTCACGACGAACGGCTACAACATCGACGCCGACATCGGGCCCATCATCGACGCCTACGTGGGCGAGGGTTTTGACTTCCTCGCGCTGAAGCTCGTCCCCGGCCAGGGCGTGAGCTCGATGCGCCCCGTCCGCATCACCGCGCTCGGCGCGAGCACCACGCTGCCGCTGCGCATGGTCGGCGCGGGCACGGGCGCCTTCGCGCCGATGACGTTGTGGGTCTTCGCCGAGGGCCGTTACGAGACGAAGAACTTCGCGTCGTTCGACATCAAGCCGGCCGACATCGTGTGGAACTGGGATCTCGGCACCTCGAACTACACCACGCTGAAGGACGACGCGTTCAAGGCCGCGAACAACGCGAACTGGCTGAACCAGTACGCGCAGCCCACGTCGCCGTGGGAGATCCGCGGCCGGCTCGAGCAGCTCGTGAGCTTCCTGCCGGATCAGAGCGGTTATGGCGATCCGAAGGACGGCTACGTGACCGCGAATGACGAGCTTCAGGCCGACCTCGAGAAGATGTTCGGCGGGATCAACGAGAGCGAGCTCTGGGTGACGCGCCTCAACACGGAGCTCGCGCGGGCGTCGCTCAACAAGGATCTCGCGCTCGGCGCGGCGACGTTGCAGGATCCGGTCTCGAACTTCTTCCAGGCCACGAAGGCGATCGGCACGCCGCCCAAGTGCCCCGAGTACCCGCCCTGCGAGCCGGGCTCGGAGATCCCCGGCGAGAACGGCGGCTCCTGGTGGGGCAACCTCGGCGACGGCAAGGGCAACGGGAGCTCGAGCGCGAGCTGCGCCGTGTCGAGCGGCAGCGAAACGACGGCCGTGCTCGGCCTCCTCGGCGTCGCGCTCGGTTTGTCCGTGGCGCGTCGCCGCCGCAAGTAATCGGTTGGTCTCAGGCCGCGCGCGAGAGGCGCGTTGGCGGCGCGAAATGCGCCGGGGCGCCCCCGAGCCCCTCCTTCACCACCATCTCCCAGTACCGCGCGCCCGTGCCGATGGCCTTTTGATGCGCCGCGGGCGAGCGCTTGCGCGCCTGCTCGGCCACCCGCGTGACCGCGCGGAGCGCGTGGAAGGCCGCGACGAACGGCGTGCGGTCGATCCCGAGCGCGTCGGCGAGCTCGTCCCCCAGGAGCCCGCGCGAAAAACCCATCCCGACGTTTCGCCGGAGCGCGCCGAGCCGCCGCTCCTCCGCGGTCTTCGCCTGCCGGAGCGGGGATTCGAAGAGGGCGTGCGTGAGCGCGCGTGAATCGTCGTCGGGCCGGCCCTCGGTCGCCCGGATGAGGTGCGCGAGGCTCCACGCGTCGAATTCGCTCGCCGGCAAGAGCTCGGGATCCACGCCGATGAGGTGCCCCGAATATCGCCAGAGGTGCATGAAGCATTCGGACTCGTCGCGATCGATGTCGAGGCCGAACGCGCGGATCCCTTCGAGAAACACGAGCGAGAAGAGGAGCGACGTGCCGGCCATGTCGTGCTGGTTGACGGGCAGGCCCCACGTCGCCGTGTCCCATTTCGGCGATCGCGAGAGCATCTGCCGCACCTTCGCGTGCATGAGGCGCACCTTCAGCGTGATCGCGAACCCCTCGCCCGTGCGAAGGAGCCCGCCCGGTTGCGCCGTTGCTTGCACGAAGCGTGAGGTCTCGCCGAGGCGGCGCGGCGCGCGCTCGACGAGCTGGCCCGAGAAGACGAGCGGCTTGTTGCCCCCGGGCGAGGCATACCCGAGCACGAGCGAATACGTGCCGAGCACCGCGCCTCCGAGCGCCCCCGAGCGCAAGAGCAGCTCGCCGCCGCGCCGGACGGCATCCCAATCGACCCACGCCGGCACGTAGGACGCCCATTCGAGGTAGGCGCGCATGGCCGGGGGCAGGTCGAGGCCACGTGGTTCGGGGGCGCGGAGGGCCTTGTCCAGGAGGGAAAAACCTCGCCCGGCCGGCGCGCCTTCCATCTCCTCGATGACGGCGTCGGCCAGCGGATCGCCGCGGAGCAGGAAGGGCGCAAGACGGTCCACGCGGTCACCGAAGCGCGCGCGGGCTTCCTCGAGGTTCTGGTATCGCGTCGGGATCATCGGGCCCGGAGACCATAGGGTCGGCCGCGCCCGCTGGCGAGCGGGCTGTTGGGGTTCGTCCCAATTCTCCTCCGTCTCCCCCGGCCTCCGGGTCTTCCCGGACATACGGGGGCCGCGATCCAGCGCTAGGCGCGCCCGTCCGTGCTGCTAGCATCCCGTTCCCGATGACAACCCCGACGTCCGCCGCCGCCGAGGAGGCGTCGCGCCCCAAGTTCGCGTTCCTCCCGAAGATCGACACGCCGGCCTACCACGCGCTCCTCTCGGCCGTGGCGATCTTGATCCTCGGCCCGCTCGGCGGCATCGCCGCTGCGTACATGAACTTCAGCCTCGGGTTCTTCGTCGGCGGGCAGGTGCTCGCGGGGATCCTCGGCAGCGCGGTCACGTACGGCTACGGGCCCGAGGGCAAACACGGCGCGAACTACATGCAGACGATGGCCGCGAGCGTCGCGGGCATGGCCGGCATGGGCGTGCTCATCCAGGCGATGACGTGGCTCGGGATCCCGATGCCGCCGTGGCATCACCTGGCGCTCTTCTTCATGTGCATCGGCATGTTCGGCGTGGGCCTCGGCATGGTGTACACGCCGATCCTCGTCGACCGCCTGAAGCTCGATTTCCCGAGCGGCTACGCGGTCGCGAACATCCTGCGCGCGCTCACGGACAAACGCCTGCTCAAGCGCTCGATCGGGCAGCTCGGCGGCGGCACGGGCGCGGGCGTGGTGTTCGCGGCGCTCGCGGAGAAGCTGCCGGCGAGCGCGTGGGTCATGGCGAAGATCCCGTGGCTCACGTCGATCTCGGCGTCGACGATCGGCGCGGGCATGGTCGTCGGCGCGCGCATCACGATCCCCGCGATCTTGATGGGGCTCCTCGGCCACGGGCTCACGCCGTACCTCGTCTCGATCGGCTGGCTCAAGGAGGGCGAGAGCTTCCGCAAGATCGGCTTCCTGATCGGTCTCGCGATGATCCTCGGCGCGGCGCTCGTCGACATGGCGCTGCTCGCGGTGGAGGCGGTCCGGCGCGTGCGCGCGCAAGCGGGCAAGCCTGCGGAGGTGGACGCGAAGGACGCGTGGAAGCAGGTGAACCCGAAGCGGCTCGTCGCGTGGATCGTGTTCTGGGCGGCGGCGCTCGTGGCCGTGGCGACGCTCGTGATGGGGCAGCCGCTCGGCTTCACGATCTTCGCCATCCTGCTGACGAGCGTGTTCGTGCTGATCAACGGCATCTCGCTCGGCATCAGCGATTCGAACCCGATCTCGAGCGCGTTCGTGATCGCGGTGCTGCTCATGAGCGGCCTCGGCCTGAAGGATCCGCGCGTCGGGCTCATGAGCGCGAGCATCCTGCTCGTCGCGTGCTCGGTCGGCGGCGACATGCAGCAGGATCGCTCGACGGGGTATCGCCTCGGCACGAACCGCACGGTGCAGTTCCGCTACCAGAGCATCGGGATCCTGATGGGCTCGGTCCTCTGCGTCGTGCTCGCGCAGACGTTCATGAAGGCCTACCCGGTGCTGACGATCAACTCGTTCGCGAACCCGAAGGCCGACGTCGGGCAGTGGCAAAGCGCGATGACGTTCAAGTTCGTCGGCGCGCTGCAGGACATCGGCTACCTGCCGGACTACAAGGTGAAGGCGCTCGCGATCGGACTCGCGATCGGCATCGGCACCGAGGTCCTCCGCAAGGTCCTCCACGCGAGCGAGCGCTACAAGAACTTCGTGAAGGGCTCGAAGGAAGGGTTCGCCGCGGGCTTCGTGATGGACGCGGTCGTCTTGCCGAGCCCGTACGCCTCGTCGTTCGGCGGCTTCGTCGAGCTCATGGTCTGCGTCTGGTTCGCGGTCGGCGGCGTGGGTTCGTCCGCGTACAACACCTGGCAGAAGAGCGTGGCCGCGAAGCAAACGAAGGGCGACGAGCTGCCCGAGGACATGAGCACGACGTCGCTCGTCGGCGGCGGCCTCATCGCGGGCGAGGCGCTCTACGCGCTCGCCGTGGGCCTGCACGGCCTCTTCTCGAACGTGCTGCTCAAGCCCGCCGCCGCCGCGCCCCCGCCGCCCGCCGCCCCTCCTCCGTCGCCGCCCGCCTGACGACGCCGCGCGTCAAGCGCATGTGACCGGGATCGCGGAAGGGTTCGTCATGGCCCCTTGCCGCGCGGGCAAAAAGAAAAATTCGCGACGTCTTGAAATAACGGCCCCCCGTCGCTCGATAAGGGGAGCCATGAAGACGCAACACATCTCCGCTCTGGTTCTCTCGGCGCTCGTGGCTTCGCTTTCGGCGGGCTGCGGGAACGCCGCTTCCTCGCATGAGGAGGCGTGCGTGGAGGCGCCCGGCCTGGCAGGAGACCATGTCTACGTGTTCTCCGCGGGCTCGGTGCCGTCGATCGACGATGGGGGGCTCGCGCAGCCTTCGCTGCGCTCTGCCCCCCATACCCCCCGTGCACGTGTCGAGCGCACGGTGCGCAGCGATGGCTCGGAGACGCTCTCGGGCGTCTCGCAGGTCGCTGCGATGAAGGTGATGGAATACGCCGAGCTCGGCCCGGATGGCCGCCTCGTGTATGCCGACGTGACCGCGACGGGCGTGAATGGCGCGACGCGACGGCTCATCGCGGACGCGGCGCACGGCGCGTTTTACGTGCAAGACGAGCACGGCGGTGGCTGGAAGCGAATGGCCAAGGACAACCCCTGGGTCTACACGGGTCTCGCTGGGGACACGTCCTTCGCGCCCCTGCCGACGCCCGTGAGCGCGTGGGTCACGTTGCGCGCGACGAACGCTTCGTCCGACGTGCGTGTCCTCGACGCGGCGCTGCGCGAAGGCCGGATCGTGCCGCAGGATCAGCTCGTCGCGGAGGGCGAGGGCGACGAGCGCTTCGTGATCGCGGGTGAAACCGTGCTCACGGCGAACGACGACTTCGTCACGGCCCTCGGCGAGAGCACGCTGGAGCCGCTCCGTATCGCGGCGGCCACGCTCCGCCCGCGGCGGGTCGCGCAGCGGTAATCCCAGCCGCCACGACAAACACCTTGCAACGAGGGGCCGGGCCTCCAACCGGTCCCTCGTTCTTTTTTCATCGCCCCGTCCTGATCGACGCGGAGCGCTCTCAATTCCAGTCGATGCCGAAGAAGCCGCCGTCGAGCGCGACGCGCCGGTCGAGCACGTGGCCCCCCCGCTGCACCGTGATGCGTCCGTCATAGACGATGAAATCGGGGGCGAAGCGCGGGAGGTGGCGGCTCGCGAGCGTGCCCGCGGAGCCCACGCCCGCGTGCACGACCACGTATTCGTCCGGGTTTCGCGGGTGCGGATGAAGGAAGGAGACGCCGACGTCCTCGCCCTCGTGCCGCTTGCCGCGGAGCGTGAGCGCGGAGGGCTCGAAGCGCACGGGGAGCGTGCTTTCGAAGAGCGCGGTGACGCGGTTCGAACGTGGGTTTCCGATGAGGACGAGGCTGCGCGAATCGATCTCGGCGTCGGTGATCTCGACGTCGGATTTCACCGGGAAGCGGGCCGCGAAGGTGTCGAAGGAGGCGAAATGCTCGGCGACGAGGCGGTTCGTCTCGATCTGCGCGGGATCCTGGGTGCCGTAGACGACGAGGCGGCCGTGGCGATCGACGTCGTCGAGCGGGCCCGAGACGCCCGCGCGCTTGCGCCCCTTGCGCGAAGGCTCCTCGGGCACGCGGACGAACGCGCCGTCCTTCTTGACGAGCCAGAGCATCCCGGCCGCAAAAGGCCCCTCGATGGCCGCGCCGTCCACGGCCACGCCCGCCCCTTCGCGCAGCGCGAGCTGTGACAGATCCAGGGCAAACGACTCCACGTTGCGGGTCTTCACCGTGACGCCGTCCGCCTTCGAATGGCGCGCGTCGATCTCGGCGAATTTGTCCTCGACCTCCATGCCGAGCAGTCGCACCCAATGCGCCCGATCGTACCGCCACTCGCCCGTGACGAACCGGACGCGCTCGGGCGCCTTCGGCCGCCGGTGCGATTTGAGCCATCCGATCATGTCGCCGTCCTCGTAGCCGTAATCCCATACGTTGTGATCGAGGTCCTCCTGGACGTCGAATTTGTAGGGATAGCCAAGGGATCGATACCGATCGGCGACGAGCTGCGAGCGCGTGGGATCGTCCTTCCCGCCGTGGACGATGAAGAGCGGCACGTGCTGGCCATTCTCGGCCCAGTTCACGATGTACCGTTTGGCGAGCAGGACGTTTTCCCAGGGCGTGTGCGGGGCTTTTCGGATGCTCTCCCAGCCGAGCAGGTTCGGGTATCCGCAGAGCGGGGCCGCGGCGGAGAAGAGGTCCGGGTAATGCAAGGGAAGGTAAAACGCGACGGTGCCGCCGAGGGAGTAACCGGTGATGGAGATGCGGCGCTCGTCGATGGGGAAATGGGCGCGCAGCTCGGCGACGACCCGGAGGACGTCGTCCTCGCCGAGGTGGCGCTGGCCCGCATTGCCGAATTGCCACGGCGCGACGAGGAAGGCGCCGAAATCGGGCAGGCCCGAGAAGTGGCGCGCTTCGAGCAGCCCATTGAAGCCTGCCTCGGGCGCCTCGCCGGTGACGACCCGCAGCGCGATCTCGGGGCGATTGCCGAGCCCATGGGAAGCGACGACGAGCGGGAGCGGTTTTCCCCCGGGGCGATAGGCCCGCGGGACGAAAAGGACGTAGGGCTGGAGGCGGCCGTCGAGCGGGCTGCGATACGCGCGGCGCTGAATGCCGAACCGGCCGGCATACGGGCTCTCGCCTTTTTCGAGCGAGGCGAGGAGGGCCTCGGCTTCTTCGGTCTGGCGCTTGATCCACGAGATGTCGGGATCGTTTTGCGCGAGGTTCTCGACGAGGCCGTCGATGTGCACGAGCAGGCTGTCTTTTTCGCCGCGGGTGGCCGCGGAACTCTCGATGGACGCGCGCTTGTCCACGAGCGCGAGGACGCGTTTTTGGAGCGCCCCGCGGTAGACGAGCGGGATCTTCTGCTCGGTCCCAGGCGCCGCGCCGAGGCGGAGCCGGAGGTCGGTCGTCCCGGTTTTTTCGAAGGGAATCGAGAGGGAGATCGCGCCCTCGGGGCTGCCGAGCGAGGCGGCGGGCAAGGTGCCCTCGACCAGCGGGCGGGCCGGGCCTTTTTCGGACGCGAGCTCCGCGCGGTGGGGGAGATCCACGAGGTTGCGCGGGCCGAGGCCGATCCAGCCCGGCCGCACGGAGACGTCGAACCCCGTGGCGGTGGGCTTTTTCTGGATCTCGGCGCGCAGGAGCTCGGCCGGCGTGCACGTGGCCTCGGGGGCCGTGGCGAAGAGCAGGTCGGGCGCTGGGCCGCCGGAAGGGGAGCGGGCGCGGAGCCAGAAGCCCGTGGGCGCAGGGGTTGGCTGTTCGACCTCGACGACGATGCGATGGACGCCACGATCGAGGTCGAGCGGGACCCGCGTCTCGTCGCGGAAGGGCGCGGGATCGGCTTCGCGCGTGGCGTCGAGGACTCGTTTTCCGGCCACGGAGATCCGCACGCGGCCAGACACGCCCGCGGCGAGGAGGACGCGCTGGGCGCGGCCGGAGACGAGCTGGCCCGAAAGGACGAAATGGGTGGGCGGCTTCGGGCCTTTTTTCGAATCGGCCTTCTCGTGGACCTCGACGTAGCCGTCCTTCGCGCAGATCGGGCGCGGGGCGGGCGGGGCGCCGGCGTCGGGGGGCGTCGTCGCGTCGCCCTCGGGCAAGGGGCCCGGGAGCGGACCGACGGCGCTCCACGCGTCGAGCCAGCCTTCCCCCTGGGGCGCGAGGAGCGCCTCCCGCGCGAGCCCGACCGGCGGATGTCCCTCGGCGCGGAGCGAGACGCAGCCGGCGCCGAGGCAGGTCGACCCCTCGCCGCAGCGCTCCTCGACCCAGCGTTCGCCGCCCTGGCAAACGAGCGCGACCTCGTCGGAGGTGCATCGACCCTCGCCGGGCGTGCAGACGGCGCCCGGCGCGGCGTCGGTAGGGATCGCGGGGGCCTGCGCGGAGGGCTCGGCGCGCGGAGGCGGGCGCTGCTCGACGCCATGTTCGGCCGGCGGGCGGCAGGCCGAGGGCCCGGCGAGGCCGGCGAGCACGAGCGGGAGGAGGAGCCGAGGGCGCATCGAAGGCGAAACATGCCGCGTCCGCCCGGGAACACCGGCCGTCCACGCGAGCCGGCACAGCTACCACGGGCCCCGCCCCGGACCAAGCCGGGCGCTTGGCCCCCGTCCCCCACGGATCGATTTCAGCCTTCGTTCACTTTTGCCTGGTCCCCAAAACTTCCATCGCGGCCGTGCGTCGAATGCAGTGACCGTCGCCCTTCGGGCCGGCGCAATACCGCCGGACCCGTGAACGTGGAGAAAGCGAGAAAACGAGCCATGAAGAGCATTCCTCGATCCAATGCAACGATGTCCTCGAGGGGAGCCCCGGGAACGCGTGAGGACGGCTCGGTGGTGTTTTCGCTGAGCTCCCTCGTGGCCCAGGCCTCGAACGACGCACCCACGACGAAGGAGCCGAGCGCACGCCGAGACGACTCCGGCCTCATCGATCTGAAGGCCCTCGCCGCCGAGGCGCAAAAGCCGGTCGAGCCCGTGCTCCCGCACGCGCCGATCTTCCCCTTCGGCGCGCCGGAGCCGGCGCCGCTCCCGGCCCCCGAGCCGAGCGCCGAGGTGGTCGCGACGCAGGCCCGCCGAGGGCCATGGCTGGTCGCCGCCGTGGGCGCCATCCTGGTCTCGGCCATGGCGATCGGCGCGGCGAGCGCGCGCCCGAAGGCCGAGCCGATGACGCTGGGCGGCCGCGTGTCGCCCCATTTCGAGGTGGCCCTGAAGCGCGTCGCGACGCTGCCTTCGCCGCCCGCCGAGGTGAAGACGACAACGCCGCCCGCGAAGGAGGCGACCGCGCCCGAGAAGACGAAGCCCTCCCCGCGGACGAGCGGGAACACGAACGCGAAATCGACCGATCCCAAGAAGACGGATCCGGTCGTGAAGGATCCGCCGAAGCGCGAGACCTTGCCGCTCGAGGTCTGTGATCTCATGTGCCAGATGCGCAAGGCGACGCAGAAATGACCGAGCGCCCGAGAGGGCATTGCGGCGGGAACGGGTAGCTCGTTCCCGCCGCGCGTCGTTTCGAGCCGCGGGCCGCGAGCGTCGCGGACGCTTTACGATCGCGGCCCGTCTCCCCACCCTTTCACGCATGAACATTCCTCGCAGGTGGCAGCGCCGCGTCCGGGGAGCCTGGCGCGGCATCCAGCGCGCGGCCGGGCTCCTCTCGGCCGTGGCCGCGGCGGTGTGGCTCGTTCAAAAGGGGCGCCTCGGCGCCTCCGGCAGGCGCGTGGTCCGCAAGAGGCCGAAGCAAGCCGACGAGCGCACGATACGGCGCATCGCCGAGGCGCAGGCGGGTGGCATCAGCAGCCAGGAGAGCGACGCTCGCTACGAGAGCGGTGAGCATCCGGGCGGCCTGCACGGCAAGGCCGTTCGCCCGCCGCCGGACGCCGAGATCTACGAGATCGACGAGCCGAGCGACCGCACGCAGGCCCACCGCGGCTCGCGCCGGACGATGGCGACGATGCGGCGCTGACGCAATTTCGAGGCGGGAGGGGAGGCGCGGGCAGGTACCATGCAGGCGGAGGTTCTGCCTTGACCGATCCCGCGCCCCCCGCCGAATCGTCGGTGTCGCCGCCGACCCTGCGGCACGTGCCCGGCAAGAGCGCCGACACGGCCCGATCCCTCGCCGCGCCGCCGCCCCGCATCGTCGAGGGATCCACCCCGGCCCGCCCGACCGAGGCCCGCTCGGCGGTCCGCGGCGCGCTCCTCGTCGCGGTCCTCGTGATCGTGGCCTACGCCGGCGCATTGTTGTTCTTCCGGTATGTCGCGCCGAACCGGCCGCAATACGTGGCGGAGATCGGGGCCGGGCTCGCGATCGGGATCGTGGTGTTCTTCCTGCACACGCTCGTCGGCGGATCCGTCGCGGAGTCGATGCAGATCGGCGAGGAGCGTTTCCGCGCGCTGCTCGGGTTCCTCGCGCTCATCGCGCCGTCGTTCGTGCGGTGGATCCTCTTCGCCTGCCTCGGCGGGATGCTCGTCGTCGCCTACCAGGACCTCGGGGAGTGGAGCCAGTCGTCGATCGCGCGGCTGCGGGTGCTCGGCGCGTGCGTGATGCCGGTGATCCTCGCGGTGTGCTCGGCGATGCTGGTCGAGCGGCGTTTTGCGCGCGGCGATTTCCGGCTGAAGGTGGGGTACGGGGCGGGCACGGCCATGCGGGATCGGATCGAGCTGCGCGAAAAGGTCGAGCGCATGTGGGCCTACGAGAACGAGCTCATGCGCGAGTCGGTGCAACGCATGGCGCGGCACGCGACGATCCTCGGGTTCATCGCGTCGGCGATCCTCATCGCCTGCGGCGTGATCCTGCTCCGGTACGCGCGGACCGAGAACGAGCTGCGGCACCTCGTCGCGCTCTCCGTGGGCGCGGCGTGCACGGTGTCCTTCACCCTGAACCTCGGGCAAATCCTGTTTCGTTCGGCCAGCAACGATTCGACCGCGCGCATGATGGCGTTCGCGGCGCGCACGCTGCTCATCGTGAGCGTGGCGACGGTGTTCCTCGGCGTGGCGCTGCTCTCCGGCCCGGAGGAAGCGACCAACACGGACAAGGGCTACCTGTTCCAGGGCTACAAGGGCGCGCTGATCGTGGGCGTGGCCGTCGCGCTGCTCGGCGAGCGGGTGCTGCGCGCCGTGACGGATCGGGCCGCGACGATACTCGGCGTGGGGACCACGGCGCCGATCCGGGGCAGCGATCTCGGCCTCATCGACGGGCTGAACGACGACGACGTGGCGCGCCTCGCGGAGGAGCGGATCGACTCGGCGCACGCGCTCGCGTTCATGCCGACGCCGCGCATCTTCTTCAACACGACCTACAGCCTGCAGCGGATCTGCGATTGGCAGGATCAAGCGCTGCTCATCGCGCGGGTCGGCCGGACGAACGCGCAGCTCCTGCGCGAGCAGTACCTCGTGCGGGGCGCGATCGCGGCGCGGCAGCTCGCGCGTGAGATCGTGGGCCCGTCGCGGAGCGCGAGCTCGGCGTTGCGGGGGCCCACGGAGTCGTGGTCGGGCGAGCCGATCTCGGTCCCCTCGGAGCCGCAGGAGGACGAGCGGGACAGGCTCCGCGCGCTGGCGAAGGCGCTCGGCTTCACGGGGATCAACCAGGCGGTGCTCGGCTTGCGGTGCCTCGTCGACGACGAGGAGATCGAGCGGCTCGAGGTGTTCAGCCGCTCGGTGCCGGTGTGGAAAGACGCGGGGACCGAGCACGTGCGCGACGAGGTGCCGCGCGTCGAGCTCCCCGTGAACGAGGGCCGCCCCCCGGTGGGGCGGCCGTCCCCCCGCGGGGAGTGAGTCGCGTCAATCGCCGCGGCGACGCCTCGGCTTGTACTTCACGCGGACCGGCACGCCCTCGAAGCCGAAGTTCTTGCGGAGCTGGTTCTGGACGTAGCGCTGGTAGCTGAAGTGGATCTGCTCGGGCGCGCTCGCCATGACCACGAAGAGCGGCGGTGAGGTCTCGGCCTGCGTGATGTAGTAGAGGCGCGGCGCGCGGCCGCCGGACGTGGGCGGCGGGCGGTGCTCGAGGACCTGCTCGAAGAAGCGGTTGAGCTCGCCGGTGGGCACGCGCGTGCGGAAGGCCTTGGCGATACGCGTGATCGTGGAGAGCAGGTTGCCCACGCCGCGGCCTGTCTTCGCGCTCATGGGCACGATGGGCGCCCACGGCACGAACGAGAGCTTGTCCCGCGCGTTCTCCTCGGCCTTCCCGAAGGCCTTCTTGTCGAGCAGGTCGGCCTTGTTGAGGCCGATGACGACGGCGCGGGCGCGATCGACGGCGAGGCCCAGGATCTTCGCGTCCTGCTCCGCCACGCCTTCGAACGCGTCGCTCAGGAGGACCACGACCTCGGCGCGCTCCATCGCGCGGATCGCGTGGAGCACGCTCACCGCCTCGACGACGCTGTCCTCCTTCGTGACCTTCGCCTTGCGCCGGATGCCGGCCGTGTCGATGAACAGGAACGAGTGCTTGCCCTTGGTGATGCGCGTGTCGATGGCGTCACGCGTGGTGCCGGGACGCGAGTCGACGAGCAGGCGCTCCTCGCCGAGCAGGCGGTTGATGAGCGAGGACTTGCCCGCGTTCGGGCGGCCCACGATCGCGACGCGGATGGCCTCGTCCGGCGCCGCGCCTTCCTCCGGCTCGGGCGGAGGCGGCGGCAGCGCGGCCACGATCGCCCCCTCGAGCTCGTCGATGCGGCGGCCGTGGAGGGCGGAGAAGGGGATGAGGTCACGCGCGCCGAGGCGGTAGAGCTCGGTGAGCTCGAGCTCGGCGCGCTGCGAGTCGGCCTTGTTCGCGCAGTAGATGACGGGTTTGCCCGCGCGGCGGAGCAGATCGAGCTCGGCGTGATCGGCCGGCGTCGGCGGCAGGCTCGCGTCGAGCACGCACACGATGACGTCGGCCTCGGTGATCGCGACGTCGATCTGGCGCTTGATCCCTTGCCGCATGGGATCGTCGCTCTCCGGATCGAAGCCGCCCGTGTCGACGAGCGTGTACCTGCGGCCGCGGGACGTGACGTCGCTGTAGTGACGGTCGCGCGTGACGCCGGGCTCGTCGTGCACGATCGCGGTCTTTTTGCCGACGAGGCGGTTGAACAGGGTGCTCTTGCCGACGTTGGGGCGGCCGACGATCGCGACGATCGGCAGCGGAGCGCTCATCACCCGCGCGGGCGTTACGCCCCCGTCCGGCTGCTCGATTTGGTCTTCTTGCATCGTCATTCCTCCTCGTCCTCGTCGAGCGTGCCCTCGTCGTCGTCGTCGAGGTCCTCCTCGTCCAGGTCTTCGTCCTCTTCGCCCTCGGCGTCGAGGTCTTCGTCGCCTTCGTCGCCTTCGTCGTCGGCCGTATCGTCGGCCTCGTCCGCTTCGGCGTCGCGCTCGGCGACGATCATGTACTCGGTCGCGTCCGTCGCGCCGCCACGCGCCCTGCCGTAGCCGAGCTCCTCCAGGCGCGGCACAGACTCGCGCCAGTCCGGCGTCACGGCCACCCAGAGGCGCAGGACCACCTTGCCGCCGACGAGCTCCTCGATGCGCTCGCGCGCGGCGATGCCGATGCGCTTCATCATGGCCCCGGCCGTGCCGATCAGGATCCGCTTCTGGCCTTGCCGCTCGACGTGGATCGTCGCGTCGATCTGGACTGCCTGCCCCGGCGCTCGTGGCTCGGCGTACCGGTCGATGCTCACGGCCGCGGCGTGCGGCACCTCGTCCTGCGTGGCGCGGAGGATCTGCTCGCGCACGTACTCCGCCGCGAAGTAACGCGCGGGTTTGTCGGTCACGTCGTCGACGCCGTACCGGAACGGGCCCTCGGGCAAGAAGCGCGCGATCTCGTCGAGCACGAGCGTGATGCCGTCCTCGCGTTGCGCCGACACGGGCACGACCGCGTCGAAGTTCCGCACCTTCCCGTACGCTTCGAGCAGCGGCAAGAGGTGCCGTTTGTCCCGGAGCACATCGACCTTGTTCACGACCAGGAGCACGGGCCGATCCGGCGCGAGATCCGAGAGCAGGACGAGATCCCCGGGGTGCGGCAGGAGCGGGCGTGGCGCGATGGGCGTCCCGTCTTCCTTGTGCTTCACGGGGCGCGGCGACACGTCCGTCACGAAGACGACGACGTCGGCGCGGCGCGCCGCGTCCCGCGCGGCTTCGTTCATCACGCGGCCGAGCTGCGTGCGGGGCCGGTGCAGGCCCGGCGTGTCGAGCAGCGCGAGCTCCGCGGAGCCGTGGTGCACCACGCCGAGCAGCGCGTCGCGCGTGGTCTGCGGCGTCTTCGACACGATGGAGAGCGGCTGCTGGAGCGCCGCGTTGAGCAGCGTGGATTTGCCGACGTTCGGCCTGCCGATGAGCGCGACGGTGCCGCTCCGCGAGGGGCCGATGGCCTCCGGCGCGGGGCGCGGCACGGGCCTCGGGCGTGGGGCATCTGTGCGGCGCCCGGCGCCCGTTCCACCCCGCGGACCACGCGTGAGATCGTCCGTCGTCGCGGGCCTCCCGCCACGCGCGGGTGCTCCCGGTCGCGCCGCCGCGCCGCGGGTGTCGGGTCGTGCACCCCTCTCGCCGCGAGCGTCCGGTCGTGCACCCCTCTCGCCGCGAGCGTCCGGTCGTGCGCCCTTCTCGCCGCGGGTGTCGGGTCGTGCGCCCCTCTCGCCGCGGGTGTCGGGTCGTGCGCCCCTCTCGCCGCGCGTGTCGGGTCGTGCGCCCCTCTCGCCGCGGGTGTCGGGTCGTGCGCCCCTCTCGCCGCGCCCGGGAGGCGCCCCCTTCGTCGCAGGGCCCTTCCCGCGCGGGCCGGGCCCTTGCCCTCGCCCTTCCTCCACACGCGGTTTTCCCTTCGCGCCGCGCGTCGCCTCGCCCGGCCGACCTCCGCCGCGACCCCGCTCGGGCCTCGGCCCGCGCGACTCCCTTTGCGGGGACGCGCCGGCTCGTTCGTCATGGGACGGTCGTTCACGCGCGGCTTCGGGCTCCCGGCCAGGTCGCTCGGCGCGGGGTTCGGCTCTACGGCTCTTCACAGCGCGGCGCGATAGCAGACAGAGGGGGAGGCCTCAAACGGCTTCTCAACGTTCTCCAAGCTGACCGCCTCTCCAAACGCCTTTGGCTGCCGGCCCGAGCAGCGGTAGAAGCCCCCCATGGAAGCCGTCCCCGAGAGCGCCCAAGGCGGTACGACCCGTGAGGATGCTCGAACCCCTGCGAGCGCCCGCGCGCCTTCCTTCGCCGCGTGGTCCCGACCGCTGGCGCTCGCGGTCGCGGCCCTCGTGCTCTTCTCGACCCTCGGCAAGAGCGGGATCTGGGATCCGTACGAGCTCGACGCAGCCGATCTCTCGCGCCGCATCGCGATCCACGTCTTCCACGCGGACAAGCTCGCGCTCCCCGACGCCGTGAACCAGATGCCCACGCTGAGCGATCTGCGCATGGGCGAGCTGCCGTTCACCTCGATGGCCCTCGGCTTCCGGCTCTTCGGGCTCGCGGACTGGACGGGACGCCTGCCGCTCGCGATCTGGGCGTTCGTCGGCGTCGTCGCGCTGCACGAGATCCTCGCGCGTCTCTCGGGAAAACGAGCCGCGCTCTACGGCGCCGTCGCGCTCGCCACGACGCCGCTCTACTTCATGCAGGCGCGGACGATGCTCGGCGACATCGTCACGATGTCCTCGCTCTCGCTCGCGTTCGCGGGCCTCGTCGGCGCGCTTTTTGACCGCGCGCGCGGCACGAAAGAGGGCGCCGAGGTCGAGGTCCCAGGCGCGCGCACGTGGCTCGTGAAGGGCGTCTGGCTGCTCGTCGGGGCCCTCGGCCTCGTGGCCGGATACATGTCGCGCGGGCTCCTGATCGGCGTCGCGGTGCCTGCGCTCGCCGCGGGTCTCGCCTGGCTCGTCCTCGAGCTCGGAGGGTTCTCCGCGGGGCGAACCCTCGGCGAGCACGCGATCGGCGCGCTCTCGCTCCTCTTCGGGCTCATGGCCCTGGGCGTCGGGATCTCGCTCCTGGCCCGCACCTCGCCCGACGCGGCGCTGCCGCGCGCGCTCGGCGTCGCGCTCACCAAGAAGGCGAGCGTGGATGCGACGTTCGATCGGACGATCCGGCACCTCGGCCACGCGCTCTTCCCGTGGAGCGCGTTCCTGCCGTTCGCGATCGGAAGGTTGTTCCGCGCGCCCGTGGAGCTCGACGTGCCCGCCCGCAGGCGCGAGGTGGGCCTGCGCGTCGCGTTGCTCGTCGGCGCAGCCGTCGCATACGCCGTCTACGCCGCGCTCACGCCACACGTCACGTTTCTCCCGTGGAGCGGCGTCGCGCTGCTCGCAGGCGTCGCAGGGCTCGCGGTGGCCGACTTCGATCGCGGCGCGCCTCCGTCACGGGCCCTCGCGCTCGGCGTCGCGTTGCTCGCGTTCGTGCTCTACCGCGACATGGTGCTCGAGCCGGGGCGCATGTTCAGCGTGTTCGAGGTGGACAAGCCCTCGTTCCCGAAGAGCTTCGAGCAGGACGCGGCAGCGCTGATGCGCCTCTCCGCCGCGGCCTTCGCGGCGCTCGTGGCGATCGCGTGGTTCGAGGGGCGCACCGACAAGCCCAGCTCGATCGCCGCGTGGGCCGACGGCCTCGTCGAGGACTACCGCAAGGTGAGCCGCGAGCTCGCCACGATCTGGAACGGCAACCTGTTCTTCGCCGCCGTCGTCGTCGAGGCCGCGCTCGTCGGCCTCGGCGCAATGCTCTTCCTCGGCACGCGGCTCGGCTGGGCCTCCGTGCTGAGGCTGCCGCGCAACTTCATCGACGCCGGCCTGAACCTCTGGTGGGCGTTGCCGCTCCTCCTCGCGACCCTGCCGCTCTCCTTCGCCGCCGTGCGCGACGGCTTCCGCGCAGCGCTCGGCCTCACGCGCCTGCCCCGCGGCGCCGGCGTGCTCCTCGCCGCGCTCGCCGCCGGCGCGGTGCTCTCGTTCGGCTACTACCCAGCGCTCGCCGCGCAGCTCTCACCGAAGGAGGTCTTCGACGCCTACGCGCGGCTCCAGAAGCCCGGCGAGCCCCTCGGCCTGCTCGGCGTGCGCGCCCGCTCGATCGCCTACTACCACCACGGCGGCGAAGTCGCGCAGTTCAACGATCCCGCCGAAGCGTTCAAGTGGCTCACCGAGGGCACAGATCGTCGCTGGCTCATCGTCCGCGCCGAAGAGCTCCCGCGCCTCAACTCACTCCACCGCAAGAACAAGGGCTCGAACCTGCCCGTGCTCGACGCGCGTTCAAGCCAGATCCTGCTCGTGTCGAGTGATCTCGGAGGCCAGCCCAACGAAAATCCCCTCGGCGCGCAGGTGCTCGACGCGCCGCTGCCCCGCCTCCACGAGGTCGACGCCGCATTCGAGGATCAGATCGAGGTGCTCGGCTGGGAGGTCCGCGACGGCACCGGCCAAGCCGTGGACAGCGTGGTCCCGCAGCGCAAGTACCACATGCGTTTCTACTACCGGGTCGTGAATCCCATCACCGGCACCTGGAAGGCGTTCCTGCACATCGACGGCTACCAGCGCCGATACAACGGCGATCACACCGTCCTCGATGGCAAATATGCGATGAACCTGTGGCAGCCGAACGACATCGTGGTGGACGATTACGTGTTCGAGCTCGAGCCGAACTTCACGCCAGGCGACTACACCATCTATTTCGGCTTCTTCTCCGGAGACACGCGTTTCCGGGTGACGCGTGGCCCGAACCACGAGAATCGCGTCATCGGCGGAGCGCTCCACGTGCGTTGAGCAATGCGCACCTGTCGGATCCCTTGGCGCCCGTGTGGAAAGCGGCTACGCGGAAGGTTCAATGGCTGAGCGTCGCAGGAGCGATCCGGAGCACGGAGCGGTCGACGAGGCCGCGACAGCGGACAAACCTCCGTCGTCGACGCGCGAGAACGAAGCAGCGCCTGCAAGCCGTCCAAGCTGGCTCGAGCGCCGTTCCTCGGAGCGATACGACGTGACCTGGTCGGTGGATTGCGAGACCGAGGAGACGTTCCTCTACGCCGCGATCACGAACATCTCAGAGCTCGGCATCTTCGTACGGACAACAGACCCGTTGCCCATCGGCACAAGCCTCACGCTCCGATTCGCCCCGCCGAACAGCAACGATTCCTTCGTGCTCGAAGGCACGGTGCAGTGGGTCAACGTGGTCCGCCCCCTCCACGACAACCCAAACCCCGGCATGGGCGTACGCTTCGTGCGGATCACAGCCGCCGAGCGCGAGCGGCTCGTCGACACAATCCGCACCATCGCGTACCTGCGCGAGAACGCGGGACCCGTTTCCAACTGAAGCGCGGAGCTGGGGCGTTGCCCCAGGCCCCACCAGGGGTTGTCCACCCCTGGACCCGGACCAGGCACGGCCTGGACCGGGGTCGAGGAACTGCGCTCCGCGCAGTTCCTCGAACAGCCAGGGTCAAGACCCTCCACGATCCTGCCAACCAAGACAGCGGCGCTGCGGGCTCCACGGGCAGCGTGCCCGTCGCCAGGTGGAGACCCACCTCCATGGTCTTGCCACCGGCTCGTGGGAAGAACTGCGCGTTGCGCAGTTCTTCCCCCTCGGTCCAGGCCGTGCCTGGTCCGGGTCGAGGGGCGGAGAGCCCCCGCGGGGTCCGGGGCAGCGCCCCGGCGCGACGCTCCACGCGGAGACGCATGCGCGACCATGTGGTGGAGAGGGCGGAGGATGCCTGAAATCCGGCTGAACACGTGTTGTCGTCCCTCGACGGTGCGTGTTCGGCGGCGCGACGGATCCCTTCGCTGAGGGACGGCGCGCGGCACGCTGCCCACCACGTGCGTTTGGGTTTGGCGCTGACCGGTCGTCCTCCGTGACATGGACCCTCGACGGTGGACGCGTGATGTTTGGCAGCTCGACACGGAGCCTCGGTTGCCTCCGGCTGTGGTGTCAGGCTCGACCTTCCCCAGGGGCACGCGTGTCGCCACGTGTCTGGCGGCAGGACACGTACCCGGTCGCGCCGATGCACCTTGTTCCGCTTCGTGCCTGATGTCCTGCTGCTGGGACGTCGCTTGTCGCGGCGCGGAACCGACGAGGACGAGGATCGATGTCGCCTGTCGAGGATGCGATCGGGCAACACGAGGACGGCGGGCGTGGTGATCACGCCCTGCGTCACCTCGCCTGAACGAACGAGCCTACCTGTTGCTCTTTCAAACCGACGACGGGCACGTACCCCGTGGAACCGTCAGCGCTGCTGCCTTGATGGGCAGGCTTGTCGCCGGCCTTGTCTTCGCCTGTTCGATGAACTGCGCATCGCGCAGTTCATCGACCCCGGGTCCAGCGCCTCGCTGGTCCGGGTCCAGGGGCGGACAGCCCCGGTGGGGTCTGGGGCAAAGCCCCAGCTCCGCGCCTTCGCCTTCGCGTGCGCATGAGCTGGAGGACGCCTACAGCCCGATCGGCAACGGGAAGCGACGTACGTAGACGCCGAAGTGGTTCGTGCTGTCGTCTTGCCAGCCGATGGCGACGAAGCCTGCGCCGCCGATGGCTACGGCGGGCCCGCTGCGGGCGCCGTTTGTGCCTTCGGGGTCGGGGATGTTTGCGAGGAAGGCGTCGTTCTGGCCGGTCACGCTGTTGTAGCCGAAGCCTGAGGTGCCTCCGATGAAGCGCGCGCCGATCGTCCCGCGCTCGTCTTGCCAGACGACCGTGAAGAAGCCGAGTCCTGCGGCCACCTTCGGCATCTGCTGCAGGCCGGCGGTCTGCGTGTTTACGGTCTTCTGGTCCTCGGTGCCGGGGACACGCGTGAAGTCCTTGTCGTAGCGCTGGAAGAAGATGTCGCCGCTCGCGTGCCACACGATGATGTAGCGACCGTCGGGGAGCATCGCGACGTCGGGGGCGTCTTGCAGGCCTGTTGTCGCGTCGTTCACGAGCTTGGGCGTGCCGACTTCACCGTTGGGTTTGACTGTCACCATGACGATCCCGTTGCCGTCGCCGTCGCCGGCGCCTTGGTAGACGACCACCCAGCCGTCCTTGTTGCCTGCGACGCGCGGCGCGGAGCCGTTCGTGGCGATCGGGATCTCGCCCATCGCTGGCTCGAGTGCGCCCGTCTTTTTCCAGATGCGACCGAACACGCCGGTGCCGCGGTTCCATACGACGAGTGCGGCGTCCTCCGGCCCGCCTGCGACGTCGGGCCGGATCTGCACGTCGCCGACCTGCGTGCTGACCTTCAGCGGCGGCGCGTCTGCGCAGCCCCACTCGTTCTGGGCGTTCAGGTAGATGTGGTAGTTGTTCGTCGCCTCTTGATCACTCGCGTAGACGATCGCGACGTGGTTCAGGCCGACGGGGGCGAGGGACGGATCACGTTGCACGAGCGCGGGGCCTGACCCGGGCAAACTGGTGCAGCGCGCGGGGAGCTGGATCTGCTGCGAGAGCGGGTAGGGCTTCTCGATCGGGTAGAGATCCGCGCCGAGGAAGCGCATCAGGATGTCGCCGCCGCCGCCGCCCGTGGTGCTCGTGTAGGCGGTGCGCAGCGCGTTTTTCGTCGCGTCGACGCCCGGGCAGAACTCCATCGCGAGGTGCGTCTTCGTGCCCGGGCCGTCGTTGTCGAGCGCCGGGGGCACGTTGTTCTTCACGGAGAGCAGGATCTCCTGCGCGGTGCAGTCGCACCGACAAACTGCGTCCGGCGCGATGCCGCCGCACGTCTCGGCGGGGCTCCCGTCGCACGCGCGTGCTGCCTCGGGGCCGAGATCGCACTGCTCGCCGGTGCCGACGGCGCCGTCGTTGCAGCATGCGGGCGGCGTGTACCGCTGCACCTTGATCGTCACCTCGAGCGGGTCCTGATCGACCTTCTCCACGGCGCAACCTTCGGCGAGGACGCCCGCGCCGCCTTCGGCCATGATCGCGAAGACCTTCTCGGCGCCGTCGCGATCGAGCTCGATGTCCCTGCACCAGGTGACGCCCTCGCCGCAGCCGTCCTTGTGCAGATCGAACGTCTGCACGGCGTCGCCCGTGGGTGCGTTCTCCACGCGGCCCGTCGCGGGCGTGCAGGTCGCGTTGCCCTTGTCGAAGACGCGCAGCGTGACGCGCGTCGCCGTGTCGAGCAGCCCGAGGGGCGCCTGCATGACGAGGCCTACGTGGATGGGCGCCTCGGTGCAGGCGCCCACGACGATGGCCACGGGCAGGGCAGGGACGAGGCCCAAGAAAAGGCGTGATCGGCGCATGGGCCGAGTCTAGCGGGTCACGGCCCGGTTTCGCAGGCCGTTGATGGGCCCGTCAGTACGCGGCGTTGGCGGGGGCGGGGTGCTGCTCTGCTGCGCGCTTCGGCGCGGCGTTCACGTTCCGGCCGGGACCACCCCCCGGCGCGGCCTTCGCCCTTTGCGCTTCTTCCTCCGCCGTCGGCGTCGCGGGGGCGGGCTTGCCCGCGGGCTTGCCTGCGGCTGCGACCGTCGACGTCGCGGCTGGAGGCGGCGCAGGGGCCGGCGCCGCGGCGCGGTTGGCCACGAGGCCACCGCCTGCGTTGTTCGTCTGGTTCGCCGTTTCGCTCTCCTGCAGCGCTTCCTCGGCGCGCGCCTTGTACCCGTCGCTCTGCTTGAGCGCCGAGTAGAGCTCCCGCGCGCGATCCGTGTTGCCGAGGCTCCGCTGGCACTGCGCCGCTTCCCACATCGCGTCGGCGGCTTGTGGCGTGCCCGGGTAACGGGCGCCGATATCGTCGTACAGGCGGAGCGACGCGTCGCAGCCCGAGCCGTCGCGCGTGGCGCGTGCCTCGGCGAGCGCTTTGCCCGCGCCTTCCGTCTCCTTCGCCGCGCCCTTGTCCGCTGCGTCGTCCTTGCTCTTCTTCGCGCCCTCGGCGACGTCGGCTGCGGCCGCGGCCATGGGCGCTGCGGCGATCGGCGGGGGAGGGGCCTGCGCGGGGGCCTGGAGATCGCCCTCGTCCGGCGCGGGCACGCCACGCTCGGTCACGCGCACCGGCGTGATCCCGACCGTGCCGGGTTTGGCGCGGAGCAGGAGCAGGCTCGACCCGATCACCAGGAAGAACAACGCGGCCATCGCGAGCTGCGGCCGCATCGCGTGGCTGCCCGCCCAGGCCAGGGCGCGCAGCGCTTTGCGATGCCAGGGCGTCGTGCGTTGCGCGTCCGTGACGGCGGCGAGGATGCGGTCTTCGAGGCCGGGGCTTGGCTCTTCGAGCGGCAGCATCGCGACCTCGCGTGTCGCGCGGAGCCCGTTCCAGGCTTCACCGCAGCGCGCGCAGGACTCCACGTGCCGGCGGAGCGCTGCGTACGTGAGCTCGTCGAGCTCCTCGTACAGCGCGTCCATCACGACCTGGTCGAACTTCTGGCAATCCATGCAGCACCTTGCCCGGCGTTATCGCAGGGCTCGAGCGTAGTCCTCGTACTCGGCGAGTGCTTCCTGCAAGCGCTCGAGGGCGTAACGCATCCGGCTCTTGACGGTATTTTCCGGTACCCCGGTGATCTCGGCGATGTCCTTGAACGGCACGTGGCCGATCTCCCGCAGGAGAAAGACCTCGCGTTGTTCGGCGGGCAGCCGCTCGACGGCGTGGGTGATCCGATGTCCGAGCTCGGCGCCGATCGCGACCCGCTCGACCGAGGCCGTGGGGTGCGCGTCGGCCGTGCGCTCGGCGAGCGTCGGTCCTTCCTCGCCGCTGCTCGTGCTGGTGGCCTGATCCAGCGACGGATGCCGCCGGAGCGCGGCCTTCCGCAGGTGGTCGATGCACACGTTCCGGGCGATGGCGTAGGCCCACGTGGAGAAGCGGGCCTCGTGCTTGAAGTCGGCCGCGTTCTGCACGATTTTGACGAACACGTCCTGCACGAGATCCTCGGCGATTTGAGGCGCGCGGACCTGGCGAAGGATGAAGTTGTAGACGTTCGTCTTGTGCCTGCGGACGAGACCGGCGAACGCCGCTCGGTCACCACCCTGGAACCGCATCATCAGGACCTCGTCGGTCACCTCCTCGCGAGAGATGCTCGCCACCGTCACCTCCTCGTTTCCTGCGCGTCCGCGGGGGCGGATGCAGGCGAAAGGGGGTCGTGACGACCGTTGAACGGGTCCATGGGACGCGCGACGGGGCCCGAAGTTCTGATCGGATGGGGGCGTCGCTGCACGACGCCACCTTACCGGATCGGGACCAGGGCGGAGCCGCGAAGTTTGGATGGCGAGGGCGCTCGGAAAGACCTCGCGCCGGGGCGGACACGAAGCGCCAGCAAATTCACGGCACGTCACGTTCCCGTGTCGCGCGGGGTCCTCGGTTGCATCGGCGCGCTCCCGGAACGTACACTTGGCGAAGGCCGGCAAGCATGGCCGGGCGACAGCGCGTCCTTCCGCCTTCCTTCGACGATGGGGTTGGTCTTCATGCGATTGCTCCCGAAGACGCTCGCCGTGACCTTTGCGGCAACCTGGCTGACCGTGGCGCCGGCGTTTGCTCAGGCCCCCACGGCGCCTCCGCCGGCGGCCGGACCCGGCTTGTTGCAGGCCGTTCCGACGGGCCAAACCCCGCCCGCCGCCGCGCCGACGCAACCCGGCATGCAGCCGCAAACGACGCAGCCCGGCATGCAGCCGCAGCCGATGCAACCCGGCATGCAGCCACAGCCGGGCATGCAGCCGCAGCCGCCGACGCAGCCCGGCATGCAACCCGTGCCTCCCACGGGCATGCCTGGCGCGCAGCCGGCCCCCGGAGCGCAGCCCGCGGCGCCGCCGGGCATGGACGGACAGACGTACGCCGTGCGCCTGCGTGATCTCGAACAGCGCATCGACGAGCTGAAAGAGCAGATCCGTCGCAGCCACACGCGTCTCTCGCTGCTCAGCGACACGATCCTGTCGAGCGGCGGCGCCGGCTCCCGCGCGAACCTCAAGTACATGAACGAGCTCTCGGGCGCCTTCAAGATCACGCGCCTGCTCGTCGTCCTCGACGGCGCCGTCCAGTACAACAAGACCGATCAGACGGGCGCGATCGCCGAGGCCGGCGAGATCCCGATCTTCAACGGCTCGATCCCGCCCGGTGATCACACCGTGCAGGTCCTCGTGAACCTGCAGGGCAACGGCTACGGCGTCTTCTCGTACATGCGCGGTTATCGGCTCGAGGTCCGCTCGAACCACTCGTTCACCGCGCTCGAAGGCAAGACGATGACGCTTCAGATCGTCTCGTTCGAGAAGGGCGGCGTGACCACGCCGATCGAGGAGCGCCCGGCGGTGCGGTTCGTCGAGAAGGTCACGCAAGGGCTCTCGGATCCGAACGCTCCTGCGGGCGCGCCGGCGCCGCAGGGCGTCGCCAAGTGAGCGATCTCCCGAAGGAACACGCATGAAGAGCACACGCGGTTCCCGCACGCGGAAGGCGCTCCTCGCGGGCCTCCTCGCGGCCTGCGCCACCCTCGTGCCGAGCTTCGCGCACGCGATCGACGCCGAGCAGGCGATCTCGACCGCCACGCAGCAGATCACGATCGCCGGCAATGGCCTGCGCGCGATCGAGGACGCGATCCAGAAGTCGAAGGGCCGCGAGCGCACGCCGGCGCAGCGCATCGCCGACGCCGTGCTGCTCGTGGGTTCGAGGGACTGGGATCGCGCGGCGACGCTGCTGAACGAGATCCTCGAGAAGTACCCCGACCACCCGACCGCGTACCCCGACGCGCTCTCGCTCCTCGGCGAGACGTACTTCCAGTCGCGGCAGTACCTCTCGGCGCGGCGCGTCTACTTCAGGATCACCGATCGCGTGCAGGAGCCGCGCTTCTTGACCTACCAGGGCAAGGCGCTCGAGCGGCTCGTCGACATCGCGCTGCGGACGAAGGACTACCGGCACCTCGACGACGTCTTCTCCGCGATGAACCGCCTCCCGCCCGCGGCCGTGACGAGCGGAATTTCGTACGCACGCGGCAAAGGCCTCGTCGTGAAGAAG
This sequence comes from Polyangium fumosum, assembly GCF_005144585.1. GTDB lineage: Bacteria > Myxococcota_A > Polyangia > Polyangiales > Polyangiaceae > Polyangium > Polyangium fumosum. The sequence goes on along the minus strand of NZ_SSMQ01000025.1, from coordinate 108,672 downwards.
GACTGGGCGGGCGCGAAGGCGGCGCTCGCGTCGGTCGATCCGAAGAGCGAGTACGCGCATCAGGCCGGCTACCTGCTCGGCGTCGTGGCCATGAAGGAGGCGACGCCGCCGCCGGTCCCGCTCGCCGAGGGCGAGGTGCCGCCGCGCGCGCCGCGCAGCCGTTACGTCGTGGCGATCGATCAGTTCCGCAAGGTCACGCAGCTCGCGCCCGACTCGAAGGAGCACGAGCGGGTGATCGACATGGCGTGGCTCGCGATAGGAAGGCTCTTCTACGAGTCGGATCAGTGGGCGCAGGCCGTGGATGCGTACAACCACATCGACCGATCGTCGCCGGAGTTCGGGACGATGCTCTACGAGCTCGGCTGGGTGTACGTCCGCCTCGGCGACGTCGAGCGCGCGCAACGGGCCCTCGAGGTCCTCTCCGTCGCGGATCCGAACAGCCAGAACATCGCGGATGGCTCGTTGCTCCGCGCGGACCTCATGCTGCGCGCGGGCCAGTTCGAAAAATCGCTCAAGGTCTACGAGGGCGTCCGCGCGAACTACGATCCGATGCGCGCGCGTGTCGATGCGTTCCTCGGCGCGACCAGCGATCCGGCCGTCTACTACGACAAGCTGAGCCAGGAGCAGCTCGACGTCCTCGACTCGAGCTCCGGCCTGCCCACGCTGGCGATCCAGTGGGCGCGCGACGCGGAGGACGGCCCGGCCGCGTTCGCCGTGATCGAGGGCATCGCGCAGTGCCGCGAGCTCATCCAGCAATCGAACGATCTCATCGAGAAGCTGAACGCGGTCGTGGCCTCGACGAACCGCGTCCGCGCATTTCCCGAGCTCAAGGCGGGCGAGGAGAAGGCGCTCGGGCTCATCAACCGCGTGGGCATCGCGCGGCTCTCGATCGGGCAGGGCATGGACGAGGTCGAGTCCTCGTCGCTCTCCGGCGAGATCGGGCAGGTGCGCGCGCGTCGCCGCTCGCTGGAGAAGCGGCTCGGGATGATCCCCGTCAACGACTCGGATTTCCAGGAGCGCGAGGGGCAGGCGCTGAAGCAGTGGAACGGCGCGTCGCAGTCGGTCCAGCGCATGACGCTCGAAGTGGACTCGCTGCAGGCGCAGGTGAACGGCCTGCGGCGCATGCTGCGCGAGGCGCCGCAGGCGGGCGTCGTGCGGGATCCGGCGGCGGTCGCGCGGTTCGAGCAGGAGCTCGCCGCGCACGAGCGTGATCTCGCGGTGTACCGCAAGCAGATCACGGATCTGCGTAAGCTCGTGGGCGCCGGCAAGATGCAGGTCGGCTTCGGCGATCAGCGCTTCATCGATGATGCGCAGGTGCGGCAGGCGTACCGCGAGGCGATCGTGCGGGAGGTCCAGCTCGCGATGGCGGGGCAGGGGGGCGCGTCGCTCGCCACGTACGCGAAGCGTGTCGCGCCGCTCCTGCAGAAGGGCGACGAGACGGACGCGAAGGTCTTCGCCGCGCTCTCCGAGCTCGAGCGTGAGGTCGCGCGGAGGACGACGGACGTGCGGGCGATCCTGGCGCGCGAGACGGCCGCGGTGGTGGGGTACGAGGTGGAGCTCGAGCGGCTCGACAAGGAGGCGCGTGGCGTCGTGGGCGAGGTGGCGATGCGGAACTTCGGCCTCGTGCGCGACCGGCTGCGGAACATCGTCCTGCGCGCGGATGTGGGCATCACCGAGGAGGCGTGGGAGGTGCGCGAGGAGCAGATGACCCGCGTGCGCAGCTTGCGCGTCGAGCGGGCGCGCGAGGAGAAGCTCTTGCGGGAGGAGCTCGACGAGGTCCTCGACGACAGCGCCGCGCCCGGGACGGAGGGCAAATGAGCGTGCTTCGTCGTTCCTCGTCGCGGTCGGGACGCGGCGCGTCGTCGATCCTCGCGCTGCTCGTCGCGACGTGCGTCGCCGGCAGCGCCGCGTCGCAGCCGCAGCCCTTTCCGCCGACGGCAGCGCCGACGGCGCCGCCGACCGCACCACCGACGGCAGCGCCCACGGCGCCTCCCGGCGTGATCCCCACGGCGCCTCCGAGTGCAGCGCCCACGACCACGGCTCCGGCGCCGTCCGCGAGCGCGCCGCCCATCCCGCCGCCCACGCCTGCGTTCAAGCCGCGCGTGCAGGCGCCTCCGCCGCCGCCTCCCACGCCCGAGCAGGTCGCGGTGCTCGCGGAGCTCGAGAAAGAGGCCGCGGCGTACGAGCAGGCCGCGCGCGACTACCGCTCGTCGATCACGCGGATCATCCAGCAGCACTATGAAGAGCGCAGGCGTCGTGTCATCGCCGCCCTCGACCGCGAGATCGACGTCGAGCAGAAGGACCTGAAGTCGGCGCGCGAGGAGGCGATCCGCCGCCTCGAAAAGTTCGTCGAGACGTACAGCGGCAGGAACGCGCACCCCGAGAGCACGCCCACGGCGATGTTCCGCCTCGCGGCGCTCTACGAGGAGCGCGCCCGCGAGGACACCGACCTCGCCGACGATCTCGCGATCGGCCTCCGGCCCGCGATCGCCCTCTACAAGCGCATCATCCGCGAGTTCCCGCAGTACAAGGAGCTCGCGGGCGTCTACTACTACCTCGGCCACGCGTTGAACGACTCGGCGCGGATCTTCGAGGCGCAGCAGGTCTTCCGGTCCTTCGTCTGCCACGACCGCTACCCGTACCCCGTTCCTACGGATCCGAAGGATCCGACGCGGGACACGGTCGGCAAGCTCCCGCAGGATCACGATCGCGACTACTGGCTCGGCTGGGAGTCGCGGCACCCGATCCCCATCGGCGAGGCCGCGAAACGCAAGGCCGCGCAGCCGCCGCCCAAGAAGAAGACGAACGCCAAGGGCAAAGGGAAGGAGCCCGAGCCCGAGCCGGAAGCGCCGGCGATCGAGGACGAGCTCGTCTTCGTCAATCCGTACCCCGACGCCTGCAAGCCGATCCCGCAGAAGGTCGCGGAGGGCGCGGAGCCGCGGTACCTCGCCGAGGTCTGGTGGCTCATCGGCGACTACCACTTCAACGAGATCGATCCGGGCGGCGGGCCCTTCAGCCTGAACCGCGCCGAGGTCGCGTACACGCGATCGCTCCAGTACAAGAAGCCGCCCGTCTACGGCGTCGCGATGTACAAGCTCGCGTGGACGTACTTCAAGCAGCTCCGCTACGAGACGAGCGTCCGGCAGTTCGTCGAGCTGCTCAAGTACACCGACGAACAGGAGAAACTCACGGGGGATCCGGGCACGGATTTCCGCGGCGAGTCGTACACGTACATCGCCGGCGCGCTCACGTTCCTCGACTTCACGGGGCCCGCCGCGGATGAGCCCTTCGTCCCGCGCAGCGACATCCTCGACCTCGAGCAGGACCCGCGGATCCGCGAGCAGAAGATGCGCATCGCGATCGATCGCGTGCAGAACGCGGCGCTCATCCCGCAGGATCGCAAGTGGACCGTCGAGGTCTACAAAGCGCTCGCGGTCGAGTTCAAGGAGCTGAACCAGTACCGGAACACGATCGAGGTCTCGGAGCTCATCCTCAAGAAGTGGCCGATGCACCGCGACGCGCCGGTCATGCAGGCGCAGATCGCGGACATCTACGACACGCTCACCGGGCAGTCGCGCGAGGGGACGGCCGAGCGGGCGGAGAACGCGGCGAAGGCCCTCGACGCGCGCACGAAGCTCGCGAACTACGTCGGCAAGACGCCGTGGGTCGAGGCGAACAAGGACGATCCGGAGGCCATCCAGACCGCCGAGCGCCTCGTGCGTGGCGGCCTGCGTCGCGCCGCGGCCGATCACACGAACGCGGGCAGCGCGCTCGTGAACGCGGCGATCCAGAGCGGCGAGCAGGAGACGCGCACCAAGCTCTTCGAACGCGCGCTCTCCGAGTACCGCATGGCCGCGCTCGGCTGGCAGGGCGTGCTGCAGGAAGACGAAAACGCGCCCGACGCTTACGACAGCCGCTACTGGCTCGCGGACGCGAACCACATGGTGCTCGTGATCCAGGTGGCGATGGATCGCTCACCGACGGTCGACGAGATCGAGACCGCGCGGCGCACCGCCGTCGACGTCCGCGACTCGAACGAGGACGACAAGCACCTGCAGCCCGCCGCGTTCATGGTCGTCGACACCGCGTACCAAGCGCTGCTCGACCAGTACAAGCTCTACAAGCGCACGGGCGGGCAAGAGGGGATCGAGCAGCGCACGGGGCTCAAGATCGTCACGGAGAACGACAAGCAGAAGGTCGCCGTCGAGGAGCTGCCGAAGGTCCTCAAGGACGCGGTCGCGGCGCGCGACGAGTACATCCAGCGCGTGCCTCCGGCGAGTGATCTCTCGACGCGGGATCCGCAGACGAACCAGGATCAGAAGAACAGCGATCTCTACGCCTACCAGTCCGCGGAGTTCTTCTTCCTGTACGGCAACTTCGCCGAGGCGCGACGCAGGCTCGAGCCGATCTACGCCGAGCAGTGCGGCAAGACGCCGTTCGGCTACCTCGCGTGGGAGAAGCTCACGACGATGGCGAACCTCGAGAACGACGTGCCGCGCTCGCGCGCGCTCGCCGAGGCCTCGATGACGAAGAGCTGCGCCATCAGCGAGGAGCAGAAGCTCAAGGAGACGGGCATCGCCCAGCCCACGATCTCGCGCGGCTATTACGTCGACGCCGCGGCGAAGTTCGAGAAGGCCGAGAAGATGCCCGACGGGCCGGAGCGCGTGCAGGCGTGGCGCGAGGCGGCGGCGCTCTACCGCGTGGCGCTGGAAAAAGCCCCGGCGCGGGACGAGGCGCCCGAGGCCGCGATGAACGGCGCGTACTGCTACAAGCAGGTCGGCGACTACGACCAGGCCATCGAGATGTACGCGCTCTTCATCAAGGAGTACGGGAGCGAGGCGAACCTCTCGAAGCTGGAGAAGGGCGACGAGGCCAGCAAGCCCCCGAAGCCCGCGGATCCGAAGCGCTACGCCGAGCGCGTGGGGTACCTGAAGCAGGCCTACGACGCGCTCAGCGCGGCGTACGTGCTCTTCTTCAACTACCGCGCCGCCGCCGAGACGTACGACACGATCTCGCGCAACGGCCGCTTCGAAAAGCCCGCGCGGCGCGAGGCGGCCCGGGGCGCGGTCCTCCTTTACGCGAACGTGGGCGAGCGTGATCGCATGATCGCCTCGCGCAATGCGTTCCTGAACCTCGAGGCCCCGGTCGAGCAGAAGGCCGAGATCGACTACATCGTCGCGTCGGCCGACCTCAAGGCGTGGGACGAGAAGGGCCTCGACGAGGGCGCGAACAGGGCCGCGCGCGTCAAGGCGATGGACGCGATGGAGAACTACTACGAGATGAACCGCCTCACGCCGGCGGCCACGCCGTTCCTCGTCCAGGCGGCCTTCCACGCGGCGAAGATGCGCAAGGCGGCCTCGGATCCGAAGGCGTTCGAGTGGTGCCGCAACACCATCGGCGCCTTCGACAAGTTCAAGGCGTTCGCCGCGATGGACAACAAGAAGGCGCTTGGCACGATGCAGGCCGACATGGCCGCCGAGTGCGCGTACGGCGTGATCGACGACAAGCTCCGGCAGTCCTGGGACTACGACGCCGGCCACCACCGCTACGCCGGCGTCATCGACAAGGTCATCAAGACGTACTCCGACGACCTCAAGAAGGCGGGCGACACGTACTTCAACGACCTGCAGTCCGTGATCAAGACGTACGAGTCGCGCGCCTTGTCCGTCGCGTCGTTCGCGCGGCAAGGCTCGCTCTACGACTCGTGCCGCACGGGCCTCTACAACACGCGCCCGCCGGGCCTGAAGCTCTACTCCGACCGCGAGGAGAAGCTCCTCAAGCTCGCAGAGACGAGCGATCGCGAGGACCTGCAAGAGACCGCGGACGCCATCCGCCAGAAGCGCCGCGAGCAGTGGCGCGAGGCGCGCGAGCGGCTCCTCAACGACGCCGACCGCGCCATGATCAAGTTCTACGTGCAGGCCGTGGTGTATGCGCGCGCGTGGAACGTGCGAAACCCCGAGGTCGACCACGCGATTCAAAGGCTCGCGTTCTTCACCGACATCCTCGGCGACGCGAAGATCCGCGACATGAGCCAGGGGATCATCGATCCCGAGACGGGACAGCCCTTCCAGTACCAGGACGGCATGTTCCTGCGCACGCGGCCCGGCATGGCGCCCGCGCTGCAGCCCGACGGTCTGCCCGCGCCGCTCCCGGTGACGTTGCCATGAAGCGTTCGCCTCCTCTGGTTTTCGCGGCTCTCGCATGCGCGCTCGTGCCGCTCCTCGCGGCCTCCTGCGAGGAGACGACCTCGCAGCAGAAGCCGCAGACGCCGCCGCAACCTTCGGCCATGTATCCGAATGGGCCGAACGGGATGAACCCGTGGGGCCAGCCCGCGCCGATCGTGGGCATGAGCCCGACGCCGAGCCTCACGCCGAGCGCGCCGCCGACGCTCACGACCCCGCCCCCGGCGCCTCCGCCCGCGCCGCTCCCGCCCGCCGCGGCAGGGCCTTACCAGCAAGGCATGGCCGCGTTTGCCGCGGGGGATCTCACGGCGGCGAAGGGCCTCTTCCAGCAGGTCATCCAGGCCGACGCGCGCGCCCCCCACGCGCACTACTCGCTCGGCGCCGTGCAGGAGCGCTTGCGCGAGCCCGAGGCCGCGGCGAGCTACCAGAAGGCCCTCTCCATCACGCCCGACTACGAGCCCGCGATCATCGCCTACGCGATGCTGCTCGCGCGGAAGGGCAACCTCGGCGAGGCCGAACGTCTCCTCACGGAAAAACGCGCGATCATGCCGCGATCGGCCGCCGTCACGGCCACGCTCGCCGAGGTGAAGAGCCTGCAGAAGGACACCGGATCGGCGCAACGCCTCGCCCAGGAGGCGCTCAAGATCAACCCGGATTACCGGCCCGCGATGGTCGTGATCGCCCGCGATCATTACCGCAACCGCAGGCTCGATCTCGCGCTCTACGCGCTGCAGGCGATCCTCGACGGGTTCGGCGCGGACAACCCGCCGCGCGACAAGGAGAACCCCGAGGCGTTGCTTCTGCGAGGCCTCATCCTGCGCGAGCAATCCCAGCGCGCGGGCGCCATGGACAACTTCCGTCGCGCCGTGCAGCGCAGGCCCGATCTCGTCGAGGCGCGCGTGCAGCTCGCCGCGATGCTGCTCGAAGCCGGCAACGGCCAGGAGGCGCTCCCGCTTCTCGAAGGCGCGGTCCGCTACGACGGCGACAACCTCCCCGCGCACCTCGCGCTCGGCGACACGTACCGCTTGCTCGGCCGGTACGGTGACGCGAAGCGCGAGTTCGAGTGGGTGCTCGCGCGGGACGCATCGATGCCGCAGGTCCACTACGACCTCGGCCTTTTGTACCTCTTCGCGCCGAGCGTCCCCGGCATGTCGGCCAAGCAGCAGGTCGCCGAGGCGATCGCCGAGCTGAAGAAGTACCAGGAGCTCCGTCGCAAGGGAGAGCGCGACGACTCCGAGGAGCTCCTGCAGCGCGCAAAGCTCAAGGAAGGCGAGCTCGCCGCTGCGTCCGCCGCCGAGGCGCCCGCGCCCGTCGCACCCCTCCCGAGCACGCCGAGCGCCGAGGATGGGGGCGCCCCGGACGCCGCAGCGGTCCCGCCGGGCCCGCCGCCCGCAGGCCCGCCGCCCGCGACTTCCGCGGCCCCGCCGCCTGCGCCTGCGCCTTCGGACAGCTCTGCCGCGCCAGCGCCGCCGCCGTCCGCGGCGCCAGCGCCCACGCCCGAGCCGCCGCCTCCCGCGCCAGCGCCAGCGCCCACGCCGACCAGCACCATCGTCGCGCCGTTCGCCACGCCGCCCCCGGGCTTCTAGGCACATGGACGGCGCGCGCGAGACGAGGCATCTTGTGGAACGGAGGTCGCGCATGCGGAGAGCGATGCTGATCCTCGCCGGGCTCGTGGTCCTCGGTTCGTCGGTACGAACCGCCGAGGCGCAGGAAAAGGACAAAAAACCTCGCGGCGCGATCACGCTGTCGGAGGTCACGATCACCGGCCGCATCGAGAAGCCGATCGCCGCCGTCGACGTGAGCCGCATCCAGCCGAAGCTGACGCTCGCGGAGCTCCGGCAGCCTTTCCTCGATCGCATCGAGGAGGCCATCTTCAAGGATCCTTTCTGATCCAACGATCTCGCCTCGACGCTTGATTCTCGCGCTCGGCGTCCTCATCACGTTCGCCTCCGTGCTCCTCGCGTGGGCGCACCTCGCGCGCGTTCGCCGCGCGACCTCCGGCAAAGCCGCCGAGCTCCTCGTCGCGTTGAAGCGCGTCCCCGTGAACGAACGCGCTGCGGCCCTCGCCGCGCGTGCGCCGGAGGGCAGCGCCGAGCGCCGCCTCGCCGCGTTGATCGAGGCCTCCGAAGACGCCTCCGAAGACGCCCGCGGCGCCGCCGTCGACGAGCTCCTCGCCGAGATCGAGCTCGCCCTCGACGCGACCGCATCCTGGCCCGGCGCTGCCACGCGCATCGCGGCCTACGGAGGCCTCTTCCTCGCGGTGATCACCGTCCTCCTCCGCCCCGGCTCGATCTCCTTCGCCGTGCCCGCGCTCCTCGTCCTCGGGCTCGGCGCCGCGGCCACCTGCGCCGCCCTCGGTCGCCGCGCCCGCGAGCTCGCCGACGACCAGCGCAAGGCCGTCGACGCCCTCGTCGACACCCTCGGCCTCCGCGACCGGCTCGCCCCGGGCGCCCCTCCGCGAGCGCCTCGTCCAGGCCGAAGACGCGGCGCGTGAGCCGCGCGCTTTACCGATCTCTCGCCGTTGTGTACCCTTCCGATGAAACTTCCGTGTCGGCTGGGCGTCTTCATCGCCCCAGGCGGAGGCCCTTTTCATGACGCAGACGACGACGCAGACGGGGTCCGGGACGAAGCCCGGTCAGATGACCGCAGTCATGCGGGCCATGAACCAGGCGACGGGCCCGAAGGTCCTGCGCGTCGGGGTCGTCCAGGGCGGCAAGGTGATCGAGGAGCGCATCATCAAGCAGCGCACCCACGTCACCATCGGCCCCAGCGAAAAGAGCATGTTCGTCACGCCGAACAAGAACGTGCCGCCGAGCTTCCGGCTCTTCGAGCTCGTCGGCAACGAATACGCGCTGAACTTCCTCGATGGCATGGCCGGCCGCATCGCGCTGAAGACCGGCGTGAGTGACCTCGCCTCGCTGAAATCGCAGGCCAAGAAGGTCAGCCTCGGCCAGGTGCAGGCCTTCCAGGTGCCGCTCAGCGACGACGCCCGCGGCAAGATCGTCGTCGGCGACACGACCTTCCTCTTCCAGTTCGTCGCCGCGCCGCCGCCTCAGCCGAAGCCGCAGCTCCCCGCGTCGGTGCGCGGCGGCTTCGTCCAGTCGATCGACTGGACCACCACGATCATCGCGGCGTTCTCGTTCCTCCTGCACTTCGGCGCGGTCGGCACCATCTACTCGGACTGGATGGATCCGCTCGTCAACGACGAGGTGGACGTCGCGCAGATCCTCGAGACCGTGCGGAGCTTGCCCCCGCCGCCGCCGGTCGAGCAGCCGAAGGAGACGAACGATCAGCCGACGCAGGCTTCGACCGCGGCGGCCGAAGCGCCCAAGCCTTCGGCGGGCGCGTCCGCGGCGAAGGGCGCGGGCGGCAAGATCAGCGACACGCGCGCCTCGGCGATCGCCAACGAGCTGAACCAGCTCGACATGCAGATGCTCGGCGCCCTGAACGCCGCGGGCAACGCGACGGCCGGCGTCCTCGATCGCGGCGACGTCCCGCTCGGCCTGCTCGACAACGCGGCGGCCTCGGGCGCGGGCGCGGGCCTCGGCGGCATCGCGGGCTTGAACCTCGGCGCGGCCGGCGGCGGCACCGTGCGCCCCGGCGCGGCCGGCGGCGGCGGGCTCGCGAACATCGGCGACACACAGGCGGCGGCCGCGTCGAGCGCACAAGGCGCGGCGAAGACGGTCAAGGGTCCGACGGGCAGCGCGAACGTCGGCGGCGCAGCGGTCTCCGGCGGCAATGTCGCGAACGCATCGTCCGTCGTGGCCGGCATGGCCGCGGGCTTCCGGCGTTGTTACAACCGCGGCCTGCAGGCCGACCCGACGATGAAGGGCTCGGTGCGCATCACCGCGAAGATCGGCCCGAACGGCGAGGTCCTCTCCGCGTCGCCCTCGGGCGGCGGTGGCCTCTCGGGCGAGGTCGTCTCGTGCGTCGTCGCGCGCGTGCAGAGCGCGCAGTTCTCGCCCCCCGAGGGCGGCGGCGCGACGGTCGTCATCCCCGTCTCCTTCGTCAGCCAGTGACGTCCGCGTTTTGATCCTGCTCGCGTCCGGGGCGCGTGAATGTTCCTCCCGCGCGCCGCAACAGAACCCCCCGAGAGACCGTCCCGCCCTGGCCGCGCAAACGGCTGGATTTCCCGGGGTTTCTTCACCTGCCCGCGTTGACAGGTGCGCTCGGCCGCTTCTATAGTGACCCCGTCTGGCCCCCTTGGAGGACTTCGATGCAGCGAGAACGGATGCTCGGCTTCGGCGCGCTTTGCGCGCTTTCGCTGCTCGTCGGGGCCGGCATCGCGTCTGCGCAGGCGCAAGGCACGCCGCCCGCGCCGCCTGACACGAACGCGGGCCTTCAGCGTCAGGTCACGCTGACGCCGGCGCAGCAGCTCCAGGAGACGGATACGTACATCGGGCGCATGGAAAGCGCGCGCAGCGTCGTGCGGCGTCTGCTCGAAGAGGCGCGGGCGCAGCGCGACGTCGTGAAGACGCTCTGCCTGAACGACAAACTCAACCAGATCGACGTGACCTTGCGCAGCGCGCGTGAGCGCAGGCAGGCGCTCGATCTCGCGGTGAAGCGCGACGACGCGGATCTGTCGTCCCACGAGTTCACGATCCTCGGCGTCCTCCGGCAGCGCGTCGAGCAGATCACGGCCGAGGCGAACCAGTGCATCGGGAAAGACGCCGACATCCTCGGCGAGACGTCGACCGTCACGCAGATCGATCCCGGCATCCCCGACGATCCGGCCTTTTACCCGCCTGTCGTCGTCATCGTGGAGCCGCCGCCCTCTGCGAGCGTGATCAAGTGACGCGTTGGTCCGGACCAACGGAGCTTCACCGGATCCCATGAAGAAGCGCGGCCTCGTTCAACGTTTGGGGCTACGGATCGCCTCCGGCGTCCTACGCCCCAAGCCCCTGGCTGCAGCACTCGCCCTCGCGACCCTCGCGCCCACGACGGCGGCAGGGCAGGACCAACCCTGGCTCGCCGATCGCCGCTTCACCGTGGGCCCGGGCTACCGCGTCGGCGACTACGAGCTGCACCCGGGCGTCGCCCTCGAGTTCGGCTACGACTCGAACTTCTTCCTGCGTGCGAGCGAGGGCGACGCGGCGGGCGAGCCCGTGGGCGCGATGCGCCTGCGCGTGACGCCGTCGTTCTCGTTCTCGACCCTCGGACCGCAACGCAAGGCCGGCGGCGCCTCGCAGGCCCCGCCCACGGCCGAGTTCTCCGGCGGTCTCTCGGTCACCTACAACGAGTTTTTCCCGGTCTCCGGCCCCGCCGAGGGCAAGGAGCGCATGTGGCAGCAGCGCAACTTCAGCGGCCTGTTCGACATGCGCCTCAACATCCTGCCCACGCGCCCCTGGTCGGGCTCGCTCTACGCGAGCGTCGGGCGCCTTATCCAGCCCACGCAGGAAGGCGTAATCCGCGACGATTTTTCCGAGAGCTACAACCGCTTCACGCCGACCGCGGGGGCCGAGCTCGTCTGGAACCCGGGCAGCGGCCTGCTCGACTGGCGCCTCGGCTACAACTTCGCCGGCACGGTCTTCGAATCGGGCCGTTTCTCCGGCCTGACGAACATCCACCACACCTTCCAGACGCGAGGCCGCTGGCGCTTCCTGCCGCGCTCCGCGCTCCTCTACGACGCCCGCATCGGCATCGTTCAGTACCTCGACGCAGGCGAGAAGACGGGCTCGACACCGCTCCGCGTGCAGCTCGGCTACAACGGCCTCATCACGAAAAACTTCGGCGCGCTGATCATGGCCGGCTGGGGCGCGAGCTTCTACGACCCGAGCTCCACCGAGACAGCCGAGACCGTGCAGGACTTCGACAGCCTCATCGGCCAGGCCGAGCTCCGTTACTTCCTCACGCCGAACCCGAGCGTCGATCCACAAGCCGCGAGCACGACGCTCTCGTCCGTCTCGCTCGGCTTCACGCGTGACTTCTACGACTCGTACATCGGCTCGTACTTCGAGCGCGATCGCGGCTACCTGAAGCTCACGTATTTCTTCGGCGGCCGTTTCGTCGTGATCGTCGACGTCGGCGTGGGCGCGCTCGTCAACCCGACGATCAACACGCCGAGCATCCAGGAGAACCCCTGGACCGACGTCCGCATCGACGCCTCGGGCTTCGCCGAGTATCGCTTCAAGGACGCGTTCGGCATCAACACGACGCTGCACTACAACTCGCGCATCAGCGACAACTCTCTCACCATCCCCGGCATCGGCGAGGACAAGCTCCAGTGGCAGCAGTTCGAGGCCTACCTGGGCGCCCGCTGGCTCATGTGATGCGGAGGCGCGACCTCCTCGCGACGCTCGCGCTCGGCGCCGCGTTCGTCGCCTGCGGCGGGCGTCCACGCCCCGCAGATCTGCCAGCCCCCGTGAGCAACGAGACCGTGGGCGCGGGCGACGTGTTCGAGATGCGCATCGTGCGCGAGGACAACCTGCCCACGACGTTCACGGTCGCGCCCGACGGCACCGTCGATCTGCCCTACATCAAGCGCCTCAAGGTCGGGGGGCTCGAGCCGCAGCAGATCGCCGAGGCCGTGCGCAAGCGGCTCATCGAGGGCGAGATCCTGACCGACCCGATCGTGAGCGTGAGCGTGAAGGAGTACAACTCCAAGCGCGTCGAGGTGCTCGGCGAGGTGCAGCGCGCGGGCTCGTTGCGCTTCGAGCCCGGCATGACGTTGCTCCGCGCGATCTCGCTCGCGGGCGGCTTCAACCAGATGGCCGCCCGCGACAGGGTCACGATCCGCCGTCAGATCGGGGACAAGACACGTGTCGTCACCGTGAGCGTCGAGGACATCATCGACAACACGATCCCCAACGTCCCCCTCCAGGCGGGCGACTCGATCAACATTCCGCAGCGTGTGTGGTGAGGTTTGGGGAGGGTGCGCCCTCGACGGGGCGCACCCTAAGGCCCTCACGCCGCTTCGCTGCGTTCGGGCCTACTCGGCGTGGGGGCTGCTGTTTTTCGTGGCGGGTCAGTGCTTGCGGGACAGGCGGAAGTGGCGCTTGCCCGTGGCGGGATCGGTCGTCGGCGCTTCGATCTTGAGCATGCCGAGCGCGACCTCGCGCACGCGACTGTCCTTCTCCTGCCGCAGCCGGATGCGCTCGCCGTCGGAGCTGATGATCTCGCACTCGCCGAAGTGGAAGTGGTTCACGAGGTCCCCCGTGTCCGGGTAGATCTCGACATCGTCGCGCTGCTGCGTCGGCCGCGTGAGCGGCGTCGGTGCCGTCGGGAGATCGGCCGGCGCGGCCGGCGCGGCCGCAGGGAATGGGGAGGGCGCGCGCGGCGACTCCGGGTGCGTGATGCGCGGTGCGGGCGCCGCGGTGCGCGCCGGAGCAGGCGCGGGGGCCGGAGCCGGAGCCGGAGCAGGGGCAGGGGCAGGGGCCTGCGCTTGCGCTTGCGGTTGCGCTTGCACCTGCGGCTGCGCCGAGGCGGAAGCGGTGAAGGAGCGATCGTCGCCCTGCCGCACGAGCGCGACGTCGTCGAGCGCGGTCGCGAAGATCTCCAGCGAGAGCGCGCGCGCCGAGACGATCTCGCCGGCGACCGTCTGGAGGCCGAACGGGCTCTCCTGCACGAGCGTGGCATAAAGCCGCACGCTCACGGCCGCGCCCTCCTGCGCGATGTTGCCCGTGATCGAGACGGCCATCACGGGCGCTTCGATCCGCCGCGTCACGCGCGCGCCTTCCGCGCCGACGCTCGCGAGCTCGACGCTGTCGAGCACGCCCGTTCCCGACAGTCGGCCAGCCTTGGCAGACGCCTCTTCGAGCGCGCGGGCCAGCCCGCGCGGTACTTCCTCGCCATTCTCGGCCCTGACGACCAGATGGCGAATCCCCCTCGATTCGACGACGTTCATCTACGCTTTCCTCGTTTGTCCCGCTGCACCGTGATCTCGAACTGCGTCACGTTCGCAGCGCGCTTTTCCCCCGCATCCCCCGTCGCCGCCGTGATGCGATCCGCCGGCAGACCGGCGGCCACGAGCGCGTCCTTCACCGCGATCGCGCGCTTCTCGGCGAGCTCCATGGCCCTCGGTGACTCGTCGCCGGCTCGGTCGGCATACCCCTCGATGACGATCGTGGCGATCGGAGCGCGGCCCGCGGCGAGCTGCGCCATCTGCCGCAGCATCTCCTCCATCGGCTTGGCCACGTCCGCCTTGCCCGGGGCGAACCGCGCTGGCGCCTCCGCGACGATGCGATCCCCCGACCAGCGCACGAGCGACTTCGCGCCCGCCTCGGGGCAGCCGTCCGCGTCGTCCTTGCCGTCGATCGTCTCGGCCTGGAGCGGGCACTTGTCCGCCTTGTCGGCGATGCCGTCCTCGTCGTTGTCGACCTCGGGGCAACCGTCGTCGTCCTGGAAGCCGTCGAGATCCTCGCGCGCGTCGGGGCACTGATCGGCCGCGTCGAGGACCTGATCGAGATCGTTGTCGGGATCGGGGCAGCCGTCGTCGTCCTTGAAGCCGTCTTTGTCCTCGGCGCCGTTCGGGCAACGATCGACCTTGTCGAGCAGCCCATCGCCGTCGTTGTCGGGATCGGGGCAGCCGTCGTCGTCCTCGAAGCCGTCCTTGTCCTCGGCCTCGTTGCGGCACGCGTCGGCCTCGTCGAGCACGCCGTCCTCGTCGTCGTCGGGATCGGGGCAGCCGTCGTCGTCCTTGAAGCCGTCCACGGTCTCGGCTGCGTCGCGGCAGCGATCCTGCGTGTCGGGGATGCGATCGTTGTCGTTGTCGAGATCGGGGCAGCCGTCGCCGTCCTCGAAGCCGTCGCGGTCCTCGGCGACCTTCACGCATTTGTCGTCGCGGTCGAGCACGCCGTCGCTGTCCATGTCGCGGCCCGTGGGCGCGTACCGCGCGGCGAGCCCGAAGCGGAAGCGCGGCGTCGTCACCGCGGCCTCGGACGAGAACGGGATCGGCCCGCCGCCGGAGATCGTGAACGACATGTCGCCGCCGAGGATCGGCGCTGTCGTCGCCGAGAGGATCCACTCCGCGGGCACGAACGCGGGGCTCTCGGGTTGATCGACCGTGCGCGTGGGCGGGTTCTGCGCGGCGAAGTTGTACAAGACGAACGCCTCGCCGGCCGCCGTGAGCCAGCCGTCTTGCAGGACGTCGAACGACGCGCCGAGCGAGCCGCCGAGCTGCGAGCCGATGCGCGCGTTCGCCAGGCGCGCCTCGCCGCGGACGCGCGCGCTCGCCTCGACGCCGGCCTCGAAGCGGCCGCGGCGGTAGGACGCGAGGATCGAGGGGAACCACGTGATCGTCCGGCCACTCGCGAACGCCTGCGCGTCGCCTGCGGGCACGGCGAGCTCGAAGCGGCCGATGACGCTCGCGCCGTCGGCGCTGCCTGCGCGCGGCCGCGGCAGGATCGACGCGGCGAAGCCGAAGCGCACGTCGCGCATCGAGCTCCGCGGCAGCTCCTCGTCGCTCGCCGTCGCCACGCCGAGGCCGGTGCCGTCTTGGTAGAACGTGATCGGGAGCGCGGCCGTGATCTCGAGCCGATCGTGCACGCCGAGCGACCACAGGAAGGTCGCGTTCACGGCGTTGTCGATGACGGGGACGACGGTCCCCTCGGGATCCGCTGACGCGACGCGCAGCCCGATCGGCCGCGACAGGTAGCTCAGCGCGAGCCCGAACGAGGCTTTTCCGGAGGGCGCGAGCAGGGGCGCGCCGAGCGAGAGGAAGGGCCCTGCGCCGGCGTGCACCCAGAGGTTGTCCGCGTTGATGCAGCCGCTCCGCTCGGCCTTCGGATCACACTGCGCGTGGGCATCTGCCGGCGCGAGTGAGAGCGTGGAGGCGGCCGCGAGCAGCGAGCCGAACAAGCGAAGGCGGTGGGGCTTCTGGGCAGGAAGGAATGTCATGGCAAGTCGAATCCGGGCCCGGTCCCAGCGCCTACCGTGCCCGCAAAAGCGGACGCGTCCGGCGTACGGCGCGCGCAGCACGTCTACTCCTTTCCCGTCCGGAGTCAAAACGGCAAACGCGGCGGGCCTGTCACGGCGAGAAAGCCGTGGTAGGACAGGCACGCAACGAAGGCCCCGAACCTCGCCATGATCGACGAAACGCACCCCTTGCTGCTGGGCTCGGCGTCGCCGCGGCGCCGCGAGATCCTGGCGACGTTTGGCCTGCCCTTGCGGGTCGTCTCCCTCGACGTCGACGAGCGCCTGCGGCCGGGGGAGGGGCCGCGGCCCTACCTCGAGCGGATCGTGGCGGACAAGCTCGCCGCCGCGACGCCGCACGCGGTCGCCGTGGGCGCGGTGCTCGTGGCCGACACGTCGGTGATCCTCGGCGAGACCGCGCTCGGCAAGCCTGCGGACGACGCGGAAGCACGGGCCATGCTCACGGCCCTATCGGGGCGCGAGCACGAGGTCTGGACCCGCTTCGCCATCGCCTCCGGCGCGGATCTTACGCGGGCCGTCCACGCGGAGACGGTGCGCACGCGTGTCTTTTTTCGCGCGCTCGACGCGGACGAGATCAAGGCCTACGCCGCGACCGGCGAGGGCCTCGACAAGGCGGGCGCGTACGCGATCCAGGGCATCGGGAGTTTTGCCGTGGAGCGCATCGAAGGTTCGTACTCCAACGTCGTGGGACTGCCTGCGTGCGAGGTGATCGTCGCCTTGCGCGCCGCGGGCCTGCTCGGGCGTTTCCCGCGCCCCCCGATCGCGTGACGTCCGAGCGCGCCTCGCCCCGCCGCCGGGACACCTGGATCGTGCTCGCGGCTGCGCTGCTCGCGCGTCTCGCCGTCGTCGCCTGGGCCGCGTCGCGGTTCCCGCCGACCGCGGACGGCACCTTCTATCACCGCATCGCCGAGCGTGTCGCCGCGGGCCTCGGCTACACGTGGCTCTGGCCCGACGGCGTCGTCACGTACGCCGCGCATTACCCCGTCGGATACCCCGCGCTCCTCGGCGGGGCGTACGCGATCTTCGGCGCGCATCCGGGCGTCGCCATGACGCTCAACGCTCTGCTCGGCGCGCTCGCGGCCGTCGCCGTCCATCGCCTGGCCGCGCGCGCGGCTCCCCCTGGCGCGGCGCTCGCCGCGGGCCTGCTCGCCGCGCTGCATCCTGGCCTCGTCGCGTACACGCCTGCGCTCATGAGCGAAGGCGTCACGGCCTCGCTCGTCGCGTGCGCCGCGTGGGCGGCCGCGTGGGTGCGCGACGCCGTGCCGCTCGGCGCGCGACGTACGATCGCGGCACGTACGGCTCTCCTCGGCGTCGTCGTTGGCCTCGCCACGCTCGTTCGTCCGCAGAGCCTCGTCTTCGCGCCGCTCTTCGCGCTCCTCGCGCTCGCGCCCCTCGCGGGCCCCCGCGCGCGTCGGGCCACGCTCGGCTTCGCCGCGCTCGCGACGGCCTGCGCCCTCGCCGTGTGCGCGCCGTGGACGATCCGCAACTGCGAGCGCATGAACCGGTGCGCGCTCGTCAGCGTCAACGGCGGCTGGAACCTGCTCATCGGTGCGGATCCCGCGTCCACCGGCGCGTGGTCGCCGATCAAGGTCCCGGACGCGTGCCGCGAGGTCTGGGACGAGGCCGGCAAGGACGCCTGTTTCGGCCGCGCGGCCACGCTCTACATCACCGAGCACCCGGGCGCGTGGCTCTCGCTCGTCCCGAGAAAACTCGCCGCGACCTTCGACTACTGCGGCGCCGCCGGCTGGTACCTGCACGAATCGAACGGCGCGGCTTGCGGCGACCGCTGCAAGCTCGGCCTCGGCGTGGTCGAGACCGTGTATGAGCGCGGCGTCCTCGGCCTCGCGCTCCTCGGCCTCGCGCGCGCGTCGGCGGAGAGCCGCGCCCGACGCATCGCGACGCGCGCCGTCGTGGGGGTCGGGCTCGTCTTCCTGTTCCTGGTGCACGCGTGGGTCGCCTACGCCGCGCTCGTCGTCGCGGCGCTCTTCGGCGGCCGAACCCTGCTTCGAGGCCCCGTCCTGCCTGCGGCCGCGGTGACCGTCCTCGGCGCGACGCTCTTGACCCACGCCGTCTTTTTCGGCGCGGGCCGTTATGGGCTCGTGACGTTTCCGCTGCTGGCGGGGATGGCGGGGCTCGTGTTGGCGGGCTTCAGAACGCGTGCCTGAGCCACTCCAGGGGGCGACGCCGTGTGTGGGGGATGGCGAGCACGAGCACGTGCTCGGGGTGAACCTCGAACCCGACCGCGTAAGGAAAGCGATCGACGAGGGCTCTGCGAATGATCGAGGGCCCGCCTTCCGTGCCGGGCCAAACCGGAAAGGACGCGGGGGCGGCTCCGATCCGTTCGAGCACCCGCGAGATAACGCCGACGAACTCGACCCCGAGCCCGGGGTTCATCTCGTCGTACCAGAGGGCTGCTGCGCGAAGGTCGTTGCGCGCTTCAGGGTGTAGCTCGACGCGCACGACGCTCCGCGAGCTCGTTCAGAAGTTCCGTCTGCACGCCGCCCCATTCGATCGTCTGGGCCGTTCCCTCTGCGACCTCGCGCGACCGGCGCTCCAGCTCGGGTGCCCACGTCGCCGCGATCTCCTCTTCATCGAGGATTTCCAAGCTGAGGAGGAGCGCCTGTGTGACCTGCACCCGCTCTTCGCGAGGGAGCTTCAGCATGTAGGCGAGCATCTCTTGCGTGGACATGCCGAAAAGGTAGCACGGCGCGGGTCCCCCGCCGTCCCCCTCATGCGTGCCCCCCTGGAGCCCGAGCCGCCTGCCGTCCTCATCGCTGCGCATGATTTCGTGCACATGGACGTGGCTCATGGCGCTTGTTCCTCCTCCGCGTTCGCTTCGCTCCCATTCCCTCCGCGCCCCCGCCCCTCCTGCACCGTCAAATCCTTGAAGAACAGCTTGTATTCGTCTCCCCGGCCGAGCTCATTCAAAACCCCGCGCACGATCGGCTTCGCCACCTGGTTGTACACCTTCAGAAAGTGCGCCCGCGCCGCGCTGAGCCCTGCCGTCGCCGTCATCGATCGATTCGCCGCGCCGCTCTTGCCCGACAGCGCCCCGTCGAGCGCCGCGCGTGCCCCGGCGATCTCCTGCTTCCACGGCGCGAACGCATCGAGCCCCGCGTTCCGCGCGACATCGAACCCGCGCATCACGTCCGCCGCCTTGGCCCCGAGATCCGCCGGCTTCAGCGCCGCGACCTCGCCGAGCTTCTTCCCCGGGAAAAATGCCTCGAAGTCGAAGCTCGTCCCCTTCGGGAGAGACCGCAGATACGCGTGAAACCGCGTCACCACCTCGCGCACCGCCTCTTCCGCCTCGCCTGTCCCTCCGCGCTCCGTGCGCACCTCGCTCCGCAGGCTCCTCGCCTTCGCGAGCTCGGTCTCCACCCCCTCCACCGCGCCGAGCACCCGCGCGACCACCTTCTCGATGTCGACGAGATCCGAAGCCCCCACGAGCTTCTTCGCCTCCGTCACGAAGTGCCTGCCGTATTCGCTGACCTCGCCATCGTCGATGTGCCGATCCGTCATACGCGCCTCCAAGGACAGAAGGGCTTAACCATGCGGGTTCTGTCTGACAAGGTCCCCACACCATCCCCGCGCACGCAGGTGAGGACCCCCGCGCGATCGGAGACGCATCTGGCCCGTGCAGACATGTGAGCAACCACGCACGAAAGCACCTCCGCGACCCGCAGATCCCCTCGCCGCCGCGCCGGGATCCCCTCCTGCGCCGCGCAGACCTCCTTCCAGGCGCGCACGATCGACCCTCCGCAACGCGCGGACGCGGGGCCCGTCCCGATCGGCGGGACCTCCGCGCCTCGCCGAGGTGCCCGCCGTCAACCCTCGATGCACCTCTGCATCGTCCAGATCCCGATCCCCGTGGGATGCCTTACGCTTCTGCGCCGCGCCGTCGCCTCTCGGGGTTCGCCCCCGGCGGCCGGATCACCGCGACTTTGACACGCTCGGCAAACCCGAGCATTCTTGCGCCCGTGGGCTCTACCGAGACGCCCCCAGTTCGAGGTTCGGAGGAGACGACCCGATGCCGCTGATCGAGACCGAGGAGGCCGCCCGCCGTTTGGCGCGCGCCATCGCGAGCGACCTCTCGCTCTACAACGAAGAGAAGATCGTCCAGGGGATCCAGAACGACGATCTCTTCACCGTCCTCGCCGAAGAGATCGAGGAGGGACGCGCCCTCTACAAGAGCCGCGTCTCCCCCGACCTCTACGCCAAGAATTTTTACGACCGTGCCATCGTCGACATCCTCGTGAAGTCGAAGGGGCACGTGAAGTCGAAGATCTGGTAGCCGTCGCTCAGCGCTTGCGCAGCGCCTCGATCACGCGGGCCATGTCCGCGGGGATCGGGCTTTCGAAGTGCAGACGGTTGCCCGTCGCCGGGTGCTCGAAGCCGAGCACCCGCGCATGCAACGCCTGACGCCCGAGCGACGCCGCGAGCGTCCGCAGCCCCGGATCCCGGGGCGTCTTGCCGTACAACGCATCGCCGAGGATCGGCGTCTTCCCCCGCTCCGCGAGGTGCACGCGGATCTGGTGCGTGCGCCCCGTCTCCAGACGGCACGCGACGAGCGTCGCCGGCCCGAGCCGCTCGAGCACGTGCACACGTGTCACCGCGCGCTTGCCCTCCTGCACGTGCGTCGTGAAGCGCAGCCGATCCGTCGGGTGACGGCCGTGGAGCGACTCGAACGTCGCCTCCTTCGCCTCGCCCACGACGACGGCCACGTACTCGCGCTCGATGTCGTGTTTCGCGAAGCGCGCCTTCAGCGCCTCGCGTGTCTCCGCGTCCTTCGCCACGACGAGCAGCCCGCTCGTGTCCTTGTCGAGGCGATGCACGATCCCGGGCCGCAAATGCCCCGCGGGATCGAGCGGATCGGCGCCCGCACGTTCGAAGCCGCCGCGGCCGAGCAGCGCGTTGACCAGCGTCCCGCTCGCGTGCCCCTTCGCCGGATGCACCACGAGCCCCGCGGGCTTGTCGATCACGACGAGGTGCGCGTCCTCGTACACCACGGCGAGCGGGATCGACGCGTCCGGCTCGGCGCGCGTCGGCTCCGGCGGCTCCGGCGTCACGTCGATCCGCGCGCCCGCGGCGACGGCCATCGACGCGCGGGCGGGTTTTCCGTCGACGAGCACACGCCCGTGTTCGATCCAGCGCTGCACCGCGGCACGGGACGCGGCCGTGCCTGATTTTTCCAGCAGGCATACGACGAGCTTGTCCAGCCGGTCGCGCGGATCGGTCGCGCTCGCTTCGAACGACGAGGTGACGAGGGGCTCGGGCGCGCGTCGCATCACGAGAGCGAATCAGTAGTCCGTGCTCTCGTCCTCGTCCTCGTCGCGCGACACGAGCTCGGGGTTGTGCGCGAGGTGCGAGTCGAGATCGTCGAGCATCATGCTCTGGCGGAGCTTGAGCAAGCCGAGCTGGTGCCCGAGGTAGAGGTCGAAGGCCGTGTACCGCGGGAAGACGCGCACGTTCGTCTCGTCGTGATCCAGGCCCAGGATGACGAGCTCGCCGTCGCGCCGCGCCTCGCCGAGGTAGAGCGCGTTCCAGGGCTGGCCCGGCTTGTTCGGCAGGCGCACGACCTTGCCGCGGATGCGCGCGTCGGTCCATCCGAGCTCGACCATCGACTCCGCGAGCTTGCGGACCGAGGTGATCTTCGGCTGCGGCGCGCGCGGGTCCTCGCCGAAGCGGTGCCGGCCTTTGAAGCGCTTGCCGAAGCTCGCGAAGGTGAAGTCGTAGGCGAGGAACGTCCGCAAGGAGGGCGGCAGCTCCACCATCAGCTTGGACTCGAGCGCGTCGAGCGCAGCCGCGCTCGCGCCGACCACGTCTGCCCCCTCCGGGTGCTTCGAAAGCTCCGCGATGACGCGCTGGACAAGCCCGATGCCTCGTTCGATGGTCGCCATGTCTCCGCGTAGCCGACCGTCAAGGCGTGCGTTCTGTCAAGAGTTTCCGTTGTGCTTCCGGGTCTTCGGGCGCGGGTTCGCCGCCGAGCACGGCCGCGCCGTGTTTGGCCCGGAGCAGCCCGAGCGCGGCGAAACCGACCGCGACGGCAAACCACAAGGTGGCAAAGCGCACGAGGATCATCGCCGCCGTCGCCGTCGCCGCCTCCACGCCGCCGAGCCGCGCCATCTGCTCTTCGAGCAGCTTTTCCGTCACGCCGAGCCCGCCCGGGACCGGCACGAGCGCGCCCGCGAGCGTCGCCGTCGAGTAGAAGAACATCGCGAGCGACATGGACGCCTGCTCGCCGAAGCCGCGCAGGATCACCCAAAGCGCCACGCCTTCGAGCGACCACGCGACGATCGAGAGGAGCGTCGGCCACACGAGCTGCGCGGGCGAGACGATCGTGCGCAGGCCGTGGAGCGCCTCGTTGATCTTCGGCGCGACCTTGCCGCCCACGCGCCCGAGCGGCCCGGGGAGCTTGGGCAGGAGGCGCATGACGGCCCCGCTCACGGCGGGGACCGAGACGAAGACGAGGAGCACGACGACGGTCGCCGCGCCGAGGCCGGCCCAGAGCGCGCCGCCGGGGAAGCTCGCGCTGCCGATCGCGATGATCGCGATCACGCCGATGAGATCGGTCACGCGCTCGGCGATGACGATGGGCGCGGTGCGCTCGATCGGCACCTTGCGGAGCTGGAACAGGATCAGCGACTTGAAGACCTCGCCGACCTTGCCCGGCGTGACCGTCAGGACGAAGCCCGAGAGGTAGACGAGCAAGCTCTCGAGCTTGGGTACGCCGCGGATGTCGAGCCGCGCGAGGTAGTACTCCCACTTGAGGTAACGCAGGAGGTAGTTGCCGAGGGCGAGCGCGCAGGCGAGGGCGAACGTGGACCAGGCGTAGGTCGAGAGGCGCGCGGCGATGAGGTTCGCGTCACGGTAGAGGACGAGGCCGCCGTAGAGGACGACGCCGAGCAGCATCACCGCCACGACGCGGCGGACCAGCTTGTTCAAGTCTCCGCTCCGATCAAGGCGATCTCAGGCTTTTCCGCGCGCGGCGGACGCGCACGACGAGGTAGATGATCGCGCCGAGCACGACGGCGGCGCCGAGCGCGGCGACGGCCCACTTGGGCGCGACCACGACTCCACGGGCGAGGCCCTCGGGGGGGCGCTCGGTTCTCGTCTGCAGCGAGCTCACGCGGGCTCGTCGTTACACGGGCCTAGGGGGAAGGGCAAGAAGCGGTATTGTTCGCGCGTCGATAAGGAGGAACGAGGATGGGTCTGCTCGACGGCAAGGTGGCAATCATCACGGGCGCAGGCGGCGGGATCGGCCGCGCCGAGGCGCTTCTCTTCGCCCAGGAAGGCGCGAAGGTGGTCGTCAACGACGTCGGCGGCGCGCGCGACGGAACCGGCGGAAGTGACGCCATGGCGCGCAAGGTCGTGGAGGAGATCACGGCCGCGGGCGGCGTCGCGGTCGCGAACTTCGACACGGTGGCGACGGCCGCGGGCGCAGCGGGCATCGTGAAGACCGCGCTCGACGCGTTCGGCCGCATCGACGTCCTCGTCAACAACGCGGGCATCCTGCGGGACAAGACGTTGCTCAAGCTCGACGAGGAGCAGTGGGACAGCGTCATCGCCGTGCACCTCCGGGGCACGTTCCTCGTCACGCAGGCGGTGGTGAAGCAGATGATCGCGCAGGGCGGCGGCGGGCGCGTCGTCAACACGACGAGCGTGTCGGGCATGGTCGGCAACTTCGGGCAATCGAACTACGCGGCCGCGAAGGCCGGCATTTACGGCTTTACGCGCACCGCCGCGATCGAGCTGCAGAAGCATCGCATCACGGTGAACGCGCTCGCGCCGGTGGCGAAGACGCGCATGACCGAGGATCTCCCGATGTTCCAGGCCGGCATGGAGTCGCTCACGCCCGAGCACATCGCGCCCGCGGCGCTCTTTTTGGGCTCGGACCTTTGTGCGGATCGGACGGGGCACGTCCTCGCCGTGACGGGCTCGCAGGTCTTCGCCTACAAGGTCGTGCAAAGCGCGGGAAAGTTCAAAGACGAGGGCGCCGCGTGGACGGCCCAGGAGATCGCCGATCACTGGGAGGCGATCACGAAGGTCTGACGACGGGCGGGCGGCCGACGTTCTTCGCTGGTTTCCGCCCGTGCTCTGCGCCGAGGCTCACGAACGCCGCCCGTTCTTCGGCCAAATCCCGCCCGGAACAGCCCGTTTCGACCATCCCGGTCGTTGCTGGGCTCGGACACGAATGCTAGTTTCGATGTTCGGCGGCCGTCGTCGTGGGCTTTCGCTCAGGACTTCGTCGCTGGGTAACTCGTCGTTTTGCCGGGGGAAGTGTCCCGGCCACGTCGAATGGGTGGGTGCTGGGTTCGTCCCCACGATCTGCCCCTTCCGCCCCGGGAGCCTCACGAACCGGCATGTCGCGCGAAGCCCACATCCCCCTGCTGCTCTGGATCTCTGCGGCCATCGTCGTCCACTGGGCAGGCGGCAATGGCGCGGTGGAGGTGGCGCAGGTCGTCGAGGATCGCGCGCAGATCCGTTCGCTCGTCGATGCGGTCCGCACAGGGCTTCGTCCCCAGGACACGCAGTTCGAGATCCTCGTGGATACGCCCGCGACGCCTTCGCCGCAGGAAGCGGAGGCGCCCGAGGACAAGGCCGACGACACCAAGGACGAAGAGAAGCCGGATCCGGACGCCGTGCCGGAGCCGCCGAAGCCGCCCAAGATCAAGCCACCTCCGCCGGAGAAGAAGGTCGAGCCGCCCAAGGTCGAACCGCCCAAGGTCGAACCTCCGAAGGTGGAGCCGAAGGTGGTCCCGCCGCCGCCTCCGCTCGTGGCGCCGCCGCCTCCACCGCCACCTCCGCCGCCGCCGCCTCCGCCGCCGACCGAAGAGGTCGCGAAGCAGGAGCCGCCGAAGCCGATCGAGCCGGATCGTCGGATCGCCGTGCGCCAGCACGTCGATCCGAACCAGAAGGACAACCCCGACGCGAGCCGCATCGCGGATCAGGCGAATACCGTGAAGGAGGAGACGGTCGCGCGTCTCCGGTCGCATGATCAGGATCATGCGAACCCGAACGCGGGCGCAATGAAGAAGCCCGCGACGTCCGGCGAGGGGAACGACGACCACGAGAAGGTCGCCGACAGCGAGCAGAAGGCCGGCTCGAACAAGGCGCCGGGCGAGTCGAGGGATCACAGCGAGAGCGCCGAGCATCACCACACGGCGAGGCCGGCGCCGCCCGCGGCGATCGCGCGGACGTCGCCGCCGCCCATGGCGCCCGGCGGAACGACCGGCGGTGGAGGTGCGAACACGCCGAAGGCGCCCGCAGGTCCGCCCCCGAGCCCCGGCGGCGCGGGCCCCGCGTCACCCGAGGTCGTCGCAGGCGCGGGCCCCGGCGGCTTCACGATGGATCCGGCGAACCCCGGCGGCGACGGCAAGAGCCGAAGGGCCGGAAAGAAGCGGCAACCGGCGCCTTACCAGGCTCCGGTGAAGGTCGGCTCCGTGGGCCTCGGCGCGCCCGGGATCGCGGGCGGGCCAAACCTGAACCTCTCGCACGCGGGCTTCGAGGCCTCGGTCGGTCGGGAAAAACTCGAAGCCGAGCGCGCGGCCGACGGTGCGGCGCGGCGCAGCGCGCACCGCGGCAAGTGGGAGAAGAACAACTTCGGCAAGTACAAGGCGGCGATCGAGAACTACGAGCCGACGGTGAAGGTCGGCAACCAGACGGCGCTGAACGCCGCGCAGTCCGCGTTCGCGACGTACCTGAACACGATCCACAACCGCCTGCACCCGATCTTCGCCGAGGAGTTCCTCGCGTCGCTCGACAACCTCCCGCAGGAGCACGCGCTGAACAAGAACCTCGTCACGCACCTCGAGATCGTGCTGAGCAAGGACGAGGGGAAGATCGTGAAGATGGGCGTGACGAAGGCGAGCGGGATGACGGCCTTCGACATCGTCGCGCTGAACTCGATGAACCGCTCGTCGCCGTTCGGGAAGGCGCCCGAGGCGATCGTCTCGCACGACGGCAGGGTGTACCTGCACTGGGAGTTCCACCGCGATCCGGTGGATGCATGCAGCACGCGCAATGCGTTCCCGTACATCCTGCCCAACCCGAAGGGCGGCGGCAGCGTCTCCCCGGTCGGTCCGCCGCGCGCGCCGACGCTGACGCCCTCGGATGAGCGACGCGGCCCACCGCCGCTCCTTCCTGTCCCGACTCGCTGAGAGGGTGTTCCCCAGGCTGCTGCGCGGCTCGATGCGTCAGTCGGCCTCGCTCGACGTACAGAGTACGCCTCGCTCGGCCTCCCTAGCCTCGAGCCGCTCGCGACGCCTGTGGAACACCCTCTGAGCACGCGGGGCGGCAAGGGGGCTTGCCGAGCGTAGCCCCAAGCGTGGACGGGGTTTGGGGCGTAGCTCGGCTTGCCGAGCGCAGCCCCAAGCGATGCAGGTTTGTCTAGGACAACGCGAGACGGCCCGCCCCGAAGCTGGTAGCATCGCCCCCGATGTCCAAGGACGCTGCATCCGCCGCTCGCGTGAGCATCGCGCGGATAGAGCAAACGCTCGCGGACTCGCCGGCTTTCGTCCGTGTCGAGCCGCGCTTTTACGTGGTCCGGCAGGGGACGGCGTACATCTACATCCAGATCCTCCCGTGGGAGCCCGACCGCGCCGTCGTGCGGTTCGTGGCGCAGCTCGTCCGCGGGGTCGAGATGACGCCCGACCTCGCGATGAAGCTCCTGCGCATGAACGCGCGCCTCCGGTTCGGGGCCTTCGGCTACGTCGCGCAGGGCGCGTGCGTGGTCCTCGTGCACACGCTGCTCGGCGGCGAGACGCTCGATCCGGACGAGATCCTCGCCGCGCTGCGCGACATGTCAGTCATCGCCGACGAGTACGACGACCGGATCTTCGAGGAGTTCGGCGGGCATCGCATGCAGGACCTGATCGACGCCTCCGCGGCGTCGGAGTTCTTCGACGATACGGTCCACCCACGCGACTGGAGCGACGCGTGAGCCTGCATCTTGCAGGGAGCCGCTCGCGGCGAGCCCGACCTCGATGAGCACGGAAGGCGAAAGCACCGAAGCCCCCGAAGCGCCCCGAGCCGCCCCGCCTGCGCGTCCCGAGCCCAAGGCGAGCTTGGGCGTGCTCGCGTTCGTCCGGCCGCTCGCGGCGTTCGGGGTGCTCGCGATGCTGCTCGGACGTGCGTTCGGCCCCTCGGTGCGAGGCCTGGCCGTCGGGCTCGGCAAGGCGGGCGACTACCTCGAGCTCGCGGGCGCGGCGATGTCGCAGTTTTTCCTGATCCTCGCGACCGTGGGCGCCATGGCGCTCGGCCTCTCCGCGCTGCGCGCAGGGCTGCCAGCGGTGGTGCGTTTCGGCGCCGTCTTCGCGAGCGGGCTCGTCGTGCTCGTGACGCTCTCGGCGTCGGCGTCGCGCGTGCCGGAGGCGTCGCTCGTGCTCGTCGGGGGCGTCGCATGCGCGCTCGCGCTCCTCGCGGCCTGGGACACGATGCGGACGCCGTTCGCGCGGGCGACGGCCGTGATGCTGGGGCTTCTCGGGCTCGGCGGGCTCGCGCGGGTTGCGTCGGTGCTCCTCGTGATGCGGGGCGGCGCGGCGCCGGAGTCGCTCGCGCGGATCGCGCGTGGGGTCTCGACGGTGGGGCTTTTGCTCGACGGCGCGGCGATGGCCGTGGCCGTGGGGTTCGTCGCGTCGCGCGGGAAGAAGCTCACGAGTCCGGCCACGCTCGCGGCGCTCGCGGTCGCGCTCTTCGCGACGCGGCAAGCGCTGGCGGGGACGTCCGACGAGGCGGCCGCGGTGAGTGTGCTGCTCGCGCGCGCCGCGAAGAACCTGGTGTTGCGGCCCGAGCCGTTGGCTTCGCCCGTGGTCGCGACGTTCGTCGCCTTCGCGGCGCCTGCGCTCGCGGTCGCGGCGCTCGCGACGCGCACGCTGACGCCGGCGCTCTCGGGGGCGATCGCGCTCCTGCTCGTGGCGCGGGGCGCGCCGGACGTGCCGCTTTGCGCGCTCGCGCTCGTGCTCGCGTCGCTCGCGACGGTGCTCGCGTCGCGGGATCATCGGGGGCTCTGGGCCGCGATCACACGCGCGGAGTCGACGCCGGAGGAAGGCCCCGGGGCGAGCGGGGAGGCGAAGGGCGCGCGGCCGAGCTGAGGTCTTCGCTTTTCTTGCGAAACCAGCGGGACGAACCCGCGCCCTGCCGTTGACGTGCCGCGAGGCGTTCACTAGGACGCGGGGAGCGCTCGCTCGGCCCCTCCCGCGGCGCACACGGCGAACATGACCACCCATCGAACAGCCTGGATCGTCCCTTCGGTCGTGGCTCTGCTCGCCTTCGCGGCGGGATGTCAGAAGGAGACGGGGAGCTCGTCATCGCCCGCGGCGTCCGCGACGGCGAGCGCGGCCCCGGCGGGCAAGCTCGGCAGCGCGACGCTGCGCGGCGAAGTGCGCTTCACGGGCGCGCCGCCCGAGATGAAGGTGCCCGCGAAGCGCGCGCAGGCGACCGACGTCTGCAAGGACAAACAGCTCGTCCACGACGCCGTGATCGTCCAGGGGGGCAAGCTGAAGGACGTGCTCGTCCGCATCGCGCCGAAGAGTTTCGAGGGGCGCTACGAGGTGCCGCCGGCCGCGACCGTGGATCAGCAAGACTGCATGTACGTGCCGCGGATCCAGGGCGTGCTCAGCGGGCAGGAGATCGTCGTGAAGAACAGCGACCGGACGCTGCACAACGTGCACACGTACCTCGGCGCGGAGACGGTCTTCAACGAGGCGACGGCGATGGGATCGCCGCCGATCGCGAAGCGCTTGCCGCCCTCCGGCATCGTACGGTTCGGATGCGACATCCACCCCTGGATGCGGAGCTTCGTCGTGGTCACCGATCATCCGTTCTTCGCGGTGAGCGGCGCGGATGGGGCGTTTCGTATCGATCGCGTGCCGGCCGGCAAGGTTCGGCTGGAGGCGTTTCACGCCCGGTACGGCCTGAAGACGCAGGAGGTGACGGTGACCGACGGGCAGACGCTCGAGGTCGTCTTCTCGTTCGACGGCACCGAGCCGGAGCCCACCGAAAACCAGGGCGAGCTCCAGGGACTTTGGTAGGCCCGACCCCGTTGTCTCGAACCTGGGTTGACCCCACGATCGCGCTGGGCTTTCCTCCCGCGCGCCGCGCCCCAGAGCTAGGCTCCCCCCGCTTCATGACGTCGTCCTGTATGGTCGCTCCTGCTCCTGCCGTGTTTCCTGGCCCCACGCGCGTGCCCCCGTGTGCGGTGTCTGCTATCGAGGTGCGCGCATGACGATCCCCGCGGAGCCACTCGGCGACGTGCACGTGAACCGCCGCGATTCCGGCTACGAGCAGCGCGAGCCTCCGTTCGGTGCCGTCGCGCGAGATCTCGTCGCGCTGACGAAGCCTCGCGTCACGGTCATCGTGGTCGCGACGATGCTCGGCGGGGCGTGGGTCGCGAACCGCTTCGCGCACGAGCAAGGACGCCCCGGGGTATCTCCGGCGGTCGTGATGCTCTCGCTCCTCGCGACGGTGCTCGTCGTCGGCGGCGCGAACACGCTGAACATGTACCTGGAGCGGGACACGGACGGGTTCATGGCCCGGACGAAGAACCGGCCGCTGCCCGCGGGGCGGATCTCGCCGCAGCTCGCGCTCTGGTTCGGCCTTGCGATCTCCGCGCTCTCGCTCGTCTTGTTCGGGCTCGTGGTGAACATGACGACGACGCTGCTCGCGGCGTTCGCCTTGTTCTCGTACGTGCTCATCTACACGCCGCTGAAGCGGAAGACGACGCTGGCGCTGCTCATCGGTTCGGTGCCCGGGGCGATCCCGCCGCTGCTCGGCTGGACGACGGTGACCGATCGCATCGACGGCCCCGGCGCGGCGCTCTTCGGCATCCTGTTCCTCTGGCAGGTGCCGCATTTCCTGGCGATCTCCATGTTCCGCAGCCGCGACTACCAGCGCGCGGGCCTCAAGGTGCTCCCGATCGAGCGCGGGGATCGCCACACGCGGCACCACATCGTCGGTTACCTCGTGGCGCTCGTGCTGGTCTCGCTCCTGCTCGTCCCGCTCGGCGTCGCGGGTCCGGTGTATCTCGCCTCGGCCGCGCTGCTCGGCCTCGGCTTCCTCGGCTTCGGCGCGTGGGGGCTCCGCCCGACGGTGCTCGGGACACGATGGGCGCGCAGGCTCTTTGCGATCTCGATCGTGTACCTGATGCTGCTGCAAGCCGCGCTGCTCATCGGCGCCTGAGTACGATCCCATGAGCGCCGAAAGCATCGGTCGTCTGCTCGCGCCGCTGAACGCGCTGCTCAACGCGACGAGCGCGACGCTGCTCTTCGCCGGCTTCGTCGCGATCAAGCAGCGCAACATCGCGGCGCACCGGTGGCGGATGCAGGGCGCGTTCATCGCGTCGGGCGTCTTCCTCGTGAGCTACGTGGCGCGCTTCGCGCTCACGGGGACGCATCGGTTCCCGGATGTCGGGCTCGCGCGGACGATCTACCTCGTGGTCCTCTCGACCCACACGCTGCTCGCGATGGTGGCGCTGCCGCTCGTGATCGTGACGCTCCGGCTCGGTCGTCAGGGGCGCTTCGAGGCGCACCGCAAGCTCGCGAAGATCACGTTCCCGATCTGGGCGTACGTCTCGGTCACGGGCATCGTCGTGTATCTCATGCTCTACCACCTCGCGCCGATGCTCGCGGGCGCGGCGCACGCGCCTTGACCCTGCGCGGAGCGGCGCCTACACCACGCTCGTCGTGACGTCGCGCGTGGAGAACCGAGACGAGGGCGGAACGGACGCGGGGGCCGCTCCCCCGCAAGAAGCTCGACCTGCGCCGCCCCCGCAGCGTGCGAAGCGGTTCCCGTGGCTCGTCTTCGGGATCGTGTTCGCCCTGGTGCTGATCACGCGGATCGTGATCACGCCGCGCCCGACGGCGCCGAAGCCAGTGCTGGATCTGCCGGCGTACACGCTCACCGATCATCACGGAAAGCCGTTCGGCGCAGCCGATCTGCGCGGCAAGCCGTACATCGCGGACTTCGTGTTCACGAGCTGCCCGAGCGTCTGCCCGCGCCTCACGAAGCGGATGGTCGAGGTGCAGAAGCGCACGGCGGATCTCGGCGAGAAGCTTCACCTCGTGACGTTCTCGGTCGATCCGGAGACCGACACGCCCGAGGTGCTGGCCGCGTACGGGCGCAAGTACGGCGCGGACGACACGCGCTGGACGTTCCTCACGGGCCCGCTCGGCGAGGTGGAGACCGTGGTGCTGCGCGGATTCAAGATCGCGATGGGCAAGAAGGAGACGCCCGAGGGCATCCTCGAGATCTTCCATGGCGAGCGCCTCGTGCTCGTTGACGGCGAAGGCAAGATCCGCGGCTTTTACGACGCAGACGACGCGGGGATCGAGGCGATCGTGCGGGACGCGCGGCTCGTCTTGGACCGCTGAATCAAGTCGAGACCGCGAGCCGCTTCATCATCTTCTGCAGGCCGAAGCGCGAGAGGCCGAGGAGCTTCGCGGCCTGGGTCTGGTTGCCCTTCGTGCGTTCGAGCGCCTCGCGCACGAGCTGCGCTTCGAGGGCGTCGACGCGCGGGCGCACGCGCAAGCCGAGATCCGCAGGGACCGGCGGCGTGACGTTCGCGATGTCCGGCGAGAGGTGCTCGCGCTCGATGACGCCGTCGCAGAGCAGGAGCGCGCGGCGGACCTCGTTTTCGAGCTGGCGGATGTTGCCGGGCCAGGGGAACGCCATGAGCCGATCCATGGCCGCGCGCGTGACGCGGACCTCGGGACGGCTGTACTTGGCGAGCATGTGCTTCACGAGGAGAGGGACGTCGCTCGCGCGTTCGCGGAGCGGCGGGATCCGGATCGTGATGATGTTGAGGCGGTAGTAGAGGTCCTCGCGGAACGTGCGCGCGCGGACCATGGCGTCGAGGTCGCGGTGGGTCGCGGCGACGATGCGCACGTCGACCTTGCGCGCGCGCTCGGTGCCGAGCGGTCGCACCATGCCGTCCTGGAGGACACGCAGGAGCTTGGCCTGCATGCCGAGGCTCATCTCGCCGATCTCATCGAGGAACAACGTGCCGCGATCGGCCGCTTCGAAGAGGCCGGAGCGCGGTCGATCGGCGCCCGTGAACGCGCCGCGCACGTGGCCGAAGAGCGTCGATTCGAGCAGGCCCTCCGGGATCGCGCCGCAGTTCTCGCCCACGAACGGGCGCCCCGCGCGGGGGCCGTTGTCGTGGATCGCGCGCGCGACGAGCTCCTTGCCGCTGCCCGACTCGCCGTGGACGAGGACGGGGACGTCGGCGATCGTTACGCGATCCACGAGCCGCAGCATCGCGCGGACGGGCTCGCTGTCGCCGATGATGGAGTCGTACTCGAAGCGGGTCTCGCGCGTGCCGCGGGTGCGGTTGAGCTCGCGCTCCGCCACGTCGAGCGCGGCCTCCCGCTTCGCCAGCGTCTCCTCGAGCGCCGCGCTCGCCCGTTTCGCTTTGCGCGCGGCGCGCCGGAGGAGCGTCTGATCCCGCGCGTCCGCGATCGCCAGCGCCGCGAGCGTCGCCACCGTGCGTGTCCACGCGAGCTCGCGTGGACCAAACGCGCCACGCCGCACGCGATCATCGAGGTAGACGACCCCGAGCGCCTCGCCGCGCGCGACGAGCGGCACGACGAGCACGCTTCGCAGCTTGAGCGCATGCACGCTGACGTGCACCGCGGGCATCTCGCCCGCTGCGTCCACGGCGACGACGGGCTCGAGCGCCGCGAGCGCGCGCCGCGCGAGCGTCTGCGAGAGCGAGAGCTGCTCGTCGCGAAGATCGGCCCGCGCGAGGTTGCGCGCCGCGCGTGCCACGAGCCGCCCGTCCGGCGCGCGCAAGAGGAGCAAGCCTCGCTCGACGCCTGTCCACAGGACGAGCGCGTCGACCACGCGATCGAGCAGCGAGCGGAGCCGCTCGCGATCGCTCAGCGAGACGATGAGCTGCTCGAGCTCCCGCGCCTGCTCCGCGCGCATACCTTCCTGCGGCGCGGCGGCGGCCTGCGCGACCCACGGGAGCGCGCGGATCGACGGCGCGAGCTCGGGGGAGGCGCGCGCGAGCAGATCACGCGCCGCGTCTCCGAGGGACGAGAGGAGCCGGACGGCGACATCGCCTCGGCCGAGGCGCGCCGCGAGCGCATATCCTGCCGCGATCGAGGGGCCTCGCGCCGAGACGGGCGCGCGTGCATCCGCGAGCGCCACGATCGCGCTGAGCACGTGCTCGGCGGTGCGCGTTTCGAGCTCGCCCGACGCCACGAGCAGCACCTCAGCGCGCGCGCGCCACCAGTCGAGCCGCGCGCCCGCGGTGAGGCTCGGCGTGTCCGCGAGCCGATCGAGATCGACGCACGTCTCCAGATCGATCGCCCCTTCCGCATGCCGCAGCAGCCGCGCGGAGGCGCGCAACTTGTCGTCACCACCCGCGTCTGCGAGCAGCGCTCGGGCTTGCTCGGCGGCGCGCTTCCCTTCGGCCGCGCCGCGCGTCGACACGTCCGCGATGGCCCAGAGCGCGTACGCCTCCGCCCGCGTGTCACGACCTTCCCGCGCCCGCGCGATTGCCTCCCGCGCGATTCGTTCTGCTTCATGCGCCACGCCCGCCGTCGCGTGGGCCGCGGCGCGCGCGAGCAGCGCGCGGGCTGCGAGCGCCGGCCTGCCGAGGTGCTCCCACAAGAGCGCCGCGCGCCGCGCCGTCGCGATCGCGCCGCCGAGATCGCCGAGATCCACTGCGGCCGCCGCCTCGCCCGTCCGGTACGTCGCCTCCTCGACGACGGCCCCTGCCCGCGTCGCGTGCTCGACCGCCGCGGCGAACGCGCTCCGCGTGCGCGCCGGATCCCCCCCGTGCTCCACGTAGCCCCGGAGCGCCGCGATCCGCGCGTGCTCCTCGGCGCGACGTGCGATCGCCTCGCCGCGCGTGATCGCGGCGAGCGCGCGCTCCGTGTCACCCTTCGTGGCCGCGACGAGCGCCGCGACCTCGTACGCGGGCACGATCGTCGCGCCTTGCACGAGCGTATCGGCCTCCTCGTAGCGCCGCTCGTCGAACGCGATCCGCGCCAGGATCGCGCGCGCTTTCCCGTCGGGATCCTCGCCGCGTCGATCCGCATCCGCCGCGATCTCCCGCGCTGCGCCGAGCTCTCCTGCGCGCCGCAAAATCTCCGCCGCCAGCGCATCCGATCCCTTCGCGCGGCGCTCCCGCGCCCGGAGCGCGAGGCTCCTCGCGCGGCCGAGCTCGCCCGACAGGCGCAGCGCGTCCGCGGCCGCCACGAGCAGCGACGCGGGCACGTTTTCCCCTCGCTCCACGCGCTCGATCGCCATCGGATCCGGCGGCACGGCGGCGATCGCGATCGACAGCCGCGCCACCTCCTCGATGTCGAACGGCGCCGACGTCGGACGCTCGGGCGTCGTCGCCGTGGGGGTTCGTCCGAGCGCAGCGCCCTCCACGTCTGCGAACGTCCATGCCGCGGGCGGAAGCTTCCGCGCGAGATCCACGAGCGCCGCGGCGAGCGACGCTTCTCCGATCTTTCCGAGCGGACCCGTCGGCCATGCCGCGGCCGGGCTCCCGACGAGCGACGTCATCCACCGCGCGATCCCCTCCGGGCCGAGGGGACCGATCTCGCCTGCGCCCGTGTTCGCGGAGGACGACGTCTCCTCGTCGACGAGCGATCGCGCGCGTCGCGCCCATGCGAGCGCGTCGCCGAGCCATGGCGCCGTCGCCGCGCCTGCCGAGGCGCGCGTCGCGAGCTCATCGCGGCGCGCAGACAGATACGCCGCACGCACGCGCCGCGCGTCGCGCTCTCCACGCTCTTCCCGCTCGCGGCCCGACCCCGCATCCCGCGCGGCGAGCGCGGCCCGCGCCGTCTCCGCGACCCACGATGCCGGCGGACGCGCGCCCGGGCTCGGCGAGAGCAGCGCCGCGCAGAGCAGCGCGATCGGCTCTGGGAGGCGCGCCGCCCGCGCGGCCTCGATCGGATGCTCGGCGGCTGCCACCGCGTCGTCCACGAGCTCCGCGAGCAGCGCGCCGAGCGCCACGAGATCCCGCGCGCGCGCGTCGCCCAAGTCGGAGTCTCCGCGCGCCAGATAACGCGGCGTCCCTCCTTCAATGCGCGCCGTGAACACCGGGCACGCGAGCCCGAGATCGATCACGTGCGCGCGCCCGCCCCAGCCGAGCAGCACGTTCTCCGGCTTGATGTCGCCGTGCGCGAGCCCGACCTCGTGCAGATCCGAGAGCGCCTCGCCCGCGTCGCGCGCCACGGCGAGCGCGAGCGTCGTTCGATCCACGCCTGCCTCGCGCGCCCGCTCCCGCAGCGTCGCGCCTTCGACCCAGCGCAGCGCCACGAACGCGAAGCGCTCGCCGATTCCCTCGTCGTCCGCCTCGATCGCGCGCGCGACGTCGCCTTCCCGTACGAACCACCCGACGTCGACGAGCTCGGGCAAACGTGGCGAGAGCGCGAAGATCGCGTGCCTCGCTTCCCGCGCGATCGCCTCCCGCGCCGCCGCGTCGCGCGCGACCTTCAGCGCCACGAGGGTTCCATCGCGCCGCGCGCGCGCCCTCCACACCTCGCCTGCGCCGCCGCTCCCGGCCGGGGCGAGGAACTCGAAGCTTCGCTCCGTCAACTCCGATGACGATCCGTGCTCGTTCATCGGGAATCGAGTCTTCGATCTCTGCCCTCAGGTGTCAACGCTGGTGGCACGGGCGCTTCATCGAAGGGCCGCAGGGGCAGGGGAGGGGAGGCCGGGGACCACGAACGGAAGCTCAGCTCCCCCCGCAATTCGGCGGGGCGGCCTCGATGTCGACGCCGGCGTAACAGATGTCCTCGGGCCCCTTACCGTATACATCCGCCACGAACGCCGCGAGCGACGCCTTGTCGATGCACGTCGCCGTGTATGTCGCGCCCCACGCGGCCGCCGCGATCGGCGTGTCGAGATCCGCGTCGGGCGTGAGCACGAGCCGCGCTTTCGGCCCCGCGCCTGCCGACAGGCACAGCGGATCCGCTGCGGCCTCGTCGAACACCTCCTCGAGCGCCTCCACGACCTCCGGGCACGCCCCATCGCAGCGATACGCAAGCACGACCGCGCCGTGCTCCAGGTCGTGGACGTACATCTCGCGCGGCACGGGCGTCGTGTACTTCTTGAACGCCGCCCACTGGCCCCAGTGATTCCCTCCGCTCGGCGGGTTCGTCTCGTACGAGACGTCCGTGCAGAGCTCGACGTGGCTCGCCGACGAGACGGGGATGTTCGTCGTCTTCACCACGCGGCACGCCGTCTCCCCGGGCAGCGGAGGCGCGTCGGGCGTCAGCACCTCGGTTTGCGCCGGGCCCGTGGGCCCCACCGGCTGCGCGTCCTCGCCGCACCCCGCGATACCAAGCGACACCAGGACCAGCGCGCAAGTCAGCGCGTCACGCGAAAAGAACTCGGAAGACATGGCGTGAACCTACCACGCCGAAGGTGGTCTCTCAGGGGCAGGCCGGCGTCTCGGCGCCCGTGGTGATCCACGCGCTGAGCGCCTCCAGGCTCGCCTCGGGGGCGGCGTAGAGGTCGTACGGGGGCATCGGCAAGCCCACCACGACCGACGCGCGGAGCCTGTCGATCTCGCCCGGCGCGAGCCCCTTCGCGGCATCCATGCGCGTATAGATCGGGCCCGCCAGCATCTTGTAGAGCAGGTAGCTGTTGCCCGCGTTGCCCGGATCGACGTGCGGCATTGCCCGCCCGAAGCGGCGCGGCTTGAGATCCGGCTCGTCGGCTTGCTCGCCCGTCTGCGTCTGGTTCGCGACGCGCCCGATCATCGCCGGGATCCGCTCCACGCCCGAGAGATCGAGCCCCATCGCGGCGGCGCCGATCTCGAGCGGCCCATGGCAGCCGCCGCAGCCGACGATCAGGCTCTTCGAGACGGGGCACTTGTCGATGCAGAGCTGATCATCCACGGCGCACGACGCCACGCACGCGCTCGCCGTGCAGAACAGCTCCTCGGACGCCGCGCGCCGCGCCGCCTCGTCGAGCGCCGGATCCACGGGCCCGCCGGCCGGATCCATCGCGGCCGTCGTGAACTGCAGGACCACGTTCGCCTCGAACGGCGCGCCGTCGAACGCGCGTACGCCGAACGGCGACGCCTCCGTCGGCGCGAGCACCGTTAGCCAGTACTTCGTGTTGGGCGCGAGCGCCGTCATCGCCGGCAGCCGGTACGTGATGCGCCGATGCACCGGGTCGTAGCTGGGCTCCATGAACACCTGAAGCCTGCACTGCTGCAGCGTCGGCACGGGCTCGGAGCTCGGCTGCAGGCAGATCGCTTGCCGGACCGCCTCGCCGGGCAGAAGGAACCGATCGAACGTGACGCGCACGCTCGTCGTCGAGAGCGCGACGCTCCCATCGGTGGGCGCGGGCGCGCTCGGCGTCAGCGTCAGCGTCGTCGGCTGACCGCCGGCGTCGAGCCCGGACAGCTCGACTTCGACCAGGTGAACAGGGGGGGCGTCGATGGCCTCGCGCTCGGGGCTGCCCACGTCACAACCGACGAGGGGCAGGGAGGCGGCGAGCAGAGCGGCGCGGAGGGCGCGCGGGGCGAAAGAAAGGCCTCTCGGGCCGATCAGCTCTCGGCGTAGGTCGAGAGCTGTTCGCGGACGACCTTCTCGTTGATGCCGGTCTGGATGTGCTCTTTCAAACAATCGGCCAGGGTGATGAGCAGGTCCTCGACCCCCTTCTCCTCGATGAGCTTCGCGAGCAATTGCCGCGCTTCCCGGCCGTCGTCCTCTCGGAGGAAGCCCCGCACGGTCTCCAGCGTGATTTCGCCCTGGAAGTCGAGGTAAAGATTGTCGAGCAGGTACTTGATCAGCTCCTTCACACCCGTTCTCCTTGACGACGCGCGCGACCACCGCGGGAGAGGAAGCGCCCCGTCGCTCTTCGCTATACCCGTCGCCAGAAGGGGTGTGCAAGGAATATGTAGGATGTTTCGGGAGCGCTGCTCCGTCCGCCTGCGTAGAGGCTCCGAGCGTGGGTCGGCACCGATGCTGGGATCTCATTGGCACGCCCTCACGAACGGGTCGTTCGACTGGTGACAGACGAGGCACGGACGCGGGTTTCTCGCGAAGGCCGCGCCACACTTGTCCCGGAAGCCGATCGGGTGCGGGTTCACGCCGTGCCCGCCGGAGAGGCCTTTCGTCGCGTGGCACGTCGCGCAGTCACGCTCCGTGTGACAGGAGACGCAGGCGTTCAGGTTCCGCATCGCCTCCCACGCGTGGTGGTTCGGCCCGCGCGGCGCCGTCGTGAACTCCGCGGCGGGCGGATGGAAGCGGCGGCCCGTGAGGCGGTTGCCGCTGCCGGTGTCGCGCGCGACGCCGACGCGGCGGTGGCAGTCGCCGCAGAACGTCTGGGCCTGATGGCAGCTCGCGCAGCGCGGGTTGTCCTGCCGCGCGGACTGCGCGTGGATCGAGAGCCAGTCGTTCGGGTGGACCTTGCGGGGACGGACGCGGCCGTCGTGGCAGTCGGTGCACTCGTTCGTCGTGTGGCAGCTCCCGCAGAAGGCGCTGTCGTTCGCCGCGACGCTCTTGTGCCGCTCGATGAAGTCGGGCGTGTGCGCCGCGTTGTGCATCCACTGCGGCGGCACGAGGTTGCCCGTCGTGAAGCTCGTGATCATGCGGCCGTCGTTCCGCGCCGTGTGGCACGTCGTGCACGCGCCCTTCGCCTGCCCCTGCGCCGCGCCGCTCATGTTGTGGCACGAGAAGCAGCCAGCCATGCGCGGGAGCTGATCCCGCGTCGCGAGCTCGAGCTCACCCACCTGCCCGTGGCACTGCCCGCACTGGATGTTCCGATCGAGGTGCTTCTTGTGCGTGAACACGAGGTTCGCGTTCGGCAGCACCATCGGCGCGACGGAGCCCTTCTCGCCCGCCTTGTCGCCGATGTGACAGAAGACGCACTGCCCGTTCGCGTCCGTGCCTGCCTTCACGTCGTGCAGGTCCGAGTGATCGACGTCGTGGCAGGCGTCGCACTGCTCGGCCTTCGGCATGAGCCGATCGGCGACCTTGTCGCTCGTGAACGCGGCCGCGTGGCACGACTTGCAGGTCTGCTTGAGATCCTTCGTGTGCTTCTTGTGGTTGAAGCGGATGGTGATCGTCTGCGGCGGGTAGATCTCTTCGCTCGGCACGGGGGTCGCCGCGCTGCCCGGAGGCATGAACGCGAGCGGCGTCTCCGCGTCGTTCGGCATCGGGTAGAGGCCGCTCTTGTAGCCACCCGGAGGCGGCGCGGGCGGCGGCGCGGCGGACTCCGCGGGCGGCGCGTCGTCGGCGGCCTGCGCGGAGGCGTCGGGGCCCACGAGGCCGAGCACGAGGGCCGACAGGCATGCCACGAAGGCGAGCCATCCCGGCAGCGGTCGGCCGCTCGGCCTGCGCGTCTTGCGTGCGCTCACGGAGCTTCGCTTGGAGGCGTTCATCATCATCCGCCGAGCCTCAAGTTGAGGAGCGCCACGATGCGGAAGCGCTGCCCCACGAGCCGGTTCATGTCGTGCTCCCACTCGATCCGCAGGTCGGCCTGTTGCACGGGCCGGACGCCCGCGCCGAGGACGTAGCCGAACGACGTCGCGCCGCGATCGGGCCGCAGCGGGTCGTTCCAGTCGTAGACCGAGACGCGCCCGCCGACGCGGTAGCGCCCGCCGTCGAAGCGCTTCTCGCCCGAGAGATCCGCGCCGCCGGTGTGCCCACGCGCGCCGGCCTGCATCATGCCGCGCAGTCCCACCTCGCCCGTGCCGAAGCGATACCGACCCGACACGTTCGCGAGCGCGTCAATCGTCGTGGAGATCTCGCGGTTGTCAGGATCGCGGGTGAACGTCTTCGAGTTCGACGGATCGATCTCCTGGTCGCCGCTGCAGAGGCCCGAGGCCCTGCACTGCTCCGTACCGAACGTCTCGGGATCGCCGTCGGCCATCCAGATCCGCACGCCGCCGTACGCCGAGAGATCGAGGCGTTGCGTCGGCGCGACCCAGACGCGCGCCGTCGCCGTCGTGATGGGGCTCTTCGTGAACCAGTTGAAGATCGAGTCCGCGTCGAAGGTCGGCACGAAGTAGTCGATGTCCGCACCGACGGTCGCACGTTTGCCCAGGTACGCCTCGACGCCGCCGTAATACGAGCCGACGATCTGGTTGTAGAAGTCGTACGTGACGCCGCCCTTGATCGCGCCGAGGTCCGACTTGTTCAGATCGAGCGCATACCCGAGCCGATCCTGCGACACGCGCAGCCCCTTCGCCGTGCGATAGCCGCCCGTCGGATCGGGGAACTGCTGCGTCACCGACGTGCCCGTGTTGTAGACGCGTCGATACGAGAGCCGCCCGTGGATCCAGCTCGGGCCGTTGCTCTCGAGCGAGACGCCGAACGCGGGCGCGGGCTGCGTGTACTGGTACGAAGGGAAATCCGTCACGCTCGGCTGATCGCCCGCCGTGCCGAAGCCTGCGTGGTTGCCACGCCAAACGCCTGGTCGCTCGTACCGCGACGTCGAGAGCGGCAGCCCCCCGCGTTGCTCGAGCCCGCCGTAGAGCTCGGCCTGCACGAAGTACGGCGTCGTCACGCGCGCGAGCGCGCCGTCGAACGACCACCAGCCGAGCGAGTCGACCACGTACTGCCGGCCCGCGCGGAAGCCGAGCCAGCCGTTCAAGAGGTTGCGGCCCTCGACGTACGCGTACATCAGATCGACCGGCGCTTGCTGCAGGCCCGGCACGAAGCGCACGCCGGGCCCCGCCTCCGTCAGGTAGCTCGTCTCGCCGCCGCGATCGGCGTCGCCGAGGTGGCCGTTGATCCCGAAGTCGGCGTCGAGGCGAACGCGCAAGACGACCGCGAAGTCGGCGCGCCCTGGGACGTGATCGCCCTGCAGGTTGTACACGCCGAGCGACAACGTCTGCATGAGGCGACGCCGATCGAGGATCGTGTCGCCCCACGGGCTCGCGACTTGGTACGCCTGTGCTGCCGTGTCGCTCTGCACCTCGAAGTCGAGGGCGCGCGCGTCACGCGGATGCGCGGTGATCGCCGTGGCAAGAGCGGCGAGCCCGGAAGCAACCACGCGCGGAAGGCGCGTCGATCGATGTCCCCTCACGCCTGGGATGCTCGCTTTCCGTCGAGTGGTGCCGGGGAGCCTGCGCGGATCACGCGCGGCTGCCGCGGGGCAGTCGACACACCTCGAACAAGTCGAGGCAGGAGGGATCCTCTTTCAGCGTGGCCCGCGCTGTCAACACGGACGAGGGGAGAGCTTGCTGCTCACAACGCGCCAGGGCGGCGCGCAATCCGCTACGCGTTTCGATCAGCCGAACCGGAGCGAACGCTTCACGATCTTGCCACCTTCGCCGACCGTGTAGCCGCCGGTATCGCCGAGCGCGTCGGCGACGGCATCCCTTCGATCCTCGGGGATCGTCCACCCGCGAACGAGCAGGCCTTCGGCGACCTTGTTCTTTACGCGGACCGACTCCTCGTTCACGAGCAAGTCGATCATCGGCTTGACGCTCTCGGACATCGCCTGGGCGAACGTCGTTTGCACCGCGTGGAACCGCACGGTCTCGTTGACATCTTCGAAGAAGCGCTCCACCGCCGCGCGTACGTCGTCGTGGACGACCTCTTCGAGCGCCTGAATGATCTGGATCTTCGGCTCGACGTTGCGCGCGTACTCGGTGTCGAAGCCCTCGAGCAGATCGAGCAGCTCTTCGCGATACCCGTCCTCGTCGAGCACGGCGTCGAGAACCTTGAGCGGCCACGTCAGCGCCTCGGCCCTCGTGCAGAACTCGATGACCGCGGGGACGACGTCCTTGCCGGCGGCGACGATGCCCCGGAACGCGAGGTCTTTCTCTTCTGCGTCCGTGATCGACGGATCGATCGTGAAGTTGAAGCGCTTGAGGAGAGCGGCGGCCGCCTCCGGCGTCTTCATGTCGACGAGGGCCTGGATGGCCTCCAGGCGGTCGTAGGTCTGGGCGCGTTTGTCCGCGACGACCTTGGCCGGCCCGGCGATCTTCTTGTCGACGGCGGGCGTGTTGCCCGACGGAGGCGCGCTCTTCGCGCCTTTGCTACGGAGGAAGTCGAAAATGCCCACCTCTACCTCGCGCTCCGGCCCGGCAGGGGTGGGGCTGGAGCAGGCTTCGCATAGGCCCTCGCCAGGGACAAAGCAAGTGCAAGGCCCCGTTGACGAGCGCGCTGCCCCTGCCAGCGGGGCTTCGAAAGCGCCACGCCCCGTGATGCCTGGGGCGTCGCGGAGCTCTTGGTCTCCGTCTCGCCCGCCCGCATCCCGGGGCGTGTCATCGGCTTGGGTGCAGCCGGCTTCGTCTTCGTCAGTCGCTGCTCTTCACCTTCATCGGAAGGGAGAACATCAGGTTGACGGAGACCATGCTGTTGAAGCGGAACTGACGGTCTTGGTTGTTGACCGCGGTGTCGGGGAAGGCCTCGTCGTTGCCCGAGCCAGCGTTGTCGAAGCCGGACGTGTTCCACGCGAAGGGCAGCGCCCTCCACTCCGCGCCGAAGCCGAAGAACGACGTCGGGTAGAAGTTCCAGCCGACGCCGAACGTGGGCGCGATGGCGATGCGGCTCTCGAGCTGGAACGAACTCTGGGCCGCGCAGGGGCGGTCGGTGAGTGCGTTGCCGTCGTTGTCCTTGCCGCAGGGCGCACGCTCCTGCACGCCGATGACCGCCGGACCGACGAAGAAGCTGATGTCGGTGTCCACGAAGAGCGTCGCGAAGAGCGCCAGCTTCCCGCGGAACGGAACGACCGTGACCTGCGGGGCCGCGACCCACTGCATGCGGCCGAGCTGATCCTGGGCGAGGTTGCCGCGGGTCAGGTTGACGGCCGTCAGCTTGCAGGCTGTGTCGGTCGCCGTGTTCGAGTCCGTGGGGCAGTTCCGCTCGTCGATCGCCTTCACCTGCAGCTCGTCGGTGAGCGACGTCGTCGTCTGGATGCCGTAGCCGCCCCAGACGCCGAACCCGAGCCAGTCGGTCGGGTGGTACATCACGCGCAGACCGGGCATGATCGTGCGCTGGTACTCGTCGAGCAGGGTGAAGGACGCGCTCGGCGTAATCTCGATGCGACCCGCGCGATGCAGGCGCAACTTCCGCACGGCCGGGGCCCCCGCGAGGGGACCCGTGAGCTGAATCTCCTGCGCTTCGGCGCCCGCGCTCATGGCAAGCGCTGCACATCCTGTGAGCGCCGCGAGCATGCCCCTGCGGAGCAGGCGAGACGCGCAAAGGCTATTCACGAATCGACGCATCATGCATGTCCCCGTACTTGGCTGAATCGTCCCGGATGTTCCTTGCATGCCACGCTGCCCCTCGGCTCACTTGGGCAGCCGGTATTCCCAGCTAAACGGTAGGAAGACCGAAAAGCCGACCTGCGCCTGGACGTTGTTGGTGAAGCTCGTCTCGGGCGCGGTCCAGGTCGTCGGATCCTGCGCCTTCGGATTGCCGTTGGCGTCGTTGCCGATCGGGATGCCCGGGTTCTCGAGCTCGTCGAAGAAGATGTAGTCGCTGAGCTCCGCCACGACCGCAAACCAGCGGTTGAAGAAGATGCGGAGCCCACCGCCGACATGGAACGACAGCCGAGGCTTGTACTCGAACGTGCGGTTGTCGGGATCGACGACGGCGATCGGACGCGTCGCGATCGCACCCACGCCGCCGAGCACGTAGAAGTCGTAGTGGAAGATGAAGTCGCCGAACC
Source organism: Polyangium fumosum (assembly GCF_005144585.1). Classification (GTDB taxonomy): domain Bacteria; phylum Myxococcota_A; class Polyangia; order Polyangiales; family Polyangiaceae; genus Polyangium; species Polyangium fumosum. The sequence goes on along the minus strand of NZ_SSMQ01000025.1, from coordinate 65,023 downwards.
CGGCGAACTTGCCGTACGCAGGCACGTACGAGAAGTTCGCGTTCGCGTTCCAGGCGTACTCCGTGATCGGAATACCGACGCGCGCCGCGCGGCTCGTCTGGAAGTTGAAGTTCGAGGGCGAGTTCAGTCCGGCGTAGAAGTTGCCGTTGACCCCGACCGCGAGCACGTTCGTGATGTAGAAGTTGAGACCGAGCCCGGGCGCGGGGTGCGCGACGAACTGGTCGTTCATCGTGATCCCGAAGTAGGGCGTGATCTCGAAGCGGAACCGGCGCAGCGCGTAAATCTGCTGCACCGCGTACATCTCTGCGTTGATGTCCCGCTTCGCGGCCTCATCCATGTTGATGCTCGGGCAGGCCGACGGGTCGATCTTACAGATGTCCCCGAGACCTTCGCCTTCGCCGCCAGGAGTCTCGCCCTCGCCTTCGGCGCCGGCGCCCTCGCCCTCGGTGGGGGCTTCAGCAGGCTTCTCGGCTCCCTCCTCGTCGAGGTTGATCTCCTTCGGTTGATCCTTCTTCGGTTGCGCTGCCGCCGTCAACGGCATGGCCAGCAGCGCAGCCGCCACGAGGAGCCCCACGCGAACCTGGTTCATCGCCATCCCTTCCGCAGTCCGTGCGACGTGAGCATCGATCGGTCCGGTCCGTCCGTACAAGTCTAACTGCGCGACTTCATTCAAAAAAACGGTCTACCGACAAGCGGGACGGACTATATCACGCGTAAAATCTGGGAATCAACAACCAAATCGGTTTCTCTCTCGGATCTGGACCGGGCAGGACCGTCCCGACTGCTCGCGCAGCGACACGATCCACGCCCATTCCACCACGAGACGCTCGCGAGCGAGCAAGAAAATCAAACGAAATCCACGTTTTTTGCGCCGTCCGTCCGAAACGTGCGCGACGCGGCCCCGTCACCGATCCCGGTCGGAGCCCCGTCGCGCCCACTTCGTGCTCGCCGACGCCGTGGTTCACGCCGCCGCGTCCGTAGACTCGTCCGCTTGACCGAGCAGCGCTTCGACAAACTCGTCTGCGTTGAAGTCACGCAGCTCGTCGGGACGCTCGCCGATGCCGATGTAACGCACCGGGAGCGCGTGCTCCGCGCAGATGCCGAGGACCACGCCGCCCTTCGCCGTACCATCGAGCTTCGTCAGCACGATGCCCGAGAGCGGCAGCGCCTCCTTGAACATCGCCGCCTGTTGCAGCGCGTTCTGCCCGTTCGTCGCATCGAGCACGAGGAGCGTCTCGTGCGGAGCTCCCGGCAGCGCCTTGTCGATCGTGCGCGCGACCTTCTTGAGCTCGTCCATCAGGTTCGTCTTCGTGTGCAACCGACCCGCCGTGTCGGCGAGCACGACGTCCGCGCCGATCTCCGCAGCCTTCTGGATCGCGTCGTAGATGACCGCGCCCGGGTTCGCGCCATCCTTGCCGCTCACGACCTCGCAGCCGACGCGCTTGCCCCACACGACGAGCTGCTGCACCGCCGCGGCGCGGAACGTGTCGCCCGCGGCGAGCACGACGGTCCTGCCTTCGGCCTTGAGCTTGGTCGCGAGCTTGCCGATCGACGTCGTCTTGCCTGCGCCGTTGACGCCCACGAACATCACGACCGTGGGACGCGCAGGGTACTTGATGCCGCCGCCACTCCCACCAAGCAGCTCACGCGCGCGACGACGCAAGGCATCCCAAACCTGCTCGTCCTTGACGAGCTTCTTCTCCTTGATGCCCGCGCGGATCTCTTCGAGCAGCGCTTCGGTCGTCTTCACGCCGACGTCGGAGGTGAGCAGCACCTCCTCGATCTGATCGACGAGCCCGGGATCGATCTCGCTGCGACCAACGAAGAGCGCCTTCAGGCGACCGAAGAAGCCCTCGGTCTCGCGCGCCTTCGTGAGGCCACGGCGCAGCCCCTCGACGTCCTTCTTGCGGGGAGCCGAAGGCGCAGGCGGCTCACGCGCCGCGATCGACACGGGCTTGATCCCACCAGCCTCCGCAGGCTTCGGCGCGGGCTCGGCCACCGGCGTGGGAGCTTGCACGGGCGCGGCCTCGGGCTGCTTGGCCTCGGGCTCCTTCGCGACGGGCGCAGGCTCGGGCTGCTTCTCCACGACGGCCGGTGCAGGCTCGGCAGCCGGCTTCTCCTCCTTCTTCTTGGCCTCCTTGGCCTCTTCGGCCGGCTTGGCCTTCGCAGGAGCAGCCTGCTTCGGCTCCTCCTTCGCGGGTTTCCCCGCGGCCTTGGCCGGCTCTTCACGCTCGGGCGCCTTTTTCTCCGGGAGCTTCTTCGGCTCCGGCGGCGTCTCGAGCTTCTTGGGCGCTTCCGGCTTCCTGATGAACAGGAAGTAGACGGCCAGCGCCACGACCACGAGACCGATGACGATGTAGAGGGGGTCCACGATGTGCGTTCTCCAGCGGTCCGCGAACTGGTTCGCGACTATATGGGACGGTACCCGTACGTCAACGTGTGTGCTCTGCGCGCGAGGGCAAAGGCAGCGCACGGGTGAAGATTCGGGGGCGGTTCATGTCATGCCGCCGGCTTTCGGCCGCCCCTGGGTTCGTCGTTGAGGAGCGACGCCTCGACCCCCTCGTCGACGACGGAGGAGCCGTAGGCGGCTTGCTCGAGGGCTCGCGCCCAGGACTCGATTTCCGCGTTGTTCGCGCGGAAAGCCGCCCGCCGTACGTGCCCGGGGGTCGGCTCCGGTTGCATGTCGAAGGGCGCTCCGGTGCGGCGCGCCCACTTCACGAGCCGCTCGAGCAGCGTGCGGCGGCGGGTGATCAGGGCAACGCGCAGCACCCCCGGCGGAGGGAGCGCCTGCTCGTACCTGCTGTGCTCCTCCGCTTCGATCACGAGACGCGCATCGCTGCGGTAGGGCACATCCAGCACGAAGCTTCCACGTTCGTCGGCGGTCGCGCGCGCGACGACACCGTCGCCTTGGAACGCGGGCGCCACCACGACGAGACGCGCGCCGGCGATCGGGGTTCCATCGTGCGCATCGAGCACCGCGCCACGATAACCACCCTGTCCGGTCGACGCTCGCACGACCTCGACACCGGCGCGGCCCGAGGGCACGGGATGCGCTTCGTCGTCTTCGTCTTTCTTCGGCGGCATGGGCGCACGCCGCCAACCGAAGACGATCCACGCGGTCACCGCGAGCACCACGATGGCGATCAAAATCTGCCGCGCGACACCGGGCCCCTTGACGTTCACGTCGACCTGGAGGTTCGCCCCGGATTTGTAGAAGGGCGCGGCGGGCACGTACCGAAGCGTCAAGGGTACGACGCCGGCGCGCTCGAGCGCGAACGACGCGATGACGTGCGCCTTCCCGCCTTGCACCGTGCCTGCGCCCACGCTCTCGCTCCCGCGCAGCGCCTCGACCACGCCGCCCGTCACCGGTCCTCGTGACGTCGTGACGTCCACGTCGATGCCGACGCCGTCCTCGGGATCCCCTGCGTCGACAGGATGCGCGAGCGCCAGACGCACCTCGGCGCGCCTCACGATCGGCTGTGTGGTCGTCGCCTTCGCGAGCGTCGCCGTGCCCTCGAAGCGCAGACGCAGCTCGCCCGATCCAGGACCGGGAAACGACGCGCTCGGGATCTCGAAGCGTACGCGCCCGTCGCCGCCTGTTTGCCCTTCGGCGATGCGCTCGCCACGCTCGTCCTCGACCCGGATCGCGAGCCCCTCGCGCCGCGCTGTGTTGGATCGGGACGAGCCGGTGCGATCGACGCGCAGCGATCCCGTGAGCAGGACGGTCTCGCGATCCAGATCGATCACGTCAGGCGCAGGTTCGAATCGGAGGATCGTTCGCGCGAGCGGTGCGTCGGCCGCATCGAGTCGGACCACGCTCTCGGCAGGGTCTCGTAGCTCGTCGCCTTCGAAGCGGAGCTTGATCGACGCCTGCCCGATGGGCGCACCGGCGCGCACGCAGAACGCTCCGCGATCGTCGGTCTGCACCTCGTACGCGTCCGTGCCGACCAGGCGAACCGAGCGTCGCGACCGTCGTGCGGTCGCGTCACACGTCGAGGGCGTCGGCAGATTGACGGCGGCGCCGCCCTCCGCGATCGCGCGGAGGGTGATCGTCGCGCTGGCCACGGCGGCGCCTGCGTCGTCGAGAAGCTCGCCTCGGACGATCGTGCCGGACGGCTCGATGGTCGCGGCTGCGCTGATCTGCGCGCCGCCTCGCACCTGGATGCGAATCGCGCCTCCGGATCCTCGTGTCTGCGCCGTGACGGGCGCCGAGAGGAGCAGGACGAGCAAGGCGACGAGCGTGCACAGCGGGCGCGACGAGGCTCTCGCCTGGGCACCTCGGCTGCGGGACATCCCTTTCCTATATGCGGGAACGCCCCGCGCGACCAGCGCTTCTGCCGATGTCATGGTCTGGCCGCGCGTTGAAGCGAGCTCGGGCGAGGCACGTCCAAGTCCTCACGGCTCCTCCGCGCGTGACAGCCGCGGCGGATCTCGGATGACCGAGGTCGCCATGGGTCTCTCTGGGCGGAGCAGAACGAGTCGTGCCGCTCTGCGTCGAGGTACGGGTGAGGTGCAGGATGAAGAAGACGGGTGATCGCGTGTTCGAGAACTCCACGACCTCCGAGCTGGCGCGAGCTCGCTCCATTCACACGCGGACCTCGTGTATCTTCGGACCTCGAATGCGAAAGAGCGTCCCCGTCGTCGCGGCCCTCTCGTTGTTCGTGCTGACCCCCGAGGTCGTGCGAGCGGATCCTCGCACCGGTTATCTCGTCCAGCAGCTCAAGACGAGTGAAGACTTCCGCGTGCGAACGCAGGCCGCGCTCGCGCTCGGCGCGTCGGGCGACGATGCCGCGGTCAAACCTCTCTGCGATGCGCTTACGGATGGCAACGAGTCGGTGAAGGTCGCCTCGGCGGCCGCGCTCGGCAAGCTCGGCAAGCCCGCGGGCCTGCCGTGTCTGCAGGCTGCGATCAAGAACGAGAAGGGCGCCTCCACGAAGACGCAGATGCAGAAATCGATCGACACGCTGAAGAGCGGCGGCGTGGCTGCGCCTCCGCCGCCCGGCCCCGACGCGAAATACTACGTGGCGATCGAGATCTCGAACAAGACGAAGCGACCTGCGGCCGAGGTCGACGCGATCGTGCGCGCGGCGATGCAGACGAAGCTCCTCGGCAAGGCGGGGTATGCCGTCGCGCCCAAGGGCGAGACGGCTGCACAAGGCGGCAAGGTCGTCAACTCCAAAAAGCTGAAGGGCTTCTATCTGATCGCCAGCGTCGAGCCGCCGGTGTACGAGAATGGAAACCTCACGCAGATCGTGCGCGTGAGCATGTGGACGTACCCGGGCAAGGCGTTGCAGGGCGAGTTCTCGCCGAAGCTCACGCAATCCGACACGCCGAAGACCGACGTGCAGAGCGAAAACGTGCTCATGAAGATGTGCGTGGAGAACGCCATCGACAGCTTCGCGAAGATCGTCGCGTCGATGTGATATCGCAGCGAGGGGGAGCGGATCCGGCGCGCCGCGACCCACTCGGGCAAACACCACGCGCCGTGGCAAGAGACGCGCAAGGTCCCCGATGAGCGAGGCTTCTGTCACCCCGCCCGCCGCTACGAGCGGCCGCCAGCAGCGCCGCATCCGCAACTTCCTGCTCGACAAGCGCTTCCAGCTCAAATACGCGGGTTTTCTCGCGGCGATCGCGCTTGTCGTCTCCCTCCTCCTCGGCGCGGTCCTCTGGTGGACGAGCAACAAGCTGATCGATCAGAGCCGCCAGGCCGTCGTGCAGCAGAAGGCGCTCGTCACCCAAGGACAAGAGACCGTCAAGCGCGGCCAGCTCGCGCTCGCCGAGCGAAAGAAGAACGACGAGCTCGTCAAGATGAACATCGCGAAGGCGTACGAGGATGCGCCCGAGCTCGCGAAGCAGTTCAACAAGGACGCGGAGAACGACGCTGCGAAGCTCAAGGAAGAGCAAGCGAGCCTCGAAAGGGACGCGGACTCGTTGAAGCAGCAAGCTGCCGAGCTCGAGCGCCAGGCCGCCGCGGTGGAGGAGCAGCAGCGCAACTTGATCCTCGGTCTGGTGCTTGCGCTCGGCTTCCTCGTCGCGTGCATCTGGAGCGCGGGGATCGTCGTCACGCACAAGATCGCGGGGCCCGTCTTCAAGATGAAGCGCATGTTCGGTCGCGTCGGCGAGGGCCACCTCGGTCTGCGCGAGCGCCTGCGCAGGGGCGACGAGATGCAAGACTTCTTCGAGTCGTTCGATCAGATGCTCGGCAATCTCCGCGCGCAGAAGACGCGCGAGATCGAGCAGATCGACGCCGCGATCGCGCGCGTGGAGGCGGACGCCTCGGGCGACGGCGTGGCGATGTTGAAGAAGCTGCGCGCCGAGATGCAGTCGCAGATCGACAACTGATGTCGTCACGATTCGCGGCGTCGATGGGATCCCTGTGGATCACGCGACGCCGCGCCTCACGCACTCCGATCAGAACGCTGCTTTGATGTGCTCGACGAGCGGCTCGCCTTCGGGCGTGAACGCGACGGCGACGGCGTCGAAGCGCATGCGCTCGATCCTCTCGTCGCGCGCAAACTTCGCAGTCCACAGTCGCTGTCCAGCAGCACGCAGGCGCGCGCGTTTCCGTGCGTCGATGCTGTCGAGCGCGCGCTGGTAACTTCGTGGCCCGCGCGTGCGGACCTCGACGACCACGATCACGACACCGTCGCGCACGAGCAGATCAATCTCGGCACGCCCCACGCGCACGTTGCGGCCGAGGATCGTGCATCCCGCGCGAACGAAGTGGTCCGCGGCTGCGTCTTCGGCGCGCGCACCTGCGCGATGACGCGCATCGCGCGGCGAGATGACTCGGACATCAGCAGAAGGAGATACTTCGGGAGAGGCAGGCGGGGGACGAGGAGGACGCGTCACAGGCGTGCGCGTCGCAGCTCGTTTCAGCTATCGGTCGTGAAGCCGACGCCCTTGCACTGGGTCGCGTTGTAGTGACCCTTGACCGTGCCGCAGGTGCCTTCGGTGACGAACTTCGTGTCCTGCTTGATGCAGTACTTGCCCGTGAGCAGCGGATCGCCGAGACCCACGTTGGGCCGGATCTGCTCGCACGAGTAGCCCGTCGGGCACTCGCAGAAGTTGAAGTTCGGATCCGGCGGCTCGCCATCGGCCACGCCGCACCGGCAGGAGCAGTACACGGCTTGCGCCGCGTCACGCTGCGAGTCGGGCGCGCACTGGCCACAGACCTCCGCCTCGATCACCGTGTCGGTGCCGGGGATGCAGCAGGCCTTGTTCGCGTCGTCCGCCGTCGAACCGGCCGTCTGGCAGCCGTTCGTGGCGGCGCCGCCGGTCGCGGGCTTCGTCTGCCCGTAGGGGCAGCTCACGCGGCCTTGGAAGTGGTTCACGAGGCAGATACGGGTCTGGCACTGGAAGGAGCGCGACTCGATGTTCTCCTCGGTCACTTTGAAGCCGGCGAAGTCGGTTTTGTACTCGTCTTCGGGGACGCAGGGATCCCCGACGCCGCCGCTTTGACAGGCGACCGGGAGGCCGCCCAGGGCGAGTACGCTGATCAGACCAAGCATGCCGGACAGGATCGAACGGGTCATCAGATCGTGCTCCTTGGGCCGGGGCGCCCCTGCTCCATGAGGGGCGCGCGAGCGCCACGCGCCGCCCGTCCACGCCGAGGACAGCGAACGACGCCAGCAGCGAGGACGCTAATCGAAGGGGCGATGGACCGTCAACCTCTCGATGCACAACTCGACGGACTGCCGCCGGTTTTCGTCCATGGTGGGGTGTCGGTCCGGGGATGACGCGGGATCGCCCCGCGACACCGTCGCATCCTTGGCGTGCCCCAAGGCACTCCCCGGAGAGGTGTCGGAAGCGGCACGTGGCCTGCGCTGCGCCCGGAAACCGCCGCTTGACAAGCCAACCGTCATAATTTTACCATCCGCGGCCAGACGCAAGTATCCGCTGATTCTCATTGAAGTTTTTGGTCATCGCTCCCGGTCCCGTAAACGGGGAGCTGCGACTGCGAAGGGCCCCGTCCACTGCGGATCTAGCCGCTGACGAACGGTACCTGGGCCGGTTCGGGTCGCCTTCATCGACCTCAACCTCCGAACGACGAGGAACGACGAATGCGGAAAGGGCTGGCTACTCTCTGTCTTCTTGCTTCTGCCATGCTCGCGGCGCCGACGGCTTTCGCCCAGCAAGGCAAGGCTCCGGCGGCTCCGGCAGCCAAGGCTGGCGACGCCAAGAAGAATGACAAGAAGGCCGCTCCGAAGGAGATCGAGCTCGAGGACGAGGCCGACGGCCCCGTGACCGCGGGCCAGATGACCGAGGAAGCGGCGCAAGCGAAGCGGCTGTTCGACGCGGAGCGATGGAGCGAGTCCGCGCTCCTCCTGAAGCGTGTCGTCGACGGCGAGACGGGTGACGACGAGGGCAACAAGCAGATCGCGCAGTATCATCTTGCGATCGCCCTCTATCGCCTTCAGTTCTACCAAGCGAGCTACGCGATCTTCTCCGAGATCGCGGACAAGACGAATCACCTCAAGTTCAACGAGACGCTGCTCTGGTTGTCGAAGCTCGCCACGCAGCTCCCCGAGCCTGCGGACATCATCGAGCGCGTCGGCAAGTACAAGAGCGAGCAGGTCGCGCGGTTCAACAACCCGCAGCAGCGTGATCTCTACTGGCAGCTCAACTACCTGCTCGGCCGGTACAAGTATCGCAACCGCAACTACGAGGAGGCCATCAGCCTCTTCGAGAAGGTCGACGCGAAGAGCAAGTACTACGTTCAGGCCCAGTTCTTCACGGGCATCTCGAACGTACAGCTCCGCAAGTCGGTGCCCGCGGTGAAGTCGTTCCAGCGCATCGTGCAGGCGCTCGACGAGGGCGTGGAGGGCGTCGAGGACGAGAGCCGCATGCGCGATCTCGCGTTCCTCTCGATGGCCCGCACGTACTACTCGGCGTCGGTCCGCCTCGACGACAACAGCGTTCCGAAGATCGACGGCAACAAGCTCAGCGCGGCCGTCAAGTACTGGAACCGCGTCGACGTGGGCAGCGAGTACTGGCTCGACGCGCTCTTCGAGCAGTCGTGGGCGTACTTCATGGCCGGCGATTACCCGCACGCGCTCGGCAACATGCACACGATCGAGTCGCCGTACTTCCCGAACGCCTTCTATCCGGAGGCGGACATCCTGAAGGCAGTCATTTCGTTCACGATCTGCCAGTACCAGGACGCGACGACGATCGTGGCGCGCATGCGGAAGCGCTACGAGCCGATCAAGAAGGAGCTCGAGGCGATCCTCAACCGCTTCAAGGGTGAGGACGCGGAGACGAAGTTCTTCGACTTCTTGAAGGACGTGCGCGCGGGCAAGGCAGCGCTTTCGCCGACGGTCAAGCCGATCGTCGAGAACGCGCTGTCGGATCGCCAGCTACTCCGCAACCTCGAGTACGTGCGCGTCCTCGACGAGGAGGACGCTCGGTACAAGAAGGCGCCGGCTGCGTTCCGCAACTCGCCCGTCGGTGGCGACGTGACGGACGCGCTCTCGCTCGCGCGTGATCTCGCGGTGCGCAACGCCGGCACCCTCGCGCGGGAGCGCTACCAGCGTTACCTCGACGAGCTCAACGAGCACCTCCGCGACGCCTCGAAGATCCTCATCGACATCACGGCTGCCGAGCGAAACAAGCTCGATCAAGAGGTCGTGAGCGGCCAGCTCACGAAGGAAGAAGCGCTCGTGTTCGGCGTCGTCAAGCCGGACGACGAGCACGTTCTGTGGCCGTTCAACGGCGAGTACTGGCGCGACGAGCTCGGGTTCTACCGGCAGGTCGTCACGTCGAAGTGCGGCAAGTAGCGGGAGGCCCGAGGGGGCGGCGACGTGTCGCGCCGCCCCGGGGGGATTGCGGCAAAGCCGCCTCCGGGTTGCGAGTTATCAGTTGAGGAGATGACGACGATGAAGCAGTCCAACGTGAGTGCGCTGCGACGGCTCCGTTTCGTGACGGGCGCAGCAGCACTTTTCACCGCCGCCGTCGCGACGGGCCCGGCGTCGGCCGCCGATGAATGCATCACGCAACAAGCCAAGGACTCGCTGGCGCAGTGCCCCGGCGGGTCGCTGAAGCAGAGCGCTGGCAAGAAGCCGGCGATGAGCTTCAAGTCGGCGCCGCAGGGCGTTCAGCTGAAGAAGCGGGACGACCAGCTCAAGCCGACGAACCCGACGGCGTCGATGAACGCCGCGCAACGCGACGAGCGTCGCAACCGGCTGGCAGCGCGCTCGCGCCAGCTGCTCATCACCGAGATTCAGGGCCTCGAGAGCCTCTTCTCGAACACCCCGAAGAACGCGCCCGATCGTCCGAAGCTGATGCGGCGCCTGGCCGAGGGGTACGTCGAGCTCGAGTCGGCTGCGTTCCGCGACAAGACCGAGCAGAGCATCAACGCCGACGAGGCGAAGCGCAAGAACCCCAAGGCGGAGAAGGGGTTCCGTGACGAGGCGGCGAAGGCCGACAAGATCCTCGTCGCCGCGCGGCAGCAGGCGATCAAGTACTACTCGCTGCTGAAGAACGGCTACCCGAAGTGGTGCCAGAGCTCGAACGCGCAGGATCCGACGAAGAGCACGGGCTGCACGGACGAGGTGCTTTACTACCTCGCGTACGAGTACGAGCAGGCCAACCAGCTCGATCAAGCGCGCAAGGTGTACTTCGAGCTGATCCAGAACTGGCCGCAGTCGAAGTTCATCCCGAACGCGTACCTCGCGTTCGGCGAGCTCTTCTTCAACGAGGCGCAGGGCGATCCCTCCAAGTGGCAGCTCGCGGAGCAGTCGTACCAGGAGGTCGTGAAGTACCCGCCGCCGGACAACAAAGTCTGGGGCTACGCGCACTACAAGCTCGGCTACGTGGCCTGGAACCAGGGCGAGTTCCCGAAGGCGCTCACCGAGTTCAAGAAGACCATCGAGTACGGCATGCAGTACCAGCAGCTGCCGAACGCGAAGGAACTCGCGAACTCCGCGCGGCGCGACATCATCCCGGTGTACGCGCTCGCGGCGGCTCCGAAGGCCGCGCACGACTTCTTCAAGCCGCTCTCGGGCGACACGGGCGTCAACAACGAGAAGACGCTCAAGATGCTCGACGATCTCGGCCAGAACTACCTGGACACCGGCCACTACAAGGAGGGCATCGAGCTCTACAAGGACCTCATGGTCCGCGATCGTGGCCCGAAGTTCTGCAAGTACCAGGGCCACGTCACCGAGGCCACGCTGGCCATGAAGTCCGGCAACAAGGACTCGATCAAGGCCGAGCTCGACCAGATGCTCGAGGTGCACAACAAGTTCATCAGCGAGGGGCACCCCGATGACATGAAGCTGAAGTGCTCGAACGCGACCGCGGGTCTTCTCACCGAGACCGCGATGGCGTGGCACCTCGAGGCCGTCGGATCGGGCGGCGTGCGCGGCACGGGCGACAAGAAGACGATGACGCTCGCGACGCTGCTCTACGAGCGTGTCGTGCAGAACTTCAAGCAGGAGCAGTTCGCGCGCTTCGAGTTCCCGCGCATCGTGAAGGAAGACTGGCCGAACGTCTTCAAGATCAAGTACGCGATGGCCGACCTCGCGTACTTCAACAAGGACTGGGCGAAGTGCGGCCCGGCCTTCGACTCCGTCGTCGCGGAGGATCCGAGCGGCCCGCTCGCGCCGGAGGCCGCGTTTGCCGCGGTGCTCTGCTACCAGAACATCTACACCGAGATGCACAAGGACGGCTCGGAGAAGAAGGGCACCGGCCAACTCCCGAGCGCTGCGGACGGTGGCAAGAAGGGCGACAAGAAGGCCGACAAGGCCAAGTGGGCCCCGAAGGATTTGACCGACAACCAGAAGGGCATGCTGACCGCGTTCAACCGGTACATCTGCTACATCAAGCCGCCGGAGAACGACAAGGAAGCCCAGGAGAACTACGTCGAGGTCAAGTACGCGCGCGCCCGCACGTACTTCGAGGCGCAGCACTGGGAGGAGGCGGCGCACGCGTTCCGCGACGTCGCGGTGAACCACTCCGACAAGGACGTGGGCATCTACGCGACGCAGCTCTACCTCGAGTCGCTCAACATCCTTGGCACGAACTCCGAGCCGGCGCGGCCGTCCTGCTACGACAACATGGCCGAGGACGTGCCCAAGTTCATCGACCTGTACTGCAAGGGCGGCAAGGAAAAGGAAAACGCCGAGCAGTGCGGGCTCCTCACGCGCATCCAGCGCGACATCGAGCGTCTGCGCGCGCAGAAGCTCATCGAGTCGGCGGACGCCGGTGGCCAGGGCGTCGACACGATCAAGATGTACGAGCGCGGCGCGCAGGCCTACATGGACCTGTGGAAGAAGTACGGCGAAGCGGCGTGCGAGAAGAAGGAAGCCTCCTGCGAGAAGAGCGAGGAGATCCTCTACAACGCGGCGCGCGCGTTCCAGGCTGCGCGCCTCATCGCGAAGTCGATCACGGCGCGTCAGATCCTGCTGAACCCGAAGTACAACCTCGACAAGACCGAGCTCGCGAAGAAGTCGATCTACGAGATCGGTGGTAACTATCAGGCGATCGCGGTCTACGACGAGGCGGCGAACTGGTACGAGCGGTTCTCGCGCGAGAACCCGAAGATGGACAAGGCGGCCGAGGCGCTTCAGGACGCCGTCGTGCTCCGTCTCGGTCTCGGCCAAGAGGATCAGGCGATCAAGGACGCGGACCTCTTCAACAAGAACTACGGGTCGCAGAAGCCGACCGAGGCCGCGAAGATCGCGTTCGCCATCGGATCTCACTACATCGACAAGGAAGACTGGGACGGCGCGCGACGGCGGCTCAGCTCGGCGATGGGTCAGATCGATCGCAACGCGACGTTCGACGTCCAGATCCAGGCGCACGCGTTGCTCGGGCGGGTCTTCACGAAGATCAACAATCCGTCGAGCGCGACGCCCGAGTACAACAAGGTCCGCGGTTACTGGAAGGATCCGCAGGCTGCGCTGAAGAAGCTCGATTCGATCGGCGGGGGCGACGAAGAGAAGATCCGTCGTCTCGGCAAGTCGCTCACGGCCGTTGGCGAGGCGCTCTTCTTCTTCGCGGAGCTGAAGCGGAAGGAAGTCGATAAGATCAAGTTCCCCGAATACAAGGGATCTGGTCAGCGCGACGACGTGATGAAGCACATCCAGACCAAGGTCATGGACTGGATCAAGAAGAAGCGGCCGGCCATCGAGGAAGCCTCGAACGAGTACGTGAAGATCGTCAACCTCGAGCCGCTGCCTCCGCCTCGCTGGGTCATCGCCGCCGGTTCGCGCGTCGGTCAGATGTGGAGCAAGTTCGTCGCCGAGTTCCGTGCCGCGCCGATCCCGAAGGAGTGGAAGGGCAACGGAATGGTCCCGGGTACGGACCTCAGCTACGCCGAGCTCCGCGGCGAGTACTACGCGAAGCTCGACGAAGCGAGCGAGCCGCAGAAGCTGGCTGCGAAGGCGGCCTTCAAGAAGTGCCTCGACTACTCGGTCAAGTATCAGTTCTTCGATGAGTACTCGCGTACCTGCGAGGTGTGGTTGTCGAAGAACTACGGCGCCGAGTACCACCTCATCGACGAGTTCCGTGGTTCGCCGTCGCGGGTGAACTCGGGCCTCAGCGATCGCGCGCAGCCGGTGAACCTCGACGGTACGGCGTTCGCGCCTGCGAGCGATGCACCGCCGGCGGCGGAGAGCAAGCCTGCGGCGGCGCCGGCGACGGGCGACAAGCCCGCCGACGCGAAGCCCGGCACGTCACCCGAGAAGGCCGCCATCGAGGGCGCCACCACCAAGAAGAACTAAGGGAGCGAGCCATGAAGAGGTTTTCGATTCTTGTGGCGACGGCTGCCCTCACGGCCGCGGTTGGTTGCGGCGGTGGGGGAGGGGGAACGGGCGGCAAGCCCGCGGTGGATCCCAAGACCGGCGCGGCGATCGTCGACAGCAAGGGCAACGCGGTCTCCGTTGCTGCGGCGAACAAGTACAAGGACGGTCTCGAGGCCTTCAACAAGCACGACAAGGCCCGTGATTGGACCGAGGCCACTTGCCAGGAGGCGGCGGCGATCTTCCTCGACGCCGCCGACGAGCAGAGCGGCAAGACCCTGGTCGAGGCGATCTACAACGCGGGCGTTTCGCACCAGCGCTGCAAGCAGGACGCGAAAGCGAAGGAGTATTTCAAGAAGGCACTCGACGCGGATCCCAAGTTCCACCGCGCTCGGGTGCAGCTCGCGATCTACTCCTTCGCCGAGTCGCAGGAGAAGGCGATCGATCAGGCGATCAACGAGCTTTACCAGGCGGCGGTCGTCGACGCGCGGTTCCAGAACGTCGAAGGCCTGGTCCAGCTCGGCATGTTGCACATGAAGCGCAACAACACGCAGGCGGACAAGGACGGTCGCACGGACCTGCAGAACGCGAAGCGCTACGCGCAGAGCGCGCTGGCCGTCGATGACGGGTATCTGCCGGCGTTCAATCTGCTCGCGCTGATCTACATGGAGTCGGCGAAGGTGAAGGCGGGTCGTTCCTCCAAGAAGGGCGTCGCGACGAACGTCAGCAAGGAGAAGAAGATCGACACGCAGGCGCTGGATCTCGCGGCTCTGGTCTGCTCGCAGGCCATCCGCAAGAACCCGAACTACGCGCCGATCCACAACACGGCCGGCATGATCCAGGTCGAGCTCAGCAACCTGAACGGCGCCGTGAGCGCGTTCAATACGGCGCGCAAGCTCGACCCGACCTTCTACGAGGCGCAGATGAACTTCGCCGCCGTGAACCTGAGCTTCCGCGGGTTCGCGCAAGCGGAGGAGGCGTATCGCGCCGCGCTGAAGATGCGGCCGAGCGATTACGACGCGCACCTCGGGCTCGCCCTCGCGCTTCGTGGTCAGATCGACGATACGAACTTCGACAAGATGGTAGCAGCGGCCGCCGCCGAGCTGGCAGAGGCGAAGAAGCTCGCGCCGGAACGGGCGGAGACGTACTACAACGACGCGATCCTCACGCAGGAGTACAAGGCGAAGTCCGGTGGCAAGGACGCCGAGCCGATGCTCCTCGCGGCGAAGCAGCTCTTCGGCGAGTTCATCGCCAAGGCTGGGACCGCGCCCGAGTATGCGGATGCGGTGAAGCGCTCGAAGGAGCGCATGGAAGAGATCCAGCAGATCATCGACTTCAACAAGCAGACCGAGGCAGAGCGCAAGGCAGCCGAGGCGGAGGCGAAGAACCGCGCCGCCGAGGCGGAAGCCAAGGGCACCGAAGAGGGCGGCGAGGCGAAGCCGCCCGAGGGTGGTGCGCCGCCGCCTCAGTAAGGGAAAGGCCCGCGGTGTCCAGGATGACACCGCGGGCTTTTTTTGATCCTCCGGGAACCTTGGGTCGTTCGGGATGTCTTTTCAGGCCAGGTCGAGAGAGTCTCGAACGAAACCTGGCTCGGATCCCGTTGACCGCGTCCCTTCGGGGACGATACGATGTGACTGAAAATACGGCGAAGACTGGCGAGGAGGCTTGAAGATGAAGAGGTCAACGCGTTTGGGTGCTGCGCTGGTCGCTGGTGTCGGCGTTCTTCTCGTGTCGTCGTTTGCGTTTGCCCAGGGCAAAGCCGGCGCCGGTGGGAAGAAGGACGAGGGGTACGGATACGAGTTCACGGACGATCCCCTCAACGCCGGTGGTTTCGGGCCGACCGACGCGACGATCCGCGTTCGTCCCGGCCCGGTTCGCACGACCCTGATCCGTCCGCGCACGTCGTTCGTGCCGGAGATGCTGAAGTCGGTCGAGAATCTCTGAGGAGACTCGGGGACTCGTGCGGGGGGTTCGGGCTGCGGTTTCAAGCGGACGCGGGGAACGCGATCGCAGGGCCGCAGCGATGAATCCAAGGGCTCCATCGCCTTTTTGGGAAGGCACACGAGTCCCTGAGTAATATTCGATGCCCCGAACGCGGGGTTTCTGGTCGCCTCGGGCGACGACGAGACGCAAAAGGCAGGGAAGGCTGGCTCACGATGGAAGGCAAGCAGAAGGTCGCGCTCACGTTTGCGCTCTACCAGAATGAAGCGCTCGTGCGTCGAGAGACGGTGACGCAGGACATCGTCAAGGTTGGAAAGGACCCGAAGAGCCATCTGCGCGTCGACGACGAGCTGGCCTCGCGCATGCACGCCGTCATCGAGGTGGCGTCGCCCGAGGACATCACGCTGATCGACCTCGGCAACGAGCCGGGGACGCTCGTGAACGGCGCCCGGGTGAACAAAGTCAAGATCAAGGCCAACGATCAACTGCAGATCGGCGGCACGAAGATCGTGCTCGAGAAGGCCGAACCGGTCGCGGTCGCGGGTGGCGCGGCGAAGGCGCCCGGCAACCCGTTTGCCGCGGCTCCGGCGGCGAACCCGTTTGGCGCGGCTCCCGCGGCGAACCCGTTCGCGGCGGCGGGCGGCAACCCGTTCGCGGCCGCTCCCGCGGCGGCGCCGAGCCCGTTCGGCGGCGGCGGCGACCCGTTCGGCATGAACAACCCCTTCGCGCAGCCGAAGCCGCCCGCGCACGATGAAGTGCCGCACGACGCGCCCGAGGGCTCGTACACGTATCAGCTCGTCAAGAGCGGCCCGGACGTCCCGAACGAGGAGGTCGAGACGCCCTCCGCGTCGGTCGAGGTGATGGTCTTGTGGGATCAGATGGTCCTGCACGTCTCGCACCTGACGCCGCCGCGCTCCTTCTACGTGGGCGAGGAGGAGAGCAAGAACTTTAAGTGCGATTACTTTGTGCCCCAAGAGAAGATTGGCACGACGCGCGCGCCCGTGGTGCTCGCGGATCGCGGCGGGTCGGTCTCGGTGGTGCTCCTGCCTCGCGCGAAGGGCACGATCGAGCTCGCGGGCCAGCCGAAGATGACGGTGCAGCAGGCGATCGACAGCGGCAAGACGCAACCCTGCTCGGAGCTCTCGGGCGCGTTCCAGATCGCGCTGCCGCCGGGCTCGAAGGCGCGCATCGACGTGGACGGCCTGATCTTCCAGGTGTCGACGGTGAATGCGGGCCGCGTCGTCGCGGGGCACGTGCAGTTCGACACGCAGAACTACCTCTACCACGGCCTGTCGATGGCCGTTCACCTCGGGCTCCTCGCGGCGATGGCGTTCTTCATGCCGCCGCTCGGTGCCACGGACGAGGACGGGGTCTCGGACGATCAAAAGTTCATGATCCAGCAGTTCCTCAACGCGGCCGCCGAAAAGGAGATGGAGGAGAAGGAGACCGAGCAGGTCGCCGACAACGCCGCCGACAACAAGGAAGGCGGCACGGGCACGCGCGCGAAGGGTGAAGAGGGTTCCATGGGTAACCCGAACACCAAGTCGTCGGGCAACCGGTACGGCGTGCAGGGCCCGGCGGACAACGCCGATCCGCATATCGCGCGGCAGGCCGCGCTGCGTGACGCGGCAGAGTTCGGCATGATCGGTCTGCTCAACTCGGGTGCCGGTGGTGATCCGAACGCGCCGACGGCGCCCTGGGGTCGCGACGACTCGCTCGGCAACGATGCGCTGTCGGCCCGCGGCAACATGTGGGGCGACAACATCGGCGACTCGTTCGGCGCGGGCGGCCTCGGTTTGTCCGGTATCGGCGAGGGCGGCGGTGGCCGCGGCGAAGGCATCGGTCTCGGCTCGATCGGCACGATCGGCCACGGCGCGGGCACCGGCACGGGCCAGGGCTTCGGCTCCGGTCACGGCCGATTGTCGGGGTCGCACCGCACGAAGCCGCCGCAGGTGCGCATGGGCGCCACGAGCGTGAGCGGTCGTCTCCCGCCCGAGGTCATCCAGCGTATCGTGCGTCAGAACTTCGGTCGTTTCCGCCTCTGCTACGAGAACGGCCTGCGCAACAACCCGAACCTCCAGGGCCGCGTCGGGGTGCGCTTCGTCATCGGTCGTGACGGCGCAGTCTCGAACGTGGGCAACGGCGGCTCGGACATGCCGGATGGCGGCGTGGTGTCGTGCGTGGTCCGCGCGTTCTACGGTCTGTCCTTCCCGCAGCCGGAAGGCGGCATCGTGACGGTCGTGTACCCGATCATGTTCAGCCCCGGCGGCTGACGTTCGATTGGGATCGTGGAGCGATGCCCCGCGGGTCAGAAGCCCGTGGGGCATCGTGTTTTTGTCGACGACCATCGGCGCGCGGGGGAGCGTCGGGGCCTCCCGAGTGCGGCCGGACGCTTGGCCCGTTGCTTTGGGAGATGGGCACAATCCAACTGGACTTTCGGCGCGCCATCCGCCTATTCTCGGCGCGCAAGAGAACGTCTCGTCCTGTGCCTGGGCGGCAATTTGGCTGCAAGTTCGAGGACTTATGTGCGTGCTTGGTGCGGTTGGGGCTGCCGTGGCCCTCTACGCGCGCGGGTGACGCGAGGAGCGGCGGAGCCGGCTCCGAGAGAAAGGTGAGCGAAGCAATGAAGCTTGGCGCAATGGTGATGGCGTCCTGTCTCGTGGTCTCGAGCATGCTCGGGCTGGGCTGCAGCCGGAACCGGCAGGAAGCCGTAATCCTCGCAAACCAGGCGGACAAAGAGGTCACGCTGAACCCGGATGGCGCTGCCACGAAGTACGAGCAGGCGACCAAGCTCGATCCCACGAACCATCGGATCTTTTACAAGCTCTCGATGGCCTACAAGAAAAAGGAGGAGTGGGACAAGACCGCGTCGACCTTGAGCCGCGCCACGCAGCTCGCGCCGAAGTTCGCGAACTACTGGTTCGAGCGCGCGTACGCGCTCGAGATGCAGGCGAAGAAGAAGACGATCTCGTACGAAGAGTCGAAGGAGCCGTACCAGAAGTGCATCGAGAACGATCCGAACTTCGCTGACTGCTACCACCAGCTCGGCAACGTGTTCCTCTGGACCGACGACGAGCAGAAGGCGCTCGAGAACTACACCAAGGCGGTCGAGCACAATCCGACCGAGATCCGTTACTATACGGCGCTCGCGGATCTCTACATCCGCCTCGGGTACACGAAGGAGGCCGAGCAGGTGCTCAAGGAAGCGAAGAACTTCGCGAAGCCCGGCGACAAGACTCTCTTCGGCGTGCACGTGCTGCTCTCGCAGGTTCACCAGGATCGCGGGTCGCTCCCCGAAATGGTGACGGAGCTCGAGGCGGCGAAGGCGGTCGCGGGCAACGAGGGCCCGGAGTCGGTGCAGATTCTCTTCAGCTTGGGCAGCACTTACGCGCAGCTCACCCCGCCGAGGACGCAGGAAGCCGTTCAGATGCTCAAGGGCTTCACCGCCCGAGCATGCAAGGGCGCGAAGGCGGCGAGCTTCAAGACCGAGTGCGAGACCGCGCAGACGCTGGTCACGCGGCTCGGTGGCAACTAGTCGGGGGCGCGGTTCGTCGACGTCGTTTGCAAGGCCTTTTGTAGGTCAGGTCAGGGGCCGAGGAATCCATGGATCTTGCGCAGCGTCTCAAGCATCTCGAGTCGGTTCGTGAATGGCAGGGGCTCGCTGAAGAGCTCGAAAAGGGGCTCGCCGGTGAGGCGGATGCCACGGCGAAGGCTGGTTACCACCTGCGTCTTGGGCGGCTCCTCGAGGAGAAGTTCCTCCAGGGTGTCAAGGCGCTCAAGCATTTGCAGGACGCCTTCAAGCTGAATTCGACGCTCACCGAGGCACTTCGCCTCGCGCGGCTCGTGTACTGGGACCTTGGCAAGATCAACATGGTCCAGAGGCTCCTCGAGCTCGAGCTGAAGGGGCTCGGAGACGGCCCCGAAGCGACCGAGCTGCTCCTGGAGCTCGGGGACGTGTACTGCGACATCGGCGACAATGAGAAAGCCGTGTCGACGTATGCGCGCGCGCTCGGTACGTCCGGGGGCACGAGCGAGGAGGCGCGCGCCAGCCTCGCCGACGCGCAGGTCGAGCTGGAGAGCTGGGAGGCGCACGTCGCAGAGCTCCTGCAGCGCGCGAACGACGCGTCGCTCGACGGGGCTTCGCGGGCGCGCCTGTTCCTGCGGGCCGCGCGTCTCGCGCGTCGCTTTGCGCCGGCGGAGGTCGATGACCTTCTCGCGAAGGCATACGAGGCAAACCCGCTCGATCGGCAGGTGGCCGCGCTCTACGAGGGGATCCTCGTGGAGGAGGAGCGCTCGCAGACGCTCGTCGACGCGCAGCGCCGCGTGCTCGATGCGATGAGCGGCCGTGGTCGCGCCGAGGCAGCGCTTCGGTTCGGCACGCGCTGGGCGACGCGCCATCAGAACCCGGAGCTCGGCTCGAAGCTGCTCGAAGAGGCGCTCGCGCACGATCCCGAGGCCGAGGGCGCGTTCACGTACCTGCGTGATGGTTGGGGTGCCAAGGAAGGCGATTGGGAGCGCGTCGCGGCGCTCGCCGAGAAGATCGCTTCGGACGGTGGCAACGGCTCGCCGTTCATGCTCGCGCAGGCCGGCGGGATCATCTGGCAGAAGCTCGGCAACGTGATGCGCGCGCGGCCCTGGTTCGAGAGGCTCTCGCAGGTCGCGCCGCAGCACCCGACGCTGCTCGCGTTCGAGACGCAGATCGGCGAGCGCCTCGGCGCGGCGACCTCGGTGCCTGCGGCTTCGGTGCCTGCCGTGTCCGAGCCTGCGCCGTCCGCCGCTGCGCCCGAGGTGGAGACCGAGGTGTCCACGGAGGTCGTCGAGGAGGAGGACGCCGTCGACTGGGCGAAGATCGAAGAGCTCAAGGCGAAGGCGCAGAAGCAGGAGCAGGCCAAGCGCTTCAACGAGTACGTCAAGACGCTCGTCGAGCTCGCGGAGGCGGTGCCCGACGCGGCGGACAAGATCTCGTACTACCTGCAGGCCGCGGAGCTCTACACGGGCAAGTTCTCGAACGCGGCCGAGGCCGTGAAGTGCTTCGAGGCGATCCTCGTCATCGACGGCGAGAACGCGCAAGCGATCGAGTACCTGCAGCAGAGCTACGAGAAGCGTCGCGACTGGGAGAAGCTCATCGGGCTGAACCGGCGCAAGGCGCAGATGATGCCGCCGGGGCCGTCGCGCGCCGAGAAGTTCCTCGAGATCGCGAAGCTCGCCACCGAGCGCGTCAAGAAGCCCGAGGTCTGCGTCGAGCTTTGGGATGAGGTGCTCGCCGACGATCCGGAGAACGTCGAGGCGCTGAATGCGCTGTCGGGCCTCCACGAGCGCTCGAAGGACTGGGACAAACTCGCCGTCGTGCTGCAGAAGCAGGTCGAGATCACTGCCGACTTCAAGGCGAAGGAGGCGCTGCTCGGCAAGCTCGGCGCCCTCTACGGCGAGCGCCTGAACAACGACGACGCTGCGATCGAAGCGTGGGAGCAGCTCCTCACGCTGAACCCGAACGAGCGCAAGGCCCAGGAGGCGCTGAAGAAGCTCTACCTGAAGGTCGCTCGCTGGGAGGACCTGCAGCGGTTCTACGAAGAGCAGGGCAAGTGGGACGAGTTCATCCGCGTTCTCGAGTCGCAGGAGGCGAAGGAGACCGAGGACAAGAACAAGATCAGCCTGCTCATGAAGACGGCCCAGCTCTGGCTCGACCAGAAGGGCAAGTCCGATCGGGCGATGAAGGCCTACGAGAAGGTGTGGACGATCGACGCCGGGTACCTACCGGCGGCCGAGGCGCTCATCCCGCTCTACACGCAGGCCAACAACGCGAAGGGGCTCGCGGTCGCGATCGAGGTCAAGCTCGCGAACGATCAGGACGCCGACACGAAGCTCGCGCTCTACCGTGAGGTCGCGGGCCTCTACGAGGCGAAGCTCAAGGAGCCGCAGAAGGCGTTCGAGCGGTTCCTGTCCGCGTTCGAGCTCGCACCCGGCGACGAGCAGTGCGTCGAGGATGTGGAGCGCGTCGCGCGCACGACGGGGAGCTGGGACAGCCTCATCGCGTCGTACGGCAAGACGATCGCGCGCGCGGATGAGGATCTGGATCGGGATCTCGGGATCGCGCTGCGGCTCCGGCTCGGTCGTGTGCTCGTCGACGAGGTCAAGCGCGTGGACGACGCGCTCGCGCAGTTCCGCGCCGTGTACGACACGGACAGCGAGAACGCGGCGGCGATCTCGGCGCTCGAGCGCCTCTACCGCGACACGGGTCGGTTCACGGAGCTCCTCGAGATCTACAAGCGCAAGCTCGAGCTGGCGCAGGACACCGAGGAGACGAAGAGCATTCGCTACGCGATCGCGCAGCTCTACGTGAACGAGATCAAGGATCCGGCGAGCGCGATCACGACGTACAACGAGGTTCTCCAGGACGATCCGGCCGACGCGCCGGCGCTCGAAGCGCTCGATACGCTCTACCGCGAGCAGGAGCAGTGGGAGAGCTACGTCGACGTGCTTCGTCGGCGCATCGAGCTGAACCTCGGCGACGCGATCACGGTCGACCTCAAGTACCGGCTCGGCTCGACGCTCGAGAAGCTCGGTGATGCGCACGGCGCGCTCGAGAATTACAGGGAGATCCTGGTCCTCGATCCGGCGAACGACGGCGCTCGCATTGCGCTCGAGAAGCTGCTCGAGAATGAGGAGCTCCGCGCCGAGGCGGCCGGGATTCTGCAGGAGATCTACGAGACGCGCGGCGACTGGGAGAAGCTCATCCAGTCCCTCGAGATCCTGGCGGCCGCGGAGGCGGACGTCGGGACGCGCGTGAACCTCCTGCGCAAGGTCGCCCGTACGGCGGCCGAGCACCTGACGGATCTCGCGCGGGCGTTCGAGGCGCAAAGCCGCGCCTTGAAGGACGATCCGTCGAACGGCGAGACGCGCGGCGAGCTCGAGCAGCTCGCGGCGCAGGCCGGCTCGTGGGACAAACTCTTCGCGGTTTTCAGTGAGATCGCGGGGGGCCTGAGCGACGAGCGACTGGCGCGCGAGTACTGGATGCGGCTCGCGGGTATCTCGGAGAAGCTCGGCAAGATCGAGGACGCGGCGAACGGCTACAAGCGCGTGCTCGAGATCGATCCGGCGGACGGCGAGGCGCTCGCTGCGATGGACGCGCTCTATCGCCGCACCGAGCGGTGGCAGGACCTCATCGAGGTTTTCCGTCGTCGCATCGCGCTCGCGCCGGAGTTCACGGATCGCGAGGCGCTCTTCGCGCAGATGGCCGAGGTCTACGAGGAGAAGCTCTCGCAGCCCGGCGACGCGATCGCGGCCTACCAGGAGGTGCTGCGCGAGGATCCGACGAGCAACGTAGCGCTCGCCGCCCTCGACGGGCTCTTCTCGCGGCAGAGCATGTGGGAGGACCTCGCGGACAACCTGGAGCAACAGCTCCGGTACGCCACCGAGGACGAGCAGCAGATTCGGCTCATGCTCCGCCTCGCGGCGCTGCGCGAGTCGAAGATGAACCTGCTCGAGACCGCGATTGAGGGCTACCGCCAGGTCCTCGAGCGTGAGCCCGCGAATGCGGAGGCGCTCGGCGCGCTCGAACGGCTCGGCAAGCTGCCCGAGCACGAGGTGGCGATCGCCGAGATCCTCGAGCCGCTCTACAGGGCCTCGGGCGATTACATGAAGCTCATCGGCGTGCACGAGGTGCAGGTCCGACGGAGCGACGATGTGAGCCGCAAGGTGGAGCTGCTCCATCAGATCGCGACGCTCTACGAGGACGCCGGCGGTGATCTGAACTCGGCCTTCGACACGTACGCGCGCGCGCTCGGGCACGACCCGGCGCTCGATACGACGCAGCAGGGCCTGGATCGACTGGCGCGCGCAACGGGGCGGTTCGCCGACCTCGCGCGCGTGCTGGAGGAGCTCGCGGCGCAGCAGCAGGAGCCGGAGCTTTCGAGCCAGCTCTACACGATGAGCGCGCGCGTCTATGAGTCGGACATCGGCGACATCGAGAGCGCGATCAAGCATTACCGCAAGGTGCTCACGATCGACGCGCGCAACCTCGGCGCGGCCGAGGCGCTGGAGAACCTCTTCAGGGCTGCGGATCGCTTCGAGGAGCTCTCGCAGATCCTGCAGCAGAAGGCCGACATTCTCGACGAGCTCGGCGAGAAGAAGGGCGCGCTCTTCCAAGCAGCGTCGATCGAGGAGGAGATCCTCCAGCGGCACGACGCGGCGATCGCGGTGTACGGCAAGATCCTGGAGCTCGATCCGGAAGATCTCGGCGCGATCGATCAGCTCATCAAGCTCTACCTCGGTTTGTCGCGGTGGGCCGACCTTCTCGCGGTGTACACGAAGAAGGTCGATCTCGTCGGTGATCCCGAGGAGAAGAAGAGCATCTACTACCAGATGGGCGCGGTCTACGAGAGCGAGCTCAAGGACGTGCCGGCGTCGATCGACACGTACCAGCGCGTGCTCGAGCTCGATCCGGACGATCAGCAGGCGCTCGGTCGGCTCGACGTGCTCTACCAGCAGGCCCAGAACTGGCACGAGCTGCTCGGCGTGCTCGAGCACCTCTCGCGCATCTCGGCCGATCCGGCGGAGCAGATCAGCTACAATTACCGAATCGCCGAGCTCTACGAGAAGCACCTCGGCGACGTGCAGCGCGCGATCGAGCTTTATCGCGATCTCCTGCAGGTGATGCCCGATCACGAGCCCACGCTGGTGGCCCTCGAAGGCATCAAGAGCAGCGGCGCGACGGCAGCGCTCGAAGCAGCCCTCGTGCTCGAGCCCATCTACGACACCGCGCAGCAGTGGGACAAGCTGATCAGCGTCCTCGAGGTCCAGGTCGCGAAGGCGGACGATCCGTACGCCAAGGTGGAGCTGCTCCACCGCATCGCACGCCTGCACGAGGAGATGCTCGGCAACCACCAGGCGGCCTTCGACACGTACGCGCGGGCGGTGACGTTCGACATCGCGAACCAGGATTCGCTCGGCAACATCGAGCGGCTCGCGATGTACGTGACGCGGTGGAAGGACGTCGCGGCGCTCTACGATCAGGAACTCGGCAAGCTCGGTGAGCAGCCGGATCAGTTCGTCGAGCTCGGTCTTCGTCTCGCGGGGATTTTCGAGACGCAGCTCGAGGACGTCGACAGCGCGGTGGCGCGTTACCGGCGCGTGCTCGAGGTCGACGCGGAGAACTGGACGGCGATCTCCTCGCTCGACCGGCTCTTCACGATGACTGAGCGCTGGACCGATCTCGTGCCCGTGCTCGCGCGTGAGGCCGAGTCGTCGCCGAACCCGGAGGACGCGCTCGAGTTCAAGTACCGCCTCGGCCAGGTCCACCAGCTCCGCTTGAACGATCTGGCGGCGGCGATCGGCGTCTACCGCGAGATCCTGAACGCGGCGCCCGATCACACGGCAACGCTGGAGGCTCTCGAAGGGCTCTTCGCGGCGGGCGTGAAGCAGCTCGAGATCGGCGAGATCCTGGAGCCGCTCTACCAGTCGTCCGGTGACTGGGAGAAGCTCGCGGGCGTCCTCGAAGCGCAGCTCACGCACCTCACGGAGCCCGCGGATCGGCTCGCCATGTACTATCGCATGGCGGAGATCCACGAGGAGCGGCTCGTGGCGCTCGACGGCGCGCTCGGCGTGTACGTCCGCGCGCTCAAGGAGTACCCGGCGGACGAGAAGACGCTCGAAGAGGTCGAGCGGCTCGGCGGTTCGACGGACGGCGGCTGGAACACCCTCGGCGACGCGTATGCCGACGTGCTCGGCCTGCACGGCGACAAGGCGGTGCAGACGAACATCGGCACGCGGCTCGCGCGCGTGTTCGAGGAGGAGCTGCGCGACATCGAGAAGGCGGAACAGACGTACCGCTACGTGCTCGGCGTCGATCCGCTCGATCCGAAGGCGCTCGCCGAGCTCGATCGGATCTACACGGGGCTCGAGCAGTACGCCGACCTCGCGGGGATCCTCGAGCAGCGGGTCAAGGTGCCGATGGAGCCGTACGAGCACATCGAGCTCTACGGCCGCCTCGGCCAGGTGTACGAGGAGCAGCTCGGGCAGGTGGACGACGCGATCCGCGCCTTCCGTCGGCTTTTCGACGAACTCGACCCGAACAACGAGGCCGCGATCTACGCACTCGAGCGCCTGTACGGCAGCAAGGGTTCGTGGACCGAGCTGATGGGCGTCTACGAGCGCGAGCTCCAGATCACGGCGAACGAGGGCGACGTGCGCGCGAAGATGGCGCGCCTGCTCTCCGAGCCGGAGATGCTCAACAACATCCCGGCCGCGATCGACATGTGGAAGCAGGTCCTCGACATCAAGGGCGAGGACACGGAGGCGCTCTTCGCGCTCGCGAACTTGTACGAGCGCGAGCAGCGGTGGGCGGAGCTCTGCGAGGCCCTCGAGCGGCAGTTCGACGTTGAGCCGACCGACGAGGCACGCGTGGCCGTGCTCCTCCGTCGCGCGAAGCTCTACAACGACAAGCTGACGCGCGACGACCTCGCGCTCGACGACTACAATCGCGCGCTCGACATCGAGTACGCGAACGTCGAGGCGCTCTACGCGATCGCGGACATCTGGCGGAAGCGCAACGATCCGAACGAGCTCGTGAGCATTCTCCACCAGACGGTGGATCGCGCAGGTTCGGTGCTGCCGGCCGAGAACGTGGTGGCCCTCTACCGCGAGCTCGGGACGACGTACCAGAACGTGCTCGTCCAGGCGTACGATGCGATCGATGCGTGGCGGAAGCTGCTCGCGGTCGATCCGCGCGACTTCGAGGCCATGGCGGCGCTCGAGAACCTGCTCCGCGCCGAAGAGCGCTGGGTCGAGGTGATCGACGTCAAGATGGGCCGCGCGGCGGCGTACGAGGACGGCGCGGAGAAGATCCGCGAGTACCTCGAGGTCGCCGACATCTGGGAGCACCAGGTCCAGGACAAGGACAAGGGCACGCCGGCGTACGAGAAGGTTCTCGAGATCGAGCCGACGCACGATCGCGCGTACCTCGCGCTCGAAGAACTGCACTCGGCCGCGCACCGCGCCGAGCCGCTCATCGAGCTGTACCTCGCGCGCCTCGACTCGCGCGAGGACACCGACGAGAAGACGGACATCCTCCGCAAGGTCGCGCGCGTGTTCGAGACCGAGCTCGAAGACCGGATGCAGGCGTTCGACGCGCTGCTCACGGCGTTCGAGCTCGACTTCGACAATATGGAGACGGTTCGTTACCTCGAGCGCATGGCGCAGGCGACGAACCGCTGGCCGGAGCTTGTGCAGACGGTCAACGGCTGGCTGCAGGCGCTGAACCCGGACCGGGATCCGCTCCGCACGATCCGGCTCTGCCTGCACCTCGCGAAGTGGTACGCGGAGGACCTCGGGCACCCCGAGTACTCGCAGCCGTACTACGGCAAGGTGCTGCAGATCGACCCGAACAACGTCGACGTGCTGCGCCAGATGGCGAACTTCCACAAGAAGGGCGGCCAATGGCAGCAGCAGGGCCAGATGCTCACGCGGGCCCTCGAGATCGCTGTCAAGGACACCGATCGCAAGGAGATCCTGACGGAGCTCGGCGAGGTGCTCGAGAAGAACGCGGGCGACGTGGAGCAGGGCCTCTCGTTCTACAAGCGCGCGCTCGACGTGGACGCGTACCACCTGGCGGCGCTCGAGGCGCTCGACCGCATCTACACGGATCGCGGCCTGCTCCCCGAGCTCGTCGACATCCTGACCCGCAAGGGCAAGGCGCAGACGGAAGCCTCGCAGATCGCGGCCACGAAGCTGCGTTGCGCGGGCCTCTACGAAAAGGACCTCGGCCAGATCGAGAAGGCGGGTCAGGTCTACCGCGAGGTGCTCGAGGTGGACGCGGCCAACCTGCTCGCGATGCGCGGCCTGGAGCGCGTCTACAACCAGACGCACCAGTGGCCGGATCTCGTGGGCGTCCTCGAGATGCAGCTCGACGTGGTCACGACGGAGCGCGAGCGCATCGACGTGCTGCTCAAGATCGCGAAGATCCAGGAGGAGCAGTTCCTCAAGCCGGATCTCGCGGCCGCGAGGCTCGAGCAGGTCGTGGACATCGATCCGCACCATGAGGCGGCGCTCGACTCGCTCGAGCGTTGCTACCGCCGGCTGCGGCAATGGCACGACCTCATCAACACCTACGATCGCCACATCAACGCGACGATCGATCGGCAGAAGAAGATCGATCTCTGGTCGGCGACGGCGAAGGTGTACGCCGAGGAGGTCCAGGACTTCGACCGCGCGATCGACGCGTGGCTGAACATCACGGACCTCGACGACAAGCACATCCCGGCGCTCGAGGCGCTCGCGAAGCTCTACGAGAAGCAGGAAGATACGTCGCGCGCCATCGACTACATGACGCGCGTCGCCGACCTGACTCCGGACGGCAAGCAGCGCGTCGAGATGTATTACCGGATCGGTAAGCAGCTCGACGAGAAGATCGGGGATCGGATCGCGGCGCGGGATCGGTTCGAGATGGCTCTCGATCTGGATCCGGCGCACTTGCAGACCCTGGCCGCGTTGCGCGTCATCGCGATCGATTCAGAGGATTGGGACACCGCCGCGCGGTACCTCGATCAGGAGCAGATGAATACCGAGGCGCCGCGCCAGCGCGCGAAGCTCCTCGTGGAGCTCGGCAGGCTGCGCGACGATCGGCTCGGCGAGCACGATCTCGCGGTGCAGGCGTACGAGCTCGCGCTCCAGAGCGACGGCGACAACGAGGACGCGGCGATGCCCTTGCTCGCGGAGTACGTGAGCAACGAGAAGTGGACGAAGGCGGAGCCGCTCGGCGAGATGCTCGTCCGGAAATCGGGCAAGCGCGAGAAGTCCGAGCAGCACCGGCTGCAGAACACGTTCGGCAAGGTGCTCGTCGCGATCGGGAAGAACGAGCAGGCGCTCAAGGCGTACCAGGCTGCCTACGCGATCGACATGACGAACCGCGAGACCATCGAGGGCCTCGCCGACGTCTGCTTCCGCTTGGGTGACTGGGCCGGCGCGCTGACGAACTACCAGAAGGTCCTCGGGACGACGGACGAGGCCGAGACCGAGGCGCGCGCGAACGTCTACTACAAGCTTGGCCTCATCAAGCAGAACCAGGGCCAGGCGAAGCAGGCGATCAACAACTTCGAGAAGGCCCTCGGCGTGGAGCCGGCTCACCGGCCGACGCTCGACGCGCTCGTCGGCGTCTACGACGGGTTGAAGGACTGGAAGCAGGTCGCGCACTACAAGCGCCAGATCCTCGACAACATCATCGACGGCGCCGAGCGCTTCAAGCTCCTCGGCGAGATCGCCGATACGTGGGAGAAGGATCAGAACCCGACGAAGTCCGTCGAGGCGCTCGAAGAGGCGCTCGATCTGGAGCCGCAGAACCACGTTCTGCTGCACCGGATGCTCACGCTGTACCAGAAGGTCAGTCAGTGGGAGCAGATGGTGGACACGCTCCAGCGCATCGCGGACCTCGAGACGCAGCCCGGTCGCAAGTCGCGCTACTTCTTCACGATGGCGCAGATCTACCGCGACAAGCTCGAGGATCTCCCGCGCGCGGTGGACCTGTTCAACGACGCGCTGGATCTCGATCCGGCGTTCCTCGACGCGTTCGAGCGCATCAACAAGATCCTCACGTCGCAGAGGGACTGGAAGCAGCTCGAGCGCGCGTACCGGAAGATGCTGCACCGCGTGGCGGGCAAGGGGAACATCGACCTCGAGTTCACCCTCTGGCACGCGCTCGGCCTCATCTACCGCGATCGCCTCGAGGACGTGAACGCGGCGGTCGAGACGTTCAAGATCGCCGCGCGCCTCAAGCCGGAGGACCAGCAGGAGCACCAGATCCTGGCGCAGCTCTACACGGGCCTCGGGAACACGGAGGAAGCGATCTCCGAGTACCAGTCGCTCGTGAAGATCGACGCGACGAACGCCGACTCCTACCACGAGCTCTACCGGCTCTACGTGGAGCAGAAGGCGTACGATCCGGCGTGGTGCACGGCGGCGGCGCTCGCGTTCATCCGCAAGGCCGACGAGGACGAGCAGCGCTTCTTCGAGGACTACCGTCCGCAGGGGATGCTGCAGGTCAAGAACCGGCTCGACAACGAGCAGTGGCTCCGGAACCTCTTCCACGAGGAAGAGAACCTCTACATCGGCAAGATCTTCGAGATGATCGCCTCCGCGGCGCTCAAGGCGAAGATCGCGACGCTGGAGGCGAAGAAGGAGAAGCCGGTCCTCGATCCGCGGTTCCGCCAGGATCCGGCCACGTCGACCGTCACGTTTGCCCGTACGTTCGGCTGGGCCTCGCAGGTGCTCGGGATCCCGTGCCCGGCGTTGTACGTGCGCAGCGACGTGCCGGGTGCTCTCGTCGCCGTTCCGGCCGAGCCGCCCTCGTCGGTTGCAGGTCAAACGGTCTTGACCGGGTTCTCGCCGCAGGAGCTGACGTTCATCATCGGCAAGCACCTCGCGATGTATCGCGGCGAGCACTACATCAAGACGCTGTTCCCGACGGTCACCGAGCTGACGGTGCTCCTCTTCGCGGCGATCAAGCTCGTCCAGCCGGACGCGCCTTCGCCGGCGGACATCGACAAGCAGGTGCTGGCGACGGCGCAGACGATCCGCCAGTTCATGCAGCCGATGCAGATCGAAGGTCTGCGGATGGTCGTGAAGAAGTTCGTGGCGGACGGGGCGAAGGCGAACCTCAAGCGGTGGTCGCAGTGCGTGGACATCACGGCGAACCGCGCTGGGTACCTGCTCTGCGGCGACCTCGAGATCGCGAAGAAGATCATCGCGGCCGAGCCGCAGCAGCCGGGTGATCTGCCGCCGCAGGAGAAGCTGAAGGAGCTGCTCCTGTTCTCGGTGTCGGATCAGTACTTCGCGCTGCGGCAGCAGCTCGGCATCGCGATCGGCGGCGAGTAACCGCTCTCGGCGCAGACAAAAGCGAGCCGCCCTCCTCGAAAGGGGAGGGCGGTTTCGTTTTGTGCACCAATGGCTGCACGGAGAGGTGCTGGCAGGCCCCTCCCGTTGGCATCGACCGCATCGCGGTTGGTGCACCAAGGGTCCAGGGCTGGCCCTGGTCCGGGTCGAGGGGTGGACAACTCCGGGGTTCGGGGCGTAGCTCGGCTTGCCGAGCGTAGCCCCATCGTTGACCAGACGGGTCCGGGGTGAAACCCCGGCGCCACGCCGTGAAGTCCCCCTAGCTTTCGGACAGGGGGAGGGCGAGGACCTGCTCGATGGGCTTCGTTACGCAGCCGTAGGCTTCGGCGGCGGCGAGCAGGCCTGCGTTGTGCGGGAGGTTCACCAGGAAGGCGCGCGCGTAGGGCGTGCCTTCGAGGCCCTTCAGGCGGCGCTCGAGGTGCGGGACGGCGCGCTGGATCGCGTCGCGGGCGCTCTTCAGGTCGCCGATGTCGACGTACGCGTCGTGCAGCGTCAGGTAGATCGAGGCCTCGTTGAGCAGGCTCGGCGCGCCGGATTCGACGAGGCGCGCGGCCTCGCAGGCGAGCTCGATCGCCTGGTCGGAGTTGCCGAAGCGACGCTCGGCCTCGGCCCAGAAGCCGAGCGCGACGGGCAGGACGTCGCGGTTCTGCGAGGCGCGGTAGGCCTCGGTCGCCGTCTTGAGCAGCGAGCGCGCGCGCGGGATGTTGCCCGCGCCGTCCGTGCGCAGGAGCTCGCAGCCGCGGTAGAAGAGCGTGCCGAGCGTCACGCGATCCTTGTGGAACCAGGCGACGGTGGCTTCGTCGGCGCTCGTGCGGGGCTCGGTGAGGGCCCCGTCGAGGCGGCTGTCGGGGCCGAACGTCGCAGCCCAGCAGAGCAGGTTCATCTGCGCGTTGCGCACCGTGCCGGGGCTGCCGATCGCAGAGGCCTTCGCGAGGCCCGCTTCGAGCTGGTGCAGGGCTTCGTGGCGCGCGCCGATGGTGGTCAGGGCGAAGCCAACGTTCGTGATGAGCATGGCCTCGCGCTCTTGCAGGCCTGCGCTCTTCGCGGCGCGGGCCGCGTTGCGCCGGGCGTCGAGCGCTGCGCCGAGCTGACCTTGCGTCTGCCGCACGACGGCGAGGGCTTGCCAGGCGTCGACGGCAGCCCAGTCGATCGATCGGCGCTCGGTGAGGTCGAGCAGGACGCGCGTCTCGCGCTCGGCGAGGTCGAGCTGGCCTGCATAGGCGTAGAGGTTTGCGAGCGATGCCGAGCAGCGCGCCTCTTCCTCGACGAGGCCGAGCGTCGCCGCGCGATCGCGGCACTGGATGAGACGCGCTTCGACGTCGAAGCCGGCGCCGAGCACGTAGTCGTACCGGACGCGCGCGCCGAGGGAGCGGATCTCGCTCTCCTCGTCGAACACGTTTTCGGCCATCGCGTCGATGGCCTCCTTGCGCTCGGAGGACTTCGCGTCGAGGCGGCTGTGGGCCTCGTCGAGCAGCACCGCGCGGCCGAAGGCGGTGGGTTTGTCTGTCGCGAACATGAGCGATCGTTCGGCCATCTTCACGGCCTCGCCGAGCGAGTTCGTGGCGAGGGCGCGCCGCGCGGCGGTCTCCCAGTAGACGGCGGCTTTCTCTTGCTGCGCGCCGAGATCGAAGTGCTGCGCGACGGTCGCGGCGTCCTCGCCCATGTTGGCGAGCCACGCGGCTGCGGCGGCGTGGATCTGCTTGCGGAGCTCCTCGTTCGCCGAGGCGTAGGCGACGTCGCGGACGAGGGCGTGCTTGAAGAGGAACTCGCGCGTGCCGGCGAAGCGGCTCGCGCCGTGCTCGACGAGCAGCTCAGCGGCGATGAGTTTTTTCAAGGCGCCGTCCGCGTCGGCCACGCCGACGGCGCTGATGCCCGAGTCCCACACGCTCAGGCCGAGGACGCTCATGCGCACGACAGCTTCGCGCGTCGCGTCGTCGAGCGCGTCGAGGCTGACCTGGATCGCGGCCTCGATCGTGGCGGCCGTGGTGACGTCCTTGCCCGCGGCGATGACGCGCGCGAGCTCCTCGGCGAAGAGCGGCGAGCCCGCGGCTTGCTCCGCGACGCGGTTCAGCACGGCCTCGTCCGCGCCCTCGCCGATGATGGCGCGGGCGATCTCGCGCGTGGCCTTCTTCGACATCGGGCGCAGATCGATCCGCACGTGATCCCGGCCGACGAAGCGCTGGCCTTGATCACGCCAGAAGCCCGGTCGCATGACCATCATCACGAACAGGGGCAGGTTCGTGGCGCGGCCGAGCAGGTGCTCGATCCAGGAGATGCTCTCGGGGTCGGACCACTGCGCGTCCTCGAAGAGCAGGACGCAGGTGCCGCTGGAGGCGGCGCCGAGGGCGAGCTCGGTCATCGAGAGGTAGAGCGAGTCGCGGGCGCCGCGCGGATCGAGGCCGTCGTCGAAGGGCTGGTTCGCGAGCAGGCGCGAGAGCAAGGTGCTGTCGCCGCTCCGGAGCTTGCGCACGCGCAGGGCCTGCTCGACCTGTTCGAGGCTCGCGCCTTTCGGAAGACCGAGCATGGCGCGGAGCGCGTCGGTGGCGACGCCGAGGGCCTGGGCGCGGCCGAAGGACTCACATCGCACGCGGACGAGCAGCGGGGGTTCGTCGCGTGTCGTGATGCGGTTGACGAACTCGCGACCGAGGCGGCTCTTGCCGATGCCAGGCGGGCCCGAAATCGTGACGATGATCGGCGTGCCATCGTCGACGCAGCGCTCGTACTGCGCGAGCGCGTTGATGAGCTCGGCTTCGC
Source organism: Polyangium fumosum (assembly GCF_005144585.1). Taxonomy (GTDB): domain Bacteria; phylum Myxococcota_A; class Polyangia; order Polyangiales; family Polyangiaceae; genus Polyangium; species Polyangium fumosum. The sequence goes on along the minus strand of NZ_SSMQ01000025.1, from coordinate 31,703 downwards.
GGCCGATGAACTGCTCGGTCTTGCGGCCCTCGGGCTTGGCGCGCGCGCCGACCTTGAAATGGCCGCCCGGGACCGGGTCGAACTGGAAGAAGCCCTTGTCGAGGTCCTTCGTGGTGCCGTCGCAGAGCAGGTTCGCTTCGCCCGCCTTCCGGGCGAGGGCGCTCGCGCGATCGACGACGTCGCCCGCGGACTTGACGCGATCGAGCCGCGTGCGGCCCGTGGAGACGCCCACGCACGCGCCGAGCTCGGCGAGCCAGCGGCCGAGGTCGAGGGCGTTCGTGGCCTCGTCGCCGTGCGACTGGCGCATGCCGAGGTGCGCGACGATCGAGTCGGTGCCGAGGGGCAAGGCGTCGGCGCCGCGCTCGCGCAGACGTTCGAGGAGCTGCAGGCGTTGCTCCTTGCGCGACCCGACCTGCAGCGCGACGAGCGTCGTGACGAGCCGCGTGTTCATGGGCGGCGGCTCGGTCGAGGTGGCTAGCGCGCGCGCGACCTCGGGGACGGATGGATCACGGCAGAGCGCGTCGAGCTCGAGCGCGACCTCGCGCGACGACGTCGGGCGATGCTCGCGCTCGGACATGAGCATGCGCGCGACGAGCTCTTCGAGGGCCTCGGGGACGTCGAGGAGCAGCTCGCTCAAGCGGGGCGCGGGCGTCGTGGCGAGCAGCGCGATCGTGGCGATCGAGTTCGAACCGATGTGCGGGGGCCTTCCCGTGAGCAGCTCGAAGAGCGTCGCGCCGAGCGAGTAGATGTCGCTGCGCGCGTCGGCGATGGCGTCGCCGCGGGCCTGCTCGGGGGCCATGTACGCGGGGGTGCCGACGAAGATGTCGTTGCCGGTCAGGCGCATGTCGCGCGAGGTCGCGACGCCGAAATCGACGAGCTTCGAGGTGAGCTGCTCGGGGACGGGCTCGCCGTCGTCGCGGGTCCTGCGCGTCGTGCGCGTGGAGACGGGGGGCGAGTCGGGATCGGGGAAGCGGCTCGAAAGGACGAAGATGTTCGAGGGCTTGATGTCGCGGTGGACGACGCCCGCGTCGTGTGCGGCGGCGAGCGCGAAGGCGACCTGACGCGCGATGTCGAGGGCCTGGCGCATCGTGAGCGCGGCGCGGAGCTGGCGCGTGAGCAGGTCCTCGCCTTCGAGCCACTCCATGGCGATGAAGGGCGTGCCCTCGTCGAATTTGCGGCCGAGCGCGGCGGTGTAACTCGAGTCGAGGGCGCCGTAGGCCACGACCTGGACGATCCCGGGATGATCGAGTTCGCTCAGGATCTTGCCCTCTTGCAGGAGGCGGGTGCGCTCGCCGGGATCGGACTCGCCTGCGGCGATGATCTTCAGGGCGACGCGCCGCTGGGAGACCGTGTCGAACGCGCGGAACACGATGCCGACGGCGCCACGTCCGACCTCGCGCTCGACCTGAAATCGCCCGGCGATGAGCTGCTGGGTGCGTGCCATGCCTTGCTCGGGACTCCCTATCGCCGGTTGCCGGCCGAGGGTGTACGTAGGCCCGTGGTGCGCGGGCCCGCCCAAGGGTACACAATCGGCGCACGAGCCAAAAGGCGGCAGGTGCACCCGAGAGCGCGCTCGCTTGACGGTCTCGGGCCGAGCCCCTAGCCTCTCGGCCACGTGCCCGCCGGATTCGGGTGAACCGGCGAGCGCAGGAGACGCGAAGAGGAGCTAGCGCATGCTCGAGCGGGTCGCGGTCCACCAGACGAGGCTCCGCACGCCGGGCCTCGGCCTGGACGCGCGCGGCGTGGCGCTCGGCGCGAAGGGCGTGGTCCTCCTGCCCTCGATCGATCGGCTCGTCGCGTTTCTTGCGCTTTACACGAGGCAGGGCTCGCTCGCCGACATCCTCCGGTCGCTCGCGATCGAGGTCGTGCGTTCGAAGCTCGGGGCGCGCGAGGTGACGCTCACGTTCGCGGCGGAGACGAGCGATCGCATGGACCGGATCGCCGAGATCGCGCGCCTCGCGGGCGGATATACGTTCACCGGGACGAGCCGTCACTTCGTCCAGTACCGCGACGCGGCGGCGCCCTTTGGCTACGACGTCGCGCAGATCAGCGCGGGCGACGCGACGCTTTGGCTCTACCACAACACGTTTTCGCAGAGCTACGAGGCGGAGCGGAAGGTCGACGTTCGTTCGCTCGTGCTGCGCCTCGAGCCGCACGCGGATCCCGCGACGGGGCGCGAGCCCGGGCCGCGCTGGCTTGCCGCGGAGGCGGGGCTCGGACCTGCGCTGATCCACTATTTCGTGCGCTCGGGCGTCACGGCCGAGGTCGGCGTCGCCGAGTGGCCGCCGGCTTCGAGCTTCGATGATGGGCCGGTCGTCCGGTACCTGTTCCGTGTGCCCGAGCTGCCCGAGCGCATGATCCCGCTGCTCACGCGGACGCCGGGCCTCTCGATGTTCGTCCCGGCCGCGCCGGGCACGGCCGTGGAGGTCGGGTTTCGGCACCCCGTGAACCTCCGCGCGTGCCCCGTCTTCGCGGAGACGGGCCTCGTTCTTTTCCGCGGTCACGGGCTCGATCCGCTGGAGATCCCGAAGCTGCCCGCGCTCGGCGACGTGCGCGCCTTCGCCCGCATGGAGATGCGCAAGGACGTGGCCGCCGCGCACGCGAGCGCCCAGCCGACGACGTCCGTCTCGGTCGCGCTGCGCCTCGTGCCCACGCTCGATCCATGGCGGCACGTGACCGCGACCTGGGTCGAGGCCGAGGACCTGCCGGTGCTGCGCCGCATCGCCTATGCGCTCGGGCCGGAGAGCCTGCGCGCGGCGCGCGTCGCGTTCACCGAGCGCGGCGCGATCGTCCGCCATCCGACGGGCATCGAGGGCATCCCCGTGGGGCAGTTCTTCCGCGAGGTGCACAAGCAGCTCTACGTGCCCGCGGGCTACGACGTGGTGCCCGCGGTCGCGCCCGACGTGCTCTATCGCTCGCTCGGGGCGCCGCCGGGGCAGGTGCTCTTCATCGGCCGCGACGGCGCCGTGCTCGGCGTGCCCGAGGAGGGGTTCGTCTCGCTCGAAACGGCCGTGCTCGAAGCGCAGGCGTGGCTCCCGCTCGCGGCCGATCGCTTCGCGGACGCGCTCTCGTCGGCGCTGGCCACGGAGCTGCCCGAAGTGACGCTCGGCGGCGTGGGCCTCCGGCCGCTGCGCGACGTCAATGCGGGCGACGACGGCGCACTCCCCGCGCTCCCCGGGGGCGCGAGCGGCGGAGGCTAGCTTGGCGAGCGACGACGAACGGTTCGAAGAGCTCGTCGCGGGGATCGTCGCGCCCCTCGTTCTCGGCGGAAAATTACGCCTCGCGCGCCCGTTCGGGCAGGCCGGGACGAAGCTCGGGGAGGGGAGGCGCATCGTCGACGCGGACCTGCGCGCGCGCATCGACGTCGCGCGGGTGCGGCGCGCGCGGCTCCTCGCGCCGGTCGACACGTTGCCGGATCTCGACGAGCACGAGTGGGCCCTCGCCGCGGCGCTGAACGACGTCTTGCAGGTGACGAACCACGAGCTCGGCGGGCTCTTCACGAAGGGGCGCTACATGCGCCTGCTGCGGAGCGTGTTCGAGTTGTGTGGCCATGTTCCGCCGCCGCGCGACGTGGGCGCGGCGCTCGCCCGCCACGCGACGTTCGCGCGCGTGATGGAGCTCAACCGCGCGGATACGTCGGTGCGGTGGTGGACGGGCTCGGCGAGCTTCCGCGGCGTGCCTCCGCCGAAGCGGCTCCTGATGTGGCAAGGCCTGCGGCGCGTGCACGTGGAGACGCAGCGGGTGCCGCTGCACGAGATGTGCGACGGTTTGCCGTCGGCGGTCGCCGAGGGCTATCAGGCCGTGCTCGGCGTGTGGCTGTCGCGCTCGCCGCTCACGGACCTCGGTTCCATCACGCGCGCCGCGCCGGTGTTCGCCTGGTCGCCCGCGTCGATCGCGCTCGTCGCGGTCCCCGCAGGTCGGATGCTCGCCTTCCGCGTGCTCGCGCGGCAGCGGGCCGAGCACGTGAGCGCCGTGCTGGAGAAGGCGCGCGCGGCGCTCGACGGCGGGCTCGCGGCGCATCGAGCGGTGGTGGAAGAGTTTTCCCGGGAGGTCGTGAGCGCCTTCGAGGCGATGCACGCCAAGCCGGAGAAGCGCGCTGGATCGGGGGCCTCGTCCTCACCGCGCACGTGATCGTTTGGCGTCAAAGGATTAGAGCCACGGCTCCAGCAGGGCCGCGACGCGTGCGCCGAAGGGGCCCGGGGAAGGGGGCCTGAGCCGCGCTTCGAGCGCGCGAGCGTCGGCCTGGGCGCGCCCACGGGATTCTTCGTTCGCGAGGGAAGCAGCGGACGCGGCGAGCTCGCGGGCCGTGCATGCGTCCTGGAGCAGCTCGGGGGAGGCGCGGCGGCCGAGCAGGACGTTCGGCAGGCCGATGTGCGGCGTGCGCACGAGGCGGCGCGCGAGGGCGTAGGTGAGGGGATCGACGCGGTAGCCGATGACCGTGGGCAGCCCGGCGAGCGCCGCCTCCAGGCAAGCCGTCCCCGAGGCGCAAAGCGCGAGGTCGAAGGCCCCGAGCAGCGGAGCCGCGCCATGCTCCGCGTCGGCTTCGGTGATCCCGACGCCGGCGCGTCGAGCCGCCCGTTCGAGTTCGCCGCGGGCGCGCGCGTCGAGCCACGGGGCCACGAGCACGCGCGCCTCGTCGACGTCGCCGCGCGCCCTGAGCATCGAGGCGGCCTCGCAGAAGAGCGGCGCGAGGCGCGTGATCTCGCCGGCGCGGCTGCCCGGGAGCACGGCGACGGCGCGCCCGGCGCCGAGCCCGATCCGCGCGCGCGCGACCTCGCGGGGTAGGCGTGGCACGTCGGCCGACGGATGCCCCACGAACCGAGCGTCGTACCCCGCGTCACGCCAGAGCGACTCCTCGAACGGCAGGACGACGGCGAGCCGATCGACGGCATCGTGGAGCGCGCGGATCCTCCCCGCGCGCCAGGCCCATACCTGCGGCGCGACGGCCCAAAGGACACGGGTCCCGCGGCGCCGGAGCGCCCGCCCGAGCCGCGCGTTGAGCTCCGTGAAGTTCACGAGCAACGCGGCGCGCGGCGGATCCCTTCGAATCCGGTCCACCAGCACGGCGAGCGATCGCCCGAGCGCCGGCGCTTTGCGGAGCACGTCGAGCGTGCCCATCGCGGCGACGTCCGACGTATCCGCGAGCGTCTCCATGGCCTGCGCCCTGCAACCGCGTCCCCCGATGCCGAACGCGCGCACGGCCGGCCCGAGCGCGCGCAGCACCTCGGCCGCGATGCGATCTCCCGAGGCCTCGCCCGCGACGACGAGCAGCGGCGCGCCGGCCCTGCTCACGACTCCTCGCGCGGCGCGCTCCCCGGTGCTTGCGTGGAGACCTCCCCCGGTGCCGTGAGCAGCGACGCAAGGCGCTTGCCGTACCGCTCGACCCGCTTCGCTCCGAGCCCCGGGATGGCCGCGATCCGCGCCAGCGTCGCCGTGGGATCTTCCCCCGCCGCCGTGAACAGGATGCTCGCGACATCCTGCGCGCAATGCCCTGGGAGCACGGCCTGCTCGTCGATGTCGCGGCGCTTCGCCTCGGCGCGCCGGAACGCGCTGATCTTCGCCTCGATCTCCCGACGCCGCGTGATCTCCCTCCGATCGATCGGCGCGACCTCGAAGAGCGCTTGCTCCTCGGGCGGCACGTCCCCTTCGGCCGCGCCGTGCGTGATCGCCTCGAGCCACCTCGCGGCGTGCCTCCCCGCGCGGCCCGAGAGCGCGCCGGGCACGTGGCCGAGCTCCGGGATCGAGGTCGGACGCTTCTGCGCGAGCTCGATCAAGATCTCGTTCGTGACGATCTTGAACGGCGGCACGTCAGCGGCCTCGGCGATCGCCTCGCGCGCGGCGACGAGGCCCCGCAGCACGGCACGGCCTGGCCGATCGAGCTTCTGTGCGCCCTTGATCCGCACGTACGAGGGACGCGTCTCCCGCGGAGGCGCGAGCGCGGCGCGGAGCTTGTACGTGCACTCCTCCTCGATCTCGGCCTCGATGTCGATCGCCGCCGCCTTCGCGGCGAGCGCGCGATCGAGCCGCAGGAGGTACGCGACGTCGTCCCCGAGGTAACGCCGCTCCGCCGGTGAAACAGGCCTTCGCGACCAGTCGTGTTGCTGAAAGCGCTTGTCGAGGACGACGCCGAGCTCCGCCGCGAGCACGGACGCGAGCCCCGTCGCCTTCTGGCCGAGGAGCCGCGCCGTCACCGAGGTATCGCGCACGCGCGCGAGCGGCGCGCCGACCTCGGCCAGCATGCGCGCGTCGAACGTGAGATCGTGCAGCACCTTGATCGGCCCCTCGGGGCCGAGGAGGGGTTCGAGCGCGGCCGCGCTCGTCGCGAGCGTGTCGACGATCAGGACGACCGTCGAATCCCCTTCCTCCCAGGCGATCTGCGCGGCGCAAAGGCGAGGGCGGTAGACGAAGAGGCCGTTCGCCTCCACGTCCACCGCGATCGCCTTGGCCTTCATGGCGCGCTCGATCGCGCCTCCGAGCGCGCGTGCCTCGTCGACCCAGACGACGTCGTACGGCGGCGCTTCCAGGCTCGTCATGGACGCGTGCGCTCGGCGCGCCGCTTCGCCGCGAGGCCGAGGGCGAGGGCGAGGGCTGCGAGCGCGCTTCCGCCCGCGGATCGAGGCGCGCCAGGGGCCGTCGTGCAACAGCTCCCGTCCTCGGGCGTGATCTCAGGCGGATTGCATTGCGACTCGAAGCCACGGCGCGGCGTGGGATCGCAGGACGCGGGGATCGGATCGCCGGGCGGGTAGGCCGCGCAGATGCCCTCGATGTCGTCGTTCTCCAGCGATCCCAGCTCCGTCGAGCCCGGCATGTAGTCGGCGAACATCGTCGCGGTCCCATCCGCGGAGTGCGAAAGGCCCAGGAAATGGCCCGTCTCGTGTGTTGCGATCGAGGGCAGGTCGTAGAGGACGTTGTCGATGCCGGTCGTGAACTCGACGTTCGCCCCGTTGAGCTCCATGTCGGCGTCGTAGATCTCGCCGGTATCGACGTTGTACGTGACGGTGGTCAGCGCGAGCGTGCTCCCCGCGCCGGCGTGCGGCCACACGTCGTCGTGGAAGAGGATGACGTTCGCGTTGCCCGCCTTCTTGTTGTACTCGTGCGCCTTGCACTCCACGGGGCCGAGGTTCACGACCTTGATGCGCGGATGTTTGCCGTCGCCGCAGTCCGCGTCGGTCCACTTCTTGAAGGAATCGACGAAGATCTGCGTCGCGTCGTCGAGATCGATCTGCACCGACGCGTCCTTCTGCATGGAGAAGCCGACGCAGGGGCTCTTCCAGAAGAGCTCGACGCCGCAGTCGGTGGGGCGCACCGGCGTGCAGCGCGCGCCGGTCCCGATGCCCTTGCAGCTCGTCGTGCGGCAGTAGGCCGAGGCCGTCGGCGCGAGCAGCAGCGTCGCCGCGACGAGCGAGAGCCCGGCTGCGATCGGCGCGAACCTTCCCCGGTTACTTGCGTTCACGTGGTGCACGCTTCACCTCCTCGATGGCCACGAGCGCGCGCGAAAGCGTCGCCCCCACGAGAACCTCACGCGCCCCGATGCTGGGCCCGGTCCGCGGCAGCATCGTCCCTGCGTCCGGGCTCGGCGCGAGCTTCGGCACGCCCTCCTCCGTGAGCACGCGGTAGTGCCCCTGCGCCATCGCCGTCACCACGACGGCCGTCGGCGTTTTGTGCAGAAACAAAAGCGAGCGCTCCCCGGGCGGGATCACGGCCTCGCCCGAAACCCACTGCCCGACGTCCCCCACGACCCCGCCGAGCGTCCGCACCCACACCTGTGTCCCCGGCTCGCCGACCACGGAGCGCTCCACGTCGAGACGCGTGTACGTGACGATCCGCCGCCCGTTCGGCGTGTCCTCCCACATGCTCTGTCGCTCGGCCGCCTTCGCGACGACCACGAACGACGAGCCCGTCACGAGCTCATCCAGCGAGACGACCACCGAGACCGCCGCCGCAGCTTCTTGCGGGCCCGTGTGGGGCGAGTGTGGCGATACGAACAGCGCCGCCGGCAAGGCGATCGACAGCGCAAGCATGGAGGCTCGAACACGCATGCAGGCAACGATACCACCATCGCTGCGATGACGCTCCACGTGGGGGCGACGCGCGCGCTCGTGATCCTCGTGCCGTCCGGACACGCGAGGTTCGCCCCCTCCAAAAAACGAAGCGCCACGGTCCTCGAACAAGACCGCGGCGCTGCATCCCTCTCAGGCGCGGCCTTCCGCGCTCGGAGAGCTCCCTAGCTACCGATCAGCCGCGCCTTCGGCGGCGGATGAGCGCCGTCCCCGCCGCGAGCGCGAGGAGGAAGCCCACGCCAGGCGTCGCATCGTTGCCGGGCCGCGCGGCGCAGAGGCCGTGGCCCGTCAGGATGGTGCCGTCCACGGCGTCGTCTGCCGGATCGAGCGGATCGCTTTCGCCCGCGTCGACCACGCCGTTCTTGTTCTTGTCCTCTTCGCCGTCCTTGAGGCCGCCCTTGTCCGAGTCCGCGTCGAGCGGATCGGTCTTCGTCTTGCCCATGTCCGCGTCGGGGATGCACGTCTCCGCCGCCGCGTCCGTGGCCGGGTTCGAGCAGCCGAGACCAAGCTCGGTGCCGTCGAAGAGCCCGTCGTTGTCGCTGTCCGGATCGAGCGCGTTGATGAGCCCATCTTTGTCCGTGTCCTCGCCCGGCTTCGGCTCCTGACCGTCGGGCACGCCATCGTCGTCCGAGTCCGCGTCGTTCGGGTCGGTCCCGAACTCGGCCTCCTCGTCGTCCGTCAGCCCGTCGTTGTCCGAGTCCGTGGGCGGAACGACGTTGTCGTCCTGCGGATCGTTCGGATCCCGCTCGTTCGGATCGACCACGCCGTCCTTGTCCGTGTCCTCGTCGCCGTCGGAGACGCCGCCGCCGTCCGTATCGGCATTCACCGGCGAGGTCGTCGTGGCGCCGTTGTCCCCGTCGGGGGCGCAGTTGCCCTTGCTCGTGTCCGTGGCCGGATTCGAGCAGTCCTTGCCCATCTCCGTGCCGTCCTTCAGCCCGTCGCCGTCGCTGTCCGGATCGAGCGCGTTGAGGATGCCGTCGCCGTCGGTGTCGTCCGTCGGGTTCGGCTCCTCGCCGTCGGGCACGCCGTCGTCGTCGGAGTCCCCATCGTTCGGGTTCGTACCGATCTCGGTCTCGTAGTCGTCCGTCAGCCCGTCGCCGTCGCTGTCGAGCTTCGTGCTGTCGTCGCTGCCGTTGTTCGGATCGATCTCGCCCGGATCCACCTTGCCGTTGCGGTTCACGTCCTCGGAGCCGTCGGAGACGCCGCCCTTGTCCGTGTCCGCGTCGAGCGGCGAGGTCGTCGTGCTCGGATCCGCGTCGGCGATGCACTTGCCCTTGCTCGGGTCCGTGGCCGGGTTCGAGCAGTCCTTGCCCATCTCCGTGCCGTCGAACAGGCCGTCGTTGTCGCTGTCCGGATCGAGCGCGTTGATGAGCCCGTCGCCGTCGGTGTCCGCGCTCGGGTTCGGCTCCTGCCCGTCGAGCACACCATCGTCGTCCGAGTCCGCGTCGTTCGGGTTCGTCCCGATCTGCTCCTCGAGATCGTCGCTCAGGCCGTCGCCGTCGCTGTCGGTCGGCGCGTTCGAATCGTCTTGCGGATCGTTCGGATCCCGCTCGCCCGCGTCGATCTTGCCGTTCAGGTTCGTGTCCTCGTCGCCGTCGGAGACGCCGCCGTTGTCCGTGTCCGGATCGAGCGGGTCCGTCGTCGTGCTCGGATCGGCGTCGGGGCGGCAGCTCTGCGCGTCTGGATCCGTCGCCGGGTTCGTGCAGTCCTTGCCGAGCTCGGTGCCGTCGAAGAGGCCGTCGTCGTCGCTGTCCGGATCGAGCGCGTTGATGAGGCCGTCGCCGTCGGTGTCGACGTTCCCGTCCGGCTCCTCGCCGTCGGACACGCCGTCGTCGTCGGAGTCCGCGTCGTTCGGATCCGTGCCGTTCTGGGTCTCGACGTCGTCGGGGATGCCGTCGCCGTCGGAGTCCTGGCAGCCGACGTCGGTCACGCCGTCGCAGTTGTTGTCGATGCCGTCGCCGCAGACCTCGGGCGTGGGCATGCCGGGGACCGCGTTGCACGTGGACAGGCCCGACACGTCACACGCGAGGACACCCGACGCCAAGCAGGCGCCGATGCCGGCCGAGCACGCCATGCCGACGTTGAAGCCGTCATCCGTGACGCCGTTGCAGTCGTCGTCGATGTTGTTGCAGGTCTCGGTGCCGGGCTCGCCCGAGATGGCGTTGCAGGCCGAGGTGCCGTTCGGCAAGCACGCGAAGGCGCCCGAGGTCTGGCACGCGCCGACGCCCGCGGAGCACGCCATGCCGACGTTGAAGCCCTCGTCGATGGTGCCGTCGCAGTCGTTGTCGAGGCCGTCGCAGATCTCCGCGCCCGTGGGCACGCAGGTGCACATGTTCGTGGCGACGTCGCACGACGGCGTGGCGCCGCCGCAGTGCGTGTCCGTCACGCATTGGACGCAGGTGTTCGGCGTCGCGGCCACGTTGCAGGCCGGCGTGGGCGCCATGCAGTTCGCGTCCGACGTGCACTGATCGATGTAGATCGGCGTCGGCGGCTCGTTCGGCGACGGGCCGTTGCCGTCGGTGGGCGTGTCCTCGGCCGACGCGCCCGTCTCGCCCGCGGCCGTGATGATCGCCTGGTTCAGGATCGTGCCCGTCGCGTCCGGGTTCACGGTCACGCGGAACTTCACGGTCGTCGTGTCGTTGACGAGCATCGTCCCGCCGTTCGTGGCGTTTGCGCCCGTGCCGATCCGGATGAGCACCGTGTTCGTGCCGGCGTCGTACTCGCCCTGATCGTCGGCGGATGCATCCGTCTTCGCGCCCGCGTTCGGGCCCGACACGACCTCGATCGAGCCCGGCACGTACGTCACGCCCATCGGGAGCGGGTCCTTCAGCACGGTGTTGATCGCCGTGTCGTTGCCGGTGTTCGTCGCGACGATCGTGTACTCGACGGTGTCACCCACCACGAGCGCGCCGCCGTTCACGTCGACGGCCGTCTTCAGCGACGTCGTGAAGTCGGGCTTGTACGTGGGGATCGAGGTCACGAAGCCAGCGAGCCAGTACTGGTCGCCGTCGCTCGTCGCCGAGATCGGCGCGGACATCTGGCCTGCCGTGAGAAGGGGCGTGATGTCCACGATGTCCATGTCCATGCCCGCGTAGCTGCCGGCGGTGCCGTTGAGCTGGGGCAGGTCGCCCGCCACCGTCACGGCGGCTCCGAGGTTCGTCCGCGTGCGGTTAAAGAAGTTGGCCGCGGGGTTCAGCGCGTTCGTGAGCTGCGTGCCGCCGAAGGAGAACGAGTCGCCGGTGACCGTCGTGTCACCCTCGAACGCGACGACGCCGAGCCTCGCGTTCGCGAACGCCGGCGGCACGAGGAAGCCCGAGAGCGTCACGTTCTGCGGGTTCCCGCTGCCCACGATGTCGAGCCCGTCGAAAATCGCCAGGTTGCGCGGCGGATCCGATGCGCGCTCGTAGAGCACGACCATGTACCAGCCTGCGAACGTCGTCTCGTCGTTCGCGCCTTGGCCGACCGGGTTCTCGACGTCGACGCCCGACACGCGGTACGCGCCCGAGCCTTGCTGTTGCACGATCGATGTGATGTTGGCGACGCTCTGATAGGCGTTGTTCGTCGATGTCGTGTAGCTTTGAATCGACGTCAGGTCCTGGCTGAAGACGCCCGGCCGATCGAGCGTGGCCGTGGTGTCGGCGCCCGTGGTGCTACGCGTCGCGCCCCAGTAGAGGTAGGCGTGCGTGACCGTCGCACCTGCCGGGATCGTGAGGACCGCGGTGCTTCGCGCGTTCGCCACCGTGATGCCCGTGTTCGTCTCGGCCTGCCCAGCCATCGGCGAGTCCGAGCGCCACAAGATGTCGATGCCGCTGTCGCTCGCGTTGTTGCCGCACTGCGCGAGCGCCGGGGCGGTGCCCACCACGGGCGCGGGCGGCGGATTGCCCGAGATGTTTTGGCAGTCGTAGCCGAGGGTGTTGCCGACGAGGAGGAAGTCGCCCCTCTGATCGACCTGCACACGTAGTTTCTGCTCGGCAGCCGCGTCACGGGCGCAGATCCCGAGCGCTGTCACGCTCGCGAGCCCCGCCCAAAGCCAATGTCGTCTCATGTCCTAGGTCCCTTGTCGCAGTCCATTTGGTGTCCCAACGGAATGCTCGGCGGCCCGAACGACCGCCGTTTCGTGAGTGGCGCGGCCTCCGAAGCCCGAGCGCCAAGCGGATCTCGACCCGCACCTCGCAGGAGCGCGCCGAGGCGGTGAAGACGAGGTCGCGGAGGCCCTTTCGAACCTCCGGACCGGTCGCGTCACGGAGCGCCCGCTTTCGCGGACGCCCCGCGTTCGTCACTTCTTGGTGGGAGCCGGCGCAGCCTTCTTCGGGGCCGCAGGCGCGGGAGCCGCGCCCTTCGGGGCCGCAGGCGCGGGAGCCGCGCCCTTCGGCGCGGCAGGCGCGGGAGCCGCGCCCTTCGGGGCCGCAGGCGCGGCGCCCTTCGGAGCAGCACCCTTCGGCGCGGCGGGCGGCGGCGCGGGCGGCGCGACGGGCTCGAACTTCTTGATCGAGCCGTCCTTCATCTTCTTCTCGAGGATGACGAACTGCACGCGGCGGTTGGCCTGGCGGCCCTCCTCCGACGCGTTGTCGCCCACGGGCCGATCCGGGCCGTAGCCCATCGTCGACATGCGATCGGCGCTCACGCCGCGCTTGGCGAGCGCAGCCTTCACCGCGTCGGCGCGCGCCTGCGAGAGCTTCGTGTTGAGCTGCTTCGAGCCGCGGCTGTCGGTGTGGCCCTGGACCTCGACCTTGAGGAGCTCCGGGTGCTCGTTGAGCACGGCCGCGACCTCGTCGAGCAGCGTATCGCTGACCTTGCGGATCGTCGCCTTGGCCGTGTCGAACTGCACCTGCTGCAGGATGATGACCTCGGTCTCGGTGACGCGGACCGCCTTCGGGCAGCCGTTCTGCTTCGGATCCGGATCGGGCTTGCCCTTCTCGTTCGGGCAGGCGTCCTTGTCGTCGCGGATCGTGTCGCCGTCGGTGTCGCCGGGGCAGCCGTTCGTCGCCGGATCGCTCGTCTTGATGCCGGGGATGTCCGGGCACGCGTCCTGCGCGTCGTAGACGCCGTCGTTGTCCTTGTCGGGCGGGCAGCCGTTCTTCTTCGGATCCGGATCGGCCACGCCGGGCACGTCGATGCAGGCGTCCTGCGCGTCGAGGATGCCGTCCTTGTCCTTGTCGGGCGGGCAGCCGTTCTTCGCGGGATCCGGATCGGCCACGCCCTTCACGTCCGGGCAGGCGTCCTTGTCGTCGTAGATGCCGTCGTCGTCGCTGTCCGGCGGGCAGCCGTTCTTCTTCGGATCCGCGTTCGCCACGCCCTTCACGTCCGGGCAGGCGTCCTGCACGTCGAGGATCGTGTCGTCGTCGCGATCCGACGGGCAGCCGTTCTTCTTCGGATCGGAGTGCTTCACGCCCTTCACGTCGACGCAGGCGTCCTCCTTGTCGACGATGCCGTCCTGGTCCGTGTCCTTCGCCGACCACTTCGGCGTGTACGCGAGCGAGCCGACGACGCGGAAGTCCGGCGTACCGATGCCGGAGGCGAGGCCGGGGCCGGCGGCGACGCCTGCCTCGAAGTTGTCCGCGAAGCGGTACTTCGCGCCGACGAGCGCCTCGGCGTTGAGGCTCTGCCGCGTCGTCTCGCGCATCGAGGCGACGACGTTGAACTCGGGGCCGATCTGGAAGTTTCGCTCCTCGCCGAAGAGGAAGCCGATACCGCCGCCGGCCACGAACGTCGTGCCGAGCAGCACGTTGTTGAAGTAGTTCTGGTCGGGGCGAATCTCCGGGCCGATCGCGACCGAGTACACGAACCGGTCGTGCTTGCCGCCGACGATCACCTGCGGGAGGCCGCGGACGTTGTTGTCCGTCACGAACGCGCCCGTGCCCGTGGGCACCCAGACGTAGCCGCCGATGGCGAGCTGGAAGAGGCTGTCGTAGTCGCCGAGCACGCGCAGGCGGAGGCCGAGGCGCAGGTCGCCGAAATCGGCGCCGCTCGGCGAGGTGATGCCGAGCGAGTTCGTGGGGTTCTCGCCGTTCTGGTAGAGGGCGACGGGGACGTCGACGTTGACGAGCAGCCGTTCGAAGAGCGCGAACGACCCGTTCAGGTGCAAATAGAGCTGGTTGCTCACGACCGAGCCGAGCGACTCGTCGTCGCTCCGGCGGCGCAGCACGAGGGGGTTGTGCGCGTAGTCGACGATGAGCGCGGCGTGCGGCGTGAGCTCCCCGTTCACGAAGGGCGACTGGACGCCGAAGAGCCGATCACCGGCCGCGGAGGGGTAGAACCGGTTGATGGCGAGATCGTCCGCACTTGCCGGCGCGGCGATGCCCGCGATCGACCCCAGCGCCGCCGCGCAGAGCAGCCACCTATATCCCTTGGAAGTTCGCATCGCGTGATTGACCTCTCGAATTTTCGTGTCGGAGTCCGCCAAAGGAATGCTCGACGGAAGACGTCGCCCTGGAGTGACCCGAGGATGTCCACCGCGTCGCTCGTGTGTCTTCGGCGGCAGCGGACACGGGAGCTACCTATACACGGACTGTGCCGGCGACGGACCACAAACGATCGGCCGAAATCACGTTCGTCGACCGTTCCAGTGAGGCCCGTCGTCCGCATCTGCGCGCCTCAACTGAGGTCTCGGGTCCTCGATCCGGCCGCGCCACACCCCGCTGCGGCATGCACCGTTACGCAACGATCCGAAACCAGACGTGTTTTCATTGGTTCTCCTGGTGTTTGGCCCGACCACCCCGATCGTCCACGCCACACGCGCTCCACACGGGATCGTTGACAGCGGAATCGGCCCGGCGACGATACGTCTGTGCTTCTCTCGCTCCTCCGCGCGCCGGCCGCGGCTCTGGTCCTCGGCGCCCTCGCCACGGCCCCCTTTCAATGCGCGCGAGATCCCGACCCCGAGAAGGCCTTCGAGGAGCCTCCCGAGGCCGCGCTTTATCAGCTCGCCGAGCAGTTCCGGGAGCGGGGCGACAAGGAGGCGCGCATCACCACGCTGCGCTTCCTCGCCACCCGTTACCCGTCGACCCGCCTCGCGGAGCGCGCGCGTCAGGAGCTCGCTGAGCTTGGCTCGCCCGTCCCTGCTCCCTCCCCCTGAACGGGCCTGGAAACGTGGGAAGCGGGCGTGCTCGACGCCCTTCGCGGGCGAAACGTGCTAAGCGCAGCCGACCATGTCAGGCCGCGAATCTTCCCGGAAAAACCTCTTCAAGACCGTAAGGCCCGAGCTCGATTTCCCGAGGGACGAGGCCGAGATCCTCGCGTTTTGGAAGAGGGAGGGCATCTTCCAGAAGACGCTCTCGGCCGAGACGCGCGCCACGGGCCCTTCGAAGGGCACGTTCGTCTTCTACGAAGGCCCTCCCACGGCGAACGGCATGCCGCACAACGGCCACGTGCTCACGCGCGCCGTGAAGGACGTGTTCCCTCGGTACAAGACGATGCGCGGCTACGACGTGCCGCGCAAAGCGGGCTGGGACACGCATGGCCTGCCGGTTGAGGTCGAGGTCGAGAAAGAGCTCCGGATCCACGGCAAGGCGGACATCGAGAAGTACGGCGTCGAGCCCTTCGTGGCGCGCTGCATCGAGAGCGTCTTCCGCTACACGGACGCGTGGGAGAAGCTGACGGACAAGATCGGCTTCTGGGTCGACCTGCCCGACGCGTACGTCACGTACCACCGGAGCTACGTCGAGAGCGTCTGGTGGGCGCTCGCGAAGCTCTACGAGAAGGGCCTGCTCTACCAGGGCCACAAGGTCGTCTGGTGGTGGGCGCAGGGCGGGACGGCGCTCTCCAGCGCCGAGGTCGGCCAGGGCTACAAAACCGTCGACGACCCGAGCGTCTTCGTGGCGTTCCCGTTCGTCGACGACCCGTCCACGGCGCTCTGCGTCTGGACGACGACCCCGTGGACCTTGCCCTCGAACATGTACGCCGCGGTGCGTGCGGACTTCGACTACGTGGTCGTCGACGCGGGCGATCGGAAGCTCGTCGTGGCCGCGGGCCTGCGTGAGGCGCTCGCGAAGAAGCTCGGCAAGGACCTGCCGGTTCTTTCGACCACCAAGGGCTCGGCGCTCGTCGGCAAGAAATACGTGCCGCCGTTTGGCCTCTACGCGGCCGAAGCCTCGGCGTACGAGGCCGTGCACGCGGTCGTCGCGGCGGATTTCGTCACGCTCGACGCGGGCACAGGCATCGTCCACGTCGCGCCAGCGTTCGGCGAGGACGACTACGGCGCCCACCGGCAGCTCCTCGCGGCGGGAAAGACGCCGAAGGATCCGTTCTGCGCCGTGAAGCCCGACGGCACGTTCGTCGACGAGATGGGCAAGTACGCGGGCCGCTGGGTCAAGGACGCCGACAAGGACCTCCAGAAGGACCTCGCGCAGGCGGGCAAGCTCGTGCACGCGGAGCAGTATCGCCACGAGTACCCGTTCTGCTGGCGCGCGGACGACGACCCGCTCATCCAGTACGCCCGCCCGGCCTGGTACATCCGCACGACGGCGCTGATCCACAAGGCGATCGAGAACAACCAGACGGTCAACTGGCTGCCCGAGCACATCAAGACGGGCCGGTTCGGCGACTTCTTGGCGAACAACGTCGACTGGGCGCTCTCGCGCGAGCGCTACTGGGGCACGCCGCTGCCGATCTGGGTGAACGACCAGACGGGCGCCATGGAAGCGATCGACTCGGTGAACACGCTGCGCGCGCGGCCCGGCAACAACGTCGCCGAGGTCGAGCGTGACCTCGCGGGCGCGCACCCGAAGACGGCCGAGCACCTGCTCGTGCACAAGCCCTGGATCGACAAGATCACGTACCAGAAGCCCGGCGAGCCCGGCACGTACCGGCGCGTCTCCGAGGTCATCGACTGCTGGTTCGACTCGGGCGCGATGCCCTTCGCGCAGTGGGGATTTCCGCACGCGGAAGGCTCGAAGGAGAAGTTCGATCGCGCCTTCCCGGCCGACTTCATCAGCGAGGCGATCGATCAGACCCGCGGCTGGTTCTACTCGCTGCTCATGATCTCGACGCTCGTCTTCGACGAGGAGACGCAGAAGTCCCTCGGCCTCTCGCGGATCCGCAGCTTCCCGCACCCGTACCAGACCTGCGTGGTGCTCGGGCACGTGGGCGATCGCGAAGGCAAGAAGGAGAGCAAGCAGAAGGGCAACTACACGCCGCCCGAGGTCATCCTCGACCGCGTCAGCATGGAGTTCGCGGTCTGCTCCGACCAGGAAGACCCGCTGAAGGATCAGCGTGATGTGAAGCAGGGCGTCGCCCGCATCGCGCGTGAGGACTACGAGGGCCTCGACCTCCAGGGGGACAGCGCCAAGGTCAAGCTCTACCGCGCGGATCGGCCGAACGAGGCGCTCGAGATCACGCTCCGGCCGACGTCGGGCATGGGCAAGTTCCCGCGCCGCGTCATCGTGATGCACACGTCGGACATCGCAGCCCTCGGGCTCGCCCCCGCCCGCGACGCCCTCCGCGTCCTGCCCAAGGACGTGCCGCGTCTTCCTCAGGAAAACCGCGTCTTCGTCGAGGATCCTTCGACGCCTGCGCCCGGCGCCGACGCGTTCCGCTGGTTCTTCTACGCGTCCTCGCCTCCGTGGACGAACACGCGCCACTCGCTGACGAACGTGCGCGCGGTCCAGAAGGAGTACGCGATCAAGATCCGGAACGTGTGGTCGTTCTTCGCGATCTACGCGAACATCGACGGCTTCGATCCGGCCCGCGGAAACCCCGACGCCCGCGGTGTCGCGCCCGCGGATCTCGCGAAGAGCGAGGGCTACCGGCCAGCGCGCGAGCGCAGCTTGCTCGATCGGTGGCTGCTCTCCGAGCTCGCCCTCACGACGCGCGAGGTCACGCAGCACCTCGACAACTACCGCCTGTACGAGGCTGCGCAGCGGCTCGTCGACTTCGTGGACGCGCTCTCGAACTGGTACGTCCGGCGGAGCCGCGCGCGCTTCTGGTCGCCCGCGGAGAACGTCTCGGCCGAGGCCCTCGCCGACAAGCGCGACGCGTACTTCACGCTCTACGAGGCTCTCGTGGCCATCGCGCACCTCACGGCCCCGTTCACGCCCTTCCTCGCCGAGGAGCTCTACCAGACCCTCGTCCGTGGCCCCTGGGCGAGCTCGCAACCCGAGAGCGTGCACCTCGCGAGTTACCCCGCGCCCGACCTCGCCGCGATCGACGAGGGCCTCGCCGCCGAGATGCGCGCGGTCCGCGAACTCGTGAGCCTCGGCCTCCAGGTCCGCACGCTGAACAAGCTGAAGGTCCGCCAGCCCCTCGCGCGCGCCGACGTCATCGTCTCGAACCAGGGCATGCGCCGCGCGCTCGCGCAGCACGAGGCGCTCATCGCCGAGGAGCTCAACGTCAAGGAAGTGCGCTTCCTCGAGCCGGGGCAGGAGGGCGAGGCCGTGCGGTACGTGCTCAAACCGAACTTCCGCGCCCTCGGGCCGAAGCTCGGCAAGAAGGTGCAGCTCGCCAAGCAGGTCCTCGCGAAGGCCAACGCCGCCGAGCTCCGCACCGAGCTCGTCACGCGCGGCGCGATCGAGATCGACCTCGACGGCGAGAAGGTCTCGCTCGGGCCCGAGGAGATCGAGGTCGTCGTCGAGGCCGGCAAGGACTTCGCCGCGGCCGGCGGCAAGGCGGGCGTCGTCGTCCTCCACACGGCGCTCACGGACGCGCTGCGCGACGACGGCCTCTCCCGCGAGATCCTCTCGCGCGTGCAGGGCCTGCGCAAGGACCTCTCCCTCGGCTTCACCGACCGCATCGCGCTCGCGGTCGAGGGCAGCGAGCGCGTCCTGCGCGTCACGCGCGCGGCCCAGGACGAGATCGCCCGCGAGGCGCTCGTCCGCTCGTTCGAGATCGGCGGCTCCACGGTCCGCGGCGAGCGTCGCGAGCTCAACGTCGACGGCGAAGCCCTCGTCCTGACGCTCGCGCGCGCCTAAAGATCCCCGAAAAAAGCCCCACGAAGCGGGCCACCGCGGCTCGCCTCGTGGGGCGTGGGGAGGTTCCCGACAAACTCGCTCAGCGGTTCTGGCTTCCTCGGCCGCCCTGCTCCTGGCTGCCGCCGGATGCCCCTCCGCCCTGCTCGCCCTCGGCCTGCTTGCCTTCCTCGACGAGCTCGCGCACGCGCTGGCCGCCCATCCGGCCGGCTTCCTCCACGGTCATCGAGCCTTTCTCCTCGGTGCCCTGGTTCCCCTGGTTTTTGTTCTGTGCCATGACGGACACTCCTCCCAGCGGACGAGCACCGGGGAAAAACCCCGCCGGCCGCATCGCCGCTCCCTCCCACCACGTGGGGCCAAGCAGGTCCTCGTCGAGGGGGCCGCGGACGATTGGTTTGTCCGAGAGCCTATGGCCGCGCTGGCCCGTCACGCCTTCGTTTCGGGCAGATAACGCGTGCGATTTCGCTCGAACTCGTCCTGCGCCTCGGCGAAGTCGTCGCTGCGCCCGATGTCGAGCCAGTGCCCGCGGAACGGGTGCGTCTGGATGGGCACGCGCGCGGCGAGCAGCGCGTGCATGAGCTGATCGAAGCCAAACGGCACGCCCTCCGGCACGAACCGGAGCAGCGTCTCGCGGCTCATCGCGTAGATGCCCATGCTCACCCAGAACGAGTAGGTCGGTTTTTCCCGGAACCCGGTCACGGCGCCCTCGGGGGCGAGCTCGAGCACGCCGAGATCGATCTTCGTGGCGCGCTCGAACACGCAGACCGTGAGCGACGCGTTCGCCTCGGCGCTCCGGCGCGAAAGCTCGGCAAAATCGAGGTCGCAGAGGATGTCGCCGTTCATCACGAGGAAGCGCTCCGGTAGCTCGTGCGCGATCGCGCGGAGCGGCCCGATCGTGCCGAGCGGCTGCTCCTCGCGCCGGTACGAGAGCTCCACGCCGTAGCGGCTGCCGTCGCCGAGCACGGCCTCGATCAGGCCGGCCTGATGGCCCGTGCACAACGTCACGTCCCGCGTGCCGTAATACGCGAGCTGGCGGAGGAGGATCTCCACGATGGTCTGCTCGCCGATCGGCATGAGCGGCTTCGGGATGAGCGCCGTGTACGGCTTGAGGCGGCTGCCCTTGCCCCCGGCGAGAACGATGGCCTTCATCGCCGGCGAACGTACCACGCGAGGGCGTTTACTGACGCGGAGGCGCGACCTCGCCCGAGGGATCGGCCGTGAGGCACCCCTCGTCGAGACCGAGCTGGCAGGCCTTCGTGAAGAGCGTCGTCGCGCGGGCCGGATCCTTGCGCACGCCGTGGCCGCGTTTGTAGAGCCGGCCGAGCTCCAGGCAGGCCTCGGCGTTGCCGCGCTCGCAGACGCGGGTGAAGAGCGTCGACGCGAAGACCGGGTCGACGCCGACGACACGCCCCTCCAGGTAGGCCTTGCCCGCGGCGAGGCAGCCGCGGTTCGCGCCCGCGTCGCAGGCCTTGCGGTAGAGCGTGACCTCCTCGGTCGGGTCGTCCTTCAGCGTCCCGTCGTGGTAGAGATCGCCGAGCTTCATGCAGCCGCGCGCGCTGCCGCTCGTGCAGGCGCCGCGGAAGAGGTCGACGGCCCGCGCCCTGTCCGTGCGCACGACGTCGCCGCGCAGGTACATCGCGCCGAGCGTGACGCAGTCCTCGACGACCGCGTCGTTGCAGCCGTTCGTGCAGCCCACGAGATCGGCCTCGGCGCACGGCAGGCGCAGCTTCGGCGGCTCGGGCGCGGGCGCGACGGGCGCGGCCGCGGGCTGCATCTCCCCCATGTCCTCGGCCGCGAGATCCTCGCTCGACGGGGCCTTCGGCGCGGGCGCGGGGCCGCAGGCGGCGAGCGCGAGCGTCCCGAGCGTCCAGAAGGCGGCGCCGTGGTGGAATGGGCGCATCCAGGAAGGATGACACACGGCTCGCCCTCGCCGGTGTTTTTCCTCGTTCCGGACGTCCAGGGCGATCGAGGGCCGTTTCAGCGGTCTTTTGGCCTCGGCGAGGACGGTGTAGGAAAGGTGCATGGCGCCCATCTCCCTGCGATCCTCGCACACGCTCGACGAACCGAAGCTCGAGGCCCTCGTCGAGCTCATGTACCTCGCCGCGTACGCGGACGGCGTGTTCGGCGCGGAGGAGAAGCGCCATTTCGCGCGGAGCGTGCAGTCGCTGACGGACCGCAAGGTGCTGCCGGATCAACTGGAGCAGCTCATCACGCGGCTCGACGCGGCGCGGAAGGCCTCGGGCACGGCGGCGCTGCTCGAGGGCGCGCGCCAGACGCTCGGCAGCCCCGGGGCCTGCCGCGCGGCCTTGAGCCTCGCGATCGGCGTGATCACGGCCGACGGCGCGATCTCGAACGCCGAGCGCGCCATGATCCACGAGATCGGCACGGCGCTCGGGCTCGACCGTGAGGGGATCGAGGAGATGGTGCGCGAAGCGGAGGGCGGATGACGCCCCGCGCCGCCCTGGGCGTCCATGGTGCAGAGAAGACCCGCGCGGCCTGATTCTTGTTAAATTGAAGTCGCGTGAACTGGTCGAATCAAACCGGCTCGCATCAGATCCCGTTTCCGGTCCCGGGGACGACGCTCACGTCCACGCGCGGCACCTACGTCGTCGGCGCGCTCATCGGCGACGGCCAGTACGGATCGGTCTACGAGTGCATCGGGCCGTTCGACCAACGGTATGCGCTCAAAATGTTGCGCCCCGCGAACAAGTCCTACCAGGCGGTGAAGGACGAGTGGGCGCAGGAGCTCCGGCGGCTCGAGCAGTTCCGCCATCCGAACATCGTCTACATCCACGACGCGTTCGAAAATAACTACCTCTTCTACCTCGCGCTCGAGCGGTGCGACACGAGCCTGCGCGCGCTCCTCGGACGGCCGTTCTCGGATCTCTTGCTCGTCGAGCTCTGCCGCCAGCTCCTCATGACGCTGCAGTACCTGCACGACAGCGGCGTCGTGCACTCCGACCTCCACGCGGGCAACGTGCTCATCTCGCAGCTCGATCGATCCCCGATCGTCAAGCTGACCGACTTCGGCGTCGCCCATCAGCTCCAGGGCAACACGCGCTGGTTCCGCCCGCAGGTGGCGAACCCCAAGATCCTGACGCCCGAGCTCGTCACCGCCGGATACACGACGACGCAGAGCGACCTCTACCAGTTCGGGCTGCTCATGTACCAGATGCACACGGGCCAGCCCGCGATCGAAGTGGACGTCGCGTACCCGGAGATCACGCGGCAGATCTCCGAGGGCGCGCCGCGCAAGAAGGCCGAGGGGCTCGGCACGCCCGTCGGCAACGTGATCGCCAAGCTGCTCCGGCGCCGCGACGCCTACCGCTACCAGTCCGCGCGCGAAGTCTGGGAGGACCTGCGCCAGGTCGCGTGGCGTTAGCGGTTCACTTCTTGGGCGCGTCCTTCTTGGGCGCGTCCTTCGTTTCCTTGCCGGATTCGCCCTTGGCGTCGGCGGGTTTGCCGCTCGGGGAGATGACGTCGAGTAGCTCGACGTCGAAGACGAGTGTCGCCTTGCCCGGGATCTTCGGCGGGCTCCCGTCGTCGCCGTAGCCGAGCTTCGAGGGGATCGTGAGCTTGCGTTTGCCGCCGACCTTCATGCCGGCGACGCCCTCGTCCCAGCCCTTGATGACCTCGCCTTTGCCGAGCTGGAACTCGAACGGATCCTTGCCGACGGAGCTGTCGAACATGAAGTTCGTCTTGAGCAACCGGCCCGTGTAGTGGACCTTGACCTTGTCGCCTTCGCGGGCCTCGGGGCCCGTGCCGATGGTGATGTCTTCCTTGATGAGGTCCGCGGGCTCCGGCTTCTCCGGCTCGCGCGGCGCTGCAGCGCGAGGCTCCGCGGACGGCTCGGGGACCTTGTTCTCACAAGCAGCGGCGGTGATGCCGAGGGCGACGACCGCGAGCGAACCCAAACGACGGATGGCCATCATGGGCCCCTCCTATTCGACGAATGCCGCACGAGCAAGCGCCCCGCGCCGAGAGCCCGCCGAGCGCGCTTCCGGTCGTGGTACGTTCCGGCGAACGCAGCCGGCGCGCGGACTGTGCCCGGCCGCTCGGCGATGGCAGGCATGACGACCGCCCTTCCGCAGACGCCGTTCGGCTCGACGGGGCTCCGGGTCTCGCCGCTCGGGCTCGTGGGCTCGGGCGGCATCGACGCGGACACGGTCGAGCGCGCCTTTCACGAGCTCGGGGTCAACTACTTCTTCGCCTCGCCGCTCTGGCCCGCGCTCTCGGCCGGCGTGCTCCGGCTCGTGCGCGCAGGGCACCGCGATCGGATGGTGATCGCGTGCGGCGCGTACGTGCCGATCGGCGCGCTCGTGCCGCGGGAGTGGGCGCTCGTGACGCGCGGGATGGGCGTCGGGCACGTGGACGTGTTCCACCTGCTCGGGGTGCGGGCGCGGCTCTGGGCGGCCGGAGAGACGTGGCCTGCGATGCGGAAGCTCCGGGCCGAGGGCAAGGCGCGGGCGCTCGGGATCGCCTGCGACGACGGCGCGCTCGCGGCGTCCCTCTGCGACGAGCTCGCGCCGGACGTGCTCACGATCCGCTACGAGGCGTCGCGCCGCGTGATCGAGTCCGAGCTCTTCGCGACGCTCGCGGGCAAGCGGCCGGGCGTCGTGGCGTCGCCGCCCGCGCAACGGGAGGCGGGCGGCGCGCACGTGCGGTTCGCGCTGAGCCACCCGGTGGTGGACGTGGCGCTCTGCGCGCCGCGCACGTTCGAGGAGATCGCGGAGGCGGCGGCGAGCGCGCTGCTCGGCCCGCTGCCGGCACCGTAGGACCTCAAAACGGTTTGGGGATGCTCTTCTTCGTCGTGCCCGTGGGCCGCGTCGGAGGCGAGGTCGTGCCGGGCAGGTTGACCGTCGGGCGCGTGGGCGGGCTCGTCGACGTGGTCGTCGTCGGCGGCTTGGGCGTCGTCCCGGTCGTGGTCGTCGTCGGGATCTGCGTCGGCGGCTTCGTCGTGCTCGTCGACGTCGCGGTGGTCGTGGGCTTCGGCGTCGTCGTCGTGGACGGGGTGTGCACCGGCTCGTTCGTCGGGACGGGCGCTTCGCCCGTGGCTTCGGGCGGCGGCGTGTCTCCCGTGGCGGGAGGATCGGACGCGACGGACACGGCGCTCGGCGTAGGGACGGGCGCGAGCGGGACGTCCTCGTCGCTGCTGCTGGGGCTGCGGCCCAGCATGAAATAGGCGCCGAGCGTGAGGCTGCCGATCACGAACGCCGCGCCGAGCCCGATGGCGACGAGCGGCGGGCCGCTGCTGCCCGACGAGACCGCGCGGACCGGCGGCGGGGGCATGCCGTACGCGGGGGGCCCGCCCATGCCTGGGCCGGGCGCGCCGTAGGGCGCCGGACCGGGAGCGGGAGCGCCGTACGGGGCTGGCGCGCCGTAGGGAGCCGGTCCGGGGGCGGGAGCGCCGTACGGGTTTGCTGCGGGCGGCGCGCCGTAGGGCGGAGCGCCCGGCTGGGTGCCCGATCCCCCACCGAAGGGGGCGCCTGCCGGAGGCGCGGCGGCCGGGTGGGCGGGGCCCTGCACAGGGGCGGCGTCGACCATCGTGGCGGGCACGGGCGCGCCTGCGAGGGGCGCGGGGGCCGAGTAGACGGGGGCTGGCGCGACGCCTGGGCCTTCGGGGCCGAACAGGGGCTCACCGACGATCGTTTTTCCGGGACCGTAGGGCCCGCCCGGCGGACCACCTTGCTGTTCGCTCATCTCGCCGACGTTCTCCTGGGCCTACGAGCTGTGCGCTGCGCTCGGGGACGAAATCAAGGGTTTTGCCCGGGGATCGGGATCCGGATGCGGGGCCGACCGCTCCCGCTCGTCGAGGGCCGCGGCGTGGGCGTGGTGTTCGTCGGCGTGGCCGTGGGGGCCGGCGTGGTGTTCGTCGGCTGCGCCGTCGGCTGCTGGCCCGGCATGGGGAAGGGGAGCGGGATCTGCGTGCTTCCCCAGGGGAGCGGGATGCCCGAGCCCCACGGGTTCGGGATGCCCGTCGGCGCCGTGCTCCCCGAGGCCGAGGGTTGCGGGGACGTCGTGGTGCCCGTGCCGGTCGTCGGGGGCTTCGTCCCGCCGACCGTGGTCGTCGTCTTCGGCACGGTGGTCTGCGGGGACGGCTGCGTCGGCGTCGTGTTCACCGGGCCCGTCGTCTGGACCGGCTGCGAGCCAGGATCCGAGGCGACGACCGTGGTGGTGGGCGGCGGCTGCAGCGCGACCGGGTCGTTCCCCTTCTCCTCTGTGCTCGTGAGCTTTTGCCCGAGGTACACGCCGCCGACGACCACGCCGGTCACGGCGGCCGCGAGCAGGAGCATCAGCACGACCGACGATCCGCCGCTGCGCTTCTGCTGGGCTTGATGCGTGGCCCGCGCCCCGATCGGGTTCATCGGGGTGGTGGGCCCGTAGCCGGGCGGCGCGGCGTATCCGTTCGCGGGCGGGTATCCCGGCGCCCCGCCGTAGTTCGTCTGCACGGGCCCGTAGCCGCCGGACGGGAGGGCTTGCCCGACCGCGGTGCCGCCGGGCCGCGGCGACATGTCGTACCCTCCGGGCGGGGCTGTATGCGAGGCGAGGGGCGCGGCGGGGGCCGTGGCGTCGTACCGGGGGCTCGGCGTGAGGCTCGCGGCCAGGGGCTCGCCGATCGACGTGTGGGGCCCCCGGTGCGGCGCGTCGAACCCGCCGAGCGGCGTCGCGCCGACCTGGTACGGCGGGAGCGAGGGCTCACTCACCCCGGGCGGCGGTTTGTCGTCGGTGGGGGGCAGCGTCTTCGGGATGGGCGAGGCGCCCGTCTCGCCGGGCGTCACGGCGGCCGCGGGCGAGACCGCGGGCTTCGGCGTGACGGAGCCGGGCATGGGCGTGGCGACGGCTGCGCCGGCCGCGCCGCTGCGCGTGCCCATGGCGAAGGGCTCGAGCGCGCTGCGGAACTCGGCGACGGAGTTGTAGCGATCGGGGGGCTTCGGCCCCATCGCGCGGTGCACGACGCTCGCGAGCTCGGGCGGCACGTGGGGCGCGAGGTCCGTGAGCTGCGCGATTTGCCCGGTCAGGTAGGCCGAGGCGATCTGGTGCGGCTCGTCGCCGCCGACGGGCCTTCGACCGGCGAGCATCTCGAAGACCATCACGCCGAGCGAGAAGATGTCGGCGCGCGCGTCGACCGCGTCGGCGGAGTAGGCCTGCTCGGGGGCCATGTACTCGGGCGTCCCCATGATCACGCCGGGCCGCGTGAGGCCACGATCGAGCTCGCCCGTGACCTTGAGCTTGGCGATGCCGAAGTCGAGGAGCTTGAGGAGCGGCTCGCCCTTGGACCCGCGGGTGATCATGACGTTGTCGGGCTTGAGATCCCGGTGCACGACGCCCGCGCGATGGGCGGCCTCGACGCCGTCGAGCATCTGGCTCGCGTACTCGAGCGCGTCGGCGTACGAGAGCCTCTGGCCTGCGTGGTAGAGCTCCTCGTAGAGGGTCTGGAGGGTCTTGCCCTCCAGGTACTCCATCACGATGAAGGCCTGCCCGTTCGCGTTCTGATCGACGTCGCTGACCCGCACCACGTGGGGGCTCTGGATCTGCGCCGACACGCGCGCTTCCTGAAGGAAGCGCTGCACGAGGCCTTGGCGTCGCGAGAGCTCGGGGTGGAGGAACTTGAGCGCCACGGTGGTGCCGAGCACCTCGTGACGAGCCTCGTAGACACTACCCATCCCGCCATCGCCGATGACGCGGACGAGCCGGTACTTGTTGTTGATGACCTGGCCGACCTGAGGGCGCATGGGGACCTGTGCGGCGCTACTTTGGACGCGGGAGAGTGTCACAGCCCTATGGACGAACGACAAAGAATTTCGTCCTGTCGAATGACGCGGCGTGATCCTGCGCTCCCCGTGCGAGGGACCGGCAGGGCGGAAACGGGGACGCGCGCGGAAATCCGGGACGGCCGGTGAGGGCAGGGGCCCGGTCGCTGCGCGCGCGGCGGACATCGGCCCGAAGCCCTCGGCGCCGCGTGTTGAAAGCTCTCGTACAAGGGCGTGGGTGGGTATACGGAAGCGATTATCGAAGTGACGCCGGGGCGGGGCGGTCCCCGACGTCCACCCGGGCGCCGATCGCGTCCCGGAGCGCGTCGCCGAGCGGGTCGAGCACGTCCTGGGCGCAGATCATCTCGGAGCCCGCGGGCAGCTCCCCCGAGAGGAGCCACGCGCCGAGGTGCGCTTCGTCGCGCAGCACCGAGATCACCTCCGGCACGCCGTCCTTCATCGCCACGAGGGCCCCGAGGCTCGGGCCTTCGTGGAGGAGCTGCGCTTCCACCGCCGCGAGCCGCGCGACCGCGAGCCGCGGACGCTTGCGCGCGAGCGCCGCCCGCACGTGGATCCGCAGCGGCAGCTTCGTGTTCTTCTGGGCGCGCGGGAGCCTGTCGAGCGGCAGCGGCACGAGGCCGTCCGACGTCCGCAGCACGTGCCGGAGGCGGCTCCCCGCGGGCAGGAGCGCCACGCCTTCGAGATCCTCGTACGCGATCTCCACCGTCCCACCACGCACGAGCGGCAGCGCCGGGACCGTCAGCGTACGCAGCCCGAGCACGATCGCGAGGTCCTGCCGAGCGCCGAAGCGCCTCGCCAGCACGGCCGCATAAATCCCGCACGCGAGCAGCACCCCGCCGAACCCGGCGAGCGCGACGCCCATCTTGCCGCCGCGCGTGATCCCGACGACGAGCCCGAGCGCGAAGCCGAGCACGAGGAGCACGGCGAACCCCCAAAGCGTGCGGGATGGGTTTCGCAGCGGCACGCGGAGCTCGCGCCCCAGACCCGCCGCCCCGAGCTCCGCGCGCTCGCGCCGGAGCTGCTCTCGTTCTCGTACCTTCGCCTCGCGTCCTTCCATCGTTCGTCGCTTTCCTCCCGGAGCCGCCCGAGCATGACCGAGAACAGCCGCGAAATGGAGCGACGAAGCGAACGCGGCGCCGCAAAAAATCATTCGCAGTCCAATGCCGTGCCCGCTCGGTCGGACGTATTTCGTCCGCTGACGCACCGTGTCGGTCGTTATGCCTTTGATACCCGGCCGAGTCGCATTACGAGCGCAGGCATGCGTTCAGCGATTCTGGGCGTCGGCCATTACGTGCCGACCAAGGTGGTGACCAACGACGACCTCGCTCGCATGATGCCGACGAGCGACGAGTGGATCCAGCAGCGCACGGGGATCAAGGAGCGCCGCTTCATCGAGCACGACGGCATCGGCGCGAGCGACCTCGCCGTGCCGGCCGTGCACATGGCCCTTGAGCGCGCCGGTCGGAAGGTCTCCGACGTCGACATGATCATCTTCGCGACCCTCAGCCCGGATCACTTCTTCCCCGGCTCGGGTTGCTTCCTCGGCGAGAAGCTCGGCCTGCCCGGCGTGCCCGCGCTCGACGTGCGCAACCAGTGCTCGGGCTTCCTCTACGGGCTCAGCGTCGCGGACGCGTGGGTGCGCGTCGGGGCGTACAAGAACATCCTCGTCGTGGGCGCCGAGGTGCACTCGACGGGCGTGGAGTTCACCGAGCGCGGCCGCGACGTGGCCGTGCTCTTCGGCGACGGCGCGGGCGCGGCCCTCGTGGGCCCGAGCCCGTCGGACGATCGTGGCCTCGTCTCGATCCACCTGCACGCCGATGGGACGGGCGCGAAGGATCTCTGGATCCCCGCGCCCGCGTCGAAGCACATCCCGCGCATCACGTACGAGATGCTCGACAAGGGCGAGCAGTACCCGAAGATGATCGGCAAGCAGGTCTTCCGCTGGGCCACCGAGAAGATGCCCGAGGTGAGCCGCGAGGCGCTCGCCGCGGCCGGCATCGACATCAGCACCATCGACCTGTTCGTCCCGCACCAGGCGAACATGCGCATCAACCAGTACGTGGCCGACAAGCTCGGTTTGCCGCAGGAGAAGGTCGTCCACAACATCGAGCGGTACGGCAACACGACGGCCGCGACGATCCCGATCGGCCTCAGCGAGTCCGTCGCCGAGGGCCGCATCAAGGAAGGCACGACCGTGCTGACGGCCGCCTTCGGCAGCGGCTACACCTGGGGCGCGGCCGTGCTCCGGTGGTAAGAAGAGCCCGATGATCGCTCCCCCCCTGCTCGACGCCATCGTCGATCGCGCGCTCGAAGAAGACCTCGCCGGTGGTGATCTCTCCGGCGAGGCCTGCGTCGACGCAGAGACGCAAAGCCACGCCGCCGCCGTCGCGCGCAAAGCCGTCATCGCCTGCGGCGCGGAGGTCTTTCGCCGCGTGTTCACGCGCGTCGATCCGCGTTGCATGGTGGAGACGCTCGTGCCCGACGGGAAAGAAGCGCCCGCCGGCACGACGCTCTGGCGCGTGCGCGGGCCGGCCCGCGCCGTGCTCGCGTCGGAGCGGACGGCGCTGAACCTCGTGCAGCGCATGACGGGCATCGCGACGGTCACGCGCCGCTACGTCGACGCGGTCCCGAAGGGCGCGCGGACGCGCATCACCGACACGCGCAAGACCACGCCGGGCCTGCGCGTGCTCGAGCGCTACGCCGTCCGCATGGGGGGCGGGATCAACCACCGCAACGACCTCGGCAGCGCCGTGATGATCAAGGACAACCACATCATCGCGGCCGGCGGCATCTCGCGCGCCGTCGAGCGCGCGCGGGCGCACGCCCCGCACACGTCGCGCATCGAGGTCGAGGTCGACTCGCTCGTGCAGCTCGAAGAGGCGATCGCAGCGGGCGCGGACATCATCCTGCTCGACAACTTCTCGACCGAGGATGTCGCTCGCGCCGTCGCCCGCGCCAAAGACCTGTCGCCGCGGCCGATCCTCGAAGCCTCCGGTGGCATCACGCTCGAGCGCATCCCAGAGCTCGCGCTCGCCGGCGTCGACGTGATCAGCGTCGGCGCTCTCACGCACTCGGCGCCCGCGGCCGACATCGGGCTCGACTTCCAGCTTTGAGCGACCTCGATCCTCTCCGCATCGAAGCCGAGCTCGAACGGCTCGGCGCGAGCATCGGCCGGCCCGTCGTCGTCGCCTCCGTCACCGCCTCGACGAACGACGACGCGCGCCGCGCCGCTTCCGGAGGCGCGCCCCACGGCTCCGCCTTCCTCGCCGACGCGCAGACCCAGGGCCGCGGCCGCAGCGGCCACCGCTGGCACTCGCCGGCCGGGGAAAACCTCTACCTCTCCGTCGTCCTTCGCCCCAAGCTCGCCCCGCAGGCGTTGCCCCCACTCGCGCTCGTCCTCGGCGTCTGCGTCGCGCGCGTCGTCGACGAGGTGCTCGGGTCGAGCGCAACGAGCAGCACGCGCGCCGGCGTCAAGTGGCCGAACGACGTGCTCGTGGACGGCAAGAAGCTCGCGGGGTTGCTCGTCGAGACCACCCTGCGCGGCGGCACGATCGACGCCGTCATCGCAGGCATCGGGCTCAACGTGCACGCCGCCTCGTTCCCGGAGGAGCTCGCCCCCCGCGCGACGTCACTGCACGCGCTCGGCGGACGTGGCCTCGACCGGTCATCGATCGCCGCACGTCTGCTCGCAGAGATCGGCCACGTCGCGCGCATGTTCGAAGCCCACGGGCTCGGCCCCTTCCTCGCCGAGCTCGAGGACCGCGACGTGCTCCGCGGGGTCCCCCTCGACGTCTCGGGAGTCTCAGGCACAGCCGCAGGCATCGATCCCGAGGGCTACCTCCGCGTGATCGGGAGCGACGGTACCAAGCACCGGATCGGCTCCGGGAGCGTCACGACACACGGCCCCCTCGGCTCGCCAGGCGCGCGGATTCGCCGCGGGCCTGGCGCCGGCGAAGCCGCGGGGTAAGAACGTCCCCCCCGGCCGTGAAGGAAGACTCCCTCGTCATCCACGAGATTTATTCGAGCATCCAAGGCGAATCGACGTTCGCCGGGCTGCCGTGCACGTTCGTGCGTCTGACCGGCTGCAACCTGCGTTGCGCCTGGTGCGACACGACCCAAGCCTTCTACGGCGGAAAACGAATGCCACGCAGCGAGGTGCGAGAGAAGGCGCTCGCCTTCGGCACGCCGCTCGTCGAGCTCACAGGCGGCGAGCCCCTCCTGCAACCCGGCGCCATCCCGCTCCTGCAAGAGCTCTGCGACGCAGGACGTACGGTCCTCGTAGAGACGAGCGGCGAAGCCGACATCTCCCGCGTCGATCCCCGCGTCCACAAGATCATGGACCTCAAAGCCCCCGGCAGCGGCGAGACCCACCGCAACCGCTGGTCGAACCTCACGCACATCACCCCACGCGACGAGATCAAGTTCGTGCTCTCCGATCGCGTCGACTACGAGTGGATGCGCAGCGTGATCCACGAGCGCGAGCTCGCACAGCTCGGCTGCACGCTGCTCGCCTCCGCCGTGTGGGGCAAGCTCTCGCCAAAAGACCTCGTAGCCTGGGTCCTCGAAGACGCCCTGCTCGTGCGCGTACAGGTCCAGCTCCACAAGGTGATCTGGGGCGCGGATACGCAAGGCGTGTAGCGCCGTACCGGGGTTTCACCCCGGGCCCCGACCAGGGGTTGTCCACCCCTGGACCCGGACCAGCGAGGCGCTGGACCCGGGTCGATGAACTGCGCATCGCGCAGTTCATCGAACACGCCAGGTCAAGACCGGCGACGGGCCTGCCAACCAACACGGCAGCGCTGCAGGTTCAACGGGCAGCGTGTCCGTCGCCAGCTTGAAACCCACCTCGATGGTCTTGCCACCGGCCCGGTGGAAGAACTGCGCGGAGCGCAGTTCTTCCACCCCCGGTCCAGGCCGTGCCTGGTCCGGGTCCCGGGGCGGACCGCCCCGGGTGGGGCCTGGGGCAACGC
>NZ_SSMQ01000024.1 GCF_005144585.1 Polyangium fumosum | reverse complement strand
GCTCCGACATCTCCCCTCTCGCGCCCCGAGGGCCGTCGAGAGGCTCCGTTTCGTCACGACCATCGCGCGTCCCTGCTCCGACAAACCCAGCCGCAGCCCCAGCCCGCGGTGCGTCCACCACGCGGCGCATGCATGGGTCGAGCCCGGCGTCGACCCACCGTCAAGCGCCATCCCCTCTCAAAGTTTGCCGGCGTACCCTCCGGCAAACCGCAGGATCGGCCGAGGGGTGGGTCCGTTGCGACCTGGTGGCCATGTCACATCGGAATCGATGCCCACGTGCCGTCGGAACGCGTGCCCACGTGCCGTCGGAACGCGTGCCCACGTGCCGTCGGAACGCGTGCCTACGTGGGTTCGGAATACGCAGTTCGATGCAGCGTTTGTAAAAGTCGAATCCAGGGCTCGTCGGTTCGAGGCTCACGGCGCCGAGGAAGCCGCCGGCTTTGGTGAGCTCGGCGATGGCCCGCAGGCTGGCGGCGTCGGAGACGCCATTGAAGCGGTCGGCGCCGAGGCCGATCGAGCAGAGCAGCTTGAGCTTGACGCCTTCGAGCGAGGCCACAGCGCCCACGGAGACCGCGTCCTCGATCGGATCACCGAGCCCCTCCTCGTCGCCGCGCATGAGCGAATCCGAGCCCCCGTCGACGAGGATCACGGCATCGACCTCGTGGCGCTGGACGAGCTCGGCATAAAAGGCGCGGAGCGCGGGCACGGTGAAGGACCGCGCGTAATAGGCGTAGACGAAATGCGGCGCGCTCTTGGGGCGCTCCTGGTCGAGGAAGCTCGCGAGGTGGACCTCCGGGCCGTAATCGGGCGGGGGGCTCGAATGCGCGAGGACCTGCTTGACGACGGCGCCCGTCTCGGCCGTGTACACGACGGCCGCGTCGTCGATGCGCTCGGGCTGCCCGAACGAATAACTGCCGAGGATCACGCGCTTGCCGAGGCGCTCGAGCTCGGGCAAGAGCGTCGCGCCTTGCAGGAAATCGAAGCCCCCGCCGCAGCCGCAGAGGAGGACGGTCTTGATGGAAGGGTCGGCGAGCCGCGCGAGGAAGGTCGGATGCATGGCGCGGCGCCGAGGATACCACGGCGGCGGCGCGCAGCGCGAGCGCATCAGCGGTGTCGTTTTGGTGTTCCGGGCTCGATGTGCCGCGGCTGCGCGCGTCCCTCGCCGGAGAGCCGGGCCGCGAGGTAGTCGTGGTTCATTTGCGTGATGACCTGGAGGGGGATGCTCTTCGGGCACGCGGTCTCGCATTCCCCGGCAAACGTGCAATGGCCGAATCCCTCCGCCGCCGCGGCCCGGACCATCCGGAGCGCGCGCCGCCCGCGCTCGGGCTGGCCCTCCGGGAGGTTTCCGAGGTGCGTGATCTTCGCGCCCGTGAAGAGCGCGGCCGAGGCATTCGGGCAAGCCGCGACGCAGGCCCCGCACGCGATACACGCGGCCGCGTCCATGGCCTGCTCGGCGCAGTCCTTGCGGATCGTCGAGGTATTGGCCTCCGGAGCATTGCCCGTGTTGACGGTGACGTAACCGCCCGCGGCGATGATCCGATCGAGCGCGCTCCGGTTGAGGACGAGGTCCTTGAGGAGGGGAAAGGCCTTCGCGCGAAATGGCTCGATCCAGAGCGTCTCTCCGTCGCGGAAGTTCCGCAGGTAGACCTGGCACGCGGCTGCGCCCTGGAGCGGGCCGTGCGCGAGGCCATTGACCATGAATCCGCAGGTGCCGCAAATGCCCTCGCGGCAATCGCTGTCGAAGGCGATTGGCTCTTCGCCTTTTCGCACGAGGCCCTCGTTGACGACGTCGAGCAATTCGAGGAGCGACATGTCGGGCGAGGCCTCGGTGGTCTCGTACCGGACGAACCGTCCAGGCGTCTCGGGGCTCCGCTGCCGCCAGACCTCGAGCGCGAGCCGCATCATTTGTAGCTCCTTTGCATGGGCGGGGCCGCCTCGAACACGAGCGGCTCCTTGTGCAGGATGGGCGGTTCGCCCTCGCGCCATTGCCACGCGGCGACGTAGGCGAAATGCTCGTCGTCGCGCAGGGCCTCTCCGTCCGGTGTCTGGTATTCTTCGCGGAAATGGCCGCCGCAGGATTCTTCGCGGTGGAGGGCGTCGCGGCAGGTGAGCTCGCCGAGCTCGAAATAATCGGCGACGCGGCCGGCGGTTTCGAGTTCACGGTTCAAGGATTCGCCCTGGCCGGGGACGAGGAGTTCCCGGTAAAACTTCTCGCGAAGCTCGGGGATCTGGGTGAGCGCGCGTTCGAGCCCTTTGCGGTTGCGCGACATGCCGCACGTGTCCCAGAGGAGCCTGCCGAGCTCGCGATGGAACGAGGCGGCGGTGCGCTTGCCGCGCACCAAAAGGAGCCGCTCGATGCGGGCCGCCGTGTCTTTGCGCGCTTCCTCGAACGCGGGGTGCGCGCCGTCGATCGCCGGCGGCTTCGCGCGCGCGAGGTAGCTGCCCACGGCGAGCGGGACGATGAAATAGCCGTCGGCGAGGCCCTGCATGAGCGCGCTCGCGCCGAGGCGGTTCGCCCCGTGATCGGAAAAATTCGCCTCGCCGACCACGAAGAGGCCGTCGATCGTGCTCATGAGGTCGTAATCGACCCAGAGGCCGCCCATCGTGTAATGAATGGCTGGGTAGATTCGCATCGGGGCGCGGTAGGGGTCTTCGCCCGTGATCTCGGCGTACATGTCGAAGAGATTCCCATACCGCTCGGTGATGACGTCCGCGCCGAGGCGGCGGATGGCGTCCGCGAAATCGAGGTAGACGCCGAGTCCGCTCGGGCCGACGCCGCGGCCCTCGTCGCAGACGGCCTTGGCCGCGCGGGAGGCGACGTCGCGGGGCGAGAGGTTTCCATAACTCGGGTAGCGGCGTTCGAGGTAATAATCACGCTCAGCCTCGGGGATCTGTTCGGGCGAGCGTTTGTCCCCGGCGCGGAGCGGCACCCAGATGCGGCCGTCGTTGCGGAGCGATTCGCTCATGAGCGTGAGCTTCGATTGGTGCTCGCCGCTGACGGGGATGCACGTGGGGTGGATCTGCGTGAAGCACGGGTTCGCGAAGTACGCGCCGCGGCGATGGGCGCGCCAGATCGCGGTCGCGTTCGAGTTGCGCGCGTATGTGGAGAGGAAATACGCATTGCCATAGCCGCCCGTGGCGAGGACGACCGCGTCGGCGACGAACGTGCGAATCTCGCCGGTCACGAGATCCCGCGCGACGATGCCGCGGGCTCTGCCGTGGGCGACGACGAGGTCGAGCATTTCCGTGCGAGGCGAGAGGCGCACGGTGCCGGCCTGGACCTGGCGGAGCAAGGACTGGTAGGCGCCGAGGAGGAGCTGCTGGCCCGTCTGGCCGCGCGCATAAAACGTGCGGGAGACCTGAGCGCCGCCGAAGGAGCGGTTCGCGAGTTTGCCCCCGTACTCGCGGGCGAATG
Organism: Polyangium fumosum; assembly: GCF_005144585.1. Lineage (GTDB taxonomy): Bacteria > Myxococcota_A > Polyangia > Polyangiales > Polyangiaceae > Polyangium > Polyangium fumosum. The sequence continues at coordinate 156,315 of NZ_SSMQ01000024.1, read as the reverse complement.
GGACGCCTTGCGCGACGCATTGATCGATGATGCGCAGGCTCACCTCGGCGAGGCGGTAGACGTTGCCCTCGCGAGCCCGGTAATCGCCGCCCTTGATCGTGTCCTGGAAGAGGCGCTGCACGCTGTCGCCGTCGTTCTGGTAGTTCTTCGCGGCATTGATGCCGCCCTGGGCCGCGATGCTGTGCGCGCGGCGTGGGCTGTCGTGGAAAAAGACGCATTCGACGCGGTAGCCGAGCTCGCCGAGCGTGGCCGCGGCCGAGGCGCCCGCGAGGCCCGTGCCGACGACGAGGACCGTGTATTTGCGGCGGTTCGCCGGGCTCACGAGCGCATAGTCGAGCTTGCGGCGCTCCCATTTCTGCGGAAGAGGGCCGCCGGGGATCTTGCCGTCGAGGTGCATGAATACCTCCCCCTAACGCCCCCGCAGCAGCGAGAGCGCGAGCGCGGTGATCGGAATGGCGGCGAGGCTCACGGCGACAACCAACGCGAGGACGGCGGCGAGCCGCCGGAGAACGCGCAGCCGGTCACGCTGCAAGGTGAGGCCGAGCGATTGCGTCATCGCGAGCGCGCCGTGCGAGACGTGCATGCCGAGCGCGATCATGCTGACCACATAGATCACGGTGGGCACGATCGAGGAAAAAGCGACCGAGACGTTCGAATAGACGCGACCCGGGGAATATGCCGGATGGAAGAGGCCCAGGGTCAAATGGAGGACGTGGTAGATGACGAACCCGAGCAGGACGAGGCCGGTCCAGAGCATCGTGCGCGCGCCGAGGCTGCTCGCGGCGCGCTCGTAGCGGCCGTACGAGATCGGGCGCGCGACCTGCCGGCGCATGGAGAGGTCGAGCGCGACGACCACGTGGATGCAGAACGACGCGAAGAGGACGGTGCGGGCCGACCAGAGCAGGGCGGGGTTCTCGTGGAGGAGCGCGCTGTACGCGTCGAGCGCCTCGGGGCCCGCGAAATAAAGCAGGTTGCCCGCGAGGTGCAGCACGACGTACGCCGTGAGCACGACCCCGCTCGCTGCCATGAGCGCTTTTTTCGCGACGCTCGTCGCCGCGAGTTTCACGGTCGCCGCCATCCCGGGCCCCCTCCCTGCACCACGACGATCCGGATTCCTCAGCGCGGATAGCCGTAATAATAGACGCGCGGCTGCGCCGGGCCTCGGTGAATGACCACCGAGCGCGGATAAAAGAACGGATCGTACCACCAATACGGATATGCCCCGCCGCCCCAGCCATAACCAAACCCGTACGCCGCCGTGGACGGGGGAGGCTCGACGCTGCGCCGTTCGAACGGGGTCCGCTGGGTGACGATACGATCGTCGGTGTGCACCCGCCAGACGATGTCGAATTGCGGCAGGTCGCGGGCGCCCCGGAGCGAGTCCGGGAGCGGAAAATAAGCGTCGATCGTCGTCGATTCGCCGCGCGGGATCACGACGACGGGCATGCTCGCGTGGGTCGCGTTCGCGAGCACGGGCGCGGTCTCGCCCGCCATGTCGGCGAATTGCACGCGGAACTCGCGTGTATCGACGGTCCAGGGCTCGGCGCCGTCCTCGTTTGCCACGACGAACCGGACGTGGAGCGCGCGGACCGGCTCTTCGTCCTCGGAGAGGCGCACGTCCGTCACGCCAAACGAGCTCACCCGCACGTCTCCTTGGCCCGTGCCCGGCGGGATGTCGTACCGCGCCGCCGGATATCCCGATACCGTCGCGTTGGCTTGTTCGGCGGGCTGATAATAATACGAGCCGCCGCATCCGGTCACGGCGAGCGCGAGGGCGAGGAGCAAACGGCGCATGTCGTTCGATCCGTGCAACCTTCATGCGCGAAGGAGCGCGACCCTCCTTCCAGGACGCCCGGCCGTAACGCGCCGAGGCAGGCTCCTCCGCGGCGCTGTGCAATCGTCACCGTGTCCGGCCTGCGCACGAAACGTGCATGAAGCGCGCGCGAATCCGTTTCGAACAGGAGGGGGTCGTCATGGCTGGTTTCATGCGCAGACGAGAAGGTCGAGAAGGGCAGGGGCCATCGAGGGAAATGACACAGGCAGGCGCCCGGGAGCCAGGGCGCGAGCAAAGGCTCGCGACGGCGGATCCGTTCCGCTCGCTCGGGTACGGGGATCCATTCCGGCGCATGCGCGAGATGCTCGCGTGGGATCCATTCGCCGAAATGGAATCCTTCTTGCCGCAAGGCCGGGCCTTCCTGCCCGACATGGAGGTGCGCGAGACGAAGGATGGATATTTGATCCGCGCGGATCTGCCGGGCCTGAAGGAGGACGACGTCTCGATCGACGTCTCCGGCCGGCGGCTCACGATCAGCGGCCGGCGCGAGGAGGAGCAGCGCGACGAGAACGAGCGGTACTGGGCCTACGAGCGCTCGTACGGGAGTTTTACCCGGTCGTTCACGCTGCCCGAGGGGATCGATCCGGAGCGGATCGACGCAAACCTCTCGAACGGCGTGCTCGAGGTGCTCATCCCGAAATCGAAGGCGGAGGAGCCGAAGCGCATCAGCGTGAAGCGCGGAGAAGCCCGCGCCGAGGAGCAAGGCGCGCAATCGAGCGTGCGTCCACAAACTTCGGCGAGCGGCGCGTCGGGCACGGGCGCGAGCACGACCGCAGGACAAACGTCCGCGGCCGGCGGAGGAGCGGCCGGGACGCACGGGACCTCGCAGGCCACGACGGGCGCGGGCGGCAGTGAACAGGGCATGACGCAGGGCGGCTCACGAGAGAAGGCGGCCTGACGCCGAAGCGGCCCGGATGGACAACAGCGCCGCGGCGCTGCTATCACTGGCCGCGTGCTGCCGCTCGCGGAGGTCGTGCTCTTGGCCGGGATTCAGGGCCTCGCGGAGGCGCTGCCGATCTCGCGCTCGGGGCACGACGCGGTCGTCCGCCTGTGGCTCGATCCAGGCCGCAGCGCCGCGGCGCTCGAATCGATCTTGCACGTCGCGACGGCCTCCGCGCTGCTCGTCGGCGCCCGGCGGCACCTCGTCGCCGCGGTCTCCGAGGGGCTCCGGGCCGTCGCGCGTCCCTCGCTCCTGCGCTCGTCGAAAGGCGCGCACGACGCGGCCGTGCTCGTGGTCGCGGCGGCCGCGAGCCTGCTCTCGCGCGCGCTCGCGGCGCCGTTCCTGGAGCTCTGGACCGGCGCGCCGATCGCCGTCGGCTTTGGCCTCGTCTGGACGGGGCTCATCGTGGCCACGATGAGCCTCGCGCCGGCCGGGCGCGTGGAGGCGCCGTCGCTCTCGCTCGCCGCGTTGCTCGGCCTCGTACACGGGACGGGCGCGCTGCCCGGCGGCTCGGACGTGGGCGCGGCGCTCGTGATCGCCATGTGGATGGGCACGAAGGCCGATCGGGCGCTCGATCTGGCCTTCGCGCTCACGGGGATCACGCTGCTCGTGTCCTTCGTCGCGGGCCTCGGCGCGCGGCCCGAGGTCACGGAGATCGGCGCGCCTGCGATCGGCTTCGGCCTCGTGACGGCTTTCCTCGGCGCGACGGTCGCGATAGGCCTCGCGCGCAGCTTGCTCGAAAAACACGCCCTCGCGCGGCTCGCGTTCTGGGTCCTCCCCTTGGGCTTCGCCACGGTCTCGTACGGCCGTTCGTTTGGCGAGGCTTCGACGCGGGAGGCGCCGGCGCCTGCGGCGATGGCCGTTATGTCCATGGATGACAAACCATGCAATCCGCTCCTTCCATTTACGCCCTGATCCTCGCCGGCGGCGCCGGCACGCGTTTCTGGCCGGCCTCGCGCGCCGCGCGGCCGAAGCAGCTTTTGCCCCTGGTCGGGAAGTCTCCGCTGATCCGGCAGACGGCGGAGCGAATCACGCCGCTCGTCGGCTGGGAGCGGCTTTTCGTGGCGACGGGCAAGCACCTCGTGGAGCAGACGGCCGAGGCGCTGCCGGAGCTCTACGCCGAGAACACGCTCGTCGAGCCCGCCGCGCGGAACACGGCGCCTTGTATTGGTTGGGCGAGCTTTCACATTGCCCGGACGAACCCGGACGCGGTGCTGATGGTGCTGCCGAGTGACCACCACGTGCGCGACGTCGCGGGCTTCCGGTTCGCGCTGGAGCGCGCCGTGGCCTCCGCCGCGCGCGGGACGATCACGACGATCGGAATCAAGCCCACGCACGCGGAGACGGGGTATGGATACATCGAGCTCGAAGGAGAAGCGCGCGGCGTGGAGGCGCTTCCGGCTACGCGATTCGTCGAAAAGCCGGACGCTGCACGCGCGGAAGCCTTCGTGGCCGGCGGTAAGCACCTCTGGAACGCGGGGATGTTCTTCTTCCGGGTGCGCGACATGGTGGACGCCATCCGCGCGCACATGCCCGCCCTCGCCGAGGGGCTCGACGCGATCGACCGCGCCGCCGAGGAGGGGGAGGAGCAAGCCGCGCTCGACAAGATCTTCCCGACGTTGCCTTCGATCAGCATCGATCACGGCGTGATGGACCACATCGACCATTTCGCGGTCGTGCCCGGCGATTTCGGCTGGAGCGACGTGGGGAGTTTTCAGACCGCGTTCGACCTCGCCGAGAAGGACGCGCAGCAGAATGCTGCACCCCAGAGCGCGCTGTTCGTCGACGCGCGGCGGAACCTGGTGCTCGATCTGCGCACCGGGGCGGAGGAGGGCAAACGCGTGATTGCGCTCGTCGGCGTGGAGGACCTCGTGGTGGTGGAGACCGACGACGCCTTGCTCGTGGTGCCGCGGGCGCGGGCGCAGGACGTGAAAGAGGTCGTGGCGGCGCTCAAGTCGCGCGGACGAACCCGCCTCGTTTGAACCAAAAATTCAGCCTGCGGGGACGGACGCGCGCGAGGGGTGGACAGGGCGGGCGCGAGGCTCCATTCTACCCCCGGCCATGAAGGGACACGCGCGCCACATCATGACGCATCACGCCGACGCCGTCTCGCTCGGGACGCCGCTCGAAGAGATCGCACGCCTGCTCGTGGACGCGCGGATCGGCGGCGTCCCGGTCGTCGACGAGCACGAGCGCGTGGTCGGATTCGTGAGCGAGACGGATCTGATGGCGACGCTGCTGCAAGGGCAGACGCCCGGGGCCGCGGCGCGCGACGTGATGAGCCATCCGCCGATCGTCGTGGACGAGTTCGCCACGACGGACGAGGTGATGGCCATCCTCCGCACGGGGCAGATCCACCATTTGCCGGTGGTGCGGAGCGGACGGCTCGTCGGGATCATCACCCCGCTCGACGTGCTCAGGTATTTCGTGGAAAAGGTGATGCCGCCCGAGCCCGAAGTGGGCTGATGCTCAGAGGTTGAAGAGCTCGGCGCAGCAGCTCGTCTGCGGGCCGCACGTCTCGGCGTCGGGGTTCGTGCAGGTGCCGACGACCGCGTCGCCCGTGGTGCACGTACACGTCGTCATTCCGCCGTTTGCGGGGGTCTCGCAGCTCGTCGAGTAGGGCTCACCCTTGCAGGTCGAGGAGCAGCCGCAGCTCGATTCGCCGTTCGGACCGGCGCCGGCGAAGCATTCTGCTTCGAGGCAGCCGTTCGCCATCTGGCACATCAGCGCGGCCTCCTGCTCGTCGTTGCACTCGGGCGGAGGGTCGTTCGGACAATCCTTCGCGGCGGGGATGTAACACGCGAAGAGCGCGCCGAATTGGTCCTCGCATTCGGGGGGGATGTCGGCGAAGGCCTCGTCGCAAAACGCGTTGCAATCGCCGAGCTGCATGCCGCAGTTGTTGACCTCGCCGACGTGGCAGTAATCCATGCACACCTGCCTGGCATCGCCCGGCGCCGCGCCGCCCGTGCCGCCGCTGCCGCCCGCGCCCGCGCCACCTTGCCCGTTATTCGTGACGTCACTGCCGCACGCGGCGAGGACCTGCGCGGCGCCCAAAAGAAAAAGCCCAACCAAGGAAACACGAAGCTTATGCATGACGCGACCATACCCGCTCCCCGCGGCTATGTCGAGGACGCTTCCGTGCGTCTTATGCACGCATCATTGGCAAGTGCGCCGCAGGGAGCTCGTCGTAACGTTTCCCCGTGCGCGGGTGCGTCGCGTCGGGGGCGACGTCGAGGAGCGGGCGGAGCGCGAAGACGCGGCCTTCGAGGCGCGGATGCGGGACTTCGAGGCCAGGCTCGTCGATGCATTCCCCCTCAATCCAGAGGATGTCGATGTCGATCGTGCGAGGCCCCCAGCGGACGGGATCCGGCCGGACGCGGCCGAGCGAGCGCTCGATGGCCTGCGTCCGCGCGAGGACGTCACGCGCAGGCAAGGCCGTCGAGACGAGGACGGCGCCATTCAAGTAATCCCCTTGAGGAGGTCCGCCCGCCGGCGGCGTGACGTAGAGCGGCGAACAGTCGACCACGACAAACCCCGGCGTGTCGCGCAGGTCGGCGATGGCGCATTCGATCGTGGCGGCACGGTCGCCGAGGTTCGAGCCGAGGGCGAGGGCGATGCGCCGGGCGTGCAGCATGTGTGTCGTGTAAGGCGCGGGGTCAGTCGTGGGGATCGGTGGCGCGGCGGCCATTCGAGGCGCGGCGGCCTTCGGGGCGCGGCGGGAAGGCGCGCCGATCCTCGCCCCAGCGGCGCGGAATGGGCGACCTGCGTTCGATGCCGCTGCCGGCGCGGATGGTGACGCCGACGAAGAGCGCGCGGAGTTCTTCGAAGGTCTCCGGGCGCGCAGCGACGACGGTGGCCGCGTGGCTGCGGCAGAGGTGGAGCGTGCGTCCCTCGATGTAGACGCGGACGAGCGAAGTCGTCGCCGAGGCCTCGGCGGCGCAGACGGCGCAAGCGTGGGCGGGCGGGGCCATGCACGAACCCTGGTCGAGGGGAGCCGCGCGGGCCAAATTTTGGGGGGAGACGGGAGAGCGCCGCTCGGCGCTTTGCGAGCTCGCCTGCCGAGCTCGCCTCGAGGGGGTGAATCGGCCGGGCTTTGCCTGGCCGAGAGGGGGACGCGAGGCGTCCCCCTCGGGACTAACGCAAACGGGCGTTTTTTTCGGCCCACTCGATGACGCGGGCCGACTGGTCCTGGCCGGTGAAGCGGCTGAGCTCCTGGATGCCGGTCGGGCTCGTGACGTTCACCTCGGTGAGGTGTTCGCCGATGACATCGAGGCCCACGAAGTAAAGGCCGTCGGCCTTGAGGCGCGCGCCGACCGAGCGGACGATCTCGCGCTCGCGCGGCGTGAGTTCGGTCGGGACGACGCTGCCGCCGACGTGGATGTTCGAGCGGATCTCGTCGCTGCGCGGGACGCGGAGGATCGCGCCGAGGGGCTCGCCGTCGAGCAGGAGGATACGTTTGTCGCCCTGGGACACAGCCGGGAGAAACTCCTGCACCATGGCGAGCCGCTGGCCCTCGCCGGTGAGCATGTCGGCGATGGCGCGGGCGTTCTTGTCGTCCGAGCGGAGCATCATGACGCCCCAGCCGCCGGCGCCGTCGAGCGGCTTGATGACGGCCTTTCCGCCGACGTCGCGGACGAAGTCGTGGATCATGTCGCGATCGGCCGTGACGAGCGTCTTCGGCGTCCACTCGGAGAAGCCGAGCGCGTAGAGCTTCTCGTTGGCGTCCCGCAGGCCGCGCGGATCGTTGATGATGAGCGTCTTGCCGCGCGCGGGCTCGAGCATGAGCGTCGCGTAGAGGTAGGCCTGGTCGAAGGGCGGATCCTTGCGGATGAAGACGGCCTCGACGTCGTGCAGCGGCAGGCGTTGCGCGCCTTCGTCCCGGCGGAGCGTAATGTAAGGCGGATCGGGGAGAATCTCGACACGGTGCGCCGTGGCAAACGGAAAACCCTGCGAGACGTAGAGGTCCTGCGGCAAGCAGTGGAAGCTCTGATGACCACGCGCCTGCGCCGCGCGGATGAACGCGAAGGTGGTGTCCTTGTCGTGCGTCACGCGGGTCAGGGGGTCCATCACGAACACGAAGCGCATGGTTTGGCTCTCCCGTCGGGGATCGAGGGCTTTCTCCGGCCACGGTTGATCCCCGCGGCACGGCCGGGGCATCCTAGCGCACGCGCGGGGCGCCCGCGCAGATGGAGCTGTGCCATGCGAACTCTCCGTGCCCTCTCGACGGCATCGTTTGCCGCCGCCCTCGCGCTGCTGGTCGCCTTGCCCGGATCGGGTTGCAGCGCGCCGGCCGCGCGCTCGCCGGACGAGGCCACGGCGAAGGCGCCGCCCGCCGCGCCCACGCCCGCCGCGCCGCCCGCGAACCTGATCCCGCAAGGAACCGCGCAGGCGCCCGCGCTGGCCGCGCCCGCTGCGCCGACGAAGCACAAGTACGCCGTGGCGACGGAGAACGCGACGGCGTCGGCGATCGCGATGGATGTGCTCGCCCGCGGCGGGAGCGCCGTGGACGCGGCGATCGCGGGGGCGCTGGCGATCGGCGTCGTGCATCCCGTGTCGAGCGGGCTCGGCGGGGGCGGGTTCGCGACGGTGTACGACGCGAAGACGAAGGAGATCCGGATCCTCGATTTCCGGGAGACCGCGCCGAAGGACCTCGTGCCGACGGAGCTCACGAAGCGGCCGGTGCCCGAGGACCACCGCGGCGTGATGACGGGCGTGCCCGGCGAAGTCGCGGGGATCGCGGAGATGCACGCGCGCTGGGGCAAGCTCGCGATGGCCGATCTCGTGCGCGGCGCGGCGGACGCGGCAGAGAAAGGTTTTCCCGTGAGCGCGCACATGACCCGCGCGCTGAAGTGGAACGAGAAGTGGCTGCTCTCGTCGCCGCGGTACGGGCTCTTCGCGAAGGCCGGCGCGATCGTGCCGGCGGGCGAGATGGTGAAGAACCCGGCGCTCGCCGCGACGCTGCGGAGGATCGGCGCCGAGGGGAAGAAGGCGTTTTACGAGGGGGCGATCGCGGCCGATATCCTGGCCACGGCGCGGGCCGGCAAGTGCCGCATGACGAAGAAGGATCTCGAGGACTACAAGGTGCTCGATCGAGAGCCGCTGCGGACGCAGTGGGAGGGCTACGAGGTCGTCACGATGCCGCCGCCCTCGGCCGGCGGCGTGATGATGCTGGAGACGCTCCACATGCACTCGAAGGCGGATCTCGCGGCGCTCGGGCACAACACGGGGGCGTACACGCACCTGCTCGCCGAGACGATGCGCGGCGCGGTCGCGGATCGGGTGCGGCTGCTCGGGGATCCCGCGTTCGTGAAGATGGACGTGGCGAAGCTCGTGAGCCCCGAGCGGATGAAGGCGCGGCGCGCGAGGATCTCGATGACGTCGACGACGAAGGCCGAGAACTTCCCGGTGACCGACGCGGGTACGACGCACATCGTGACCGTGGACGCCGAGGGGAACGTCGCGTCGATCACGACCACGGTGAACAACATGTTCGGCGCGCAGCTCGTGACGGAAGGCGGGTTCTTGCTGAACGACGAGCTCGCGGACTTCACGGCCGAGCGCGTGGAGAAGCTGTTCGGCATGTCGAAGGGGCCGAACTATCCGCGCGGCGGGGCGCGGCCGACGTCGAGCATGACGCCGACGATCGTGACGAAGGACGGCAAGCCCGTGCTCGCGTTCGGCGGGTCGGGCGGGACGCGCATCGCGACGGGCACGACGCAGGTGCTCCTGTCGCACCTCGTGTTCGGCATGCCGGTCGACAAGGCCGTGGCCGCGCCGCGCTTCGAGACGCCGCCGACGGGCGGGTTGTTCATCGACGCGGCGATCGGGACGGAGGTGCTGCAAGACCTGGAGAAGCGCGGCGAGGTCGTGGACACGAGCAAGCCGAACTTCTCCGCGGTGCAGGCCGTGTCGATCCAGGAGGGCCCGGACGGCGCGCGGGTGCTCACCGTCGGCGCCGATCCGCGCAAGGGCGGCGCGGGGCTCGTGCAGTAGGAAGGGTTTGTCGGGGACGAGGAGGGGGTCGTCGGGTTCGTTCCCGCGAACCCCTCGGGGGGCTGGGGGCGTCGCTCGGTTTGTCTGAGCGTACCCCCGAGCGTCGAGCGGCTGTTACTGCTGCGTGGCGGCGAGGACGAGCTGCGCGCTGCGTTCGTCGTCGAAGTCCGTCGCGAGCGCGTAACCGACGCCGCTCTTCTCGACCGCCGCAACCGAGTAGCCGCGGAGTTTGCCCACGTAGACGGGACGCTCCCGCACGACGCGTGGTTCGAGCCGCGTGACGCGCATCATCGGCACGGCGCGCGGATCGAAGACGTACACCGTGACGCGGTGTTTGCCCTCGACCGTGTACTGCAGGAGCGCCGCACGTTGATCACGCATCGCGTGCACGCGCGCGCCGTTGAAGCTCGCCACGAAGGGCTGGAACGCAGGCCGACGCACGGGCACGCCGACGAGCGGGTCGAAACGGACGAGCTCTTCGGGGTTCGTCGTCTCGGGCGGCAAGGGATGCGCGTGGAGCGCGACGAGATCGTCGAGCAGCGAGTCCATGCCAGCCGCAGCCATTTCCGTCGTCGCGCCGATCCGCGCGAGTTCCGGCGTGACCACCACGTCCTTCTGGTTTTTCGCGGCCGCCACCGTGAGCGCGACGCCAGCCGCAGCCGCGAGCGTCGCCGCGTATTTCCAGCTCACGAGCTTCGCGGAGTGGACCTCGCGATCGGCCTCTTTCACGCGACGCTTCTCGGCGAGCATCGCGGCGTGGATGCGCGCGCGCATCGCGTCGGGGACACGCTTCGCGGCCGTGCGCTTCATGCTCGCGCGCATCACCCGCAAGAACGTCACGCGCTCGGAGCACGTGCCGCAATGAAGGACGTGCGCCTCCATGTCGACCGCGTGTCCTGGATCGAGCTCGCCGTCCACGTACGCCGACGTGCAACGCGAGAACAACGAGCACTCGTCGGTCATCACCTTGAGCCCATTCATACCGCAGCACTCCGCTTCCGCTTCCGGTACGCCGCGAGGTCCGTCGGGGCCTGGTCGGCCTTGTTCGAAGAACCCTCGCTCACGATGCCCAGGGCGACAGCATGGTCGCGCAACGTCTTCTGCAAGAGCTTCCGGCCGCGGTGCAGCCGCGACATCACCGTGCCGATCGGCGTGCCCATCGCCTCGGCGATCTCCTTGTAGGAGAGCTCTTCGATGTCCGAGAGCACGACCGCGACGCGGAACTCCGGCGGCAGATCGTCGAGCGCGCGCTGCACCTCGGCCTCGACCAGCGGCGCGAGGGCCGCCGTCTCGGGATCCCGCATGCCGCGCATCGTCGTCGCGCCGATCCATCCGTCGGTCAGCGACTCGACATCCGGACCTTCCAGGATGTCGCGCTCGAGTCCGCCACGCCGGTAGCGGTTGATGAAGGTGTTCGTGAGGATACGAAGCAACCAGGCCTTAAGGTTCGTGCCCGGCTCGAACTGGTCGCGGGCACGCATGGCCTTCACGACCGTGTCCTGGACGAGATCCTCGGCCTCGGTCGTGCTCCGTGTCATGCGGCAGCTCACCGCATACAGCGTGTCGAGGTGGCCAAGCAGCTCCACCTCGAAATTGTCGACCCCCGGCGCGCCGTCCCCAGCGCCGGAGAAGCTCAGGTCCTGGGCGACCGAAGCTGGCTTTTTACTGAAGAAAAATGCCATCGCGGTCTCCCAACAGGAGCACCCCCCCGACTATTCCTCGGTCGAGGTCTCAGGCTTCTCGGGTGTCTCGGGCGTGTTGGTCGGCTCACCACCGAGCTTGCGCACGATGGCTTCGAGCTCCTCGACGCGCTGCGAGAGGCGGTGAACGTCGGCCTGAAGGTCGCGGAAGAGGCCGACGCCGGGCAGGATGTGACGGATCCGCTCGTCCACGGCGTGCTGCCACTGGTCGAGGGTCTGCTTTGAGCTCTCGACGATCTCGGACAGACGCGCCTTCGCGCCATGGGAGGCGGCGGGTTTGTCCGCCTCGGCCGGAGCAGCGGCGGCGGCAGGCGCCGGCGGTGGTTGCGTGGGGGGTTTGTCCGGGATGGCCGGCGCGGCCGCCTCCGCGGGGACGTCTTCGGTTCCGCCGCCCGGGATGAGCCGACCGATCGGGCCCTCGCGGAGCGTGTTGAGCAGGCGCTCGCCGCGCTCCTGGATCAGGTCCCGCAGCGTCCCGAGGGGCACGCTTCGCGGCTGGGACTTGAGGTCCTCCGAGATGATGAGCGCCAGCGTGACCTCGGTTTTGTCCTCCTTGGTCGCGTTGTCGATGATCTGGACCTCTTCGCCCGCACGGACCATCTCCCCGATCTGCTGGAGGGTCACGTAGCGGCTGTCCTTGGTATCGTACAACTTACGGTTGGAGTACCGCTTGATGACGCGCCGCGGCGTCGCACTGGCCCCCGAGGTCTCCTTCACCGTATCCATGATCTCCCCTTCGCGCCTCGACTGAATTGGACCACCTGTAACTCATATGTGCAAGCTGATGACAGCGTGAATCGTCCGAGGGCCGGAAATGTCGCGGATGCCATGAATGCCATCGAACTATCCGGGGTGTCGGTTCGCTACGCATCGGGAGGCGCGGCGCTCGAGAACATCGACCTTTCCGTGCGAAAAGGCGAGATTTGCGCGATCCTCGGGCCGAACGGGGCCGGGAAGTCGACGCTCGTGAAGGTGATCTCGGGCGCGCTTCAGCCCCAGCGTGGAGAGGTACACGTTCTCGGCGAGCCACTCGCGCGCCTGGAGCGTCGGGAGATCGCGAAGAAGATCGCGCTCGTGCCGCAGTCGTCGGAGCCGGCGGTGGGCTTCGTGGTGCGCGAGATCGTGATGATGGGCCGCGCGCCGTACCAGGGCGCATGGATGCGCGCGTCGAGGCACGATGAAGAGGCCGTGGCGAGGGCGATCGCCGCGTGCGAGCTCGAAGCGCTGGCGGATCGGCGCGTGTCGGAGCTGTCGGGCGGCGAGCAGCAACGGGTCGCGATCGCGCGGGCGCTCGCGCAGGAGGCGCCGGTGCTGCTCCTCGACGAGGCGACGGCGCACCTCGACGTGCGGCACTTTCTGGCGCTGTCGGAGCTCGTGTGGCGCGAGGTGCGGGATCGAGGGCTCGCATGCGTGATGGTGCTGCACGACCTGAACGCGGCGGCGCAGTACGCGGATCGGATCGCGCTCTTGAAGGCCGGCAGGCTCGTGGCGCACGGGACGATCGAGGAGGTGATGACGTACCGGCGCCTCAAGGAGGTCTTCGAGGCGGAGCTCTACGTGGGCGTGAACGAGCTCGACAACGCCCGGTATTTCCTGCCGGTTCGCCCTCAACTTGGCCCTTTGCCGCGGCGCGATGGATAAGCCCGGGCCATGCCCGGACATGGAAGGATCACGCTCGCCCTCGCCTGCCTCTTGGCGATCGGCTGTAACGTGAACGACACCGCGCCCGACCTCCTGCGGGTGGTCGACGTGGCGCCGCGTGAGCTCGAGTCGGGCGATCGGCTGGAGGTGCTCGGGACGAACCTGCCGACGGGAGAGGCGCGCGAGGCGACGATCACGTTTCGCGGGACGTTGAAGCGGCCCGGAGAAGCGCCGATCGAAGGGCAGACGATCGTCGTCGACAAGGCGAGGATCTCGACCGACAAGGTGAGCGCCGCCGTGAGCGAGGCGCTCGTGGCGCGGTTCTGCGGGCAGGGCGACGACGCGGCGCACACGACATTCCACGGGAACGTGACGGTGACGCTGGAGACGAAGGCCGAAGGCGCGCTGCCGGTGACGGGGTCGGTCAAGGACGTGACGATCGACGTGCGGCCGAAGGCGCCGCGGCGCGCGATCGCGCTGGCCCGCGAGCGCGACGGGCAACGGGCGCTCGATTTCCTGGGGATCACCGTGTCTCCGGACGCGCCCACGTCGAGCGGGATCGTGGTGGCGGCGGTTCGTCCGGACAGCCCCGCGGCCGCGGCGCGGATCGAGGGCGGCGACGTGATCACGAGCTTCGAGGGCATGAAGGTGACGAGCGTGGCCGACGTGATCCCGAGCGGCGAGGAGCGCGCGCCGCTCGCGACCGTGCGGCGCGGCGCCGAAGAGCCGCGGGTCCTGCCGATCTCGATCGAGGGCTTCCACGCGAGTGCGCCGTCGGACCTGCTCGGCGCGGCGATCGTGCTGGGTTTGTCTGCGGCGACGTTGCTCGTGTTCGCGACGCCGCTCGGCGCGCTCGTGGCGTGGCTCGTGCGGCGCGTGGCGTCGCGGCTCGCCGCGCAACGGAACGGGAAGAAGGCGCTCGCGCGTTCGCCGGTCGCGCGGCTCGCCTCCGAGGTGCATCGCGAGGTGGCCTCGGCGATCGCGCCGCCGGACGCCGATCCGATCCTGTCGAAGCTCGCCCCGGTGCTCGCGTTCGCGGCGATCTCGGCGACGTTCGTGGTGATGCCGTTCTCGCAGCGGCTCGTGGGCGCGGACCTCGACGTGGGGATGCTCTTCCTGCTCGCGCTCTTGGCGCTGCTCGGGCTCGGGTTCGTGACGGGGGGATCGCTCGCGGGGCAGGCGTGGTCCGTGCTGCGAGGTCTGCGCGGTGCAGGACGCGTGTTCCTGCAGGAGCTGCCGGCCTTGGTGGCGATCGTGTGCGTCGTGTCGAGCACGGGATCCCTTCGGCTCGAAGACATCGTCGCGGCGCAGGGCGGGCAGGGAGGCTCGCCGTTCGACGCGGGTGGGTGGCCCTGGCACTGGTTCGTGTTCCGAAACCCGGCGACGTTCGTGTTGTTTCTCGCGTACGTGACGTCGATGATCACGGCCGATGGGCGCGCGTCGGGCGCGCTGCGGGAGGCCGAGGCGAACGGAGACGAGCTCGCGCCACCGGCCAAGATCGGCGCGCGGCAGCTTCTGTTCTACTTCGGGGAGTGGGCGCACGTGTTCGTGGCCTGCGGGATCGCGAGCGCGATCTTCCTCGGCGGCTGGCAACTGCCGGGCGTGGCGGGCGCGACGCAGGAGAGCGCGGGCGCGCTGAAGATCGTGGGCGCGCTCTTGTTCTTGCTGAAGAGCTGGGGCCTCGTGCTGACGGTGGTGTGGCTGCGCTGGGCGCTGCCGCGGCTCTGCGCGGAGGAGCGGTCGCGGATCGCGCTGCGATGGTTCTTGCCGCTCGCGCTCGTGGCCTCGGCGTTTGTCCTGCTCGGCGGCCTCGCCACGACGACGATCGGCTTTGGCCGGAACGCGGGGCTCGTGAGCGGGGTGGTGACGTTCGTGACCTGGGCCGCCTTCGCGGCGCATTTCGTGCGACGAATCCAGGTGGATCTGCGGGAAACGCGGTCTCCCCTGCACCTGAACCCCCTGATCTGATCGGAGCGAACGGCCCCGGAAAAGGCGGCGCGGATCACGGCGCGCGCACATTGTGCCCGCGTCGGGCCGCGTTCGCTTTATCCTCTGCGCGGTGGGAGCCGCGAGCCGAACGGCCCGGGAGTTCTGCACGGTGTGCGGATGGCCCGTCCACGGGCCACGCTGCGACGCCTGCGGGGAGTACCGCGCTCCGCTGGCGCTCGAAGACTCGATGCGAAGGTTCGTGCCGCGCGGGCACGCGTCGCTGGATCCTTCGGGGCTGGAGAGAGCGACCGAGGCGTTCCGGCGCGGCGAGTACGCGCGGGCGCTCGGCCTGGTCGTTGGTACAGAAACGAATCTGACGGCGCGCGCGGTGAACCTGCCCGAGGGGCCGGGCTGGGCGCTCATCGGCAAGGAGTCGAGCGTGTTCCTGTCGCTCGACATGCAGTCGATGCATCTGATCGTGGAGTCGCCGGTGGCGCGCCTGCCGCGCAGCCAGCGTGTCCCCGCGATGCGGCTCTCGCTCGAGCTCTGCGACGCGGAGGCGATGACGTCGCGCGTGTGCCTGCGGGACGATCTGCTCCTCCTGCGCTTCGTCACGCAGCTCGGCGCGGCGTCGCCGCCGCTCGTGCGGCACGTGATACGCGAGATGATGTCGACGTCGGAGCGGTACGCGGAGATCTTCGTGGCGTCGTTCGACGCGCGCACCGCGGCGCACGGAGACGCGCGCGGAGGCGGCGGGTGGGAGTCGCTCGGGAGGAAACGAACGCTGTCGACGCTGCAACCGGCGCCGCAGCGACGATCGGTCGTGCCGCCGCCGCCCTCGACGCTGCGGCCCGCGGACAACACGACGCCGCCGGACGACGATCTGCCGCCGATCCTCGCGCCGGCCTTCGCGAACGAGCCGTCGCGCGGGCCCGCCGCGGAGGAGGAGCTGCCGCCGGTGCTCGCGCCGTTCCGCCTCTCCGATACGTGGCGCGGCGAGGACGGGGTGCCGCCGGTGCTCGCGCCTCCCGAGAACGTGCCGCAGACAGCGCGGCTCGGGGTTCCGCAGACGTCCGCGTTCGCCGCGCCGCCTGCGCCGGACCGCGAGCCGCCGCCGGAAACCGCGCGCCTCGGGGCGATCCCGTCGCTCACGACGCCGCTCCCGTTCGCGGCGCCCGTCGCGCGTCGGCGCACCGTGCCGGGGATGCCCGCGGTCGATGGCGTGACACGTCCCGGCTCGCCGGACCTCGACGACGCAGCCGCGCGCCGGGCGCTCACGCCCGCGGACAAACTCTGCGAGCTCTTGCACCAGGCGCAGGCGCTCGCGACGGCGCTGAGCTACGAGGAGCGGCCCGCGACGATGCTCCTGCTCGTGCGGGCCGCGGTGTACCGCGCGATCTACGAGTTCGGCGAGGCCGTGCCCGACGCGGTCTCGTACCTCTACCGGAACGCGTCGAGCGTGACGCGGGCGATCTGGCCGAGCGCTTCGCCCCCCGGCAAGCGTCCTTCCTCGCCGATCCCGATGGCCGAGCCCGCGCTGCTCGCGATGGAGCGGATCGTCGCGGTGCGCGCGCAGCTCCCGAAGGAGCGCGCGGTCATCGTCGAGCCGCTCGCGACGGCGGCGCAAGCGCGCGAGCACCTCGCGCGGTACGTCGAGGAGATCGAGCTCGCGCCCCAGGACGCGACGCTCCGCCACTTTCTCGCGCTCGGCGCGCTGACGGAGCTGCTCTCGCGCACGCGCTTGCCGGCGCAGACGTCGCAGCGTCTGAAGGAAATCGTGGCGCACGCGCTCCGCGACGTGCCCAAGCAGGCGGCGCTCGATCTGATGATGACGGCGCTGAAGAGGATCGCGTCCGGATGAGCTCGCGTATCGCCTCGTCGCTCGGGGAACTCATGCAGCACGGCGGCGCGGAGGAGAGCGTGCTCGGCGTCGCGCGTCGTGGTGTCGTGACGGTGACCTCGGGGACGTCGAGCGGCACGGGATGGGTCGCGCTCGGCAACGGCGTGATCGTGACGAGCTGGCGCACGGTCGGGTTCCAGGCCGAGGTGACGCTCTCGACAGAGGAGGGCAGGCGCGCGGCGGGGCGCGTCGTCGCCGTGGATGCCGAGCGAGATCTCGCGTTCGTGCTCCCGCTCGAAGCGCTCGGCGTGGTGCCGCTGCCGCTCCGCGCCGATCCGTTGCCGCGGCTCGGCGAGGCCGTCACGACGCTGATCGCGGCGCCCGGCGACACGCTCGTGACGGCGATGGCCGTCGTGTGTGCCGAGGGGCGCGGCGGCGAGCTCGCGGCGCTCGATCCGGATCTCGGCGTGCGTGCAGGTCGTGGCGGCTCGCCCGTGATCGACGCGGCGGGGCGCGTGATCGGCGTGATCACGACGGCGCGGCGGAGCGGCCGGGATCCGCTCGATCGATCGCGATGTGTCCTGCCCGTCGGGCTCCTCTCGCGCGACCTCCGCGCGCTCGACGTGCCGGCCGAAGGGCTCGGCGAGCGCACGCTCATCCATCGCTGCCCCGGCTGCACCGAGGCGTTCTCCGCGGACAACGATCGTTGCGAGTCGTGCGGGATCCTCCTGCCGCACGCTTACGAGAGCGAATCCCCCGGGGCCGAGCGCGTCGTGCGTGATGCGCTCGCTGCGCTGGGGATCGTCGCGAACAAGGCGCGCGTGGGGCCACGGGCGTGGCGCATCCAGCACCGCGCGCTCGGCGGAGACGCGACGCCCTCCGAGGTCACCGTGCGCCTCGACAGCGCAGGCTTGCAGGTGATCCTGCGCGTGCCGCTCGTGCGTTTGCCCTCGGCGAACCACGAGCCGTTTTACCGACTCCTTCTCACGGCGAACGACCAGACGTCGGGCGTGTGTCGTCTGTCGCTCGCGGGGGACGTCGTCGTCCTCTCCTTCTTCGAGCCCGTGAGCGCGTTCGCGAGCGAGCACGACGTCGCCGCGGTCTTCCACGACCTCGTGCGGCTCGCCGATCAGTACCGCAAGGTGCTCGCCGAGCTCTTCGGCGCCGAGCCGCTCCGCGACGGCTCGTGGTGATCACGCGCTTCGAAAAGAAAACCCCGATCCCGGGGAACCGAAACCCGGGATCGGGAGGAGGAGCCGACGATCGCGATGCTCAGTTGCCCTTGCTAGGGACGTACTGGCTTCCGCCCTTGCTGGGGACGTACTGGCTTCCGCCCTTGCTAGGGACGTACTGGCTTCCGCCCTTGCTGGGGACGTACTGGCTTCCGCCCTTGCTAGGGACGTACTGGCTGTCGCCCGCACCGGCGTCGTACTGATCGTCGTACTGATCGTTGCCGCCGCCGTACTGGCTGTCGCCGCCGTACTGGCTGTCGCCGCCGTACTGGCTGTCGCCGCCGTACTGGCTGTCGCCGCCGTACTGGCTGTCGCCGCCGTACTGGCTGTCGCCGCCGTACTGGCTGTCGCCACCGTACTGGACGTCGCCCCTGCCACCGTACTGAGTGTCGCCCCCGCCGCCGTACTGGACGTCGCCCCCGCCGCCGTACTGCGTGCCGTAGTCGCCGCGGTCCTTGGCGCCGTGCGCGTCGCAGGTCACGCGGTCGCGCGAGTAGGGGATGTTGTTCGTCTCGTCGAGCAGACGCGCGTTCATGAGCGTCACCCGCGTGAGCTCCGGCTGGTAGCCGCTGCCGCGGCAAGCGTCGGCGCCGCGGAACCGATCGCGCGGCATGATGAACTCCCCGTTGACGCGGCCCTGCCGGTTCGCCTGGAAGCTCTTCGCATCCTTCCACGAGTCGCGCACGACGATCGGATCGCCCGCGTACTGCCCGCGTCGATCCTTGCATCGGTACGTGGCCTGGAGGTCGGCGTCGAGCGAGTAACGGATGTTCTGCCGGCGGATGTTCGACTGCTCGAAGCCGAACCGCAGATCGCCGTTGTCGAGGAGCTTGGCGTCGACGTCGCCGAAGCGCGGACTTCCGTCGTAGCGTCCGCCGTTCGCCGATGCCTCGTCGATGCTCAGGAAGGGTGCGCTCGTGGCGATCGTCGCAGCCAGGAGGAGCTTGATCGAGTTCTTCATCGAGATACCTCTCCTTGTCTCGCGTGCCGCCCTCGCTCGGTTCGCGCCGCGCGTGGGGAAGACGCCTCGCGACGAGCCGTCCGCTCGTCGTCGAAGCGCTCGCTCACGTCGCAATGCAAGGCAGCGGCCGTGGGCCTTTCGGGCCTCGCGCATCCAGCCCGCGTGAACGCGCAGAGGCACATGCGGGGAATTCTCGGACCACGCGGCGCGTGTTCTCCACGAATCGTCTCGCTTGGGAGCCGCATCCGCCCCGAGACGATCGAAGCCGTCTTCGGCGGTTCGCGCGCGTTCGTCCCGCGCGTCCCGGCGTGCGCCGATTTTGCCCCCGTCTATTCGCCCACGACCAGAGCGTGTGCACGCGCGTCCGGACACGTCGATGCGAGTCGAGCGGGACGTACGCGTCCGTCGTCAGTCCTTCTGCGTTCGCTTCGAAACGACGGCCGCGAAGACGAGCCCAATCGGGCCGAGCACCGCGCACGTGAGGAACCAGAAGCAACCGCCGCGACCCTTCGTCGTGGCGATCCAAGCGCCGAGGATCCCGCAGAGCAGCCAGACCGGAATGCCGAGCTCGAGCTTCATCCCTGATCGCTAGCACGCGGACGCACGTCGCGCGGTTCGCCCCCCGTCACGCGCGCCTCGTGTAGCCTCTCGCCATGGCGGCGACGAAGACGCTCGTGACGAAGACGATCGACCTCGGCGATGTCGAGCTCTCGTGCACCGTGCACGGCGACGGGCCCCTCGTCCTTTGCGCGCACGGCTTCCCCGACGACGCGCGCTCGTTTCGTGCTCAGATCGATCCACTCATCGCGCGAGGCTTCCGCGTCGCGTGCCCGACGATGCGCGGCTACGCGCCGAGCGGCATCCCGAAGAGCCGTCGTTACGATGCCGAAGCCCTCGGCCGCGACCTCTGCGCGCTCGCGGATCGGCTCTCGCCCGGCTCGCCCGTGCGCCTCGTCGGCCACGACTGGGGCGCCGTCGCCGCCTACGCCGCGACCGCGCTCGCGCCCGCGCGCTTCTCCCATCTCGTCACGATCGCCGTGCCGCACCTCCGCGCCACGTTGCCGAGGCTCGCGCAGCCCGCGCAGCTTCGTCGCTCCTGGTACATCGCCTACTTCCAGCTCCGCGGCGTCGCCGAGCGTGGCCTCGCGAAGAACGACTTCGCGCTCATCGATCGCCTCTGGCGCGACTGGTCTCCTGGCTACACCGCGTCCCGCGAGGACCTCGATCTCATCAAGGCAGGCATCGCTCCCCGCGTGTCCGAAGTCATCGGCTACTACCGCGCGTTCTTCTCGTCGCGCGTGCTCCTCGGCGAGGCACGGCGCCTCCTCTTCACGAAGACGACCGTGCCCGCGATCCACATCCACGGCGAGGACGACGGCTGCATCGGCGTCGAGCTCGCGCGTGGCATGGAGGAGCGACATTTCCTCGCGGGCATCCGTGTGCACACGGTGCCGCGCGCGGGCCACTTCGTGCACCTCGAACGACCCGAGGTCGTGAACCCGATCCTGCTCGATTTCCTCGGCGCACCCTGACGCGCGCGTCTACCGCGCTTCGCCGTCGCGCACCCGCGCGAGCACGCGCACGATGCCCGCGAGGTTCCACGCGGCGAACCCCAGGAAGAGCGCGACCAGCGCGACGGCCCAGCGCGACGCGCGCGGCGAGCTCCCGTCGATGAGCACCCAGGCGTCGTCGGGCACGGCCTTGTTCGTCTGCGCGTGCACGGATTCGGGCAGGCGCGCGTGGCGCAGGCCTGCTTTGCGGAACGGCACGAGCCGGCCGGCGAAGCTCGTCGGCGGCATGAAGCGGGGACCCTCGAAGCCCTCGGGCACGCGGATCTCCACCCAGATCTTCTCGTTGCCCGCGATGGGCGCGAGCCGGAACGAGTCCCCCTCCGCCGCGCGCCCGTAGCGGATCGCCCCCGTCGTGCCGAGCAGGCCCGTCGCGCGCACGTAGCGGTTCTCCAGATCCGCGCCCGGCGTGAGCGTCGCGAGGTCCGGCACCTCCATGAGCTGGCCCGGCGTGAGCGCGTAACGTGCTTCTCCGGACAGCACGAACGCCATCCAGGCGGCCGCGAGCGTCGTGAGCGCCATCAACACCACCGTCGCCGTGCGCTCGCGTTTCGGCGGCGCGGGCAGCGCGATGAGGTCGGGATCCGACCCCGCGGCGTCGAGGGCCGGCGGGCGGGGCGCGGTCAGGGTGGGCGACGGATCGCGGGGCACGAGCAGGGCGGTGGGGGTCGGGTAGCGGTGTCCGGTCACGAGTATAACCGACGGACATCGCCGGGCGGTCCGGGTTCCTTCGTCCTCGCGTCGGATTTCCGCTGCCTGCCGTCCGGTTCCTCGCGGCCGGGCGGGGGATCTCTTGCCCTCTTGCCCTCGCTTTTCTAGCCTACGCGCGTGGCAACGTCCGCGAAGAAGGTCTCCTCCGTCGTCTGCCCCTCCTGCGGAGCGACGAACTCGCCCGTCCCGCCGAGCGGCCGGTGCGTCTCGTGCGGCGCGTCGATGGATCTCGGCCGAGGCCGTGACGAAGGCGGTGAAGGGCGGCGCGGCAGCGACGGCTTCAGCGTCGCATGGGCCGGCATCGCGCTGCTCGTCCAGGCCGTGCTCACGGCGGCGATCGTCGTCGGTTTGCCGATGGTCGTCAGCGCCTTCGACTTCGAGGGCCGCTACGGGATGATGATCGCGGTGCCCGTGTGGTTCGTCGGGGGCATCCTGCTCGGCATGATCTCGCCGGGAAAGACGGTGGCCGAGCCGGTCGTCGCCACGCTGCTCGTCGCGATCCCCACGGTCTTTCAGCTCATGAAGTCGCAGACCGTCCGGACGCTGCCGCTCTTCATGTACGTCATCCTCGCGGTGATCGGCGTGCTCTTCACGATGGTCGGCTCGTACATCGGCGAGCGCATCCAGATGGGCCCGGCGCCGAAGCGCGCGGGCGCGGATTGATCCGCCGAGGCCCGCCCCTCCTCGCCCTGGGCCTCGCCTCCGCCCTCGGCTGCACGTCTGCCGGAGCCGAGCAGGAGCGCGCGCTCCTCGCGGCGATCGAGGCCCTCCGCGACGCGCCGGCCGAGGACCTGGCCGGACGGAAGAACCTGCTCTCGGCGCTCGAAACGAAGCCTGCTCCGAGCCCCGAGGCCCAGCGTGCCCGGGACAATTGCGTCGAGGCCTACCGCCTCCTTGGCGAGGGCAAGGAGGGCACCGAGGCCGTCAAGCGCGCGCTCGGCGGCGCGGGCCCGGTGCCGAAGACCCTGCTCGCCGACCTCGCCGCGGCCGAGGAGAAGATCCGCAAGAGCAGCGAGGAGGCCATGCCGGCCTGCGAAAAAGCGGCGACCGAGCTGCGCCTTCGCCGCCGCTGACGGAGTCTGGGGAACCAGGCAAGGGAAAACGCGCGCGAGGGGGTACGGACGCGCGCGCCTCGTGCTAAAGAGCGCCCCCGTATGTTCGACACGCTCGCCCGAGGTTTTCGTCAGGCCCGCAACCGCCTCGCGGGGCTCACGGAGCTCTCCGAGTCCAACATCGAGCCCGCGCTCCGCGAGGTGAGGCTCAGCTTGCTCGAAGCCGACGTCGAGATCGGCGTCGTGAAGGCCTTCCTCAGCCGCGTGAAGCAGAAGGCCGTCGGCCGCACGCTCGAGGCGAAGGTGAAACACGAAGGCGAGACCATGCAGGTCTCGGCGAGTGATCACTTCGTCAAGATCTGCCACGACGAGCTCGAAGCCATGATGTCGCACGAGGGTGAGCCCATCGTGTGGGCGTCGGGCCGCCCGACCGGCCTCATGATGGTCGGCCTCCAGGGCTCCGGTAAAACGACCACTTGCGCCAAGCTCGCGCGGCACATCGCGAAGCAGGGCAAGAAGCCCATGCTCGTCGCGGCCGACATGCAGCGCCCGGCGGCCGTCGAGCAGCTCAAGGTGCTCGGCAACCAGATCAAGATCCCCGTCTTCAACATCTCGGGCAAGTCGCCCGTCGAGATCTGCGCGGCCGCCGAGGCCGAGGCGAAGAAGCTCGGCCGTGACGTCATCATCTACGACACCGCGGGCCGCCTCGCGATCGACGAGAAGCTCATGCAGGAGCTCGCGGAGATCAAATCGCGCGTCGCGCCGGAGAACATCTTCCTCGTCGTCGACGCGATGATCGGCCAGGACTCGGTGAAGACCGCGCGCTCGTTCCACGAGCGGCTCGGCATCAGCGGCGTCGTGCTCACGAAGCTCGACGGTGATGCGCGCGGCGGCGCGGCGATCAGCATCAAGGAGGTCACGGGCGCGCCCGTCCTCTTCAGCGGCGTCGGCGAGACGACGGACAAGTTCGAGGAGTTCCGCGCCGACGGCATGGCGAGCCGCATCCTCGGCATGGGCGACGTCGTTGGCCTCATGCAGGATTTCGAGCAGGTCGTTGATCAGAAGAAGGCCGAGAAGGACGCCGAGCGCTTGCTCCAGGGCGACTTCTCGCTCGACGACTTCCTCGAGCAGGTCCGCATGATCCAGAAGATGGGGTCGCTCAAGGACCTCGTCGACAAGCTCCCGCTCGGCGGCATGTTCCCCGGCGGCCTGCCGAAGGACGTGAACCTCGACGACCGCGAGCTCGTGCGGATCGAGGCGATCATCCAGTCGATGACGCGCTTCGAGAAGCGGGATCCTTACGCGCTCATCCGTGAGCCGCGGCGCGCCGAGCGTATCGCGAAGGGCTCGGGCACGAACGCCGAGGCCGTCGCGGAGCTCGTGCAGAAGTTCCTGTTCATGAAGCAGATGATGTCGGGCCTCGGCCAGAACATGGGCATGATGGGCAAGATCCCCGGCATGAAGCAGATGGCCCAGATGCGGAACATGCAGAAGGCCATGGCTGGCATGGGCGGCGGCGGCATGCCGGGTTTCCCGGGCATGGGCGGCATGCCGGGCATGCCGGGCGGCTTCCCCGGGATGGGGATGCCGGGCTTCCCGGGCATGGGCATGCCGGGCTTCCCCGGGATGGGCATGCCGGGCATGCCGGGCGGCGGCGCCGAGGGGCCGAGCATGACGAAGATGCGCACCCTCAGCCAGGCCGAGAAAAACGCGAAGAAGTCGCAGCGCAAGCGCGAGCGCGACGCGCGGAAGAAGGGCCGGAAGTAACAAGGAGCGCGCATGCGTCGATTCGTCTTCGTCGCGTGCGCGCTCGCCCTCGCCGCGTGCTCGCGGGATCCGGGCGGCGGCAAACCCGAACAACAAGCGGGCGGGACGGGCGCGAAGAGCGCGCCCGGTGAGGATCCGCGCCGCGTGATCAAAGAGATCACCGTGAAGGCGATCTCGTCCGGCGAGACGATCACGATCGACGGCAAGCTCGACGAGCCTGCGTGGGCGAAGGCGACGGAGACGGGTCCTTTCGTCGACGTCGCGTCCGGCGCGGTAAACCCGCGGATCCCGGTGCAGGGCAACGCGCGTCTCCTCTGGGACGACCAGTTCCTCTACGTCGCCTTCGACGTGAAAGACACGACGATCCGCGGCGGTTTTCCCACGGACGCGCTGGATCCGCACCTCTGGGAGCGCGACACCGTCGAGGTCATGATCGACCCCGACGGCGACGGCGACAACAAGGACTATTACGAGATCCAGGTGAACCCGCAGAACCTGGTCTTCGACTCGCAGTTCGACGATTACAATCGTCCTCGGGGCGGAAACGCAGGTCCCTTCGGGCACCAGGACTGGAGCGCCGGGCTCACGAGCGCGGTCGTCCTCCGCGGCACGATCGACGCGGACGAGGACAAGGACGAGGGATACACCGTGGAGGCGCGGATCCCCTGGAAATCGTTCGCCAAGGCAAAAGCCTCACCGCCCGCGCCCGGGGATGCCTGGCGGATGAATTTTTATGCGATGCAGAACAACGGCGGCGTCGCCTGGTCCCCGATCCTCGGGATGGGGAATTTTCACAAGGCGGCGCGGTTTGGCCGGGTGAAGTGGGTGCGCGAGTAGCCGCTCAGCGCGGCTCCTGCTGCGTGATGCAATGAATGCCGCCGCCGCCGAGGTTCACGGCCTCGGCGTCGATCGGGACGATCTTCCGCCCGGGAAACACCTCCCCGAGGATCCGTTGCGCGGCCGCGTCTTTTTCTTTCACGCGTGAAGGCCTCCCCTCTTTGGAATAGACCTGCACGAGGACCACGCCGTTCGTGACCAGGAAATTCAGGTAGCTCGTCGACACGATGATCCGCACCGGCGAGCCCTTCGGAAAGGGCACGCCGCTCGTGTACTGCATTCTCTTCAGTGACTCGTAAACGCCGTCGCCGGGGCCGAGCGTGTCATAGAGCGGCTCGGGCATCGGGACACGCACGATCCGGAATGGACGGCCGTCCTGATCCACCGACGCCTCGATCGCCGCGCGCGCCCGTTCGAGCCGCTCGCGTGTCATGGCGTGGATCACATCCGCCCGTGCCTCCTCCTCGGTCACCTCGCCGAGCAGAATCGTGTGGGCATCGGCGAAACGTGCATATTCGTCGATGTGCCCGCCCGGCGTGAGCGGCGTGTAAATGCCGCCCGGCAGCGGCCCTTCCCACGTCGCGTCGTCCTCGGCGATTCCTTGGGGCAGCCACACGAACGCTTTGGCGCCGAGCGTCCTCCGGAACTCCGCCTCGATTTGCGCGCGTGACATCCCCGGGTTTCGTTGCCGCTCCACCTGCTCCGTGAGCATGAACGTCCCCGCGCCGTTCGACTCCCGATTGCCCCCTTCGCTCGACATGCTCGATCGCACGACCGGCAGGCCCCGCAATGCCGCCACGTTTCGATCGACGGCGTCCTCCATCAAACCCATCGGGCTCGATCGATCAAAACCGGGATATCCCCAGGCATTGTACGCGTAATCGACGACCGCGCGTCCGCCGCCGCTCGTCTTCACGAAGATCGGCCCCATGTCGCGCAGCCAGATGTCTGCGTGTGGCATGGCGTGGATGCGTACGTGATCGGACGGCACGGCATCCTGCGCGAGCCGCTCCCGGATCACGCCCGCCTCCGCCTCGTCCTGGGCGAGCAGGTCGACCGACACGTGGCCGTGGAGCGCGCGGACGATGTCCTCCACGACGCGCTCGGTCGGGTGCCCCGCCTTGTTTTCGTAGGTCGGCCAGGCGAGCCAGATCGACGTATGTGGCTCGAACTCGGCCGGGAACGAATACGTGGTTCCGGGCTCCGCCTGCGGGACGGCGGCCCCGGGGGGCGTCGTACACGCCGCGATCACGAAGCCGAGGAGGGCGAGGGCCATTCGACGCATGGGAGGCGTGACTCGTACCACGAGTTGCGTGGGGCCATCGAGGTCGCGGTCGGCGAAAGCCGCCACGGCGGGAGCCTCGGCTTCGACGCGGGAGGCTCAAGCGCGGCGGCGACGGCTTGCGGGGGCGATCGAGGCGGCCGAAGCGGCGTTGCAACGTGTTGCGGGGGCGGTTGGGGCGGCGGAAACGGGGTCGCAACGTTCACGGGTGTGCCGACGGCGGGTGGGCCGGGGGCGGGAGCGCTTGCATCGCCGCGAGCGGTGCCGGAGGTGCGCGGCGTGAGCTTCCGTAGGGCGAGCGGACGACGCTTGAACCTCCGTGGCAATGGTGCGCGGGAGCGTTTCATCCAAAGGGAGCGAGGGAGCGACGCGTCGACGCCTCGTCTTCATCCTCCGAGCCGCCGCGGCAACGTTGCACCCATGAACGGCCGCGGTCGACGCGCCTGCGGAACCTCGCGCCGACGCGGTTCGACCGTTCCAAGCGTGTCGTCGAGCCGTTGCGGGGCGACTTGCGGCATGTGGACGCGAGAAACGCCAGGAAAACAGCGGGAAAACGGTTGACCGAGCGCTCGTGGGCGCCGTAGCTTCGCCCACCTGCGTCACGGGTTGCGCACCGGGACGGGTAGGGGGGCTCATGAGGAAGCGGCGGCTCGCGGGGGCGACCTTGGTCGCTGCGTGCATGGCGGTGTGTTTGGTGCCGATCGGATGCGGGGCGCGCGACGAGCACGCCGCCGCGCCCAGGCAGGGCAGCGGGCTCGCGCTCCCTCCGAGGACGGTCCAGGCGCTTCAAGCGTGCGTCAGAGAGGGGGGCCAGCGGCTTCGGCACAACGCGTACGAGATCGAGTTCGCGGTCGAGATGACGGGCGACCACGTCACGGAGGTGAAGTCCAAGGGCCCGCGGCTCGACGATACCGGCGTCCAGCAGTGCATGAGGGAAGCGCTGCGGACGATGGCGGACGCGGGGTTTTCGCCGGACCCTGACGAGCTGGTCTCGCGCGGCGGCCTCTTGCCTACACGAGGCATGCTGGCGAACACGTGGGCACTGCCTCAGGTGATACGGTTGATCCCGGTGGTCGTCGGGTCGGGCGGGACGATGATTGTCGTCGCGGTCGCGGTCCTCGTCGTGGTCGCGGCCGTGTCGTTGAACGATGACAGGCCGAGCAAGGAAGATTGTAAGAAGATCAAACAAATGTGTATTGAAGAATGCGCCGACACGGTGTTGCCCAGAGGGGATGATGGCTCGGCGTTCCGGTTGTGCCAACAAGAATGTCTCGAGCGGCATGGATGCCCTCGACACTCCTGATCGGAGAAAGGAAGCTACGTATGGATAAAGATACCGCGGAGCAGCTTTTGGTGCGCGCACGGGGCTGCATTGATCTTTTTAATGAAATGGTTGAAATTGCGCAATCTCGTTGCGACAAAGGCGAGGAGCGCGTCGTTCGGCATGCTGTCGGTTATGCTCTTTCGGAGCTGCTGGACAGGCTCGTGGTCCCCATTTTCTCTGATAACCCCGACCTCATTCCCGAGGGCCTCGACTATGGGCCGTTGGATGGTCCGAAGTTCTCGGAGCTGGCTACGAAGATGAACCAGCAGCCTCCTCCGAGCGAAACCCGCAAAAAACCATAAGCGCCCGACGAAGCACCTCTACGCGTTCTTCTCGCCGGGGAGCATGCGTGCTGCACGCGCCCTCAGACGTCGCCCAAAGCCGCCCGCGCCGCCCGCTCGATCAAATCGCTCGCCGACTTCTCCAGCGGATCGACCCGCTCCGCGCCCACGCGCAGCCGCAGCATGAGCCGCCGCGTCTCCTTGCGCTTGCTGAACTCGTCGCGGAGCTTCTCGCTGAGCGCCTTCGCGAACGCGCGCGAGAACTTGCTGCCCGCGTCCGGCACGATGAGCACGAGGCTCGACGGCCCATACCGGCCGAGGAAGTTCTTTCGCCCATAGAGCCCGTGCAACGTGCTCACCAGCTCGCGCACGTCGGCGTCGATCGTCGCCTTGTCCCGGATCGGATCGAGGCCCCGCAGCGGCAGCTCGAAGACGACGATCGAGAACTTCGTGCCCGTCATCTTCGCCTTCGCGATCGCCTCGTCGAGCGTCAGGCGCAAGTAGCGCTCGCTGTAGGCGCCCGTCGCTGGATCGCGGAAGAGCGGGACGTTGTCCTCCCAGGACTCGTGGACGGGCTTCGCCTTGCTTTTGGGTGGCTTCGACGCGACCGAGGGCGGCGCGGGCGCGTCGGCGTACAAGAAGGGCCTGTCGGCGACCGGCGGCGGACGCGCGGGCATGGCCTGCGTGCTGCGCGGGCTCGACGGCGGGGGCAGGGCCACGGCGATCGTGGCGTTCGAAGGCACGATGCCGAGGGCCTCGCAGAGCTCGGCGATCGCCTGCGTCGCGCGCTCGGGGCGCTTTTGCGGTTCGAGGTTCGTGGTCCGCGAGAACCACGCGTCGAACGGCGGCGTGATGCGCACGCCGCGCCGCGCCGCGCGGGTCGTCGCGGGCTCGGGCGGGCCCGCCATGATTCGCTTGAAGAGCACGAAGAGCGAGAGCGAGCTCTTCGCCTCGCTCATCCAGTACGCTTCGCCCGAGAGCAGCGTGTACGCGAGGTGGCCGAGCGCGTAGACGTCGGCGCGCGGGCCGATCGCGCCGTCGCCCTGGACCTGCTCGGGCGCCATGTAGAGCGGCGTGCCAACGATCGCGGTGCGGCGCTGGAACGTCGTCTCGACCATCACCTTCGCGACGCCGTAATCCAGGATCTTCACGCACGGGCTTCCGTCGTCGCGCGTCGTGACGAACAGGTTCTCGGGCTTGAGATCCCTGTGCACGATGTTCGCCGCGTGGGTCTTGTCGAGCGCGAGCGCCGCCTGTCCCAGGTAGAGCACGACCTCGGCCGGCGGCAGCGCGCCGCGGCGCACGAGCATGCTGCCGAGCTCTTCGCCCGTGAGCAGGTCCATCACGAGGAACGGCATGCTCGTGCCCTCGTCGATGCCCGCGTCGGAGACCTGCACGATGTGGTCGCTCTCGATGCCACCCGTGATCGTGGCCTCCTGCGAGAATCGCTCGCGCAGGACCGGGTCCTCGATCGTGCCGGGGAGCATCACCTTGAGCGCGCGCCTTCGCCGCGTCGCTTCGTCCGCGACCTCGTAGACCGCGCCCATGCCGCCCGCCTTGATGCAGCGGAGGACCCGGTAGCGGCCGTGAAAGAGCACGTCGGGGACGAGCACGTGGGCGAGGCGCCGCCTTGCCGGGGAGCCGGAGGCGAGCGCGGAGAGCATGGATGAAAGGGGGGACGCAGATCAAGGCCGACGCGTCTGTCCTCGGACGGGGCTCGTGCCTCCGCTGCGCGTCCCTTGGATCAGGGGGCTTCTTCGTCGACCGGCGCGCTCGTCGCGGCTGCGTCGACGGAGAGCACCGTCAGCATCGACGACGTCGGGAAGTCGGTATCGACGAGCGTGTCGGTGTTTCGAAGGATGCGGAACGGCTGCAGGTTGAGCGTGGTGCTCACGTCCGACCCGTCGGAGCCGATGAGCGTCGCGTCGCCCACGTACGTCCCCTCGGGCAGCGTCACCGTCATTTGCAGCTCTCGGCAAGGCTGATAAGCACGCGCCACCGTGCGTCCGGCCGTGTCGCGGATGACGAGCTCCATGCGATCGGCGCCAAACATGCGGCAGCGGCTCGCGTCGAAGCGCCCTCCGATCGACCAGCTTTGCGTCACCGTCCCCGTGTTGCGGCCGATGGGCACGAACACGGCTCCCTCGGCTTGGCACCCGATCGCGGCGGGGGCGAGCGAAAGCAACAAGGCCCAAGGGCCTGCCCATTGGATGATGGAATTGCGCATGGAAACCCCTCCCCCTGTGTCTCGCCGCTCAATGCGGCCGGTACTCGCGATGGATCTCGCGCGGTTTC
Source organism: Polyangium fumosum (assembly GCF_005144585.1). Lineage (GTDB taxonomy): Bacteria > Myxococcota_A > Polyangia > Polyangiales > Polyangiaceae > Polyangium > Polyangium fumosum. The sequence continues at coordinate 126,128 of NZ_SSMQ01000024.1, read as the reverse complement.
GTCGGACGAACCGGCGGGTAGCCGTACTCGACCGCGGGCGGCGGCACGGCGCGCGGCGCGGTCTGGACATTCGTGCGGTAACTCGCGAGCTCAGGCGGCTCTTCGACGAACACGACCCAGCCATTGTCCGTCGGCCAGTACCAGCGCCCCTCGACGAGGTAAGCAAGCCGGTCCTGATACGCGACGGCCGGGTACTTACTTACATCGACGGGAACCGCCTCCGTATACGCCACGTCGTAGCCGCCCACGTTCGAGGGCGGCCCGTTCGAAAACATCGCGATGCAGCCCGCGACCAGCATCGACAATGCGATGACGGGCGCGAGGAGCCACGCGCCGCTTCCGTCGCGATTCACTTGCCTATATCGTCCGTCCGGGGCGCCAACGTTGCTTCGGATCCGCACAGGTCACCTCGCTTGCGGCTCGGACGAGCAACCGAGGTGCCATCCCGCGGCGAGCACGCACAACCGTTTGACAAGGGCGCCATCGCTCTGTAGGGAACCGCGCCCGTGAGCGCGTCCAAAGTCCCCGTCTCGATCCTCGGCGTCAGCGGCTTTGCCGGCAGCGAGCTCGCGCGGCTCGTCGCCGACCATGACTCGCTTTCGCTCGTGGGCGTCGCCGCAGACCGCTGGCAAGGATCGAAGCTCGGCGAGCGCGTGCGTGTGCCCGCGAGCGTCGGGAAGCTCCTTGTCGCGCCGATGAGCGACGCCATCACCGTCGCCCGGCAGAGCGAGGTCGCGCTGCTCGCGACGCCCGCCGAGGTCTCGGCCAAGCTCGCGCCGGAGCTGCTCGCGCACGGCGTGCGCGTCGTGGATCTCTCGGGCGCGTTTCGCCTGGAGGATCCGGCCGCGTATCCGCGCTGGTACGGCTTCGACCACCCCGCGCCGGAGCTGCTCGCCGAGGCGCACTACGGCCTGCCGGAGGTCGCCTCCGCCTCGACGCGCACGGGCGGCGCGAAGGACGCGCGCCTCATCGCGAACCCCGGCTGCTACGCGACGGCGGCGATCCTCGCGCTCGCGCCGCTCGTCGAGGCGGGCGCGATCGACCCGGGGTCGATGTACGTCGACGGCAAGAGCGGCGTCTCGGGCGCGGGCCGCAAGGTCGAGGAGCGGCTCCTGTTCATGGAGGTCGACGAGAACCTCTCGGCCTACCGCGTGGGCAACCACCAGCACACGCCCGAGATCGAGCAAGCGCTCTCGCGCGCGGGCCGCGCGCGCGCCTCCGTGACGTTCGTCCCGCACCTCTTGCCCGTGCGTCGAGGCCTCCTCGTCACGGCCTTCGCGCGCCTCTCCGGCGCGGTCCCGCCCGCGCAGATCGAGGCGCTCTTCCGCCGCGCGTACGCCCCTGCGGACCTCGTCGAGGTGCGCGCGCCGGAGGACGTCACGCTCGCCCAGGTCGCGTACACCCCGTATGCGCGCCTCGGCGTCCGCGCCGACGCCGAGCGTGGCTCGGTCGTCGTCACCTCTGCGCTCGACAACCTGCTCAAGGGAGCCGCCTCGCAGGCGCTCCAGAACCTCTGCGCCATGATCGGCGCGCCGCCGCTTTCGCCGCATTGACCCACGAAGGGCTCCCCCGCGTCGCCCGCGCGCCGCGGCTCCCCCTATCCCGAGGTGGCCCGTGAAAATTCCGCTAGGTTTCTCGTTTGCCGGCGCCTCCGCCGGCATCAAGGTCAAACGCTCCGACCTCGCGCTCGTGCTCTCGGAGGTGCCCGCCGTCGCGGCCGGGTGCTTCACGCGCTCGAAGTCGCGCGCGGCGTGCGTCGACTGGAACGTCGCGCGGCTGCCTCGCAAGGACGCGCGCGCGATCGTGGCGAACAGCGGCAACGCGAACTGCCTCTCGGGGGAGGAAGGCGTTCAGGCGAACCAGCGCATGGCCGCCTCCGTCGCCGACGCGCTCGGCGTCCCCCTCGACGCGGTCCTCACCTGCTCGACGGGTGTCATCGGCGTGCCTCTGCCGCATGGAAAAGTCTCCGCCGCGGTCCCCGCCCTCATCGCCAAGCTCGGCCAGGATCCCACGCCTGCGGCGGAGGCGATCCTCACGACGGACACCTGCACGAAGCTCGCCTCGCGCGAGATCTTCCTCGGCGGCGACCGCGTGCGCATCGCGGGCATCGCCAAGGGCTCGGGCATGATCCACCCGAACATGGCCACGATGCTCGCGTTCCTCGTGACCGACGTGGCCATCGACGTCTCCGTGCTCGACGGGATCCTCCACGCCGCCGTGGACGAGACCTTCAACATGGTCAGCGTCGATCGCGACACGTCGACGAACGATCAGGTCCTCGTGCTCGCGAACGGCATGGCGGAGAACGACCCGATCACGCGCCGCGACTCGCCCGAGGCGCAGAGTTTTGCGGCGGCGCTCATCGACATCTGCCGCGAGCTCGCGCGCACCATCGCCGCCGACGGCGAGGGCGCGCAGCACCTCATCACGGTCACCGTGCGCGGCGCGGAGGATCTCACCTCGGCGCGCGCGCTCGCGCGTGCCGTCACCGAGTCGAACCTCGCGAAGGCCGCGTTCTTCGGCACCGACCCGAACTGGGGCCGCGTCCTCGCAGCCGTCGGCTCGCGCGCCGCCGAGCAGCACATTCGCTTCGATCCGGGGGTCGCGAGCGTGCGCCTGCAGAACGTCCTCGTCTACGCGCAGGGCAAACCGCAGCCGTTCGACGCCGACGCCCTCCGCGCGCTCCTTCGCGGCGAGGAGGTCTTTGTCGACATCGAGGTCGGCTCGGGCCTCGGCGAGGCCACGGCCTGGGGCTGCGACCTTTCCTACGACTACGTACGAATCAACGCGGACTACGCCGCGGTGCTCGTCGACTCGCCCGACGGCCCCGTGCGCCGCGATCCGAGCCTCGACCGGAAGACGCCGGAGCTCAAGGCCGACACGCTCGTGCAGGCGCTCCGGTACATCGAGCGCTTCGCCGGCACGCGCGCGGTCATCAAGTACGGCGGCGCCGCGATGGTGCGCGCCGACCTCAAGGATCGCTTCGCCGAGGACGTGCGCCTGCTCCAGGCCGTGGGCCTTCGGCCGATCATCGTGCACGGCGGCGGCCCCGAGATCTCGCGCACGCTCGAGCAGATGGGCCAGGTGACCGAGTTCGTCGACGGCCTGCGCGTCACCGATGCCGCGAGCCTGCGCGTCGTCGAGATGGTCCTGACGGGCCAGATCAACAAGGAGGTCGTCGCCTCGCTCGCGCGCGCGGGCACGAAGGCCGTGGGTTTGTCCGGCAAGGACGGCAACCTCATCGAGGCGCGCAAGATGAACATGCCGCCCGGCAAGGACCTCGGCTACGTCGGCGAGGTCGCGCGGGTCGATCCCGACGTGCTCGAGCTCTTGCTCGGCAAGGGGTACATCCCGGTCATCTCGCCGATCGGCCTCGGCAAGGACGGGAACACGTACAACATCAACGCCGACACGGTGGCCGCGGAGGTCGCGGTCGCGTGCGGCGCGCGCAAGCTCATCTACCTGACCGACGTCGCGGGCATCCTCTCGAACGGCCTGCTCGTCTCGGAGATGAGCGCGGAGGAGCTCGACGCGCGCATGCGTGACGGCACGGTCACGGGCGGCATGCTCCCGAAGGCGGCGTCGATCCTGCGCGCGCTCGAAGGCGGCGTGGAGACGGTGCACATCATCGACGGCCGCGTCCCGCACAACGTCGTGGCGGAGCTCTTCACCTCGCGCGGCGTGGGCACGATGATCCGCGCGGGCGCGCCCAAAGAGGGCGAAGAATTCCCGATGGGCTGAGCCCGCGCTCTGCCATGCTCGACGCGGAGATCGTGATCGTCGGCGGCGGCCCCGCCGGCATCTCGACGGCGCTCTTTTTCGCGCACGCCGCGCCCCAGCTCGCCGAGCGCATCGTCGTGCTGGAGCGCGCGACGTATCCGCGGGAGAAGATCTGCGCGGGGGCGATCGGCGCCCGCGCGGATCGGCTGCTCGCTTCGATCGGCGTGCGCGTCGACGTTCCCTCGGTCCCGATCCACGGTTTGTCCGTGGACGCAACGGGCCGCCGGCTCGCCGCGCGCGCCGAGGGACCGCCGATCGGCCGTGTCGTCCGGCGCTTCGAGTTCGATCACGCTTTTGCGCGCGAGGCCCAGGCGCGCGGCGTGCGGGTGCGCGAAGGCGTGAAGGTCACGGGGCTCGTGATCGGCGACCACGACGCGCGGATCGAGACCTCGATCGGCGAGATTCGCGCCCGCGCTGTCGTCGGCGCGGACGGCGTCGGCAGCGTCGTGCGGCGCGCGCTCGGCTTGCCGCGCGGCGCGTTCATGGCCCAGGCCGTGGAGGTCGACACACACGCGGCCCGCGGCGACGGCCCTCGTGACGTCCTCCATTTCGACATGGCCGCGCGGGGTTTGCCCGGGTACGCGTGGGATTTTCCCACGCTCGTCCACGGAACCCCGATGGTTTGCCGTGGCGTCTACGAGCTCCGCGCCGAGGGCGTCCCCGAGCGCGCCGCGACCGAACCGGCGCCGGGCGAGCGGCTCCTCGCCCGCGCGGACGAGCAGGGCGTGCCCGTGCCCGCGTCGTCGCTGCGTCGCTTCGCCGAACGCGGCCTCGCCTTGCACGAGCCCTTCGCGCGGCCGCGGGTGCTGCTCGTGGGCGAGGCGGCGGGCATCGATCCGGCGCTCGGCGAGGGCATCGCGCAGGCGATCCAGTACGGCGCCGTCGCGGGCCCCTTCCTCGCGCGCGCGCTCGAAGCGGGCGACCTCTCGTTCACCTCGTTTCCCGCGGTGCTCCGCGCGAGCCGCCTCGGCTTGGATCTCCGCCTCCGCGCGCGCGCATCACGCTTCGTCTACGGCGGCACGCGCCCCGTGATCGAGCGATGGATTACGCGCTCACCCGCGCTCGCGCGGGCGGGGATGGAGTATTTCGCGGGGGAGCGGGTCGATCGGCGCGCGCTCGGCAGGAGCGCGCTCGATCTCGGGGGAGCGCTCTTCGGCTGGGCGCTCGATCAGGCGCGCTTCACTTGGGCGCCTCGGTCGGGGCCTTCGCCGTGACGTGCATGAAGTAGTTGCCGATCGACTTGATCTTGAAGAAGGCCATCCCCGTCGAGTCGTCGATCTTCTCGGGCGCGACGACGGTCCAGGTGATCTTCTCGCGGCCCTTGTCGTCGACCTTCACCTCGCCGATCGCGAGGTTCGCGTCCTTCTTGTTGCCCGCGGGGAAGCTGAACTCGAAGGGTTTGTCCTGGGTCTCGAGCGTGGGCAGGTCCGGCGAGTTCTCGACCTGCACGAGCAGCCGGTAGATCTTCCCGATCGGCACGCCCGTCGTCTTGCCCTTCGGATCGATCTTGAACGTGATGATGTGCGGCGAGCTCAGCGAGCCTTCGCGGATGCGGAAGACAGCGCGGCCGCTGTCGTCGCCGAGCTCGAGCTTCGCGCCCGGGCTCATCGTGAAGATCGATTGCAGCTCCTTCTCGGAGCTCATCAGCACCGGCGGGCGCTCCTCGATGGACTTCGGCGGCGCCTCGGCGCTCGCGGACGCCGTGGGCTGCGGCGGGGGCGTCTCGGGCGCGGCGGTCGGGGTCTCCGTCGGCGTGGGCGCAGGCGTCGCCGCGGGGGGCGGCTCGGGCTTGGCCGGGGGCGGGGTCTGCTCACCGCCGCACGCCGCGGCGATGACGGCGATGAGCGCCGAACATCCGAGGGTCGTGATGCGGAGCAGGTGGTCTTTGCGGGTCCGTACGCGCATGGAGTTCGGCGTAGGACGAGGCGGCGCGGAACGCAAGCCCGAGCCTGCGCGTGATTCGGGCTCTCCTCGACGCCCGCTTCCGCCCGCCGTATAAGGCGGCCCATGCGTACGTCGCTCCTTCCGGCCGTTGCCCTCCTTGCCCTCGCGTGTGGCCCGTCGCCCGCGACCGTCGAACCCACGAAAACACCGGCCGATACCCCGAAGGAAAAAGGCGCAGCGCAAATCGCCGTCGCGACGCCCACCGAGACGGCCTACGACCTCTCGCCCGTGCCCGAACCGCAGGACGTCGTCGCGTTCTTCGGCTGGAAGAGCCCCGCGGCCACGCTGAATGCTTTCGGGGGCTGCGCGGCCATTTCGCCGGAGCCGCTCATGGGCGGCGTCGAGGGCGAGCTCCGCAAGCTCCTGCGCGACGTTGTGTCGAGCAATGTCGACGTGCGTAGCCTCGCGGCCGTCGTCTCGCTCGACGCGCCGGTCTTCGCGCTGGCCTCGCTCGAAACGCAATCGAAGCGCCCCGGCGCATTCGTGGCCTTCTCGCTCGGCCTCACCTCGATCGAAAAGGCGAAGATGGCCGTCGAGGGCGCGGGCCCCGTCACGGAGCTCGGCCCCGGCATGTTCCGCATCGGCGGCAGGTCGAGCTCGACGTGCGTGATCGCGGCGTCCGCGGGCGCGACGCCCGCGCGGCTCGTGTGCGGGCCGAAGGAGAAGGACGTCACCACGCTCGCCCCCTACCTCACGCGCACCTTGCCGACGCAGGCCGGCGCGGCCTCGGACATGCACCTCGAAGTGCGCTTTGCGCCGGCCGAGGCCCGTTACGGCTCGCTCCTCCGCACGCAGGTCCAGGGGTTGCCCGTGATCGCGCAGGCCGAGCTCTCCCTCGGCGAGCCCAAGTTCGACCGCGCGGTCGTCGACGCTGCCACGGGCCTCGCGGACGAGATCGTCGCGTTCGCCTCGGACGCAGACAAACTCACCTTCGACGTGGCCATGGACCCGGCCACGTGCCTTCGCGCGAGCGCCTCGCTCTCGATGCGCGGGAAAAACTCCTGGGTGAGCGGCCTCATGGGCGAGCGCCCCGAGCGCGCTGGCCCGCCGCCTGCGATCTTCTGGCGCGCGCCCAAGGACAGCGCGAGCGTCTTCTACGGCCGCGGCTCCGATCCGAAGCGCTTCCAGCCTCTCCTGCGCACGGCGCGCCTCCTCGTCGAAGGTGTCCTCGCGAAGGTGAACGTCGGCTCCGAGGCCGATCATCGCGCGGTCGGCGAGCTCTTCGACTGGCCCATGGGCAAGGACGTCGAGACGGTCGGGGCGAACGGCCGCAACGAGGTGCCGGAGGTCAAGGGCAAGCGCACGCCGCAACAAGAGGCCGATGCCCTCATGAACGGCTACATCGGCTGGGGCCTCGCGGGCTACGAGGAGGGCTCGGCGAACCTCGCCAAGCAGCTCCGCAAGATCGCGGACGTCTACAACCGCAAGGGTTTTCAGGATCCGCTGCGCAAGGAGCTCGGCCCGGAGCTCTCGAAGGCGATCCCCAAGGTGAAGATCGGCCCCGGCCCCGCGGCCCTCGGGTCCGATTCGCTGGATCTCTCGATCCGGATGGAGAACGTCCCGGCGCCGTTGCTCGACATCAAGGGCGCCACGAAGAAGGATCTCGTCACCTTCGAGTTGCACGTCCTGCTCATGTCGGACGGCAAGTCGCGCACGTGGCTCGCCCTCGGGGGCGGCAAGCCGGACGGGCTCGTCAAGCGCCTGCTCGCGGCGAAGACCGGCGCGCCCGACGCGGGGACGATCGCGTCTCGCACGGATCTCGAGCCGCTTCGTCGCGGCACCTTCATGGGCGCGGGCTTCATGTCGATGGCCCCGCTGGTCAAGAACCTGGAGCGCATGAAGGACGTCCTCGGCCCGCGTGAGGATGCGCGCGTCGAGCAGCTCATGCGCGCGGTCGCCACGATGCCGCACCAGGGCGATACCCCCATCTTCATCACGTCGAGCTCTTCGGGCACCGTGGACGCACCCCGTGGTGAGGTCGCCCTCACGGCTTCGAAGGCGGCGCTCGAAGACATCGGCTGGCTCATCAAGACGCTCGGGGTCGGCGGCGCGCGCCGTTGAGCCTGCTAGGCTCCCCGTCCTTCGGCGCGACGTGAAATTCGTGCGCAGGGCGGGGGGCATGTCCTTTGCCCGTTCGTCCGGAAAACACTCGCCGAACGGCAAAGGGAACCATGGACGCTCGAAAGGGAGTAGGGATCGGGAGCATCGTGCCGCAAAGGCCCGTTGCAAGGCCGGCGACGCGCGAGTCGATCGACGAGCTACCCGAGCTCACGCAAGAGCAGCGCGAGGAGCTGCGCACCTTGCTGGAGACGCGACGCGCGGAGATTCTGGCGAGCATCGAGACGCGCCAGGAGCAAGAGCGCGACACCGGCCGCGAGGTCGGCGACGAGATGGACGAGGCGAACATCGAGGGCGCGACGGCGATGGCCTCACGCTTGCTCGAACGGGACGTGCAGCTCCTCTCGGAGATCGATCGCGCGCTCGCGAAGTTCAGCGAGGGCACGTACGGCCTGTGCGAGGGCACGGGCGAGCCGATTGGCTTCCCGCGTCTGCGCTCGCGGCCCTGGGCGCGCTTCAGCGTGGAGTACCAGGAGCAGCTCGAACGCGAGGCGCGTACGCGCGGCGGCATCTGAAAACCGGTCCGACGGGGACGCCTGCCTGATAGAGTCTCGGGGGTGATTCGCCGCCGAGAACGCTCGTTTGGGCGCAGCGCTGTGGTCTTCGGCGCGCTCGCGCTCCCCGTCGTCGTGTTCGCGTGCTCGCCGGACGAGAGGGTGTCTCCTGAGCCCGTGGATGCGGGCGCGGAGGCCTCGTCGTCCTCGTCGTCCTCGTCGTCTGCATCGTCGTCCTCCTCGTCCAGCGGCGCAGGAGGGCAGGGGGGCGGCGGAAGCGGAGGCGCGGGTGGTGCCGGCGGAAGCGGCGGCGTCGGCGGCACCGGAGGCGGAAGCGGTGGCGCTGGCGTCGGCGGCACCGGCGGCGCTGGCGGCGGCGTCGGCGGAAGCGGTGGCGCTGGCGGAAGCGGTGGCGTCGGCGGCGCTGGCGGCAGCGGCGGCGTCGGCGGCGCCGGCGGCAGCGAACCCGACGCGGGACCGGGCGATGCCGGCGCCTGCCCCGTCACCACGATGGCCGTGCCCATCGCGCCCGCCCCGCATGTCCCGATGTGCTCGCCCGTCGTGTACGCGACGAACCCTCCGACCTCGGGCCCGCATTACCCCTCGTGGGCTGCGTTCAAATGGTACGACGCGCCCGTCCCGCGTGGTTTCCTCGTCCATTCGATGGAACACGGCGCGGTCGTCCTCTCGTACCATTGCGAGGGCGGCTGCGAATCCGAGCTCGCGACCCTCGCGGCATTCCTCGACGCGCGCCCGGCCGATCCGCTCTGCGTCGCGCCCTTGAAGGCGCGTATCATCGTCGTCCCCGATCCCGCGCTCGACGTCCGATTCGCCGCAGCCGCGTGGGGCGGCCTCCTCCGCGCCGATTGCCTCGATACCGCCGCGCTCGGCGCCTTCCTCGACACGTATTATGCGAAGGGGCCCGAGAATTTCTGCTACGACGGCGTGGACGTCCTCGCCCCGGGCAGCGGGGTCCCGGCCGATTGCGGCGTCGCGCCCGTGGACGCGGGCACAGATTAGCGAATTAGCGATATCGATCGGCGCAGACGCCGAGCGCCACGCCTGCCGTCTGCAGGCATTTGTTCAGATCGGCGCACGCGGACAGGGGTTCTCGGTAGCTGCATTCCCGCGCCACATCGTAGCAGCGTATGCAGGCCTTCTCGTTGAACTTCTCGGGGGTGAGCTTGTGCTCGTAGACCACGAAATCCGCGGTGCCCCGCCCGGCCTCGAATTTGGGCGGGTTCTTCAGCGCGCTGCCGTCGAACGTCGTGAACGAGAGCTCGGCGGGCTGGGCCCGATAGACGGGGCAGGCGATATCCCCGGCGCCCGTGCGTGACCAGATCCCGTCGAGGAAATGCTTCGAGTAAAACCGGTCCTTATGCCCGTCGTGCAGCTTGCTGAAGCCGCCGGCGCTGGCGTCGTTGTGCGGGATGCCGGGGAAGACCTCCGGATTGGGGACCTTGTACGTGAAGTTGATCGAAGTGACCTCGCTGAACTTCCGCTCGATGGGCTCGGGATGGAAGGCGATCGCCAGCATGTAACAATGCCCGCGCTTGAGCTGGATGGTCTCGGGCGCCCGGTCGCGGAGGTCTTCGAGCTTCGCGGTGAATCGTTTGACCTCGTGGTAGCCGTCCTTGGCCAGCGCGAGCCGCCCGAGGAGCGTCTCGACGTCGGGGTATTTGGGCGACTCGGGGGCGAGGGAGACGGCGTAATAGGTCCGCTTCCGCTCGGGCATTCGAGCCCAGCGATCGGTGACGCTGCTCGTCAAGTAGAGAGCGTTTGCGCCATGGCGCGCCGCCTCCGCGGCGAGGAGTTTTTCCCGGCGCGCGCGCAGGGCCTCGTTGTTCCACGCGGCCTTGAGCCCCTCTTCGTCGTACCCCGAGACGTCGACGCGCTCCTTCAGGGAGATCATGCCGACGACACGATGGGGGTGCTCCTCGCTCGGATACCCCGGCGCTGCCGTGAACCTCGTCTCCGGCGTCGCGGCATGCTGATCGTAGAAGAAGGCGTCCGGCAGCTCGAGGGCCTCGTGGATCTCGACGCGCGACGCTTCGGCGGGGGGCGCGTCCTCGACGAAGGCCTTGTAGGCGAGGTCGTGCTGGTGCTCGAAGTTGATCCCGTCCGCCCCGTGCCTTCGGCAACCCGAGGCCGAAGCGACGGACAGGACGAGCGTGAGGAAGAGGGCAGAGTGCTTCACGGAGGAGCTCGCTCGTGGGAAGGGCGGGCCCCTATACTCCGTAACGCCTTCAGGTCGCGAGCCAGAAATCCGCGCCGAGCAGGCTCTTCGCCGTCTCGATCGTGCTGAACGCCCGCTTCAGGTCCGTCTTCGCCTGGAGCTCGGAGAGCTGCACGATGTACGGGATCCAGAGCGGCCGGCACACGAGCAGCGCCGCGTAGAACCCCTCGGCCTCCTCGTTCCAGCCTTGCGCGGCGGAGATCCGGACGAGCAGGGCGTTCACCGGCACCGGCGAGCCGACCTGCCCGATCTCCGACGCGCGCGCCATCACGTCGCGGGCGAGCTCCGCGCGCGCAGCCTCGTCCGGAACGTTCTTCGCGCCCCGGAACTTCTGAAACGCGATCTCCAGCCGTTGCTCGTTGTCGACCTGCTCCTGCAGCCGATCCCGCACGATCACGCTCCAGGCCTCCAGGAACGGCCGCCCGCCGAGGTCCGGCGACGCCTCGCAGTGCGCGAGCAAAAGCTCCGCTTCCTTCCAGTCGCCCGCGTCACGCGCGAGCTCGAGGCCCGACAGCACGCGCTCTTCGTCGCAGCGGCCCGGGTCCTTCTCCAAGAGCCAGCGCTCCCAGTAGAGCGCGCCGCGCGAGAGCGTGCGAAACACCATCGCCGGCTGCGTCAGCCGCGCGTACATCGCCTCCTGGATCAGGAGGCTCTTGTGGCGCTCGACGTCCGGCACCGTGAGGCTCTTCGGCCAGGCCTCGGCCCCGAAGGCGAAGGTGATCATGACAGGACCCGGATCGCGGCCTTTCCTCCGCCGAATGCCACGGCGCCGGCGATCTTCCGCCCACCCGGCGCGCCATGCACGTGCTTCACCACGTCCGCGAGCACGCCGTCGGGATCCGCGCCCTGGGTCCCGAACACGACGAGCACGCCGTCGGCCCGCCCGTCGAGCCGCTGGAGATGCAGATCCAGCCACGGCCCCCGCTTCGACACGCGCGCCACGCGGAGATCGTCCCGCACCCGCAGGATCGCCGTGATCACGCCGGCCGCCGCCACATGCAGGACATCCTCGTGCCCGGCGGCGCGCAGCACCTCCACGTCGGAGGCCGAGACGTCGGCCGCGTGCACCAGCGAAAAACGTTCGACCTTCGGATCCTGGGCGCCCGGGGCGAAGTAGGCGAGCTCGAACGAGCTCGTGGTCCCGGGCGCGGCCTCGCACGCGAGCAGACACGCAGGCAGCACGAGCGGCGGCCACAAATTCGGCTGATCCGCTCTCAATTTCGCGAGGTTATAGGTCTGCATCGAGGAGATCCGCGAGCAGGGTACCACGCCGCGACCATGCTCAAAAGGCCCATGCGCGAGAGGATGGCGCGGAACCTCGGCGCGCCTGCGTGGTGGGCTGTTACACTCCCGAAGGGACAAACACAGGAGCTTGCACATGCACTTCGAGCGTCATCGTCATCACCACACGCCGCCGTTTTTCCGCCGCCTCTTCGCGCCCGTTCTCGCCATCGGGCTCGCGTCCTGGGTCGCCGCGCTCGCGGCGAGCTGCGGTTCGAGCAGCACCGGCGCGGCGCCTTGCGAGACCGTCTACGCCGGCAAGTGCGGCGGCACCTGCGGCGACGACTTCGCGTGTTCGAACGGCCTGTATTGCGGCATCAGCGGCACCTGCACGGCGGACTGCGCCCCCGGCGCGGCCGGCTGCCCCGCGGGGCATGTCTGCAACGTCAAGGGCCGGTGCATCCCCACGGGGGAGGGCGGGTCCGGCGGCATGGGCGGCATCGACTTCGTGACATCGACGGGCACCAGCATGGGCACCGGCGCCGACGCATGCGCCGACGTGAACGTCAATTTCGACAAGCAGATCCCCACCGTGATGTTGCTCATCGACCAGTCGGGCAGCATGACCGAGGGCTTTGGCAATGGCAATCGCTGGGACGTCCTTTACGACACGCTCATGGATCCGAACACCGGAATCGTGAAGAAGCTCGAAAAGGACGTGCGGTTCGGGCTCGCGCTTTACACGAGCAATGGCGGCAACGGGGGCGGCACGTGCCCCATGCTCGCGAAGGTGCCGCTCGCGCTGAACAACCACGCGGCCATCGACGCCGTGTACGCCCCAGAGAGCCCTGAGGGCGACACGCCCACGGGCGAGAGCATCACGGCCGTGACCACGGATCTCGTCGCCTACCAGGAGGCGGGGCCGAAGATCATCGTCCTCGCGACCGACGGCGAGCCCGACACCTGCGCCGAGCCGAATCCCCAGAATGGTCAGGACGAGTCGATCGCCGCCGCGCAGGCCGCGTTTGGCAAGGACGTCCGCACCTTCGTGATCAGCGTCGGCGCCGACGTGAGCCTCGGGCATTTGCAGGACCTCGCGAATGCGGGCGCGGGCCTGCCCATCGGCGGCGCCGAGAAGGCCCCGTACTACCAGGCGCTCAACCCGCAGACGCTGATCGACGCCTTCGACGAGATCATCAACGGCGTCCGCTCGTGTGTGCTCAAATTGAACGGCATCGTCGACGAGACCGCGGCCGCCGAGGGCCAGGTCTATCTCGACGGCAAGGCCCTCCCCTACAACGACATGAACGGCTGGCGGCTCAACGCGCCCGACGAGATCGAGCTGCTCGGCGCCGCGTGCGATACGATCAAGCAGGGCGACCATTCCCTTTCGGTCCAGTTCCCCTGCGGGATCGTCATCCCGAAGTGATTCGCTGAATCAGCCCCCCATTCGCTTCACGAACGGCACGATCCGCTCCACGAACGCCTGCTTGTGGAACCGATCGAACTCGGCCCACGTGCAGAGCGTCGAGGTATCGGTCACCCGATCCACGAAGAGCTTCCCGTCGAGGTGATCCACCTCGTGCTGGAACGTCCCCGCCGTGAGCCCCCGCGCCACGCGCTCGAACGGCGCCCCGTGCCGATCCCAGCCGGTCACGCGCACCTCGGCGAACCGGGAGACCATGCCGCGCAGGTTCGGCACCGACAGGCACCCCTCGTTGTTGTCGAATCGCTCCTCCGTGAGCGGCTCGACCACGGGATTGACCACGATCGTGAGCGGGATGTTCGGCTTGTACGGATACCGCGGGTTGTCCTTGACCTCGATCGCCACGATCCGCTTCGGCACGTGGACCTGCGTGGCGGCGAGGCCGGCGCCGTTCGCGTCGCGCATCGTCTCGACGAGGTCGTCGATGAACGCCTGCACCTCGGCCGTGGCGAGCTCGTCGCGCTCGACCTCGCGCGCTCGGCTCCGGAGCACCGGATGACCAATCTGAGCAATCTTGAGGAGCGTCACGGGCGCGAGCCTACCACGATACGTCGTGGACGACGCGCGCTCGACGTGGACGCGCGTGCGCCCCAGGGATCGGCGCATGAACCAGGACAAGCGCCAGCCCGACTATTCCACGAACGTCCCCCACGGCAGCGACACCGAGACGAGCGGACGAACGGACGTCGAGCACGAGGTGCAGGGCGAGGAGAATGCCCCGATCGAGCGCAGCAGCAGCGATGAGCGCGAGAGCGGCTCGATCGAGCGGGCCAAGGCCCACCTCGGGCACGCCGGCCGCGACATCGCCGCCGCGGCGACCGAGGTGGCCACCGTCGCGCGCGCCGCGGCCGAGTCCGCGAAAGAAGCGTTCAAGGACGAAGTGCCCTCGACCCGGCGCACGGGCGAGCCCTCGAAGGAGAGCACGCTCGACCGGCTGAACGACCTCTTGCGGGGCGAGCTCGCGAGCGTCGAGACCTACGATCTCGCGCTCCGCAGCGTGCGCGACCCGGACCTGACGAGCTCGCTGCGCCAGATCTTCGAGAGCCACCAGCGGCGGGTGGACAAACTCCGGGGCAAGGTGAGCGAGCTCGGCGGCGAACCTGCGCCGAGCTCGGGCGTATGGGGCGCATTCGCGCGGATCGTGCAGCGCGGCGCCGACCTGCTCGGCCACCGCGCCGCGCTCGCCGCGCTGGAAGAGGGTGAGGATCAAGGCAAGAAGCGATATGCGCGGGACCTCGACGAGCTCGAACCACCCGTACGTGATTTCGTTCTGCAGGAGCTCTCGCCCGAGCAACAACGGACGCACGATCTCGCGCAATCGCTGCAGAAGTTCGTGAAGGCGGCTTGATGCGGAGAGGCGAGCGCAGGCATCACGAAGCAGTCGTCATGTGGAGCCGTCGCTCGCCTTTTCGGCGGCGGCGGCTTCCGCGGCGGCTTTGGCGTTCTTGCGCCTCGTCGCGGCGGCTTTCTCGCCGATCTGCGAGTAGTACTTCAGCGTCTTCTCGAAGGACGCGGCCACGCTGGGGTCGATGTGTTTGGCGGCCGTCTGCACGGTCTTCGCGACGATCGCGATATCCCCTTCGCGCAGGTGTTCCTCGTGCGCCTCGGTCTCGTCGAGGACCTCGTACATCTTCTTCGCGATGCCCTTCCTCTCGCGGACGACCTTGAGCCGGCCCGTGCGGCCCTCGATCCGCGTGACGACATCGATTGCGATACCGGCCTTCGCGAGCGCGCCGCTCTTGGCCTGGTGGAGCTCGTTGAGCACCTCTTCGAGCCCGTCCTTCTCGAACTTGAGATGTTGCTTCTCGCCGTCCGGGAGGTCGATGATGTCGTTCTTGATGTCCGTGATGTCACACACGCTCGGCCCGTTGTAGATCGCTTTGGGTCCGTTGCTCATCCAATCATCCCCTTCGTCTCTTGCCCTACGTCGGTCAGATTTCAGAACGGGGGAGATTTTGTCAACAACGTATTTACGCGCAGGAGCTGTGGCCGCAAAATTTCAGCGATCGCGACCAGAAGCACCACGGTGAGGGCGGCAAGGTGTGCGATGTCGCATCATCGGGCGACGTCGACGTGGTTCGAGCCGACGATGACGTGGTCCCGGACGACGTCGACGTCGTTGCACGCGACTCGGTAGTCCTTGGAGGCAACGTCGACGTGGTCCGCGCCGACGATGACGTGGTGCCGGGCGACGTCGACGTGGTTGGAGGCGACGATGACGTGATCGCAGGCGACGATGACGTGATCGCAGGCGACGATGACGTGATCGCAGGCGACGATGACGTGATCGCAGGCGACGATGACGTGATCGCAGGCGACTCGACGTCATTGAAGGCGACGTCGACGTGCTTGGAGCCGACGATGATGTGGCGTCGGGTGGCGTCGACGTGGATACATGTGACGTCAGCGTGGTCCGCAAAAGAGGCGGGCGACCGTGGCGATGGTCTCCGAGGCGTCCGCGCCGCCGCAATGCAGAGCCACCGCGCGCACCCTGCCTTGACGCAGTTCGAGGTGTCTGGTCGCATCTCGGCCATGCTGTTCCAGCGCACACGAACGCTCCTCTCGCCCGGGCTCCTCGGCTGCGTGACGATGGCGCTCGTGCCGCTCGGCTGCGGGGCCAAGATCACCTATCCGGCGGCGAGCGAGGGCCCGCGTGTGCCGGATGCCACCGCCGAGCGCCTGCGAGCGTGCGCGGATGAGTTCGGAGGTGACCTTGACCGGGGGTCCTACACGTTCGACTACAAGGTGCTGGTCGACGAGGAGGGCCGCGTGGTCGATGTGGCGTCGAAGGGCGTGCCCCACGCGGATCTCGCGGGGTGCACGCGGATCGCGCTGCGAGGCATGACCGTCCCGGAGGACCTCCTCCGGCTGCGCAAGTTGCGCCTGTCCGCATTGCCCGCTCCGGCGAACGGGCAGACGATGCCAGAGCGGGGGCTGGTCGGGGAGGTCGTGATCGTGACCGTGACGACCGTGACGATCGTCTTCGTCGACATCCTCATTGAAGCGGGCGTGGCGACGATGGTGTTTGCTGTCACCATGGAGATTGCCAAGGATGTCGCGGAGGCGCTACGGAAGAGGCCCAAATGGGAGAATGAATGCAATCGTCACCGGACGGCTTGCCTGGAGACGCCTGTGCAGAGCGAACACGGGGATACGTGGAACTCGTCGAAATGTAATGAATGTTATAAGCAATGCATGGCGGAGAAGCGGTGGCCAACGGCAGCCTCCTGGGAGTCGTGCATATACCCGAACATCAAATGGTAACAATTCATATAATATGACCACAGAAAAAGAAAAAATGAATCAGCTAGGGGGAGAGATGGCGAAAGCGAGCGACGCGCTCCTGGCGAAATCGTTGGATCGGAGCCGGAGCTTCGTCGAAGTCGTCGACGACTTCCGTTGTCTCGAGGCGGAGTTCGTGGCGCGAATGGGCGACAACGAATTCGGCGTGCTTCAGACGAGACGACGCGTCGCCGAGGCGATCCTCGCCGCGGCAGAGTCGAAGCACCCGCCCTTCGAGGCCTGCCGGGAGGCGTGGAACAACGCTTTCCGCCTCGGCTTCGGGTGCATCCAACAAGAATGTCTAGAGAGATGGTTATACGTGGAGTGCTGCGCGTACGACGAGCAGCCCGAGGAGGGGCTCGCGGTGCTCGAGCCTCTGCTCGCCGAACTCGAACGACGGCTCGAGGAAGCAAGGGCGACGCAGAAGCCCGCGCGCTTCTACGAAGATGAGATCGAGCACCTGGGGGACCTCCGGGACGAACTCCTTGCCCAGCAAAGGGGACAGCTCAGCCCAGGACGAATCACGCGGCGTATGGACGAGGCGTACCAGCCGACCCCGGAAGAAGAGAGAGTCGCCGAGCTCGACGATGCATTGTGGGAAGGACGCAGCGCCGTCTTCAAGACCTTTGCAGAATCGCGGGATCGGAGCTTCGCCGAGGTCGCTGCCGACTACCGAAAGGTCGAGGCGGACGTCGTTGTGCGCGCGGGTGAAGGCGAGGCCTTCCAGGTTTTCGTGCTCGAAGCGAGGCAAGAAATTGCAAAAGATATTCTCAATGCAGCCTGTATGCTCCAACAACCCTTCGAGGTCTGCCGGGAGGCCTGGAGCAATCTCGTTGGAGCGGGCTTCACGAGCTTCGGCGAACAATGCAGGTTGACGGAGTTCTACGCGGAGTCCTGCGGCTTGAACCGGAAGCCCGAGGAGGGCCTCGCCGTGGTCGAACCGCTGTTCGCGGAGCTGGAGCGAAGGCTCGAAGCGGAATTGGAGCGACGGCGCGAGGCGCACGCGAAAAGCGAACCACCCACGCGCGAGGAGCCGTCCCCGAGCTTCTACCGCAATTCGATCAAATCCCTCGGCGAACTCCGCGACAAACTCGAAGCCCAGCGAAAGGGCGGCGAGCCATCCACCTGAGGGAGGAGAAGGCGGACCCGCTCGGCACGGCTGGGAACAAGAGGTCGGATCCCCGCGCGGCAGGACGAAAATCGACGCGAGCCAGTCGATTTCTTCGATCCAAATTCCTCGGCCGATCATGAAGGGGGAACATGGCGCGTACAACGATTCCCTCTTCGCTCACGTCCGAACTGGTCGCGCTTCGTCCAGATGTGGCATGCATGCTGCAACGTCGATCGGACATCCTCGCCACCGACAGGATGCAGGAACTCATGGTGCGGGGACTCGGGGCGCTCTCCGGCTACAGCTCCCACCCCGACGGGGTTCGGCCCTGGCTGTTCGGCATCGCCAAGAACCTCCGCAGCGAGGAGAAGCGCCGAGCGCGGCGCGAGCGCGAGCACTTCTGCCCGGACCTCGGCGACGCTGAGCGCACGGCGACGCCGGACGTGTCGCCGGAGGAAGGGGCTTTTCGTTCCGAGGCCCGCCGCGCGCTTCTATCGGCCTTGAAGACGCTTTCGCCCGAGCAGTTCCTCGTGATCGTGCTCGTCGACCTCGCAGAGTCCACGTGCTCGGAGGCGGCCGAGCTGCTCGACATCCCGCTTGGCACCGTGAAATCGCGACTCGCCGCCGCGCGCACGAACATGCTGCGCGCCCTCGGACCGAAGGAGCAGTACCTCGGCAGCCCCGGACTGCTTGCTCTGTTCGGACGCCGCGTCCTCGGGGCCGTCGGCGAGTATGCGTACCCGCTCGGACACCTTCTCCTCGCCATGCTGTTCTTCGCCTTGCCCCGGCCCGCACCGCACACGCCCCATGCCGTCGCGACCGGGGCCGCCCGCGTCATCGGCGCCTCGGCCGCCGACGTGGCAAGGGCAGCGGATGTCTCGGGCCCGCTGACAAACCCCGAGCCGCCCCCGGCAGCGCCAGCGACGACGACGGGGATGCCGCGCCGTGGAAGGGCTCCCGAGCCGTTCGTGGTGAAACCCTCGGGGCGACGGCATTGGTTGGTCGGCGGGAACGGTTCGTCCGGGTAGACGTCGCCGTCGGGCTGCGGTATCGATCGCGGGTATGAGCCGCCTCGGTCTCGTATCGGTTCTCCTCTGTGGACTCGCATCGCCCGCATGGGCGGACGCGCCGATCGACAAGGAAGAGGGCGAGGAGAGCGCGGAGGACATGCGCTTCCGTGCGCTCGCATCGCTGGGCGATCGCGAGCGTGCCGCGGGCCATCCTCGCGCGGCGGCGAGGGCCTACATGGAAGCGCTCGACGTGCGCCACGATCCGCTCGTCGGCGGGCGGCTCGGCGTCTTGCTCGTAACGCTCGGCCGGCCCGAGTTTGCCCCCGAGTATTTGCTCGACGCGATCCACCTCGCGACGACGTCGGCGGAGGAGCGCGGCGAGTTTTTCAAGGCGCATGAGGCGGCGCGCGCGCAGGGCGCGTGGATCGAGCTGATGGTGTCGCACGTGGGCGCAGAGGTGACGATGGACGGGGAGCCCAAGGATACGGGCGGGCACACGGCGTCCTGGTTCTTTGTCCGCGCGGGGGAGCACGAAGTACGCGCGAAGCTCGACGGGTACGAGGAGGTCGCCGTGAAGTTCACGGCGCCGAAGGGCGGGAACTTGCCGGTTCGGATCACGTTCAAGCCGCTGCCCGCGCCGCCCCCAGCCGTGCCGGCGGTGTATGAGCCGGAGCAGGAGCCGCCGAAGAGCGTGGCCCCCACGGTGGTGGTGGGTGAGACGAAGCTTTCGAAGCAGGAAGATCCGTTCGGAGACGACAACAACCCGGACGCGAACCGAGGCGACGGAGAGAAGAAAGGCGTGCGCGGCTCCGTCGGCGCGGGGCCGGTCGTGGTGTTTGGCGTGGCGTCATGGAGTCCCGCGGTGGGACTTTCCGTGGGGGCGAGCTTGCGGCCGAGCGAGTACGTGTCGCTCGGGATTGAGGGGCGCGCTGCGTGGCTGACGACGGCGGTCGGCGGGGAACCGATCAGCGCGATGACCGCTGGCGGAATCGCGAGCGTGTGCGGACACTACAGATGGTTCTTCGGCTGCGCGCTCGGGCACCTCGGCGTGATCAACGTTGACTTCTCGTCGCAGAGCTACAAGCCCGCAAGCTTCGTGAATTTCAAGCCGGGAGCGGGCGGACGCCTCGGCGCCCGCGTCCGTGTAACACCGTCTTTCTCGCTCAATTCGTCCGCCGATGTTCTAGGATTGTCGAGTGGCCTGAAAATCGTCGCAGGCGAAACGGTCTTGGCGGAGCAGCCTCCCGTCATGATCACGGCTCAATTTGTAGGCGTTTGGGAGTTTTAACCATGCGAATTGTCGCGCTTTTCCCTCTTGTGTCCATCCTCGGCCTGGCTGTCGTTGAAGCCTGCTCGGCGCCACCTTCTTACAATCGTGGCGAGTGCGACCCGGAGGCGCTGGAACCCTCTCCCGCATGTCGCTCCGACGCCGGCTCCGACGCCGCCGACGACGCGGACGGCGGGTCCGACGAGCCGGACGGGGCCCAGGCCACTTGCAGCGACGGCCAGGGGCGCTGCGTCCCCGAGCCGAGCAGCGAGTCGGCTGGGGACTGGCCGCGCACGACGATGCTCCTCTGGTACGGGCCGCGGGAGCTCGCGCCCGCGAACTGCGACGAGGCGCGCAAGCTGGGCGGCTACGGCGAAGACGTCGAGTTCTTCGAGAAGTACCGACGCTTCGCGTATCTCGACGCGCCCCCCGCGGCGTGCGAGTGCTCGTGTCCGAACTCGGAAGGCTCGTGCACCAACCTCCCCGAGACGATCGAGGTTCGCGCCGGGACCTGCGCGGAGGAAGGAGCCCCTGCGCTCCCTTTCGGCGGACCCGCCGGCTGGGACGGCTCGTGCACGAGCACGAACGCCTTGCCGGCGGGGGCTGATTGTGGCGGCGAGCCTTGCGCGCAGTCCGTCTACGCTTCGCCGCTTCCTGGCCCAACGAGCGAGTCTTGCCCGTCGATCACGAAGCCGGCGACCGTCACGACCACGACCGACTGGAAGTGGATCGGCCTCGCCTGCGAGGCGAAGGAGCGCGAGGGCACGTGCGAGACGTCCACGCACCGGTGCATGTACGACCTGCCGTATCCGTTTCTCCAGTGCGTCGCGCTCCGGGGGATACACGCCAAGTGCCCCGGCAACTACGACCGCTATGACCCCATCTACCTCTACGGCGAGGTGCCCATCGACACGCGCGGCTGCACGACGTGCGAGTGCGGGGGAAGCCCCGTCGGGAGCGGCTGCATCGGAAACCTGCGGTTTTACAGCGATGGCGCATGCACCACGGGGGAGAATACGGTGGACGTGGCGTCCTTCGACGAGCAGTGCACGAACGTCTTCCCGCCGGGTCGAGCCCTCGGGAGCAAAGCGATCACGGACCTCGCCTACATCCCCGGCCTCTGCCTCTCGACGGGGGGAGAGCCCACGGGCGCGGCCTCGGAAGACCCCGCCGACGCCGTGACGTTCTGCTGTCTCGCGCCGTTCGAGTTTCCCAAGTAGAACCCCCGTTCCTGCTCGCCGCGTCCGGAAGGACTGCTTCCCGTGCGTGACGCCAAGACGTGGTTTCGAAAAGGGGAGGGCGCGCCCACTTAGACCGGAGTGCCGATAAGGCGTTTTTCTCGGCCCGTCTCCCGGAGACCGGGTGGGTGACTCGAGTTCGTGGATCCGGCGTGGACGCGCCCTCCGACAAAATGTTTGTCCTAGAACGGGTGTCCTGTCAAGCCAAACTTTGTTCGGGGCGATCAGGTGGCGCGGTGTAGCGCAGGGTTCGTCCTGTGCGGGGAGCGGTGCGCGAGGCGTCAGCCTGGGAATGCTCCCTCCCGCACGTGTGCTCCTGCCCGGTCTCTGCCTCGCGACGGGGGGAGAGCAGCCCACAGGCGCGGCCTCGGAAGACCCTGCCGACGCCGTGACGTTCTGCTGCTTCGCGCCGTTTTGGTTCGCCGAGTCGTCAAAGCTCCCACCTATTTTTCACGTTCGTCGATCCGAATCGCCTCCTCGATCATGTAGCGCTGGTGAGGGGCGAGACTCGGACCTCCGGCGAACGCGCGCCAGGCCAAACCGAGGGTTCGACGCTCGTCCCTCCTGCCCGAGCCGAATACGGTCCTCCTGGCCTCGTAAACGAAAAGGCGCCGTGTTTGGCCTCGGGCGGGTTTTCTGCAAAACGACCCGCAGAAGCGGGCGATGGGGGCGCGCGCGTTTGGGCAAGCACCTCTCGCCTCCATCGTCCTCTTCTGCGGGTCGGTGACTTTCAGCGCTCTCGCGCATGCGGCCCGATGAGAGGGCGCCGCCCGCTTTTCACTTCCAGGCCGGCGGCGTCATCCCGAGCTTGTTGTAAAAAAACTTCGCCGCCGTCCGCGAGAGCTGATCCTTCGGCTCGTACACGTCCGGCCCGCGCGGCAAGAGCCCTGCCGACAGCGAACCGAGCCGCTTGCCCATGAGCCGCTCCAGGTCGTCGCCAAACGCCTCCATCGTCGAATACCGATCCTCGGGCTTCTTGCGCAGCGCCTTCAGGATCACGCCCTCCGTCGCCCGATCGATGTTCGGCAGCACGTCCGAGGGCTCGCGCGGCGGCACGATGAGCTGCCTCGCCAGGAGGACCGCGTAATCGTCCGCGCGGAACGGCAGCTCTCCGACCAGCATCCGATACATCATCACGCCGAGCGCATACACGTCCGACCGCGGATCCGACTTGTCCCCCACCACCTGCTCCGGCGGCATGTATTCGGGCGTCCCCACGGCCACCCCCGCCTGCGTGACCGCTTTGGCCGCTTCGAGCTTCGACAACCCGAAATCGAGCACCTTCGTGTTGTAAGGTTCGCCCGGCTCGCCGACCAAAAAGAGATTGTCCGGCTTCACGTCGCGATGCACGATCCCCGCGCGGTGCGCCACTCCGAGCGCCGAGGCCGTGTGCGATAGCACCGGGAGCGCGATGTGGAGCGGCATCGTCGTCTCGCGACGCAGCCAATCCCCGAGCGTCTCGCCGAAGAGGTATTCCATCACGAGGAACGGCACGCCATCCGGCCGCTCCCCCGTATCGAGGACCTTTACGATGTTCGGGTGCGCGAGCGCGTTTGCCGCCTTCGCCTCCCGGTCGAACCGGGCGCGCGCGCCGGGGGCGCGGAGGTGCAGCGAATCGAGCATCTTGATGGCGACCGGCTCGCTCGTGTTTCGATCGAGCGCCAGGTAGATCCGGGCCATGCCCCCCCGACCGATGAGCCCTCGCACCTCGTAGCGGCCTCCGAGCACCACGCCGGTCTCGGACGTGGGCTTGGCGCGGAGCGTCGATACGTCGGGCGTCGCGACGAGCTTGGTCCCGTCGTACGGACAGAAGCGGTGCTCTTCATCCTCGAAACGCCTGAGACAACGTGGGCAGTACATCGGTCCCCGTCCCCTTCAACGAATCACGGCAACGCGCCGCCGCAGATCCAGTCCGACACCACCTGAATCTTCTCGTTGGAGAGCGCGATGGACGGCGGCATCTTGTTCCCACCGCATTTGTCGACGTTCATCATCTTGTCGATGAGGTAGCTCTCCGAGGGGGCGCCCGCCTTGACGCGCATCCGCGTGCCGCCCGCGCATTGCTCGGCCGGCACGTCCACGAGCTCCGCGTGCGCGTTCGCGCTCGTCAGATCGAGCCCCTGCTTCGGCGCCGCGCCCGAATGGCAGCCGCCGACGGCGCAGCTCGCCGACAGGATCGTCTGCACGTCCGCGAAGGCGACGCTCGCCGATCCGCAGGTGCACACGCCGCCCGCGCACGTCTGGCCCGGCGCGCATTGGTTGTCGCAGGCGCCGCAGTTCTCCGGATCCGTCATGGTATCGCCGCAGCCGCCGCCCGCGCCGCCGGACCCGCCCATGCCACCCATGCCACCGCTGCCCGAGCTGCTCGAGCTGCTGCTCGCCGGCGAGCCGCCCGCGCCGCCTTCACCACCGGAGCCGCCGGAGCCGTCCGGCTCGTCCGAGCATCCAGTCCCCGCGAAGCCGAGAGCCGCCGCGCAAGGCACGACGAAAAGCCAAGTCTTCATCCAACGATTCATCGACATCGACCGAAACCTCCAACCAAGTCATCCGAAAAGCGGCCCCGCGGATCAGCCGAGGTGCCGGTGCAAGAAAGCAATCGAGCGGCTCCAGGCGAGCGCGGCCGCCTCCGGGACGTACACGTCCTTGCGCGACTCGTGCGCGAACGCGTGCCCGGCCTCGTACACGTGAAGTTCCATGGATTGCCCGCGCGATTGCATCTGCTCCATCACCGCGCGGGCGTTGTCTGCCCGGGCCCACTCGTCCTGGCTGGCGAAATGCGCGAGGATCGGCGCCTTCACCTTCGCGTAATCGAACTTGTCCGAGGGGGCGAGCCCGTAAAAAGGCACGACGGCCTCGAGCTCCGGCACGAGCGTGGCCGAGGCGAACGAGAGCGCGCCGCCGAGGCAGAATCCGATCACGCCGACGTGCCCGTTGCTGCGCGGATGCGTCTTCAGGTAGGCGGCCGCGCTGCCGATCTCGTCGAGCGCCCGCGGCCAATCGAGGCCTTCCATGAGCTTCTGCGCCTCGGCAGGGTCGACGGTCCAGCGCCCGTGATAGAGATCGGGGATCGCGACGAGGAACCCTTCGCGGGCGAGGCGCGCCGCGACGTGGCGGATTTGTCCGTTGAGCCCCCACCACTCCTGGATAAGCACCACGGCGGGCGCCCGCTCCACGCCCTCGGGCGCCACGAGCTCACCCGGCGCTTCGGCCCCACTTTTCGTCGGAAATTTGATCGGTTCGTACATGGTGCTCGCCTCCGTGCATCCTCGCGCAGCCGCGCGGGCGGGCGGAGCATAGCCTAGAACATCGAGCGGTTTGACCACCGCTCGATGTTCTAGGCTTCTTTTGTCCCGAGGGGGACGCCTCGCGTCCCCCTCTCGGCCAGGCGAAGCCCGGCCAATTCACCCCCCGAGGCGAGCTCGCTTCGCGATCTCGCAGAGCGCCGAACGGTTCGTCGCTCTCGTTCGTCATGGCGCGGGCGGCTGTCGAGGCGGGTGTTCGATACGACGGCGAAGCAACGTTGCGCTCACTTCACCGGAGCCACGCTTCGATCTCTGCGATCTGCGCCTCGGTCCCGGCGCCGAGGGAGCGGTAGAGCTCGACGGCGCGGCGCGCGTGCGGGATCGCCTCGGCCTTCGCGTGGCCCGCGCAGACCCACGCCTTCGCGTGCAGGAACGCGAGGGCCGCCGCGTCCTCGGGCTCGCACGCGGCCTTCGCGCAGATGACGAGCGCGCGCTGCGTTTCGGCGAGTCCCTCGGCGCACGCGCCCTCCGCGACGTACACCTGGCCGACGCCCGTGAGCGCGCGCGCGCGGTCCGGCGCGTCGGGCCCGAGGGCCCGCTCCAAGGCCGCCGCCGACTCGATGTAACGAGCGCGCGCGTCCGGATATCGCTTCAGGCGGTAGAGCGCCTCGGCGAGGTTCGAGGCCGCACGGCCAATCCGCGGATGGTTTGCGCCGAGCGTGCGCTTGTACCCGGCGAGCGCCGCCTCGAACACCGGGACCGCTTCGGTGAAGCGGCCGGCGTTGCCGAGCGCCACGCCGTAGGCATTGAGCGCCTGGAACGCGTCGGGGTGATCGGCGCCGAGCGCCGCGACGAAGAGGTCGTACGACTCCTTCAGCAACGGCAGCGCATCGTCGAAGCGACCCTGGTGCAAGATCGCGCTCGCCAGATTGGAGAGCACGCGGGCGCGGCTCGGATGCGCCTCGCCGAGCCGCTTGCGGACGCTCTCCTCCACGCGGCGAAAATGCTCCTCGGCCAGCCGCAGGTTGCCGCGGCGCGTCTCGATGACCCCGCGCACCATGGCGACGCGATCGAGGATCGGCGCATCGTCGGGGCCGAGCAGCGCGTCCGCTTGGAGTGCCCATCGTTCGCCGTCGTCGGGACGCGCGTGCAGATAACCCACGTAGTAGGCGAGCTCCGCGAACGCCTCGGCGGCGAGGACGCGGCTGCCTATCCGGTGCGCGGCCAGCGCCGCGTCGAACATCTCGCGCTCGGCCTCGTCGAGGCGGCCGAGCGGCTCGAGCGTGCGCGCGTGCTCGACGAGCAATGCGGCCCGCGCGGCGGCGGCGTTCGGCGGCGCCTCGCGCCCGAGCGCGCCCTTGGTGACACGCTCGGCCTCGGCGAATTTTCCGAGCTGCAGCAGGGTTTTTCCGCGCTGCACGTCGGCGCGGATCGCCACGCACGCCTCGCATGGCTCCGCGTCGGCAGGTCCGGCGCGGGCCGCCACGCAGGCGTCGAGCGGCGCCATTCGCTCGACGACGGACGTCGCGCGGTTGACCGCGTCGGCCCCGCCGAGCGAGAGCACCGAGGTGGCGGCATCGAGCTCGGCCAGGCGCTCGTCCAGGCAGGCGACCCGCGCGCGGAAGAGGGGATCGGGCGTCGCAGCATCGACGAGCGCCTCGCACGCCTCGGCGCGCTCGGCCCGCCAGGCCGACGCGCGCGCCGAGACCGCGCCGTCGACGACGCCGAAGGCCTGCGCGGCATACGAGAGGCCCGTGCGGTCGAAGCCCTCACGCACCACGCCGCGACGCGCCTCGTCCCACGCGGCCCGGTGCCGCTCCTCGGCGAGCACGCACGTCGGATGACGGCGAACGGCCTCGTTTGGCCGCGCGACGAGGACGACGCCGAGCGTCAGCAGGGCCGCGCCGATCAGCACCGGGAGGCCGAAACGCCGAGGCTTCTCGATCGCGCGTTCGAGCGCGTCGACGAGCGTGGTCACCGAAGGATGGCGCTCGCGTGGATCGGGATGGAGCCCGCCTTGCAGCAGGCGGCGCACGGCGGGAGGCACCGGCGACGACGCCGGCGCGCGGGGCGCTTGCTCCCGCACGGCCCGCGCGAGCTCGGCGAGGGTCTGACCCGCGAAGGGACGCTCGCCGTACAGCGCTTCCCATAACGACACGCAAAACGCGAACTGGTCGGAGGCCTCGGTGGCCGGCGCGCCTTCGAGCTGATCCGGCGCCATGTAGACCGGCGTCCCGAGGAGCGCGCCCGTCTCCGTGAGGGCCAGGGCGGTCGGCGCGGCCGCTTCGTCGCGGAGCGTCGTTTCGGCGGCCAGGCCGAAGTCGGTGACCTGCGCGCGGCCATCGGCGCGCACGAGGACGTTGTCGGGCTTCAAATCCCGGTGCACGACCCCGGCTGCGTGCGCGGCGGCGAGGCCGCGCCCGACCTGGATCCACAAGCGCACGATCTCGCGCCACGCGCGCGGCTCTCGCGTGGCCCAAACGCGGGCCGACCCGCCGGGGACGAACTCGAGCGCGATGAACGCCTGCTGCTCCCACGTCCCCACGTCGAACACGGTCACGACGTTCGGGTGCGACAGGCGCGCCAGCGTCTGGGCCTCGCGCGCGAGCCGCGCGCGCCGCTGCTCCTCCTCCGCGAAAGGCCGCGACGAGAAGCGCAGAAGCTTCAGCGCCACCTTGCGGTCGAGCTCGGGATCGTAGGCGGCGAACACCTGCCCCATGGCGCCGACGCCGACCCGCTCCACGACGAGATACCGGCCGATCGCCGTCCCGCGTTGCACGAGCGCCGGGGGCGCCGGCGCGGCGGCCCCGCTCGCGCGCAGCGCCGCGGCCACCACGCGCCGGCAGCGGGGGCAGGTGTCGAGATGCTCTTCGGCCTTGGCCAAGGCGGCCCCGTCGAGCTGCCCGACGGACAGCTCGAACAAGAGGTTCTCGTCGAGGCAGGCCATCAGCGCGGCTTCTGCCTCAGGGCAAGACGCACTGCCCCAGCGCGTCGTTGCACTTGAATGCGCTCGGGCAATCGGCGTTGTATTTGCACGGCAGCCCGCCGCACTGGGCGCTCGACTCCACGCAATGCTCCGTGGCCTCGTTGCATTTGGACTCGCCCGAGCAATCGGAGTCGTACATGCACGCGGCACCGTAACACGCCGGGGTCGCGACGGTGATGCGGCAATACGAGCCGAACCCGTACTCGTCGCGGCAGATCGTGCCGACGACCTCCGGCTCGCCGGCGCCGTTGCAGGTCCAGTCCCCGGCCTGCGTCTTGCCGAGGCAATCGGTCTCCGCGACCCATTTGTCCTGGCAGAGATCGGTCTGCGTCTTGCTCATGATGTCGACGCACTGGGCCGTCGAGCTGAACCAGGCGGGGCAGCCGGCGAGCATCGTCTTTTCGCAGAAGACCTGGAGGCGGTCCATTTCGGTGAGGCCGCTGGGCCCGGACGACGTGGACGACGAAGACGACGAGGTGCTGGACGACGAGGTGCTGGACGACGACGGACCGGGGTCGTTGCCGCCCTCGCCCCCGCTCCCGCCCTCGCCGTTGTCGGAGCCGGAGCTCCCGGTGCCGGCGCCGCAGGCGAGGAGGAAAGCGAGAGGGAGCGACCACACGAGTTGTTTCACGACGAGACTCCTTGGTGACGTGGAGGAACACCGCGGCCGGTGCACATGCACCCCGCACCAAGGGACAGGTCGTCTCCGATCGAGGTCGCAACAAATCGTCAGGTCGCATCGGGCGGGGCCTCGGCGCCGTGGGACTCGCGCAGGAGGCGGGACAGGCTGAGGTCGAAGCGGCTGAGCACGCCGCCGAGCAGGCTCTCGAGGTCGTCCGGGCGCAGGCGCAGGCGGCTCGCGAGCGCCTGCCGGGTCCGCGTGGCCAGGAGGTCACGCGCGGCGCCGAGCCAGCGGGCCACGGTCGCGCGATGGGCGCCGTACATCGGCGCGATGTCGTCGATCGAGAGGCCGTCGAGCAAGCTGAGGCGCAAAAGCGCCCGGTCGCGCGACGAGAGCGTGGCGAGCGCCTCGCGAAAGGCCGCGCGGAAGTGCTGCTGCTGGTCCAGCCGGCAGAGCCCCGCCTCCACGTCGGCGGCCTCGGGCAGCGCGGCCAGCGCGTCGTCGTCGTCCTCGATGGGCTTCGCCGCGGCCTCGTCGTTCGCGAGCAGGTGGACCGCGACGGTGCGCACGAACCCGCCGAGGGGCCCGCGCCCGGCGTACAACGCGAGCTTGGGGGGGCCGTGAAGCTCCGTGAGCAGGCGCGTCCGCGTCCGTTGCAGCATCTCGTCGACGCGCGCTTCGTCGGCGCGCATCGACAGCGCGCGCCGCGCCGAGGGCAGGACCTCTCGCTCGAACGCTTCGAGCGCCGCAGACACGCCGCGCAAGCAAGCGGCGGCGAGGTACAGGCCGCCCGCGTCGATGGCGTCGAGCTGCGTGGCGAGGGGCTCGTCCTCGCGGAGCCGGCGGGCCAGGTGACCGAGCCACAGCTCGTCCTCGAACGGGACCGTGGGCCACGCCTCGCGGCCGCGCGCCGCTGCCCGCGCGAGCGCGGCTTCGGCCCGCGCGTCGAGCGCACGACGCAGCGGCTCGGGCAGGCCCGCCTCGAAGGCTTCTCGTGCACTCGTCTCTTTCCCGATCACGGCGCCAGTGTTGCACAGGTCCTCCCCATGACCACCGGGCACGGCGACGCGGCCCGTTGCATGGCGCCGTCCACGCCGCCGCCGTGCAGCCTGGCATTCGCCGCATTGACAATGGCGTCGACGTCCTCGGTCGTGATGTCACGTTCGACCCGGGAGACAGGCGAACGGCGGGCGCTCGTCCGGCCGCCAACGACATCTCCTGTGCTAGGGTGCGCGCGATGTCGAGCGCCCCGTCTGCCCTGACCCCGAAGCCCACGCGTTTCCTCGACGCCGTTCGTCGCGGCGTGCTCGTCGTCGACGGGGGCATGGGGACGCAGATCTACGAGCGAGGCGTCCTCTTCAACGTCAACTACGAAGAGCTCGTCGTCTCGCGCCCCGAGCTCGTCCTCCGCATCCACGAAGACTACGTGCGCGCCGGCGCCCAGGTGGTCGAGACCAACACCTTCGGCGCCAACCGCGTCCGGCTCGCCCGCCACGGCTACGCCGACCGCGTCCGCGAGTTCAACGTCGGCGCTGCCCAGCTCGCCCGCAAGGCCGTGGGCGACCGCGGCTATGTCGCCGGCGCGATCGGCCCGAGTGGCCTCGTATTCGCCGCCTTCGGCGAGGACGACCGCAGCCGCGTGCGCGACGCCTTCGGCGAGCAGGCCGAAGCCCTCGCCGAGGGCGGCGCTGACGTCCTCCTGCTCGAAACGATGCGCCAGCCCGAGGAGTTCCTCCTCGCCATCGACGGCGTCCGCAGGGCCGTCGGCGACGCCTTGCCCATCGTCGCCAATGTCTCCGTCGACGCCGACCTCACCCTCTCCGACGGCACGCCCGTCGCCGACATGGGCGCGCGCCTGCGGGACCTCGGCTGCAATGTCATCGGCGTCAACTGCTCCGACGGCCCGCAGGTCGTCCTCGCCGCGATCGAAAAACTCCTGCCGCTCGACATTCCGCTCTCGGCCATTCCGAACGCCGGCCTTCCCCGCCGCGTCGACGACCGCTTCATTTACGTCTCCACGCCCGAATACTTCGGCGTCTTCGCCCGGCGCCTCTGCAAGCTCGGCGTCCGGCTCATCGGCGGCTGCTGCGGCACGACGCCCGAGCACATTCGCCGCATGGCCGCCGCCGCGCGTATGGAGGCGAGCGCCGCCGCGGGCGCGTGCGAGGATCCCGGTCCACTATGGGTCGGGGTCGCCGATAGCAGCATTCCCCCCGAGCCGCCGGTCCTCGTGATCGGCCAGCGGCCCGTCGCCACGGCGGAAAAGAGCAAACTCGCGGCCAAGATCGGCAAGAAGTTCGTCGTCTCCGTCGAGGTGAACCCGCCCGTCGGCGTCGACCCGAACTCGGCCATCCAGGCTGCGAAGATGCTCGTCACGGGCGGCGTCGACGTCATCAACATCGCGGACGGCGCGCGCGCCCAGGCGCGCATGTCGAACCTCGCGCTCGCCGTGCGTATGCAGGAGGAGCTCGGCGTCGAGACGCTCCTGCACGTCTGCGGCCGGGATCGGAACCTGCTCGGGCAGGTCGCGCACCTGCTCGGCGCCCACGCGCTCGGCATTCGCAACCTCGTCGTGGTCACCGGCGATCCCCCCAAGATGGGCGATTTCCCCGACGCGACGGCCGTCTACGACCTCGACTCGGTCGGCATCCTCCGCCTCGCCTCGCGCCTCAATGCCGGCATCGACCCCGGCGGCAAACCGCTCGGCGGCGTCACCTCGTTTTTCTGCGCGACGGGCGCCGAGCCTGCGGCCTTGAACTACGAGCGCGAAATGGAGCGCCTCAAGCTGAAGAAACGCGCCGGGGCCGAATTGATCATGACGCAGCCGGTCTACGACCCGAGCGTGCTCGATCGATTCTTGAAAGACGCCGAGCCCCTGGGCCTGCCCGTCCTCGTCGGCATCCTGCCGCTCGCGAGCCACAAGAACGCCGAGTTCCTCCACAACGAGGTCCCCGGCATGCAGATCCCGCGGGAGGTGCGCGACCGCATGCAACGCGCCGGCAGCGGCCCCGCCGCGCGCAAGGAGGGCGTCGCCATTGCCCGGGAGATGCTCGCGGCGGTGCGAAACCGCGTCGCGGGGGCGTACATCATGCCCCCGCTCGGGCGGTATGAGCTTGCGCTCGAGGTGATGGACGGGATCGTTTGACGTAAAACGCCCCCCGACGACCGAGCGACCCCGGAGAGCCAAAGTTCGAGGAGGATGGCAGCAAGATCGGCGGCGCGGCCGATCCCGAGATTCCATCCCTGAAGGGGCAATCCAAGCGGCCGTTGGGCGAACAGTTCCTCGCCGCCGCCTCGAACCTTCCGCGACCGGAGGCCAGCAACGACGTCGCCGCTTCCGTCTCGGTCTAGCCCCGGGAAGCCGAGAACGACGTCGCGCAGGGAGGTGACGCCGACGCCGCCGCTCCGGCCGAGAACGACGGTGAGCTCGTGCTCTCGGTCGTCTGACGACCCACCCGCGCACGACGGCGGTCCCGGGTGCGGCTCCGGAAAGCGAAGGGAGCTTCCGCGAGGACCGCCTGGAAGTTGGCCCCCTTGTGAACGGGGAGCGGAAGATCCGGGACCATGCTGCCGACTCCGCCAAAGAAGCTCAACGAATCCTCGAGAACACGGTCCCCGCATCCGGCCACGACAGCTCAGCCGAGGAGACCGCCGAGCATCGGACCCGAGAGGCCGCCGCACCCGGCGACGATCATACAGCCCAAGTCCGCTTTCGGGACGCCCGTGGCGAGGGCGCCGCATCCCGCGACAGTGGCGCAGCGGCGCGAGGCCCAGATGCGGCAGGTGAAGCACGCCGCCGTCCAGCGCATGGAAATCGAAGAGGATGATAGCTCTCTCGTATGTAAACACTGTAATGATTTTCTTGGCATAAAGGCGCTATGGGAAAACGATCTCGTCAAGGTTACCAAGTGTATCTTCAAGTCGAGCCTCTATGTCATCAGCAAGCGCCATCGGGAAGATGACGAACTGGACGTAGCGATCGAGCACCTGCACCAGACAGTGGAGTTCGCCCAGATGCTCGGTTGGCCCAGCATCACTCACGTGGTGATGCACATCGGGCCGACCAAAAAAAAGAGCGGGAATTCATACGACGGGTACGAGCACTTTCACTCATTCGTTATATTCGATCCTAAAAACAAGGAATTGGAGAGAAAGTATCAAAGTGGACCATCGTGGGCCCGCGACATGCCTGTGGCTACGGAGTTGTGGGGGAACGTATCTGTGATCAAATACGCGAGGGATGACTATGTGCTAGGGGTAGAGGAAGTGTACCGGTTGAGCCGGAAGCAACGAGTCAATGGGCTCACTCCTGTTTATTTTTCGATTGTCTTCGAGAACGGAGCGCCGAAGACCACCCAATTCAGTATCTGACGACCCGAAGAGAGTGTTTCACAGCCAGCGGTAGCTCGGAACCGCACCCCCCTTCCCCCTCTCCGCGCGGCGGCTGAGCATGGGTCTCATCCCGAAGGCGCCTCGCCGGGGCAACGCCCCGGCGCAGTGAGGGTCGGCAAAGGGGGGCCGACCCCGGACAGACAACGTCTGCCCACCTCGTGTTTTGTCTTGCCCGACCCGTTCGTCTTCCTGATAGATAGGCCACAGCTCATCGCAGGAGGTGGTTCCAGATGAGACGAGGGGATCTTCTCGTCGCGGCGCTCGTCGTCGCGGCGCCGGGCGTCGTGTTGCCTGGGTGTTTGTGGTCGTTCGGGGAGGACGAAGGGCAGGGCCGCATTTGCGCGGCGCCGGTGGAAGGAGGCGAGTTTTGCGTCTCGTCGGGCGAGGGACCCGCGAGCGCGTGGAGGCAGGCGGCGGCGCATGGATCCCGGCCCATCGAGATATGGGCCGAGTGGCCGGAGGGGAGGACGCTCGACGCGCTCGTGACGAACCGCGAGGACGTGGAGCAGTGGCTCGGGGATATGGACGACGCGCTCCGATACGTGCGTGAGGACGAGCGATGCGCCGAGTCCTACAGGGCGAGCATGGCAGGTCGGGTACGGGAAAGGCTCGTGTCAGCCCGCATCCAGCAAAATCAACGGCTCGCGGAAGAGCCGATCGACGCGGTGGGGAGGTTCGAGGAGGCGCTCGCGGAGAAGGCGAACAGCGATGAGGATCCGCTCGTCGCGGAGATCGCGGCGGACAAGCTTTCCATGGGCGCCGTGCAAGGCGTGCTCGATCAAGTGACGCTCGATGTCGGGCCGCTCTCGGCGGCGTATGCGGATCTCGCGGCGGATTTCGTGGCGTATCGAGAGACGGAGTCCGCGGAGCTGGATACGTACGCAAAGTTCGCGGCGAAGGCGTCGATGGCGGCCGAAACCGAGCTCGACGCGATCGCGTCGAGCGTGCTCGAAACGGCGCATGGCGCAAGCGCGGCGCCGCAGGAGATGGCGCTCCGGGCGATGAAGCTCTCGGCGGCGGTGACGCAATTCGAGGTCGCGTCCGAGGTGGCGCTCGCACCGCATACGGATTTCATGGCGGCGCACGGCGCGGCGGATCCCGACCTGACCTCCGGGGCGCAACGCTCCATCCACGCGATGCTCGGGTATGTCGAGCGGCGCGTTCGTCAGAGTGATCGGGCGGCCATGGCGTTGCTCTTCGGGATTGCGATGCGCAGGCAAGCGCTGCAATTGCTCGAGGAGAGCCAATCCGTGCGGGAGACGGTCGCTGAGGCGAAGATCGCGAAGGCGGAGGTGACCTTTCACGAGAGCGCGGAGGCGCAAGTGCTCGCGTTCGAGAAGGCGGCGCCTCAGGGCGTGAAGCTGTCGCTCCCGTACCTCGCGAAGCGGTACGACGAGGTCATAGCCTTCTTGCAGATGCGCCCGCTCTGCGAGTTGCCGTCGTCCTCCTGGCGTGAGGCCGGCTGCGCGGCGATGCGTCCGCATTTCAAGGCGGCGGCGACGTACCGCGCGACGACGTTGCCGGGGCTCGTCAAGACAGGGCTCTCGAAAATGAAGGTGCAAGGCGTGGGCGGCGCGCTCCTCGACGCGGCGGCGGCGAAGCTCGCGGCAGGCGATGTGAAGGGCGCTGCTGTTTTGCACGATGCCGCATTGCGTGGCGCGGAGGGGACATGAATCGATTGCTTGTTTGCTGGATCGTGGCGTTCGTCCTTCTCGTGCCTGCGCATGCGCGGGCAGGCACACCGTACAGCGTTCACTGGGAAATGCTCCAGGAGAGCAACTCTTGCGAGGATGCCCGGCTGAACATCCCCGGCGGTGCGTATTTCCACGCGAACCGGATGCCGCTCGCGACGTTCGAGGTTCCGGGGGCCTACACTTCGATCCCCAACGGCCCGAAGAGCAACGTGGCGGAGGCCCCGTTCGACTCCGTGCTCCTCCGCATGGGGACGAACGAATTCACCTTCGGCATCCAGAACGCCAAGGGCAACGATACCTGCGTCCACCAGCAGAACTTCGTGACGCTCGTCTCGATCCCGCTCGGGATCCAAAAGCCTCTCTTCAACGTTCGACGTGATGGGACCGCCTTTCGCGGCAGCACGCAGGTCGGGCTCACGCTTTCGGAGATCAATCCTCCGCTCGCCCAGGCCATCGCGAATCTGGAGGTCGAGATCGCGGCGGAGCGGAAATGGCTCATCGAGAACGCGTCGAAAGCCGCGAACCTCGCGGAGAGGCTCGATCTGCTCCAGCAGCTCGACACGGAATTGCACGATCTCGTGTCCCGGCCGCTCGACGAGATCAGCGAGGCGGACCTCGATGCGATCCTGGAGCGGTATGGAGACGTGGTCGATGAGGCCACGCGGGCCGCGCTTTCGCAGCTTCTTTCCGACCTGAAGAAGAGCGTCCAGGATTTGAAGGACGAGCTTGCGAGCTTGCTCGAACATTTCGGCGCGCAGGCGGACGCGGTGGCGGATCTGGTGACGGGGGAGGCGCGGGCGGCAGGGTTTTCGCCGGATGATCCTTGGGAGTATTCGCTGACGTCGTCCGAGGTGCCGTGGGTCGAGGTGCCCGACGTCTCGGGCGCGGCGGGGGCGTTCGAGCCGGGGAAGGATCCTTATGCGGCGTATGCGGATGCCGTGATTGAGGCGCTGTCGCAGGACGTCGAGGGCGGCAAGGTGGTCCTGCGCGGGGACTTCGTGACGAATGTGCGGGCGTGGCGGTCGAATACGGCGGCGATCGAGAAGGCGCTGGCCACGCGGGTGAGTGTTTCGCAGGCGGAGACGAGCGCGTTCTTGCAGGCGCAGATTCGCGTCACGGAGTACGTGCGGCAGTTCATGGATGCGTCGGATTGGTTTCTGGATTCGCCGATCCCCGCGGATGTCCGGGCGCAGGTGGACGGGGTTCTGAAGAATGCTTTCGCTGAGATGGCGGAGCAGATGAAGGAGAGCCTCAATGTGTGGGAGGCGATCGTGCTCGGGCCGGAGCAGGGCTCGTTCATGGAGACGGTGCGGGCGTTCGCGGGGGCGATGTCGACGGTCGGGGAAGGGGCGGCGGCGTATGCGGAGGTGATGCAGACGCTGGTGCATGCGTCGTCGCGGATCGCGATCGGATTCGTGCCGTATGCGGGGCCTGCGCTCGACCTTTGCGAGGCGGTGACGGGCAAGCTCCTGTGTTTGCCCGGAGGGAAGGATCTTTCCACGGAGGAGCGGATCTTCTCGGGGGTGGGTTTCGGGTTCGGCAAGATCACGAAAGCTTGGGCGGGGATCAAGGCGGCTGGGGTCAAGCCGGGGGCGAAGATTGTCGCGGCGGGGGTGCTCGGGAATACGGATGAGTTCCTCAAGGCGTTGCAGAAGAGCCGGAGGATGAAGTACAAGACCCTCAACGGGGCGATGAAGGGGGCGGTCGGGTCGATCGCGAATGAGTTCGAGGGCAAGGCGGGGCTCTACCTGATGGAGACGGAGGGACGAGCGATGATCGGGGTGGGGGATGATGGGGTGCGGAAGGTGCTGGATATTCCCGACGCATCACCTCCTGGGACGATTTTGGGCAGGGCGGCGGATTACCTCACGGTGACAAAGGGGAACAAGCTGGCTGTAAGCGAGGTGAAGAGCGGCGGGAGCATCGACGTGGGGGATACGCTGAAGCAACTGCAGAACACGATGAACAAGCTGAAGGCGGAGAACCTCGCCGGAGACGTCGACAGGGTCGAGATCATCATGAAAAAATTCGACGGTGGGTTTGGGGAGCCGATCTACGGTGTCAAGGACGGATACCTGATCAAGACCATCGACGGAAAGACGACGACCATCGGGATCGATGGATTTCCGCTGCTCTTGGTGAGAGTGCTCAAGTTATGAGCGAATCCGGGCCGTTCTTCTTCGCGTGGTGCGACAAAGCGGACAGGGCCGAAGCCTTCGTGGCGGCCTTGCCCGCGCTCTATGGGGATCCGCCCTATAACGTGGAGCTGAGCTCGCGCGAGCGTTGGCTATACGAGGAACACAGAGAGCTTTCGCTCGAGGAGGTGCGAGCGCTCGTGCGCGCGCATCTCGGCAAGGATGATGAGGAGGTGCGGGCGAATTTGGGCATGCGGCTCCGTTCGGGGCAGGGGACCTCTCCAAGCGTCTCCAGCCGTGCCGAATCGTCCGCAGCACGAACCTCATGCATCCCGATGAAGATATGGGTGGATGATCAGAGGGAGTTCTTTCCCCCCCGCATCGAGTTCGCCCTCGGAGAGGGGCCGCGCTCCGCGTCGGTCGAGGCGGCTGCCATCGCGATCGACACGCAAGGCGACGTGGAGCAGTTCCTCCTCGGCCTCTGTGCGCCTGCGGCAGGGATCGTGACGACGGGCGCGTGTTCCTATTGCTGGCCATGGGGGGCGCCTTTGGAGTGCAACGCGACGTATCACGCCGATGCAGCATCCGTCGCGCGCGACGTCGCCCTCTCGTGGGTTCATCTGCACGACGGGTACCATATCGGAGCCGTCGCGGGGCTCTCCCTCGAAGAGCTCGCCGCGCGCGTCGAAGCGGCCCCCGCAGGCGCGCGTGTCGGCATTGCGAACTCCCTCGATCGCGTGGAAAAGCATTTCCACGAGGATCACGAAGCGAGCAAGTCCTTCCCCACCCGCGCCCCCGGCCCCGAGCTTGCGCGCAAGGGCCCCCGCCCGATCCGGCCGGGTGACGAGGAGCTGACCCGTGAGCAGGTCTTGCGGGCCATCGCGGAGCCGCCGGCCGCGCTCCTGGACGCCCTCGAAGCGGCAGCCTTCCCGGATGATGAATGGCGCGCGGCCGAGCCGCTCGCCCAGGCGGCGATCGAAGCGAAGAAGCATGGGGCACCCACGCTGGAGATCGCTGTCACGAGCAAACACCGGCGCTTCATCGAATCCCACGCCCCCTACCATGTCCGCAGGCTCTCGAACGGAGGCGTCCTCCTCGCGACACATCCCTTCCGCACGCTTTGGCCCTTCTGGGCCGACGCGCTCGCGCTCCTTGGAATTCGGCCGAGAGGCGGAGGCTGAGAGCGCGAGGATACGCTCTCAGGGAACAATCTTCACAAGGAAACCACTCCCCGGATACTCCGACGGCGCTTGCATCTGCGACACGCCGTTGAAATCGAGCGTCGACTCGAAGTAGCCCGCGACGAAGATGTTGCCTTGCGGGTCCACGGCGATGTCGGAGGCGTCCTGCTGGCTCTCCGTGCCGGACAGCACGGTGCTGTAGAGGTGGTTTCCTGAGGGATCGAGCTTGACGACGTAGGAGTCCACCCACCAGGAGCCGTCCGGGTTGTCCAGGATCCCTCCGCCGAAATCGAAGGGACCGATGAATTGGCCCGTGAAGGCCACGTTGCCTACCGGGTCGACCGCGAGATCCTTGAAGTACCTCGCTCCCCCCTCGAACTCGTCCAGGGACTTGAACTGCCTCGCCCACATTTGCGCGCCCGAGGCGCCGCTGAATTTCGCGACGTGGATGTCCTTCAGCGCATACCCATTGCTCGGCAGGCCCGCGGCGAGGATGGTGCCCTCGGCGTCGAAGGCGACGCCGGACATGTCCGTGTCGACCGGGACGCTGAAGAGCGTGTTTCCCGCGGCGTCGAGCTTGACCAGGAATCCATAGGTCGAACCCGGCAGGGGACCCTTGCCGAAATCGGGCTGCCCCTCGCGTAACCCCACGATGGCCACTTCGCCTGCCGGGGTCACCGCAATCGCCCACGGAAACACCTTGTCGGCGTCCGCGAGGGTCGTGATCTTCTTGCTGAAGATGTGCTCTCCGCCGGGGCCGTATTTCGCGAGGAAGAGGTTATCGTCGAGCTCGATGTAGCCGCCGTCGAAATCGATGCCGTTGGGATCGATGCCCGTGACCAGCACGTTTCCTGCTGCGTCCGCTGCGAGGTAACGGCGCGTGTACTCGACGCCGTCCGCGTACCCGATGATCTTGGCCCACAGGCCGTGGCCCGAGCCGTCGAGCTTGGCCACGAAAGAATGCCCAGAGGCCTCGGTGGTGAGGGTCACGCCGTCGAGATCGAGCTCATACTTGAAGATGCCGCTCAGGAGCAGGTTGCCGTCGCCGTCGATGGCGAGCCTGTCGACGCGCGTTCCCCCATCGCCGCCAAAGGCCTTGGCGTAGAGGATCTGGCCCTGTGCGTCGAACTGCGCGAGGTAGATCGAGCCGTGCGCGGGCGGGTCGATCGGGCCCAATCCAAGATCGATCGTCTGGTAGAAGACCCCTGCCACGTAGACATTGCCTGCCTTGTCCACGGCGACCTGCTGGCCGTCGTAGTCGGCAGGCAGCTTCTTGCTCCACGCCATGACGCCGGGATTGCTGGTGCCGCCTTGGCCGCCCGCTCCGCCTTGTCCGCCGTCGCCGCCTTGTCCACCGCCGCCGCCTTGGCCGCCCGCGCCGCCTTGCCCGCCCGCGCCGCCTTGGCCACCGGCGCCGCCTTGTCCCTCGGGGGTTCCTTGTCCGCTGGTGCCGCCGCAGGCTGCCGAAAACACGAGGCAAGCAATGCCGAGGACATGGATACCCGGCCATGCCGAACGAAGGCGGTTCGAATTCGCACGAAGAAAGGTCACGTTGTTTGCTCCTCTATCTCGCTCGATACCGCGTCGTGTCGTTCATGCGAAAACCTCTTCGCATGAAAAGCCGCGGCGAGCGCTGGTTGCTTCGGCCGCGCTTGGCAATGCCCGTGCCAGCGCATTCGGCGCGGGGGCTCGGTGGGAGCGCGCGAAAACGCTCGTGCAAATTGCGCAGCATTGGCCCAGGTTGGCTCAGCCCGCGGGGCCTTCCTCGACGGTATCCTGCGAGCCCGCGCGACGTGTTGCCAGAAATCGCGTGGGCGGGTCGGCGACTTCGTCGTCATGGTCCGACGACGTCGTCCACGAGGTCGACGAGGTCATCGACCTGGTCCCCCGACGTCGTCGCGACGATCGGCGACGTCGTTGCACGGGATCGACGAGGTCATCGACCTGGTCCGGCGACCTCGTCGGCAAGGTCGGCGACGTCGTCCATCAGGTCGACGAGGTCATCGACCTGGTCCGGCGACGTCGTCGAGACGATCGGCGACCTCGTCGGACGGGTCCAACGACCTCGTCGAGCAGGCCGGCGAAGTCGTCGACCTTGCCGACGACCTCGTGGGCCGGGTCCGACGACCTCGTCCACGAGCGCGGGCAGGAAAGCCCAGCCTCTCGGCTCGAGCGTGCGGGACGACCAACCCCCCGTGGCATGGCCCCTGCGGATGCCCGCACCCGGGAGGAGAATGATGATCCGACGTACCCACGTTGCACAGGCCGCGACCCTTCTTGCTTTGGCTTCCTTCCCTGCGTGCGGCGGCAAGGACGAAGGTACAGGCGGCCCGCCATCGTCGAACCCTCCAGGCCCCTCGGAGAGCGGCGAGCGTGACGCCGTGTCCGTCCGCGCGATCGACCGCTGGATCGGAGAAAACGCCACCGTCGAGGCCCCCCGAGACCTCCGCACGACCCGCATCGAGGCCCTCGTCCCCCTGGGCGGCGGGCAGTGGCGGACATTCGAAGGCACGGGCAAGGCGGATGGCTCGGTCGTCATCCCCGGCGTCCCCGAGGGTCCGTATGTCCTCCACGTGGGCGACGTCGAATATATCTACACCTCGGCCAGGGTCGTCGACCTCGGCGGCGCAATCGCCGGGCGCAAGGATGCCCCGCGCGCGACGGTTCCGACCAAGCTCGCCCTGGACATCACGAACCTCGATCCTTGGCAGGCCCCTGATGACCTCCAATTGTTCGTCCCGAACAGCGGTGCAGGGCAGAGGATGTTCGGCTCGGGCACGGGCGCCGAGAACTGGCCTGCGGTTGGCGACACCACGCTCGAGAGGTTCACCGTAAACTGGGCGGGTTTCGCCTACAGCAGCCTCATCGACGCGGGCAAGGGGGATGTCCTCACGGTCTCCCAGCTCTCGCAGCAGACGGGCGCTTCCGGCGTGCCTTACGCCATCGTCACGCGATTCGCGAGCTTCGACGACATCACGCAGACCGACGGGAGCACCGTCTCGAAGAGCGGCGCGTTCACCGGCGTCCCGTCGAACCTGAGCGCCTCGCTCGATGTACATACGACGAAATTCGCGAGCCACGTCGCAGCGGTGAACCCCAAGGCCGTCGACCAGGGTACCTTCGTCGAGATCCGCACGCAGCCCGGCAATACGCTCGCCCCCATCGGCTCTTCGGCGACGCTTCTTTTCCTCGGCCTCGCTGCCGGAACCGCCGACGTGAATCTGGGCGCGATCCCGTATGGAAACCCGTATCCCGCGGCCTGGGGGAGCTCCGTGGTCGTCTCCCACTATGGCCTGGTGGACTATACCGCGCCCGGCGTGGCGACCCCGTGGAGCGACTACGGTGTCATCATGTTCAGCCGTGATGTCGCGAGCGTCAGCGGGCGGCCCATCGATCCGCCTTTGAGCCCGGTCCAGGACCTCGAGGTCAATGGGAAAAGCGCGTTCAGCGATCAGACGGGCGTCACCCGGACACCACGCTTGAGCTGGAAGGCGCCGGCCGTCGGGACGCCGACGCATTACACGATCGTGGTCTCGAAACCCACCGGGAACTCGATCGGGCAGGTTGTCGCGATGCTGCACACGAAGGACACGAAGGTTGATCTTCCGCCGCGCATCCTCGAGGGCGCGAGCGCCTTTTATGTCCGTGTCCAGGCCTATGCGTCGGCTGTCGACATCACGACCCACCCGTACGGCTACCCCGCAGACTTCGCGCGGGCAGATGTCTTGTCGAACATCCTCGTACCCTGACGCCGCACGGGAGAGCGCTCGGACCGCTGGGAGGTAGCGGGCGACCGCTGGGAAGCCGCAGCACGGCTCGAACCCTGCACGCGGCTTCCCAGGCTCAGTGCGCCGCGTACCACGCCGCCCAGGTGGTCCAGAGGTGCACCTGGTGGGCCGGCTCCCCGAAGCCATGCGGCTCGCGGGGGTAGCGGTGGAAGCGCACCTCGCAGCCGATGTCCGTCAGGGCGCGGTAGAGCAACCAGCCGTTGATGGGGGGCACGCGCGTGTCCTCGTCGCCGTGCGCGATCAGCGTCGGGGTCGCCACGTTGCTCACCGAGCGCAGCGGGTTCGAGTCGGCGAACTCCTCGGGCTGCTTCCAGGGATTGCCGCGGAACTCCCATTGCGCGGCTTCTCCGTGGTTGATGTCCGAGTTCGCGTACTGCGCCACCACGTCCACGACCCCCGCGCCCACCAGCGCGGCCCGGTAGCGGCGCGTATGGCCGATGGTCCACGCCGTGACGAACCCGCCCCAGGACCAGCCGCCATAATAAAGCCGCTGCGGATCGACGCGTCCGGCCTTGATGAGCGCGTCCACGCCGCTCTCGATGTCGGCGAACTCGACCTCGCCGAGGCGGCCCCGGTTCGCCGCATAAAAGGCCTGCCCATAACCAAAGCTGCCGCGGTAGTTCGGGCGCAGCACGGAATAGCCGCGCGCCGCCATGTATTGCGCGAAGGGGCTGAACCCGTCCTGGCTCACGTCGTCCGGCCCGCCGTGCGGGTAGACCAAAAGCGGCGCAGGCCCCGCGCCCGCGTGCGGCGAGACCGTGAGAACGCCCTCGATCTCCTGGCCGTCCGCGTTCTTCCAGCGCACCACCTCGCTCTTCGCGAGCGTCCATCCCCCGACGCGCGACGCTTGCGGCGCGACCACCTGCAGCGCGCCGGTTTGCAGGTCGACCACCGTCGGCGCATGGGGATCGGTCGGCGCGGACGAGAGCGTCGCCGCAAACCGCCCCGATCGGTCCGTGGTGCCGAGGGGGCTGAGGATACGCGTCGTCCGGCCGAGCTGGGTCGGGCTGCCGCCCGCGGCCGGGACACGCACGAGCTTGGTCCCGGTCCGCTCGGCGACGAGCAGCGTCAGGTTCCGGCTGTCGCCCGACCAGGCGAAGCTCGTGATCGTCGCGTCGAGCTTGTCCGCCACGTCCCAGGATCGCCCGCTCGTGGCCTCGTACACGTGGAGCGCGTTGAGCATCGAGAGCGTGTTCTTTCCGCTGTGCACGGCCAGGTGGCGCCCGTCCGGCGACCACGCGAGGTGGCCGAGCGGCCGCGGCTCCCGGGTCAACTCGCGGACGAGGGCCCCGTCGGCGGCGCCGAGGATGCGCACCGAGTGCGAGATGGCCACGTCATGGGGCTCCGCCGACGGCGAGGTGATCACCGCGAACGTCCGCCCGTCCGGCGACCAGCGGAACGTGATCACGTTCTCCTTGCCCGACGTCACCCGCCGCGGGGCCTTGTCGCCGCGCACCATCACCCAGAGCTGCGACGACCGGAAGTGGCTGGCCTCGTCGACCACGCCGCCCTTGCGCCAGGCGGCCTCTTTCTCGGCCGCGGTGAGCGGCGGCGCGGCCGTGAAGGCAATCGCGCGGCCGTCGGGCGAGAAATCGTAGTCCTCGAGGTCCAGCTCGCCCAGGTCGAGCACCTCGGCCTCGCCGCCATCGAGCGGGAGCACGTGGATCTTGCGCCCCTTGCCCTGCGCGCGCACGAAGGCGAGGGCGCGGCCGTCCGGCAGCCATCTCGGGTTTCCGACGGATGGTTCGGCCCGCGTGAGCTGCCGGGGCGTCCCGCCCGCGCGCCCCACCACCCAGAGCTGCGCCTCGGATTTCCAGCCGCCGGACGTGTCGTTGTCCGAGGGCTGCGCGTCCGGGTCGAGCCGCGACGTTCGCACGACGTAGGCGACCTGCTGCCCGTCCGGGGAGATGCTGACGGCCTGGATACGCGGCAGGGACGCGACGTCCACCGCGAGCGGGCGCGTCTCGGCATGCGCCTCCGCCGGGAGCGTGGGCACAGGGGCCGGCGCGGAGGCGGCGGGCGTGGCGGGCGTGGTCCACGGGGGCAACACGGCCGCGCTCGGGGAGGTGGGGGCCGTGGAGGTCGCGGAAGGCGTGGCGGGGTCCGGG
This sequence comes from Polyangium fumosum, assembly GCF_005144585.1. Lineage (GTDB taxonomy): Bacteria > Myxococcota_A > Polyangia > Polyangiales > Polyangiaceae > Polyangium > Polyangium fumosum. The sequence continues at coordinate 82,793 of NZ_SSMQ01000024.1, read as the reverse complement.
GCGGTCGCCGCGCCGCAGCCGAAGAGGGCGAGGGCCAGGAAGGTCGAAACGCGCGTGCGCATGGGGGACGGACGCTAGCACGCCCCCGACGAAGAAGGCCCACGGGCGCTCGTGATCAGCCGGCCGTCGCGCGTACGATCAGCACGTCGCTCGGCAGCGTGGAGAGCAGGCGCATGGCCACGCTGCCGAGGAGGGCGCCCAGGATCCCGGTGCGACCTGCGGTGCCGAGCACGACGAGGTCGATCCCACGGGTATGGGTGAGATCGGACAGGAGCACGCCGGGGTCGCCGTATTCGCAGATCAGCGGGATGGCGTGGCCCGACCCGGTCTTCGCGTGGAGGCCCTCGAGGAACGCCTGTCCCTCGTCGAGCGCCCGGTGATGCGCCGCATCGCGCGCGGAGATCCGGTCGTCGATGTGTCCTTCGAAGAACACGTCGTAGGCGTGGAAGAGGCTGAGCTTCGCGCTCGGCGGGAGCAGGGCGAACGCCGTCGGGAGCGCGTCGCGGGAGCTCTCGGAGTAGTCGGTCGTGAGCATCACGTTCCGGTAGGCTTCGTGGGGCCGCGACTTCACGACGAGCAGCGGGACCCGGGTCTTTCGCACGATCTGCTCGACGGTGTTGCCGAGGAGCATGCGCCCGAGCGTCTCGCCGCGCGCCACGCCGGTGACGATGAGATCGGGCTTCACCCGCTCGATGGCCCCGAGGACGACCGAGGCCGGGTCCCCTTGCTCCACCACCATGTCGACGTGGACCTTCGGGTCCTTGGGCATGTCGGCGCGGATCTGCTGCAAGGCGAGCTGCGCGGGGGTGAGCGTCTGGCGCCACGAGGGGAGGTCCGTTGCCTGCGTCGCATCCTCGACCGCATGCACGACCGTGAGGCTCGCGTGCCACGTGGAGGCGAGGAGGACCGCGCGGTCCAGGGCACGATCACATCGGCAGCTCAGGTCGGTCGCGAGGAGGATGTTTTTGCGGGTCACGGAGTCTCCATCGTTTGTGGTGCAACGACGTTATCGAAACCCGTCCATGACGGCAACAGGCCGAGGAAGGTTTTCCCGCGTGCCTGCACATCGGCGTTGGATCCGTTGCGATCTTCCTGCTGAAGATGCGCTCCCCGCCGGGGCCGTGTTTCGCGATGAAGGTTGCTCGCAGCGGTGGGAAACCGCGTCGCGGGGGCTTGCATCGTGCCGCTGTTCGGGCGGTGCGAGCTCGCGTTCGAGGTGATGGCCGGGATCGTTTGACCGGACACGGGCGCGCCTGCCGGTGGCGCCGGTCAATCGAGCGGATAGATGGGCAGGTCAACCGCGACGTTGAGCATGACTTGCATCGGCCCCTGCCAGCATGCCTGCTTGCCGCCGGCCCCGCAATCATTGGCGCCCGACTTCATCAAGGGCTGCCAGCGCACCCCGCCCATGAGGGCGATGGGCGAGCGGAACATCCCCCAGCGCACGAACAAGCCCGGCGACACGACGCCGTCGAAATCGTACTCCACCTCCTGATCCTCACGCTCCACAACCCGAAGCGCTAGGGGATCGAGCACCGTCAGGGTCAGGCCCACGTTCTGTGTCTTCCGCGAGGCGATCGTCCAGTCGATCCCGATGGGGGCGGACAAGGGGACGAAGCTGAAGTCGTCTGGCCTTTGGACCACGTCGTTCTTCTCGCGGGTGCGCATTGTCCAGAAGTTGTAGGAGCCGCCGAGCCCGACGAACCCGTTGATGAACCACCGGTTCGTCCCGACGTATTTCGCCCGGTAGCTGCCGAGGGGCGCGGCGTGCTCGTCGAGGAGCTTGTGGACGTCGTCCCTCGTCTTCGCCTGGCCGAGCGCGAATACGAACGTGAGGCCCTTCTTCGTCTTCTCGTGGATGTACGGCGCCACGAGCGGGCTGTTGAGCATGACGTTGAGGCTCGTCGCGACGGCGCGATAGTCCTGCCGTGTCGCCGCGGTCGTCGCCTTCAGCCCCTCGTGGACCAGGCCCGTCACCTGTTTCAACTGCTGGAGCTTGTTCAGCCCGTTCCCCAATCCGTTCGACGACCCTTGCGTGGTCGCCACATGTTTCGCGATGGCCTCGCCGAGGCTCAGCATGGAGCCAGTCAGCGCGTCGAGGGCTGCCGCGACGCCCTCCGCGGCCTCGGCGCCGGCCACCATGGGCGGCTTCGACGCGAGCGCCGCCTTGTATTGCACCTCGACGGCGCTGACCGCGTCGTGGAAGTCGGCGATCGCCTGCACCATCGCCTGGAGCTCGTTCCATACGGCGACCTCGGTCTCTGCGAGCCCGCCGAAGACACACGTGTTCCCGCCCGTCTCGCCTCCGTACTCCTTGCAGAAGCTCTTCGTGCCCTCCTCGATCCACTTGAATCCGAGCTGCTCGGGAGGGAACTTCTCGGCGTCGAGCTGCTCCAGCATGACCTGGGTCTTCGAGGCCATCGTGAAGAACAGCCCGAGGACGCAGGGCAACGAGGGCGTGGTGCCTTTCTGGAACTTGCAATCCGTCGGCAAGGCGGTCTTGTCCTTGTCGATGCTCTCGGATTCGAGCGCCTTCCGGATGGCCGGCTCGAGACCTTCGAGGAACTCGAGCGCAGGCTTCTTGGTCTGCACGGTGCTCAGGAGCTGCGTGGCCAGCGTGTACGCCATGATCCGGAGTTGCTTCTCTTCCGTGGCGGTCGCGGTGGCCTTGGAGAGCGGCAGACCCTCCAGCGAGAGCAGGCGGATCGGCAGGGTCATGACCTCGCCCGCGAGCACGCGTTGCAGCCGGCCGCTGTAGATGGCGTCGACGTCCGCATGCCCGCGGAGCCCGCGGGGGAGGAACGTGGCGCACGTCTCCGGGAAGAACATGGAGCCCGAGGCCAGGTCTCGGTTCGACATCGCGTTCGTCCGGAGCTCGCGTGCTTTCTTGTTGTCCACGGAGCCGAGCGCCCAGTACCCGACCGCCACCCCGTTCGGGAGGGTCGCCGCCGAGCGAGCCGCAAGGATGGGATCGGACCAGCGCAGGCCCGTGAGCTTCGTGGAATCGAGCCATGCAATGGGTTTGCTGGTGCCGAGCGCGAAGCCTTCCACATCGGCGAGCTTTCCCGTCTTGTCTTTTTCGTACTTGATCGTGAGCTTGTGCTTCGCGAACGTCTGCAGGTCCTCGAAGCCATAGTCCTCGCCCGCGCCGCAGAATTTCTCGCCGATGCTCTCCACGGCGAACGCGAGCAGCTCCTCTTGCGCGCGCTCCTTCAAGAAGTCGCCGGCGCCCTGGAGCATCGGGGCGACGAACGCAGCGAGCGCGATCCCGGCGCCTGCCCGCTTGGTGCCCGGCTTGCAGAGCTCGTGGAGCTCGTCGTAGGCAGGGATCGTCCGCAGTCCGTCGGCGCCCGGGGTTTTGAGCACGACGTCGCACAGGGTCTGTTTTTGGCTCGGCATCCCGACGGTCTTCGCTTCCCAGGACGAAGCGCGGCTCGTGGCCTGGGACGTCCAGCCTGCGCTGTCGCCGCATTCCAGCGCCGTGTGCATGGGCGACTTGTCCGGTAGCGTCTTGCATAGCTGGGCCACGAGGCGAGCCGGGTCTTCCTGCGCCCCGCATGCCTTCAGGAGCTCTTTCGTCGGCGCCGCGCCGGGGGCTTCGAAATCCACCAACTTCGCCACCTTGGTAGCCGCGTCGCACGCCGTCGTCATGCTCGTCCGCGGAGGGAACGACCTGTAGCTCGATCCCTCCTGGATACGGAACCAGGCCTGATATCCGTCACCCGCGCACGAGAGCGCTCCCTTCACCGCACCCGACTCGGCGCCATCGCCGCAGATCCGCCGCGTCATGTCCTCCAGATTGGGCCATTTCAGCTCGATCACGCGCATCGCGGGCACCGAGCTCCTGGTTTGCCCGGAGGCGCGCCCGCCGTCGATCGGCGGCTCGGGGGCATCGGGATCGCGCGGCGTCGTCGGAGCCTCCTCGCCTGCCGCTGCATTGGCCGCGCCGGCCTTCGCCGCTGCGTTGCCCTTGTTCGCCGGCTTCTTCGCGTCGCTCGCCGCGGCGGGCTTGGCGGGCTTGCTCTGCGCCGCCGCGTCGGACGCCGGGAGCGTAGGCGACAGGGCCGCAAGAAGGACGGCCATGACCGATCCGAAGGAATTTGCTCGATGCGTTCTCATTGCTTCTCCGGGAGTAATTCGTACATGCCGCTCAATGCGAGACCCACATAAGACTTGTTGGGCCCCGTTGGTGTATCGTCATTGGTCGTGATTCCCACGAGGTAGACCTTGTCCCCCGATGCATGAAAAAGACCGCCGCCGCTGGCGCCCGGGGGCACGGTCAGATCGTCCGAGAAAAAGGCGCGGCCGTCCCCGATCCGCTCCACCGAGCCCTCGCCGAAGCGCGAGCCGCTCGTCGGGAAGCCATAACGCACCACGGAATGGCGCCCACCCGAGGCGCCGAAGTCGCGCTTGCGCCAGACCCCGAGGCCGGGCGCATGTTCGACCTCGATGAGCGCATAGTCGCAGTCCACGCGGCCCTGCGAGAACCCGGGATGCACCTTCACATCGCGAACCCTGAACGAACGGCCGAGCCTCGGTGAGGCGACCGTCACGGAGTGGGCGCCCACGACCACGTGCGCCGCGGTCAGGACCAGGTACGAACCGAGGAACACGCCCGAGCCCACCTTCGGCTTCAATCCGTTCGCCGTGACCTGGACGACCGAGTCCGCCCATTCGGAGCCCCGGTCGTCTCGCCCCGGGAGCCCCTTCTTGACCGTATCGATGCGCGGGTCGCTCCTCGGACCTTCGCGTGGGATGAGATCCGCGTCGAGCAGCGCCTTCACGGCGTCCCCGCGTGTCTTCCGCGCCGAGTGGTAGACCTCGACGAGGTCCGCCGGCACCTCGATATCGAGAAGCTGCTTCGCCGCCCCGGAGAGCTCCTCGACGAGCTCCGGACGCCACATCGGCTCGTTCTCCTTCTGGATCTGCGGGACGAGGGCCTGCAGGGCGAGCAGCCCTTGGAGCTCGCCGGCCGGCCCCACCAGGCTACGGGGCACGTGCTGGTAGGCGCGATGATGGCGAATCACCTCGGCGATCGGCTCATACGTCGCGTCCGCGCGCAGGAGGAGGAGGGGGAGGTCCGGCTGTTTGGCGACGACCATTGCCTCGATGCGCTCGATTTCCTCGTCTGCCACGAGGAAGCTCCGCGCGGCGCGATCGACGCCGCCGGACCCGAGCGAGGGGGCGGCGCTGTTCGCCTGAAGAAACGTCTTGATGGTCCTGTTCGAAGTCGTCATGCCAAGTCCCTTCCTCCTCGCGAGCGAGGTGTCCGAGCGTGATCCGCTTCCCACGCGGGAAGAGCCCCCACGCCGACGGCTGGTCACGCTCCATTGCGATGTCCGTGCCAGATACGGAAACGACGGAGGCCGACCGTGGAGCGTCGAGCCATCCGCGCGTACGAGCGCATAACGTGTGCGGCCACGAGGTCCGCGTATTCTCACGGGCACGCAATCCGTTCGCCGAGACGATTCGTTTGCGTCCCCCGGCGTATGTGCGCTCGTCACGTCCACCCGCAGGCATGAACGGCGACCTTGCCGCCGACCTTAGCCCGTCGCCTCGTGCGACCCTGCCCGCGGCTTCGTGGAAGCCGCGCGCGACAATCGTCGACCTCGCTGGCGAGGTCCGCTACCTTGCCCGCGAGACGACATGACCAGAGGTCATCGAGCCAGCCCGCGGGATTGTCGAGCCGGCCCGCGAAGTCGTCGACCCGCTCCGACGACATCATCGACCCCGCCGCCGACATCGTTCGACCCTGCTACCCTTCCACCTCCCCTCGATGCCCGGCCCGACCGCCCCCGACGATCCTTCCGCCGCCCTCGCCGCGCGCCTCTGCAAGGTCGTCCCCGCGCTCGCCGACCTCGCCATGCGCACCGCCCTCGTCCTGCGCACCCTCGAAGACGCCGGCCCCCCCACCGCCGCCCGCGCCCTCGACGAGATCGCCTCTCGCGCCGAACAGACGGAAGCCCCCGCCCGCGAGGTCCTCGCCGCCCTCCTCCCGCTCCTCGGCGACCCCCTGCACGCCGGCTTCGTCGGCGCCCTCCGCGTCGTCGCCAAGGACGCCTCCCTCCTCGCCCTCGGCCGCCTCCTCCGCCGCAAAGCCAGGCACGCCGAATCCCAGGCCCCCTCGCCGATCGAGCATCGCGGCATCGCCCTCGAACCCGGCGGCCGGCCCCTCTCCCTCGGCGAGCGCCGCGCCCTCGCGCGCAAGCCCTCCCGCGGGATCCTCGACAAACTCCTCGCCGACCCGCATCCGCGCGTCATCGAGAACCTGCTCGCCAATCCACGCCTCACCGAGGACGACGTCGTCCGTATCGCGGCCAAGCGCCCGCAGAAGCCCGAAATCGCCTCCGAGGTCGCGCGCTCCGCGCGCTGGATGGCCCGCGCCCGCGTGCGCATGGCGCTCGTCCTGAATCCCGGCACGCCCCCCGAGCTCTCCGTGCCCGTCCTCTCGCAGCTCCTGCGCCACGAGCTCGCCGACGTCGCCGCGTCGACCCAGGTCCCCGCCGTCCTTCGCTCCGCCGCCCTCGACCTGCTCGCGCGCAGGCCTCCGCTGCCGCCCGATCCCAACGGCGGCGCTTCGATGCAATGACCTGGTAACAGGGGACTCCGATGGTTTAACCTCCCCGAATGGAGGTCGTATCCCTCTCCCCGCTACCGGTCGCCTCGATGATCTGGCAGTCCGGACCCGGCGCCTGGACGCTCACGTTCGTCGCCAAGGCGACGTGCCAGATCCAGCCCGGAAAATCGCCCCTCGCCCCGGCCCAGGAGCCGGTGCACGAGGAGGACTCCCACTGGGACGACGACGACGCCCGGAGCCTCTTCGCCGCGAGCGACCTCGCCCCCCTCAAAGCGCGCATCGACGTCATGCTCGTCGGCTCCGCGTTCGCGCCGCAAGGACAACCCGTCCGCTCCCTCTTCGCGCGCCTCATCGTCGGCGACCTCGACAAATCGATCGAGGTCCACCAGGACCGCACCTTCACCGCCGACGGCGCCCTCGTCGAGGGCCAACGATTTTCCCGCATGTCGCTCGCGTACGAGCGCGCCGCGGGCGGCCCCGAGACCACGAACCCCGTCGGCGTGCGCCTCGACGTCCGCGACTCCTTCGGCCGCATGAAGCTGCCGAACCTCCAGCCGCCCGGCCTGCTCGTCAGCTCCCCGAGCACCCCCATCGCGCCCGTCGGGTTTGGCCCGGTCGCCCCGGGCTGGCCCCTCCGCCGCGGAAAGCTCGGCCGGTATGCCGCGAGCTTCACCCCGCATTCCCTCATCGCGGCCCCCTTGCCCGAGGACCTCGATCGTTCGTTCTTCAATGCCGCGCCCGGCGACCAGCAGCTCGCCGAGCTCGCCGAGGACGCGCGCATCGTCCTCGAAAACATGCACCCGCAAATCCCCCGCCTCGTCACGAACCTGCCGGGCCTCCGCCCCCGCGCCGTGCTCGAAGGCCGGGGCGGCGCGCACGTCCTTCCCTTGGCCTGCGATACGCTCTGGATCGACACCGACCGCCAGATCGCGACGTTGACGTTCCGCGGGCGCATTCAGCTCGAACGCCTCGAAGAGCCGGGCCGCATCGTGGTGACGCTCGAAGAGGCCACGAATGTCGTCGCCATCGCGCCGGCCGTCCCCGGGAGGCCGGTGGGCCCGGAGACGGTCGTTCCTCCGCCGCCCAAGCCGCGCGCCGCGACGATGACGATGATCGCGGCCGACGACGAGGGAATCGACACCGTCATTCCCACGGATCTGCGCGGGGGTGCGGCGCCGCGGCAGACAGGAGCGCTCCCGTTCGTGAAGGCCGCCGCGCCCGCGCACAACATCGCCGACGAACGCACGACGCAATCGGGCGGGCTCCCGTTCGCCGCCGCGGGCGCGCCGCCGGCGCAGCCCCGGGCGATATGGGACGAGCGGACCACGCCCTCGGGCGGGCTCCCGTTCGCCAAGCCAGGCCAGAATGCCCAATCCTGGTCCCCCGTGCCGCCCGCGCCGCAAGCGCCACAAGCGCCGCCTCCGCCCCCGGCGCGCAGCTCGTCGCCTGGCTTCCGTGCGCAGAGTATGCCCGGGCAGCCGCCCGCGGCGCCGCCGTCGCCCGTCGTGGCCCCCGTCGTGGCCCCCGCGCCGCCCGCGCCCGTGCAGCCGCCGCCGCCCGTCCCGCGCGGCTCGCAGCCGGGCGGCGCGACCCGTCCCGCCGACGACAGCGTGTGGGGCGCGGGCATAAGCCGCGGCGAGACCCCGGCCGGGCCCTCCATTGGGCAGGTCGTCGTCGCGGCCACCGCCGCCGCGCAAGCGACGCGCGACGACGCGACCGCCGGTGTCCTCGGCGCCAGCAATGCCGCCGCGGGCCCCTCGAATGCGACGGCGGCCGCGGGCAAACGCGAGGACGGCCGCCTCCCGGCCACGGCCTTCGGCGTGGGCGTCCGCCCCTCGGGCCGGCTCGACGTGCGCGACGTCGTGCATTTGATCTGGTACAACCCCGAGAGCGTCGCGCGCATCTGCCGCGTCCCCGTCTGGCGCGCCATTCTCGACGAAATGGAGGACGAGGCCGCCGACGAGTCGCTGAACGACCCGGCCCCGACAAAGGACCCGATCATCGTCGAGGACACGCGCGACATCTTCGAGATCCTCTCGCGCGGCGCCTCCCAGGACGTCGACCAGCTCGAAGCCGAGCTCGGCGCGGCCGTTCGCCCGGGCAACAAGTTCGTCCCGTCGCTCCTCTTGCTCGCCGGCGAGCTTTCTTTCCCCTTCGACGAGCGCAAGACCCTCGAAGCCGCGATCGCCGTGGCGACGCCGATCGCGGGCGCCGACGAGGGGCTCAAGACGGCGCTGCGCGAGGCCCGCGAATTTTTGACCTCGCCCGAGCAGCTCTGCCCCGCGCCGATCGTCGAGGGATACACGGCGCGTATTCGCGAGGCCTACCAGCGCGGCCGCCGCGCTCTCGGCCCCGACGCGCTCGATATGCAAATGGAGCGCGCGCTCATCGAGGGGCGCCATTACCAGAAGCGCCAGGTCCTCGGCATGAGCGCGATCCGCGCGCACCTCCACACGAGCACGGGCACCGGCGCGCGCCCCGCGCCCGTGTACCTCCCCGACGACATCGCGAAAAAGCTCCCGCTCTTCCAGAAGTTCCGCGCGCGCTTGCTCGTCGAGCTCTACTTCCAGGAAGACCAGTACGAGCCACACCCGGCCGCGCTCAAGGCGCTTTCCATCGGCCGGGTGCAATCTTCGATCGATCGGCGCTGACGCCGGCAGGTCTCTCCCTCAGTCGTCTCGCTCGAAGATGAGCGTGCCTTGCCCATTGCCGTACTCGATCCTCAGTTCATCCCCCGAGAGCTCGAAGCGGCCGGCCTGCTCCAGCGCGCGGAGGTACCGGCCCTCCTGTTCCATCACGCCCTCGCAGAACATTCTCGTGCTTCCCGCGGAGGACATCGAGAGCGTGTCCCCCTCGACCGTGTAGGAGGCGAAGTAGTAGTTGCAGGGGGCTTTGCCATTCGCGGTCCCGTCCGCCTGGAACACGAGCGTGACCTCGGTCCTCCCGGAGGGACGCCACTCCGTCCTTCCCTCGACGATGGATTCGAGCTCCCATTGCGTATTGGCCAGTCTGTTCGGCTCATCCGCCACCGCTGGGGCGACCATCGACAGGACGGGCAGCATCGCGAACAGGGATCGCAGAACGTAACCCATGGTGTACCTCCCAGACGCGCTCGATGGCAAAGCAACGCTTGCGCCCCGAGCGCGCCTCTGGAGATGTGCAATCCCTGCCCTTGCACGAACGGGCGAGCCGGCGGAGGAGCGCGCCTGAGGAGGCAAGTTCGTCCCGTCCTTGCTCTTGCTCTTGCTCGCAGGCGAGCTCTCGTTCCCCTTCGATGAGCGCAAGACGCTCGAAGCCTCCGGCGAGCGGCGCTAGCCCCTCGCCGCCTCGACGAGGAGGGCGCCCGCTCCTCGCTTCTTCCCGGCGAGGCCGTCATGAGCCCGTGACAGGTGCCGTAACAGCGTCGTGACGGTTGTTCCACGTCCGTGACAGGCTGCGGTGATTCCCTTTCGAATCTGCCCGCCCAGCGAGGCCCGGAAGGCTATCGAGCGGGTCGGCACGGCCGTTGCGATATACGCAAACGTGAGCGCTCCGCGCGGCAGGCGCCTCGCGGCCACGACAACGTCACAACCCATCACCGTTCAGGGAGCACGACCATAATGAAGACGACCCTCGCGCACAACCGCAATCGATTCTTTGCGACCGCCTTCCTCGCCGCGGCTCTTCTGTATCCCGTCTTCACGGCGCAGGCGAACGAGGGGGTATCGGCGCAAAACCTCGGCGCCGTGGAGCACGGCGAGCCGCTCGTCGGCCACCGGACGGCGCCCGCGCCGGAGCCAATGCAGTCGGGTGTCGTCAAGTGCTGCCACGGCGAGAACGGCAGCGGGAACCCCGAGACGTGCGTGTGGCTGCCCATCGGCGGCAGCTGTTCGCATTACGGAGAGGAGTACAGGAGGGCCCTGTGCCCGACCGAGCTCTCCGACCCGTCGAATTGCCGGTACCTCGAGTGACGCTCGCTGCGTGATCGGCGCCCGGCCGACGCGCTCACTCCTCGAAGCGCACGTGCAGGTGGTTGTGGTGCCCTTCCCAGAAGCGCACGCCGGCCATCTTCGAATCGTTGAACAGGATGAGCTTCAGGTTCGGCTCCGCGTGCAGCGCCTCCACGAGCAGCTTCGTCCGCGCGTGGCTGTAATTCGGATCCGAGATCGTCACCGGCGCCCTGCGCCCATCCGCGCGCACCGGCCGAATGTCGACGTCCGTGCCGCGCCGGTGCGAGCCGTGTGGCGCCATCCGGCCGCCTTGCTGAAAGCTGATGTCCCCGATCGCGATCTCGAACCCGTGCGGCTTCAGCACCGCGGCGACGTTCCGGATCGATTGAATGGTCGACGCCGTGCCCCAGACCCGGTCCTGCGACTCGTACAGATAAAAATTGCCGTTTTCCCCCGAGAGCTGCACGAACGCCACGTTCGTCGCCTGGGGCTGATCGCCGAGCAACATACGCCAGGTTCGCCCGTGGGGATCGACGCGCCCGTCGGGCGAGCCGAGCCGCACGACAGCGCGCTGGAACGAGAGGATCGCGCGCAGCGTCGCCTCGTCCATGATTCCGGTCTCGGGCAACGTGCCGATGGCGGACGTGATGTGCGCGTTCTTGTTGAGCTGTTTTTGGACGAGCAGCACGTCGTCGTGCGCGTTGCGCCCGCCCTGGCCGACCGAACCCGTGAGACGATACATGGTGCGCTCCTCCGCGTGAGATCAGGTATCGGCGAGCTCGGGCGGCATGCCGACGAGATGGCAAATCTGCGCGAACGTGGCCCGCCGCGTCGCCTCGTCGTCGTCGCGCAGGCCCCGAATCAGGGGGCGGAACTCGAGCGCGAGCGGGCTCTTCGCGAGGCCTGCCATGAAAAGAAGCGTCGCGCCCGCGCTGACGCGGACCACGCGCGTCGGGTGGTGAATGCAGGCCCAGGCGAGCGCGTCGCGAATCTCCGGTGATTTCATCTGGCCGGCCGCGACGACCGCCGGCGGACCACTGTCCTCGTCGCCCTCGCGAATCACCTCGGCGACGATCGGGTCGGCCTTGGGAATCGCTTCGAGGTCTTCGAGCGCGCGCGCGATGGCCACCTTCATGCGCCCGCTCGCGTCGGGCAAGGCCCTTTGCATGGGCATGACGGCGCCGCGCGTCTCTGCGGCGGCGAGCGCGGGCGGCGCGCGCCAATCGTCGACCAAGAGCCGCTCCATGAGCAGCTCCTCGGCCGCGCGCCGCTCCTCCTTTTCGAGGGAGAGGAGCGTCTCCACGTCGACCGACTCCCGGAAATTCTCGCCGGGTCTCTCGACGCTGTCGACGAAACGCTTGAATGCCTGGGCTCGCTCTTCGGTGCTCATGAGGCCTTCTTCGGCGGGGGCACCGCCAGCACGTCCTCGAGCGGCACGGGGACGAGGTCGTAGGTTTTTCCGGCCTGGTCCTTGTATTTGCCCGTGGCGCTCTCTTGCATCAAGAGGACGTTGATCGACGTGTATTTCTCGTTATCGAGGAGGATTTGCACCTCCTCGCGGAAGATCGCCGACATGCCGAGCGGCATGTACGAGACGACCACGTTGATCTCGCCGCTCGCCTTGTCCGCGAGCCTGCCCGAGATCGTGCGCCAGGCCTTGTCCTGGACCTCCCATTCGTCGCCGTACGCGGCCTTCGCGAGCGCGTCGCCGCCCGGGGTCATTTCGAGGCGCGCGCTCGGCGTGCCGCCCGCCGAGCGTTCCATCGCGAGCTGCTCGGCCACGAACCCTGCTTTGTCGCCGCCGCCCGACCAGAACACGGCGCCGCTCGGCGGCGTGGTCACGTTGCCTTCGAGCGCGATGCTCATGAGCGCCGCATAACGAACGGCCGCGGGCCCCTTGCGCCGAACCTTGGGCTTGAGCGCCTCCGCGAGCGCCGCGACCGTCGCGAACGCCGGCGATTTCTCGGGCACGTGGGTGAAGCCGGTCTCCGTCTTCGCCTCCTTGGCCTTCGCGATCTCTTTCGGGTGCGAGCCATGCCCATGCCCGGCCCGGCCGCTCACGTTGATGTCGACCTTCGTCCCCGAGATCACGACCCCGGTCATGTCGATCCGCACGAATCCGCCCGGGCCCTTCAGGGTGGCGTCCTTCGTCTCGCCGACGAGCTCCTCGCCGACCTTGAAATGGATCTCCTTGCCCGTCTCGCGCGCGTAATCGCTGCCGACCTTCTCGTGCCGCTCCTGGTAGACCATGAGCGAGTGGTCCTTGCCCGTGCGGTCCTTGCGGTCCTTGTTCACGCGGACGTGCAGGTCCCACTCGTTGCGCTCGCGCTTGTGCCCGCGGACGACGACGTCCTTGTTCTTGAAGACGAGCAGGCGGCGGTGGCTGAAGTTGTATTCGGTCTCGTCCTTGCGGATGCGCTGGAAGCGGTGGCGCCCGATCCGGATGTGGTGCAGGCGCCCCGTCATTTCGAGGCGCTTCTCGTTCGTCACCTGCACCCGGTCCTTGCCCACGGTCTCCAGCAACATGCCCGTCACGTGTTTGTCGCGGACATTGCCGACGGTATCGATCTCGTCGTTCTTGACGAGCTTGCGCAGGTTCTTCTCCGCCTGCATGAAGAAGAGCTCCTCGCTCTTCTGGTCCTCGAATTTGATCTCGTTGAAGCCATTCTCGCTCGGGATCGACTGGCTCTTCCACGTGCTGACCGTCTTGTGCTCGGGCAGCGCGTAGGGGACGGGTTTCTCCGGGTTGTAGAGCCTGCCCGCGATGACGGGCCGGTCCGGGTCGCCCTCGATGAACGTCACGAGGACCTCCTGCCCCACGCGCGGCAGGTTCAGCCAGCCATAACCCGTGCCGCCCCAGCCCTCCTCGACGCGGATCCAGCACGAGCTGTCGTCGTCGCTTTGGCCGTGCCGGTCCCAGGGGAATTGCACGCGAATGCGGCCGAATTCGTCGACGTGGATCGCCTGGTCGACGTCGTCGCCCGTTTGAGGCCCTACGACCCGCACGGATTGCACGCCGAGCACCTCCGGCCGCGGCGTGGCGAGCGGCGGCCTGTAAGCGACGTCCGCGAAGACGGCGTGCCCGACGACCTGCCATTCCCCCTCCGCCGTCCCCTCGAAGATCGTGTCCGTCGTCAGCATGGGCCGCGCGACGTCGGGGTGCGGGTGGTTGTCGATGCGGAACACGACGCCCGGCGTGAGGTCGTCCAGGTTGCTCTCGAAGGCAATCCCGCCGCGATCCGCGCGCGCCGCTTCGAGCGCCCGCGTCGCGCGCGCCGTGCCCGTCGCGTCGTCGTGCCGCGCGACGCCCTTGTCGTCGGCGATGGGCGTGCCTCCGCCCCGCCCCGCCTCGACGAACATGCCGCCCGCGATGTAATGGTACTGCTCGAACCGCGCCTTGTCGCCGGCCTTCGGCGCCTCGCCGATGAGCTTGTAATCGGGCCGCCGGAAGTCGTAATCGCGGATCACGAGCGCGCCGGGGCGCACCTCGCGCACGAGCGAGATGCGCGAGATGAACTCCCGCTCGGCCTCCATCGTCGGGTTGTGCTCGTAGGGCACGGGCGCCCCCGGGCGCGGCGCATTCGTGTGCAAGGCGTCGCTGAGCGTGAGCAGCGAGCCTGAATCGTCCACGTCGGGGAACGTGTAGGCGATGCCGGCCTCTTCGAGGAGACGGCTGATGAACGTGAATTCGGTCTCCCCGTACTGGACCCTGAATTCGTGCTTCGGGTATTTGCCGCGGTCGATCTTCCACGCGCGCTTGATGCCCCACTCGTCGAGGATCTTGTCCACGATGTCGGGGATCGAGAGGTGCTGGAAGATCCGGCAATTGCGCCGCTGATCGGTGAGCCAGAGGTGCGGCACGATCCGGAAATGGTACGTCGAGTGCACCTTCGTCTGCCGGCGCTCGGCGTGCGTCTGCTCCATGAAGCTCACGTAGCCGCTCCAGACGCGGAGGTCGGCGCTCGTGAGGTTCTTGTAGCCCGTGCGCACCTTGAAGATCGCCGGGTAGCCCGCGATGGCCGCGACGTCGACCGTGGGGCTCTCCGAGCGGGCCCAGATCGAGACCGTGAACGGCGTCGAGACCGCCTCGTGGATCGAGAACCGGCGCACCGAGAGCGAGGACTCACCGCATTCGAAGCTCAATTCGAGGGTCGCCATGGCTCAATCTTTCGGCAGGTTGTAGTCGCGCACGCCTGCTTCATTGCCGATCTTCCCCGGGGCGCCCACGGAAGGCTGCGCGTCGGCATACACGATCGACCGCTGGAGGCGCGTTTGCACGATGTTCTTCTCGGCCCAGCCGGTGAGCGCGAACTCCGCCGATGAATCGTGAATGTAATCGCGCTGAAGCTCCTGCATGAAGGGCTGGGATTCTCGCGCCTTGGGGTCGTCGCGGTGCCAGTTCCACGGCTGGAGGAAATCCTTGTACCGTGTCTCCGTGTAGAACCGCCGGCGGAACTCGCTGTCCTCGTACGCGTGGATGTACCGCGCGTCGGCCTTCTCCGTGATCTGCGCGTAATCGGTGCCCTTGCGGTACGCGACGTATTGCGCGTAGATCTGGCCGAGCCGATCCGGGATCACGTACATGTGGGCGGGAAGTTTGCTCAGCGGGTCCATCGGGACGAGCGCCTTCTTGCAGGCGGTGTGCATGTCGAGCAGCGGGATGTGCGCGAGCTCCTTCTTTTTCCCGGGCACGGCAGGCTTGGCCGGGATCGTGTATTCGTACGGGAAGCCGAATTCGTCGACCTGCCGGATCGTCTGCGCAGGAACGGGGGGTTTGTCGGCGCGGTCGAGGTACGAACCCCCGACGTCGCTGTGGCAGCCGGGGTACCAGAGCTCGAGCATCCATTTCTTGTAGCGGATGGGCTTCTGGTACTTGTTCCGCGTCGATTTGAACCAGCTATCCTGGTCGTTCGGATCCATGAAGATCGACGTGAGCGGGAAGAGCATGCGGAACTCGTCCTCGGCCACGAGGTGCACGCAATACTCGACATACGAGTGATCGACCTGGAGCAGGAAGCTATCGCCCGTGTTGAACATGTTCACGGTGTCGAAGACCCCCATGAACTTGGGCGTGATCTGGTTGTCCGGAATGCGCTCGAAGACCTCGCGCGGCACGAGCACCGTCCCGCCGCGGGGGGAGGGGACCCGGATGTATTCGGTCTTCACCGGGACCTCCAGGTTGCGCACGCCCGTGGTCTTGACCTCGTTCACGAAATCACGCGCGAGCGCCGCGCCGCGGCTGAAGCCGAAGACGTCGAAGAGCTTGTGCGGGACGATCAGGTTGCCGTGCCGGGTATAGAATTCGGCGAGCTGGTTCAGCCCCCAGCGGATGCGCTCCTTGCCGCCGAAGCCGAGGCCGCCGCCCGCCATGCCGTTGCCATACCGCTTCGTGACCCCGCCCGGCGTGTCTTTGGCCGTCTTATCGTCGTAATCGAAATCCGAGCCGACGCCGTGGTGATAGACCTTGTGCAGCTTCGGGATGTCCGACGGCTTGTAACATTCGAAGAGCTTCGCGACGTTGGTCGGCCCGTTCATCCCGACCCGCTTGCCCTTGCCGTTCGGCTTCTGGCGCTCGGTGTCGTTCAGGAAATCCGTGGCCTCGAAGTCGAGCTTCCGGTTGCTCGCGCCGTTGCCCCAGTCGCGCCACTTGTTGTTGCCCGTGCCGTCGAAGAAAACGCCGATGCGGCAGCGGCCGTCGGGGCACTCTTTCGTCCCGCTCGGCGGCGCGAGCGGCATGGATTGCGCATTCGCGAGGTTTTCGAGCGCTCGTTGGATCGCCGAAGCCATGGCTCAGTCCTCCTCCATCACGACAGCATCCACGTCTTTCCAGTACGCCTCGGCATCACATTGCCGCTCGGCCTCGTCCCAGTCCTCCGGGGTCGCCTCGAACACGAGGGCCTCCATGCGCTTCTCCTCCGGCCGCGACGTATCGGCGAGGATCGCCGCGAGCACCGGATGCTCGTCGTAGGCCGGGTTGATGCGGAGCATGTTCGCCGTGAACAGCGTCAGGCACATCTCGTACGTGAGCCCGTGCTTCCGCGCCCGCGCGATGCAATGAACCACGCGATTGCGCAGGACCTCGTCTTCGAGGAGGCAAAGCTCCTCGAAATAATAAAGCTTGAGGTGACGCACGACGCGCGTCACGAACGCGGGATCGCCGGCTCGTTCGCGTTGCTCGCGGGTGATGAGCAGCATCAGGCCTCCACCGGCACGTGCCGCGCGAGGTGGCCGTGCTCGTCCTCGACGCGGAACGCGGTGATCTCGCCGAAGAGCTCCGCCCGCTGCTTGGTCGTCGTCGTCGGCAAGAAGACCCGCAAGACCCCGGGGTCATAGAAGCGGAAATAAAACTTCTTCCGCGTATCCGCGTCCGCCACCATCAAGAAGCGGCGCAGGTGCGACCGAAGCTCCTTGAAGCTCCGCGGATACTCGATGAAAATCCCCCACCGCTTCTGGAACCCCTCCCGCACGAGCCTGTCGAGCAGCCCCGAGCCGCGCGGCAGCTCCACGAGGTACGGCGCGACGTGCGCGAGCGTCTCGCCTTCGATCCCCTCGTAAAGCGAGCGATATCCCTCGACGGATTCGCGCAGCAACGTGAGGATACGATCACTCCGCGCCGCGTCGAGCACCGCGAAGAGCGGCCCGTCGACCTGCCGGAGCACTTCGAGCGCCGCCTGCTTGCGCGCCTGCCGCCCCGCCCGCTCGCGTTCGAGCCGCGGCCGGTTCTCCTCGACCCAGCACGCTTCGAGCGGCTCGAGATCCCCCTCCTCCGCGTCGAGCAGCACGTCGGTCCGGTCGTCCTCGGGCGGCGTCCTGGCCTCGTAATAGACCATGAAATCGCTCCCGCCCGCCCGGATCCAGCCGCCGTGATCGACCTCCCGCGGCGCGTCGATCTTCTGGCCCCCGACGAGCGTCCCGGCCGCGCTCTTCAGGTCCCGCACCTTGCAACGCGACCCGTCGTACGTGACCTCGAAATGGACCCCGGACATCGCGCCGTCCGGCACGACCCATTGCGCCTTCGGCTTGCGACCGACCCGCAGCCGATCCCCCGCCGACAGGATCCGCTTCGTGCCCGCCTCCGCGCCCCAGCGCAGCTCGACGATCGCCCGCTG
This sequence comes from Polyangium fumosum, assembly GCF_005144585.1. Taxonomy (GTDB): domain Bacteria; phylum Myxococcota_A; class Polyangia; order Polyangiales; family Polyangiaceae; genus Polyangium; species Polyangium fumosum. Next base: position 65,178 of record NZ_SSMQ01000024.1, on the reverse strand, counting down.
CATGGCCTACGCCTCCCGGTTCTTTCGGGCCGCCTCCCGCTTCTGCTTCGCGCGCTCGCACTCCTCGCAGAAGGGTTCGTCCGTGCGCAGCGTCTCCGCCTGCGCCGACGAGCCGATGTTCACCGTCGGGCATCCGATCACGATCTTGCCGCCGTGCGCCGTCGAGTCGCCCATGCGCGACGCCGGCTGGTTGCCGATGAGCACGGTCGACTCGCCTTGCGAGATCGAGTCGATCGGCCCGATGCAAATCGCCTTGTCGCTGATCCGCGCCGCCGGCATGAACCCGATGAGCACGGTCATTTCCCCCGAGATGATCGGGCCCCCCACGTGGGGCTTCGGTCCCTCGCACATGGGGCAGGTATGCATGTCCGTCACGCGTGCTGCTGCAGGCATGTCCCGCTCCTCTCGTTACTGGCCGATCCCGTCGACGCGCAGGTCGATCGGCTTCGGGCGATCCGGCTCCTCCACCACCGCGAGCAGCGCCTCGTCGGGCAGGATGGGGCTCGCCCCCGCGCCCGAGCCCGCGCTGCCGCCGCTGTTGATGCGCACGAGCGTGCCGCGGATCGTCACGCCGCTCGAATCGATACGAATGAACCCCCCCGGCCCCTTGATCGTGAGGTCCTTGGCTGCCTCGATCACGATCGACGTGCCCGCCTTGAGGTGCAGCTCCTTCGCCACTTCGAGCGCCGCGTTCTTCGCGATCTTCTCGTAGTGGTTCTTGTCGACGGTCACCGAGAGCGTGCCGTCCACGCGCTCGTTGCGGTTGCCGACGACGTAGAGGCTCATGTCCTTCTCGACGCGCTCGCGCTTCATCTGCCGGACGACGATGTCCTGATCCTTCTCGATCAGGAGCTTCATGTTCCCTTCCGTCTTCTCGTGCTCGTCGCCCTTCACCATCTTGAGGCTGTTGTCCCCGACGAACAGGCTGCGATCCTGGTCGGTGATCTCCGTGCGGTTCACGCCCGTCACCTCGATGCGCGTGCCGCTCGTCGTCTCCAGCTCCGTGCGCACGACGTACTTCTGCCGGTCGTGCCCGATCGTGATGATCTCGTCGTTCTTCACGAGCTTGCGCAGGTTCTTCTCGGCCTGCATCCACACGAGCTCTTTCGTCTTGAGATCCTCGAACATGATCTCGTTGAAGCCATTGCCGCCGAGCGACGAGTTGCTCTTCCACGCGCTGCGCGTCTTGTACTTGGGCAGCTCGTACGGCACGATCTGCGTCGCGTTGAAGACGCGGCCCGTGATGATCGGCATGTCCGGATCGCCGTCGAGGAAACCGACGAGCACCTCCTGGCCGATGCGCGGGATCACGATCATGCCGTAGCCCGTGCCGGCCCAGCCCTGGCTCACGCGGATCCAGCAGGAGCTCCCGTCGTCGAATTTGCCCTCGCGATCCCAGGGGAACTGCACGCGCACACGGCCGAACTCGTCGACGTGGATCTCCTGCCCCGCGGGGCCCACCACGGTCGCGCTCTGCACGTTGTTGAGCTTCGGCTTCGGCGTCCGCAGCGGCGGGCGGTACACGACGTCGGCGAACACCGCCCGCCCCGAGATGTTCCACTCGTCCTGCGGCGAACCCTCGATCCGCAGATCGATCACGAGCAGGTTCGTCCCGTCCGTGATGTCGGGATGCGGGTGATGACCGATGTTGAAGATCGCGCCGGGCGCGACGTCGGGGCAGTTCGTGTCGAACGCGACCTGCCCGCGGCCCATGCGGCGCGCGAGGAGCGCTCGTTCGGCGCGCCCCTTGCCGAAGGGCTCGTCGTGCCGCGCGATGCCCTTGTCGTCCGCGACCGGCGTGTTGTCGTCGGCCTTGCCCGTCTCGACGAGGAACGCGCCCGGCTGGTAGTGGTATTGCTCGTAGCGATCCTCCGGCGCCGCGGCGCGCGGGCTCTGCGTGCGAAGGGTGTACGAGGGTTTGCGGAAGTTGTAGTCCTGCATCGTCACGAGGCCCGGCCGCACCTCGTGCGAGAGCCGGACATTCGTGACGAACTCCTTCTCCGACTCCTGGTTGGGCTCCTCGATGTACGGGACGGGCAAACCCCCGCGCTTCGGCCCCTTCTCCAGTTTGTCGTGGAACGTGATGTTCGTGCCCACCTCGTCGGGGAACGTGAACGCGATGCCCGCCTCCTCGACGAGGCGGCTCATGAACGCGTAGTCGCTCTCGCCGTACTGGACCTTGTATTCGAGCTTCGGGTACGTGCCGCGATCGATCTTCCAGACGGGCGTGATGCTCCACTCGCCGAGGAGTTTGTCGATGATGTCCGGGATCGAGAGGTGTTGGTAGATGCGGTGACCACGGCGCTGCGTGAGCAGCCAGGCCTTCGGCGCGATGCGGAGGAAGTAGGTCGACTCGGCCTTCTGCCCCGGGATCGGCGCGACGCCGTGGACCTGCTCGACGTGCGTCACGACGCCCTTCCACGTCCGCGAGCCGAGCCCGGCGACGAAGCGCACGCCGTGCACGATCTTGAGCGAGGCGTCCTTGCCGATGATGCCCTCGAGATCGACGTCCGGATCTTCGCAGCGGGCCCACACGGCGATCGTGGAGAGGGTCGAGACGCTCTCCTCCACCGTGAAGCGTCGAACGGAGAGATCCGCGCCTGAAGCTACCTTGAGCTCGAGGATGGGCATAAATGTAATTCTACCACGCGTGCCAGAGCCAAAAACAAGGGGCTTTTCCCTGGTTTCTGCATCTACGCGCGAGGCGCCCGAGCGGATTTTTCTGTGGAATCCGTTGCCGCGCCGCGTGATCTCAGGGCACGGGCCCCCCGAACAGGCCGAGGAACCGAAGCGCCCATACGACGACGAGCGCGACCGCGCTGCCGCCGGCGACGTCCCTGCCAAACCTTTTCCATCGCGCGTCGTCGAGGAAAAGCGCGGCGAAGACCGTGGCGATCACGACGAGCGCGAGCGGCAGCGCGAGCGGATGGAACGTGGTCGCGGCCGCGAGATCGAGGCGCAGGAGCGCGAGCGCCGCGCGCGTGAGGCCACACGCGGGGCAGGGGAGCCCGAGCGTGAGGTGGAGGATGCAGGTGGATTGCGGGAGGAGGGCGAGGAGGGAGGCTATCGAGAGCGCCGGCAGGGCGAAGCGGAGCCGCTTTGCGGCGCTCTCACGCATGCGCTCGGACGCGTCAGGCGACGCGCTCCGCTTCCCACTTGAGGATGTTGCAGATGCCCCAGGGGTAATAGATGTTGCAGGTGACCGCCGACAGGATGATCGTGAGCAGGTACGTCCCGAAGAACCCGCCCGGATCCTTGCGGAACTGGTAGGCCCGGCCGTCGAGCTTCGTGTTCTCCCACATGAACGCGAAGATGTTGTTCGCGAACCAGGGGCCGTAGATCCCGAGCGTGCAATACACGAGGATCATGCCGAGGATATACGTGCCGAGCAGCGACGCCGGATCGCCGTGGAACGTGAGCCGCCCCGGCTGCCCGGCGACGAGCACCTTGCTGTCGACGAACTCCTTCGTCTTCACGATCGCCCACGGCGTGTAGATGCCGCAGGTCACCGTGGTGAGGAGCGCGTTGATGACCATCACCTTCGCGAGCTCCTGCGGCGTGCCCGTGTACTGGCAGGGCTGACCGTCGAGCTGGAGGGCCTCGAAATAGAAGCCGTAGAACTTGTTCGCGAACATCACGGACGCCCCGAGGATGCCCGCGAACATGATGAGCCCGCCGACGAGCGAGAACAGCAACATGATGACGCCACCGGTGCGCGCCGCGCTCTCGATGGCCATTCCGATGGCGTAGAAGATGCCCATGATGAAGTAAGCGACGATCATCGGCACCACCGCGAAGAGCAGGTACGTGCCAAAGAGCTTGCCGCCGTCGCCATTGAACACGACGCGTTGCCCGATGCCGGGCACGCCCGCGCCCATCATGCCCATCGGCGGGCCGGGCGGCGGTCCATATCCACCCTGCGGAGGCGCATACGCCCCCATGCCCGGGGCGCCGGCCGGAGGTTGCCCCCAGCCTCCACCACCACCCGGAGGCGGCGCGCCGCCCGGAGGCGGCCCCCAGCCCCCTCCACCACCAGCGGGCGGCATCCCACCACCGCCGGGAGGATAACCACCGCCGGGGGGATAACCACCGCCGGGAGGATAACCACCGCCGGGCGGGTATCCCCCGCCGCCGCCACCGTAACCGCCTGGGTTCATCCGTGCACCGTCCCTGGTTGCAAGTCAGGGCGGAGCGTACAGCCCTCCGGGAGAGGGTGTAAAGATGGCTTCGCGCCTCCCGGCGCTAGATCTTCGTGGTCGAACCGTCTTTCGTGTCCGCACCCGTCGTCTCCTTCTCCAGCGAGAGCTCGGAGACGCCGTCCTGGAAGCGGATGCGCGCGAGCATCAGCTTCTCCTGAAGCGCGACGAGATCGATCGTGGCCTTCGAGATCCGATCGCTCACCTCCTGCATCTTCTTTTCGAGGCTCTGCATCAGCGGCCCGCCGCTCTTCACGACCTTCAGCGTCACGATCTGCGCGTGAAGCTCGTCGAGGCGCTGCCGGTATTCGGCCATCTGCTCGCGTGACGTGGTGATCCGCTGTTCGAGGTTCGCCATCTCCTTCTGGAGATCGAGCAGCTTCGTGACCGACTCCTTCAGCGGGCCCGACGCCGCCGCGCTGGAGAGGTGCACGCGCACCATCTCCATCCCCACCGTGCTGCGGATGTCGGTGCTCTTGAAGAGCGGCGTCTCCTCTTCGATGTCGACCTCGACCTTCGCGCCCGCCGGGATCTCGATCTTGAAGAGGTACGACTCGCCGAACCGCTCCTGCGAAGGCGGCGCCTTCGCCAGCTTGAACCCGGGCGAGACCGTGTGCCGCACGTACACCGTCGCCTTGTCTTGCAGACGATTCGTCATGACGAGCGTCTTCTTCTTCGTGTGGCGGACCTCCGTGGAGAACACGCCGCGCTGTACGCTGAGGATGCGGGCGATCGCGTCGCGTGTATCGTCCTTGCGCTCCACCACGATCTGCCGATCGAGCGCGAACGGCACGAACGCGAACGAGCGCGCCGGGATCGGATCACTCATGCCCTCGCCGATGAACCGACCCTCGCCGAACACGGTCACGGGCCCGCTCTCCAGCACCGATTCGGTGGGGTTCTTGAGGCGCACCGCGCGGAACGGGAACGACGTGTTCCCGCGCGCGCTCTCCGGATCGTAGAAGTACACAAAGCCGCCCTCGGTCTCCGTGCTCAGGATCGACACCATCGCGCTCGTCAGGCGCGGCACGGTCATCGGCGTGGGCGACTCGAAATGCGACGTCCCGATCGGCTCGGCGCTCGCGGGCGCCGGCGCGTTCGGATCGAGCGTCGCCGTGTTCTGCATCTGCCCTTGTTGCGCCTCCTCCGGCGCCTCGACGATCCGGACGCCGCCCGCGCGGCCGGCTTGCATGCCGTTGCCCACGGCGACGACCTGCGAGGGATCGAGCCCGGAGCGAATGAGCTGCTCGCGGGCGCGGTTCGCCCGTTCGAGCGAAGCGCCGTACTTGTCGCCGTCGCGCCCGTCGGCATAGCCCTCGACGACCACCTGCCGTCGCGAGTTCTTGTACTGCGCGGCCAGCCGATCGAGGCCGGAGTCGTCCCTCGGTTTGTTGTTGGCGTCGGGCCACGGCTCGGCCGGTCGGCGTGCCGGCTCTTGCCTCGGGACGCTCTGCGCGCGCATGCCGCCGCCTCCGCCGCCCAAGCCCCCGAACGCGCCCGTCGTCGGGCCGGCGTTGCCCTTCTTGTCGGCCGCGGAGGCCTTGCCCACGGGCGCGCGCTCCAGCTCTTCACGCGCCACGGTCGTCGCGTTCGCGAGCCGCGTGTCGTCGAGCTCCGCGACGACGCGTTTGCCCCCGCCCGGCTTTTGGCCCGGGAGCACGGGCACCCCTTCGTACGTCGATCCGCCCATGGGCGGCGCCTGCGCGAAGAGATCGTTCGACTGCAAAGTTTCGCGCTGGACCATGCGGACCGAGCGCAGATCGAAGCGGAACGAGAGCGCCGAGCTCGACCCGACGCCGAGCTTCACCTTGTTCCAGTCCTCGCCCGAGGTGTTGTCCACGATGGCCCACGCCTCGACCTTCATCTTGCCGTCCTTGCCGACGGAGACGCGGTAGCTCGGCTTCCACGACGGGGCCTCGGTCACGTACGAGAGCAGGAGCTTGTGCGGCTTCGGCCCCTGGAGCTGGATCTCCATGTTGACGAGGGGCGAGCCGTTGTACTGCTGGTTCTGGTTGTTCTGCTGGTTGTTCTCCTGGCCGACGAACGCCGAGCCGGACGTCGGGTACGCGACGGGCGCGGGTTTGCCTGTGGTCGCGTCGATGACCGTGAGCGACTTCAAGAAGTCGTCGATCTTGTCCCCCGGCACGCTGAGCCGGAGCGAGTCACCGTCGATCTCGGCGTAGCGCTCGAAGTAGGCGATGCCGTTGCGGTAGACGACGACGCGGCCGAGCGTGGTGTCGCTCTTGACGAAGGTCGTCGTCTTGGCACACCCAGCGAGCCAGAGGAGCGCGATCGGAGCCAGAATCTTTCTCATCGGGAAGAACCTCTACGTGCGAACCAGCAGAAGGCGCGGTGCGCCGAAGGCCCTTCGACGAACGACCCGCCCCAACGATCTGACGATGGTAAACCTTGTCCCTCTGCTTCGAGACAGAAAGAACGGGGGCGGGGCCATCTCCTTACACAGGGTGGGCATCTGCAACAGCATCCGTGTTGCGGCTCCTCCTTGGTCCCCATTGCGACCTGCCCGTGGTCGGGGTAGGGAACATGCATGGCGCGCTCGACGGACCCTCCCAGCATCGACGAGCTACGGTCGCTCGTCCGGAACAAGGGCCTGCGCGCGACGGCGCCCCGCCTGGCCGTGCTCCGCCGGCTGCTCGCGCAGAAGACGCCCGTGAGCCACGGCGACCTGTGCGCCGAGCTCGCGCCCGAGGGCTGGGACCGCGCGACGATCTACCGCAACCTGATCGACCTCACGGAGGTCGGGCTCGTGCGACGCACCGACGTGGGGGATCACGTCTGGCGTTTCGAGCTGGTGCGGGAAGGGGGCGAGCATGACAGCGGGACGCATCCGCACTTCGTCTGCAACAGTTGCGGCGAGGTGGCGTGCCTGCCCGACGAGATCGTCGAGGTGAAGCCCGCGCGCGGCATCCCGCGGGCGCTGCGCAAGAAGGGGCTGGAGATCCAGTTCCGCGGCACGTGTGATCGGTGCGCGTGAGCGGACAGGAGGGGCGCTCGTAACGCTCCAGGAACCGCGTGTCGCCGCCAGCCTTCACGTCGCCCGCGCCCCTCACGAGAACGACCGCGCGAAACAGACGCGCCCGCGCTTCGAACGCCCGTGCCGTTCGCTCACCGCCTCCGCGCGTTTCGTTCCCACGCGTCGAGTAAAGAGAGCCACATCACACGCCGGCCTTCCTACGGGATTGCGTTTCGCTCCTGCGGGATTGCGTTTTGCTCCTGCGGGATTGCGTTTTGTTCTTTGTCCGCGAGCATTTTTCTCCCACGCACCCGCGTGTTGCTCGCGCGCCGCCGCGTTTTGCTCGTGCGCGCCTCGTGGCGCTCCCTGCGCGTCCGCCCCGGCCTCGGGAGCGCCTCCACGCCCATCGTGTACAGCCGTACGGTTCTGCTCCCCGGCCCACAAACCTTCTGGTACCGTCCACACCAAACCAGCGCACAGCGCTCGGTCGGGAGGATGGACTGATGGGTGCGATTGATTATAAGCGATTCTACCGGCTCCTCGCGCGGTGCCAGGATCTGGGCACGGACGTGAATGCGCGGCCGGTGGTGGCGCGGGTGTATGGGGACGTCTTGAAGGTGGTGGGGGAGGCATTTCTCACCGCGCACAAGACCGTGGTCGCCGGGGAGAGCGCAGCGGGCAAGGAGGGGGCGGAGGCGAATGCCGCGCTCGTGTCGATCGACCAACCTTATCGCGAGGCGCGCGCCGTCGCATTGGCCTACGTGCCGACGCTTTTGGTGCCCGATACCTTGAAGCGGCAGCCGACGGACACGGACAAGGTGACCGCGCTGGAGGACTTGCTCGACGCGGTCGACGATCACCTGGGGACGCCGTGGGCCGACGAGATCGTGAACGGCGATTTCGGTCAGCGCGCGCCCCACGTGATCAAGGAAATCCGCGAATCGGTCGAGGCCAACACGGCGCTGGCCAACGCAAAGACCACCCGCGCGACGGCGTACGGTCCGGCGTACGAGAAGTATCTCTCGTTCAAGCGGGTGGTGCGCGAGGTGCACGGGCCATCGTCGAAGGAATACAAGCGGATCCACCTGCGCGCGAGCAGCGGGGGGGAGGAGGGCGAGGGGGAGGGCTGATACGAGCGGCGGGGGCGGGGGCGCTCGCGTGTGGCGCGCTCCCGCAGCCCGACCTCCCTGGCGCGGTTTCCTTGTCGCCCGGCAGATCGACGTGCGATTCGATCCTCCATGCAAGCAATGACGAGACGCCGCTCGGCCATGCTGGGCGTGCTGCTGTTGGGCTTTGGTGGGGCAGGATTGACGGGTGCGTGCGGGCCGCCCCTCGATCCGGAGGCTGTCGATTCATGCCCTGCTCCAGCCGAGACCCCGACGGACACGTCGATCGAATGCGCGGAGCCGATGCCCGAGGCGTGCATGCGTTACCGCATCCCGATCCTGGGAGAACCGGAGACGGACGGCGCGCTGCGGAGCAAGTATCTCGCCGCTTTCGGCAGCGCTTGTTACATGTCCGAGGGCCCCCTTCCCACGTTCGACTGCTTTTACAAGAGGGAGGAGATGACGCCGAAGGGGAAGGCGTGCACGGATGCCCAGAAGATCGCCAAGATCTATGGAGCTGCGCCGTACGACGAGGGCTACGAGTGCGAGGCCGTCGGCAATGGTGACTATACGCTGCAAGTCGGTCCGGACCCCGCGATCAAGATCACGATCAACTACCAGCCCGCGCCGCTCCAGTCGTCGCTCATCGAGATCAAGACCGTCCCGACGGAGGTGAGCGGTCCGTACCGCAACTTGGTCGAGGTGACGACCGTCAAGCCGGAGAAAGACTTCAACTGCTCCAGCGGCCAAGTCGGCGCCGACGGCATGCCCCTCAGCCAGAGGAAGTGGATCCTGGAGGTCAACCGCAAGGCGCACAAGGGCGAGATTCACTCCGATCTCGCGGGCTTCACGTGGCCTTGCAAGGATGAGAAGTGCGAGCCGACGACGTGCACGGAGAAGCTCGTCCTCAAAGAGCCGTCAAAGCCGCCCGTCTATGACCCGGACGAAGCGCAGGTGCACCACGTGGTGCCCATGAAGGATCCGCGCGGTTGCCCCTGGGGCACGAACGCGTACAAGAACGCGGCCGTCATCTCGGCGAGGCTCAACCAACATCTCCGCAACAAGGTCCCGCCGGAAAAAGAGGTGGCGCAGATCAACAACGTCTCGCCCTACACGCAGTAACGCGGCAAGCGGACGCAGGCGGCGAGCACGTTGACGCCGAGACCGACGGGGTCTAGGCGCGACGCTATGATCGAAAGGGTTACACCTCACTTCGGACGCCTCGTCTTCGATCGAGATGCCATCGTGCGCGCCGCGCTGCGCGCTTACCTGGAAGGCTGCCTCGATGGGATCTCGCGCTTCGGCTTCCCGTGCATCGAGTACGCGAGTTGGACGGGCGATCTCCAGCGGGGAACTCTCCGCCACGACAACGGCAGCGGCGACTACGAAGTCGTGGCGTGGACCGAGGCGGGCGTCGTCGGACTCGCGTACGAGCTTGGGTTCGGTCCGATCGAGCAGCTCGGCCTCTCGCTCGACGCGGTGACCGGTGGCCCGGACGACGTGCGCGGGGCCGTGCCGGGGCTCCCCGCCGAGCTCGAGCCCGCGCTCGTGATGGCCGTCGGCAGGCTCGTCGTGGGGGAAGAGCATGGGGAGAGATGGGCGGGCGCGGGCTTCTGGCTTCACGGCGATCGCGCGGGCGGCACGCTCTTCGCCGTCCGCGATCCGTATGGGGCCCACGGCGCCCGCCGGTTGGCCACATGGGGCTTGCTCCACAACGGTCGGCTTTTGCCGCTGTCGTGTGAGTCGTATCGTCGACGCCCCGGGTGGATCGTGACGGCGTTCGTCGACCCGAAAGCCGTCCCCGCCCACGCAGTCATGGACGCGGTGACCGACCGCGCCCTGAAAGGCCCCACGGAGTTCACGCCCGCCGAGCTCGAGGCGCTCCTTCTCCCCACGCCCGACCCGAAGCGCGTGCTCGCCATCCAGCGCGGGCTTCAAAAGGTCGGCATTACCTGGCCCGGCTCGCCCGACGTGACATGAAAACCGGCGCCTATCGAGGCCCGCCTCCCGCGCGCCGATCGTCCCGCCCGAAGCACACCTCCCCCGGCTCCCCCCGCCCCGACAAAAAACCCGCTCGCCGGAAACTCCCACCTTGACGCGACACGCGTTACCCTTCCTGCGTGTCCGAAGAAACCCCGCTCCCTCTCGCCACACGGCTCTGGTTTGCCTGGGCCTGCCTGGTGCGGATCCTGTTCGACGGCCAATTCGCGGCTCGCGTGTTCAAGGCCGCCGTCCCGGCCCTCCCGCCCCCCGAGCCCGAGCCGGCCAAGCTGCCTGAAAAGGCCAAGAAACCTGCGCCCGAAAAGCCCGCGGAGCCAGACCTCTCCCCGGCCCTGTCGCTCCTCGCGCTCCTCCAGCGGGAGGGCAGGCTCGTCGACTTCTTGGAGCAGGACATCGCCACCTTCCCGGACGCCGAGATCGGCGCCGCCGTGCGCGTCGTCCACGAGGGATGCCGCAAGGCGTTGCACGATCACCTGACGATCGTCCCCGTGAGGAGCGAGGAGGAGGGGCACAAGGTGACGCTGGAAGCCGGCTTCTCTTCGGCCGAGGTGAAGCTCACGGGCAACGTGCAGGGCAAACCCCCTTATCGAGGGACGATCCAGCATCGGGGCTGGAGGGTGACGGAGCTGCGCTTGCCCACGCCCACGGCCGGACACGATCCGAAGATCCTCGCGCCCGCGGAGGTGGAGCTGTGACCGCTCGTTTCGTCGTTGGTATCGATCTCGGCACCACCCATTCGGCCCTCGCATTCGCCGAGAGCGCCGCGGAAAAGCCTCGCACCGAGGTCCTGCCCATTCTTCAGCTCGTCGCCCGCGGCACGCTGGAGGAGCGGACCCTCTTGCCGTCCTTCTATTACGCCGCGCACGAGAGCGAAGGCGCGCAGGGTTTGCCCTGGGACGCCGAGCGCACGTTCGTCGTGGGTGAATATGCCCGGACGCGCGGCATCGACGCGCCGATCCGGCTCGTGTCGAGCGCGAAGAGCTGGCTCTCGCATGCGGGCGTGGATCGGCGATCGGCGCTCCTGCCGCTCGGCGCGCCCGAGGACGTGGAGAAAATCTCGCCCGTCGAGGCTTCGTGGCGATACCTGGAGCACCTCGCCGAGGCGTGGGTGCATCGGCAAGGAAAGGAGCCATCGCTCTCGGCGCAGGAGATCGTGCTCACGGTGCCGGCCTCGTTCGACGCGGCGGCGCGGGACCTCACGGTCGAGGCCGCGGGGCTCGCCGGGTTCGAGGATCTCACGTTGCTCGAAGAGCCGCAGGCCGCGTTGTATGCCTGGATCGACGCCGCGGGCGAAGATTGGCGCAAATACATTCACCCGGGCGACGTGATCCTCGTGGTCGACGTCGGCGGCGGCACGACCGATTTTTCGGCCATCGCCGCGACCGAGGTGAATGGCTCGCTCGTGCTCGAGCGCGTGGCCGTGGGGGATCACATCCTGCTCGGCGGCGACAACATGGATCTCGCGCTCGCGCACGTGGCGCGGCAGAAGTTCGTCACGGAGGGCAAAGAGCTCGATCGATGGCAAATGATCGCGCTCACGCATGCGGCGCGCGTGGCCAAGGAGCGGCTGCTCTCGGACGCCTCGATCGAGAGCATGCCGATCGTCGTCCCGAGCCGCGGGGCGAAGCTCCTCGGATCGTCGTTGCGAACCGAGCTTTTGCAATCCGAAGTCGGAAAAATCCTTGTCGACGGGTTTTTCCCGGTCGTCGGGGCAAACGCTCGCCCCGCTCCGCGCGCCCGCGGCGGCCTCACGCAGCTCGGCTTGCCGTATGCGCAGGACGCGGGCGTCACGCGCCACCTCGCGGCGTTCCTTGGCCGTCATGCGCGTGCGCTCGATCGAATCGAAGGGTTTCCGAAGCGCGAGGGCCGCACGCTCCTGCACCCGACGGTCCTGCTCTTCAATGGCGGCGTCATGAAGGGCAAGGTGCTCGCCGATCGTATCGTCTCGACCCTCGATGCATGGCTCCAGGCGGACGGCGGCGCGCCGGTGCGTGTCTTGCCCGCGGCCGATCTCGACCTCGCGGTCGCGCGGGGCGCGGCGACGTACGGGCTCGTGCGCAAGGGCCGGGGCCTGCGCATTCGTGGCGGCACGGCGCGGGCGTATTATGTGGGCATCGAGAGCGCGGTGCCGGCCGTGCCCGGCCTCGAACCGCCGATCAGCGCGCTCTGCGTGGCGCCGTTCGGGATGGAGGAAGGCACGGAGGCGGCCTTGCCGCCGCAGGAGCTCGGCGTCGTGGTCGGCGAGCCCGTGCGATTCCGGTTCTTCGGTTCGTCGGTTCGTCGAGACGACCCGGCCGGGGTCGAGCTCGAATCGTGGGGCGAGGGCGAGCTCGACGAGCTCGCGCCGATGGAAGTGACCTTGCCGGCGGACGGGCGGCGCGAGGGGGACGTCGTGCCCGTGCGGCTGCGATCGAGCATCACCGAGGTCGGGACCTTGCTCGTCGAGGCCGTGCCGATCGAGCCGCAAAAGCCAGGCGAAAAGTGGAAGGTGGAGCTCGGCGTACGCGCGCACGGCGGCGAGGTCGCCGTGGAAGGCTAGGAGTTTTTTCATGAGCGCGCGCCGCATTGTCGGGATTGATCTCGGCACGACGCATACCGTGGTCGCCTGGGCCGACCCGGCGAGCCGCCGGCCGCCCGAGGTGTTTCCGATTCCCCAGCTCGTGAGCGCCGGCGAGATCGAGCCCCAGCCGCTCTTTCCGTCGTTTCTTTATGCGCCCCTTGCGGGCGAGGCGCTGCCCGATCCGTTCGGGGATGCGCCCTGGGTGCTCGGCGTGCATGCACGGCGGCGCGGGGGTGAGGTCGCGGGCAGGCTCGTCGCCTCGTCGAAGAGCTGGCTCGCGCACGCGGCCGTCGATCGAACCGCGCCCATTTTGCCGTGGGGCGCGGGCGAGGACGCCGAGGATCTGCCGCGCCTCTCGCCCGTCGACGCGGCCGCGCGATTGCTCTTGCACATCAAGCGCGCGTGGAACGAAACGTTCCTCGCGTATCCGCTCGAAGAGCAAGACGTTGTTTTGACCGTGCCCGCGTCGTTCGACGAGGACGCGCGCGAGCTCACGGTCGAGGCCGCGCGGCGCGCCGGATTCGACGTGCGGCTGCTCGAAGAGCCACAAGCGGCCTTTTACGATTACATGGCCCGTGCGGGGGAGGGCGAGCTCGCGGCGCTCTGCCGGCGGAGCGGCGGCGAGGCGCTCGTCCTCGTTTGTGATGTCGGCGGCGGGACGACGGATCTGTCCTTGATAAGGGTTCGTCCGGGCGAACAACGCGGATCCACGGAGGTCGAGCGTGTCGCCGTGGGAAGACACCTCCTGCTCGGCGGCGACAACATGGATCTCGCGCTCGCGCACCTCTGCGAGGGCCGCCTCATCGAAGCGCCGGATCGATTGCCCCCGGCGCGCTTCGGCCAGCTCGTGCTCGCCTGTCGCGCCGCCAAGGAGCAGCTCCTCGGCGACGATCCTCCGAATGATGTCGCGGTCACGGTGCTCGGCAAGGGCGCGCGCCTCATCGGCTCCGCGCTCTCCACGCGCCTCTCCCGCGAGGAGGCCGAGCGTGTCGTGCTCGACGGCTTCTTGCCGCCCGCCAGCCTCGCCGATCGCCCGCGCCGCGGCGGCAGCGCGCTCGTCGCGTTTGGTTTGCCCTACGAGCGCGACGTCGCCATCACCCGGCATGTCGCCCATTTCTTCGCCCGTCACGCGCCCGGCGCGCCCGCGCCCCACGCCTTGCTCCTGAACGGCGGCGTGTTTCGCGCCAAACGGATCGTCGATCGGCTCGCCGAGGCGATCGGGGCGTGGGGCGCCGTTCGCCCGGAGATCCTGCCGCATCCGGATCCCGATCTCGCCGTCGCGCGCGGCGCCGTCGTGTATGGTTTGTCCCTCCTCGGACGTGGCGTGCGGATCGGAGGCGGCTCGGCGCGCGGGTATTACCTGGGATTGTCGGCGGGGGCCTCCGGCCAGCGGCAGGCCGTCTGCGTGGTGCCGCGCGGCGCGCGCGAGGGCATCCGGTACGATGTGCCCGGAAGAACCTTTTCGCTCACCGTGGGCCGTCCGGTCCGATTTCCCCTGTACGCCTCCGACGAGGCGCTCGACCTGCCGGGCACGGTCGTCACGCCGGACATCGAGCGGTTTTCGGCCTTGCCGCCCGTCTCCTCGGCCTTCGAGCCGGGCGCGCGTCCCGGCGAGGTGACCGTCTCGCTCGCGGGCGAGCTCAGCGCGATCGGCACGCTGGAGCTCGCGTGTGTCGAGGTGGCCGCCGAGGTCGGCCGTCGCTTTCGATTGACCTGGGATCTGCGCGAGACGAGCCCCGACACGGCGGTCGAGACCGAGGGCGGCGTTTCTCCGGGCAAAACGATGCGGCCGGGCGTGACGGCCGGCGGCAAGCGGCTGGAGGACGCGCGCGAGGCCATTGCCCGCATTTATGGCAAGGGGCGGGCGGACGTCACCCCGCGCGAGGTGAAGGACCTCGTGCGCGAGCTCGAACGGATCCTCGGCGAGCGGCCCACGTGGACGGCCGAGACGAACCGCGCGCTCTTCGACGTGCTATGGCCGGGGCACAAGGGCCGGCGGCGCTCGGCCGATCACGAGCGGGTCTTCTGGCAACTCGCGGGGTACACGCTCCGGCCCGGCTTCGGCCACGCGCTCGACGAGGAGCGCGCGGCGAATCTGTTTTCGTTGTTCCACGAGCGCGTGGTGTTCGCGCAGGAGGCGCGCACGTGGCAGCATTTCTGGATCGCGTGGCGGCGCATCGCGGGCGGCCTCGAAGAGGCGGCGCAGGTGGCGATCCGGGACCTCGTCGATCCGTTCCTCGCGCCGTCGGAGAAACGATTGAAAAAGCCCAAGGGCATTCGCGCCGAGCCCGACGCGGACGTCGTGGACCTCGCGTCGTCCTTGGAGCGTGTGCCGCCGGCGCGGCGGACGGAGCTCGGTGGGTTTTTGCTCGAACGGACCTGGACCGACCGTGATCCGCGGAACTGGGCGGCGATCGGGCGGATTGGCGCGCGTGTGCCCGCCTATGCGAGCGCGCACCACGTCATCGCGCCGAACGTGGCCGAGCGCTGGCTCGACCACCTCTTGCGGGAGAAATGGGCCGAGATGCCCACGGCGCCGCGGGCGGCGATGGATATGGCGCGGCTCACGGGCGACCGTGCGCGTGACGTCTCCGAGCGGGTGCGGCGTGACGTCGAGCGGAGGCTCGTCGCCTCGGGCGCGCGCGAGGAATGGGTGCGGGCCGTGCGGGAGGTCGTCGCGGTCGAGGAGGCGGATCGGGCGGCGTTTTATGGAGAGGGTTTGCCCGTGGGGATCCGCCTCGTCTCCTGACGCTCACGCCTCGTCCTTCAGCAAGAAGTCATTGTTGATCACCTTGAACGAGAGCCGGCCGCCGAGCGTCGCGGAGCGCGACTCGACGAGGGGACGGACCACGATGCCTTCCTTGCGGTTTTTCGTTCCAGCATAAAGGCCTCGTGCCGTTTCGAGCCAGCGATCGAGCGTATGCTCGAAGTGCAGCGCCTCGTCGCCGCGGACCTCGCGCTCGATGGGCACGGTGCGCAGGCCGTACTCCTTGCAGAACCCGATGAAATCGGCGAAATCGAGATAACGGCCCACGCGCGCGTCGTACACGCCGAACATGAAGACGTCGACCTCCGAGAGGCCGAGCCGGTTCTTTTGAATGCCCGGGCCGCACAGCTCGCCCTGCACCGCGATGCCCGGGGGGAGGCGCTTGGCAAGGTCGTATCGCTCCGCCGCCCTCCAAATCGGGTTCGGACCGGGCGCGAGGGCCCAGTTGCGCGAGCACGCGACAAACTCGCCTTCGGGTGCGCGGAAGAACGTGGCGGACGAGCCGTCGAGCTTCGTCGAGACGTAAAACGCCTGGCCGCGCATCTCGTCGAGCACGCCGAGCGCCGATTGCAGGCGGATCTCGTCCGTCTTCGGCACGAGCGCCGGAAACCCCCCCGCGACCTCGCGCGCGTCCGGCAAGACGGCCTCGTATTTGGTGACGCCGAGCCGATCGCGCACATCCGTCCCGACCTCCGGGACCTCGCCGTCGAGGATCGTGGTCGGCAACGCAAGGCCCTGCGAGAGCACGCCCCGGAGCTTGATGGTCCGCACGCGGAACCCGCGTGACCGCATGAACTCCGCCCACGGCGCGCTCGAAGGGAGCACGCTGTCGATTTCGAAGAACACGCAGCGGTCGCCGGGACGAAACTCCCCTTTCTTGACGACCACGGTCCAGCCCATCACCCGGGCCTGTTCGATTTGGTCCGCGCCTTCGATCGGCGCGAGGCTCTCCACCACTTGAATCGAAACGAGCTTGCGTTCCACGACGTCCTCCGGACACCGCGCGCACGTGTCCCGCCAGGCTCGAAATCGAGCCTGCGGACAGCCGCGAACGGCGTGATGTGGCGGACGAAAAGGAGGCCGAAGGAGCCCGAGCGGCCCGCCAGGATCCACGACTAGCGGATTTCCCATGGCGCGTCAAGCGAGAACGTGATTGCATTTCTCTCCGGATCCATGGGCGCCCCCAATCACTACCGCTCCGCCGGCGGCGAGCCACGCACCGTCCGCGTCCTTGATTTCGACCGGCTCCCGGACGTCGTGCGGGAGCGGCTCGTTCGCGCGCTCGAAGCGGGGGGCATGCCCGCGCCGCTGCTCCGCGTCGAGGAGAGCGCGGCAGGGACGATCCCGGGCTCGCAGCGCTTCTGGCGCGGCACCGGGATCGTTGCCGCGTTCGTTTGGCTCGGGCTTTGGTTCGTGCAGTTCGGCGATCTCGACGGCCCATTTTCCGTGCAGCCGCGCGCGTTCGTGCTCGGGCACGTCCTCGTGGCGTCGTTGCTCGCGCTCGTCGTGATCGTGCACGTCTTCTTTCGGCGATCGAAGGACGAGGGCGCGCCGTTCCCGTCGGGCCGTTATCTCTTTTTGCTCGACCTCGTGGAGGTCCGCGGCCGGATTCTCACGGTCACTTCGCTCGCGACGCTCCGGCGTGTCGAGGGGCGCGCGGGCGGAAAACGCGGGGAGGTGCTCCTCGTCTTTGGAGACGGAGACGCGGCGCCCCTCCGCGTCTCCGAGGATGTGACGGAGACCGCGCGCCAGGTCCAGGCGGCGATCGACGAGGCTGCGCGCCTGATTTTACCTGACGACCAGCCCGAGATCGAGCGGATCGATCCTTTCTTCGAATTGCGGATCGCCGACGACTGGGCGAGCGCGGCGCCCGTCGCGAGAGAAGCGGACAGCAGGGTCCCCGCATTTCGATGGCTCGTCCTTGTGTCGGTCGCCGCGGGCGCGCTCCTCGGCTCGGCGTCGTGGGTCGCGCGGAATCATGCGAGCGACGCGTCCATGTTCGACCAGGTGCGCGAGGCCGCCGAGCGCGGCGAGGAGTATGAGTTCGCGAGAAGACACATGCTGTACAAGGACCTCGGCATGCACCATCGGGACGAGCTCGATGATCTCGCGTTCGAGCACGCCAAGAAGCGACCGGAGTGGCTCGCGGAGTATCTGACGATGGCCCCCGAAGGCAAACACGCGGTCGAAGCGGATGACCTGCTCTTCGACATGGTGATGAAGGCGGATTCCCTCCCGAGATATCGGCTCTATCTCGACGACGCGCGAGGCCGGCGGCACATGGACGTGGTGGACGATGCGATGTTTGCAGAAGCGAAGCGGAGCAACACCCGCTACGCGTACCAGGAATACCTCGACGCCCACGGGAAAAAACACGAGCACGAGGTCCGCTCGAAGTTCTTGCCCAAAGCCGAGATCACGGACGCCACGCAGAAGCAGGAGGTGGCGGAGCTCCGCGCGATTGAGCGCCGGTATGGAGCCGAGTGGACGCAGGCCGTGACGGAGGCGATTCACCACGCTTATGCGGACCGGCTCGATCTCCTTCGTCTACGAAAGGGAGCCGGCGCCGACGAAGCGCGGGCCATCTTCCAGCCGCTGCTCACGTGGCTCGATACGAAGGAGGACCCTCGCGTTCTCCTGGACGTGACGATCGTCCTCCCGAATTCGTTCCTGGAGTCGGAGACGGCCTTCAGGAACGAGCACGGGGACCGATATCAGCCGGTCGGGACGGCGTTTCCGCGGATCGCGAAGGGCATCGAGGAGAAGGTGTTCAATGCAATCGTCCTACGCGCGCGGGACAGGTTTGGTGGTGCCATCCAGTTTCAGAGCCCGACGGCAGAAAAGGGGACGCCCGAGCTGCCTCGGCTCGTGGTTCGGATGAGGCTCGAAGCAGGCAATGAGCCGTTCGTGTCCAGGAACGACAAGCTCGTCTTCTGTGACGCTAGGATCCGGCTGGAGATGCACGCGGTGATCCCAGGGGCGGACCCGACGCCATCGTTTGTCACGACGAGCCCACGCTCCGAGACCATCCGTCCGGACAGCTACGACGCGTCGATGCAGAAGCTGGATGGGGTCCTCGGGACGCCGAAGAATCTCATCGAGGACGCGTATCCCATCCTCCTCCAGGAGGCATCGGGCGAGCTCGGCACGCTCCTCGTGCAGGCCTTTTGAACGTCCGCTGGAAACCGAGCTGATCAGGCCGCGCGTGGCTGCTCCTCGGCATGCCGGAGGTCGATCCGGCCGTGCCTGGCGGGGAATCCCGGGGCGCCCGTCACGGCCGAGCGCACGCGGCTGACGATCGCGGAGAACAGGCCTGCCGAGGGATCCCAGTATTCCGCCCGGTCGACCTCGACCCGCAAAAGGGCGATGTCCGGCTCGTCGAGGCCACGCGGGAACCAGACGCGCAGCATGGGGCTCCAGAGCTTCTGCATTTTCTCCCTGTCACGGACGACCCGCGCCATGCCCGCGAGAGAGACGTATCGATCGTTTTCCGGATCGGAGTATGCGATGTTCACGTGGTGATCGGCGTTGATCTCGTGCACCTTCGCGGTCTCGCAGGACGTGAAGAACCAGAGCGCGCCGTCCTCGTCGAGCGCTTCGCACGTCGCCATCGGGCGGCTGTGCAAGGTGCCGTCTCCGGTGGTCGTGGTCATCATCGCCACGCGAATGCCCTTCACGAGCCGCCTCAGCTTTCGCATCGCCGCCGCGTGACCATTGCCGTCTTTCGCCATGCGCGTCTCCTCCCCTCCACCGAGACGCATAAGGCCGGGACGGGCGCCGCGCGAGCCCCGCGCTGCCGAGGAGGTCGGCCGCGGCCGGTCGAGCGCCTTCCCGTTGCCCTTGCCCGGCCGTTCCGTGGTATACGCGGCGCATGGAGTGGAGCCGAGACGATGTGCTCGCGGTCGTGAAGCGCTCACCCGACCGCGTCGCCGCGCACGACAAAGAAGGCTGGGTGGGGCTCTTCGCGCACGGCGCGGTCGTCGAGGACCCGGTCGGCGGCCCGCCCGCGCGAAAGGGCGCGGACCCGCGCGACGGCGACGACGAGCTCGGGCGCTTTTACGACGTCTACATCGCCCCGAACGAAGTGCGCTTCGAGGTGCTCGCGGACGTGGTGCAAGGGCTCACGGTGGTGCGGGACGTGAACATCACGACGCGCACGCCAAACGGCGCGCGCGTGGAGCTGCCCGCGTATTTGATTTATGAACTCGGCGAGGTCGACAGCGTGCTGCGGGTGCAACGCATGCGGGCGTTCTGGGAGCTTCGCGGCGTCACCATGTCCGCGCTGAAGGGCGGGCCCACGACCCTGATCGCGATGACCGGGCTCACCGCGCGTATGCTGCGGATCCAGGGTTTTTCCAATGTGTCGACGTACCTCGAAGGCCTCTGGCGGGGCATGTTCGAGCGCGGGCACGCGGCGGCGGAGGAGTTTGCCCGTGCGATACGAGAGCGTGATCTCGCCGGGCTGCGGGGGCTCTTCGCGGATGACGAGCCGCGGATCGAGATCGAGCCGGGCAAGCGGCATTCGCCGCGGAGTGTCTTCGATGCGCTCGGCCCGGGCGCGTCGCTGGAGGTCGAGGCGCCGATCTC
The DNA here is from genome assembly GCF_005144585.1 of Polyangium fumosum. GTDB lineage: Bacteria > Myxococcota_A > Polyangia > Polyangiales > Polyangiaceae > Polyangium > Polyangium fumosum. The sequence goes on along the minus strand of NZ_SSMQ01000024.1, from coordinate 44,987 downwards.
TGCGGGGTTCTTCACGGCCTTCCGCTGCACGTTCACGGCCCACGGCGCGCGCCGGAGCGGCGTGGGGCTCTTCGAATTCGATCCGCACACGAGGTTCTGCACCTCGGCGCGGCTCTACCTGGGATGAGCGGGGACAAACGGTTTCGCAAAACAGACCTATTCGCGGAAAGCATTCGACCGGGCGATGAGGTCCTCGCGCGCGGCGTCGTACTCGGAGCGCATGCGGCGGACGAGCGTCTCCACGCGCGGGGCGTCCGTGATGCTCCCGACGCCCTGGCCCGCGCTCCAGATGTCGCGCCACGCCTTCGCGGCCGTGTTGCCGCCGGAGCCGAAATTCATGGTCGATTTGTCGGCCGAGGGGAGGTTGTCCGGGTCGAGACCGGCCGCCGCGACGGAGGGCTTGAGGTAATTGCCGTGGATGCCGGTGAAGAGGGACGAATACACGATGTCCTTCGCCGTCGTGTCGATGAGCATTTGCTTGTACCCGGGCACCACATTCGCCTCCTCGGTCGCGATGAAGCGCGTGCCGACGTACGCGAGGTCGGCGCCGGTCGATTGCGCGGTGAGGACGTCGCGGCCCGTCGAGATCGCGCCGGCGAGGCAAACCGTGCCCTGATAGAACTTGCGGACCTCGGCGACGAGCGCGAGGGGCGAGAGCGCGCCGGCGTGGCCGCCCGCGCCCGCGCACACGAGGATGAGGCCGTCGACGCCCTCCTCGAGCGCCTTTTCGGCGTGACGCACGTTGATGACATCGTGGAGCACGATGCCGCCGTACGAATGCACGGCCTTCACGATCTCGGCCGGCGGGCGCAGGCTCGTGATGATGATGGGCACTTCGTGCCGGACGCAGACCTCGACGTCGTGTTCGAGCCTGTCATTCGAGCGGTGCGCGATCTGATTGATGGCGAACGGCGCCACGCGCGCGCCGGGGTTCTGGGCGCGGTATTCGTCGAGCTCGGTTTTGATCCGCGTGATCCAAACTTCGAGTTGCTCCTTCGGGCGCGCGTTGAGCGCCGGGAAGGACCCGACCACGCCGGCCTTGCACTGGGCAATGACGAGCTCGGGGCCCGAGACGATGAACATGGGCGCGCCGATCACGGGGAGCGTGAGGCGGCCTTCGAGGATGCGGGGAATCGGCATGGTCGGGGTCCTCCGGAGAAGCCCCAACGTCGTAGGCCCTGGGCGCGCCTCACGTCAAGAGGGCTGCGATCATGGCCTGTATACCAAGGGCTCGGGTTTCGCCAAATTTGTGCCCGAACCAGAGCGACGTGGTAAGCGCGAGGTCGAGGGGCGCCGGGGGGCGTCCCGCCGGAGGAATCATGTCGCGTCTCACGGTCATCACCCTCTTGGGCTCCACGCTCGCCGCGCTGTCGATCGGTTGTGGTTCGGATCCCGTCGCCACGCCGAGCACGGCCGCGGCGGTCGCCGCGCCGAACCCCGCGGCCGCAGCCCAGCCGCAGGTCGCGAGCACGCAAGCCGCGCCCGTGAAGAAGGACAGGACGACCCCCACCGCCGGTTCGGTGCACATCGAGGATCGTATCGTGAAGGCGTGCGGCGACATTCCGCGCGCGCGCTTCGCGTTCGACTCGGTCGACCTCGAGCCGGAGGCGACGAAGGCGCTCGAAGCGCTCGCCCGCTGCTTCACGACGGGCCCGCTCGCCGGCAAGGGAATGAAGCTCGTGGGCCACGCCGATCCGCGCGGGGAGACCGAATACAACTTCGGCCTCGGCCAGAAGCGCGCCGGCAACGTGGCGGAATTCCTGGGCAAGAAGGGGCTCGAAAAGTCGCGCGTGGAGACGTCGTCGCGCGGGGAAATCGAGGCGATCGGGGTCGACGAGGAAGGTTGGGCCCAGGATCGCAAGGTCGACGTGTATCTCGCGGACTGAGGACGAACCATCATGATCGATACGATCGAACCTGCCGCGGCGCCGATCCGCCTGGATCCGGTCTCGCTCGTCCTGCATTCGTCCGGGCCCGTGTTCGTCGTGGTCTGGCTGCTCGTGGCCGCGGCGGTCATGGTCTGGATCATCGCATTCTTGAAGGCGCTCCAGCTCGGCCGGCTGAGCCGCGCGGAGCGGCGCTTCGAGCAAGAGGCGAAGCACGCCTTGTCGGCCGACGCGCTCTTCGCCGCTGCGAGCCGGTATGCCGACGCCCCGGGCGCCGTGGTCGTGCTCGAGCTCGGAAAACGCGCCGGGAGCCCGAAATTGCTCGATTCCGTGGCGAAGCGTGCGCTCGTCGATCAGGAGCAGCGGGCCGGTTCGCTCATGGCCTCGCTCTCCACGATTGCCGCTGCCGCGCCGTTCGTGGGGCTGTTTGGCACGGTGTACGGGATCATGGATGCGTTCTTGCGCATCGGGCAGGCGAAGAGCGCGAGCTTGCCGGTCGTGGCGCCGGCGATCGGCGAGGCTTTGATCGCGACGGCGATCGGGCTCGCGGCGGCCATTCCGGCGGTCGTGGCGTACAACGCGCTGAACAAGCGGATCGACGCGCTTTTGTCGGCGATCGAGGCGGCGAGCGAGGGCTGGGTGGCGCTCGTCTCCGAGGTGCCGGCAACGCTGCCGAAGTCGGGCGCGCAAGGGTAGGGACGAGCCATGGGCATGCAGGCCGGCGGATCGAGGCGAGGCAGAGGAAAAGGGTTCGGCGATATCAACGTCACGCCGCTCGTCGACGTGATGCTGGTCCTGCTCGTGGTGTTCATGGTGACGGCGCCGTTGCTCGCGTCGGGCCTGCGGGTCGAATTGCCGCAGGTCGAGGCGACGGAGGCGCCCGTCAAGGACACGAAGCTCGTCGTGACGGTGACCAAGGAGGAAAAAATCCTCTTTGGCGAGGATGACGTGACGACGAGCGTGGAGGACGTGCTCGCGACGAACCCGCGGGTGCAGAAAGAAAAAGAGCTCTACATCCGCGCGGACAAGGACGCGCGGTATGCCGCTGTGGCGCGCGTGGTCGCGGCGGCGCGCTCGGCGGGCGTGCTGGGGCTCAATTTGCTGGTCGAGCCGGAGCCCGACGAGGCGCGGGAGGCGGTCCGGTGAGCACGGACGCGGCGCCGTCCACGAAGAGCGATTTTCGGATCCACGAGATCGCGTGCGCCGTGATTTGCGCGGTGGGGCTGCAGGGCGGGGCGCTTTTGCTGCTGCGCGCGGCGGACCTCGATCGGCCGGCCCTGGCGCCGGAGATCGACAAGGGGCCGAGCGTGCCCGTGAAGGTGGTGCCCGTGCTCGATCTCGACGCGGCGCCGGCCTTGAAGCTCGGCGGAAAACGGGATCCGGCGAAGCTGCCGGATCGATGGCTGAAGCCCCGCGCGAAGCGGCGCGTGGAGGAAAAAGCATTCGTCTCGACGAAGGCGGAGAAGACCGAGGAGGCCATTCCGTCGAAGGAAATCGAGGTGGCCGAGGTGAAGACGCCGGTCCCGCCGCCCGAGGCCGAAGTCGCGAAGGTAGTCGAGACGCCGATCGAGGAGCCCGCGAAGGCCGAACCCCCGCCGAACGTGGATGAAAAAGGCCACGAGGACGGCGTGAAGGGCGGGACGGAGATGGATCCGCTCAAGGCGCGCGCGGTGGACATCTACCGGGAGAAGATCCGGAGCTGGTTCAGCCGCAGGTTCCGCGTGTCGGGGTCGGGTTTGTCACCCGATGAGATTACGAAGTTCCGCGTGGCCGCGACGGTGACGCTCTCGGGCGGTCGATCGGTCGGGAGCTTCGCGATCGTCTCCAGCGGCCAGGCCGCGTTCGACGCCGCGGCGCGCGCCGCGCTGGAGAGCGCCAAGGGCGAGGAGTTGCCGCCGCCGCCCGAGAATTATCCGGACATCGTCCAGAGCCAGATTTCGCTCACCTTCACCTGCACGCCGGAGCGATGCGATTGAAGAAGAACCTGCTCGCCCTCGCCGTCCTCTCGTCCCTCGCGGCCTCCGCGCCGCCAGCCGCGCGCGCGGAGGAGCCCACGCCCGCGGACGCGCCGCCGTCGCCGGAGGATTTGCTCGGCAATATCGTAGTCGTCGCCGGTGCGACGCGGCCCTTGCCGCGGATCGCGGTCCTGCCCTCGTCGAGCTGGGACGAGGAGGACGTGATCATGCGGAGCGTGGCGCGGCGTGATCTCGAGCTTTCGGGCGAGTTCGAGGTGATCTCGGACGACGATTCGCCGGAGGAGGCGTGGGGCGCGGAGACGCTCGACGTGTCGATCTGGGCGAAAAAGAAGGTCGAGGCGCTCGTGGAGGCGCGCGCGCGGCCTGTGCCGGGGCAGGACAAGGTGGAGCTCCGCGCCCGGGTGTATTTCGTGCGCAATGGGGCCGCGGCTGTATTCGACAAGCGGTTTTTGATTCCAGCCTCGGATTTGAGGGAGGAGGCGCACCGGATTTCGGATCTCGTGATCGGGGCGCTGACGGGGCAAAATGGCGGGTTCGCCAGCCGGATGACGTTCGTCGCGGGGGTGGGCAAGCTGCGGCGCGTGTTCACCGTCGACGCAGATGGGCATGATCCGAAGCCGGTCTCGCCGACGGAGGAGATCGCGGTCGCACCGGCGTTCGGAAAAGGGGACGCGCTGTACTGGGCCGCAAGCGCGCAAAACGGAGAATACCGGATCCGGACGGCGAGCGGGCAGGCGGTGGATCTGCCGATGAAGGGCTCGGTGTACGGGCTCGCGTTCTCGCGGGACAGGTCGCGCGTCGCGGTGTCGATCGCGGACGGGGGCACGATCAAGATGTTCGTGGGCCCGGATTTCGCGAGCCTTGCGCCGGCGAGCGAGGTCGGGATGGCCCTCCGGCCGACGTTCACGCCGAGCGGCAAGCTCGCGTATTCGGGCGAGGGGCGCTTCGGGCAACGAATCTACGTGGAAGACAAACCCATCTCGCCGGATGGCCTGTTCGCGTCGGCGCCGACGTTCTGCAATCACCCGGACGGGGTGCGGGCGGTCTTCGCGGTGGGGGTCGGCAAAGATACGGACCTCGTATCGACGGACGAACGCGGGCGAGGGATGGTGCGGCTGACGCAGGGGCAAGGGCGCAATGGGTATCCGGCGTGCAGCCCCGACGGGAGACTCGTGGCCTTTTTCTCGACGCGGACGTCGGGCGAGGGGCCCGGGCTCTACGTGATGCGGCTTGACGGCGGGCGGCCGAAACGGATCTCGACACTCGTCGGAGATTCGTTACGATGGGATCCGCTCCCGCCCGGGCGTGGCGTGGAGATGAAGAACAACTGACGAGCACGGTCGTGATGGACATCCCGATCCCGCCGGAAGGGACGGCGGAGCGCTGGGCGTACGATTATGTGACGAGCGAAGAGCTCGGGCACAAGCTCGCCCCGCCGCCCGTGCCCGCGGGATGGGAAGAAGCCGCGCCCGTGCGTCGTATCGAGCGGCCCGGGAGGCCGAGCTCGCTTCAGATTGTAAAACGCGCGCACAAGTCGCCGGGTCCGGATGCGATTCGGGATCCGGCGCGGCGGGCGCAGCTCGTGCACACGTTCCTGCATCACGAATTGCAGGCCGCAGAGCTGATGGCCTGGGCGTTGCTCGCGTTTCCGGAGGCGCCGCGGGCGTTCAAGGTGGGGCTTTTGCGTATTGCCGGGGACGAGATCCGTCACATGGCGATGTACGCGCAGTACATGGAGGGGCTCGGTCACGCATTCGGAGAGTTTCCAGTGCGGGATTGGTTCTGGGAGCGGGTGCCACGGTCGAAGTCGCCGGCGCATTTCGCGGCCGTGATGGGGATGGGGCTCGAAGGGGGGAACCTCGACCATACGGCGCGGTTCGCAGGGCGATTTCGAGCGATCGGGGACGAGGAGGGGGCGCGCATCCAGGAGATCGTCTGCGCCGAGGAGGTGCCGCACGTGCGCTTCGGCCTGCGGTGGTTCCAGCGCTTCACGGAGGGGCTCGATTTCGAGGCGTGGCGCGCGCATTTGCCGGAGCCGCTTTCGCCGATGGTGATGCGGGGTTCGCCGCTGAATCGAGAGGATCGAATCCGAGCGGGATTTCCGGAAGATTTTCTGCAGGAACTCGACAAATGGGCCCCCGAATCGCGTGGCTCCTGAACCTCGGCGCGGAGGTGGAGCTGGAGGATGCGCGCCGGACGCTCGGGGCGGAGGCGCGGGCGCGGCTTCCGGAGCTCGCGGGGCGGCTCGGGGCATTGGTGCGTCCGGCCGATATATTGCTTTGGGGTGGGCCTGACGAGGCGCGGCGCGCCGAAGGGGCCGTGGGGAAGGCGTGGTTGCCGACGCCGCGGGCGCTCGCGGCGCTCACGCAGGCCGGTGCGCGCGTGCCCGCGGTGCCGTCCTATGAGGTGCTGCGCCAAGTGAACGATCGGCGATTTTCGCTCGGGCTCGGGGCGACGCTGCCGGGGCAGCGGGCCGTGATGACGCTCGACGAGGTGCGCGAGGCGCTCGCGGCGCCGTCGCCGGGAGGAAATTGGCTTTTGCGCAGGCCGCACGGATTCGCGGGGCGCGGACGGCGGCGGGCGCGGGAGGACGAGGTGCTCGGCGCGGCGCAGTCCTGGATCGAAGCCTCATTGCGCTCGTTCGGCGCGCTCGTGGTCGAGCCGTGGGTCGATCGTGTGGCCGATTTCGGGTGGCACGGGTTCGTGTCGCGCGAGGGGCAGCTCTCGCTCGGCGAGCCGACGTGGCAGGAGACGGCGCCGGATGGGACGTGGCTCTCGACGCGGCCCGCGAAGCCCGGGGAGATTGGCCTGGAGGAGACGGAAGCTTTCGCGCAGGCGATGGAGCGAGCGGGCGCGGCGCTCGTGGCCGCGCGTTATTTCGGGCCGTTCGGGCTCGACGCGTTCCGCTGGCGCGACGAGAAAGGGAGCCTGCGGTTCAATCCGCGCTGCGAGATCAACGCGCGGTACTCGATGGGGTGGGGGATCGGAATGGGGGAGCGCCGTCCGGATCTGGATCCGGAAGCGTAAACGAGACTCACATCGGCCGCGCGAGCTTGCGCACGGCGGCGTCCATGCCGCCGAGCAGCGACGCCGGGTTGCTCTCGTCGTAGAAATGCTGGAACTTGGGTCGCGGCGCGTGCACGTCGGCCATGAGCATGCCATCCGGGGCAAGGAAAAACGTGCGCGGGACGTACGAGCCGTCGGGGGCGTACCGCTCGCCGATCGCGGACTCGTCGTCAGGGTTCACGCGAATCATCACGAAATCCTTGGCGCGCGCCACGATGCGCGGATCGTGGAAGACGTTCGCATAATTGCGACAATGAGGGCACCAGGCGGTGTAGAAGACGAGACAAACCGGCTTGTTCTCGGCCTTCGCGCGGGCCATGCCGGCCTCGTAGCCCTGCCAGGCGATTTGCGCGTCGTTCCAGTTCTCGCCATTCGCCGATTTTACGGGCGGCGGGCCGGGCGCGGGCGCGGGCGTGACGGCGGGAGGCGTGGTCGTGACGGCGGCGACGGGCTCGGGGCTCACGGCGGCCGTCGGTCCTTCCGCCCTGAAGGAGCCGTAGAGCAGGACGCCGAGCACCGCGACGGCGCCCCCCGCTGCGGCGAGGCTGCCCCACGCGCCCTTCGCGGAGGCCCCCTTGCCCTTTTTGCGACCCCGGCCCCCGCGTTTCCCTTGATCCTTCGTCACGTGGGAGGTGTAGCCCCGAAAGGCCCGAAGGTCCACACACATCGCGAAGGCGCCGCGAGGGCGAGCGCGTCATTTCGCTCGCCCCCGCGGCCGGATCACGCGCGGGTCGGGTCGGCGCGCGTCACGGCGCGAGGCCGAGGAGGTAGACGTTGTCGGCCGCGCCTCCCGCGAGGGCGCCGCCGCCGAAATTGACGTTTCCGATGAACGAGCCGGTGAACCAGGGGGCGCCGGCGGCGTCGACGGCGACGGACTCGCCGCGGTCGTTTTGATTGTTGCCGAAGCCGCGGAGCCAGACCTGCGTGCCCGTGGGGCTCAGCTTGACGACGAACGCGTCGGCCATGCCGGCCGTCGCGATCGTATTGCCGCCGAAGCTGAGGGTGCTGAAGAATTCACCCGTGATGAGAACGTTGCCGAAGGCGTCGGTCGCAATATCCTTGCCGCGCTGCGCGCTCACGGCGCCGAAGCTCTTGCTCCAAGCGTGCGCGCCGTTCGGATCGAATTTCACGACGAACCCGTCGTCGGCGCCGACGCTCGTGTACATGCCGCCGCCGAGGTCGATCGTGCCCGCATACTGGCCCGTGACGAGCATGTTGCCGCTGGGATCCGCGGCGACCGCGAGGGCGCGCTGAGCCGAGGCGTCGCCGAAGCGCTGGCTGAAAAGGTGATTGCCCGCGGGGCTGAACTTCGCGACGAAGACGTCCTCGCCGCCGGCGCTCACGAACTGGCCGCCGCCGAAATCGGCGACGTTTTCCATTGCGCCGACGATGATGACGTTGCCAGCGGCGTCGGTCGCGACGTCGAGGCCCTGCTGGTTCTGGGCGGAGCCGAATCCCTTGGCCCAGAGCGGGTTGCCCGCGTTGTCCATCTTCGCCACGTAGACGTCGAGGTTGCCGGCGCCCGTGAGCATCGTCATGCCCCAGGAGAACGTGCCGGAGAATGCGCCGGTGACGACCACGTTGCCCGCGCCATCGACCGCGACGCCGGACGACGTCTGCGTGAAGGTCGCGCCGAACCCCTTGGCGAAGAGCTCGTTCCCCGCGGCGTCGAGCTTCGCCACGAAGAAATCGTCGGCGCCGGCGCTCGTGAGGGTCGTGGCGCCGATGTTGATCGCATTGGCGAAGTTGCCGGTGACGAACGCATTGCCCTGCGCATCGACGGCGAGGCCCGTGGCGGTCTGATCGCCAGTGCCGCCGTAGGCCTTCGACCAGACGTGGTTGCCCTGCGCGGTGAATTTCGCGACGAAGACGTCGACGGCGTCCGTGCTCGTGAGCGTGCCGCCGCCGAAATCGATCGTGCCGGTGAAGTTGCCCGCGACGAGGACGTTGCCCATGGCGTCGACGGCGATCGCGAGGCCCTGCTGGGCGCTGGCGTCGCCGAATCCCTTGCTGACCACGTGCGCCCCGGTGCAAGCGGGCGCCGCGCCATTGCAATCGTCGTCGACCGGGGTCGCGCAGTTCTCCGGCGCGGGGAGGATCTGGCCGAGGCAGGGGCCGTACGATTTGCCGTCGGCCGCGCAGGTCTGCGTGCCGCCTTTGCATTGGCCGACGTTTTCGGTGTTCATCGGGCCCGTGTAACAGTTCAGCGTGGTGCCAGGCATGCAGATGCAGCCGACGCTGTCGTCGGGCGTGCCGTCGCAATCCTGATCGAGGCCGTCGCAGACCTCCATTGCAGGGAGGACCTCGCCGACGCAGGCGCCCCATGTTCCGTTCGCGCACGTCTGGTCACCGCCCACGCAGATGCCGACGTTCTCCGTGCCCGGCGGGCCCATGTAGCAGGGTTGCGTGGTGCCGTCGACGCAATCGCAGCCCTCATCCGGGACGCCATTGCAATCGTTGTCCATTCCGTCGCAAATCTCGGTCTGCGGCGCGCAGCAAGCGCTCGGCTCGCCGGTGCACTGATAACCAGCCTCGGTCGCGCAGGCGTCGCTGCAGCCGTCCCCGGGGTTCTTGTTGCCATCGTCGCAGGACTCGGCGCCCTTCACGAGGCCGTCGCCGCAGATGGGCGTGCACGGCGCTCCGCATTCCCAGCCCTCCTCGACGATGCAATCGTTGCAGCCGTCGCCCGGCGTCGAATTGCCATCGTCGCAGGCCTCCTCCTCGACGACCCCGTTGCCGCAGACGCTCATCGTGCCCCCGACGCCGCCGGAGCCGCCCATGCCGGTCCCACCGGAGCCGCCCATGCCGGTCCCGCCGGAGCCACCCATGCCGCCCATTCCACCGCTGCCGGTCGTCGAGCTGGAGGTGCCAAGCGGGAGCGGTGCATCGTCGCTACAGCCGGCCGTGCCGGCGAGCGCCGCAGCCGAAAGGAGGAGGAGCAGGCTCGTTCGTGTCGTTCCGATCATGAAAGTCTCCCGAAGAATGTTGTTGCTCCGATCCGGAGACGCCCAAGGGAGCGTCGCGCGGCGGATGGATCCACGATGCGGGACACAGGCGAAACACGAGCGGTAAAAAGCGCGCGCGCCGCTCGATGGTCCGCTGCGTCGGTTTCGTGACGCAGAGAATGTGAGATGGATCGGATAGGCGCTCTACATGTACTCGGACAGACCCGAGGTGTCGCCCGGTTGGCGCATGTACGTCGGCACGAGCCCGTCCGGTCGACGAGAGGATCTGCGGAAAGCATGCCCCCGCCCTTTCAAACCCCGTCCTGGTCGTGTATCGTCTCCCACGCCGCCATGGCCGACGACGCGAACGAAGATCGTGAAGCTGCTTTCAATCGAGGCCTCGAGGCGTACCGCGCCGGTTGCCATTTCGATGCCTACGACATCTGGACGCAGGTCTACCAGGACGAGCAAAACGAGACGAATCGCCGGTTTTTGCAGGCGATCATTCAAGTGACGAACGCGATGCACAAGGTTCGTCACAACGCAGAGCTCCGCGGATCGGTACACCTGCTCGAACGCGCGCTGATCAAGCTCGACGCGCTGCCCGACGTGCACGGAGGCATCGACCTCGCGACGTTCCGCGACGCGACGCGCACGTGCCTCGCCGAGATCAAGCGCCTGCTGTCGCTCGCGCAAAAGAACCTGGAAGACGCGTTCATTCCGCCGCTGAAGAGCGTGGGCGCAGGGCCCGTGCTCGAGCCGCGTGTGTCGCCGCCGTCGAAAGACCCGGAGACGTTGTTCCAGAACGCCCTCGACGCATACGCCGCGGAGAGGTTCTACGACGCGCACGAGCTGTGGGAGGACTTCCGCCGCACCCGGCCGGAAGCCGACCCGGCGCGTGAGCTCGTGAAGGGCCTCATCCTCGTGGCCACGGCCATGCACAAGCTGCATCGCGCCAAGAGCCCGAGCGGCGCAGCCCAGCTCCTGGAGCTCGCCCTCGACCAGCTCCGCGACGCGCCCGACGGCACGTCGGGCTTCGACATGAAGGCCCTCATCGCCGAGGTGTCGCGCGTGCACGTCGACATCGAAGCGCTCGAAGCGTCGGGCGCCGAGGGGCCGATCGAGGCCCGCTACATCCCCGCGATCCGCCGCCGCAGCGAGTGAGATCGCGCCGGGCCGAAGGCCGCCGCCGCTCAGCGGTAGCGGCCTCGGCCCGTGCTGCCGCTCCCACGCGCGCTCGACTTCTTCGCGCCGCCGCGCGCCGCCGGTGCCTCGCCCGTCTTGGCCTTTGCCCGAGGCTTGGGCTTGGATTTGGTCGCGGGAGGCGCGACCTCGACGCCGGCATCTTCGAGCTCACCCTTGAGCGCGCGGAGCTGATCACGCAGGCGCGCCGCCTTCTCGAACTCGAGGTTTTCCGCAGCAGCGAACATCTCCAGGCGCAGCGCTTCGACGCGCTCGGCGAGATCGGCGCCCGTCGGCGCAGTGTCCTTGCCGGAAGGTCCGCGGCCCGCGCCGCCCTTGGGGACGGCGTAGTAGTCGCGCGCGCCGGAGGTCGGCGAGAGATCGAGGATCGCCTTCGTGACCGTCGCGGGCGTGATGCCGTGCTCGACGTTGTACGCGCTCTGAATCTCGCGGCGGCGGTTCGTCTCCTGGATCGCGTACCGCATCGCGTCCGTCTCGCGATCGCCGTACATGATGACCTCGCCGCGGACGTTACGCGCAGCGCGGCCGATCGTCTGGATGAGCGAGCGCGGGCTGCGGAGGAAGCCTTCCTTGTCGGCGTCGAGGATCGCCACGAGCGAGACCTCGGGCAGATCGAGGCCCTCGCGCAGGAGGTTGATGCCGACGAGGACGTCGAACTCGCCGCGCCGAAGATCACGGAGGATCTCGACGCGTTCGAGCGTGTCGATGTCGGAGTGCAGGTAGCGGACCCGCACGCCGAGCTCCGTGTAGTACTCGGTCAGATCCTCGGCCATGCGCTTCGTCAGCGTGGTGACGAGGACACGTTCGTTCTGCGAGACGCGCTCGCGAATGCGTTCGAGCAGATCGTCGACCTGGCCGGCGACGGGGCGAACGACGATCTGCGGATCCGTGAGGCCCGTCGGGCGGATGATCTGCTCGACGACTTCACCGCCGGTCTTCTGGAGCTCGTAGTCGCCGGGCGTGGCGCTGACGAGCAGGACGCGGTCGTAGTGCGACTCGAACTCCTCGAACTTGAGGGGACGGTTGTCGAGCGCGCTCGGCAAGCGGAAGCCGTACTCGACGAGGGTCTCCTTGCGCGCGCGATCGCCGCGGTACATCGCCGCGACCTGTGGGATCGTCTGGTGCGACTCGTCGATGATGAGGAGAAAATCCTTCGGGAAGTAGTCGATGAGCGTGGGCGGCGGCTCGCCCGGCTTGCGGCCCGAGAGGTGGCGCGAGTAGTTCTCGATGCCGTTGCAGAAGCCCATCTGCTCGAGCATTTCGAGGTCGTACATCGTGCGCTGCTCGATGCGCTGCTTCTCCAGGAAGCGGCCGGCTTTGTCGTAGAACTCGAGCCGGTCGCGCAGCTCCTCGCGGATCGAGGCGATGGCGATGCGGAGCTGCTGCTGCTCGGTGACGTAGTGCGAGCCGGGGTAGATCGCGATGCGGTCGAGCGTGCCGAGCACCTTGCCGCGGACGGGATCGACCTCCTTGATGGCCTCGATCTCGTCGCCGAAGAACTCGACGCGGATCGCGACGGTCTCCTCGTACGCCGGGAAGATCTCCACGACGTCGCCGCGCACGCGGAAGGTGCCGCGGTGGAAGTCGATGTCGTTGCGATCGTACTGGATGTCGACGAGGCGGCGGAGCAGCTCGTCGCGGCGGAGCTCCTGGCCGCGCTCCATCTTGATGAGCAGGCCGTGGTAGCTCTCGGCCGAGCCGATGCCGTAGATGCAGCTCACGGAGGCGACGATGAGCACGTCCGGCCGGGACAGGAGCGCGTGCGTGGCGGCGTGGCGCATCCGGTCGATGGCGTCGTTGATGATCGCGTCCTTCTCGATGAAGGTGTCGCTCGCGGGGACGTACGCCTCGGGCTGGTAGTAGTCGTAGTAGCTGACGAAGTAGTGGACGGCGTTGTTCGGGAAGAGCTCGCGCATCTCGCCGTAGAGCTGGGCCGCCAGCGTCTTGTTCGGCGCGAGGACGAGCGTCGGGCGCTGGAGGCGCTCGATGACCTTGGCCGCCGTGAATGTCTTGCCGCTGCCCGTGACGCCGAGCAGGCACTGGAAGGTCTCCGATCGGCCGAAGGCACCGCTGATTGCCTCGATCGCACGAGGTTGGTCGCCACGCGGGGTGAAGCCTGAGACGAGCTCGAAACGCCTTGACACGAGGGCGGGCAACCTAGTCGCCAAGGGCAGCCCGCGCAACCCGGCGCACCCATGCGCACGTTCGCTGCACGCGAACCTTCTCGCTGCGGTTCACGCGTGCTACCCGAGAGACCCTTCGCCCGAGGTTTTCCCATGGCAGAAGCCCCCGCAGTTCTCGATGGCCACCCGTACGCCGCTTTTCTCGATCGCGTGGAGAAACCCGCGCGTTACACCGGCGGTGAGGTCGGCTCGGTCGTCAAGGACTGGTCCAGCGTGGAGGCGACGGTCTGCCTCGCGTTCCCCGACGTCTACGACATCGGGATGAGCCACCTCGGGTTCAAGATCCTCTACAAGCTCCTGAACGACGATCCGCGCACGCTAGCCGAGCGCTGCTACGCGCCGTGGAAAGACGTTGAGGCAGAACTACGAGCTCGAAGCATCCCGCTCGTTTCGTTGGAAACCAAACGAAAATTGCGGGACTTCGACGTGGTCGGCTTCTCGCTCCAGTTCGAGCTGACCTACACGAACGTCCTGCTCATGCTGGACCTCGGCGGCGTGCCGCTGCGCTCGTCCGATCGTGGCGAGGACGATCCGCTGGTCATCGCCGGCGGGCCGGTGGCGACGCACCCCGAGGCGGTGAGCGCGTTCATCGACGCGGTCGTGATCGGCGACGGCGAGGAGAAAGCGACCCAGGTGGCGCTGACCTGGGCGCGGCTGCGCAAGGCGGGCGTGCCGCGGCGCGAGCGGCTCGTGGCGCTGGCGAAGCTCGGCGCGGTCTACGTGCCCTCGCTTTACCGGACGGAGGTCGATCCGGAGACGAGTTTCCAGATCGTGAAGGCGGCGATCGAGAAGGGTTTGCCCTTGCCGATCGAGCGCGCGCTCGTCGACCTCGACAAGTACCCGTTCCCTGCCGTGAGCCCGACGGGCGGGCCGGAAGCGATCTTCGATCGGGTGTCGATCGAGATCGCGCGCGGTTGCACGGAAGGGTGCCGCTTCTGCCAGGCGGGCATGATCTACCGGCCCGTACGCGAGCGGGACCCCGAGCAGGTGGTGAACACGGTGCTCGAAGCGGTGCGCGCGTCGGGCAACGACGAGGTGTCGCTGACGGCCCTCAGCACGGCGGACGTGTCGTGCATCTCGCCGCTCATCAAGAAGGTCGCGGACAAACTCGCGAAGGAGCGCGTGAGCATGAGCGTGTCGTCGCTGCGCGCTTACGGACTCGAGCCCGATTTGCTCGACGAGCTCAAGCGGGTGCGCGCGACGGGGCTGACGTTCGCGCCGGAGGCGGGCACGCAGCGGATGCGCGACGTGGTGAACAAGAACGTCACCGAGGAGCAGCTCCTCGAGACGGCGGAGCGCATCTTCTCGCGCGGCTGGGACCGGATGAAGCTCTACTCGATGATCGGCCTGCCGACCGAGGAGGACGCGGACGTCACCGGGATCGTGGAGATGGGCGTGCGCACGGCCGGCGTGGGCCGGAAGATCGGCAAGAAAAACGTGGAGGTGACGGTGAGCGTATCGACGCACGTCCCGAAGCCTCACACGCCGTTCCAGTGGGCCGCGATGGACACGCTCGGCGAGGTCGCGCGCAAGCAAGATCTCCTGCGGCAAACCGTGAAGTACCACCGCAACGTGAAGCTCAAGACGCACGGCGCCGAGGCGAGCGTGCTCGAAGGGATTTTTGCGCGCGGAGATCGGAGCCTGTGCGACGTGCTGGAGCGCGCGTACCGGAACGGGGCGCGCTTCGATTCGTGGGACGATCGGCTGCGGCTCGACGTGTGGGAGGAGGCCTTCACGCACTTCGGGACGGATCGAACGCGGTTCCTCGGGACGATCCCCGTGACCGCGCGGCTGCCCTGGGACCACATCGACGTCGGCCTCGAAGAAGGGTTTTTGGCGCGCGAGTACCGGAAGGCGCTGCAGAACCGGTTGAGCCCGCCGTGTGGGAAGGTCGCGGGGACGTTCGTGCACCACACGAACGTGGAGGACGCGGTCGCGGATCAACGCAGGCTCGTTTGTTACGACTGCGGCGTGGCCTGCGACATGACGCAGATGCGAGGCGAGCGGGTCGACTTCCTCCGCAAGCTCGGCGCGAACAAGCGGCTGCCGCTGATCACGGATGCCGTGGTGGCGGCGGCGCCGGTCGTCGAGGCCCCCGTGGACGACGAGGCCGAGGCGATCGAGCAGGCGCCCGCGCCGGTGAAGAAGGCTCCGCCGATGAAGGGGCGCGGCGGATTTTTGTATCGCGTCCGCTTCGAGAAGACGGGCGCGATGGCGCTGCTCGGGCACCTCGACGTGGTGCGGGAGCTTCCGCGCGTGTTCCGGCGCGTCGGCGAGCGGATGGTCTACACGAAGGGCTTCCACCCGAAGCCCGACATGATCTTCTCGCCCGCGCTCTCCCTCGGCGTGGCGAGCCTCGACGAGTACGCGGACGTGCGGCTCGAACGCGCGCTCGAGCCCGCCGAGGTCGCCTCGCTCGTCGAGCGGATGAACACGGCGAGCCCCTCGGGCCTCCGGTTCCGCGGCGCCGCGCTGCTCGGGCCTGAGGACGCGGCGATCTCACGCGTGATCCGGGGCGCGCGGTACGTGCTCGCGTTCGCGCGCGCGGCGCTCGTGGTGCCGCCCGGGCAAACCGCCGAGGAGATGCTCGCCGCCGCGTGCCGCACGGCGATGGCGGCGCCGTCGCTCCCGATTCGGCGCGAGATCGAGGGGATCGGTAAGATCGTCGACGTGCGGAAGTACCTGCTCGCGGTCGAGGTGGGCGGCGCGGAGGCACGCGCGGCGCTCGAGCGCGCAGGGCTGTTCGGTGATCTCGTCGCGCTCGACGTGTTCGTGGAGATCACGGGCTCGGGCGCGGCGAAGTCGTCGGAGATCGCGGCCGTGATCTGCGGGGAGGGCGGCGTCGCTCCGGCGCACCGCGCCATCCGCCTGGAGCTCTTCGGCGGCGCCTCGGACGCGCGCTTCTCGCCGCTCGATCTCGCCGCGGTGAAGAGCGCGCTCGGCCGGGAACGCGCGTCGGCCTCCGCCGCCGGCGCGCCCGTCCTCGTGTCGGCCGGCGCCGAGTGACAGCACGCTCGCTTTTGGATAGGAAACGCCCTCCCGTTCGTGCTCGTCCTCCCGCTCCTCTGCGCGGTCGCCCTCGCCGCCGGCCTGATTGACGCGATCGCCGGCGGCGGCGGACTGCTCACGGTGCCCGCGCTGCTCGTGGCGCTCGCCGATCCCCGCCTCGCGCTCGGCACGAACAAGGGGCAGGCCGTCTTCGGCTCGGGCGCGTCGCTCCTCTCGTTCGTGCGCGCGGGCCACGTCGACAAGAAGCGCTTCTGGCCGACGTTTCTCGCCGCGGGTCTCGGCTCCGCGGCGGGCGCGCGCGCGCTGCTGGCGGCGCGCCCCGAGGTGCTGCGCCCGATCGTGCTCGTGCTCCTGATCGGTGTCGCCGTCTTTTTCGCGGCGCGCGGAGGGCGACGGCCGAAGGCGCCTCCGAAGCCCGACGCGCCGCCTCCCGCGCCAAAGCCTTGGGTGATCGCCGAGCGTCGTCCGCTCGCGACGGCCGTGACCATCGCGCTCGTGATCGGCGCTTATGACGGCTTCTTCGGACCCGGCACGGGGACGTTTCTGATCCTGCTCTACACCACGGTGTTCGGAGACGATCTGACGCGCGCGACGGCCAACGCGAAGGTCGCGAACTTCGCCTCGAACCTCACCGCGATGGTGAGCTTCGCGCTCGCCGGACGGATCGACTTTCGCCTCGCGTTGCCGATGGCCGTGGCGCAAGCCGTGGGCGGCGTCCTCGGCGCACGCGCGGCCGTGAAGGGCGGCGAGCAGCTCATTCGCTCGGCCGTCCTGCTCGTCTCGCTCGCGCTCGCGGCGCGGCTCGCCTACCAGATCCTCGCGGGCGGCTGAACTTCTCCGCCCGTGGCACCCGCAGGGCGGAGGGCCCTGCGCACACGACGACCCACCGATGCGACAGCGTTGTCAGAGGAGGCGCCTTCGCACCCTCGGGCGGGACGCTGGAATTGCGGGCAAGCGTGCGCGGCCCGGCTCTTGCTCAATGCTCTCGTCGCAGCGCGCGAGCGCTCTTCCTTTGCTTCGCTTGGATCGGTCCCCCGGCGTCGGCGTGTGATGGCAGCGAGTCGACGAGGACCACGCCGCCGCCGGGGGACCTTGCTTCTCGCGTCTTCGCGCTAGACTCGCGCGTCGTGACGACGGCATCCGATCCGAACGATCGAGACGCGCGCGCGGCGGCCCTCGCGATCGCAGGCGCTCTCGGGGCAGGCGTGGCCCACGAGCTCAGGAACACGCTCGCCGCGATCGAGTCGGCGCTCTACCTCGCGCGGCGCCACGCGGAGGATCGTGCGCGCCTCGGCGAGCACCTCGCCCGCGCGGAGAACGAGGTGCGGAAGGGGCAAGCGGTGATCGACCGTGTCCTCGCCCTCGCGCGCGGCGAGCCGCTCGACGTGGAGCCTGCGTCCGTCGCGGAGATCGTGGCTTGTGCCGAGCGAGAGCTCTTCGACGTGAACGCGACGATCGAGGTGCGCGTGGCGCCGCCGGATCTCGAGGTCGTCTGTGATCGGATCCTGATCGAGCGCGTGATCGCGAACCTGCTCCTGAACGCGCGTGACGCGCTCGAAGGCCGCGCGAGGGGGCGGATCGTCGTGCGGGCGCTCGCCTCCGGCGAGGCTGTCGTGGTCGACGTCGAGGACGATGGGCCGGGGATCGATCCGGAGATCGCGCCGCGCATCTTCGAGCCGTCCGTGACCAGCAAGCCGACGGGCACGGGGCTCGGGCTCGCCTTGTGCCGCATCATCGCGCATGCGCACGGCGGCACGGTCGAGGCGCTCGGCGCGCCCTCGGGCGGCGCGCTCTTCCGGCTCACGTTGCCCGCAAAGCGCGCTTCCTAGAGCGCCGATTCGTTCGGCGCTCTGCGAGAGCGTGAAGCGAGCTCGCCTCGGGGGGTGAATCGACCGGGCTTTGCCTGGGCGAGAGGGGGACGCGAGGCGTCCCCCTCGGGACAAAAGAGCTAGAACAATGAGCGGTTGTCCAACCGCTCGTTGTTCTAGCGCCGCGTGCGCCCGCCGCGGACGAGCTGCGCCACGGCCTCGCCGAGCCCTTCGAGCGTGAGCTGGTACATCGGGAACACGTCCTTCACGATCTGCACCGTGCCGTGCGACCAGCCGCTCGGCGGATCCGGGTTCAGCCAGACGGACCGTTCGAAGTGCTCGCGCAACATCGCGAGCCACCCGACGCCCGGCGTGCCTGCGTCGTCGCCCCAGCTCGCCGCGCCGAGCAACTCGTAGGGCGCCATCGACGCGTCGCCGACCATCACCAGCTTGTAGTGCTTGCCGCACTCGTGGATGAGGTCCCGCACGCTCACCGGGTCCTGAAACCCCTCGGTTTTGTAGACCTTCCCGTAGACGCAGTTGTGGAAGTAGTACGTGCGCAGCTCCTTCCAGTGCGTCGCGCGCTTGGCCGCGCTGAAGAGCTGCGAGACGGCGTGCGCGTACGGATCCATCGAGCCGCCGACGTCCATCATCAGGAGGACGCGCGTGTTCGGCCGTCGCGGCGGCCGCGTCACGACCTCGAGCTCGCCTGCGTTTCGCGCCGTCGCGTCGATCGTCCCCTCGATGTCGAGCTCCTCGACGGCGCCCTCGCGTTCGAAGCCGCGGAGCTTGCGCAGCGCCACCTCGATCGTGCGCACGTCGAGCGTGATGTCGCTGCGGTACGAGCGGTACTTGCGCGCGTCCGCCGTATGAATCGCGCTCTTGCCGCCCGAGCCGCCGCCCATGCTGATCCCCGACGGATGGAAGCCCGCGCGGCCGAACGGCGACGTCCCGCCCGTGCCGATCCACCGATTGCCCCCGTCGTGACGCTCCTTCTGCTCGCGCAGCCGCTCCTCGAACTGGCGCAGCACCTCGTCGAGATCGAGCGCCTCGATCATCGCCTTCTCTTCCTCGCTGAGCTGCCGGAGCTGCTTCGGATCCTGGAGCCACGCCTTGAGCTCCTCGGCGATCTTCTTCGCCTCCACGTGCACGCCCCGGAAATGCTTGGCGAAGGCGAGGTCGAAGTCGTCGAGGTGGGCCTCGGAGTGCACGCAGAGGGCCCGCGCCACGTGGTAAAAACCCTCCAGCGACGAGTCGTGCAGCCCCGCGGCGAGGGCGCGGCCGAGCGCCACGGCCTCCTGCGTCCCGACCGGCACCTGCCTGCCCCGCAGCTCGTACAGGAAATCGAGGAACATCCTGGGGAGAGCTTAACCTCTTCCGCGCCCTCTGCTCCCCGTTCCGGACGTCTCTCTCGCGTCCGGGATGCGCTCGCGGCTCCCCTCCGCGCGTGCACTTGTGTATGGTTCCCAGAATGGCGAACAAGGAGGAACTGGTCCAGACGGTCAAGGCCATCGTGAAGCACTGGCGGGATGGCCAGCTCGACGAGGCGTACGCGGGCTACCGCGATCTCTTCTCGAGGCCGGATTTCGCGGAGCATCGGCCGGAGGACCAGAGGAGCGCACTGAAGCTCATGATCATGGCGAAAGGCGCGCCGAACCCCGAGCGGCCCACGCCTGCGATGGTCGAGGCGCATCGCACCGCTGTGCCACCCCTCACGGACCTCGTGTCGGCCCTCGGCGACCCGGCAGATCACGAGATGCTCGGCATCTGTCACGTCTTGCTCGGCAACCTGGAGGCCGCGCGCGCGATCTTCCGGGCTGGGCTCGCGATCGAGCGTCAAAGAAATCCGCAGTCGGATCTGTGCGGATCGCTCATGAAGCGGTTCAGCCTGATCTAGTTCGTCGCCGCGCGACCCACCTTTTCGCGTGGTGTCCTGCTACGATGGCGCGAGAAGCATGCACGTCATCTGCGTGGCCAGCCAAAAGGGAGGCGTCGGTAAGACCACGATCTCGCTCAATCTGGGTCTCGCCCTCGCCCGGGCCGGCAACCGCACGCTGCTCATGGAGCTCGACGCGCAAGGCAGCCTCTGCCTCTCGCTCGGGCTCCCCGACCGCGCGCGGCCAGGCATCGCAGAGGTGCTCACGGGCGCCGAGCACATCGGCAACGTCCTCCTCCGGACCCGCGACCCGCAGCTCCACGTGCTCAGCGTCGGCCGCGTCGATCCCACGACCGTCGCGGGCTTCGAAGAGGCGCTCACGCGCACCGGCATGCTCACCGGGATGTTGAGCAAGCTCGAGAGCGAGTTCGACCTCGTGCTCCTCGACTGCCCCGCGGGCCTCGGCAAGGTGACGAGCCGCGCGCTCGAGGCCGCGACGCACGTGCTCTCGCCGCTCCAGGCCGAGCCGCTCGCGCTGCGCTCCGTCGGCCAGATCCTCGCGCTCGTCGACCGCGTCCGCGCCGAGAAGAACCCGCGCCTCACGTTGATCGGCATCGTGCTCTCGATGTTCGACCGGCAGACGCCGGCCTCGCTCGAGGTCGCCGAGACGTTGTGGACGCGTTTCCCGGGCGGCATCATCCTCGACAGCGTGATCCCCCGCGACGAGGTGTTCCTCGAAGCGTCGCTGCGCGGCTCGCCGCTCCTGCTCATGCAGAAGCGCCCCCCGCCGCTCGCGCGTGTCTTCGATCAGCTCGCGAACGACGTGCTCGATCGCCTCGACAGCCAGAGCGGCGCCGCCACGGAGGAGGACGATGGCCCGATCCCGCTCCTCGTTTGACCTCACGAACGCGATCGCGGCCGCGACCTCGCTCTCGGGAGAAGAGAAGGGCAAGAAGAAGCAGCCCGCCGTCGAGCCGCTGCCGCCCGATCTCGTCTCCTTCGATCCCGGGGCGACCGCGCCGGCGACCGAGGCCTCGCCGCCGCCGCTCCAGCCGACGACGCCGCGTGGCGGGCACGGCGCGGCCTCTGCCGCACAAGACCCGGACGCGAGCTTGGGCGATTCGCCGCGGAACCTGCCGAAGCTGCCGGATCTCTCGGGCATCACGAGCCCCGTGAAGCGCTGCGAGAAGATCGTGCAGTGGATCGGCGAAGTCACGGGCGCGACCGACGTGTTCCTCGCCGACGCCGCGGGCCTGCCGCTCGCCGGGGCCGTGAGCGACACCGAGGCGAAGCTCGCGGGCTCGGGCCTCGTCGCCTCGTCGATCGCCTCGCTCGCGTCCGCGGTGCCCGGCAACCTGGGCGCGACGTTCGAGATGCACATCGGCGAGGGGCCGTGCTTTCAGCTCATCGGCTTCCAGGTCGGCCCGACGCTCTTTTTCGTCGGCTTGAACCGCGCCCGCCCGCTCACGCCCAACCAGTCCCTGGGGATTCGCCTCGCTTGCCGGCATGCACTCGGCGACGCGTTGCGTACCGGAGGACCATGACGGCGCGGCCTGCTCGGCCGAAAGGAGCTCCCACCGGCGCGTCCCTCGTCGAGCAGCTCGCCGCGAGCGTCGACGGGTGCGAGGCGATCGTCGCGTTCCACATCGCCGACGGGAAGATTCACGCGGCCTGGATTCGCCCGGGCTCCGGCTACACCGCGGGTGCCGTCACGCAGAGCCTGCGCGAGGTCTACAAGACGAGCCAGGTCCACGCGCGCCGGCTCGATTTCCTCTCGCCCTCGCCCATGCTCGATCCGGGCTCGGCCGACCTCTCCGACCCGCTGATCACGCTGGAGATGCCGGGCCGCGTGATCGTGCTCCGGCGCGTGCACAGCCACGTCGTCGCGGCCTCCTTCGACGGCACGGTGCCGCTCGGCTTTGTCCGGTACCACGCGGCGCGTATCACCATGACGCTCCGGCCGGAGCTGCCGGAGGAGTCGGCCACGCCGTCCTCGGGCGTGCCTGCGGTCTCGGTGCCGCCGCCGACCGTGAACGTCGTCTCGAAGCCCGCGCCGGACGACGCCGAGCACGAGGAGCCGGCGCGTACGCTCGCGTTTCCGGCGAGCGGCGCGGTCGTCGTGCGTTCGTCGCGCCCGCCCCCGCGCGGCACGAAGGCGGAGATCGACCGCGCGACGAAGCTCCTCGCGTACCTCGACGCCCATGCGCCCGATCCACACGTCGTGCGCCTCCGCGTCTCGCTCCGCGCGGGCATCAAGCCGATCGCGCTCGACCACCCCGAGTCGCTCGGCGCCGACGCGATGGTCCTCGTCGAAACGGCGGCGGAGGACATCCTCGGCATCGACCGCGCCGAGCTTCGGAGCAAGTTATGAGGTCGCTCGGCGAGCTCGTCCGCGACCTCCAGCCGCACTCGCTCCTGACGCTGAGCGACCAGCTCGTCTACGTCCAGAGCCACCACCACGCGATCTTCCTCGACCAGACGGTCTCGGACGCGCTCGGCGGCGAGGGCTGGGCCGTGCGCAAGCAATCCGCCTTCGAGAGCTCGCACGCGCTGCTCGAAGCGGTCTTCAAGGCGCAGAGCGTCGAGGGCGCGAAGGACCGGCTCGAAGCCGCGTCCACGCTTTTCTCGGCGATGGGCCATGGAAAGCTTGTTTTCGACGTGACGGCCGAGGGCGGCATGGTGCGCGGCGAGGCGCTCTTCTACGGGGCGAGCTTCGCCGAGAAGTACGGCAAGAAGATCCGCCACAAGCAACCGGTCGACTCGTTCGCGGCGGGCTTCTCGGCGGCGGCGGCGAGCCTCGCGTTTCCCTCGGACTGGGGGCATTTCGAGGCCGAGGAGGTCGCGTGCGTGGGGCGGGGGGATGCCGGCTGCACCTTCACGCTCTCGCGCCGCCCGGAGAGGCCGCGGCTCGGGATGGCGGTCACGCGCCAGGTCGTGGCGGGGCTCCCGCTCAAGGCGCCGCCGCTCGACGCGCCGGCCTCGCAGTATCCGCATGCCATTCCCTCGGCGATGCGGGTCCTCCGCAACCTCGCGGCGACCGAGGAGGGCGCGCTTGCGGCGTTTGGCGTGCGCCTCGCGATCGTGCCGGTCGGGTACGTAAACCAGATCACGTTCGACACGATGCACCTTTTGGAGAGCCGCACGCCGGAGCTCGTGCCGGTGTATGCGGCGCTCGTGCGCGAGGCGGCGCAGGCGGGGGCGTTTCATTTGCTCGGCGGGGTGCTCTCGTCGCCGGAGTGGGCGATTTCCTCGAAGGCGACGGGGCCGGTCGAGCACCGGCTGGAGAAGCTCCTCTCGATCGCCCGCGTGCTCGGCTGGGGCCGCTGGTATTCGGTCGAGTTTTTCCCGGGCCAATCGCTCGTCGTGCGGAGCCCGACCACGCAGGAGAGCATCTATTACGGGACGCGGTATGGTGCGTCCGTGCGAAACCGCCTTTTCTTTCAGCAGGGCGCGGTCCTCGCCGTGATGCAGCTCCTCCACCGGGTGGATTTCGCGGTGCCGAATCCGATCAGCGCGAAGTCGTATGCGGGGCTCTTCGGCGGCGGTGGCGTGCGGTTCCATGTGGAAGAGACGCGCTCGCCGCTGCGCGGGGACGATATGTGCGAGATCGTGGTCGAGGTGCTGGCGGATCGGTGAATGGGGGCGTCCGCGCGGGCAGACGCGCACCACGTGGATGGACAGAGCCCAATGCCTCGTGTCTCCTGTGGGAAATGAGAGTCCCACGCCTGCGTAGCCTCGTCTCGTGGGGGCTCCTCGGCTGCGCGGCGGCGGCGCTCGTGCCGCTCGGCTGCGCGGCGAAGATCGTCTATCCCACGGTGGAGGACGAACGCCCGCGGGTCCCGGACGCCACCGCGGAGCGGCTGCGGGAATGTGTCGATGAATTCGGGGGTGACCTTCCCCGCGGGAAGTTCACGTTCGACGTCGCCTTGACGGTCGACGAAGATGGGCAGGTCGTGGATGTCAAGAGCAGAGGCGTGCCCCATGAAGAGCTCGCGATATGCATGCGGATCGCGCTGCGAGGCATGACCGTCCCGGACCAGCTCCTCAGGCTGTCCACGTTGCGCCTTTCCGCGTCCGCCGCATCTACGCACGGGCAGACGCCGGCCGAGCGTGGGCTCGTCGGGCACCCCGGTGCGCTCGTGTTCGTGGCGATCGCCCTCGCCGACCTCATCATCGAGGCGGCCCCCATCATCGTCGTGATCGCCGCGTCGGTGGAGATTGGCAAGTCGGATATTGCGGAGGCGGCTCGGAAGCGGCCCAAGCCGAACTTGAATAGCTGCCTTGATGCTGCCGCGGCCGGCGGTGTGCTTTGGCAGAACTTGTGCAATTCGATCCCCAATCTCCGCGCCCGTGAGAGGTGCTGGAGTCTAGTGAATGAGAGCGAACAGAAAAAGCGCGGTTGGTGCAACGAGAAATTCGGGAGATGGTAATGTCCAAGCCTAAAAAGATCACCTCGAGAACCAAAGGAACGCGCTGGATGGCCGAGCGCCGTCTCGAGCGGCGTGATGCCGTCGGGGGCATCGTGGTGGTCCGCATCGGTGTTCCAGTATGGCCCCCTGGCGCCGGGCCCTGGAAATGCCCGTTCATCATCTTGGGGCTCGGCGACGAATCGATTCAATTTGGTTACAGCGAAGATTCGATGGGGGCCATCCAGAATGCCTTGAGTGGCATTCGCAGCATGCTCGTGCAGAGCGGGATTCCGCTTCGATGGGAGTTGGAGGGGGCTGAGGAAAATGACACTGGGTTTCAGATGGCTGTCCCCTTCGCATATGGCCTCGGTTTTCAACAACACCTTGAAAAAATGATTGAAGCGGAGATCGAGGAGCGCGCCCGCCTCTTCCGCGAGCTCATCGAGCGCCGCGAGGCCCGCCGCAAGGCGCGGGCAAAGCCGCAAAAGGGATGAGGCCCTGCAAGGCGCGCGCTTCACAGCGCTGGTCCCGAAGGGGGACCGTTCGCGCGTGGCGGGCGCTCTCCGCACCCTCCACGCGCATCTTCCACGGCATCCCGCGCCAGCAGACGCCCGAGCAGCCGCCCTGCGAGGACGCGGCGTCGTCCGCGCGCCCCTGACCCACGGAGGAGCGATGATGCGGGACCTCACGCAGGCGGCTGCGCGGCTCCCCGCGGCATCGCGCAAGGCCCGGCAAGCCGGTTGCGACGAGCCCGGCGTCGGCGGGAGAGGGGCGCTCAGGCGATCGTCACGCCTGCCGCAGGGATGCGGGGAGCGTCGTCGGACGCTTGCGACGCGTCCCGCACCATCGCGGGTGCGTTTTCCGTCCCCCGCACGGGCGCCTGCGCTTCAGGGGGTGGCTTCGGGCGCGGCGGCGGCACTGGAGCGGCTCGTCTTGCGCCACGGAATCGTGAACAGGGCCGTCTTCTCGCGGTCCTTGAGGATGCTCTGGATCGTGCCCAGCTCCGCCTCGCGCACCTGCGAGAGCTCGGACTTGTAGAGCGTCAGGGCGACCTTCCCGCTCTGGAGCGCGAGGCGCGTCTTGTCTTCGTTCTTGTCGGCGGTGGAGAACTCCGCGAGCTCCTTCTCCAGCTTGTCGAGAAAGGCCACCCGGAGCGGATCGTCCACCCCGCGCGTGCGCAGGTTCGAGAGGGCCGTGTTCGTGCGATCCGTGAACGTCGCAGCGCCGAGACGGCGGAGCGCGGAAGGGGCCTCGGGCAGGAGCGTGAGCGCCTCCTCCGGGCTCTTGACGGCGATCGTCCGCCGCAGCTCCGTGTAGATGTCGACGACATCGAGCTTCTCGGCGTCCTCGACGGCGCGCGCCCGGATCTGATCGTCCTCGGCGGCCTGCAAGGCGGCTCGGCGGCCGTCGATTTCCGCGACGAGGGCGCTGGCCTCGGCGCCGACGGCGGCGAGCCCGGGATACCGCTGGGCAAGCGCGCTGCACATCGCGCCCCGGCGGATGAAATCCTCGCGGTACGTATCAAAAGGCGTCTCTTCGGTGTACGTCTGGTAAGTATTTTTCGCCATGGGGCCAGCTCGCGCTTGGGAGGGAAGGAGTGTGCAGTGACGGTACGTCCGCTCACGCGCGATCGTCAAGGAGTTCTCGAACCTCGGAACGAGGCACGAGCGCGAAATGGGCGCGCCGGAAAGCCCTTGGACCTCAAACTACCCGTTGAGCACCGCGCGCCTTTCGCGGTACCCTCGACCCGATGAACTACGTGGTCCAGGCAGGCGACACGCTGAGCAAGATCGCTTCGCGCAATGGTCTGACCGTCCGCGAGATCGTCTCGGCCAACCCCCAGCTCACGAATCCGAACGTCCTGTCCGTCGGGCAGCGCCTCGTCCTGCCCACGGCAGAAGGCGCCGGGGGCGGCGGCGGCGGCGGCGGCGAGGGCAGCACGAACGCCGCGTCCGACACGCGCCCCACCACCACCGAGACGAGCGGCGCGAACCGCTCGAACCCCCCGCTCACCTCGCCGAACAGCGATTGGATCCTGCCGGGCGAGGGCCTCGCGCTGAAGCTCGTCCCCACCGATTTCGCGAACGCCGCGCGGGAGCTCGGCTGCGAGACGGCGGCCGTGCGCGCGGTCGCCGAGGTCGAGTCCGGCGGGCGGAGCGGCTTCGACGCGCAGAAGCGGCCCAAGATCCTCTTCGAGGTCCACAAGTTCCGCAAGCACACGGCCCGGCGCTACGACCAGAGCCACCCGCACCTCTCCGCCCCTTACGAGAGCCCTCGCCGCAGGGAGAGTTATCGCAAGGACCAGTGGCAGGTCCTCCGCGAGGCATTCACGCTCGACCCCGAGGCCGCGGTGAAGAGCTGCTCGTGGGGCATGTTCCAGGTCATGGGCGAGAACCACGCGATGTGCGGGTGGCGCAACGTCCGCACGTTCGTGGAGGATATGTTCGTCTCGGAGGCGCAACACATGCGCGCCTTTCTTGGTTTTTGCCGCGACAAGCGGCTCACCCGCCACCTCTTGACGAAGAACTGGGCCGCCTTCGCCCTCGGGTACAACGGCGAGGACTACGCCTCGAACCAGTACGATACCAAAATGGCCGAGGCATACCGTCGGTACAGCCGAAATTGAGCTGCCGGGCGCCGGACCCGCGATCGGAATAGGTTCAATCACGATGGACGTAGAATCAACCTGCCCGCTCCGCGTCGCCGCGCGGGTCTGGACCTCGGCGCACGGCGCCCCGTTGCTCACGGTCGCGTGCAAAGCCACCTACGTCCTCCTCCCGGGGACGTCGCAGCTCGCCCCCGAGCAAGAAGCGCTCAACGAGGACGATAACTACTGGGACGACGATCCCGCGCGTAGCCTCTATGCGCCGAGCGAGCTCGCGCCTTACAAACCCTGCGCCGACATCGTGCTCGTCGGGTATGCCTTCGCGCCCGGCCGCGTCCCCACGACGTCCTTTCACGTGCGCATGATCGTGGGAGACGTCGACAAATCGATCGAGGTTGCGAGCGACCGCGTGTGGGCGGCGGACGGGACGCTCCAGGACGGCAGCCGCGTGGCGCGAATGCCCCTCCGTTACGAGCGCGCGAGCGGCGGCCCGGGGACGTGGAATCCCGTCGGCGTGCGCTGCGCCGGTCCGCCCGACGCCTACGGAAGGTTGCCCCTGCCGAACCTCTTGCCGCCCGGAAAGACCCCGATGCGCCGCGGTGATTTCGTCGAGCCGATCGGGTTCGGGCCCCTTGCGCCGACGTGGCCCTCGCGCATGGAGAAGCTCGGGCCTTATGCAGGCGTCTGGGATTCTCGGCGCTGGTACGAGCGACCCCTGCCCGAGGGATTCGACGCGTCGTTCTTCAACGTGGCGCCGCGGGATCAGAATGTGAGCGAGCTGCGGGACAATGAGCGCATCGTGCTCGAAAACCTGCACCCCGAGCACGAGCGCCTTTCGACCAGCTTGCCGGGGCTCCGGCCCCGCGCCGTGGCGGAGCGCGCCCCCGGCCGGCGCGAAGAGATTGCCCTCACGGCCGATTCCATGTGGATCGACACCGGGCGTGGCCTCTGCACCTTGGTGTGGCGCGGCCGGCTGAACCTCGCGCATCCCCGCGAGCCCGGTCGGATCACGGTGAGCCTCGACGAAGCGCGTGGCCCCGCGTCCAGCGCGTCGGTCCCGTCCGCCGCATCCGCCCCGCCCATGAGCGAGAAACCGAGGCGGCCCCTCACCATGACCATCGACCCCACGGAGACGACGCACGTTCGTCCCCTGGAGCCCTCGCGGCAGGTGATGCCGTTCATGATGCAGCAGCCCGTGGTCGAGGCCCCCCCGGCCGGCGCGCCCGTTCGTCCGGGCAGCGCCCTCGCGGGTCTGCCCTTCGCGTCGTTGTCGGCCGCGTCCCCGCCCGCCCAGGCGGCCCCGCCCATGCAAGCGCCTCCGCCGAGCGCGCCTCTGCCCGTCCAGGCGCCTCCGCCGATGCAGGCGCCTCCGCCGAGCGCGCCCCCGGCGTTCTGGCCCGTGCCCTCGCTGGAGCAACCGGCCGCGAAGGTCTCGATCGGGCAGCGGGTCGTCGCCGAGAGCGTGCCGCCGTCGCCGTCGTCGTCCGAGGTCGTCCCCGAGCCGGTCGCGCCGCCCGCGTACCGCGCGTCGCGCGTCTCGCCGAACGATCCGTACATCGACCTGCTCTGGTTCGACAAAACCGCGCCGAAGCGCGTGCGCGCGCAGGCGAGCTTCGCGGAGGAGCTGCGCGACCCGAGCGAGAGCGGCGCGTGGCTCACGCTCGACGACACGCAGCAGCCGAAGCAGGAGATCAAGGATCGTCGCGACGTCGTGCGTGTCCTTCGGCGCGTCACGCCGGTCGACGGCGACGGCGTGATGCGCGCGATGGCGGAGGCCATTGACGAGGAGGGCGCGCTCACGCCGCCGCTCGTGGTGGTCACCGGCGAGGTGCAGCTCTTTTTCAACGAGGTGCAGACGCTCAAGGCGACGATCGCGGTGACGTCGCCGCTCGCGGGCGCGGACAAACGGCTGCGCGAGACGCTCGACGCCGCGAACGAGCTCGTGCAATCGGACTGGAAGTGCACCGCGCTCGCGGCCGACGGCATGACGAGCCGGCTGCGCGAGGCGTTCGTGCAGGCCAATCGAACGTTGCCGAGCAACTTCCTCGACCAGAACATCGAGCGCGTGTTGCTCGAACAGCGCAGCTATCAGAAGCGCATGATCCTGGGAGAGAAGCGCATCCGCGCGGCCCTCGTGCCCGAGGGCTCGTCCACGCCGATCCCTTGTTATCTCTCGGAGGAGCTCGAAGCGAAGCTGCCGCTCTTTCAGCGTTTCCGCGCCGCGGTCATCGCCGAGGCGCGCGGGCAGCAGGATCAATACGAGACGAACCCGCTCGCGCTCGTGGCCCTGGCGCTGGGGCGTGTGCTCGGTATGCCGGGCCGGCGCTGAGGGTCAGGGGGGGTAGGGGATCGTCCGCCGCGCCGAGGTGCGCAGGTTGACGAGCGTGATCGTGTCGGCCTGGTCGCGGTAATAATGGTCGGATAACTCGCCCAGGACGACGTCGACGATGAGGCGGACCGCCTCGGCGTCGTCGAGGCCGTCGACGAGGATCTCGTAGGTGCATTCGAGCACGCGATCACGTGGTTCGAGGACGGGGATCTTGATCACGTCGACGGACAGGGGCTCGCCGCCCGCCTTTTCGAGGCGGGAGATCACGTGGTATCCGGGCGGCGGCACTTCGGCGTACGCGCCTTCGTAAATGGGTCGGGTCATCGTGGGGTTTTCGTGGGAGGGGGGCGCGCCGCTCAGGGGCGCCGTTTGTACCTGCCCGCGGCAGGGTCGTAAAAATAGTTGTCCGGGTTTTGCCGGGCGTACGGTGGTGGATTGCCTCCTTGCGCCATGCGCTCGCTGATCGACTGGCCGCCCTGCGGGATAGCCCTCGGCGGCGTGGGCGGCACATTGGGCGCGTCGACGCGCGGGGCGGTGGGAAGATCGGGCGTATCGACGCGCGGGGCCGTGGGCAGATCGGGCGTGCCGGCACGCGGGGCGGTGGGCAGATCGGGCGTGCCGCCGCGCGGGCCGGTGGGCAGACTGGGCGCGCCGCCGCGCCCAGGCCGGGCGAGCCAGCCCGACCGGCCGAGCGTCCCGGTCTCGTAGAATGTGCGGACCCACGGGTTCAGGCCGCCGTACGTCTCGGCGAGCCAGAGCCCCCCATCACCCAGCGCCAAGCCGACATCCCAGCGCTGGGAGCTCGTCAGGGATCGAAGCGCCGGGAGGAAACCCTTGATGCCCTGCGTGAAGAGCACCCGGACCGCGCCGATCCCGGAGATGATGCCCAGAAGGACGCCGGCCTTGTCGATGAACGCCATCCACTCCCGGAACTTCTCGGAGATCTCGGGCCGCTTCGGAAGGAGCTGGATCCTCGGGCCGCCGATCCGGACGGTCTTGCACCCCTGGACGATCTTGCCGCTGCACTCGGTCTCGTCCGTCTCGCGCGCGGCGTTGAATCCCTCGATGTAGACGGTCTTGCTCCCGTCGGCGATCCGCGCGTCCCCGTGGTCGCTGCGCGAAAAGCTGTAAATGCCGAGGCCGATCATCCCGAGGGGGCCGAGGAGCGCGGCGACGACCACCTTGCCCGGCGTGACGGGAGGATCCCCACACGCGAGTTTGTCGTAGGCCCTCGCCGCCGGGGGACAACCCTGCCCGATGAAGACGGTCTTCGCGCCTTCCTTGATGACCCCGGATATCGATTTGGATTTTTGCCCTATCCACTCGCCGAAGGAGAACCCCGCAACGGCACCCGTACACGCCATGGCCGCCGCCCCGATCACCGCGAACGCCACGGCGGCGAGTCCACCGGTGGCGACCGTGAGGATCCCCGCGACGCCAATGGCCACGCCGATGGCCAGGCCCATCGCGATCCCCGTGATCGCGCCGAGCAAGGCGTTCGAGTGTTCGATCGGGTCTCCGACACGTGCAGCAGGCGGGGGACCGGACATGGGGTTCTCCTCGTCTCGTCGTCAGCGTCCTTCGTCCAGAATCGGCCTCACCCTCACGGTCGCGAGCAGCCGCGCGAGTTCTTTCGAACAAGCCTCCTCGACGCGCGCCAGGCTCGCGGCCGTGAAGGTGACGAATTTCCCGCGCACGACGAGCGTGACTTGTTGCTGGAACATCTCGTTCTTCCCGTCGCGGAACGTCGAGCGAACCGAGAGCGCCCGCAGGCCCGCGACCACGCGTTCGTCCCGGCCCTTCTCCTCGAACCACGGCATGCGCTGCGAGAGGTCCTTGACCTGGCTGCTCACGAAATCGTCGAGCGTGCGCCCATTTTGATCCGCGCGCGAGACGAGCACCTTGAACTCGTCCACGCTCGGCTCGGGCCCGAGCACGTTCAAGGAGCGGTCGAACCACCCGCTCGGCAGCGGAAACACCGCCTGGTCGATCGTGTACTCGCTCATTGTTTTCGGAACTTGATGCCGGAGAGCATCTGCTCGAGATAAGCGTCACACTGGGGCGCGAGCTTCACGACGCTCGACGCGGTGAAGACCAGGACCTCGCCATAATAAGGCACGTAGACCTGGTGCTGATACATCGTCCCGCCTTGCACGGGCCATTGAATGCGGGCCTCGAGGCCCGAGAGGGGCCCCACCATGCGCTCCCGCTGGCCGAGGATGTTGAGCTTGGGCACGCTCTTGGAGATCTCCTTGAGCTTCCCGAGCACGAAGGGCCGAAGCTCCGCGTCCCCGAGCGGGTCCCGCGTGACCACGATGTTGAAGGGGACGCGGTCGCCGGGCGCGCTGACGAAGATGTTCACGGAGCGGTCGCTCCATTCATCCGGCACGTCGAAGAGCAGCTCGTCGGTATGGTACGTGCGCACGCCTCACCTCACCCCATCGGAAGGACGAGCGCCTCCGGGTTGCCAGCGACGAGCCCCGGCGATCCGGTCGCGATGATGAGCTGGTTGTCGAGCCCGAGCCGCGCGAGCGCCGCGACAAACGCGCCGACTTCGGGCTCGGGGATGTGCAGCTCCGGCGTATCGACGAGGACGAGCGAACCCTCGATCCCGGAGCGCAGAAACGTCACCACGAAGAGGAGCGCCTGCCGCTCGCTGTCGGAGAGCTCGTCCGGGCCGACGACCCCGCCGCGCGCATCGACGAAGCGCGGCACGAGCGCTCGTCCGGCCTGCTCGACCCCCGCGAGTGTCCGTGTCCGGCAGAGCTTCGCGAACGCGTCCGCGAGCCGCTCGGCGCCCCGCTTGCTGCCCTGGTCGTGAAGGCCGAGGCTCGCCTCGGCGACGTACTGCGGGACGAGCGCGTACTTGGCGTCGTCCCGCGTGAGCCGCGCGAGCCGTTCGCCCTCGGGGATGCCGATCGTGGCCATGCTGGGCGCGCCTCCGCGCGGGATGCGGCGGCTCGCGTGGAAATACTCGACCTTGCTCACGCCGGGATCGACGTCGTATTCGCCGAGGAGCGCGACGAGCGAGGGATCGTGATCGATGGACGAGAAGAGGTTGGGCGCGAAGATCGACTCGCTGGACAGCTCCGAGCCCGTCGCGCCGACGCGCGCCCGCTCTTCTTGCGTGAGCACCCAATCGACGCGCACCTTCGCCGCGGCATCGCCGGGGCGGATGAAGGCGCTCGGAGAGCGCTTGAGCCCATAGGGCCCCACGTCCTCTTTGGCCGCGACGATCGCTTCGAGCAGGCTCGTCTTGCCCGACCCTGAAGGCCCCGTCACCACAACCAAGTCGGCGGGGGCGCCCGTCCTCGGGGACGTGAAATCGAACGCGCGGTCCGGCAGGCCGCGGAAGCCGTTCGTGAGGAGTCGCTTGATCTTCATCGCGTGTTCCGCGCCTATTCGCCTTCGTTCGGATTGATGAACACCTTGGGCCCCTGGATCACGATGCCCTCGGGGGTGATCCGAATGAAGGAATTGTCCCCGACCTTCAGGATGATCTGCTCGTCGCTCTCGATGAACGTCGTCTGCTTCGACTTGTGGTAGGCGAAGCCCTCGACCGCGGTCTGGATGATGTTCTTCGTGACGGCGTGCGTCTGGCTCTGGAGCACGGCCACGGTCCGGTCGAGCCCGACGACCTGCGTCTGGAACGCGGTGACGACCTCGAGGTCGTTCGCGAGCACGAACGTCGAGCGGTTGCGGCGCACCGTCGTGGTCTGGTCGTTCTTGACGAGCGTGTTCATGTCGCGCTCGGCCTGGATGCGCACCTGCTCCTTGCCCGCGGAGTCCTCGAACATGAGCTCGTTGTAGCCGCCGGTGGCGGTGGTCGAATTGCTCTTCCAGCCGCTCTGCGTCTTGTTGTCCGGCAGCTTGTACGGGACCTTCTGGAGGTTCGTATAGACGCGCCCGATGATCACCGGGCGATCGGGATCCCCCCCGAGGAAATCGACGATCACCTCCTGCCCGACGCGCGGGATGTTCATCCCGCCATAGCCCGCGCCGCCCCACGGGTGGCTCACGTGGATCCAGCAGGAGCTCTTGTCGTCCATCTGGCTCTCGCGGTCCCAGTGGAAATGGACCCGGACGCGACCGAACTCGTCGCAATGGATCTCCTCGCCGGGCGGGCCCACCACGGTGGCGCTCTCGACGCCGACCGCCTTGGGCTTTGGCGTCGTCATGGGCGGCCGGTAGGGCGCTTCGGTGCGGCGCGCTTCGCACGCGTGGTGCCAGTCGCCATTGGGCGTGCCCGCGAGGAGGGATTCGACGAGGAGCAAGTTTTTCCCCGCGGCGAGATCCCCGCGCGGATGATCCGCGAAGGTCACGACCACGCCCGGCGCGAGGTCGTGGACGTTCGTCTCGAAGGAAATGACGTTGCCGCTGCTCCGCTTGGCGGCGAGGCGTTTTTCGGCGAGCCCGGCCGCCTCGGCCTCGTCCGTGCGCGTCTTGCCTCTGTCGTCCGCGTTGGGCGTGTCGTCGCCGCGGTCGGCGCCGAACAGGAACGCGCCCGGCGTGTAGTGGAATCGTTCGAGCCGCTCCTCGATGCTCACCTTCGGCGCAGCGGCGCTCGCCGCGAGCTTGTACGAGGGCGGGCGGCGATAGTCGTGGTCCCGCATCGTGTACTTGCCGGGGCGCACCCGCTGCCCGACGCGGACGTTCGTCACGTGCTCGCGGTCGGCCACGGTGGGGTTGTCCCGGAACGAGATCGTCGGGCGGGGCGCGTTCGTGTGGGGCGCGTCGGCGAGCACGAGCTTCGTCTCGTCGCCGCTCTGCATGAAGTAGAAAGAGATGCCCGCGTCCTCGAGCATGCGGCTGATGAAGGCGTAATCCGACTCGGCGTACTGGACGCGGTACTTGCGCTTCTTGTACGCCCCTTTGTCGATCTTGAGCTCGGGCTCGATGCCCCACTCGGAGAGGACCTTGAGCACGATGTCGGGCTCCGAGATCTGCTGGAACATGCGGTAATTGCGTCGCTGCGTCAGGAGCCACAGCGTGGGCACGATGTTCAGCCGGTAGGTCGAGAGCCCCCGCTCCTCGACGCGGACCTGCGAGAGATCGTTGCAGATGCCCGACCAGAACCGGACCTGCGTGCCCCCGACGCCGCTGTAGAGGAGGAAGCGCGCCGGCTGCCCCACGACGGCGTTGAAATCGACGTCCGGGTTTTCACACACGGCGTGGAGCGTGACGTCGAAAATCGAGGACATCCGCTGGTGAATCGTGAACTCCCGGACGTCGAATACATCGCCCGAGCTGACCGTGACCTCGAGGTTGCCGCCCATGGTGTCGACTCCGTGGCGCGAGAGAAACAGGTGGAGGCGCGACGTGCCCCACGCGTCAATCTATTCCAATTTCGAGCACGCACATAGTCTTCTCTGCACGAGTTCGTAGGTGCACAAACGAAAGAAAGCCCCGAGGGTACCATCGGTTCGTAGGTGCACAAACGAAAGAAGAGCGGAGGACGCCTACAGGTTCGTAGGTACACAAACGAAAAAAGCCCCCTCTCCGCGGGGAGAGGGGGCCTTCAGGAGCCCGGGAGCTGGTTTCGGTCAGCCCTTCGCGGCCTGGATGCCCTTCACGAGCTCCGGCACCGTCGCGAACAGGTCCGCGACGAGGCCGTAATCCGCGACCTGGAAGATCGGCGCGTCGGCGTCCTTGTTGATCGCCACGATCACCTTCGAGCCCTTCATGCCCGCGAGGTGCTGGATCGCGCCCGAGATGCCGATCGCGAAGTAGAGCTGCGGCGCCACGATCTTGCCCGTCTGGCCGACCTGCAGATCGCTCGGCGCATACCCCGCGTCGCAGGCCGCGCGGCTCGCGCCCACGGCCGCGCCGAGCACGTCGGCGAGCGGGTCGAGCACCTGGTTGAACTTCTCCTTCAGCGCGCGGCCGCCCGACACCACGACACGCGCCTCCGTCAGCTCCGGACGCGCGCTCTTCACCTGGTCGAACGAGACGAACTCCACGCGCTCCGCCGCCTTGCTCGGGCCCGCGTACGCGACCGTCTCCACCGCCGACGGGCCGCCCGTGGGCTCCGCCGCGGCGAACGCGCTCTGGCGCACGCTCACCACCTGGATCGGCGTCGTGATCGAGCTGATCCCGAACGCGTTGCCCGCGAACATCGGCCGCTTGTACTTGAGCTTGCCGCCGTCCGCGATGACCTCCGTGATGTCGCTCGCGTAGCCCGCGCCGAGGCGCGCCGCGACGCGCGGGAGCAGGTCCTTGCCGTAGGCGCTCGCCGTGCCCACGACGACGGCGTAGCCCTTGCCGACCGCGGCCACCGTCGGCGCGTAGCGCTCGGCGAGGTAGTTCTTCAGCGACGCGTCCTCGACCACGAGGATCTTCGCCGCGCCAAAGCCCTGCGCCTCGGCCGCCGCCTTCCCGGCGCCGTCGCCGATCACCAGGAGCGAGAACGTCCCGCCGATCGTCGCCGCCGCCTTCTGCGCGAACGTGATCGCCGAGTGGGTGGTCTTCTTGAGCTTGCCCTCGGCAACCTCCGCCACAACGAGAACGTCAGCCATTCTGATTCCTCTTCTCCGAAATGGGGGTGTTTGTCCTAGAGGGTCCTCAGAGGACCTTCGCTTCGTTCTTGAGCTTCGAGACGAGCTCGCTCACGTCCTTGACCTTGATGCCGGCCTTGCGCGCCGGGGGCGCCGCGAAGCCGTGGTACGAAACCTTCAGCGCCTGATCCGGCGCGAGGTCCGCGAGCTTCACCTCGACGAGCGGCTTCTTCTTCGCCGCCATGATCGCCGGCAGCGCCGCGAAGCGCACGCCGTCGTTGTACTTGTGGGTCGCCGGCGTCTTCGTCGAGTACACGCTCGTCGGCGCCACGATGCGCAGATCGACCGTCACCACGGCCGGCAGCTTCACGCGCAGCGTCGACACGCCGCCGTCGACCTCGCGACCGACGAGCAGCGCGCCCGCCTCCTCGCGGATCGTCGCGGCGAACGTCGCCATCGGCCAGTCGAGCAGCTCCGCGAGGATCTGCCCCACCTGGTTCGAATCGCCGTCGACCGCCTGCTTGCCCATCAGCACGACGTCCGGCTTCTCCTTCTCGACGAGCGCCTTCAGCGCCCGCGCGACGAGATCACCGTCGAGTTTGTCGTCGGCCGCGTCCACGCGGATCGCCTTGTCGGCGCCCGTCGCCAGCGCGGCGCGCAGCGTCGTCTCCGTCTCCTTCGGGCCGAACGTCACCACGACGACCTCACCGGCACGAACCTTCGGCTGCGTACCGTTTTCCGTGAGCCGCAGGGCGGCCTCGAGGGCGTACTCGTCGAAGGGGTTCGGCTTCCACTCGAGCCCGGTGGTGTCGATCTTCTCTCCCGAGGCAGGGATCTTCACCTTGTTGGCGTTGTCCGGGTCGGCGACGCGCTTGAGAGCAACGAGGATCTTCACGGTTCGGGAGGCTCCTTTCGGCGGCCAAGGGTCGGGCCCAACAGGACGCGCGCGCCCGCCAGGCGCGTGCCTCATGACAGCGTTGTCGTTGTGCGTCAAGGAGCCTGCTACCCTGCCGCCC
This sequence comes from Polyangium fumosum, assembly GCF_005144585.1. Lineage (GTDB taxonomy): Bacteria > Myxococcota_A > Polyangia > Polyangiales > Polyangiaceae > Polyangium > Polyangium fumosum. Next base: position 8,182 of record NZ_SSMQ01000024.1, on the reverse strand, counting down.
GTGGCCGTCACGACCGATTTTCTCGTCATCGGCAGCGGGATCGCTGGCCTGACCTTCGCCCTCGACATCGCCGAACACGGTGAGGTCGTGGTCGTCACCAAACGCAGCAGCGAGGAGTCGAACACCCGGTGGGCGCAGGGCGGCATCGCCGCCGTCATCTCGCCCGAAGACACCTTCGACGCGCACATCAAGGACACGCTCGTCGCCGGCGCTGGCCTCTGCCACGACGTCGTCGTCGACATCTGCGTCCGCGAAGGACCCGATCGGATCCGCGAGCTCATGGACCGCGGCGCGCGCTTCGACCGTGAAAAAGACGGCTCGATCGCCCTCGCCCGCGAGGGCGGGCACAGCGCGCGGCGTGTCCTGCACGTCGCGGACGCGACCGGCTTCGAGGTCGAGCGCGCGCTGCTCGAGCGCTGCCGCGCGCACCCGAACATCCGCATCCTCGAGCACCACATGGCGATCGACCTCATCGTCATGTCGCGTTTCGGCGGTCCCGACGTCTGCGTCGGCGCGTACGTGCTCAACATGGCCACGCGCTCGGACGGCGAGGACGACGCGAAGAGCCACCTCGTCGAGACGTACCTCGCGCGCGCCACGATCCTCGCCTCGGGCGGGGCGGGCAAGGTCTACCTCTACACCTCGAACCCCGACGTCGCGACGGGCGACGGCATCGCGATGGCGTACCGGGCAGGCGCCGAGATCGCGAACATGGAGTTCTACCAGTTCCACCCGACCTGCCTCTACCACCCGCAGGCGAAGAGCTTTCTCATCACCGAGGCGCTGCGCGGCGAGGGCGCGATCCTCCGCTTGCCCGACGGCACGCCGTTCATGGCGAACCACGACCCGCGCAAGGAGCTCGCGCCGCGCGACATCGTCGCCCGCGCCATCGACTTCGAGATGAAGCGCACGGGCAGCGAGTTCGTCCTGCTCGACATCACGCACAAGCCCGCGAACTTCGTCTGTAATCACTTCCCCACGATCTACGCCGAGTGTCTGCGCTTCGGGATCGACATCACCTCGCAGCCGATCCCCGTCGTCCCCGCGGCGCACTACCTCTGCGGCGGCATCAGCACCGACCTCCACGGCCGCACCACGATCCCCGGCCTCTGGGCCGTCGGCGAGTGCGCGTGCACGGGCCTGCACGGCGCCAACCGCCTCGCCTCGAACTCGCTCCTCGAAGGCCTCGTCTTCGGCCACCGCGCCGCCGTGCGCCTCGCGAGCACGATGGGCGAGCTCTGCAAGAGCCCGTTCCCCGAGGTCCCCGAGTGGCAGATCGGCGACGCCGTCCCGAGCGACGAGGAGGTCGTGGTCACGCACAACTGGGACGAGCTCCGCCGCACCATGTGGAACTACGTCGGCATCGTCCGCTCGAACGCGCGCCTGCGCCGCGCCGCTCGCCGCATCGCCCTCTTGCAGGACGAGATCCGCGAGTATTACTGGCGCCACCTCGTGACGCGCGACCTCCTCGAGCTCCGCAACATCGCCACCGTCGCCGAGCTCATCGTCGGCTGCGCGGCTGCGCGCCACGAGAGCCGCGGCTTGCACGCGACGATCGATTATCCGCAGACGAACGATCGGTTCGCCGCGGACATCGTGGTCAAGCGAGGCGTCGTGCCTCATCTTCGAGGTCGTTGATGGATCCGAACGACGACGACCGCCCGAGCAGCCCGCTCGTACCGCCCGCCGAGCGCGGCGAGCGCTCGATGAGTTACCTCAGCGCCGCGGGGTTCGCGGTCGGCACGACGTTCCTCTACATCTTTTTCCTGTCGCTCATCGGCTCGATCCGCGGCGGCGGGGAGGGCCGCTTGGACCTCGTCACGAGCTTCGGCTGCCAGCTCGTCTCCACGCTCCTCGCGCTCTTCTTGATCCTGCAGCTCCACGCGCCGGACAAATCGATCCGCGACTACCTCGGCGTGCGCGCGACGCACCGCGGCTTCTTCCCGCTCGCGGCGATGCTCGGCATGGCCGTGCAGATCCCGGCGAACGCGCTCTACGACATCATTGTCAAGCGCTGGCCCACGGGGCAGCCGCGCGAGGAGATGCTCCAGGAGGAGCTCGCGGGCGGCGTGCCGAAGCGCGTCCTCTTCTTCGTCATCCTCGTGCTCGCCGGCCCGCTCATCGAGGAGGTCTTCTTCCGCGGCGCGCTCTTCCGCCCGCTCCGTCGCCGTTACGACGCGCTCGGGACGATCCTCGCGACGAGCACCTTCTTCGCGTTCGCGCACCTCGAGTGGCAGCTCGTCTTGCCCATCGGCATCGTCGGCCTCTCGCTCGGCTTGCTCCGCAGCGCGAGCGGCTCGCTCCTGCCGAGCTTCGTCATGCACGGGCTCTTCAACGGCATTACCCTCGGCTCCGTGTACTCGCGCTCCCCCACGGAAATCGCGGACTCCGCGCCGATCCCGCTCTCCGTGACGATCGGCGGATCTGCCGTCACCCTCGTCTTGCTGGGCCTCGTCTACCTCCTCGGAAAAAAGTCCGAGGTGGCGCGCGAGGCCCGAGAAAAGGACGTAGCGTGAGCGACGCGCCCCGTTCCTCCCACGAACCTCCGAAGACCGCCCTCTGCTTGCCCGGCGGAGGCCTGACCGGCGCGCTCTACCAGATCGGCGCGCTCGCCGCGCTCGCCGACGGCGTGCGTGGCGTCGACGGGCAGAGTTTTTCCCTCTACCTCGGACAATCGAGCGGCGCGAGTGTCGCGGCTGCGCTCGCCGGCGGCATCCCCGTCGATCGCCTCTACCGCGCGCTGCTCGATCCGGTCGACAACTTCTTCCCGCTCGAACGCAGCCACGTCTTCCGCATGGACATCGACGAGTGGCGCCGCGCGCTCTCGACCTCCTGGGTCGCGATTCGCCACGCCCTCGCGCGGCTCTCGTCGAGCCGCGACCCCGTCTCGCCCGCCGCGCCGGGCCACCTCTACCTGTGGGAGCAGATCGATCGCCTCGCCGACTCGCTCCCCGCCGGCTTCTTCACGCTCGACCGGTACGAGCGGTTCCTCGCCGAGTTTTTCCTTCGCCGCGGCATCCCGAACGCGTTCCGCGCCATGCCGCGCCCCTTGCGCATTCCCACGTACGACGTCGACTGCGGCGATCGCATCCTCTTCGGCGCCGAGGGGCACGAGGACATCCCGGTCTCGCTCGCGTGCGCCGCGTCGCTCGCGCTCCCGCCCTTCTTTTCGCCGATCCGCATCGGGGATCGGCACTACATCGACGGCGGCCTTGGCGACGTCGCGCACCTCGACGTCGCGGCCGAGGCGGGCGTCGAGTTTGCCGTCGTCGTGAACCCCATGGTGCCCGTCTCCGTCGCGCATCGCGCCGTCCCCACGGGGCACGGCGTGCGGCAGAGCGTGCGCGACAAGGGCTTGTTCTGGGTGATGAACCAGGCCATGCGCATCGGCACGCACGCGCGGCTCGCGCAGAACGTCGAGCAGATCCAGCAGAAGACCGGCATGCACGTCCTCGTCCTCGAACCCGAGCCGACGGACGTCCTGCTCTTCCTGCACAACCCTTCGAACCTCGCCGCGCGCCGCGCCATCCTCGAATACGCGTACCGCACGACGCGCGAGCGCATCGCCGAGTGGATGGAGAAGCGCCGCGGCGTCGTCGCGCGCCTCGGCTGGGAAGCCGCGTAGGACGCGACTAGAACGCCGACGCGAGATCGATCGGCGCGAGGTGCTGGCGCTGCGTGGCGAGCCAAGTCCGCGCTTCGCGCTCCTCGTCGAAGCAGGCCGTCCGCCGGGTTTGCCCCTGGAAGACACGCACCGCCTTGTCCATCATCGCCACGATCACGCGGAGCCGGAAGTTCGCGCGGAGCAGCGCGAGCGCGCCCACGAGCCGCGAACGTGGATCCATCGTCGCCACCTTGCGTGTCCGCGCCCCGGGATCGTTCGAGTGCGTCAGGTCGTTCATGACCAGCACCTGCCGCCCCTGCGCCACCTCTTCGAGGATGTCGTAAAACGTGAGCATGTGCTCCGGCTCCACGTCGCCGTTCCAGGCCAGCACCACGACATCGGGCGGCTCGAAGCGCACGCGATGGGCATGGCCAATGGAGAAGATGCGCGCGTCGTGTAGCAAGGCTGCTCCTCGTTGAAGCTCAAAGTTTCGCCCAGGACACCGTGCAATACGCGGGGGTGTCCAGTCCGTCAACCCGACCCTCGACCTGTCCATTCACGTCCGTCCCCGAGCTTTCGGCGCGCCTCGGGAGCTTGCCCTGTAAGCCTGGCCGGGCTGCGGACGTTCTCGAGGCATGCCGGCCCTTGAAAGCCGCCCCTCGCTGCGCTCTCCTCGGAGGATCCTGATGCTCGCCCGCCCTGCTCTCCTCGCGTCCCTCGTCCTCGTCGCGCTCTCGGGTCTCACGGGGTGCGCGAGCCTCGTTCCTTTCACCCACGAGATCCGCACCGAGCACGGGCTCACCGACGACGAGGTCAAGAACCTCCAGTTCTATAGCTCCCACGGCATCACCCTCCGCCGCGAGGTCGAGTCGGGCGGCCGCAAGATCACCCCGGGCCACAAGCTGCTGCTCATCTCGGGCAAGCAGATCGAGGAGGTCGTGATCCCGGCGAAGACCCCGGGCGTCGCCGTGAAGGTCGGCCCGCGCGCGCTCGCCGTCAGCTTCGAGCCGGGCACCTCGCTCGTGTTCACGGTGAAGGGCTCGCGCCTCGCCGGGGGTTTGGGGGCGCAGCTCGGCTTGGCCGAGCGTAGCCCCCAATTGATGAGAGACGATCGCGGGTTTTTGCGCCCCCTCGCGCTCGACCCTTCGCCCGCGTCGCCCTTCGAGCGGCGCGTGACGAACCTGCTCGGCCAGCAGTTCGCGCAGCCTCCGAACCCGTTCCCCGGCAACGACAGCGGCAATGAGCCGCTCCCCGGTTCCTCCACCGTGGCCGGCGACGACGCGAGCGGCAATTATTGGCTCGACACGGACAGCGCGGGCCGCATCTCGTTCGCGGGCAAGCTCTGGAACAGCGAAGAAGACAGCATGCAGGCGCACCTGCTCATCGATTCCGATCTCCTGGAAGAGGTCGACAAGAAGCGCAACGTCCTGCATGGCGTGAAGCTCGAACCGAAATGAGCTAACGGCTCTTCAAGAAGGGGATCGGGTGGCTGCGCAAGAGCTCCACCGTGTATCCCGCGGCCACCTCGCAGGCATAGGATCGAAAACCATCCACCCGCGGCGTGTTCTTGTTCTCGTCGGCGAGGTCCGACACGCCGCGCACCATGAAAAACTCGGGCTGACGCGCCGCCGCGAAACAAGCGCTCGCCACGCCCGCGGCCTCCATCTCCACGCCGATCAGCGTCGGCCATACATTTCGATACTCCGTGAGCACCCGCTCGACCGCGACCACCTTGTCGCCCGAAGCGATGGGCCCGAGGTGGATCCGCGGCGCGCCCTCGCCCGGACGCGGCACCGAGAGGCTCTTCGTCCACGCGTCGCCGAGCACGTTCAGCGCCGCCGCATAGAGCCGCCGTGATGCTTTGTGCACCGACCAGCGCACCTCGATCCCCTGCTCCGTGAGCTTTTGCAGCTCGTAATCGACGACCTGCTCCGAGATCAGCAGATCCCCGAGCGAGACGCTGCGCGCCGCGACGCCCCCCGCGATCCCCACGAGCACCACGTGCCGGGGCCGCCAGCGCTTGATCGCCTCGCCCGTCGCCGTCGCTGCATTCACGCGGCCCATGCCGAGCAGCGGCAGCACCACGATTCGATAGCTGCCCGACCCGTCCGTCACGGGCAAGGTCGCCCGGAAATAGACGTGCACGTCGTCCTTGCGCGGCACGACCCGCTCGAAGCCGGGCAGGCGCCGCAAAAGCGCGTCGCGCTCCTCGGGCAGCGCCGTCACCAGCAAAAAATCGACCCGCTCGGGCTTCGTTTTCGACGTGCTCTTCGGCTGCCGCGGCCCCTTCGGGCGATCCGTGGCGGTGACGGGCCGCCGGCCCGAGAGCTCCTCCGTGATGAGATCCAGCAGCCGCTCGGCGACGTCGTCGGCCTCTTCGCGCGTCGTGATCGGCGTATCGAGCGCGGCGACCTGCGCCCGCGTCACGCGCCGGTGGAGACCGAGCCCCTGAAAATCGGCCATGATCTCGTCGAATGCCTTCTTCGCGTCGCCGCCCGTGGACGGCAGCGGAAACACGGGCACCTGCTCATTGCGCGCGGTTTGGTAGGTCTTGTACGTCCCGCCGAGGCCACCGATGAGGACCACGGCTTGCGCGCGCCGCACGCTCTCGACCCATTCGGGGACCCCTTTCTCCACGTACACCACGTCGCCGCCGAAAAAGGAGGGCTCGTCGGGGCGCGGGACGATTTGCTTGAGCCGCGTGGAGAGCGGCATCCCGAGGGCCTGGAGCTCGCCGGCGAAGGCCATCGTCGCGGCCTTGTCCACGCCGTTCCAGCCGCACGTCACGAGCCCGGCGCCGCTGTGCGCCAGCGCCCGCCCGATCGCTTGTGCCGTGAGCTCCTCCGTCCTGGGCAACGGCGCTTTGCGCGAACCCGTGCCCGCGACCTGCACCCACATCTCCTGCCCTTGCGCGGCGTCACTCATGGATGCGGAGTCTACCAGGCGCGGCGCCTCGGGTGTACGCTGAGCAAACGCGCGGCGCGTGCCGGGCGCGGAGGAGCCGGAGCATGGATCAGGGCCTCAGCGATTTCCTGCGAGATTACGTCGACGCCCTCGAACGCGGGAGCGCGGCCCTCTTCGTCGGCGCGGGATTGTCGATGGCGACCGGCCTGCCGGGCTGGGGCAAGCTGCTCGAAGGCATGGCGCGCGAGATTGGGCTCGACGTCGGCAAAGAGCACGACCTCGTCTCGCTCAGCCAATACTACGTCAATCGGTACGCCGGCAACCGCACGCACCTCGAATCCCTCGTCCGGCGCACGTTCGATCGTGACGTGGCCATCCCGGACAACCACCGGATCCTGGCGCGCCTGCCGATTGGCCACGTCTGGACCACGAACTACGACGAGATCCTCGAAGGCGCGTGGCGGGAGGCGGGCAAGGTCTTCGACGTGAAATCGCGCAGCCGCGACCTCACGACCTCGGACCCCGAGGCCGACGCGTTGCTCTTCAAGATGCACGGCACGGCCTCGCAGCCGGACGCGATCGTCCTGACGAAAGACGATTACGAGCGGTATGCGCGCACGCGGCCCGCCTTTTTGCAGATCCTCGAGAGTGACCTCACGACACGCACGTTCCTGTTCCTCGGACTCAGCTTCACGGATCCGAACCTCGGGCACGTCCTCTCCGCGCTGCGCCGCTCCTTCGAAGACGGCCCGCGCCAGCATTACACGATTCTCAGGCGCCCCTCGGACCCGTACGATGCGCAGCGGTTCGCGCACCTCGTCACGGACTTGCACCGATATGGCATTCGCGCGCTCGTGGTCGACGATTTTGCCGGCATCACGGAGATCCTGCGCAAACTGGAGCGGCGCCGGGCGCAGCGCAGCGTGTTCGTGTCGGGCAGCTTTCCCGAGGACGGGGACGAAAAAGAGCGCGCGTTCGTCGCGTCGATCGCGCGCGGCGTGGGGCGCATCGTGGGCTCGAAGAATATGCAGCTCGTGACGGGGCTCGGGCGGGTCGTGGGCAGCGCCGCGGTCACGGGGCTCGTCGAGGCGCTCGACGGCCGAACGGCCGCGGCCATTTCGAGGCGGCTCGTGGTGCGCCCGGTCCGCGAGGTCGTCCCGCCCGGCGCGTCGCTGGAGGCGTGGAAGAAAAAGTCGCGCGAGGACCTGATCGTGCAATCGGGCGTGATGATCGTCATCGGAGGATTGCGGCGCGGCGTGCCGGCGCCCGGCGTGCTGGAAGAGTTCGAGATCGCAAAGGCGCAAGGCCTCGTGGTCCTGCCCATCGCGGCGACGGGGCACGCGGCGCGGGCGATTCACGAGGCCATGCGCGCAGATCCCGGGGCGCATCTCCCCGCAGAAATCGACGCCGCCTCATTCGAGGCGCTCGGCGCGGAGACGAAGGACGAGGGCGCGATCCTCGCAGCGATCGAGCGTTGCCTCGGCCGGCTCGCGACGTAAAGCTTCGGGGTGGATTTCGAGGGCGCTCGCGCCCTACGATGCCCGGCGTGGTGCGTCGTGAGGAGATCGACCAAACGGCCGGGACACCGGTTCGAGGGTCGGTCTTGCGCTGCACGTCTCCAACGGGTGAGAGTCCCGTCCGGGTAAGCGCCGGAGCGCCCGGTAGCAGGCCCCA
>NZ_SSMQ01000023.1 GCF_005144585.1 Polyangium fumosum | reverse complement strand
TTCTTCGTCGGCCTGTTTGAAAAACTGCGCACCGCGCAGTTTTTCAACCCTGGGTCCAGCGCCTCGCTGGTCCGGGGTCGAGGGGGCGGACAGCCCCCCGCGGGGTCCGGGGCAGCGCCCCGGCGCGGCGCTTCCCAGGTGTGCCGCAACGGACGTCGGGCGAGGCGAGGCGCTTGTGATCAGGCGGGCGGCTCGGGGACCGGGTACGGCGCGGGCGGCTCGGGGACGGGGTACGCGGCCGGTGGCTCGGGCGTCGCGTAGGCCTCGGGCGCGGCGGGCACCGGATAGGTCTCTGGGGGAATGGGCGGCACGTACGGCGTGGCGGCGGGCGCCGGGGGCGCTGCTGCGAGGGGCGGGCGTGGCGCGAGCGGGGACTCCGGGATCACCGGCGGCGGGGGGATGGGCGGCGCCTCGGGGACGCGCGGGCCCTCGCCGGCGAGCGGAGCGAACGGCGGCACCTCGACGTCGGGGATGGCCGGCATGGGCGGCACCTCGACCCTGGGGATCGCGGGGAGGGGGACTGGGTTTGCCTTCGTCTCCTGCGGTTTTGCGTCGCTCATGACGCTTTCGACTTTGTCACGAGGCGTGCTCGGGGGCGAGCGGGGGCTTGGGGCTTGGGGCCTTTTTCTCGCGCTCCGCGCCTCGCGCGTGGGCGAGCGGTCGCGCGGCCCGCACGAGCGCGTCGCGGAGCCAGCGCGCGCCGGGATCCTCGTGCGTCCTTTCGTGCCACATCATCGTCATCGTGACCGGTGTGAGGTCGAGCTCGGGGGGCGGCTCGAATGTGGTGAGTGGCAGGAGCGCGGTGAACGTCGCGGCCACGTGGGCGAGCATCGTCGTCACGTGGTTCGAGGTCGCCACGATGTGGGGCACGACCAGAAAATGCGGGACGGTGAGGGCCACGCGGCGGACGAGCCCCTGTTTCGCGAGCGCGCCGTCCACGATCCCGCCCGGTGTCCCGCGCGGGGAGACGAGCACGTGCGAGAGCTCCGCGTACGTCGCGAGATCGAGCTTTCCGCGCGCCCGCGGGTGATCGGCGCGCGCCACGCCGACGAAGGTGTCCTGGAAGAGCGGCACGCGGCGCACGTCGAGGGGTAGCGATTCGTGCTCGAAGCGCCCGACCGCCACATCCATTTCGCCCTCGCAGAGCGAATCGGCGGCCGGAGGGACGCCGATGGGCAGGATGTGCAGCGTGAGGTTCGGCGCCTCGCGGGAGAGGATTTCTTCGAGCGCGGGCAAAAGGACGAACTGCACGTAGTCCGTGGCGCCGAGCTTGAGGGTGCGCCGGCTCGTCTTCGGGTCGAACGAGGGGAGCGGCGCGAGCAGGGTTTCGAGCTCCTCGACGACGGCCCGGGCGCGGGGCACGAGGGCCTCGGCGCGGGGCGTGAGCGCCATGGTGCGGCCCACGCGCACGAGCAGCGGATCCCCGAGCGTCTCGCGGAGCCGGGCGAGCGTGTGGCTCATCGCCGGCTGGCTGAGCCCGATCCGCTTGGCGGCCTCCGTGACGCTGCGCTCCTGGAGAAGAGCGTCCAGGGCGACGACGAGGTTCACGTCGATGCCTGCAAGGTTCATCGCCCGAACCAGGGCTACACGATCCCCGTGGAGGCGCCAATCCTGTACGACTTATGTAAATGCATCCATAATCGATCCGGCTCCCGCAGGCCGCTTGTCGCGCCTACCATGCGCGCGCGGTCATGCAGGCCACGCCGGCGCGGCTCAGGTCCCCGGCGTCGGGTCTGGCGCGTAAAACTTGGTCGTGTTCTCGACGGCCTTCTGCGCATCGGCGGCCGACGCCCCGGCGGCCTGGCTCGCGGCGCCCCAGGCGACGCTGCTGCCGGTGATGAACACCCGCGCCTCCGGCGTCAGCCCCCAGGCGTCCTTGTCTTCGATGAACAGGGAACGGAGCTCGTACACCAGGCCGAGGAGCGTGAGATCCCAGCCGACGCCGACGGCGCCGGGCCCGTATTCGGGCCACATGCCGGGCGGGGGGATGGCGGCGTGCGCGAGCTCGAGGACCGTCTCGTCGTTCTCGCCGACCGACAGCCGCACCTCGACCTTGCTGTTCCCGTCGTCCTGCGGGGCGATCGTCCACGTCACCTCGAGCAGGCGGGGGGGCTCGCAGCGCAGGATCTTGCCACCGGCATTTCCTTTGAGCTGGTAATGACCGCCGACGCGCAGGTCACCCGTGAGGGGGAGAAACCAGCGCTGGACGCGGGCCGGGGTCGTGATCGCATCCCAGACGTCCTCGATCGCCGCATCATAGCTCCGTCGTAACTTCACCGTGTGGCCTTCGCCCCCGGGCATGGTCCTGGGGCCGGTCGAGCGATGGACGGCGTTGAGCTCCTTCACGAGATCGATCATGGTTTGTCTTTCTCCCTCGGTGTCGTTTCGTCGTTCGTGGACGCACGCGCTTCGGCCTTCAAGCGGCGCTCGCGTTTGCCGCGCGCGAGCTCCGTGGCCAGCGCGTCCAGGCGCTGCTCCCAGAATCGGCGGAAGCGATCGAGCCACAGGTCGACCTCCTGCAAAGGGCGGACGTCGACCGCATACAGCCGGCGGGTTCCCTCCGCCCGGACCGTGGCAAATCCGTTGTCCCGCAGCACCTTCAGGTGCAGCGATACCGCCGGCTGCGAAATCCCGAACTCTCTCTGGATGACCTCGGAGATCGCCCCAGAAGTCTGCTCACCGTCGGCGAGCAGCTCGAGGATCCGGCGGCGGACCGGATCCCCGAGGACGTCGAACGCTTCCACGGCGGATGAGTACCATCACCCGCTTATATTAGTCAAGGCTGATGTTCGTGTCAGGGGGCGCAGAGCGCGGTCATCTCGATCCGCTGCCCGCGCGAGAGCCCTTCCGCATCCGCGTACGCCGCGTCGAGCGCCGCGAGCACCGTCGAGAGGGTTGTTTGATCGAGCACGCTCGACGGATCCATCGACCCGAGGTCCTGCCCGACGAAGTTCTTCGGGCACGCGTCGACGACCGGGAGCGATCGCCCGGCCTTTCGCTCGGTAAAACGAATGGGCAAGCCGTGCGTCCGGCAGATCGTGGGGCGCGCCTCGTACACGGCGCAGCGGCCGTCCTCGCCGAGGGCCGGACAAACTGTCCCGCTGGGATCGGCCGCCCGCGCCGCCACCCTTTGCCGCTCCTCGGCGGGCAGGTGATCGAGCGCCTCCAGCACCGCCGCCGCCTCGATCGTCGTGACCGAGAAGCGCCGCCGGCAGCAGTCGTCGCACCCCGCGCGGCACGTGAGGGCCTCGCCGTGCCGGCCCTGCGCGCGCGCGAAAAACGAGTCGACCTTGAGGAAGAGCTCGTGCAAGCGCTCGCGGGGAGAGGGCGTTCGGACCTCGGACATCCCGGCTCTCTAGCATCCGCCCGCGCCAAACACGAGCCGCGGCGCGCGCACGAGGCCCCCGTTTGCCTCACCCGAGCCCGCTCGGGTAGGCTCGCCGCATGTCCATGACGCCGCCGCCGGGCCCGAACGAGCCGATCGACATCACGGTGATCCTCCACGAACGCTCGCGCGCGGAGCTCCTGGACTTCGTGATCGAGGGCTCCGATCCCGCGAGCCCGCGCTTCGGCCATCACCTCTCGCGCGCCGAGCTCGCGGGCCTCGTCGCGCTTCACGACGTGCAGATCGACGCCGTGCACACGTGGCTCCGGCACGCCGGCCTCGAACCCCTGCCGTCCGGGCCCGTCGGCCGACAGCTCATCGTCGTGCGCGCGCCCGAGGAGCCGATCCGCCGCGCCTTCGGCCGCCACCTCGCCGATTGGCTCCGCGAGCCCACGGGCCACCGCGCCCCGCGCGTCGACACGGCCGTGCCCCGGGATCTCGCCGGCTTCATCCAGGCCGTCCACGGCCTGCGCAACGCCCCCGAGGCCCGCAGCTCCATGGTCTCCCGCGCCCGGCAAGAGGAAGTCCCGGTCGAGCTCCGCGAGGGATTTCCTTTTTCGGTCCGCAGTGAACCGGGCAAACCCCCGCCAAACCTCGCCGGCGTCACGCCCGCCGACATCCGCCGCATTTATTCGTTCCCGGACCACCTCACGGGCGAGGGCGAGACCATTGCGCTGCTCATGCTCGGCGGCTCCATCGACATCGGGGACCTGCACCTCTTCTGGCGCGCGCACGGCGTCACGCCGCCCGCGGTGGAGATGATCGATCTCGGGCCCACGCGCGGCGGCCGGCTCGTCGATCCGCTGCACCGGCTGGAGGCCACGATGACCGTCGCCTGGGCCGGCGCGATGGCGCCCGGGGCGCGGCTCGTCGTGTATTTCGTCGACCCCGAGGTCATCGCCGATCCCTGGTCGATGTTCCTGCTCGCCGTCATCGGCGACGAGGCCCGCGACGTCACGGTGGCCTCGACGAGCTGGATCACCCCCGAGCGGAAGTATTATCGCATTTTCGGATCGAGTGTCGTCACGGGTCTGCTCGATCAAGCCGCGGCGCTCGGGATCACCGTGGTCAGCGCGGCGGGTGATTGGGGCGCGCTCGACGGCATTCCGCGCCGCATGGTCGACGGATATGCCGTGAGCGACGCGCCCTGGCCGCACGGCGTGTTTCCTGCGGTCGAGGAGCGCGTGCTCGGCGTCGGCGGGACCATGATCACGTGCCTCGATCCGCTCACCGAGCTCGCCTGGAGCGGCCCGCCGCCGGTCGCCGTGGCCAAGATGGTCCAGTTCACGCAGCTCGCTTCGAGCGGCGGCTTCAGCCAGGACGTGCCCACGCCGGCGTGGCAACGCGACAGCTTGCGCAAATGGTATGCGCGCGGCGCGAATTCGCCCGCGGTCGTCCCGTATGGCCGCGGGTTTCCCGACGTCGCCTTGATGGCCTCGGGCCCCTCGGTGCAGCGGGGCGAGGTGCTCTCCGCGCTCGGGTACCAGGCGGTGATCGGCCGCAACTGGATCGATTACGCGGGCGGCACGAGCATGGCCGCGCCGATCTGGGCGGCGATCATCGCGCTCGCGAACGAGGGGCGGCGCCGGGCGGGCAAGGGCCGGGTCGGCTTCGTCACCCCGGCGCTCTATTCGCTGCGCAAGGCCGAGCCCCCGGCGTTCCGCGACATCACGATCGGACAAACCGACGTCTGCGTGCGCGTCGCGAACAGCGTGGGCAAGGCCGTCGTCCAGCGCGTCGACGGCTATAGCGCGTGCACGGACTGGGATCCGGTGACGGGCCTCGGCGTGCCGCACGTGACGAACCTCGTCGAGCACCTCGTCGCGCTCGGCACGCCCCTCGAAGGGGCGGGGAAGGGCGGCTGACCGCCGGGGCTACCGTCCTGCCCGGCGCGTGTCATGATCGTGGCATGAGCAAGTCCCGGAAAGAGGTCCTCGAGGAGTCCAAGAAGAACGCGGTCAAGGCGGGCGTCGTGACGGCCGGCACGGTGGCTCTGGCCGTGGCGGGCATGCCCGTCCTCGCGACCGTCGCCGCGGTCCCGGCGGCCGTGCTCGGCTGGAAGTGGTGGAAACATCGGGCGCAGAACGGGATCCGCTTCTGAGCCCCGAAGCTCCTCTCAGCGCCCCTTGGGCAGCCGCGCCGTGCTCATGTCGATAGGCGCCGCGTTGTTCGCGCCGCCCGGCGCGTACCGATGCAGCTCGGTGATGCCGATCGATGACTCCCCGGCATAAGCCCACAGCGCCGCGCCGTCGGACACGACCGTGAAACGGGCGCTGCCGACGGCGAGCTGCCAGGGCGCCCATGCCTCGCCGCGGAGGGCGAAATTCTCCCGGCCGCGCGCGACGATCGTGCCGTCGGGCGCGCGGAGGACGTCCCACGTATCCTTGGGAAGGTTTGCCGCGATGCGCCGGAACGCGCCCTTTTCGAAGAGGGACACGCCGGCCGCGCCCTTCCAGAGGATCCCGAGCTGCGCGTGCATGAGCTCGTCGGAAGGCTCGATGGCGATCATCTGGGATTTGTCCTGGGCGAGGACCTGAATCTTGGGTTTTCCGTCGCACGACGTCCCGATGAAGAAGCGCGCGTCGTCGAGCCTCGGCCAGCCATAGAGATCCCGCATCGGCGCGAGCTTCGTGGCCGGCGGGGGCGCGGCTTCGCACGAGGGGGGCATGTTCGGGCCGGTCGGGTCTTCCCACTCGTTGTCGTACCCGGCCAGTTGTTTCCCCGGGCCGAGCGGCTCGTAATAATGCGCCTCGCCCCGCGCGTCGGGGTTCCGCACCACGAGGTAAAGCTTTCCGTTTTTCTCGGTCACCCGCTCGGCGACGAGGTGGCCTTCGACCCGGTGCTTCTTGATGGGCTGGAACTTCGTCCCGCGCAATTCGAGGACGTGAATCCAGTACGGGGCCGGGGCGTCCTCCTCGTTGCGCGGCTTCGGGCCATCATCCTGAAGCAAAACGAACACCTTCCCGCCGGCAAAGGAGACCGTCGTCGGCTCCGCGAACTCGCCCGCGAGGACGAACGGCCGCTCGGGCGCGGCGAGCGTGGGCGCAGGCGGCGCGGGTGGCGGCGTGGGCGCGCCCGTCGGGAGCGCCGTCGTCGCGGCGGGGACGATGGCCGGCTCGGGATCCTCGTACAGCTTGCGCCGGGCGATACGCGGAGGTTTGGCGTCGAGCTCCATCCAGTACACGTACGAGCCCGCCACCGCCACCCAGTCCGGCTTTTCGCGGCCCGTGGCAATCTCGTACGGCGCGCAGGCGCCATTCCGGGGGACACGAAGGACCGCGCCGCGCAGGGGAGACGCCCAATACACGAATTGCGCGTCGGTGACGAGCGGCCCTGCGGGGAGCGTCGCTCCGCTCGGATGCGCCGGGACCGCGGGGCCGAGGAGCTGCGCGTCCTTGCCGTCCTTCGTGAGCCGCGCGATCTTCATGCCGCCGAGGTTCGGGTGCCCGTGCAAGGCAAAGATGTCGTTTCCGGCGAGCGTGAAGCGGCGCCCGTCGTACCCGCCGAACGCATCGCCGATCTTGCCGTCCGACACCGCCTGGCCGTCGCCGCCGCCCAGGGGCACGCGGTGGAGCATGTCGTAGCCGCCCTGAAAATAAACGAATTCGCCGTCCGTCGTGACGCGGTTGCCTCCGCTGAACGGGCGCAGGAGGGTTTTTCCGGGCCCTCCTTTTCGTGGCGCCGCGTAAAGCCCGCTCGAAATGCCCGACTGCGTCGGGACCGACTCTTCCCGCGTGAACACGACCCGGTCGGGCGTCAGGGCAAACCCCGAGATGCACCCTTCCGGCGTCACCGACGTGACCGGCCCGCCGTTTTGCCCGACGAACCCGAGGAGCCCCGCGCAGCCCTGATCGTAGCGTTCCTCCGCCCGGAACCAGACCTCTCCCTGGGAAAGGGCGAGCCCCCGGACCACCGCCTGTTTCGTCACGTCCGCGACGAGCGTCTTGCGATCGCCCCCGTTCATCGCGGCGCGCACCACGGCGTTGCCGTCGGACCAGACGAGATAGGCGCCGTCGGTCGTGAACACCGTGGCGCCCTCGGCCGTCGTGAGCTCCTCGATCGGCGCCGTCGGCAGCGCGCACGGATCCGCGACCGGCTTCGGGGGCTTCGGGGGCTTCGGCGCCTCGGTTGGCGCCGCCGGGGCCGTCGCCACGGCGCTCCGCGCGGGCGGCGCGCTCGTCACCGCCGGTTCAGCGCCACCACACGAGGCGATCGACGCGGAGGCGAGGAGGAGAGCCGTGGGCCGCAGCGTGCGCATTGCCTTTCGCTACGTGGGCGGCCGTGCACCGTCAAGCCGATTCGGAGAGCAGCCGCGCGACGAAGGCCCGCACCGCGTCGATCACCGCCTGCGGCTGATCCTTGTGGGGGGAATGGCGGCACGCGTCGAGCGCGACGCGCGCGACGTCGTTTGCCTGCGCGGCGATGCGGTGGATCTGGTCCATCGTGCCGTATTCGTCGTCCACGCCCTGGATCGCGAGGATCGGACAGCGAATGCGCGGCAGGTATTCCTCGATGTTCCAGGCGCGGAAATCCGGGTGCAGCCAGATGTCGTTCCAGCCCCAGAACGCGGCGTCCACGTCGTCGTGGTATTTGCCGAGCCGCGCCGGCAGATCGGTGGTCGTATACGCGTCCTTGGCCTTTTCGATGCTGCGGATCGAGATGTCCTCCACCCGCACATGCGGCGCCATCAGGACGAGGCCCGCGAGCGGCGTCTCGGTGCCCCCGGCGCAGATCAGCGCGATCGATCCACCGTCCGAATGGCCGATCAGGATCGGACGCTCGATTCCGAGCGTATCGAGCAGCGCGGGGAGCACGCGCAGCCCCTCGTCGTGCATGTACGTCGGCCGGCGCGGCAGCTTTGCCGGATCGGACCCGCCATACCCGGCGCGGTCGTACACCACGGCCTCGCATCCGGTGGCATCGGCCACCTTTTGCGGAAAATCTCGCCACATCGTGATCGAGCCAATCCCTTCGTGCAGGAACACGAGGGAAGGCGCCCCCGCGCGCGGCGCGGCCGCGGGCAGACGGACGTATTCGAGGCGGGCGCCGTGGAGGGGTGGGGTTTTTGACGCAGACATCCGAGGGCATGAGGATATCCGACGTCCCCCAGTTGTCGAGGTCGGCTCGGGGAGCGTCGCGAGGTCGTTGTAGCTCAAATCAATTTTCTGATCTTCGGGCTTGAGTTTCTGGACGATCCGAGGGAGAAGGATCGTCCCCACGAGCTTTCATGCCGCGCCCTCCGATGGCATACGACCCGACAGGGCGCCGAGACCCGAGGCCACACGAAGGCCGCGCTCTCCCGCTCGGTGTCGTCGCCGGCCTGCTCGCGCTCGTCTCGCTGGTGTTCAGCTCGATCGGGCTCGTGCAGGTGCGCGGGAGCGGCGCGGGCACGTTCTCCACGACGCGGACCGTGGGCGCGGTCGTCGAGCTCCTGCAGCAGGCCGCGGCCCCCGCGCCCGTGCAGGCGCGCGTGCGTCCCGTGCCCGAGGGCCCGGGCGATCAAGCGGATCGCCCCTCCCGGCAACCGCCCCCACCGTCCTGGGCGCGGCCCCGCGGCCTGACGGATACGCCGCTGGATCCCGGCGCGATCGGCTGGCCCGTCGCAATGGTCCGCGCCGCGGCCGCGCGCGCGCTCGCGGGTTCGCCGGTCGAGCGGCGCCGATTCCAAGAGCTCCCCGAACGGGCGCTCCGATCCTCGGATTACCTGGCCGTCAACCCGGCCCGCGGTCCTCCCCAGCCCGAAGGGCGGAGCTGAACGGCGAATTCGCGCGTTTGGCGCGACGTAACGCTCCGCCTTCTCCGTTCGTCGCCACGGAACCAAGGTCCTTCGCGCCCTCCCAAACGGGGAGCGGGCGCTGTTTTGGCTTTGGTCCTTCGATGACGCACGCCCTCGGGACGCATGGTTCCGGGTGTGCGCTGGCTCGTATGCCCATGGGCTTGGGTTCGAGGAAAAGATGTCAACGTTGTATGCGGTCGTTTTGCGCTCGGAGCTCCTGCTCCTCCTGCTCGCGTCGGTCCCCGTGTTCCTTGGTGTGGGGATCCGGCTCGTCGCCGGCAATGTTTGCCGCGCGCTCATCGAAAATCGTGGGGCCGAGCCCCCGGCGGGGGCTTGAGCCATGGAGTTCATCAAGCCCGGACGTCAGTTCGATTTCATGAGCAAGCGCCGATACTTCATCGGCGGCAGCGTCCTCTTGCTCGTCCTCTCCATCGTCACCTATTTCGTACCGGGCCTCCGGCTGGGCACGGATTTCCGAGGCGGCACCGAGATCGAGGTCGCGCTCAAGCAGAGCATCCCCACGACCGAGATCCGGCACGCCGTGGAGCGCGCGGGATTCGAGTCTCCGGAGGTGATCGAAGTCACGAGCCCCGGCACGCCGAACCGGGTGATGATTCGTGTCCTCGAAGTCAATACGCTCACCGAGGGGCAAAAGCAGGCCGTGCGGCAGCGGCTTTGCCTCGTGGAGGAAGGCGAGGCCACGGCGGATCCGCGTTGCGCGAGCGTGCTCGTCCCCACGGAGATTCGCTTCAGCCCTGGCGGCGACAAGATTTCGCTCCGTTACGAGAGCAATCCCGACCTCGCCGCGATCGAAAAGCAGATCGAGGGCATCGAGGGCATCACGCTGCAATCACGCGAGCGAGGCGTGGTCCTGGCGAACGAGCGGGATCACAAGGTCGACATCCACCTCCGATCGAAGGGCGATCTGCTCCTCGACGGGCTCCGCCACGAGCTCGGCGCCGACAAGGTCCCCGAGCAGGCCTTGCGCGTCGAGTGGATCGGCCCGAAGGCGGGCGCGCAGCTCCGGGACGCGGCGATCAAGAGCGTCCTCATCGCGCTCATCTTCATCATGGGCTACATCGCCCTCCGCTTCGATCTGCGCTTCGCGCCGGGCGGGATCGTCGCCCTGGTCCACGACGTCGGCATCGCGCTCGGGGCCATGGCGATCACCCAGCGCGAGATCACGATCTCCACGGTCGCCGCGATGCTCACGATCGTCGGCTACTCCATCAACGACACGGTCATCGTCTACGACCGCATCCGCGAGAACCTGCCCCGGCACCGCGGGCTCTCGTTCGCGGCGATCATCAACCTCTCCATTTCGGAGATGCTTGGCCGCACGATCATCACCTCCGGCGTGACGGCCCTCTCGATGCTCGCGTTCCTCTGGTGGGGCACGGGCATGATCAAAGACTTTGCCTTTGCGCTGCTCGTCGGCATCGCCGTCGGCACGTATTCGTCCATCTACATCGCCGCTCCGCTCACGGAGTGGATCGACAAGCGGTTCTTCGGCGGGAGCGCGGTCCAGCGTCGGGCGCCCAAGCGCACGAAGCAGGAGAAGCGCGCGCACGCGGTCGTATGAAACAGAGGCGGTCCCATGGGTGAAATCCCTCTCCTCGATGAAATTGCCGTCATTGCCGCGCTCGGGGTGCTCGTCACGGTCATCCTCTCGCGCCTGCGCCTGCCGACCGTGGCGGGGCTGCTCTTCTCGGGCGCACTCGTGGGGCCGTTCGGCTTCAAGCTCGTCCATTCGATTCACTCGATCGAGATCCTCGCCGAGGTCGGCGTCGTCCTCTTGCTCTTCACCATTGGCCTCGAGTTCTCGCTCGCGCGCCTGAAGAGCATCTTCCGGCAGGTCGCGCTCGGCGGGATCCTCCAGGTCGGTTTGACCACGGCCGTCGTGGCCGGCGTCGCCATGGCGCTCGGACAACCGGCGGGGCGGAGCGTGTTTTATGGGTTCGTCTTCGCGCTCTCCAGCACCGCGATCGTCCTCCGGGCGCTCGCGGAGCGGCGCGAGCTCGACGCGCCGCACGGCCGCTTCATCGTCGGCACCTTGATCTTCCAGGACCTCTGCGTCGTGCCGATGGTCCTCATCGTGCCGATGCTAGGGACGGCCGCGCAGGGCGGCGACATGGCCCGCGCGATTGGCCTCGCGCTCGGCAAAGCCGCGGCCCTCGTGATTGCGACCGTCCTCGTCGCGCGCCTCGTCGTCCCGCGCGCGCTCCGTTGGGTCGCGGCGGCGCGGAGCCGCGAGGTCTTCCTCCTCGCCGTCCTCGCGCTCTGCGTGGGCACGGCATGGCTCACGGCGAAGGCGGGGCTCTCCCTCGCGCTCGGCGCCTTCCTCGGCGGCATGGTCGTCGCCGACACCGAATACGGGCACCGGGCCATGGGGGACATGTTGCCGCTCCGAGACGCCTTCGTGAGCGTCTTTTTCGTCTCGCTCGGCATGCTCTTCGACGCGCGGGTGGTGCTGGAGCAGCCGCTCCTCGTGCTGCTCTTGCTCGCGGGCTTCCTCGGGGCGAAGGGCTTCCTCGCGACGCTCGCGGCCTTCGCCATGCGGTTCCCGGCGCGCGTCGCGTGGCTCGCGGGCGTCGGGCTCGCGCAGTTCGGCGAGTTCGGGTTCGTGCTCGCGCGGCTCGGCGAGAGCACGGGCGTCGTGGATGCGAGCGCGACGCGCCCGCTGCTCGCGGCCGGCATCACGAGCATGTTCCTCACGCCCGTCGTCGTGCGCGTGGCGCCGCATTTGACGGCGGGCGAGCGCCTGCTCTTGCCGCTCGAACGGCTCATCGGGGTGCGCAGCATCGACGAGGCCGACGGGGGCGACGAGCACGCGCTCTCTGGGCATGTGGTGATCGTGGGGTACGGCGTCGCGGGCAGGCTCGTCGCGCGCGCGCTTGCGGCGTGCGGCGCGAGGTACGTCGTGCTGGAGCTCAACTCCGAGACGGTGCGCGTCGCGCGCGCGGCGGGCGAGCCGGTCTATTACGGCGACGCGACGAGCGAGGAGGCGCTCGGGCACGCACACCTCGAAAAGGCCCGCGCGCTCCTGCTCCTCATGAACGACCCGCAAGCCGCCCAGCGCGTGGTGGACACGGCCAAGCGCGTCGCCAAGGACGTGCCGATCCTGATGCGGGCGCGTTACATGCTCGAAAAGGAGCCGCTCCTCTCGATGGGCGCGACCGACGTGGTCGCCGAGGAGGTCGAGGGCGGCGTGGAGATCCTCGCGCGGCTGCTCCGCTGGCTCGAGATCCCTCGCAACGTCATCGAGGAGCGGATCGACGAGGTCCGCGCCTCGACGCAGACGACCGAGCGGGCCCAGACCCTTCCGCGGCGTGTCCTCGGCGAGCACGGGGATCTCGCCGAGCTGAAAATCGAGAGCGCGCTCCTCACCGAGACGAGCGCGGCCGTCGGCCGATCTGCGGCTGCGCTCGGGGTCCGTGGGCAAACGGGGGCCCTCATCGTGGCCATGCGGCGCGGGGGAAAGCTCCTCGAACAGACGGACCCGAACGATCCGTTCATGGCCGGCGACATCGTGTACCTCGCCGGGGCGGTTGGCTCGGTGAAAAAGGCGCTCGATATGCTGACGCGCCCGTCCTCTCCCTCGGCGCAGCCGGCCGCCGAAGGCGAGCTCTCGCCCTGAGGGCTCGTGGCGAGCCCTCGGTGTGCTGGGGCGTGCCGAGGCTCCCCCCATTCCGCTACTCTCCGTGTGGTTTTCCTGGTAGGGTCTAGGCCCCCGCGAGCCTTCGTGCGGGCGTCCCGGACGGGCCTCGCGGGACGGGGGGGCCTTGCCCAGATCCATCGAACACCTGTCTTCCCTCGGCGCCACGCTCGCGCCCATCGCCGATGGGGTGCTGGTGGTCGACGCCGCGTGTCGCGTCGCGTTCGCCGAGGATCCCCTGCGAGCGCTCGTGCGGCGCCCGCTCCAGGCCGGGGAGGACATCCGGCTCGTGATCGCGGAGGCGACCGTGCGCCGGAAGGACGGTCGAATCCTCGCCTGGGGGGAGACACCCCTGGTGCGGGCGCTCGAGGGTGCGTCGGTCGTGGACGAGATCCTCTCGTTCGACGTGCCCGGCGCGGCCGATCGGCTGATCGCCGTGACCGCGAGCCCGATCCGGGACGACGCAGGCGCGATCGTAGGCGCGTATGCCCTCCTCCGCGACGTCACGGCCCGCGTGCGCGCCGAGGACACGCTGCGCGAGAGCGAAGTGCGATTCCGTCACCTCGTGGACGCGCTGCCGGACATCGTCTTTTATCAGGACCTCGACCTCCGTTATACCGAAGTCTACAACCTCTGCCCGCCCCTTCGTCGGCAGGACTTGATCGACCGGACCGACTTCGAAGTTTTTCCGCGGGCGTCGGCCGAGGAGCTCACGGCCATCAAGAAGGAGGTCCTCGCGACGGGGAAAGGTGTGCAGCGCGAGTCCTGGCTCCCGATCGGCGACGAGCGCCGCTGCTTCGACGCCTTTTATGCGCCGCAGCGCGACGCCGAGGGGCGAATCGTCGGGATCGCGGCGTTCGCCCGCGATGTCACGGAGCGCAAGAAGATGGAGGACGCGCTCTGGAGGAAAACGAAGGAGCTCGAGGCGGTCTTTTCGGCGCTGCCCGATCTGTATTTCCGGTTCGACGCCGCGGGCACCTACCTCGATTGCAGGGCAGGTCGCCTGGCCGATCTCTATGTGCCTCGCGACGAGATCCTCGGCCAACGGGTCGGTGAGGTCTTGCCGCCCGAGGTCGCCCGCCGGTGCGAGGCCGCGATCCACGAGGTGCTCACGACCCGCGTCCCCTTCACGCTGGAATACGAGCTCACGTGGGACGAGCGAACGCTCTTTTTCGAGGCGCGCATGTTGCCCCTCCTCGACGATCAAGTCGTCGCGGTCGTCCGCAACGTCACGGCCGAACGGCAGGCCGCGGTGGAGCGCGAACGGCTGCTCACGCGGATCGAGACCGAGCGCGGGCTGCTCGAAGCGGTGCTGCGGCAGATGCCCTCGGGCGTGAACATCGTCGACGCGAAGGGCAGGTTTCTCCTCACGAATGAACAGAGCGCGCGCATCGCCGGCGCCCCGCAGCAGGCCTCGACCCTCGCCGAATGCGAGGGCGCCGCTTTTTTCCATGAGGGCAACCAGTGCTCCGTCGAGGAGTTTCCGCTCACGCGCGCGCTCCGGGGCGAGACCATCCGGGACGAGGAGTACACGTACGTGCGGAGCCCCGACGAGCGCGTCGAGGTCAGCATGAGCGTGGCGCCGGTCGTGGATCGCGAAGGGCGTATCGTCGCGGCCGTGGGGGTGTTCTCGGACATCACCGAGCGAAAACGAATGGAGCACGCGCTCGCGACCGCGCGCGCGGAGGCCGAGCGCAAGGCCGCCGAGCTACGCGCGCTCCTCCGGAGCATGGCCGAGGCCGTGCTCGTCATGGATGGCCATGGCCACGTGATATTGCAAAACCAGGCGAGCCGCGCGCTCAGCGGCGTCCTGGTCTCCCACGTCCGCGAGGCGCTGACGCACATGCGGCTGCTTTCGCCCGGCGGAGCGCTCTTGCCCTGGGAAGAATACCCCTCCCAGCGGCTCTTGCGGGGCGAGACCATCACGGACGTCGAATACGTGATCGAGCTTCAGGATGGCTCCCGCCGCCACAACCTCGTGAGCACGAGCGCGGTGCAGGACGGGGAGGGGCCGATCTCCCTCGGCGTCGTCGTCGCGCGCGACATCACCGAGCTGCGGCGGCTGGAGAAGGCGCGGGAGGACGTGCTGCACGCCATTTCGCACGACCTGCGCCAGCCCATCACGGTGATGATGTCGGCCGCGCAGATGCTCCGGCGCATGCTCTCGCGCGCCCGGATGGACCACGAGGTGTCCGTCGTCGACCGCGTCGTCGGCAGCGCCAGGCGCATGGCCTCGATGATCGACGACCTCGTCGACTCGGCGCGGCTCGACTCGGGCCAGCTCCTGCTCCACACCGAGACCTTCGATTTCCTGCCCCTGATCCAGGACATCGTCTCGCGCGCGTGGACGACGCAGGATCAGGCGCGCCTGCGGCTCGAGCGCCCGCCCGAGGAGCTGCCCCCCGTGATCCTCGACGCGGCGCGCTTCGAGCGGATCCTCGTCAACCTCGTCAGCAATGCGCTCAAATACTCCCCGCCCGAGGAGATCGTGACGATCGGCATCGAGGCGAAGGACGTGGAGATCGTGATCGCCGTGCGGGATCGCGGCTGCGGCGTGCCGGCCGAGGAGCTGCCCCACCTCTTCGAGCGGTATTACCGGGCGAGGACGGGCACGAAGGTCGAGGGGCTCGGGCTCGGGCTCTTCATTGCCCGCCAGCTCGTCGAGGCCCACGGCGGGCGTATCTGGGTCGAGAGCGAAATCGGCAGGGGCAGCACGTTCGCATTCACGCTGCCCCTCGCGCAGGAAGGTCGCGAAGGAGGGCCGTCCGCGCCGATCCTCCGCGATCAGGACGCGTAGCCCGTCTCGCCGTGCTCGGTCGCGTCGAGGCCCTCGCGCTCCTCGTCCTCGGCGACACGCAGGCCGATCACCTTGTCGATGGCCTTGAGCAGGAGCCACGTGACGATCGCCGCATACAGGCCCACGACCACGATGCCGGCGAACTGCGGCCCGAGCTGCGCGACGTTGCCCGCGAGCGCGCCGTCCCGGCCGGCATCATTCAAGGCCTTCTGCGCGAAGACGCCCGTCAGGAGCGCGCCGATCGCGCCGCCCACGCCGTGCACGCCGAAGGCGTCGAGGGCGTCGTCATACCCGAGCCGCTCTTTTCCTACGACCGCGAAATAACAAGCCGCGCCCGCGACGAACCCGATGACCGCGGCTGCGGCCGGCGAGACGAACCCGGCGGCGGGCGTGATGCCGACGAGCCCCGCGACGAGGCCCGAGGCGACGCCGAGCGCCGTGGGTTTGCCGCGTTGCCACCATTCCACCACGATCCACCCGAGCGCGCCCGCGGCCGCGCCGACGTGCGTCGTGACGATCGACAGCGCGGCGAGCGCGCCGGAGCCGAGGGCGCTGCCCGCGTTGAAGCCGAACCAGCCGAACCAGAGGATCCCCGCGCCCGTGAGCGTCATCGTGAGGTTGTGCGGCTGGTGGCGCTCGTGCGGGTATCCGACGCGTTTGCCGAGGACCACGGCGCAGACGAGCGCCGAGGCGCCGGCCGAGAGATGCACGACGGTGCCGCCCGCGAAATCGAGGGCGCCCATTTTGAAGAGCCAGCCGCTCTCGCTCCAGACCCAGTGCGCGACCGGATCGTACACGAGCGTCGACCAGAGCAGGACGAACACGGCATACGCCGGAAACCGCATGCGCTCCGCGAAGGCGCCGGCGACGAGGGCCGGGGTGATGACGGCGAACATCATCTGAAACGCGCAAAACGCGAGGTGCGGCACGGTCCCGCGCGCCTCGGTCGCGAGCGGGGCGAGCCCGGCATAGCCGAGTCCGCCCACGAGCCCGCCGATCGAGGGCCCGAACGCGAGCGAGTAACCGAAGAGCACCCACTGGAGCGTCACGATCGGGAGCGCGGCGAAGGCGTGCATCAGCGTCGACAGCACGTTCTTGCGCCGCACCATCCCGCCGTAGAAGAGGGCGAGGCCCGGCGTCATGAAGAGCACGAGGGCCGTGGAGACGAGGAGCCAGGCGGTGTCGCCCGTATCGACCTTCATGCTCGATCGATACACCCCCGCATGTTTCGTGAAGGTTTCCGCAGTGCGTCAAGACACGCGCGCTCCGACCCGAACGGAGGAAACGCGCAGCTCATGTGTGCCGCTGTAGGTCCGTCATGCCGTCCGGGGGGAGCGGCCGGTCATTTCGCGGCCGCCTTCGCGGCTTGTTTTTGCCAGACCTCTTCGAGGCCGACGTCCAGGAAAACGTCGTAATCGAGCCCGGGGTACGCCTTCCGCATGCGCTCCTTGACCCGATCGATCGCCCCCGCCGGCGGAGGCATCGTGGGGTTTTCCTTCGCCACTTCGTCGAGCAGCCGCCGCAGATACCCCGTCTCCCAAGCGAGCAGATCCGCCCCGCCCGTCTTGCCCCGGCCCGGGTGAACGAACCGCGGGCTCTTCGCGGCGATCTCCGCGAGCCGCTCGATCCAGGCCTCCGTCTCGCCGATCTCGACCCAGGCGTGTGTCCCTTGCCCCACGAGATCCCCCACGAACACGTGCCCATCGTATTCGAGGACCACGTGCGCCTCGGAGCAACCCGGGCCGAGCACGTGCGCCTTCACCGTCACCCCGCCGGCCGAGAGCTCCTGCGTCGTGTCGCCGAAGCTCTCCGGCTTGGGGAGATCCTTCGGGTAATCGGGCGCGTACCGCGCCGCGAAGGCGCGCGTCCGGATCTCGTGCACGTGCGGGATCTTCGCGAGCACCTGCGCCGACGTGACCACCCGGATGCCCCGCGCCTGGAAGGTGGCCGTGCCATTGAATTTGTCCGGATTGGGGTGCAAGACGATCGCGAGCTCGACCTTCTTGCCCGTGACGGACTCGGCCTGCTGGAGGAGCTCCGCCGAGGCGGAGGGCAAAAACTGGGTATCGATGACGATGAGCCCCGTCGGGCCCTCGATCCAGAACGAGTTCGTCTCGAAGCCCCAGGGAATGGAGGTGTACACGCCGATGCGCGGATCGGCTTCGAGGCGCGCGGACGTGCCCGCCTTTCGGGATTTACCCGACGTGGCCACGTCCGGCGAAGGCGAAGCCGCTCCGCCGCAAGCCGACAGGGACGCGCCGAGGAGCACCACGCAAAGGAGGGGCGAGACAAAACGGGAGAGACCCATGCGTGCATGTATCCGAGATCGGAGGATGCCGTGCAAGACGGAACGTTTTTTCGGTGATCTCGCAATCGTATTCCCGTTGACCTCGCCGGCGCACGATCCTTTCATGACACCGGGGCAAACGGGGGGAGGTGGCTCATGGATGGGTCCGAGAGCGCTGCGCGAGCGGACGTGTCACGGCTCGAAGCGCGCGTCGCGGAGCTCGAGCGCGAGATCGCGGAGGGAAACGAGCGTGCGCGGATGCTCGCCGAGAGCGAGCAGCGTTTTCGCTGGATGGTCGATGGCAGCGACGACGGCGGCTGGGACTGGGATCTCCGAACGAACGAGGCTTTCATGAGCCCGACGTGGTTCGAGATGCTCGGCCTCGCGCCCGGCGAGATGCCCTGCAACGCCGAGACGTGGAGCTCGCTCATGCATCCCGACGACGCCGGGGAGGTGTGGAAGACGCTGCAAAGCTTCCTCGAAGGCCGCCTCCGGACCTACCACCTCGAGTATCGCATGCGGCACAAATCGAACGGCTGGGTCTGGGTCATGAGCCGCGCCAAGGTGTTCGTCCGCGACGCGGACGGCAAACCCATCCGCATGGCAGGCACGCTGCGCGACATCACCGAGCGCAAGCAAATGGAGGAGGAGCGCGCGCGCCTGTCGCAGTGCCTCATCGAGGCGCAACGCGCGACGCTGCTCGAGCTCTCCACGCCGCTCATCCCCATCGCGGAGGGCGTGGTCCTCCTGCCGCTCATCGGCGCCATGGATCCCGCGCGCGCCGAGCACCTGCTCTGCACGCTGCTCGCCGGCGTGGAGCAGCACGGCGCGACCACCGTGATCCTCGACGTGACCGGCGTGCGCGTCGTCGACGCCGCCGTGGCCGAGGCGCTCGTCCGCGCCTCCCGCGCGATCGGGCTCCTCGGCGCCAGGGCCGTGATCACCGGCATGCGGCCCGAGGTCGCGCGGACGCTCGTGGATCTCGGCGCTGATCTCGGCGCGATCGTGCTCCTCGGCAGCTTGCGCAGCGGCGTCGCATACGCGCTCGGCCGCGCCGCGCCGCGGGCGAGCGCGTCGTCCGGCGTTCACCGCCGTGTGAAGATCATGCCTTGAAATCGGCGCCCGAGAGGCCGTGCTTGCGGAGCAGATCGTGGAAGTCGGTGCGGTTGCGCCCCGCGAGCTTGGCCGCGGCGCTCACGTTGCCGCTGGCGCGGCGCAAGGCCTCGACCAGATAAGCGCGCTCGAACGAGTCCCGCGCGGCGCGCAGCGGCGGCAGCGGCGCCTCGGGATCGAGGTTCGCGAGCCCGGACGGCGGCTCCTCCTCGCTCGTCTCGGCCGACGTCTCCCCGGGGAGCGGCGCGGGCGCGCGGGCGGGCGTCGCCAGCGTCGCCAGGATGTGCTGCGGGCGAATGCGTTCTTCCTGGCAAAGCAGGATGGCGCCCTCCATGACGTTCGCGAGCTCGCGCACGTTGCCCGGCCAGGAATGGGCGAGCAGCACGCGCATCGCGTCGGGCGAGAGGTAGGGCTCGGGCAGGCCGTACCGCGCGGCTGCGCGGCGCAGGAAAAGCTCGGCGAGCAGCGGGATGTCGTCCGTGCGCTCGCGGAGCGGCGGCATGACGATCGGCACCACGTGCAGCCGGTAGAAGAGATCTTCCCGGAAGCGCCCGGCGGCGACCTCGGCGCGCAGATCGCGGTTCGTCGCGGCCACGATGCGCACGTCCGCGTCCTCCTCGGTCGCGGATCCGACCTTCGAAAAACGCTTCTCCTGGAGCACGCGCAGGAGCTTCACCTGCACCGGCGCCGGGGCCTCGCCGATCTCGTCGAGCAAGAGCGTTCCCCCGCGCGCCGCCGCGAAGAGGCCGTCCTTGTCGCGGCTCGCGCCCGTGAACGCGCCGCGCACGTGCCCGAAGAGCTCGCTCTCCAGGAGCTCCGCCGGCAGCGCCCCGCAGTTCACGGCGACGAACGGACGCGCCTTGCGCGCCGAGAGCGCGTGGAGCGACCGCGCCGCGAGCTCCTTGCCCGTACCGGACTCGCCGAGCAGCAGCACGGTCGCGTCCGCGGGCGCCACGCGGGCGATTCGCTCGCGCACGGCCGCGATGTTGTCGCTCGTGCCGAGCAGCCGGATGTCGCTCGACGTGTCCCCCACGATGCGCCGCAGGCCCGCCACCTCGCGCTTGAGCCGCCCGCTCTCGATGGCCTGCGCGAGCTTCTGCAGCAGCTCGTAGTCCTGGAACGGCTTCGTCAGGAATCCGTACGCGCCTCGCTGGATCGCGAGCACCGCGGTCTCGATCGTGCCGTGGGCCGTCAGGATGATGACCGGCAGATCGGGCGAGCGTTTTTGCACCTCGCTGAGCACCTCGATGCCGTCGGCGTCTTCGAGGCGCAGGTCGAGGATGATCGCGTCGATGTTCGCTTGCTCCAGCGCTTCGAGCCCGCCGCGGGCCGACAGCTCCGTGCTGACGCGGTAGCCGTGGTGCTCCAGGCGGTAGGCGAGCAGCTCGCAGAGGTGTGGCTCGTCGTCGATGACGAGGATGTGCGGGCGCGGGGTGGTGTCGAGCTCGTCCTTCCGCATGGGATTCCCCCTCGGGCGGGGTTTTATCACACGTGCGGGGGCAGGGCGCGCGACGTCGGATCGGCGTTTTCGAGGGGCAGCCACATGCGGAACACCGCGCCGCCCGCCGGGTCGTCCGCGGCCTCGATGTCGCCGCCGTGCGCCCGCGCGATTTCCCGTGCGAGCGCAAGTCCGAGCCCGATGCCCACCCGCTTCGGCGAGCTGTCCACGCTGTGCGTCACGAACGCGTCGAAGATGACCGAGCGGATCTCGGGCGGAATGCCCGGCCCTTGATCGGCGACGCTGATCTGTGCCCAGGTGCCGGCGGCCCCGCCGGGGCCTTCGGGTACGAGGTCCCGACGAACCCGCACGTGCTGGCCTTTCTTCGAAACGGCGACGGCGTTGCGCACGATGTTCGCGATGGCGCGCTCGACGAGCACCATGTCGAGCAGGGCCTTGGCCGCCTCGCCGGGCGTCTCGACGTCGACCAGGACGCCTCGCTCGCGGGCCTCGATGTCCTCGTCGCGCACCGCGGCCCAGAGGACCTCGTCGACGGAGGCGCCGGGCTTGCGTTGCAGGGGCGCGCCGGCGCGGAGCCGCGAGAGATCGAGCAGCGTGGTCACGGTGCGGATCTCGCGCTCGCAGGCCACCTGCGCGATTTCCACGATACGCGCTTGCCGCTCGTTCAGCTTGCCGCCCGCGCCGTCGGCGAGGAGCGCGAGCGCCTCGCGGATCTTCGTGAGCGGCGTGCGCATCTCGTGCGAGACGGACGCGAGGAACCCTTGTTTGAGGGATTCGAGCTCGGCGAGGCGGCGGCGCATGACCTCCATCTCCTCGGCGAGCTCGTACACCTCGAGCGGGCCCTTCGCCTCGACCGTGACGGTGAAGTCACCGCGCCCCACGCTGCGTATGCTCGACGAGAGCGAGGCGAGCGGCTGCGTCACCGTGCGGGCGAGCCGCTGCGCGAGCAAGACGGACGCGACGCACGCCACGAGCGCGAGCACGATGCCGCTCGACAGCGCCGACCCGGCGGCGCGGCCCGACTCCTCGTCCTTGCGGAGGAGCGCGGAGTGCAGCTCGAACATGCGCGAAATCCAGGCATCCGTGAGCTTCTCGTCGAGCCGCTCGCGCTCGAGCCGCGTGGTGGTCGTGAGCAGGTGGGCGCAGGTATCGCCGGTCGAGACGCGGGCGGCGAGCGCCTGGTAGCCGCGGACGGGCTCGAGCATGGACTCGCGCACGGGTTTGCCCGCGGCTTCGAGGACGGCGGCGAGCTCATCCAAGCGCTGCTGAATGACACGCGCGGCGTCCTCGGACGATCGCCCGTGCTCGCAGTCCACGGCGCCGTGCCGCACGGCGATCTCGACGGCCCACGCGGCGCGGTGAACGGCCTCTTCCGTGTTCAGCGACCCGAGCTCGGCGTCACGCACCTCTTTGAGGGACGAGCTGATCCGGGCGAGGGAGCCGAGCATGACGACGAGCGCGCAGACCATGAGTCCGACGGGGAGCGCGTGCGAGAGGACGAGCCGCGAGACGAGCCGCATCAATGAGCTCCGAAAGAGGACGAAAGCCGGGAATACGTGGATCGTGGATCGTGCCGGACATGAGCTGACACGGAGCTCGGCCCGGCGCCATTGTCGCTGATCCCCGACACTGTCGGTGAGGGCCGTCGATCCGGCGTCGGTGGGGCCCGACGAAGGACCCGGATCCCGCGCGGCGCCCCCCTTGTTCGTGCGGGATCCGTCGCTGGCACGTTCCGTGAAAAAGCGCTGGTGGCTCCGCGGAGTGGATTATCCATCGAACACCACACGAAGGGATGTTGATGTCCGTCGCGCTTCATACGCCTCCCACGATTTTCTCGATGCGCCACGCGCCGAGCTGGCTTCTGCTCGCGCTCGCCGCGGGGAGCGTCAATGCGGGCGCGTTTCTGGCCTGCCAGCGGTTCGTCACGCATATCACGGGGCTGACCACCCAGCTCGGCATCGACGCCGGGTTGTGGGGGCTCATGGCCGAATATGGCCTCGTGGTGCTCTGCTTCATCGTGGGCGCCATGTCGTCGGTGATCGTGCTCCAGAGGCGCCACCAGCGTGGCAAGCAGCCGCTCCATGCCGCGCCGCTGATCTTCGTGTCGTTGATGCTCGGGGGCGTCGCGATCGCGGGCCATGTGGGGCTTTTCGGGCCTTTCGGCGCCTCCGTCGAGCAGCCGAAGGACTTCGTGCTTCTGTCGCTCCTGAGCTTCGCCATGGGGCTGCAGAACGCGACCGTCTCCACAGCCACGGGGCTCGCCGTCCGCACGACCCACATGACGGGGCCGGCGACCGAGCTCGGCGTCCAGCTCGCGAGCTCGTTCTTCTCGCGCGGCGAGGCCCGTCGCATGGCGCTGCAGGGCGCGATGTTGCGCGGCGGAAAGATCATCGCCTTCGCGTCGGGCGCGGCCTTGATGGTGCCGGCCGTGCGTGTCGGCGGGTATCTCGCGTTCCTGGCGCCAGGCGCGTTCATCCTCACGGCGACCGTGCTGAGCTTCATTCCCGGCCTCAGCGTCGAGCCTCCCTCCACGCGGCAGCCGACGCTCAGCCGAGGCCACCGCATCGCTTAGAAACGACCATCGATTGATGACGGCCCACGACATGACGAACGAGGATGCCATGACGACGTTGCCGAATGTCCAGACGCGGGGCGATTTGACGCTTGCGCGTCCGGAGCGAGCGGTGAAGAGCGAGAAGGCGGCCACGCTCGCGAATGCCGAGCTCGTGGTGGCGCGCGCCCAGGGCGTTTACTCCCAGACCATCCAGCAATCGCGCCTCCTCTCGGCCGTGTGCTTCTTCGCCGCGACGGGGCTTGCCGTGTGGAACATCTCGACGACCTTCATGATCGTCTTCCTCGCGCTCGCCGTGCTCGTGTCCGTCACGAGCCGGATCCTCGCGCTGCGCGCGTTCCGCCAGGAGATCGAACGCACGGGGCGCGCGCAGGGTTTGGCGGAGGATGCCGCGCAAAGCGTGGCGGCTGCGAAGACCGCGGCGTTCCGCGCGCGCGCCGCGCGTGGCGACGCGGACGCGTTCGACGTCTGATCCGCTCGGAGCGCCCCGCCCGCCTGCGCGCTCCTTTCGCGCCGCGCGGTCCTGACCGTTCCCGCGGGTTTCGCCCTACATGCAGGGCGGGGCTTCGTGACCAAACACGAGCGAGCGGAGAGGAGGGCGTGGGAAGGCGAGATGTTCCGGCTCTTCGCCGAGAACGTCCTCGATTACGCCCTTTTCATCACCGACCCGGACGGCGTCGTCCTGAGCTGGAGCAAGGGCGCGGAGCGGCTCCTCGGGTATCGCGAGGACGAGGTCCTCGGCCAGTCCTCCGACCTCTTCTTCACGCCGGAGGACGTGCGGAGCGGCAAACCGCAGCACGAGCGCGACGAGGCCCTGGCGAGCGGGCGCGGGGACGACGATCGCTGGCACGTCCGCAAGGACGGCACGCGCTTCTGGTCGGCCGGCGTCGCCACGCCCCTCCGGGACGAGGCTGGGCTCCTCCGCGGCTTCGCCCAGATCATGCGGGACCGCTCCGACATCAAGCAGGTCGAGGAGGCGGAGCACGACCGCGAGCGGCAGCTCCACCTCCTCACGGACCGCATCCCCGTCCTGATCGCCCATTGCGACGCCGACCGCCGTTACAAGTACGTCAACAAGCCCTACGCCGCCCGCTTCGGCCGCCGGCAGAGCGAATTCGTCGGCCGACAGATCCGCGACATGCTCGGCGAGCTCGCGTATGCGGCCATCGAGCCGCACGTTTCTGCTGCCATTCGCGGCGAGCGTGTCGAGTTCGAGATCGAAATCCCTTATGAGGACCTGGGCCCGCAGGTCATGCGGTGCGCGTACGATCCCGAGCTCGACGATGAGGGCCGGATCACGGGCTTCGTGGCGACCATCGTCAACGTGACCGAGTCCAGACAGGCCACGAAGGCGCTGCGCGAGACCGAGGAGCGGCTCCGGACCCTCAGCGACAACCTGCCGCGGGGCGCGATCTACCAGCTCCTCGCCGACGCCCAGGGGCACCGGCGATTTCTTTATGTCAGCGCCGGCGTCGAGCCGCTCCTCGGCTTCACGCCTGCCGAGATTCTCGCGAACGCCTCCGTCCTTTATGGCCTCGTGCACGTGGACGACCGCGCTCGCGTGGCCGCGCAGGAGATCGCCGCCGTCCGTGGCCTCGCCCCGTTCGATTGTGAATATCGATTGTGGACGCGCTGGGGCAGCCTCGTGTGGATTCATTGCCGCTCGGGCCTCCGCCGCCTGTCTTCGGGCCAGACCATGTGGGAGGGCATTTTCATGGACGTGACGGCCCGCAAGGAGGCCGAACAGGCGCTCCGCGAGGCCGACCGCCACAAAGACGAGTTTTTGGCCATGCTCGCCCACGAGCTGCGCAATCCCCTGGCGCCGATCCGCAGCGCCGCGCAGATCCTGCGGATCGTCGGGATGGCCGATCCGCGGGTCGAGCGCTCCACGGCGATGATCGAGCGCCAGGCCTGACGCTCGTGAAAAACATCGCCGGAATGCACGGCGGCACGGTCGAGGCCCGCAGCGAGGGGCGAGGGAAGGGGAGCGAATTCATCGTCCGCCTGCCGGCCTTGCCGGTGACGGACCTGCCGTCGGGCCCGAGGCCTCCGGCGGGGGGCTGCCCCGCGGGGCCGCGCCGCATTTTGGTCGTGGACGACCATACCGACGTCGCGGAGAGCCTCTCGATGCTCCTGCGAATCGCGGGGCACGAGGTCCACACGGCCCTCGATGGCTGCGCCGCGCTGGAAGCCGCGCGCACCTTCCGGCCCGAGGTCGTCTTGCTCGACATTGGTTTGCCCGGGATGAACGGATACGAGGTCGCCTCCGCGCTCCGGCGTGACCCCGCGCAGGCCGAGACCATTCTCATCGCGCTGACTGGCTACGGCCACGAGGAGGATCGCAGGCGCGCGAGGGAGGCTGGTTTTACCGCGCACCTGGTGAAGCCCGTCGACCTCGCCACGCTGGAGCGGGTCCTCGGGTCGATCGACACATCCCCCGCGCGTGCCTCCTAAAAGGCTAGGCGGGACGTATCTTTCGAGCTACCTTGGTTCGGCCCACGATGAAGCTCGACTTCGATGCGATGAGCCTGACGGAAATCATCCGGCTCCAGACCCAGCTCTCGCAGGTCCTCACGCGGCGCTTCGAGAAGCCGCTCGCCCTCGGCTTCACCGACATCGTCGGCTCGACGGCCTATTTCGCGCGTTTCGGGGACAAGGCAGGCCGGGCGCTGCAGCAGCTCCATCACGATCTCCTGGGCGAGTCGATCCACGGGTTCGGCGGGCGTATCGTCGACGTCGCGGGCGACGGCGCGTTCACCTGTTTTCCCGACGTCGAAAAGGCCGTCTCCGGGCTCGTCACGTTCCTCGAGCGCGCCTCGCAGGAAAACGGGACCCGGTCGCGGGATCATCAGCTCGTGGTGCGGCTCGGCGTGCACGCCGGGCCTGTGCTGACCGACGGCGTCATCGTATCGGGCGACTCCGTGAACCTGTGCGCGCGTATCGCCTCGACGGCGGAGCCCGGCGAGCTGCGCCTCTCGGCGGCGGCCCTGCGCGAGTCGCCGCCCGGCATGCGCGTGCGCGCCTGGCCCGTTCCCCCCGTGGTCGTCCGGGGGCACGCCGAGGCGCTCGTGCTCTTTCGCTTCGATTGGCGCGACGAACACCGCTTGCCCGGCAGCGTCGTCCTCCGCGAAACCGGCGACACCTTCGTTTTGCCGCGGCAGGACATCATCAGCTTCGGCCGGCTCCGCGGGGAGGAGGGGACGCGGGCGAATGACGTGGTCCTCGCGCTGCAAGACAAGCAGCTCGAACAGCTCGTGAGCCGTTTTCATTTCGAGCTCCGGCGCAAACCCGAGGGGTATGTGCTGCGCCCTGTCTCGCGCCAGCCGACGGAGGTGGACGGGCGGATGGTCGCGCCGGACCAAGAAGCGCCGATCCGGCCCGGCTCCGTCGTGCGGCTCTCGAAGGCCGTGACCCTCGAATTCAAAGCCCGCCCGGAGGCGAGCCTGGGGAACGCCTCCCCGACGATCGAGCCGAAGTCGAGCTGAAGGGGAGGGCCCGCCGTGGCGTTCGTCGCAGCCGACAACTTGAGGAAACCCCGACGCGACCTCGGCCCTGCGCTGGGGTGAGGGCATGGACATCGGGCACCTCGTCGACTCGTATCACCGCGACGGCTACCTCGTGCTGCGTGGTGTTGCGGGGCTGAAGGCGCGCGCAGGCGGCGGCGGACGAGGCCATGCCCCTCGATCCGCACGCGCGCTCAGCCAAACGTCGCCTCCGGATCGATTCCATCCGCTTTCAGGAGCGCCTCCTCCGCGCGCTCCGCCTGGGTCCCTTTCGGATGCGTATACCAGCCCTTGGGATCCGCCGTCTCGGGATTGTCGCGGACCTTCAGGATCGTGAACATCCCGCCCATGTCGATCGACCCGAAGGGCCCGGGCCCGCCGCCCATGGGGATCGAGTTCTTCGGCACCGGCATGCCCATCTCGGCCATGTCGCCCATGCCGCTTTGTCCCATCGTCATGTACCTCGGCACGAGGCTCTGCACCCGCGGGTCGATCTTCCGCGCATTCGCGCCGACCATGACGGGCATCCCGTGGCCCATCTGGTTCATCACGTGGTGGGTCATGTGGCAATGAAACGCCCAGTCGCCGAGCTCGTCGGGGACGAACTCGATGACGCGCGTGCTGCCGACGGGCACGAGGACCGTGGTCTCGGGGTGCCGCGCGGCCGCCGGGATCTCGCCGCCGTCGGTCCACGTGGTCTCGAAGGTCAGGCCGTGGAAATGGATCGGGTGGTGATCCATCGCCGAGAGATTGCCGAAGCGGATGCGCACGCGCTCGCCGCGGCCCACGACGAGCGGCTCCGTCCCGGGGAACGCCTTCGAGTTGAAGGTCAGCACGTTGAAATCGGTCATCTCGTTCGGATCGGGCCGGCGTGAGCCCGGCGTGATCTTCCATTCGTGTGTCATGAGCACAAAATCCCGATCGACCGCCGGTCCCTTCGGCCGCTTCGGGTGCACCACGATCATCCCCATCATCCCGAGCGCCATCTGCGTCATCTCGTCGAAATGGGGGTGATACATGTACGTCCCCGCGTGCCGGAACGTGAACTCGTAGACGAACGTCTCGCCGGGCTTGATGGGGCGCTGGTTGAGGCCGGACACGCCGTCCATCCCGTTCGGCAGAATCACGCCGTGCCAGTGCACCGTGGTCGGCTCGGGGAGCTTGTTCGTCACGTAGATCCGCACGCGATCGCCCTCGACGACCTCGATCGTGGGCCCCGGCGTCCGGCCATTGTAGCCCCAGCAATCGCCCTCCAGTCCCGGCGCGAACGTGTGCTTCACGGGCATCGCGACGAGGTGACCGATCTTCAAGCCGTCCTTTTCTTTGAGCGGGAGCGTCACGCCGTTCGGCGTGGTGACGGCGACCTGTCCGCCCGGGAACACGGCGCGCTTCGGCGCGGGGCGCGCAGGCGCGGCGCCGGGCTTTGCGTTTTGGCCGAACGCTTGCGAGGCGAGCAAGGCGCCCCCGGCGGCGACCCCGAATTGAACGAATTTGCGGCGATCCATGGTGTCTCTTCCTTGCCGTCAGTGCCCGGCCGCGGCGCTGTCGCCGCCCGTGGGGAGGTTGTTTCGCGCCGCGCCGGCGGGGCCGAGCGCGAGGCCGCGGTGGCGGCCGGCGAGGATCTGATCGAGCGCGGCGCGCGCATTCCAATAATCGAGGAGCGTCTCGACGTAGGTGAGGCCGGTTTGCGTGACCTGCCGCTGGCTGTCGAGGACCTGAAAGACGCTGACCTGCATCGCGTTGTACTGGAGCACCGTCTCCGCGAGGGCTTTTTCCCGCGCGGGCAGGACGACCTCGCGGTAATGGCGTGCGCGCCGCCCCGTGGACTCGACGCGGTTCAGGGCGGTCCGCACGGTCGCGCGGAGCGCCGTGGCGGTCGCCAGGTATCGCTCGCGCTGCGCGCCGAACTCCGAGCGCGCGCTGAGGACCGTGCCCTGGTTGCGATCGAAAATCGGTAACCCCACGGTGACGTGGCCGCCGATCTCCCACACGGAAGCATCCCGCTCGCCGTGGAAGCCGCCCGAGATATGCGGGAGGTTGCCCTCGGTCCGCGCGAGCCCGGCGCGCTTCGAGGCGGCGCGCATGCGCGCGTCGAGCTCTTGTAACTCGAAGCTCGACGCGACGGCGCGCTCCTCGACCCGCTCGAACACGAGCGCCTCGGCCGGCGGATCCGGGAGCCTCGCTTCGATGCTCCACTGGGTCTGCTCGCCGGAGAGCCCCAGCGCCACATGCAGGGTTTCCCGCGCATCGAGCAGCCGGTTCTCCGCCTCCGCGACGTCGACGCGCGCCGCCTCCACCGCGGCCCGCTGATTGGCGAGATCCACCTCGGGGAGATTGCCGACGTGATGCAGCTCCTCGGCGGCGGCAAACCCTGCCTGAAACGCCTTGAGCGCGCGGACGCGGAGATCAAGCTCCTGCTGGCGCGCCTGCACGGCGTAAAACGCGGTCCGGGCCGCGTACGACATCTCGAGGACCTGCCCTGCGACGCGGAGCCGCTCGGCGGCGAGCTCGGCTTCGGCGACGCCCTTGCGGAGCGGGAGGATCAAGAGCCCGCTGAGGTTGTATTCGATGCCGATGTCGAGCTGGAGCGGCTGCGTGGGATCGTCCGGGCGCCGGACGCTGAGATCGATTTCGGGGTTCGGCGGCAGGCCGGCCTGCACGAAGCGGCCGCGGGCGATGCCGATCTCGTAAAACGCCGCGCGCAGCTCGCGGTTCTGCGCGAGCGCGATCCGCACGGCCCCGTCGGCGTCGAGCGGTTTTCCGAGGAGCTTCGGCACCTCGGCGGCGGTTTTCTCCCAGTCTTCGTCCTCGCCGGGCACGGAGACGGCGAGATCCCGCCGGTTTCGAGCCGCGAAAAGGTCGTTCACCTCGCCCACGTGCTGGGGGAGCGACGCGCTCGCGCAGCCGGCGGACAGGCCCAGGGCGAGCGCCAGCGCGGAGAACGAAAAGAAAGGCCTCGTCGTCATGGCAGGTTCACCCGGTCAATGGTTGTGGCCGTTGTGGCCGCCGTGGTCCCCGTGGCCGCCGTGATGCCCGTGGTCGTGGCCGCCGTGGTTTCCGTGGTCGTGGCCGCCCTTGTCCTCCGCGGCGCCCTGGGCGTCGGGAAGGACGCAGGGTTTTCCGGGCACGCAGACGCCGGCCTCCAGCGGATCCGAGGCCACGAGGACGGCCGCGACGGGGGGACGGGGCGCCGGGGGCGCCGCGGGAGATGCGGGAGAAGTGGGCTGGTAGGCCGAAGGGACCTCCGGCCCGCTGCAAGCGGACGCGAAGAGCAGGACGAGCAGGCCCAGCGTGGTCTTCATGCGGTGACTCCGAGCTCCTTTCCGTGCGATCTCGCAGGGGTGCGGGGCCCCGATCCATCACGCGGCCGCCGCAGGGTCGCAACCCTCGCCCCTGCTGACGCAGACCGGGCCCGAGGATTACACGGGGGTCATGGCAGGGGAGCGCCGGGCTCGGCGGAGGGCGCTGCGCACGAGGAGGGTCATCGCGACCTCGGTGCGGCCGACGACGAAAGCTAGAACAGTCCGGCTCTCTGGCACGTCGCCGATGCGCGCGTAGAGCGGAGCTTTTTACGGCCGAATCCCGAGGAGCGCGAGCGCCTCCGACCAGAGGGGCCAGAGGTGGCGGTAGCAGTGGGTCGCGATCATGACCCCGCCCGTCTCCAGGCGGCGGACATGATAAGGGGCGTGTCGCTCCATGAAGCACCGATGCGCGTAGGTATCGACGTTGACGACGACCTTCTGCTCGGTCTTTTTCGTCGCTTCCAGGGCCTCCAGGGCGCGGCGCTCCGCCTCCACCCATGGTTCATCCGGTACGGCGGCGGCGGCTTCGAGCGCCTGTAACAATACCTCCGGCGGGGTCTGGAGGATGGCGAGGACTTGCTCGCGGGAGAGTTCCTCGTCTTCCGGCAATCGTGCGCGGGGGACGCGGCGGATGGCTCCGGCGTGCAGGCCGCGGGTTTCTTCGTGATCGGAGGCATCGGAGTCCTCCCCCAGGTGGTCGATGAGGAGTTTCGTCGTCGGTGCCAGGCCGATCGTGGTCCGCTTTGGCGCGGCCTCCACCCGCGCCGCGAGCGCGTCGAGGGAGAGGCCCGCAATGTATTCGACCCGATCGCCCTCGTGGAGGTAAAGCCAAGAGAGCGCCACGTCCCGCGCCACGTGGAGGTCGACGTTGTACGTCGCCGACAGCTCGAGCGGCGCGTTCCACCAGAAACCCTCCATCCTGCGGTCCTTGTCCCGCACGGTGACGCCGCCGGCCTTGACGCGCCCGCTCGCGTCGGGCGCGCAAAACCGGCGGAGGATGTTCTCGATGTCCTGCTGAGCGAACCGCGCGAGCATCGCCGCCCCGACGGGGACCGACAACGCCTCGTGCGACGCGGCGACCTCCACTTCGGTCAGAAACATGTAAGTGCGACCGTAGTTGACCGTGAGCGGCTGGACGGCGAACTCCTCGCTGCCATACCTTGCCGCCTGGCAAAGAACCGACAGATTGGCGAACCAATCCTGGCCGGGCATGTGGACGGTCACGTGCGCCGTCGCCTCCGATGTCGGCGTGAGATGCGCACGGATCAGTTTGATCATCTCTTCTAGCGAAATGGGGTCGCGGTAGATCTCCTCCTCCACCCCTAGCGTCGATATGTGGATGTTTTGTGTTTGCCACGTGTGTACGTAGCTCGGTGGCCGCGTGTGCAGGGCGGACAGCGCAGCTACATAGGCATCGATTTTGTTTGCCTCGTCGGCATAGGCATAGACATCGGGTTCGGAAACTACGCTCATGGTTCGAGGCTCCTTGCGTGGAGGCAGGCCGCCCATACCACGCTCGACGTCGTGGGCAAACGTCTTTCTGAAACCGGGCGCCCCTCGGCTCGGTCACAGCTCCAACACGTGAACGACGAGGTCGGGCCTCGCGGACATTGCCACGAACTTTTGGGTTTTGAAGTTGAACAGCTTCCCGTCCTTCGGGATGTAGTCGTTCTTGTACCTCGCGCCCTTGGGTGCGATGATCTGCACCCTCTCCACGAGACCGTCGAGGTTTTTACCCTTGAGCGTCGTCACGGCGCTGTTGAGCTGCTTGAGCACCTTCGTCACATCGACGCTGCCCGAGGTGACGGCCTTGACCTCGCTGAGGACGAGCCCGTCGGTTTTCGAGATCGTGGCGAAGTCCGGTACCGGCGAGGTTTTCGCGATCCCGAGCGCGTCCCGCACGCTGCCCCCCACGCCGAGCACCTTGTGCCCCTTGTCCTTCATCAAGTGGAGGATCGCCTTCCGCTCGAATTCGTTCGCGAAGTCCGTGATGAGCTCGACGCTCCCGTGTTGTACCCCGAGCCCCTTCCATTTCGTGATAAAGCGGTTTTGGAGCGCCAAGCCGAGGTCGTCCCCCAGGTTCACGACCTGCTGCGCGACCTCCTTGGCCCCCGGGTTCACCCCCGCGTTTTTCACGCCCTTCATGGGCACGATGACGCTGCCGATCCCGAACCCGATCGCCGAGAAGACGCGCTCTCCCGTCGTGAGGTCCTTCCCCCCGGGCAAACACAAGAGCTTCCCCGTCACCGCCTCGCAGAGATCGAGCGCCGGCCCCGCATACGGCACGAATCCGATCGCAATCCGCGATGACGCATGCACCAGCGTCTGCATGACCTCCGCATACGCAGCCGCCCCATCCCCGACCGTCGACATCGCCCCCGCGAAGGCCCGCACCATCTCCATGAAGGAGCCCTTCTCCGGCCCGAGCGCGATCGCCTCCCACACGTTGAGGCTCTCCTTCATTTGCTCCGCGAGATCGGCGAAAGCATTCTTCAGGACCCCATCCACCTGCGCCCGGACATCCGGCGGGATCGGCGAATCCAGAAACCAATCCGACGCATCCATGTACTGCCGCACGAAATCCGTGACGCGGATCTGGGCCTGCAAGAATGCGCTCGTCTCCGCCTGCGAAACACTCACCCGCGCGGCCAGCGCCTTCTCGATCGCCGCCGTGTTCGACCGCCACGCCCGCACGTTCGTCACGAAGTCCCCGCGCAGGACCACCTTGCCGCCCTGTACATCCTGCGACAGCGCTTCGATCACGGCGTCCGCATACGCCGCATAAGGATCCTTCCCCGGCTCGAACGCCCCCGCCGCGCCCGAGACATCGGGCACCTCCACCCACGGCACCTCCGACGACGTCAGCGAATACTCCCACGGATCGTCCGGCGAAAACCCGGCCGCCCGCGCCTCCCCCGTCACGAGATCCGCCACCGCGTCCGCCTGCGCGCCGAAATGATCGAGCAAGTTCGCGAGCTCGTCCTTCAAATCCTGAACGCTCTTCTTCAGATCCGCGAGGAGCTGCGAAAGCGCGGCCCGCGTGGCCTCGTCGACCACGTCTCCATACCGCTCCAGAATCGCATCGAGGTCCACCTCGCTGATCTCGTCGAGCGGTCGCGACACGAGGTCGTGCAGCTCCGTGTCGAGCTGCTGGAGCAGATCGAGCCTCTCCGCGAGGTTCGCGGCCTTCGACGCGTTCTCCCTCCGCGCCGCGCAACGCGGCATCATGCAAAACGGCAGCCCCTTTCACATCACCCGCCGCGAGCTTCGCCGCCGCAGCGTCGAGCAGCGCGCCGCCCACGCCTTGCGCGTTCATCGTCGCGATCCCTGTCTTGACGAGCCCCGGCAACGTGGTCGCGCGGTATGTCATCGCCGCCTTGAAATGCGGGCGCATCGCCGCGCAGCCGGCCTCGCGCCACGACGACGAGGGCAACTCGCAGAGCGGGCGCATCTGCAAGAAGGCCGTCACTTCGCCATATCGCTTCGCGAGGTACGGGATCGACAGCTTCAGCCCGAGCGGCGGCGCCTTCTCAAATGCGAGCACCTGCGCCTCTGCGCTCTCCTGGAAGGTCGCCTCCGCCTTCGCAATCTTCGCCTCCGCGACCGTGTCCCGCACGGCTTGGCTCTCGTCGAGCAACACGAGCGCCTGCCTGCGCATCGTGATCCCGAAAAGGAGCGAAAGCGCCGCCCGATCACTTCGGCGCACGCGCCGCTCGACGTACCCGAGCATCGCGTGGATCGAGCGCTGCGCGCTCGCGGTCATGTCCGGATTCGCCGCGCCGTGCGTGACCATGAAATCAGCGTGCGGCGCGAGAGCGTCTCCTGCGATGTGACCTCGAATTGGACCGTCTCCGCAGAGAGCTTCATCGCGCGCAGCACCATCTCCTGCGGCCCTGCGCTCGCGTCATGCGCAGCTTCGAGGATCACCGTCTCGATCCCGTCGAGCTCGAGGACCGTGGCCATCGACGCCTTCGCCACGAGCTTGATATACGTATCCAGCTCCGCGGACTCCGTCTCCCGATACGCCACGAAATCCGCCGCGAGGTCCGCATAAGCAGCCGAGAGCGGCCCGACATCCTGCGTCACTCGATCGAGGATGCCCTGCACGGCGCCCATGGAAATCGTCTCCACGGCGATCTCCGCGACGAGCGGATCCTTATCGCTCATCGCCTTCTCCGCGAGCGCCGCCTCGAAGCCTCCCACGGCGTCGATCGGCTCTTGTTCCAGCAGTTCCTTTTGCTGGATACGAGCCGACCCGAGCAGGTGCCGGAGCCGGCCCGCCATGCTCGCCTTGTAGGGCTCCGCGCTCCGCTGCTCGTCGCGTACATACCCGAGGGCTCGCTCCATATCCACGAGCCACCGCTCCATGTCGCCCGGGCTCGTCACGAGCGCGTCGAGCGTCATCCCTCCGGCCGCTCGGCCTACATTTGCATGGGGAGCGATCCGTGCGCCGCCGCTTGGTTCCACGCGCTCGCGGGCCCCTCGCCTGACGAGACGCAAAACTCACTGCCTTCCACAGGCGCCGCACAAATGCGGCCCTGCGCTTCATCCTCCCCGAACGACCACAAACACCCAGGCAACACGACGCCCGGCGCCGCGACGACGAGCGCCGCGACGAGAAGATCCCCTCGTCTCATTGGAAAACCCCTCCTGCGATGAGGTGAGTTCAATGATTCAGGAGGACGAACGGGTCGGGCAAGACAAAAGACAGTGGTGCGGACGTTGTCTGTCCGGGATCGAGACCGCGGTCGTGCAGCGGAGCGCCGGGCTCGGCGGGAGGGGGAGGAGCGGGCTACGGGCGGGGAGGGGGGTCCTCTGGAGGAAGACCGTGCTCCTGCTGGACTTTGCGGATCTGCTCTGCTTGGGGCAGTTGAAGGCGCTCGGCGTCCGCGTATGAGAGGCGGAGGAGCCGGGCGGCTTCCTCGCGGTCTCCGGGGGCGTTGCGGGCGAGGAGGGTCATTGCAACCTTGGTGCGGCTGATAACGAGACCTTGCACCTCGCCGATGCGCGCGTAGAGAGGGAGTTCTTCGTCTCGTCGGATGCGCAGGGCTTCGTCGAGCTGACCGCGAGCAAGATGAATGTCGGCGATTTCATCAAGAGCGACTGCCCGCCCTTGCGGTATGTCGAGCGCCTCGAAGTCCTCGAGGGCTCCTTGCAGGTGCACAAGCGCCTCTTCCAGGGCGCCCATGGCATGGAGTGCTTTTCCCAGCCTCAAACGGCTTACTGCCATGCTCAACCGATGGCCCGCGGACGTGGACAGCGCGAGAGCTTCCCTCGACACACGTACGCTTTCCTCCTGCAGGCCGATCAACTGGAGCACGTGCGCCCGGATCTGCAACGCCTTGATCACCCCAGTCGTGTATCCGACGCCTCGCGCGCCGTTCCGCTGCCTCCGCAGCGCTCATCGCCTCTTCGAATGCATGCGCTCGAAGGAACGCCGTTGCAACGTTCAGCCACGCATCCGCCAGCGCCCCCGGCGCCACCTCCCCCGATGCCTCGATCTCTCGTAGACGCAGCGCTTCCGCCGCCGCTTCCGCTTCCGCCGCCGCTTCCGCTTCCGCCGCCGCTTCCGCTTCCGCCGCCGCTTCCGCTTCCGCTTCCGTGCCCGCCTCCGCCTCCACGACCGTCGTCCCCGCCCGGACATCCCACAAATCATCCGCCCCGCGCGCGAAGTCGCCCGCCCTCGCCTCCGGCAACACGAGCACGAGCGGCCCCGCAATCAGCCGCCCGAGCACGTCGCGCGCCATGTTGAGCGATCGCAGCGCCTCTCCGCCTTTCTCGTCGAGCAAGACCTCGGCATAAGGCACCACCGCCCCCGCCAGCGGCTTCGTCCGGTCCGACGCCAGGAGAAACGCGTCCACGGCCTCCGCGGCCTCCGCGCCCCACGGAAAAAACGTCAAGGGCGGGAGCCCCTCCTGGCCACTCCATTCCAGGAGCCGCCACAACACCTCCGCCCGCGCCGCATCCGACGCCAGCACCACGAACAACCCAAACGAGCT
The DNA here is from genome assembly GCF_005144585.1 of Polyangium fumosum. Taxonomy (GTDB): domain Bacteria; phylum Myxococcota_A; class Polyangia; order Polyangiales; family Polyangiaceae; genus Polyangium; species Polyangium fumosum. The sequence continues at coordinate 129,014 of NZ_SSMQ01000023.1, read as the reverse complement.
CGCCCGCCGCAGCCCCCGGCGGAGCACGCCGAGGCCGTGCTCCGATTCCTCCGTGAGCCACGCGAGCGGCCCTGGGCGGGTCAGGGGTGCTCGCGGAACTTCCGGCATGTCTCGACCAGCGGATGCACGCCCCACCAGGGCTCCGGATCCCCGTTTTGGTATTCCAGCACGAAGAGGTGCCGCAAGAGGTCGCGCTTCACGTCTTCCTTGCAATCGTCCGGGAATCGATTCGTCCGCGCCACGTGCTTCAGGACGGGCACGTAGGGCTCGGGCAACGCGCGCTCGAAATCGGCCTGCACGCCCGCCATCGAGCGGTTCACCGAGGCCGCCGTCACCGGGGGATCGTCGTGCTCGTTCACCGCGTCGAGCACGATGCGAAGCGCGTGCCGGATGCATCCGCCCGAGGCCCGCGCGATCCGCAGCGCCGCCTGGTCGCCTTCCTCGAACAGGAGATCGAATCGCACCCGGCGTTGCAAGAGCTCCACCATCGCCCGCAGGCCGAGGGGGTTGTCACCTCCCCCCAGGGCCACCCGCTTGCCGACCTCGATCATCGGCAGCACGACGACCTTGCCCCCGTACAGCCCGATGAGGCCCGCCCCGGCCGCCGCATAACAGAGATAAAGCGGCACCGTCAGCACGAGGTGCGCGTCGAGCCCCTTCAGCGCGACGAGGCGGTCGAGGGAAAGCCGCTCCACGCCCGCGCGCTGGCCCTCGGAGAGCTTTTCGAGGTTGTCGATGAGGACCACGAGCGGCTCCGACGTGTCGAACGGCGGCGTCTCGCGGATGGTCTGGAACGCCTGGTTCAAGCCCTCGATGAGCGCGGGGACGACGGACGCGAGGGACGCGCGCACCACCTGCTTTTGCTCGATGCCCTGGACGCGGATGTAATCGAGCACCTTCTGGATCGCCTGGGGAATGCCGCTCGGCAGGTTCTTGACGACCGTCCCGAGGCTATCGCCGATCTGCTTCTTCCAGAGCGGCACGAGCACCTTCGCGGCCGCCGCGGGGTGCTCGTTGTACACGAGGCCCCATAACGCGAGCAGGATGTCTTCGAGGTCGACGCTCGTGCGGTCGAGCATGTGGTCGGCGTCGAGGAAGAGGGTCGCGACGGGCGAGCCGCCGCCCTCCGCAGACGCGAGGCGCCGCTGCATGCGGAGCAGCTCGGTCGTCTTGCCGCTGCCGAGATGGCCGCTCAGGAGGTGCAACGTGGGGATGCCGCCCGCCCGCCGGATGCTCCGCGCGACGAGCGCCAGGCGGTCGCCGCCGCGGACGTTCTGGAGGTCCTGGCGAAGATCCTCGTCCTCCTTCGGATGCAGCGGCGTGAACGGGTCGCAGAGCCGCACGGCATCGTCGAGCGTCTTGGCCGGGTGCTCGAAGGCGCGCGACGAGACGGCGAGGCTGCGCGAAGGCTCCGGAGGGCTCACGGCGCGGAGCCTACCATGTCCCTCTACGCATGCCTGTGTTCTCGTGCGCAGGTTTTTGGCGCGCGAGGGTGTTCGAACGTTCCAAGGGGGGCGGGAGAACGTGACGCGCGGGTCTCCAAACGTTCGGAGACCCGCGCGCGACGGTGACGCGAGGGGGATCAAACGCTTGGCGAGGCAGAAGCGAGCGTGACGCGTGGGTGTTTCGAACGTTTGGAGACCCGCGCGCGACGGTGACGCGAGGGAGTCCGAACGTTCGAACCGGCACGCGCAAGCGTGACGCGAGGGTGTTCGAACGTTTTGGAGACCCGCGCGCGACGGTGACGCGAGGGGCCTAGGACGTTTGGAGACGCGAAGACAAGGCCGGCGGCATCCGCGCGCTGCCACCGCGGCCCTCAAGGGCATTCGAACGCGTGCGTCGCGCCGGCCACGTCGTCCGTGAAGAGCCGTATCTGCGCCTGAACGGGCCCTTTCTCCGCGGCCGGCGCCTTGCAGCAGACCGTCGCCGAGACCTCGTCCTCGGCGCTGACCCGGAGCCCCTTTGCGCCTTCGGGCAACCGAACCTTCGTGAGGGCCGGGCTCGTCAAAAGCCACACGGGCTCGCCCCGGTCGAGCTCGGCGCAACGCAGGGTCAGCGTCACGCAACGGTTGCCGCCGTCCTTGGCCGCCGCCGCGCTCGTGCTCGCACACGGTGGCTTCAGGTGAACCGGCGGATGCTTGATGAAATCGGGCTGCGGCTCCGCGTCGTTCGCCGCCGGGGCCTTTTCGTGGTTCCCCGGCGCCGACGTCCCCTGCGGCGCCGCCGAGGCGACCGGCTTTGGCCCCGGCTCCGGGGCCCCCTCGTCGCGACGTGAACAGCCCGTGATCCCAAGCACGAGCACGAGCGCGGCGAACGCATAACGATCCACCTTGAAAGTCCGAGATCGATCAAGCACGGCGCCCCTCGTAGAACAAGAGGCGGGAGGCGTCCATGCGACATCGTGACGCACCATCGCCCTACGCCCGTCATGCTAGTCCTCGGCCTCCGTTATCGAAGGAGACCATGAAAATGAAGAACAAGGTTCTCGGCTCGCTGGCCATGGCGGGCGTGCTCGCCGCGAGCGCCTCGGCGCAGGCCCATATCGCCGCGGTGGCCCCGACGGCCATCGCCGGAAAGACCCTCCTCGTCGAGCTCGGCGTCGGCCACGGCTGCGAGGGGGCGGACACCTATGCGATCACCGTCGACATCCCCAAAGGTATGACCTCCGTGCGCCCCATGGAGAGTGATTTCGGCAAGACCTCGCTCACCTATGACGCCGTCGACACCGCGCTCGTGACGAGCGTGACGTGGCAGAAGGACGAAGCGGACGCCCTCCCCAAGGACACGAACTATTACAAGATCGCCTTCCGCGCGAAGCTGCCCGCCGCGCCGTTCACCTCGATCTATTACAAGATTCATCAGGTCTGCCGCGCCGCCGACGCGACCCTCTCGTACGCCGAATGGGTCGCCCTGCCCGGCGAGATGGGCGAGCCCGCCGCCGCGCAAGCCCTCGTCCCGGATCACCTCCCGGGCTGGAACAAGTTCACCGTGCCCGCCGACATCCCCGACTTGAGCATCTATTTCAAGGATGCGCTCATCGTCTGGCGTGGCTCCGATGCCTACAGCTTCAATGACGCCACCGTCGAGCTCATCAAGGGCACGCAAGGCGTCAACCTGCTGTCCGCGGACGGCGTGAAGGCGAATGACGAAATCTGGGTTCGTTACTAGCCGGAAGGGGGCCGTGATGAAACATTGGCTCTTTCTGGCCACCGCGGTGGCCTGTCTGTGGGGCTGCTCCGACGAGCCCGCGCAGAATACGAGCACCTCCTCTTCGAGTGGCACCGGCGGCAGCTCGTCCTCCTCCGGCTCCTCCAGCGGGAGCGGAGGCGCGGGCGGCGGCGAGCCCACCGCGCTCGTCTCGTGTCTCGACGAGGTGGATGCATTGCCGAGGCCGCCGAGCGGGAAGCTTCCCTGCGAGTACATTCCGCCGGGTCTCGCGCTTCCTCAATGACAGGGTCTGCCGCGCGCCATGCGACAATCCGCCGCATGGCCGAGCGGCGCGCCGTCGGTGATACTCCCGCGCATGCGCGCCCGAGAAACGGCTTTCTCCTTTTTTTCTCTCCTCATGGTGTCCGCCCTCGGTTGCTCGTCGGGCGGCCCTCCTTCGGGTGAGGACCCCCAGGGCGCGTCCTCGACGGGGCAAGCGCCGGACGCCGGCGTCGACCTGGGACCCAACGAGCTTCCCTGCGACGTGCGTGAGGTCCTCGAAGAAATCTGCGTGAGCTGCCACGCGTCCCCTGTCGCGGCCGGGGCGCCCATGCCCCTCGTCACGCGGCACGATTTCCTCGCGCTCGCGGGCGACACTGGCAAGACCGTCGGGGAACGGAGCCTTGAACGAATGCATTTGCCAGCAGCGCCGATGCCGCCCTTGTCGGAACCCCCCGCGTCGACGAAGCAGGTGGAAGTCTTCGAGCAATGGGTGGCCGCGGGCATGCCGGCGGGGTCGTGCGGGGCCATTCCCGACAAGCCGGCGGAGACCACGTGCGCGAGCGGCAAGACCTGGGATCCGGCCGCAACGTCGACGGCCCAGATGAACCCGGGCCTCGCGTGCCGCGCATGTCACAAGACCCAGGCCTCGGATTTCAATTATTTCTTCATGGGCACGGTCTTTCCCGCGTTCCACGAGAAGGATCTTTGCCTGAGCCCGCCGCCGCCCGGCGCGAAGGTGGAGATCCTCGACACGACGGGCAAGGTGACGATGACGCTCCTGCCGAACGCCGCCGGCAACTTCATGTCGAGCGCGGTCGTGGCAGGCGTGCCGGTCCCGTATTCGGCGCGGCTCGTCGCGAATGGAGTCACGCGCTCCATGACCGGGCCGCAGACCGACGGCGATTGCAACAAGTGCCATACCGAGCAGGGCACCGAGGGGGCTCCGGGTCGATTGGTGTGGCCCCGCGTGTACGACGCGCCCCCGATGCCGCAGCCTCCCGTGCTCGATCAGGTCATCCCGATGGGAGACGCGCTCCACGTCACGTGGACCGCGGCGGGATGCGACAAGATCCTCCTTTACCGCAACGAGAACGGCGGGGCCTTCTCGCTCGTTTACACGCTCGGAGGCAGCACGATCGAGCAACACGACGACGGCGCTTATTCGTCGGTGACGGTCTACTGCTATCGCGCGCAATGCAAGGCAGGCGGGGTGGACAGCGTGGACTCGAACGAGGTCTGCGGGAGTCCCTGAGCCTTCGCGCAGGCCGCCGCGCCGGGGCGCCGCCCCGGACCCCGCGGGGGCTGTTCGCCCCTCGACCCGAACCAGGCGCGGCCTGGACCGAAGGTGGAAGAACTGCGCGATGCGCAGTTCTTCCAACGGGCCGGTGGCAAGACCAGGGGGTCGTTCAATCGGAAATCAAAATCTGCTCGCTCACGGAGCCCACCTCGCCCGTCACCGGGTCCGTGGACTGCCACGAGAGCACCGCCGAGCTCACGCGCGCGAGCGAGGAGCGCTGGATCCCCGTCACGCGGAACGGCCCGGTCAGGCCGTTCATCTGCGCCGGCCCGAGCGGGCCCACCGTCACCCGCGCGAGCGTCCCCGCAGGGGTCACGCCGGAGAGGATCAAGCTCATGTCCGTGAGCTCCCGGCCATAACGAGAATCAAGCTCCACCACGAGCCAGGCCGGGTCGTGGACAGAGCCAAAGTGAATCACACACGAGCCGCAAGGCGGGCTGTCGGGTTGCGGACGCACCCACGGAGGGATGGCGAGGCTCGGAACCTGCTCGCTCGGCGCCGGGTCGTCGCTCGGCGGAGGCGCCACGAACGCGGGCGCGTCCTCGAACGCCGCGTCGAGGAGCGCGAGCCCACCCGGGAACAAAGGCGGGTTCTGGTCGAATCGCGGCGGGATGGGCGCGCAGGCGAGGCCGGGCGGACACGCGGCGTTGTTCCCGAGCGAGCAGACTGCCGCGATCGCGGCGCAGAGCGAGGGGCGTTTCACCTCCGCCGGCGAGGGCACGTCCGCGACGAGGTTGGTTCGTTCGCCCGATGCGTATACGAGCTCCAGGAGCTCCCCCGCGGAGAGGCTCGGCCGGTAGGCCCACGCCGCCGCGGCAATCGCCGACACCGCCGCCGCGCCGAGCGAAGTGCCCGTGCGCGGCGCGGGGAAGGGCCGCGACGGCCCCGCGGCGACGCCCTGGAGCGCGAGCGCGGCGAGGGGCGGCATGCCCTCCGGCCTCGTCCGTGCAATGGGTCGATCCGCATACTCCAGCCCGCCGACGGCATGCACCAGCGGAGGCTCGCGGCCCGGCGGAAACAGGGGCAGGCCACCGGCGAAGGCATTCGTGTACCCCGTTCCTTCGAGGGACGTGCAGGTCCCGGAGGTCGGCCCGGCATCGACCGTCCAGGCGGCTGGACAGACCAATCCGTGGGGAGGGCTCGGGCCGCCCCTGTCGTTGCCCGCGGCGGCGATGACGGCCGCGCCATGGCAATGGGCGTGGACCAGGGCATCGTAGACCGACGCCGAGACCGCATTCGACGCGGGATTGCTGTCGCAGCCGAGCGCGGGCTCCCAGCCGACGCTGAGGTTGACGACGAGGCGCGGATGATCGACGCCGGCGCCGAGGAGGAGGTGATCGGCGCGGTCTTTTTTCCACCGCTCGACGGCCATGACGATCGCGCGGGCCAGGTCGAGCCGGGTGCCGACCAGGCCCCCCTTCGTGAAGTCCGCCTTCTCGGCGTCGATCCGCGGGAGGGCGAGCTCGGTCGTGACGCGCGCCGCGCAAGGGCCGCCCGCGGGGCAGGCGAGGTCTTTCGCGAGCCAGCCGAGCAGATAACCATGGTCGAGCGTGCCGAGCGGGAGGGTCCCCGCCGTGTCGTCGGGCGAGGAGTCGGCCAGCGCGATGCGCACTTCGGCCGGCCGCTTGCTCCCGAACGTGAGCGGACCGAAGCTGCCCATCCGCGACATGTATTCGGCGTGCAGCCATTCGCGTGACGCGTCGGAGAAACCGTCCGCGAGCGGCCCGACCACGACACAATCCTCCGCCAGGCCGAGGACACCCGCGCCCGCGAGCTGGACGCCGAGGTTGTTCACGTCCGCCGCCGCAGGCAGCCCGGGCGCGGTCCATGAATAGAGGCAATAATCCGCGAGGTACGGCGGCAAGGGCGGGCTGCCCGCGGGGACGCCAAAGGCCGGCCCGCCGACCCAGCCCGGGGGTGGCATTGGGCACGCGCCGGTCGTGGACAGGCCCACCCAGCGCAGGCCCGCGCATCCCGCCGTGGGCGTCGACGTCCCGCCCGCCATGGGCGAGAGCCCTGGGGACACGTCGTGCAGCGGTGGGGGCTCCGGAGAGCAGCTCGTCGAAAGAACGAGAGCGGTCGCGAAAGACGCGAAGGCCGAGAGGACGCCGGGCCCTCGGCCCGGGCGGAGAAGCGTGCGTCGGGAGACCATAAGCATGGGGATGCGCTTCGGGCGCATCCTGGGTCTTCGCCGCGGGGAGCGGCCATCTGACGCGGCTTCGGAAAAAAGATCGTTCAAGGCGAGAGGAGTCGGAAGCTCGCCACGTCGCTCGGCCCATCCCCCTCGTGCGCCGCGCGCCGGGCGTGGTGGAGCGCCGCGACCAGGTCGAGCGGCCCCGCGCTGTCGCCGTACAAGGCGCGCACGAACGGCAGCGTCTTCTTGTCCTCGATGGGGCGCGTCGAGGCGACGACGGCCCGCGCCCCGGCGACGACGAAGGCCTGCCCGAGCCCGAGGCCCTCGGCGGCGGCGCTCGTCCCCGCCCGGCCCGTATCGCAGCCCGAGAGCACGACGTCGGCCGGCACCCGCGCGAGCGCGAGGACGTCCGCCACGGCGAGCGCGCCCGTGGCGAGCGGCAAGGCGCTCTCCCAGCCGTCACGGCCCTCGTAGATCCCGTGACCCGCGAAGTGAAACAGGTGCGTCGCCGGATCCGTCAACGCCGCGACCACGGCGGCGTGCGTGGCGGCCTCTCCTTCGAGCAAGAGGACCGAGGCGCCCCGCGCGCGGAGCGCGGCGGCGACCACGCGGGCCTCCTCGCGCGCGCCGGGAAGGTTGCCGCGTGGATCGGCGACGACGAGCGCCTTCCGCGGGCCCTCCGAAGGGGGCCTCGGCGGGCGGTCGAATCCCGCGCCGTGCACGACGGGCAGGCGCGCGCCGAGCGGAGCGCCCTCGAAGGGCAGCGCGTGCAGATCGAGCCGATCCAGCGACGGATGCGTGATCAGCCGCAGCCGCGACGCGCCGCGAAGGATGCCTGCGAAGGGCTCGAGCAGCGCCTCGGCGAGGCGGGACGGCGAAAGGTCGGGCCGAGCGCCCACAGCGTCGTGAACGACGATCGCGTCGGATGTGATTGCAAAGCCGGTCCACCCGCGGCGCGTGGGCAGGTGGACGAGCGTGACCTCGGAGGGGGCTGGGACGAAGGGTCCTCGCGTGGAATCGGGGTCGTGCGGGCAAAGGTGCGCGAGCGCGTCGTCGAGGGCGGCGCGCAGGTCCTTGATACGCGCGTCGTGCGCGCGGAGCGCCGCGTCGAGGCGGTTTCCCGGCAGCCGCCACGATGCGGCGAGCTCCGCTTCGAGGGCGGCGCGCCCTTGTTGGTATCGGGTGAGAGAGCGATCGAGCGCCTCGCGGCGGGTCGGCGAGGCAGGCGCCGCGCATCCGAGCGCCCGCAAGAGCCTCGATTTGCCGTGTTTGGCCGCGAGCGCCGCTTCCCGCAGCCACGCGTCGCGCGCGCCGCGATCCGCTTTTTCGGCCCGCCCGAGGAGGAACTCGACCCGCAGGCGCGTGACCTGCTCGGCGCCATGCAGGAAGGTCTCGCGGCCTTCGCCGAGCGGGACGGCCCGGAGCGCGACGTCGAGCAACACGTCGGCCTCGGCATACGCGCGCTGCGCATCGTCCGTCCGGCCGAGCGCCTCGAGCGCCCGCGCGCGGCCGAGCGCACCTTCGAGCTCCACGTCCGAGAGGAGCGCGGCCCGTCCGATGGCGCGCGTTCGCTCGTGTGGCGCGAGGGCCGTGCGTGTCTCCGGCTTGGCGAGGGCGATGCGGCCGTCCAGCACCGCGGCCCAGGCCTCGAAACGCGCATCCACGCGGGGGGCGGCGCGCCGGGCTTCTTCGAGGTGGGCCCGCGCCTGCTCGGGGTGGTCTCGATGCATCGCGTGCAGGCCGAGGTTCAGGAGGACGTTCGCGACCTCCGCCGGTCGCGGGCATTCCTTGCGGAAACCTTCGAGCGCCGCGCGGAGCGGAGGCTCCGGCGCGCGTGGCCCTTGCCCGTCCGCGTCCGCGCGCAGGGCGACCCAGCCCAGGTTGTTGTCGGATTCGGCGCGCCGGCACGGGCTCGCGTCTGCGGGCAAAGCGCCGCGCGCCGCATCCATGGCGGCGAGCGCATCGTGGTGGCGGCCGAGCTGCGAGAGGACGCTCGCTTCGACTTCGAGCGCGTCGACGCGCTGGGCCTCGAAGCCGAGCCGGGCCGCGGCCTCTTGCGAGGCGCGCAGGTGGCCGAGCGCGCCGCGCAGGTCGCCGGTCTCCCGCGCGAGCAGGCCCTCGTAATACGAAGCCATCACGCGGCCCTCGGGGAAATCACGCGCGAGGCGCTCGACGTCGGAGAGCGCGGCGCGCGCGTCGGCGAAGCGGCGGCCCGTATACAGGTGCATGTGGAAGAGGGCGAAGCGGTCGTGCAGCTCGTCGGAGACACGGCCGAGCGCGCGATCCTCCGTGAGCGCTTCGGCGAACAGGCGGGCGGCTTGCTCCAGGGCCCCGCGCTTGCTCTCGATACGCGCGCGTTTGCGGAGCGCTCCCAGGCGAAGGACGCGGGAAGGATCCGATGGCAGCGCGGCGAGCTTCGCCTCGGCCTCGTCGAGCTTTCCGCGGCGGCGCAGGGCCTCGGCCTCGTCGAGGGCCGGCGAGGTGACGAGCGGTTCGAGGCGAAGCCGAAAGACCGCAGCCGCGCCGCCGCGCGTGGCGCGAAGGGCGACCTCCCGGCTGCCCGCGGGCACGTCCACGGTCACGCGGCGGCCTCCCGGCGCGCTCGCCGTGGGGAAGGATTGCGTCGCGCCGTCGATCTCGGCGGAGAGATGGGCGTCCTCGGGGGTCTCGACCCAGAAGGTCAGCGCGCTCGGGGCGAGGACCTCGCAGACCGGGCCTTCGCGCACGGCCGCGCAGCCGGCGAACTCGACACGAAGCGGGGGCGGGGCGGGCGGGGCGGGCGCGTCCTCGCAGGCAACGCAGCACAGAAGGGCCACGAGCCAACGGGAAACGCGCGCGCTCATCGTTCGTTCGGGTCCGTGAGCCAAACGGCGGCGCGCAGGACCTGAAAGGCCCGCGGAGGGCCCTCGGGGGCGAGCTCGGCAGCGGCGGGCGTGTGTTCGGGCAGCGTCCCCGGCCGGCCCACGAGGATCACGATCTGAAGCCGGCCCGGCCCGACGTCGGGGAAGAGCTCCTCACGCGTGCCCGTGACGAGCATCGCGCCGCTCGCGGCGATCTCGATGCGCGGGCGAGAAGGAGCGACGACGCCGTCTCGTATCGAATAGGCGCGCGCCTCGACGGCGCCGAGCACGTCCGCGGCGGGCCGGATCGAGAGGGAAAGCCGGGACCCGGGGGCGAGGCGGGGTTCGTCGGGGGAGGGTGTATCCGCGCGGAACGGTCGATCCCCGCCTTCGACGGCGAGGGCATACGCCGGGAGCGGGGGCCCTGCGTCGTTTCGTGCGAGCCACACGAACGCGACGAGGGCGGCCAGGCAAGCGGCGAGCAGAACGAAGAGCGCGCGTCGCGGGTGCTTGCGCCGGACGACCTCGGCGGGGGCCGCGCCGGGGTTTTGCGCGCCGAGCGCGGCGAGGGCTTGCTCGGTGAGGCGCGCGCGCGTCGGTTCGCCGAGCGGACGAAAGGCCTCGACCGCGTCGCGCGCGGCGTCCGAGCCTTCGGCGAGCGTCTTGATTTCCTCGTCGGACAGCTCGCCGCGGGCGAGCGCATCCCAGCGCGGATCGGCGAGGCGATCGTCTTTTCGCGCGGCGCGCCCGAGGGCGTCGAGGAGGTCGTCGTCCTTCATGGCTTGACCTTGGACGAGGGGATTCGCGGCGAAAGGCCCGGGTCTGACGCGAGATCCTCGGCGACCTCGCGAACGAGCTTGGCGAGGCGGCTCTTCCAGGCATACACGGCGTCCGGGGTCATGCCCAGCGCGGCGCAGATCTCCTCGACGGGCCGGCCTTCGACGACGAGCCATTGAAAGAGGAGCATTCCGCGGTCGCCGAGCCGCGCGCGGATGGCCGCGAGCAGGGCCGCGAGGGCCTCCCGGTCCTCGAAGAGCCGCTCCGCCGAGGGCTGCTCGCCGTGTTTCGGGTCGAGCTCCTCGTCGAGCATCGGCTCTTCGGTCCAGGGGTTGCGCCGTTTGCTGCGCAGGATGGAGATGACCTCGCGCTCCGCGACGAGGCCGACGAAATTGGGGAGGCTCATTCCGCGCGCGGGATCCCATTGGCGCAAGGCGCGGGCGGAGTCGGCGAAAAGGACGACGAACACCTCCTGGACGAGGTCCTCCGTCTCCTGGCGGATATCACGCTGGGGCGCGCGGCGCCGGAGCAACATGCGGGCGACGCGGGCCTGCACGACGGGCGCGAGCGCATCGATCAACGCGCGGACCGCGGCCCGCTCGCCCGCGAGGGCTCTCCGTAAAAGCGCGGCGATGTCCTCCGGCACCCGAGGCTCCTCTGCTCGTCCGGGGGGAAGGTACCCGCACCCGGGCGGGGCGGGCAAGCTCCCTCCACGGGCGCTCGTGCGCCTCGTGGCTTCGACGAGAAAGCCAAACGGCAGCGGATTCTCCCGCAAAACCGGCCCATCCGTGGCACGCTGCGGCGAGACAACCCCCCCCAGGAGATCGACCTCGCATGATTCGAGTCGCCATCGTCATCGGCAGCACGCGCCCCGGTCGGAAAGCGGAGGCCGTCGCCCGCTGGGTGCACGACCTCGCCCAAAAGCGCACGGACGCGAGCTTCGAGCTCGTCGACCTCGCGGACTACAACCTCCCGCTGCTCGACGAGCCTTTCCCTCCGTCGACGGGCAAATACACGAAGGACCACACGAAGGCCTGGAGCGCGACGATCGCCTCCTTCGACGCGTACGTGTTCGTCACCCCCGAATACAACCACGGCCCCTCGGGCGCCCTGAAGAACGCGCTCGATTTCCTTTATCGTGAATGGAACGACAAGGCCGCCGGGTTCGTCGCGTATGGCAGCGCCGGCGGCACCCGCGCCGTCGAGCAGCTCCGCCTCGTCCTGTCCGAGCTCCAGATCGCCCACGTCCGGAACCAGGTCGCGCTCTCGCTTCGCACCGATTTCGAGAATTTTTCGATTTTCAAGCCGGCGGACCACCACGAGAAGACCGTACACGGCATGCTCGACCAGCTTGTTGCCTGGGGCGGGGCCCTCGCGCACCTCCGCGCCGCCCGCGCCGCCAAGCCGGCCCCTTGAGCCACGCCGGGTGGAAGCAGGCCGCTCGCTGATCTATATCGCCGGCCTGCCCATGCCTCCGCACGCAACCATCCTCCTCTCGCGCTCCGATGTCCAAAAGCTCCTCTCGATGGAGGCCGCGATCGCCGCCGTCGAGGCCGCCTTCGCCGCGCACGGCGAGGGCCGCGCGCTCATGCCGCCGAAGGTCTACCTGGAGCTCGACGCCTACCACGGCGATCTACGCGCCATGCCCGCGTACGTGGACGGCGCCGCGGGCGTGAAGTGGGTGAACTCCCACCCGGAGAACCCCGCGCGCTTCGATCTGCCCTCCGTGATGGGCATGTACATCCTCTCCGATCCCGCGACCGCGCTGCCGCTCGCCGTCATGGATGCGACGTTGCTCACGGCCGTGCGCACCGGGGCCGCCGCCGCGATCGCCTCGAAGCACCTTGCCGCGCGCGCGCCGAGGACCGTGGGGTTCGTCGGGTGCGGCGTGCAGGCGCGCACGCTGCTCGAAGCGCATCGCGCGGTCTACGGCGACACGTTCGAGGTGCTCTGCGCCGACGTTTCGGAGCACGCCGCGCGCGTGTTCGCAGAAGAGGCGCGCGGGCGTGTCGTTTCGCTCGAAGAGGCCTCGGGCGCGGACGTGGTGAACGCCTCGACGCCGGCGCGCGCGCCCGTCGTGAAGCGCGCCTGGGTGAAGGACGGCGCCCACGTCAACGCGATCGGCGCGGATGCCCACGGCAAGCAGGAGCTCGATCCCGCGATCCTCGTCGACGGCCGCGTCGTCATCGACGACTGGGAGCAGGCCACGCACAGCGGGGAGGTGAACGTCCCGCTGGAAACGGGCGAGCTTCGCCGCGAGCAGATCCACGCGACGCTCGGCGAGGTCCTCGCGGGCAAGCGCCCGGGACGCGAGGGCGCGCGGATCACGGTGTTCGATTCGACGGGGCTCGCCGTGCAAGACGTCGCGCTCGCGCGGGTCGTGCATGCGGCCGCGCGTGAACAGGGGCTCGGGACGAGCTTCGACTTTTTCCGCTGATACGATGCGGGTGGCGCCCCCGGGGGGGTCGCCGTCTTTCTTGAAGGAGCGCCACGCCATGAAGGTGTTCATCGTTCACGCGCACCCCGAGCCGAAGAGCTTCAACGCCGCCCTGACGCGCCTCGCCGTCGAGACGTTCGAGGGCGGCGGGCACGACGTCGTCGTGTCGGATCTCTACACGATGGGCTGGGATCCTGTTTCGGGGCCGCACAACTTCACGGGCCGCAAGGATCCCGCCGTCTACAAGCAGCAGGTCGAGGAGGCCCACGCGGTCGAGACGAACGGCTTTGCGCCCGAGGTCCAGGCCGAAATGGAAAAACTCTTCGCCTGCGACGCCTTGATCTTCCAGTTCCCGATGTGGTGGTTCTCGATGCCCGCGATCCTGAAGGGCTGGGTGGATCGGGTGTTCGCGTTCCAGCGCGTCTACGGCGGGGGCCGGTGGTACGACCACGGCACGATGCGCGGCAAGCGGGCCATGGCCTCCGTCACCACGGGCGGGCCCGCGACGATGTACGAGGAGAACGGCCTCGCGGGCGACATGAACATGCTGCTCGCGCCCGTGAACCAGGGCGTCTTCCGGTACGTCGGCTTCGACGTGCTGCCGTCCTTCGTCGCCTGGGCGCCCGCGCGCTCCACGGAGGCCGATCGCGCCCACATGCTCGCCGCCTACCGCGAGCGCCTGCTCGCCTGGGACACGACGGCGCCGCTCGAGTACCCCTCGCTCTCCGCGTACGATCCCTCGTTCCGGCTCGCGCGGCCCTGACCTTCCCGCGCGTCACGCCCGCGCAAGAACGGCCGTGATTTCTGCCGAAGGGCAAGAGATACTCGCCTCCGAGGCGCTCCGAGCGTGACGACGGACAAGGGCGAGGACGATCGAAAGCCGGCGGACAGCGACAGCGGCGCGGTGGTGAGCCCTTCGCCGAGCCTGCCCACGCCCACGGTGCGCGCCCGGTCGCTCTCGCCCCGCGCCCCATCGTCGCCTTTTTTCCGCAACGAGGCGCTCCCCGGCGTCGCCCACCTCTACGAGGGCCCGCCGCCCTCCGTGACCGCGACCCCGGCCGCCGCCGCGCCGCTGCTCTTCGTCTGCGACGAGTGCTGGCGGACCTTCACCGACGGCTCGCAGCTCTCCTGCGCCTGCGAGCGTCCGCGCCCCGTCGAGGGCTGGGCCGCGATGCCCTACGTCCTGCGCGGGCGGTTCCTCTTCGTCGAGCTGCTCGGCCGCGGGGGCATGGGCGCGGTCTTCCGGGCCTACGATCAGGCCTCGAAGGATCGGCCCTGGGTCGCGGTGAAGGTCATCCAGAAGGGCCTGCCGGAGCTCGAGGCGTCGCTCAAGGAGATGTTCCGCCGCGAGGTGGCCGCGGCGCAGATGCTCGCGCAGCACAAGCAGTTTTTCGTGGACGTCCTCGGCTTCGACGACGTCGCGCCGGCCTACCTCGCGCTGGAGCACGTCCCCTGGCAGACGCTCGCGGAGGTCGTGGCCTCGCTCCCCGCGATCGAGCGCCGTTTGCCGCCGGCGCAGGTGGCCCGCATCGGCATCGCCATCCTGCGCGGCGCGGCGAAGATGCACTTCCACCGCATCGTCCACCGCGATCTCACGCCCGCGAACATCTTCGTCCGGCACGTGCCCGATCGCGAGGGCTACGACGTGAAGATCACCGATCTCGGCCTGTGGGCCTTTGATCAGGTGCAAGGTGAGAGCGACTCGCTCTCGCTCGTGGGCATGCCCGGCACGGCGGGCACGGCCGCGTACATGAGCCCGGAGCAGTCGACGGGCGAGAAGGTGGGCGCGGCGTCGGATCTGCACGCGATTGGCTCGGTTTTGTGGGAGCTCGCGACGGGCTCGGTGCCGTACCCCGCGACGACCGACGGGCGCGTGCACGAGATCATCGAGCGGCGCGCCAAGACGCTGTACGAGCCGCCCGCGCGGCCGGCGTTCATGCCGGAGGGGCTCTACCACGTGCTCGTCAAGGCGCTCGCGTTCGAGGCCGAGGCGCGGTTCTCCGCGGCGAACGACATGCGCAAGGCGCTGGAGGCGTTCGTCGCGTCCTACCAGCAGGAGCGGCTGCGCGATCTGGAGGACGCGCTCGTCCGGATCGACGGCCTCGCCCGCAAGGTGACGAGCTTGCGCGACAAGATGACGCCGATGCGCGAGGTGCTGGAGCGGCTCTCGCTGCTCGGCGCGATCCTGCGCGAGGCGCAGGAGCAGCGGGGCGAGGCCGAGCCGGCCGTGCTGCGCACGATCGCGGACAACACGGAGACGCAGCTCGCGCAGATCACGCGGGAGATCGGCGCGCTCGCCGAGTGGCTGCGGGTGCTCGGGGAGAAAAAGGACGTGCCGCCGGGGGCGGGGGAGAAATCGGGGCGGCGGGAGATCGAGGTGCTCGCCCCGCGCGAGGGCCGGGCAACGTCGCCCAAGGCGAAGCCGCGCGGGGAGGGCCGAGCGCTGCTCGTCTGGGGGATCGTGGCGCTCGTCGTGATCGTGGTGGGGCTGTTTTTCTTGCGGGCGTGGGGCTAACGCCGCGGGATCACGGCGTGCAGTACTCTTCCTGGCTCTTCACGTCCGCCACGGCGAGCATCGTCCCCTTGCTGATGACGAACTCGCTCAGGCCGACCTCGGACGCGCCGCCCGGGAGCCAGTCGTACGTGTAGCCGAGCTGGGTCCAGGGATACCCGGGGTCCCCGTACGAGGTCATGCGCAGGTTGGTGATCCAATCGATGTGCGTCTGCGGCGTGCCGGCGGGGAAGTCGAGCTGGGCAACGTTGTCGTCGATCTCCATGTCGGGCGAGGGCCGGAACATGCTGTTCATCGGGACCCAGAGCTCGACGACGCGGGTCTTGCCGTTTCCGGGGGGCAGGCCGAGGAGCTGCTCCAGCCGGAGGTCGAGCGCGGCGCCCTTGAGGCCCGTCGCCTTGCAGAACTCCGCGAGCTTCGGCGCCGGCGTGACCCACACTTCCACGGGCACGGTCGTCTCCATGCCGACGAGCGCGTCGTAGCCCGCGTACGAGGTCCAGGTGACCATCTTCACCCGGCCATTCGCGTCGAGGACGAGCTCGGCGTTGTCCGGGCGGATCTCCGTCAGCTTGTCGGAGATCTCGTCCGCCTCCGGGGTCGAGGCGTCGGTGACGGCGGCCTCGTAAAGGGCCTGCAGATCGTCGCCGCCCGCGCCGCCCGCGCCGCCTTGACCACCCTGGCCACCTGCGCCGCCTTGGCCACCTGCGGCGCCGCTGCCGCCGTCGCCGCCTGCGCCGCCCGTGTTCTCGTTGCCGCCGTCGCTGCAGCCGGCCAAGAACGCCACGAGCCCCAAAGCGACCAGGATTTGTTTCATGTTCCTCATGTCTTCTCCTCGAACAAGCGCTGCACCGGAATGTGGTGCCAAAGGACGCGCGCGATTCTTCGCGAGCGTGGCGCTTCAGGCAACCGACATGCGCGAACCGATGCTCTTTGCATCGACCGCATCGCGGTCGATGCACCAGCGGTCCAGGGCTGGCCCTGGTCCGGGTCGAGGGGTGGACAACCCCTCGTCGGGTCCGGGGTGAAACCCCGGCGCTACGGCTTGCGCTCCACGATCCGCCAGATCCCTTCGAGGGCCTCCACCGCGCCCATGGGCAGGCGGAGCGCGACGGCGTGCGAGATGACCGTCGGCTCGGGGTTGACCTCGATCGTGGGGGTGCCGTGCCTCGCAGCGTCGAGGACGGGCTCGGCGATGTACGGGAAGAGGCTCGACGTGCCGACCGAGACGACGACATCGAAGCCTCGATCGAGCTCGCGTTGCAGCACTTCGAGCTTGGCCATCGGCAACATCTCGCCGAAGAGCACGACGTCGGGCCGGAGCACCTCTTCGCAGGAGGTGCAGCGGGGGCAGGGGGCGAGGTGGGCGTAGTCTTGGACGACCTCGGTGAACGTGCAGCCGGTGCAGTGGAGCCGGTGGATGTCGCCGTGGATGTCGATCACGTTGCGCGAGCCGGCGGCGCGGTGGAAGCCGTCGACGTTTTGCGTGAGCACCCAGCTCCGGGGCAGGCGCGCTTCGAGGCGCGAGAGCGCGACGTGCGCGGCGTTCGGCGCGGCGCCGCGGCAGGCTTGCTCGATCTGGTGGATGTACTTCCACGTGAGCTCGGGGGAGCGCCGGAACATCGGGCCGGAGAGGGCCTTTTCGATGGGCATCCCTTCGTCGGTCCCCCGATCTCCGTAGAGCCCGCCCACGCCGCGGTACGTCGGGATCCCCGACGCGGCCGAGATGCCCGCGCCCGTGATGAACAGGGCCGACTGCGCTTCGGCGATGAGCTTTCCGGCCTGCTCGATGCTCATGGCGGGCCAGGGTAGCACGGCCCTTCCTGCCCGAGGGCCCGCCGTGGTATCGAGCCTCTCATGACGACCGAGCGCGAATACGACGTGGTCCTCTTCGGCGCGACCGGCTTCACCGGCCGCCTCGTCGCCCATTACCTCGCCGAGACGTCGAGGAAGACGCCCCTCCGCTGGGCCCTCGCCGGCCGCAGCAAGGGAAAACTCGAAGGCGTCCAGCGCGAGATCGCGTCCGTCCTGCCCCCGGGTTCCTCCCTCCCGCTCCTCGAAGCGAGCTCCGACGACGCCGCCTCGCTCGCGCGGTTGGCCCGATCCGCCCGGGTCGTGCTCACCACCGTCGGACCTTATGCCGTCCATGGCGAGCCGCTCGTCGAGGCCTGCATCCGCGAGGGCGCCGATTACGTCGACCTGACGGGCGAGCCGAGCTTCGTGAATCGCCTGATCGAGCGGCACCACGAGGACGCGCGCAAGGCGGGCGTTCGTATCGTGAATTGCTGCGGCTTCGACAGCATCCCGCACGACCTTGGCGCGCTTTATACGGTGCAGAAGCTCCCCAAGGGCGAGCCCATCACGCTCGAAGGGTTCGTCCGCACGACCGGGTCGTTCTCGGGCGGCACGTGGCAATCGCTGCTCAACGAAATGGGCGGCGTGGGCTTCGCTGCCGGGAACGCGCGCCCCTGGGCCAAGGATCCGTTGCCCGACGGCCGTATTGTCGAGGAGCTACGCCCGCGCGTGCGCAAGGAGCCGGAGCTCGGCGGCTGGGCTTGCCCGATGCCATCGATCGACCCGCAGATCGTCCTGCGCAGCGCCCGCGCGCTCGACGTGTACGGCCCCGATTTCCGGTATGGCCACAACCTCGTCTTTTCGTCGCCCCTGGTGCTCGCGGGCGTCACGCTCGGGATGGGCACGA
This sequence comes from Polyangium fumosum, assembly GCF_005144585.1. Lineage (GTDB taxonomy): Bacteria > Myxococcota_A > Polyangia > Polyangiales > Polyangiaceae > Polyangium > Polyangium fumosum. The sequence continues at coordinate 110,890 of NZ_SSMQ01000023.1, read as the reverse complement.
TCGTGGGGCTCTCGCAGATCGGGCCGGCGCGCAAGCTGCTCTCGCGGCTCCGCCCTTCGGGGGAGGGCCCGAGCGCGGAAAAGCGCGCGCGGAGCTGGTTCGAGGTCACGTTCCGCGGGCGGAGCTCGAGCCGCCGCGTGCTCACGCGGGTGAGCGGCGGAGATCCCGGGTATGGCGAAACTTCGAAGATGATCGCGGAGAGCGCGTTGTGCCTGGCGTTTGATCGGGACCGGCTCGCGCCGCACGTCGGCGTCGTGACGCCGGCCGCGGGCATGGGCGAGGTGCTGATCGAGCGGCTCCAGGCAGCGGGGATCCGGTTCGAGGTGCTGGAAGGCTGAACCCTCCGGCGCTTTTTGCGTGTACCCTCGGGGGATGCGCTGCCTCCGCAGGCTCGTCCTCCTCCCGCTGGCCTTTGGCGCCTTGGGCTGCGGGGGGCCCGCCGCGGCCGATTCCCTGCCTGTGGAGGACGAGGACGAGGACGTGGTCCCCGGGGCGGTCTGCACGAACCGGATCGAGTACCAGCTCGACGAAGCGCTTCGCCTCACGGCCGTTTACCATTACGGCGAAGGCGGCCGCGTCCTCCAGTACGCCGAGCGGACGGCGGAGGGCAAGCGGGTCTTTCTGGTGAAACGCGGCTATGACGCGCAGGGCCGACGGACCACGCAGACGGTCGAGGATGTCCGTTTCAGCACCCCGCACCGCGAGATGATCTGGGAATGGGACGACCAGGATCGCGTGGTCCGCGCGGCGTACCTGTCCTCGAAGCCCGAGGGCGACGCGCGGAGCGAATCGCGCTTCTTCTTCGACGCCGCGGGCAACCACGAGCGGGACGAGTTTTTCGAGGACGGGGTCCTCTCCCGCGTGATGCGGTACCGGTATCTCGGAGGCGAGCCGTTCGTCCTCGAAGCGGGGTGGGACGACGGCGGCGACGGCACGGAGGAGCACGTCTACCGCCAGTTCTATGCGGCGGGGCAGTGGGTCGTGAAGGGCGAACATGTGTACATGAACGGCGAGCAGGTCGTCACCGAGGATTTTTTGTATGAAGACCTCGCGGCGGGGCGGCTCTCGCGGCGGGACTTCGACGCCGACGGTGACGGACAGCCCGACTACGTCGACCGCTTCTTCTGGAACGAGAGCGGGGGCATCACGCGCGTCGAGTACGATACGAAGGGGGACGGCGTGCTCGATCAATCGATCGATTTCGAGTACGACGCGGGGCGGCTCGTCCGGCGCACGTGGGACGTCTTTGATCAGGGCACGCAGAAGTACATCACCGACGTCACCTGGTCCGGATGGCGGATCGAGCGCGTCGCGCGGCGGGATGCCCCGACGGGGCAGGTCATCGAGACCTGGATCTTTTCGTATGGCTGCGTGGAGGATCTGCCGATGGACGTGCCGATCGCGCCCATCCAGGGCTTTCGTTACGAGCTCATGACGAACCCGTTCGTCTTGCATTTCGGGGAGCGCTGGAGCCGCTTCCCCGAGATGCTTTGACGCCGATCACGGCGGGTTCAGCACGCAGTCCCCGCTCCATTGAATCGGGTCGCCCATGTCGACGACCTCGAAGTCTCCGGGCTGGATGTCCGTGAGCGAGAACGAGTCCACGCCGACCTCGTCCCATTTGTGCGTCGTGAACCTGTCGCTCTGCGCCGTGAGCGCGATGTTGCCCGCGTCGGCCAGGAACATGCCGTATTTCTGGAGGCCTCGCGCGACCACGCGGGCGCCCTCGGTCGGCAGCGTCTCGAGCGGGTAATCTGCGCGCAGGCGGAAGCGCACGCCGTAGGGCGGCGCGTTCGGGCCGCCGGACGTCGGGCCCGTGCTGTGCGTGCCCGGATGCACGTACACGTTGTCGCGAATGCGCGCGTTCGGCAGGATGAACCGGATCGCGTGATCGATCGAGCCGGCCGCCACCTCGTCGGCCGAGAAGAGCATCGCCGAGATGGGGAAGCCGCCCGCGTCCGCGGAGGTGCAGCCCTCGCCGCGCAGGTTCGGCGGGTACGACTTCGTCAAATCCCACGTCACCGCGCAGCCGCCGTAGAACGTATTGCCCAAGATGTTCGCCCGCCACATCTCGTAGAGCGTCTTCGTCGGCTCGTGCACGACGAGCAGGTGGCAATCGCCGTCGTTCGTGCACGCATACCCCTGCTCGCCCTCGAGCGCGCCGCCGGCCGGGACGGGGTAGGGGACGTGCTCGCAATCGGGCGAGTAGAAATCGTTCGTGGTCTCGAACGTGCGCATCTCGGTGTTCGCGTCGGCGTGGAGCAGCTCGATGCTGAAATCGATCCGGAACGAGCCCGCGCCCCAGCCGCCATTGTCTTCGAGCCAGCCCGTGATCGCGTCCGACTCCGCGTTTTTCGGCAAGGCCGAGACGTCCTTGTTCCAGGGGTTCGGCGCCTCGAAGAGCCCCGCCGGTGTGCCCGACCCGCCCGCGCCGCCGCTCCCGCCGACGCCGCCACTGCCGCCGTTGCCGCCCCCGCCGTTGCCGCCGCTGCCGCCGTTCCCGCCGGCGGCCCCACTCCCGCCTGCGCCGTTGCCGCCGCTCCCGGTCGTGCCATTGCCCGACCCGCAAGCCGCAAGCAAAGAAAGGGCGCCCATCACGCCCAGGACACGCCCCCATCGCCCCACCGAGCCAATTTCGTTTCGAAGCATGTCTCCTTGTACACGCGGGACGAAGGCGCGGGAAGAACCATGAGGGTCGCGGCGCACGTATTCGAGGCGCCTGTCCGTGGGCGAATTCCGTCCTCGTCTCGCGAACGCTTCTTCACGCATTCCATTTGGTGACCCCCACTACGTGCTTTGGAGCATCGTAGGGGGCCGGATGGCTTGGCGCGGGCGGCCGATGAGGTGGTTCGCCCGCGTCGACGTGGGGGAGGGTGCGTGATGGGCGAGCGGTATCTCGTGGGATGGGCGGTGATGGTTTCGGCGGGGCTCCTCGTGGGGGCCGCCGGTTGCGCGCGGGGGACGACACGTCCCGTCGTGGAGGAAAACGTCACCGGCAGTGGAGGCGGAGGCGGAAGCGGTGGCGGAGGCGGGAGCGTGGGCAGCGGCGGCAGCGGTGTCGCAGGCGGCAGCGGCGGCAGCGCGTGCATCCCCGAGATTTGCAACGGCGTCGACGACGATTGCGACGGCGTGGTCGACGAGGAGAGCCCGGGCGTCGGCGACGAATGCAACACGAGCGCGCCGGGCGTGTGCAGCGCGGGCGCGCTCGTTTGCCATGGCAACACGGGGCTCGTTTGTGTCCAGACGGCCTCTCCTTCCGTCGAGATCTGCGACGGCCTCGACAACGACTGCAACGGCGTGATCGACGAGGACAACCCCGGCGGCGGCGAGACGTGCGATACGGGCGAACCCGGCGCGTGCGCGGAGGGCATCCGCACGTGCGCCGCGGGCGCGCTCTCGTGTGCGCCCCTGGCCTCTCCGCAGGACGAGATGTGCGGCAACCTCGTCGACGACAACTGCGACGGCGTGGTGGACGAGGGGTGCAGCGTGGGCCCGCCGGCTTGCGCGCACGACCCGTGTACGCCCGGCGGCGAGCTCGATCCGCTCTGCGACCCCTGCGTGAACGCCGTTTGCCTGATCGACAAGACGTGCTGCAAGTTGTCGTGGGACGTCTTCTGCGTGGGCACGGCCCAGGTACATTGCAATTGCCCCTGAGGCGCGTTCGATTCGCGGACGTCGGCCGTCAGGGCGGCGGCAGGGCGCAGGCGCCGGCCTCGGCGTGGCAGAGGCCATTGACGCAAAAGCCGCTGCACTCCGCGTCCGCGCTGCAAGCCTTTCGCGCGCACGTCAGCACCTGCGGGGCACACGCGAAATTCGCCGGACAATCGCCGTCCACGGCGCACGGATCCGGCTCGCACCGGTGCCCCGGCGAGCAGTGCTCCGCGGGCAGGCACGCCGCGTCCGAGGTGCAGCCGGGCAAACACTCGGGTTCACCGCAGCTACACGGCGCCTTCGCGCAGATCGTCATGGGATCCTGCGCGGCGCACGCCGCGTCCGTCGTGCAGGGGTTCGGCGGGTCGTAACAGATCCCGCACGGGAGCTGCTCGCCCGGCGACAAGCAGAACTCGCCTCCCTGGTTGCAATCGGCGCTCGTGCGGCATTCCCCAGGCCCGAGCACGTTCCCGCCGCCGCTGCCGCCTGCGCCGCCGCTGCCGCCGCTGCCGCCCGCGCCGCCTGTGCCACCGCTGCCGCCTGTGCCAACCATGCCGCCGCTGCCACCCATGCCGCCTGCGCCGCCGCTGCCGCCCGCGCCGCCGTCTCCGCCGCCACCGCTCCCGTCACACGCGTTCGCCACGACCGCGGCGAGCACGAACATGGCCAGGGTCATCGTTCGTCCCATCGTGTGTCCTCCGCCTTTCAATTGGGTTTGGGCCCGCATCCGGGGCGCAGCCCATCGCACGGGCCGTGCCGTGGGGAAGGGGCGAGCATCCGGGGTGCGCGATGCGTCCCGTCCGGCTAGGATGGCCGCCGCCTTGGACACCCGCGTCCCGTCTCGCCGCTCCGACGCCCTCTTGCAGCTCGCCGCCTTCGTGGTCGTCGTCGCGGCCCTCCACGCGGCCGCGAGCGTGCTCGTGCCGATCATGATGGCGCTCCTGCTCGCCGTCGTCAGCGCTCCGCCGCTCACGTGGCTCGAGAGGCGGCGCGTCCCCGAGCCCGTCGCCGCGACGCTCGTCCTGCTCGCGAACATCGCCGTCCTCAGCGCCGGCGCCTCCGTCGTCGCGAGCTCGGCGACCGAGTTCGGCGAGGCCGTGCCCCGGTACCAGGCCCGCCTCGACGTCATCGCCGTGGATCTCACGACCTGGCTGCGCGCGCACAACGTCCACGTCCCGAGGGGCGCCATCACGCAGATGCTCTCGCCGGGCACGGTGCTCTCGTTCGGCGCCGGGATGATCCGGGATCTCGCGGGGCTCGTCTCGAACATCTTCATCGTCCTCTTGATCCTCGGCTTCATGCTCTTCGAGTCGCGCACGTTCTCGCGCAAGCTCCGCGCCCTCGCGGGCGCGCGCGGCGGCTACGTGGGGCTCTTCCCCGGGATCGTGGGCGACGTGCAGAACTACCTGTTCATCAAGACCGTCGTCAGCATCGCGGTCGGCCTCCTCGCGGGCCTCATCGTCTACGTCCTCGGCGTGGATTTCGCGCTGCTCTGGGGCCTCGTCGCGTTCCTCTTGAACTACATCCCCAACGTGGGCGCGATCATCGCCGGGGCGCCGCCGGTCTTTTTCGCGCTCCTCTCGCACGGCCCGGGACGGGCGCTGGCCGTCTCGGCCGGGTTTCTCGTGGTGCACACGGTGCTCGGCAACATCCTCGAACCTGCGTGGATGGGGCGCAGGCTCGGGCTCTCGGCGACCGTGGTCTTTCTCTCCCTCCTGTTCTGGGGGTGGTTATGGGGACCGGCCGGCATGTTCCTCTCGGTGCCCCTCACGATGGTGGCGCGGATCCTCCTCGAAGGGAGCGACAAGACGCGCTGGATGGCCATGCTACTCGATTCGAACGCGCCCGCCGATCCGCCGGCCGGTCCGCCGAGCGCGCCGGTGAGCGCCAAGGCCGCGCCCGTCGCGGAGGAGCCAAAGGACGATGAGCGAGCGTGAGCGGAGCCATTGGGCGTGGGGGTACACGGACGCTTTTCCGGACGAACCTGGGCGGGAGGCCCTCGCCGCGCAGGTCGGCGCCCTCCTCGGCCGTGCATTTTCCCTGCGGCCTTTGCCGACCCTCGAATCCGCGCGCCTGCCGGAGCCTCGCGTCCTGCCGCCGACGTCCCTCGCGCCGATCTCCTCGGCCGCGCCGAAGGACCGGATCCACCACACGTACGGCAAGGGGTATCGTGACCTCGTCCGGGCCTACCGTGGTGATTTTTCGGTCGCCCCCGACTGGGTGAGCTTTCCCCAGTCCGAGGAGGACATCGAGCGATTGCTCGCCCATTGCGCGGCCGAGGGCATCGCCGTGATCCCGTACGGCGGCGGCACGAGCGTCGTCGGGGGCGTCGAGGCAAGCGTGGGGGATCGCCCGCGCGGCGTGGTCTCGCTCGACCTGCGGCGGCTCGATCGGGTGCTCGACATCGAACCCGTCTCGCGATCGGCGCGCATTCAGGCCGGCGCGACGGGCCCCGTCCTCGAAGAGCAGCTCGCCCCGCACGGGCTCACGCTCCGCCATTTCCCGCAGAGCTTCGAATTCTCGACCCTCGGCGGCTGGATCGCGACGCGCGCGGGCGGCCATTTCGCGACGCTGTACACCCATATCGACGATCTCGTCTCCTCCGTCCGGATGATCACACCCGCCGGCACCTGGGCGAGCCGCAGGCTGCCCGCCTCGGGCGCGGGGCCGAGCCCGGATCGGCTCGCGCTTGGCTCCGAGGGGATCCTCGGCGTCATCACGGAGGCGTGGGTGCGCCTGCAGGCGCGGCCCCGGTACCGGGCCTCGGCGAGCGTGACGTTCCCGCACTTCGCGGACGGCGCCCGCGCGTGCCGTTTGCTCGCGCAATCGGGCCTGTATCCCTCGAATTGTCGCTTGCTCGATCGCACGGACGCCCTGCTCGGCGGCGTGTTCGTCGACGGCGGGGCCGTGCTGCTCCTCGCCTTCGAATCGGCGGATCACCCGCTCGGGCCCTCGATGAACCGGGCCCTCGAGATCACGGCCGAGGCAGGCGGCGTGTGTCCCGAGGGACCGGTGTTCCGCGAGGAGCGCGGCGAAGGGGCGCGGGCGCAGGCGACGTACAAGCAATCGTTTTTCCGCGCGCCGTATCTGCAGAGCGCGCTCGTCTCCCTCGGCGTCCTCGCGGACACGTTCGAGACGGCGTGCACGTGGGACAGGTTCGAGGCGCTCGACGTCGCCGTGCACGAGGCCGTGCTCCCGGCATTGCAGCGTACTCTGGGCGGCGGCATCCTCGCGCGACGTTTCACCCACGTGTATCCGGACGGCCCCGCGCCGTATTACACGTTCCTCGGCCCCGCGCGGGAAGGCCACGAGCTGGAGACGTGGGCGGCCATCAAGGACGCTGCGAGCCACGCGATTCTCGCCTCGGGCGGCACCATCACGCACCATCACGCCGTCGGCCGTGTGCACCGCCCCTACTTTCGCGCCGAGCGGCCCGAGCCATTCGAACGCGCGCTCCGCGCCGCGAAGCGCGCCGTCGATCCTGCCGGCATCATGAACCCCGGCGCGCTCTTCGAGCCCGACGAACGCTGATTTTTCATTGTTCTCGGCATTGGAATCGGCGGGTGCGCGGACGTAGGCCGCGCGAGCGCGCCGCGCCGCACGCATTTGCTCGTACGAGTCCCACGCGGGTGCTAGAGATTGCATTGATATGGGGGGAACGATGCATTCTCGTGAGAACGCGAGGGGTTCTTCGCGCGTGGTCGTGCGGGGCATTCTATCGCTCTTGGTCCTCTCGGGCGGGCTCTTCCAATCGGCAACCGGCCTCTGCCGCGAGCCCTGGGAGGTCACGGTCCCGCCGCCCATCACGCCCGATCGGGGCGCGGAGGAGGTGGTCGAAGGCGGCGTGGCGGCGACCGTGCTCTTCGCCTCGATCGGCATTGGGCTCGGCGCCGCGGCGGCGACGCTCGACGCCGAGAGCGAGCGGCTGCGGGCCGATCCCTGCCGGAGCTGTCCCGGCGGTTTCAATGACATGCAGCGCGACATGGCGTTCCTCGCGAACGCCTCGATCCTGTCGTTCGTCGGCGCCGGCGTCGCCGGCCTGGGGACGGCCCTGTATGCCATTCAAATCGAGGACGACGTGAGGACCGCGAAGAAAAAAGAAATCGTCCCGCAGGCGATCGTGCGCTTCCAAGGCGGGCTCCTCGGCGTCCAGGTCCTCTTCTGACCGAGGCGTACATCCGGTTCTGACTTTTGGGGGGTACGATCGTCATGGCGCGTAAACACGTTGGACGGGACTGCTTGTGGATCGTGGCTTGCGCACTTATCGGCTACGGCTGCGTGGTCGAGGGCGAATACCTCGAGGATGTCGTGCCGTCCGGGCCCGATCTGGGCGCCAGCGCGCTCGCGTCGCGCTGCGGGGACGGCGTTCGCCACGACAAGGAGGCATGCGACGACGGCAACACCGCGCCGGGCGACGGCTGCGACGCGGCGTGCGCGGTCGAGCCCTGCTGGGTATGCCAGGAGCCGCTCCCGGGCGCGCGCAGCACGTGCGGCCCGCAATGCGACGCGGCCGCCGGGCAATCCTGCGTCATGGGCGCGTGCGTGAGCTGCAGCGACGGCCTCCGCAACGGCCTCGAGACCGACGTCGATTGTGGCGGCTCCTGCGGCCCGTGCACCCAGGGCCTCGCCTGCGGGGCGGCCGGCGATTGCGCGACCGGCTACTGCACGGGCGGCGTGTGCTGCAACGAGGCGTGTGGCGCCGCGTGCGTCCGCTGCGACCTCGAAGGCGCCGTGGGCATCTGCGCCTACGTCCCGGAGAACGAGACCCACGAGGCCCAGGCGTGTGGCGGCGGCACCTCCGTCTGCGACGGCAAGGGCGCGTGCAAGAGCGTCGCCAGCCAGACGTGCACGAAGGGCATCGAATGCCTGAGCGGCAAGTGCCTCCGCGGCGCTTGCCAGTAGAGCGTCTTTGGGCAGGGCGCGCTCCCGAGGAAGGGGCGCGCCCTCGCGGTTATCCCCGCACGGGGAACGCGTCCCGAAATTCTTGCATCGCCCGGACCTCGTCCACCTGGTGGACGAAGCCCGTGGCCGCGCGAAATGCCTCGCTGTCGACCACGACCGGGTATTTGATGTGCGCGAGCGCGCCCGGCGGCAGCCGCGGCAGGCCGAAGCGGCCGAGCGCCGCGCGGAACGCGATTTCGGGGAGCGGAATGGGCGATCGCCCCGTCCCGCGAACGACCACGGAGAGCGGCACCGGCTGCGGCCCGGCGACGTTGTAGACGCCCTGCACCCGCTTTTCGAGCGCGAGGCAGATCGCCGTCGTCACGTCCTCCTCGTGCATGAAATGAAAGAGCGGATCGAATCCGAGGACCATGGGCACGTGCCGCCCGCGCAGGAACGTGGCGAGCGTGCCGTGCCCCGTGGGCCCGAGCGTGTACGCCATGCGCAGGACCGTCGTGCACAGATTGGGCAGCCGCCAGAGCGCCGTGCACGCATACAGATCGGCCGCGACGAGGTCCGACAGCTCCGGGAAGGTGGTCACCGCCATCGGCGGGTCCTCTTCCTTGTGGTACAGCGGCGAATCGGCGGCCGCGCCATAATAGGTGTGTCGCCCGACGAAGATCGCGTGCTCGACACCCCAATCGCGGCAATGCTCGAAGACGGCGCGCGTGCCGCCGAGGTTGATCTTGTAGCGCTCCGCGGTCTTCTCCACGAGGTGCGTGACGGTGGCCATGTGAATGACCGCCTGGGGCCGCCTCTTGCGGAAGACGTCCTCGGCCGCGCGCTTGCGGATATCCACGTTGTGGAGCTCGATGCCGGGCGGCGCGTCGTGCCACGGCCGGCGATCGATCCCGATGACCTCGTGCCCCTGCTCGAGCAGGCGGCGCGCGACGCGCTGACCGAGCACGCCCCCGATGCCGGGAATGAGAACCCTCATCGCTGCTCCTCTTTCGTGCTGCCCGGCTCACCCTCGATCCGGGCCTCGTCCTCTGCCCCGCGCGACCAGGCGAGCGCCTTGCGCCGCCTCTCCCGGCCCACCTCGATGAGGCCGGCGATCCGCTGCTTCACCTCCTCGACGTAGCCCTCGATGACCTCGTCCTCCTCGGTCCCCGACCCTTCGAATGTCATGGGCGCCGAATACGTGAGCTCGAGCCGCACGGGCGCCGGGAGCGCGACGCCCCAGGGCGTGATCGGGACGTAGGGCGCGCCGAAGAGCTTTCCGAGGGCATACGAATTCGCGATCGTGGGAATGGCCTCGCCGCCGCCGACGAACCCGAACGGAATGATGGGCGTGCGCGTCTTCATGGCGAGGCGCATGAAGCCCGATCCGAAATGGACGAGCGTGTTGCGCTCGGGATAAAGCTTGGCGGTGCCACGGGCGCCTTCGGGGAAGATCATGAGCAGCCGATCGTCGTGCAGCAGGTGCTCGGCCGTCTCCACGAGCCCGGTGAGCTGCCCGCTGCGCGTGGCGAGGAGCCCCATGAACGGCGTTTGGGCCATGAACTTCTCGGCCATGCCCTGGGCGAGCCGGGGGGGCTCGAGCTCGAAGAAGCAGGACGTGATCACCATGGCGCCGTCGATCGCGATGCCGCCCGAGTGGTTGCCGACGAGCATGGCGCGGCCGCGGGCGGGGACGTGCTCGATGCCCTCGACGCCGACGGTGAAGTAATGGCGGTAGAAGAACCGGAAGGCCGTGAACAGCCGAGCGAGGTGCTGCTTCGAGGCGCCGTAGGGATCGACACCGTAGGTGTTGAAGGGCAGCTCGAGGCGGTCGACGCGGGCGGCGATCTCCGGATCGATGAGCAAGGACACAGGGTTTCTCCAGACGGAGGGGGCGAGGGAGAATAGGCGGAAGGCGAGGCGCGAGGCAAGGGAAGATCACGCTTCGCGAGGCGGGCCGGCGCACATGCGTCCTGTGACCGGCTCTTTCGACGGCGGCTTCGCGGGGAGGGACCTCCTTCGATTTCTGCTCGTGATAGACTCGCCCGATCGGAGCCACGGCAAAGGCAAAGGAGGCCTACAATGAAGGAGTTCATGAAGCTCAAGGCGGCGCGGTGGGAGCGCATCCTGTCGCACCCGTTCTTCGATTGGCTGCATTCCGACGCGGTGCCGCTCGAGGACAAGGTCCTGATCGCGCCCATCATGACCGTGTTCGTGATGAACTTCCGCGACGCGAGCCGGTATTTCATCCGCTTCCCGAAGCCGCGAAACCGCTTCGAGGAGGCGCTGAACGGCGGCACGCGCGAGGACGAGACCCACTCGCGGCTCTTCCTGGAGGACTGGAGCAAGATGAAGCTCGACGAGCGCCTCGGCTTTCGCGCGAGCGATATGCTCTGGTGGCTCTTCCTGTCGAAGGAGAACGAGCGATTCCGGTATTTCGTGCTGGAGTTCGGTCGGCTCGACGTCGAGGACGCGGGGGATCCGCTCGTCCGCTTCACGCACTCCGAGGCCGGCGAGGCCGCGGGGAACGCGTTTTTTCATCACATGGCGAAGGTCACGAGCGAGATCGAGGCGAAGACGGGGCTCCGGTACATCTACTACGGCAATCACCACCTCGACCGGGAGCCGGGGTTCGTCTGGGGATCCAAAGGCGTCTTCGACGACGAGGTCCTCGACGAGCAGCAACGGCCGCTGGCGATGCGCCTGTCGAACCGCATGTTCGACCTCTTCGAGCAGGTCCACGATTGCTTCCTGGACTACGGGCGCACCTTCATGGAGCCGGGCGTGCTCCCGAAACGACCCCGCGCCGAGGAGATCACGCCCCGCGCGGCGTCCGTGCCGAGGGAGCGGCCTTCGTACGAGGTCGAGCTCGAGCAGCCCATGGCGCTTTATCACGAAGATGTCCTTCGCGTCATCGAGGAGCGAAAGGCGCAGGCGGCGCGGCATCCTTTTTATGCGTGGCTGCGTGAGGAGACGAGCGTCTCCCCGCGGGAAAAGCTCATGCGGCTGCTCCCGCTATGGGTGCCCGACATCATGGGCTACCGCGATCTCAACCGATACGCGGTCCGTTATCCCGAGCCCCGGACGCCGAAGGAGCGGCGCATCAATGAATGGTGTGACGACCTGGAGACGCACAGCGCGCTCTTCCTGAACGACTGGCAGGCCCTCGGAATGGACGAGGTCCTCGGGTGGAAGGCGAAGGACACGTTGAAGTTCCTGTTCCTCGATCCGCAGGTCGAGACGCACCGGAAAAACCTCGCGACGTTCGCGAAGCTCGCCATGGGCCACCGGGATCCGGCGATGCTGTTCTGGTTCGTCGCGGCCCTGGAGGCGAGCGGGCACGCGTTCTTCGAGAACGTGAAGCGGCTCGCGGAGGTCGTGGAGAAAGAGCACGGAATCCGGCTCGATTACCTCTGCGATCGGCACGACGTGGCGCATGGCGCGCGCGGCGAGCGCCTGCCGCGAAGCGCGTTCATCACGAGCGAGCGCATCACGACGGCCGAGCGCGACGTGGCCATTGGCATGGTCGATACCATCTTCGACGCGCTGGAGGAGCATCTCACGATTTCGCTCGACGCCGCGCGCTCGAACAAGCTCGGCATTCCGAGCGAGCGCGGCGCGGCCTGAGGCTGCAAAGCGTCGACGTTTCGACGCCCGCCTCGTTCAGCCCTTCGCCGCCGCTTTCATGGCCTGGACGTCCGCGAGGATGACCTGCGCTTCCTCCTCGCTGAGGAACTTCGCCTTGCGGGCCACCCACAGGATGCCCTCTTCCGTGGTCGACGCGATGGTCCACGGGAAAATCACGCGCGTGAGCGACTGCAGCGTCTTCACGGTCGCGCGGATCGCGCCCGCCTTGAGCCCCTGACCCTCGATGATGAACGCGTGCGCCAAAATGTGCTTCTCGAGCGCGCGTGTCGCCTGGCCGAGCGCGTTCGCCGCGGAGCGCTCGGGCGCGCCATGATCGGCGCTGGTGACCACGATGAAGATGCTCCCGCCCGGGTGCGCCTGCATGATTTTCGACCCGCGCTCGTTCACCTGGACGGCCGCCGGCAACGTCGGCGCCTGCTTCCACAACACGACGAGGACGGGAGGACGCCACCCCATGGCGACGGCAGGTTGGTCGTAGACGATCTCCACGGCCCGGAAGGCTAGCAGGAGACGCGGCCCCGGAAAAGGATCGCGTACGACGCGTCGCCGGGGTTCGTCGGTGGTCCTTACAAAACCTCGAGGGGCAGACCGGGCGAGGGGCCGAGCGCAACATCGCCCCAGCGAACGATGGCCGAGCCCGAGCTCGACGCGCTGCCGACGGTGTGCAGGAGGACCAGATCCCCGCGCCGAATCGGCAGCTCGGCCGCGGCCGTATACAGGTTCACGGGCATCAGCGCAGGGCCGCAGTTCGCATAACGCGGAAAGGTGTCGATGGTGCGCGCCCGATCGAATTCGAGGACGCGCGCGCAAAACGAGGCATACCACGCGGTCGGGGTGTTCACGACGAGCCAGTCGATGTCCGACATCCGGAGCCCCGCCTTTTCGAGGGCCATATCGGCCGTCTTCCGGAGATACGGCTCGGAGACCTGGCGCAGGACCTTGCTCGCGCTCCGATCCGAGCGGAGCCGGACCACCTGCTTGCCGCGCTTCGGATCGTCGACGACGTCGAGCAGGAAGGCCTTGCACGTCTCGGCGCTGTGCAGCATCGCCGAGGCGACGAGCCCTTCGCCCGCAGGCACCTCCGAGACCACGAACGCCCCGGCGCCGTCGCCCGAGAACCACGACATCGTATCGTGCTCCTCGACCGATCGCGAATACGTGCACGAGACGACGCCGAGCACGTTCCGGTATTGCCCCGCGCGCACGAGCGCGCACGCGGTCTCGAAGAGGGCGAACGCGCCCGAGCACGCGGTCTCCAGGTTCCACGCAGCCGAGCGGAGGCCGAGCTCGCCGGCGAGGAACGTGGCGTGGCCGATTCCCATCACGTCGTGAAAGAGCGAGCACGCGATCACGAGATCCACCTCCGCACGCTCGATTCCAGCGGCCTCGAGGGCCATCGTCGCGGCGCGTGTCTCGAGCGACATCGCATTCTCGTGCGGCAGGAGCACGCGCCGCTCCCGGGCGCCGCGGAACGGGTCGTCGAGGTATTTCGCCATTTCGGCGTCGAACGCGTCCGGATTCTCGCGTGGCTCCTCGGGCGCCGCCCACACGTTCCGTTTCTCCACGGCCGCGCCGAGCATCTGCGGATAATGGCGGCGCCAATAATCGTTCGTCTTCAGGCCACCGGGGAACGTGATGGCGAGCGATCGCATCCCTGCGGAGGTAGTCATGGGGAAAAGCTCTCCTTGGCGGTTTGCGCCTCCAGGCTTCGGACACGGCTCGTGATGGGCGGTCGTTCCTCCGGGTCCACCCGGACGTCCACCACGAAGGGTTTTCCCGCAGCGAGCGCTGCCCCGAGCGCCGCTTCGAGCTCCTCCTCCCGCTCGACCCTCGCCCCGAGCGCCCCGAGCCCCCTTGCTACCAGTGAAAAATCCGTATCGGGCAGCGTCGTCTCCACCGGATCGTACCCCGACGCGCGCATGCCGTGCTCGACGATGCCGTATTGGCGATCGTTCAAGACCACCCATATCGCCGGGATGCCGTACCGCACGGCCGTGCTCACCTCCTCCAGCATGAGCATCGAGCCGTCGCCCACGAGCGCGACCGCCGCCTTGCCCCGCGCGCGCGCGGCCCCGAGCACGCCCGTCGTCGCGTGGCCCATCGATCCGAAATGGAGCCCCGAGCGATAGCGCCCCGGCTCCTGGAACCGGAGCACGTGGTTGCCCCACACGAATGCGCTGCCCGCCTCCGTGAGCACGGGCGCGTCGGAGGATTCGACCACGACGCGTTGCACCGCCTCGAACAGGAATCGCGGCCGGACCGCCCCTTCCGCGAGCGGATCCAGCGGCGCGGGCCTCGGCATGGGGGGCAGCGCGGGCGGCGCTCCTTCCCGCGCCGGCAGCCGCGGGAGCAATGCCGATAAAAAGGCGCCGATCTCGGCCTGCACGCCAAGCGTCTCCGCCGAGGGATAGGCCGCGCCGAACACCGCGGGATTGACGTCCACGTGAAGGAAGCCGCGCGGGGGCACGAGATCCTGCCGCCAGAACGACGTGCATTCCCAAAGGCGCGTGCCGAGGACGAGGGTGCGGCGGATGCCCGCGGCCTTCAGGCACGACGCCACGCGCGCATGGCTCCCGACGCCCGTGGTCCCGATGGAGAGCGGGTGATCCTCGGGGAAAATGCCCTTCGCGCGCGGCGAGCACATCACGAGCATCGAGCGCCGCTCGGCGAGGGCGCGGACGAGCGGAACGGATTTTCGCGCGCCATAACCCACCCATAACGCGCAGGGCTCTTCCGTGAGGATCTTCGCCACGGCGTCGAGGGCCTCGGCGGACGGGGCCGGGCCGGGCAGCGCATTCGTCTCGGCGAGGGCCGGGCCCTCGAACATCGCCGACTGCATGCTCAGCGGCAAATGGATGTGCGCGACGAACCCCTCCACGGCCTGCGCGCCGACGGCCAATCGTCGCAGGATGACCGGCAACTGGGCGGGATGCTCCAGGGTCGTCGCGTAGTGGAAGAGAGGGCCGTCGCAGAGCAGGCCCGCGGGGAGCGTCCGCGCGGTCGTCTCCTGGGCGGCGCCGCGGTCGCGCTGCGAGGGCGAGGTGCCGCCGGAGACGAGCACGACCTTCGCGCCCTCGATGCGAGCGGCGGCGAGCCCCGTGATCGCATTCGTGATCCCAGGGCCGGCCGTCGCGAAGACCACGGTCGGCTGATCCTTGGCGAGGCTCTCCTCGAGCGCCGCGAACGCCGCGCCGGACTCGTGGCGGCAGTGCAGGACGCGCACCCGGCTCCGCGCGAGCGCGTGGCAGAACGGGACGATGGAGCCGCCGCCGAGACCGTACGCGACCTCCACGCCGAGGCTCGCGAGGAACGCGGCCAGGACCTCGGATACGGACGCGCGGGGCGCCCCGGGCCCGAAGGGAGGGATCGGTGGAGATGCGTGGTGCATGAGGGAGACCCGGACGGGCAATCATACGCCTCGGCCACGTACGGCTCAAACTTGCTCGAGGGTCCGGCAGACGCTCCGCGTGGCGAGGTGAGCGGGGATGCCCGCCTGCACGACATCCAAACCACGCTCCTCACGATCGGTGGAGTTTGCCGAATCGGCGCGCGTAAAAAACGTTCGCGGGGACCGATGAGTTTTTCGGGGGCGGGTGGTCCATGGGGTGTGTCGACGGCGCGGGGGACCGGGCCGCCGAACCCGAAACGGACTGGAAGCCGGAGGAGAACGAAGATGGTGACGACTGCTCTTGTGTCCGAGCGCCCGATGGAGCCCGTGTCGACGAAGAGGGCCTGGACCGGACGTATCCTCAGCGGCCTCGCGGTGGCGTTCCTGCTCTTCGACGTTTCCCTCAAGCTGATGGCGCCGCCGGAGGTGCTCACGGCCCACGAACAGCTCGGTTTTCCCCCGGGCCTCGCCCGCAGCCTCGGGAGCCTGCTCCTCGCGTGCGTCGTGACCTACGTGATTCCGCGGACCTCGTTTCTCGGGGCGATCTTGTTGACGGGGTATCTCGGCGGCGCGATCGCGACGCACGTGCGCGTCGGCAATCCGCTCTTCAGCCATGTCCTGTTTCCGGTCTATGTCGCCGCATTCCTCTGGGGAGGGCTCTTTTTGCGGGACGCGCGCCTACGCGAGCTCTTCTTGCCGCGCCGGTAATCGGTTGGGCTGCAATCGACCGTAGGTCATCGTGCGCCACACCCACTCCATCGGCCCGAAGCGGAAACGCGCGAGCCATGCGTGCGCGAAGATCACCTGCAGCGTGAAGATGCCGAGCGTGATCGGGAGCGTCCACCACACGTGGATACGGCCCGCGAGCCCGAGCCCCCAGCCATAAAAGACGAACGTGCTCAGGAGGCTCTGGCCGAGGTAGGTCGAGAGCGGCATCCGGCCGACGGGCGCGAAGAGCGAGAGGGCGCGGCGCCACGCGGGCCGCTGCATCAAGAGGACCACGGCGGCCGCGTATCCGGCCGCGAGCAGCATGACCCCGAGCTCCGCGACAGGGCCGAGCGCGAGCCCGACGAGCTCCGGAATGACGACGCCGCGGCGATGGAGGAGCATGCGCACGGGATGGATCGCGGAGCCGAGGAGGCCGAGCCCGAGGCCCCAGCCGAGCAGCTTGCGGAAGAACGGGAGGCGCGCCTCGGCCTCTTGAAAGATCCTCGTCGTGCCGGCCCAGGCGCCCACGAGAAATCGCCCGACGAGCCACACGAAGTACCAGATCCAGATGAAGCCCACGTGATAGATGGCCTGCTTCACGTGCAGCACCGTGAGCAGGCGGCGATCGTGACCGAGGATCGCCGCGTACACGTCGGCACGGAACGCCATGAAATCGGGCGGCGCGGGCGTGTAGGCCCGCAGGGCCTTGAAGATCGGGGGAATGGAGCAGACGAACGCCGGGACGACCGTGAGAAAGAGGCCCCACGCGAGCAGCTTCCAGCCGCGCACGCGGCGGAAAAGGAGGAGGCCGAAGCCGGCGATCGCGTATCCCCACAGGACATCACCCCACCAGAGCAGGAGCACGTGCGAGACGCCGATCAGCGCCATCGCCGCGAGCCTGCGGACGTGGAGCGGCACCACGCTGTGCCCGCGCGCCTCGGCGCGCTCGAGCTGCACGGAGAAGCCCAGGCCGAAGAGCATGGTCAGGAGCGCCATGGCCTTTCCGTCGACGAAAAGGCCGAGCAAGAAGAGGAACACCTTGTCGACGGTGTCCGTCTGCGCGAGGGCCACCTCGCGCGGCATGAACGCGATCGCGCTGAACCACGGCACGGTGTTCGCGAGCAGCACGCCGTAGAGCGCAAAGGCGCGTACCACGTCGAGGACCACGACGCGCTCCACGGCGGCGATGGGCGCGAGCTCCGTGGTATTCGGTTTCGCTGGTTCGGGATCGCCCTGACCGGTCTCCGTCATCGGCGCAGCATACACGTTCGCGTCCGCGACGAGCAAGGCGGCCGGCACCATTCCTGCGGGGACCACATTAGGTTTGCCCCATGCCCCTCCAGCACCTCCTCGGCGCAGCGCTCGCAATCGCCCCGCATGGGAGTTCTTTGCCCATCTCCCCGGTCCTCTCCGAGCTCCTCACCTTTCATCCGGGGTGGATCACCCAGAGCGTGACCACGCACGATCCCGCGGGGGGAAACGACGATGGATTCCGCGCGGGCGTCGCCGTGGAGGGAGATTTTCGGGTTCTTTTTCATGCGCGCGGGGAGGGGAGGATCACCCGGATCTGGATCACGGCGCCGCGGAAGGAGCTCGAACAAGAAGGCCAGGAGCTCTGGATCGAGGTCGATGGGCAGACCACGTTCCGCGGAGACCCGCGTGATTTCTTCGAGGGACGAGGCCCGTGGACATCCCCGCTCGTCCTCGGCGTCGACGCGAGCTCCGGGGCATTCACGAGTTACGTGCCGTTCGCGTATTCCCGCGAGGCCAAGGTGCGGTATCGCGGCGTCGCTCTTTATCATCAGATCACCTACCGCGAGGGGCCCGGATCCGCGGCAGGCCCGGACGCCGCGGCGCTCTCCCGGTTCCTGCGCGAGGACTGGACGGAAGAGCCGCCGGCGTGGAGCCCCGGGAGCACACTCGGACCCGGGACGACGCGTATTGTCGCCACGGGCCCGACCACGGTCTCCCGGCTCTTCGTCGAGCTGCCGGCCGCGCGCCTCGGGGATCTCCGGGTGCGCATCGGGGAGCAGCCCCCCGTGCCCGCGTCCTTCTTTTTTGGGCTCGCCAGCAAGCGGGACGCGGTCGACGAAGGGTGGGTCACGTTCCGCAGCGCGCTGCATGCCGCGTGGAAGAGGGGCGCTTTGGGGCGGGTCGCGACACGCCTGCCCATTCCGCTCGCCGCGGGGGAGGCGCTTTCGCTCGAAGCGGCGTCCGAGGACCCGATCGAGGAAATCAAGGTCGCCGCGGATCTCGCGGAGGCCCGGCCCGGCGTACGGCTCGCCGCGCAATATCGCGATCAGGCGGCGCCCGGGCGCGAGACCACCCTGCCCATGTTCGAGAGCGACGAACCCCTCCAGTTCGTGGCGCTGCTGGAGAACCTCGACGAAGGCCTGCGCGGCGATCGCCGGTACCTGGAGGGCGACGAGATGATCCGGACCGACGGCATGCGCTTCCCGGTGCAGCACGGGACCGGCACCGAGGATTATTACAATGGCGGCTGGTACTTCCTCGGGGCCCACGCGAACCCGTTGAGCGGCCAGCTCCGTTTCCTCGTCACGGATCCCGAGGACGAATGGAAGCGCGCGAAGTTCGAGCATTCCCTCTATCGCCTGCACGTGCCCGACCCGCTCGTGAGCCGCTCCGGCATGCGTTTTGGCTTCGAGGTCGGTCCCACGGGCGCCTACACGCCGCTGCGCGTGCGTTCGCTCGGGCTCGCGTACGTGTTCTCCGGGATCCGCGCGATCGGGGAGCAAAGGGCGTCGATCCGGGCGACGCGCCTCCGGACCTCGGCCGTCGACGCCGAGCGGGACACGCCCGTCCAAACCTTCCCGGTGCGGGAGCGCCGCGGCGTCACGCGGATCCTTTTGCATTGCCCCTCCGAGGACGCCCGCGCGCTCTTGCTCGTCCGCTCCTACGCGCAATCGCGAGGGCCGCAGGAGGCGCGCGTGCGGCTCGACGGAAAGGACGTCGGCACCTTCTTCGAATCCCAGCAAAACAAGGCCCGCGCGTTCGCGGAGGACGCGCTCTGGATCGAGCTTCCTCCCGGGGCCTGCGCGGCCGGCAAGGGGGCCGTCGTCGAGGTCGACGCGACGGAGTCCCCGGAGCCCTTCAGCGAGAGCAGCTACCTTTTGCGATATTTCACCGGCGCCGGATGGCCCACGCTTTCGCAGGGGCGAAACGTGAAGATCCTGGATACCGGGTCCCTGCCCGAGGGGCCCCATTACGTCAACGATCACTCGTTGATCGAGCTCGCCGATGGGCGATGGTTGCTCACGGGCATCTTCCACAAGGAGCCTTACGAGGGCCTCGACGAGCGCGCGTTCATCCACACCCTCGCGGACGGCCCGGGGCCCGCGCGCTGGTACGAGGCCTCCGCGCCGAGCTTTTCGATCGCCCCTCCGCGCTTCACGCTCCGCGCCCAGCACGACGAGCCCTGGATCTGGGCCCCCCACCTCGCCCGGGATCACGACGGCAGCCTGGTCATGATGTACCACGTGGGCGCGCGCGACCACGATCGCGCCGGTTTCCGCATCGCGCGCTCCACGAACGGGACGAGCTTCACGCGCGCCGGGGGGACCCTGTTCGAGGACCTCTGCATCGCCCGGGATCCGATGCTCGTTCGATTCGCGAATCTCTGGGTCGCCTATTATACGCGCTGCGCATCCAAGGACCGCCGCCTGAGCGGCGTCGCGTACCGCACGTCGCTCGATCTCGCGACATGGAGCGAGCCGCATTTGGCCTTGACGCTCGGGCCGGACACGATCCGGCACGACAGCGGTCATACGGAGTCGCCGTTCGTGTTCGAGCGAAAGGGCTGGTTTTACCTGACGGTGACCAGTTATCCGACGGCCTGGGACGCCACGTTCGTGTATCGCTCGCGCTCGCCGTTCGCGTTCCCGAGCGAGCCCGTCGCGCGGCTCTCGGCGCACGCAGCCGAGTGGATCGCCGAGGGAGGCGATTTCGATGTGGGGCGCCTGTTCTTCACGCACGCCGGTGCAGGGCAGGGGGGCGTCTTTTTGCAAGAGCTTTTGGGCCTCTGACTCGTGTTTTGCCAATTTTTGTAGGGAATGCCCGCCTCGCTGCTGCTGCTGCTGCTGCTGCAGCGCATGTCGACAACCTCCCCAGCCGTTGCCGACAAGCCCGGCGCGCACGTCGACAACCTCCCCAGCCGTTGCCGACAAGCCCGGCGCGCATGTCGACAACCTCCCCAGCCGTTGCCGACGAGCCCGGCGCGCACGTCGACAACCTCCCCAACCGTTGCCAACAAGCCCAGCGCGCATGTCGACAACCTCCCACCCGTTGCCAACAAGCCCGGCGCGCACGTCGACAACCTCCCCACCCGTTGCCAACGAGCCCGGCGAGCATGTCGACAACCTCCCTAACCGTTGCCGACAAGCCCGGCGCGCATGTCGACAACCTCCCCAACCGTTGCCGACGAGCCCGGCGAGCATGTCGACAACCTCCCCAGCCCTTGCCGGCAACCACGGTGCGCATGTCGACGAGCCCGGCGAGCGTGCCTTCGACCTCTCGTGCCGCTGCCGCTGCCGCTTCCGTCGGCGAAAGGCGCGTCAGAGCGCCGGCCTCACTCCCTGACGACCCGCCGCCGGACCAGAAACCCGGCGCCCACGACGAAATGCATCAGCACGAACGCGCCAACCCCCGCGGCGACCCCCGCGAGCAGCCCCTTGGAAGACAGCTCCAGCCGCATGATCAAGAACCCGAGCCCCAGGAACCCGAGCCCCCCGAGGCCGGAGATCCAGGGGACACGGGCCGGCGCCTCGCTGTACGGACCGCTGCCGACGAGCTCGAGCCCGTCCCGCTCGCCGAGGGCCCGCGCGAAGCGGAGCGAGGCGACGTCGAGCCGCACGTGCCCCGCCACCTTCCGCAGCCGCACCGAAGGCTCGTGGCGCTCGCAATGGGGAATGGCGAGCGAAACGCCCACCCTCGCATCCGCGTACGCCCGCGTCCGCGCAGCGGGCGCGCCGCAGGTGCAGCAGATCGCCGGCAATTCCCCCGGCGAGCCTCGCAAGACGACCCCGAACGAAGGCGTGTCGTCCACGCGATCCGGCGGCGTGAGCACGAGGTCACCTCGCTCGACCTCGACGAACCGCTTGCAGTGGCCGCATTGGTACCCCGCGCAATCGCGCTGCGACAACCCCAGGACGAGCCCGCCGCACGCCGGGCACGCCGCGGCGTACGAATACATGAACGCGGCGACGATCAAGAAGACGACGCCGAGCGCGAGCAGCACGGCGACGATCCACGTGATCCACGAGGGAAAGAGGATCACCGGCAAGAAGGCGACCCCGAAGCGCGCGCCGGCCCAGCCGAGATCGTACACGAGGCCCGCGCGGGAGCGTCGCAGCGTCATTCGGGCAGCGGGATGAACTCGACGTCGTCGCCCGGGATCTTCGGGAAACGTTGCTCGCGCCAGTCGGCCTTCGCGCGGTCGAGGCGCTCCTTCGAACTCGAAACGAAGTTCCAGAAGATGTGCCGCTCGCCGTCGATGCGCGCGCCGCCGACGAGCATGACGTTCGACGCCTCGAGCGCCTGGAGGCTCACGGACGCGCCCGGGCGCAGCACGAACATCGTGCCCTCCGTGAACGTCTTGCCGCTGCACGCGACGCTGCCGTCGACCACGTACACGGCGCGCTCCTCGTGCTCATCATCCACGGGCAAGCTCGCGCCAGCATCGAGCCGCGCGTGGGCGTAGAGCGTCGGCGAGAGGACGCCCGTCGGCGCCTTCGCGCCGTACGCGGTCCCCGCGATGATGTGCAGCTCTGCGCCGGGGCGGTTCACGAGCGGGATCGTGCTCCGCGGGTGATGCTCGAAGCGCGGCTCGATCTCCTCGTCCTTTTGCGGCAGCGCGACCCACGTCTGGATCGCGTGGATCCGCCCGCCGCTCGCCTTCACCTCGGGGGATGTGCGCTCCGAGTGCACGACGCCGCGCCCCGCCACCATCCAGTTCACGTCGCCCGGCCGGATCGTCTGCTCGGAGCCGACGCTGTCGCGGTGCACGAACGCCCCCTCGAAGAGGTACGTGATCGTCGCCAGCGCGATGTGCGGGTGAGGCCGCACGTTGAGCCCCTCGCCCGGCGGAAACGCCACGGGGCCGATGTGATCGAAGAAGATGAACGGCCCCACGAGCCGCCGCATCATCGACGGCAACACCCGCCGCACGACGAAGCCCCCGAGGTCCCGCGGGCGCCCTTCGATCACGAGATCGATCCCGCCGTCTCCACCCTTGCACTCCGGATCCGCGTCGAGATGGCGGCTCATCAAGTTCTCCTCGGTACGTGTTCCACGGCGGCAGCATACCTCGACGAACCTTCGCTGCGATAGTCGCCTGTCTTCGCCTCGCCGTCGTGGCCGGCATCCCGCGCCTCCTGCGGCAGCGGCAAGGTGACCGTGAACGTCGCCCCGTGATCACTGCCCGCGCTCTCGGCCTTCACGGTGCCCCCGTGCATCTCGACGAGGTGGCGCACGATGGCGAGCCCGAGCCCGAGCCCGCCCTGCGGCCTCGACGCCGAGCTGTCCGCCTGCCGGAAGCGATCGAACACGTACGGGAGAAACCCGGCGCTGATGCCCTTTCCGGTGTCCCGCACGATCAGGTGGACGAAGCCCTCGTCCCGCGTGATCTCCACCTCGACGCGCCCGCCGCGCGGCGTGAACTTGATCGCGTTCGCGAGCAGGTTCCAGAGGATCTGCCGCAGCCGATCGGGATCCCCGAAGACCGGAATGGACGAGCGCTCGGGCGTGACATGGAGCTCGATGCCCTTCGCCAGCGCGGCGGGGCGAACCACGTCGAGCACCGCCTGCACGACGTCCCCGAGATCCATGCGCCGCTGCGCGAGCCCGAGCTTGCCCGTGATGATGCGCGAGACGTCGAGCAGATCGTCGATGATCCGCATCTGCGTCCGGACGTTCCTGTCGAGGGCGCCGAGCGCGCGCTTTCGTGTCTCCGCGTCGCACTCGCGCGTCGCGAGGACCTGCGTCCAGCCCATGATCGCGGTGATCGGCGTGCGCAGCTCGTGCGAGACCAGGCTCAAGAACTCGTCCCGCAGCCGGCTCGCCTCCTCGGCTTGCCTGCGCGCCGCTTCAGCCTGCGCGCGCGCCTCCTCGGCCTGCCTGTGCGCCTCTTCGGCTTGCCGCCGCGCGCCCTCGGAGGCCTTGTAAAGCCGCGCGTTGTCGATCGCGACCGCAGCCTGCCCGGCGATGCCAACGACGACCCGCTCGTCCCGCTCCGTGAACACGCGCGGCTCGGCGTGCCCGAAGAAGAGCGCGCCGAGCACCTTCCCGCAGCGCGACACGACCGGGACCACGAGGCAACTGCGGACCGGCAGTGGTGCCCGCGGCGCCCCGTGATGCAGCGGGGGGTTCCCATAACGGGCATCCACGTGAAGATCGTCGACGCGCACCACGCGCTCGCTCGTGGGCGTGGACAGCACGGGGAAACGAGGGAGCGGGAGGCGCTCGAATCGTTCACGCGGGATGCCGGCGAGCGAATAGAGCGTCAGGGGCTCTCCGGCCTGCCCGGCGTAAAAGAAGGCGCCGAACTGCGCGTCCGTCAGCACGGTCGCCTCGTCCGTCAGCTTCTCCACGAGCTTGTCGAGGTCGAGCTCGGCCGCGAGCGCGGCGCCGATGCGCTGGAGCGTCTCATTGATCCGGATCTCTTCGCGCAGGCTCCGCTCGGCGCTCCGCTTCCTGCTATCGGAAAAGTAGGCGTCCAGGACCACCCCAGCGAGGCCCCTCGCGAGGTGGTGCAGCGGTCGCACCCGCCGGTCTGGCGGGCACAAAGTCCTCCCCATGGACGTGCCTTCCCCCGTCTCCAAGTTTGCCGATCGCTCGGTTCCATTTCCTCCGGACGCAGCGCCCGAGTCACGAACGTAATGCGATCCCTGGCGAACGCACATGGCCCCCGCCGTGCGTGCGAACACGCGGACGGGGCGCTGCCCCGGACCCCGCGGGGGGCTGTCCGCCCCCTCGACCCCGGACCAGCGAGGCGCTGGACCCAGGGTTGAAAAACTGCGCTCCGCGCAGTTTTTCAAACAGGCCGACGAAGAAGCCGGGGTGCCAGCAGAACCAGCAGCGCGGCTGTCTTGGTGGGCAGGGTCGTTGCTGGTCTTGACCGGGCCTGTTCGATGAACTGCGCATCGCGCAGTTCATCGAGCCTGGGTCCAGCCCCTGGCTGGTCCGGGTGCAGGGGCGGACAGCCCCTGCTGGGGCCTGGGGCAAAGCCCCAGCGAGGCGGCTTCACGAGGAGACCCATGCGCAGGGGCAGGGGCGCTCAGGGGATCTCGAGTTCGCGCTCGGTCTCGATCTGCGTCTTGTCCGGCTGCCGTACGACGAAGCCGAACTTGAACCAGTTGTCGACCATGTCCTCGTGCTGGACCTTCTTCTTGCCGGACTTGAACTTCTTGGTGGGCCGGGCCCAGTCCTCGCGCTTCGTGGATCCGGGCGCCGTGAGGACGTGGTCCGGCCGCACGGACGGCCACCATCCCTTGGCGCCCTCGGCGGCGCAGTCCGTGAAATCGGCGTGCCACGGGAGCGCCATTTGACGCGAGAAATGCCCCGGGCCGATCGGCGCCTCCTCGCCCCAGTAGGCGCTCATTGCCTGGTGGTCGAGCCGGAAGGGTTCGATGAAGAGCGAGGCATTGCGGATTTGCCAGCCCACCTCGATGCCTGGGAAGAACGCGCCGCCCGAGGCGGACTCGAGCTGGGCACGATCGAGCCCGTGCGCCGTGATCCCCTCCGGCGCGACCGCGACGGGGCCCGGGACGAATTGCCCGTTCGCCCAGTTGCGCAGGAGCCCGAACTGCGTCCGCGTGACCGTCAGCCATTTCTCGTACTTGGGCGCGTCGCCGTTGTAGGGGTCGTCGCCGAGCAAGAGCGGCATCGTCCCTTTGCCTTTGGCGTTCGGCGCCCCGTTCGGCTCGCGCATGGCCCCGAAGAAGCCTTTTCGCATGTCGGCGTATTGCGGATCGGGATCCCCCACGTTCGGGCCGAAGAGGGGCGCGTGCGACGTGTCGCCCGCCGATTCGATCACCCAGCGATAACCGCCGCCGCGCGCGAACAGCGAACGGACCTCGGTGGTGAAATCGGGCAAGAAGTTGGGGAACTCCACGGGCCCGTCGGGCTGGAAATCGGACGCGAGCTGCCGCAGCCGGGCGAGCGGCCCGCCCGGATCGTAGAGCGAATTGTCGAGCGGGATGGGCAGCTCGCGCACGGCCATGTCGTAGAGCAGGTCGTAGAGCGTGACCGCGCTCGTGATGTGCGGCGCGAAATCGGGCGGGGCGACGAGCACCCACGCGCCGCCGCCCGCGTCGACGGGGATCTCCCGGATGCTGCCGTTGCTGTCCTCGACCGTGACCACGGCCGTCACCGGGCCGTCGGAGATATCGTCGAACCAGCCGTCGTTGTTCGCGTACGAGGGCATCGGCGGCTGCTCGGCGGTGTTGTAGCGGGCGCGGCCCCGGCCGCCGAGGACGATGAGCCGCCCCTCGTCGTCGGTGCGGAGCTGGCCGAGGTATTTGATGACGGGCTCGCCGTTCACGTCGAGCGGGCACGACTCCTGGCTCGGATCGCCGCTCGTCCCCGCGCGGAACCGGACGGGGCCCGCGGAGGCGCCGTTGATCGAGCGCGGGCCAAAGTCGATCTCGAGCGAGCGTCGATCCTCGACCGAGGCATTCCGCAGCGGCCCGGGCGGCCCTTTCTCGCCGGCCATCCCGTAGAACTTGTGGAACGACGCCTTCTTGTTGGCGAGGTGCGCCGTCCAGGTGATATCGAGGATGCCGGGCGTGCTGAGGTTGACCTCGCGGATCAGCGTCAACGTGCCGTTGATCCAGCGATACTCGAAAATGCGGAACCGAACGGCTTGGGGTTTGATCTTGCCGTCGACTTTGTAGTTCGGCACGGCGGTGCCGGGCGCGTCGCCGAGCGGCGGCTGGCCCGGGATCTCGGGGCCGATGAAGAAGGTGTCCGGCGGGGCGTTGCCGACCCGGGCGATCCCGATGGCCGGGTGAATCCGGAAGACCGGCACGTCGTCGCCGCCGACGAGGGCGAGGGCGTCCCGCCCGAGGAGCGTGGCGGCCGCGGCGATGCCGCCGGCGAGGAAGTTGCGGCGGCTCGTCGGACCCGCGGCGAGCGCGGCCTCGTCGAGGGGGACGAGGGGAGCGAGGGCGCCTTCCGTTGGCGCAGTGTTTGGGGGCTGGTCGAGGAGCGAGGGTGATTCGAGGACTGGGGCGACCATTCGTTGGACGCTACCGGATTGTCCAGGTTCGCGTCAATCCCGGAGCGCCGGGAGGACCCACCCTGCCGGGCCTTTACCGCCTGCCCTTCACGTTTCCTTTGACGTTGTGTGTGAGGTCCCAGCCGAGCCACGCGTCCTCGAACGTGGCGTCGACGAACCATTGACGGCTCGCGCCGGGCGTCTCGTCCTCGACCACGACCCAGTCGTGATCCCGCAGCCCCGGCAGCGGCACGACCTTCTCGAACACCGCGGCGCGGTCGCTGTGCACCACGTAGGCCCGCGCCGGGAGCTTCGAGCGCGCGGCGGCCATGTCGAAGATCCGCGCGAAGAGGTGGGCGTACTCGATGCTGTTGCCCTCGCGCGGCTCCGCCCCGAACGAGAGCCGCGTGGGGTGCCCGAGCCCGAAATGCAGCCGCGCGCCGGTCAAACGGAGCGAGAGCTCGATCGCGTCCTCCACCGTGGCGAGCCGCGCCTCGCGCAGCTTGAATTCGATCGCGGCTTCGAGCGATTTGTCGAGCGTCGCCGACGACACGCGTGTCGTGTGCGGGCCTTCGAGCTTCACGTTCGCCCGGGTGAGCGCGATTGCGAAGAGCGTGAGCCCGACGATCACGAGCAGGGCGAGCGCGAGCATGCGCGCCTTTTTCTTCATTCCGCGGCCGCGGGGGTCGCCTCGTCCGTCCCGGAGAGCGAGGCGAGCAGGCGATCGCCGGTGGTCGTGATGGCGTCCGCGAGGTGCCGCGCGCGGATCTCGGCGCGCTCGAGGTGCCGCTCGAGGACCTCCCGCCGATCGGGGTGCTTCTGGGCTTGCTTGAACAGAAGCTCGCCGATGGCCTCGTCGGCGAGCAGGCGCGTGAGCCGCTCGGCGTGCAGCATCGCATAAGAAAAATCGCGCTTCGGATCCCAGCTCCCGAGGAGCTTCGTCGACCACGACCCGACGGGCGAGCGCAGCGCGTCGCCGAGCTTGTCGCCCGCCGTCCGCACGACGAGGTGCTGCTGCGCGGCGTGCGAGAGCACCTGGATGCGCGCGAGCTTGCGCTCCAGCGGATCCCGCGCCGACACGCTGCGCACGCGCGCCTCGGCGCCCCGGCGCAGGAAGGCGGCCGGGCGCTTCAGGATGCCGGCGAGCGCGTCCTTCATGGCCATGAGCGACTGGATCTGGCTCGTGCCTTCATAGATGGGCATCACGGTCGCGTCCCGCAGGAGCTTCTCCGCGCCATACTCCTTCGTATACCCCACGCCGCCGTGAATCTGGACCGCGCGCCGCGCCATCTCCACGGACTTCTCCGCGCCGAGGTATTTGACAAGGGGCGTCACGCGCCGCGCCTCGCGCTTGTGCCGTGCGATCTCGCGTCCCAGCCGGGCGCGCTCGATCTCCGAGAGCCGGCCGAACTGGAGGCGCAGCGATTTCTTTTGCGCGAGCTCCTCGTGCACGCCGCCGTGCATCGCGAGCGCGCGAATGCCCTGGATGTCCGTGCGCATCTCGTCGAGGTAATCGGCGATCATCTCGTGCCGATCGATGGATTTGCCCATGGATCGCCGCTCCGCCGCATAACCGCGCGCGATCGCGAGCGCCGCCTCGCAGAGGCCCAGGGTCTCGAACCCCACGCCGATGCGGGCGTTGTTCATCATCGTCAGCATGTATTGAAACCCCTCGCCACGCTTGCCGACGAGGTGCGCGGGGGCGCGGTCGAACGAGAGCGCCGCGGTCACGGACGCGTGATGGCCGAGCTTCTCCTCGACGCGATCGAGCGTCACGATCCGCTTTCGCGTGCCGTCCGGGAGATCCTCGTACGTCGGGACGAGGAACATGGAGAGGCCGCCGAGGCCCGCGAACGGGTCGGCTTCGTCCTTCGGCTCCTCGGTCCGCGCAATGACGAAATGGTATTTTCCGTGGCCCGACGTGATGAAGATCTTTTGCCCTGTGACGAACCAGTTTCCTTCGGCGTCCTCTTCGGCGCGCGTGCGGAGCCGCGCCATGTCGCTGCCGGCGTCGGGCTCGGTGATATCCATGCAGCCCCAGGCCTCGCCGCGGACGATCTCGTCGATGTACGAGCGGAAGCGCGTCTTCAGGATCCGGCCCGTCTCCGGATCGATCTCGCTCGTGCCCTCGCGCATGGAGAACATCAACATCGCCAGCGCGATGCCGCCGTGGAAGCCGTGGTGCGCCATCACCGAGACGTCGGCGCGGCCGAAGAGCTCCGTGCCGATGAAATAGAGCATCGCCGGCGCGTTCGTCCCCCCGAGCTCGCGCGGCAGGCACAGGCCGTGCAGCTCCATGCTGCGGATCTTCTCGAAGATCGACGCGAGCCGCGGCGGGAACGAGGCCTCGCCGTCCTGGAAGAGCACGCCCTCCCGGTCGATCTGCGCGGCGTGCGGCGCGATCTCCTCGGCGGCGAAGGTGCCGATCATGTCGAGGATGTCGCGGTAGAGGTCGAGGGCCTCGCCGAGGTTCTGCGGCCCACCTTCGCTCCGGAAGTCGTGCTCGGTGGCGCGCGCGATGGGCTCCCAGTCGATCCAGCGCTCGACGTAGAAGCGGAGGTCCTCGTTGTCTCGGAAGAAGTTCGCCATCGTCCTCGCACCCTTCACCCGGCGCCTCGTCCGGGCGGCCGGAGGATACACCGGCGAAGGTCACCGTGGGCTCTTTACGTTCGGCCCGTCTCCGGTGTCTCATGGGGGCTCGCGAACGGAGCACCTCATGACGAACACACGATTACGAGCGGGCGTGGTCCTCATTCCGATCCTGCTTTGGGCCTGCGGCGGCGGCTCGGCGACGCCGGGCGGCGAAGGCGGCGCAGGCGGGAGCGGCGGCGGGAACGGCGGCATGGGCGGCGGCCCGGACTTGCCTTGCGACGTGGCCGAGATCGTGGCCGAGAATTGCCAGATCTGCCACGGGTCCCCGCCCAAATACGGGGCGCCGATGGCCCTCGTGACGGCGGCTGATTTCCACATCGGCGCGCAGAGTGATCCTTCAAAAAAGGTCCACGAGCTCGTGGGCACGCGCATCCACGACGCGGCCCGGCCCATGCCGCCGAAGGGCTTGCTCGATCCGGCCTCGCAGGGCGTCCTCGATGCGTGGATCGCGGCCGGCGCGCCCGGGGCCTCGGGCGAGTCGTGCTCGGGCACGGGCGGCGCAGGGGGCGGCGGCGGATCGGGCCCCTCGTGCACGCCCGATGTCTTGCTCCGGCCGAAGACCGCGTGGACCATGCCGAAGCTCACGCAAGACGCGTACGTGTGTTTCGGCGCCGACGCCGTCGTGCCATCGAAGCGGCACATCACGACGATCGCGCCGGCCGTCGACAACGACGTCATCGTCCATCACATGCTCTTGTACGAGGTGCCGTCGGCGTACGGCACGACGCCGAAGCCGTGCGGCGCGGGCGATTCGGGGGGCGGGCGCCTCGTCAGCGTGTGGGCGCCGGGCGCGCAGGCGCTCGTCTTGCCGCCCGAGGCGGGCCTGCCGATCGAGGGCACGGGCCATTACATGATTCAAATGCACTACTCGAACCTGACGGCGCTCGACGGCCAGACGGATCTGAGCGGGTTCGACCTGTGCACGACGACGAACCTGCGCCCGAACGACGCGGACATCCTCGCGTTCGGCACGACGAAGATCAACATCCCGCCGCACAGCGACCTCGACCTGAGCTGCAGCCTCACGGTCCCGGCGGGCTTCCCGAAGCTCAACACGTTCGCGATCGGCCCGCACATGCACAAGCTCGGCACGGTCATCTCGGCCCAGCACAAGAAGGGAAGTGGAGCCGCCGTCGACCTGACGCACCGCGAGCCGTGGAGCTTCGACGATCAATACTGGGACATGACGAGCACCACCATCAACCCCGGCGACACCATCACCACGCGCTGCGTCTGGCAAAACCCGAGCAATTCGAACGTGACCTTCGGCGAGGACACGTCGAGCGAGATGTGCTTCGTCTTCGCCGCCTATTACCCGCGTGTCCAGGTCCCGAACTGGCACTGGGGGCTGCCGGCGGTCAGCTCGGAATGCCAGGCCGCGCCCTGAGAAAGAAGGAACCTCGATGAACCTCGGTCACCCACGTTCGGCCTTGACGCTGCTCGTCCCGCTCGCAGCGGCCCTCCTCGCCTGCAGCAGCAGCGGCAGCAGCAGCAGCAGCGGCAGCGGCGGCAGCGGCGGCGGCGGCGGAAGCGGCGGCAGCGGCGGCAGCGGCGGCGACTCCGCGCGTTGCGTGGTGGAGACGCCCTCCGATCCGGGCATCGTCGCCACGGACAGCGGCCTCGTCCGCGGCAAGATGGAAGGCGCGAGCTGGGTCTACCGCGGCATTCCGTATGCGGCGCCGCCCGTGGGTGACCTTCGCTGGAAGCCGCCCGAGCTCGCCGCCTGCTGGGAGGGCGTGCGGGACGCGAGCTCGTTCGGCGCGAAATGCCCGCAGTTCGACGAAAAAACGAAGACGGCCATCGGCGAGGAGGATTGCCTCTCCCTCAACGTATGGGCCCCCGACGTCACGGAGGACAGCGCGAAGCTGCCCGTCCTGTTCTTCGTGCACGGCGGCGGCAACATCCAGGGCGCGAGCAGCGAGAGCCTCCCCGGCGGCGCCCCGCTCTACAATGGTCAAGACCTCGCCGAGTCGCAAAAGGCCGTGGTCGTGACGATCAACTATCGCCTCGGCGTGCTCGGCTTCCTCGCCTTGCCCGAGCTCGCCGCGGAGTCGCCTGTCTCGGCGTCCGGCAATTACGGTCTGCAGGATCAGATCGCCGCGCTGCAATGGGTGCAGAAGAACATCGCCGCGTTCGGCGGGGATCCCGCGCAGGTCCTCCTGTTCGGCGAATCCGCCGGCGCGCTGAACACGCTCACGCTCATGGCTTCGCCGCTCGCGAAGGGCCTCTTCGCCGCGGCGCTCGCCGAGAGCGGGGGCACGACCTCGACGCCCAAGCAGGACGCCGAGGCGGCGATGAGCGAGCGCGTCGCTGCATCGTCCTGCGGGAGCGCGGCGGACACACTCGTGTGCCTGCGGGGCAAGACGCCGGCGGAACTGCTCGCGGAGCTGCCGGGCTCCGTGGGGATCGGGAACGTCTCGATCGGGATGGATGCCGCCAAGTACGGCCCCGTCATCGACGGCCACGTGCTGCCCAAGGCGACGCTCGCGACGTTCTCCGCGGGCGAGCACAACCACGTGCCGCTCGTGATTGGAACGAACGGCGAGGAGCTCGCGAAGGGGATGGCGATCGAGGTGTCCACGGCCGCGCAATTCGAGACCGTGGTCACGCAATCGTTCGGCCCGCTCGCGCCCCAGGTCCTCGCTGCGTATCCGGTCGGCGATTACCCGACACCCCAGGACGCGCTCGTCGCGCTCTACTCCGATCTGCGCTTCAACTGCCCGAACCGGAGCATCGCGCAGGCCGTCGCGGGGAACCAGAGCGAGGCCGTCTATCGGTACTTCTTCACGCGGCGGGCGAAGACGGCGCAAGGCGAGAACCCGGCGGCCCACGCGGTCGAGCTGCTTTACGTCTTCCACACGCTGACGGACATCGCGCTCTTCACGCCGGCCCCCGAGGACGTCGCGCTCTCGGACGCAATGATGGGCTACTGGGGGCGTTTCGCCGCGAAGGGAGATCCGAACGGCAGCGGCGCCGCGCCCTGGCCGCAATACGACGTGCAGAAGGACTCGCACATCGTGCTCGATTCGCCGATTTCAAGCGGCGAGGGCGTGCGCAAGGCGCAATGCGACGCCTGGGAGCAGATCGCCGGAGCGCCCTGACTCAGCGCGACTCGTACACCTGCCCGGACGGCAGCTCCACACACGTCAGAAAACCCCCCTTGCCGCAGCGCGTGTCGATCCCGATCACGCACGGGCCGACCCACGCGTCCTCCTTGTCCTCGGGCGTATACTCCGAGAGCTCGGGCGGGAGGTATTTCGTGGCCGTGTGCCCGAAAAGGACGAGCTTGCCGCGGTAGTCGCGCACGAACTCATCGTCGCGGCACCAGAGCATCGCGAGGCGCTTCTGCGTGGTGGAAGGGTGCTCGAAGCCGTTCGGGCCCTTCGGCAGGGCCGCGTGCACGTAAATCGCGTGCTCGTCCTCGTACCAGTACGGGAGCGCCTGCATCCATTCGACGACGTCCGCCGGGAAAAAGGTGCCTTTCAAGAGGGGCTCGACCTCGTCGTCGGCCATGCCTTCGCCTTCGGCCGGTTGGGGTCGGCCGAGGAAGGAGCGGAGGGTGGGGAGGCAGCCGTTTTGCGGGGGAATGACGAATTCGGGCCAGCCGCGCTCGAGGACGCGGAGCCAGCCGTCTTCGTGATTGCCGCGGAGGAGGACGACCTTCGCGGGCGTCTGCGAGGGCAGGGCGCGGAGGAGCGCGACGACGTCGGCCGAGCGGGGACCTCGATCGAGGTAATCGCCGACGAAGACGAGGGTGTCGGCAGCGTCGAGCGGAGGCAGGGTGCCGAGGAGGCGCAGGAGCGCGTCGAGGTCGCCGTGAATGTCGCCAATGGCGAAGGTGCGGCCGGGCATGGGCGGCGAGAGCAGCAGGGATCTGGGGGGAAGGCAAGGGGCTTTTGCTTGCTCTCGTGTTGACGTCCTCACGCAGACCATGCACGGTGGCCGCTCGTCGTACCAGGAATGGGGGGCGTATCTCGACCCCCATGGGGAGATCCATGCACCTCCGTAAATCCTTCATTGCTTGCATCGCGCCTCTCTGCCTTTAGCTCGTTTCGTCCGCTGCGCTCGCGGCTCCGTCCTGGCAGGGCCTGCCGGACATGGGCGTGGCACGCCACGGCCATGCGGCGGAGTTTTTTCCGGGCATTGGCGTGGTCGCCGTGGGCGGGCCCTCCTCGTTCGAGGCGCTCGATCTGGCCACCGGTACGTGGACGCCGCGAAATCCCGCGCCCTCCATGCGTTTCGTGACAGGGGCTCTGCTCCCAGATGGCCTGTGGATCGTCTGCGACATCGAGCAGGCCTACACGTATGACCCCGTGAGCGACACCTGGATCGAAGAACCCCAGCTCCCCTCTTTTGACGACGATATGACACTCACCGCGCTCCCGGACGGCGATGTGCTCTCCACGGGCGGAGTGATGGACTTCAACACGTCGGGTACCTCGAGGCGTTATGATCGCATGGGCCAAACGCTCCTCGTTCGAAGCCTGCATCAACGCCGCGCCAGCCATACGGCGACGACGTTGCCTTCCGGGCGCGTGCTCGTCGCGGGCGGCCGGGCGTGGGGCCCGACGGAAGAGGGCGACGAGATTCAATGGCCCCGGGCCGAGGCGGAGGTGTACGACCCCACGACCGATACGTGGACCCTCGTTTCGCCTATGCACACGGCCCGCTACCAGCACGCGGCCGCGCTCTTGCCGTCCGGCAACGTGCTCGTCGCGGGAGGCTTTCCGCCCACGGCGGCGGCAGAGGTCTATGATCCGGCCGCGAATACGTGGGTCGAGATCGCGCCCATGAACGAGGCGAGGTGGGGGCATACGATGACGTCGCTCCCGAGCGGGCGCGTGATGGTCACCGGCGGCCTCGGTGGCGGCACGGCGCTCACGTCCGCGGAGGTGTATGATCCCACGACGGGGACCTGGACGTTGCTCCCGCCCATGGCCGTGAACCGCTGGCGACACACGGCCACGTTCGTGCCGGGGCACGGTTTGGTTGTGGCCGGCGGAGAGTCGTACGCGTTCGGCGGACCCATTTGGGCGAACGTGGAACTCTACCCGCTCGGCAATGCCGCCCTCGGCGCCGCATGTGTCATCGGCGATGAATGCGCGAGTGGTGATTGCACGGACGGCGTGTGCGTGGATGGCCGTGGGAGTGGAGCCGGTGGAGCCGGCGGCGCAGGCGGCGGCGGCGGAAGCGGCGGCGGAAGCGGCGGCGGAAGCGGCGGCGGAAGCAGCAGCGGCGGCAGCAGCAGCAGCAGCGGCAGCAGCAGCGGCGGCAGCAGCAGCAGCGGCGCAGGTACGCCTCCCGGTGGCGGGGGCGTGCAATGCGCGGTCGCCCCGCGCTCCTCGGGGACTCCCGGATGGCTCGCGCTCGTCGGTCTCGGCTTCCTTCTTCGCCGCCGTCGCCGCTGACATCTCCGAGGGTGTTCCCCAGGCTGCGGCGCGAGGCGAGGGATGCCTCGCGCCGCCCGTGGAACGCCCTCTCAGAGTCCGTTCGGGATCACGGTGAGGGTGGCCGAGCCCTTGTTCGTCAGGATGAGATCGTCGTATCCATCCCCATCCAAATCCGCGACGGCAATGGCGTTGAGGCCGGGCGACGCGCCGGTCGCGACGAAGGCGCCCGCGGAGAAGGTCCCGTTCCCGTTGCCGGTCATCGGGCGGACGCCGCCCGCGGATGTGGTGGCCAGGATGTAGGCGTCGAGCTTGCCGTCGCCGTTGAAGTCGCTGGCGACGACGCCCAGCGCCGAGTTGGCGATTGCGCTGGCCCCCGTGGCGGACTGCACGCCGTTCGCGACGGTGCCGTTGCCGTTCCCTTTGAAGAAGAAGAGGTACGCGCCGGCTGCGCCATTCGCGAGGATGTCGAGCGTGCCGTCGCCATCGGCGTCGCCGAAGGCAATGCCAGCCGTCTGGCCGTTGAGCGCGTTCGTGTAGGAGACCGGGGCCGCGAACGAGCCGTCGCCCTGGTTGATGAGGATCGAGAGGCGCGCGGAGCTCGGGCTCGTCACCACGATATCGGGGTGGCCGTCGCCGCTCAGATCACGACAGGCAATGGTCGACTGGACGCCGCCGGTGGAGGGGATGGAGATGAGCACGGGCGCGCCGAAGCTGCCCGCGCCGTCGCCGAACATCACGCTCACCTGGTTCGAGACCACGCTGGTGGTGGCGATGTCGATCTGCCCATTGCCGTCGAAGTCCCCGGCGCAGAGGTGCACCGAGCCCGGGGCGCCGGTGGTGAAGCTCGTCAGCGTGCCGAAGGTCCCGGGCGCGCTCGCGCCGAGGTTGCGGTAGACGCTGATGTTCCCGTTCGTGGCGGGCAGGTTGGTCTGGCCGTCGACGGTGACGGCGTCGAGCCACCCGTCGCCGTCCACGTCGACCGCCACGACCGCATTGCTGGAGAGCGGGGCGCCCGCATAATTGACCTCCGCCTGGACGGTCGCGTCGCCATTGCCGAAGAAAACGGAGACCGAGCCGGAGGGGGTGCTCGCCGAGCCGGATTCGGCGTTGGCCACGAGGATGTCGAGCCTGCCGTCGCCGTTCACATCGGCGATGGCCGGAGCGAGCGGGGTGTGCGTCGCCGGGACGTCGATCGGCGTGCCGGGGACCTGGCCGGTGGGCGGCGTCTGGCACGCGCCATTCGAGCAGATGTCGCCCATCGAGCACGCGAGGTTGCACGCGTTGCAGTGGTCGACGCTGCTCTGGAGGTTCGCCTCGCAGCCGTCGGCCGCGAGCCCATTGCAGTCCGCGAGGGTGCCGGCGCACGCCTCGCAGTTGGTCCCCGCGTACGTGGGCGCGCATTGGCACGTGTAGCCGTTGATGCCGTCGGTGCAGGTGCCGCCGTTCTGGCAGGGGTTCGGCGCGCAGTCGTCGATGTTCGTCTCGCAGCTCGCCCCGGAGAAGCCCGCCGCGCACTGGCACGTGTAGCTGTTGATGCCGTCGGTGCAGGTGCCGCCGTTCTGGCAGGGGTTCGGGGTGCAGTCGTCGATGTTCGTCTCGCAGAGCGTCCCCGTGAAGCCCGCCGCGCACTGGCACGTGTAGCTGTTGATGCCGTCGGTGCAGGTGCCGCCGTTCTGGCAGGGGTTGGGCGCGCAGTCGTCGATGTTCGTCTCGCAGCTCGCCCCCGTGAAGCCGGTCGGGCACTGGCACGTGTACCCGCCGACGCTGTCGGTGCAGGTGCCGCCGTTCTGGCAGGGGTTCGGGGTGCAGTCGTCGACGTTCGTCTCGCAGTTCGGCCCGGTGAAGCCGGTCGCGCACTGGCACGTGTAGCTGTCGACGCCGTCGGTGCAGGTGCCGCCGTTCTGGCAGGGGTTCGGGGTGCAGTCGTCGACGTTCGTCTCGCAGTTCGGCCCGGTGAAGCCGGTCGGGCACTGGCACGTGTAGCCGTCGACGCTGTCGGTGCACGTCCCGCCGTTCAGGCAGGGGTTCGGGGTGCAGTCGTCGACGTTCGTCTCGCAGTTCGGCCCGGTGAAGCCGGTCGGGCACTGGCACGTGTAGCCGTCGACGCCGTCGGTGCAGGTGCCGCCGTTCTCGCACGGGTTGGGCGTGCAGTCGTCGACGTTCGTCTCGCAGTTCGCCCCGGTGAAGCCGGGCGCGCACGCGCACGTGTAGCCGTCGACGCTGTCGGTGCAGGTGCCGCCGTTCTGGCAGGGGTTCGGGGTGCAGCCGTCGACGTTCGTCTCGCAGTTCGTCCCGGTGAAGCCGGGTGCGCACTCGCACGTGTAGCTGTCGACGCCGTCGGTGCAGGTGCCGCCGTTCTGGCAGGGGTTCGGGGTGCAGTCGTCGACGTTCGTGCACGTGCTCGGCTGCTCGGTGCAGGTCCAGCCGCTCTCGACCTTGCAGTCGCTGGAGCAGCCATCGCCGCTCGTCTTGTTGCCGTCGTCGCAGGTCTCCGGCGCGGCGAGGGCGCCGTCGCCGCAGACCGCGCTCGTGCCGCTGGTGCCTTGGTCGATCTCGCTGCGATCGATGCGGGCGATGATCTCGCACCCCGTCGACCCGAGCATCACCCCGAGGCCGAGGGCCCAGCAGCCGAGCCGCCCGACCACCTTCAACGTGGCTGCATTCATGGAAATGGAAGAGGAGGATGTCATTGGTGCGCGCATCCTAGCCGAAGTGCACACGCGCTCGCGACGGCCATCGCCGGGGTCGGACCGGAAGGTTGCGCTTTTTGCACAGCCGTGCGTTTTTTGATCCGCGCGCGCCGTCGGTGCGTCGTCCCCCCGACGCCACGGCCGCGCGGCTTCCTCAACGCTCCGGGAGCAACGCCGCGAGCGCCCGCTCGATCTCCGTCAGCGATTCCCCCGGCCGCGCCTCCACGCGCAGCCATTCTGTCCCCGCGCGGACGTCCGCCACCTGCGCGAGCCTCTCCCGGGACGCCGCGTCCAGATGCGCGAGCAGCGGCGCCCCGATCCACGTCACCTCGCTCCCCACCGCGCGCAGCCAGCGCGAGGCCCAGCTCGGGCGCAGCGTGCCCCGGTGAATGCCACACGCCACCTCGTACGGCGTCGTGTCCAGGCTGTTCGACGGCGCCGTCCCCCAGCGCGCGAGAAACCCTTGCAGCGCGCCCAGCCGCTCCAGGGCGCCCTCCACCACCTCGACGAGGTGCGCCCGTGCCGCGGAACCTCGCGCCTCGGCGAGCTCCGTGACGTTCACCCACAAGCTGAGCACCGTGGTCTCCGGCTCCTCTTGCGGCAGGATCGAGCCGCCGAACGAGATCCCGAGCCCTGGCATGGGCATCAAGCCCGTGGCCGCCGCCTGGGCCATGCGCGCGTGTATGTCCTCTTTTGCTTGGACCGTGACGACCTGCTCCTCGCGCATTCCCTGGACGAGCGCCCGCCAGCGCGCGCCCTCGAAAAAATCATTGCCCGGCGCCGATTTCGTGTCGGGACGGCGGCCCGCCTCGGCGAGGAACATGGTGGTATCGAAGGCCGACGCTTTCGCCGCCAGCGTCGCGAGCTTCTCGAACGCCTGCGCCGCGTGCTGGGCGACGGCCTCGCTGCGGTCGGGGAAGACCACGAATGCCACCAAGAGCTGCCCCATCGAGAGCGGCAGGAGCACTTGCGAGGGTGTTTCCGGCGCCGCGCGCAGCGGACGCCAGAGAGGCGCGTCCAGGGTCAGCTCGTAGGTGATCGACGTCTGCCCCTCGCGATGCGCGAGCGGCACCA
Source organism: Polyangium fumosum (assembly GCF_005144585.1). Taxonomy (GTDB): domain Bacteria; phylum Myxococcota_A; class Polyangia; order Polyangiales; family Polyangiaceae; genus Polyangium; species Polyangium fumosum. The sequence continues at coordinate 72,577 of NZ_SSMQ01000023.1, read as the reverse complement.
ATCCCACGTGGAGCGCCGCCGCGCCCGCGGAGACCACCCGGCCCACCACGTTCACGTGCACCTGCGCCCGTTGCATGGCCGCGAAGGCGCGCTGCCAGTCCCCGCCGGGCGCCATTGCATGAAAGCCCCCGGGCACGCCCGCAGGCAAGACGGCCTCCTTCAGCTCGGCCACTGCCATCGTGCTGCCCTGGTGCTCGCGCGCCGAGGGCGTCACCATCTCGTGCTGCGCGCCCGCGCGCACATCACCAACGAGCACCTCGAAGTGCTCCACCTTCACGAGACCCTGCGTGATCGCCTCGCCCCAGGCCGCCACCAGCAATCCCTGTGACGGCCCGCCCTGGTTGTGCGTGGTCAACGATACGCGCACTTCGTCGCCCACCGCGAATCTCGCCGGCACGTTCTCCCCGACCGTCTGCGCCACGAGCACCGTCGGCCCCGCGGCGGCGGCCTCGTACCCCGGCCGCTCGCGCAGCCGGAAGCGAAGCGCCGTCGCCTTCGCCCGGGTCTGCTCGTCCAGATACCGGTACCCCACGCCCATTTGCTCCGGTGGTGCACCCAGGGCGCGCGCCGTCTCGGCCAGCGTGGCCTCCGCGAAGAGCGCGTTGCCGCTCCAGATGGCGCGGAGATCCGCGGCCGAGAGGGCCAGCGCGAAGCCCTTCACCCACCGCTCCGGGTGTCCCGAAAGATCCTCGGCGTCCCCCGCGTCGACCTCCTCGCCGAAATAACTCGGATGGCTATTGTATCGGTCGACGCAGGCGCCCTTGTCGAAGAGGTCCATACAAAGCACGTCGCTGTCGTGCACGAGCACGGTGAGGGCGGGCGCGCCCAGCGCGCGCGAGGTGAGCGCGGCGAGCTCGTCGAGCCGCGCCTGGTCCTGGCCCTCGGTACGCTCGTCGTAAAGGGACACCCAGCCATGTTCGTTCGGCCCGAGGATCAGCACGGTCCGGTCCGGCTCCGCGCCCTCGGCGCAGAGCTCCGCGCCCTCTTCCTCGGCGGCGGCGATCAGCGCGGCGCGGAGCGGCTCGAGCGAGGTCCCCTGGGGGAGGCGGACATGCACGTTGGTGAAGAAGGAGCCCATGGGCGCGGCCTATGCCCCAGCGGGCGGCCGGGAGCAACGGGCAAAAAGGGCACGCGCGTGGCCGTCATGGGTATTGCATGGCCAAACCCGTGTCCGACTTCGATCGTTATGCTCCGCTGGAGGCCACGGTTTGGTCAAATCGCCGCGACGAAGCGCCCCTCGGCGGTCGCGAAGTTATCGAGGTTCACCGTGTGCTCGACAAGAAGAGCCCGATCCCCACCAGCGTGTCGACGTGCACGGGCGCGTCGTCGCTCGCGTGGACACGAGCCTTCCCTCGCGCCTTCGCCCTCGTCGTTCGCGTGAACACGAACCCCCACTCGCGCCTTCGCCCTCGTCGTTCGCGTGAACACGAACCCCCGCTCGCGTCGTCGCCCTCGTCGTTCGCGTGGACGCGAACCCTCCGTTGCCCGCAGGCGGGCTACGATGAGCTACGTTGGGACCCGACCGGGAGGCCCTCGTGAAACCCGACATCGCCCAGGAGCTGAACGAGTTATGCGGAATGCTCGCGGCGTCGCTCCGGCGGCCGTCGGGCAGGGTGGAAACGAGCTTCGGCTCCTTCGCGTGCGTCGAGGCTCCCCCCCACATCTCCGTGGTGCCGAGCAGCGGCCGGCCCCTTTTCGTACCGCGGCGGCTCGATCCGCGCTTCGTTCCCTCGAAGGCACTCCTGGAGGCGGTCACGCTCGACGCTGTCGACGATGCATCGGCGCCCCGCTCGGCCGAGCAGGGAGAGGCGACAGGGGGAGGCCCGACCGTTTCCTGTCCCAACCTTCACGCGCATCTCGTCGCCGCACTTTCGAGCAAGAATGTCGTCAAGGTGTCCGGGCTCGGAGAACTTCGCATCGAGAAGAAGGGGGGAAAGCGACGCCTCTCGTTCAAGCCGAGCATCGTGCTCAAGGGCGCGTTGCGTGAAGAGTTCGCAGCGCCCGTTCCCCTCGAAAGAAACCATCCATTGGAGCTTCTGGCGGCTCGCGCGTTCGACCACGCGAGGGCGACCTCCGATCCGTCGGCGCAGACGTATCCGTTCGTCATGATGGAGGCCCCCGGTGCGCTCGATACGAAGCTCGTTCGGTTCCTCGAAGTCGAAGGCGAGGACGAGCGCCTCGTGGACCATGCGCGCGCGTTCGTCCGCACCCTCGACGCGGCGCGATACGCTCTCGCCTACAATGCCGAGCTTCGGCGCAACTACGGTCTTTCGTACGATGCCGTGATTGTCGAAGTCGCGGAACGCGAAGACGCGCAGGCTCGCGTCCTCGCGCAGCGGTACGGCACGACTGGCGCCGAGCCGGTCCCGACGGACGTCGAGCTCCTCGGCGCGACCGAGAATTTGCTGAAGGGATGACGCAGCAGCGGCAACCGTCGCCGCTGCCGCCTCTCTCTCAGTGCGCCACGTGCCCGAACGCGAACGCGAGCATATCGACGGCCTGCTCCACGCGGCTCTTCACCATATCCGCGCCGCCGTGCCCCGAATGTTTCTCCACGCGCATCAGGACCGGCGGATCCCCCGCCTGCGCCGCCTGCAGCGCCGCCGTCGTCTTCCATGCGTGCAGCGGATGCACGCGATCATCCGCGTCCGCCGACAACATCAAGAACGCCGGGTACTTCGCCCCGGGCTTGACGTTGTGGTACGGCGAATACGCGAAGAGCGCCTTGAACAGGCTCTCCTCCTTGGGCGAGCCATACTCGGAGACCCACGTCTTCCCGTCGCCGAAGAGCGGATACCGGATCATGTCGAGCACGGGCACCGCGCAAAGCACGGCGCTGAAGAGGTCCGGCCGCTGGTTCGCCACGGCGCCGACGAGCAGACCGCCGTTCGATCCGCCATACACGACGAGCCGGTCCGTCGCGGTGAGCTTTTCCTTGACCAGCCACTCGGCCGCGGCGATGAAATCGTCGAATACGTTTTGCTTTTTCGTCAGCATCCCGCCGCGGTGCCATTCCTCGCCGTATTCCGCGCCGCCGCGCAGGTTCGGCAGGGCGAGGCCGCCGCCGTTCTCCAGCCACGTGTAGAGCATCGGCGAGAAGGCCGGCGTCTTGCTGATGTTGAAGCCGCCGTAGCCCGTGAGGAGGAAGGGCGTCGTGCCGTTTTTCGGGGCGTCCTTCTTGCGGACGACGAACATCGAGACCTGCGTGCCGTCCTTCGACGGGTAGAAGACCTGCTCGACCACGTACGGCGCCGGATCGACGGGCGCTTTGAGCGCGTACCAGAGCTTGCTCTCGCCGGTCTTGATGCTCGCCTCGAAGATCGAGGTCGGGTAGGTGAACGAGGTGAACACGTAGTAGGCGCGATCCTCGTCCGGCTCGCCGAGGAGGCCACTCGTCGTGCCGATGCCGGGCAACTTGATCGCGTGCACCTTCTTGCCCGCCGTGGTCCAGACCTCGATCTCGCTCGACGCCTTGCGTAGGTAGTCGAGCGCGAGGTGGCCGCCGACGATCGACGCTTCCTGGAGCACCGCGTCCTTCGACTCGGGCACGATCTCCTTCCACTGATCACGCGCGGGTTTGGCCGGATCGATGGCAAAGATGCGGCCACGCGGCGAGCCCTCCGTGGTGCGGAGGTAAATCACGTTCTTGTAGGCGAAGGCGTTCATCGAGCCCTCGTAGCCCTTCACGAGATCGACCCAGGCCGCGCCCTTCTTGCGCAGGTCGAGGAACTTGATGCCGCTCACGTTGCCGCCGTGCAGGACGTTGACCACGAGGAAATGGCCGTCACGCGAGAGCCGCGCTTCGAGCTCGGTCTCGGGATCGCCGTTCTTCGGCAGCACGACCGTGTCCGTGTCCGCCTTCTTGCCGAGGCTGTGGAAGCGCACCTCGGAGTACCCCGGCAGCTCGGAGGCCGGGATCTTCGAATCCACCGGGATCGAGACGTAGTAAAACCCGTCGCCCTTCGGCGTCCAGAGCGGGTGGGCGTATTCGGCGCCCGGGATCGTGTCGATCGTGCTGTCCTTGCCCGTCGCGACCTCACGCACGCGGAGCTCCCCCGCGTCCGCGTTGTTCGGGTGCGCGATGTACGCGACCCATTTGCCGTCGTACGAGGGCACCCACGCGCCGAGCGACGTCGAGCCATCGGCGCTGAGCGAGGCGACGTCGATCAAGACCCGCTGTTCGCCCTTCTCCCCTTCGCGCCAGTAGATCGTGCTCTTCTCCTTGTCGGCGGGCCGGTGCGACCAGAACGAACGTTTCCCGCGGCGGAGCGGCGGGCTCACGAATTCGAGGTACGAGAGCGCGCGGAGCTTTTCGGCGAGCGCCTCGCGCTTCGGCAGCTTCGCGAGCTCGGCGCGGGCGAGCTCGTCCTGGGCCTTCACCCACGCTTGCACCTCGGGCGAACGCTCGTCTTCGAGCCACCGGTACGGATCGGCCACCTTCACGCCGAAGAACGTGTCCGCCGCGTCGACCTTGCGCGTCTTCGGGTAGGGGAACGCGGCCTTGTTCGCGGGCGCGTCGGGTTTGACTTCGGCGGTCGCCGTCGCGGGCGGGGGCGGGGGCGCGCCCTCGCCGCCTTCGGGCGGGGCCGGCGGCGCGCCGGCGCAGGCGGCGAGGAGCACGGGCAGAACGGCGAGAGGGGAGGGGCGCGAGTGCTTCATCGGCGCGCATGATGCTCACGCGTCGCGAGGGTTTTCAAGGGCTGCATCCCGTGGCAGAATCGCCGGGCTGTAGCTCGGCTTGCCCGAGCGTAACCGGCCGAGGGAGGTGCTCGTGCGAACGTGGATGTTGTCGCTTTTCGCGCTCGTCGTTCCCCTGGGGTGTGCGGTTCCGTCGAACTTCCCCTCGCAAGAGGAGCTCTACGACGAACCCCGGGACTACAATCGTTTCGCCGTCTTCAGCCATGGCCGCGAGGTCATCGGCGGTCAGGTGAACGCGGGCGGGGTGCTCGGGCTCGACGTGAACCTCGGCCGCTACACCGACGCCGACGATCACGCGCTGCGCGGGCGCGTCTACGGTCGGCTCGTCGACATGCGCATCGAGGGCGATCGCGTGCGCGGGCTCGCGTCGTCGCTGCCGTTCGAGCTCGCCATCGCGCGCGAAGAGCGCGTGGTGACGGCGCGCGGGCTCGTCTACGGGAGGAACGTGGAGGTCGCGCTGAGCGACGAGCGCGCGCGTGTGGTGCTCGGGCCGTGTGAGCTCGACCTCGGGCGCCGCGGACCGGTGTACGTGGGGCGCAAGCGTTGTGACGGGCGCTGGCAGCCGGAGGAGGTGGAGCTGCAGGTCGGCCGCGGCTTGTCCACATGGAGCGACGCCGAGCGCCTCTCCGCGCTCTCCTTGATGCTCTTCATGGACTGATCACGTTCCGTCACGATCGCCTTGACGAACGGCGCCTTCCGGGACTCTACTCTGCCCCGATCATGAAAGGCACCTCGCTCGTCTACAGCTCGCACGACCGCTCCGACCTGATCCACGATCACTTCATCGTGCAGCGCGCGCTGCGCGGCGAGGACAACAGGCGGATCCTGTTCCTTCCGATGTCCGAGACCCCGCAGAACGGGAGCGAGTACGAACGCCAGGAGTTCGCCTGGGGCAACTTCCGGTATTTCTTCAGCTTCTACGACCGGTTTGGCCTCGAGTACCTGCCGTTTTACTGGAACAGCGGCCTGCGCGGCGAGGACGTCGAGACGTTCTGGCATTATCTGTGGTCGTCGGAGGTCGTGATCCTCGGCGGCGGTCACAGCGTGACGGGGCTGCACCGCTACAAGGAGCTCGGCGCGCGCTTCAACGGCGAGCCCGGGCTGTTCGGGCGGATCCTGCACGAGCGCAAGGCGCGTGGCCTGCTCACGGTGGGCTTTTCGGCGGGCGCCGATCAGCTCTGCGAGCACATCTTCCGGCGCACGTACGACGACTATACGGACACGAAGGGTTTTGGCCTGGTGCGCAAGTCGATGATCACGCTGCACCACGACGCGAGCCGCAACGGCGATCTCTGGGACGCGGCGCGGCGCTTCGGGGACTACCGGGTCTTCGGCCTGCCGAACGACGCGGGCCTGAACACGGACTGGGGCGTGCTGCCCTCGGGCAACATCTGGCAGATCTACGAGTTCGTCGTGGACCGGACGTGGGACATCCCGTCGGATCAGTTCCACATCCGCACGCGCCAGGGCGCGCTCATCGATCACTTCGATCCGCACGGCCGGCACTGGGCGTTCGACAACGGGGATCACCTCGTGCGGATCCAGTCCCCCGACGGCCGCTTCGACGAGTCGTGGATGACGGCCGGCGGCGGGCTCCTGCACTACGGCACGCGCGCGCCGAGCCGGTACGCGAGCATCGCGGAGATCCTCGCCTCGCATTGATCCAAGCCCGCCTCACGCTCCTCTTCGCGCTCGCGGCCGGCTGCGGCGGCCCCAAGGCCGCGCCCATGCCTGACGCGGGCGCGGGGGCGGGAGCGGGTGCGGATGCGGCAGCGGATGCGGATGCGGATGCGGATGCGGTAGCGGACGCGGCAGCGGATGCGGATGCGGCGGCGGACGCGCCGGCGGAAGCGCCGGCGGACGACGAGCCGCCGCGCCTCGGCTCCATCGGCTTCACCACCTTCATCTACGAGGATCGCTCCCGAAAGCGCCGGATCGGCGAGGTTCGTCCGGGGACGACCGTCGTCCTCACGAGCGACGAGCCCGTCGAGGTGCCGCCTTCGCAGCTCGGCGGCTGCAAGAGCGGCCGCTTTTACCCCGTCGCGCCCCGCGGGTTCATCTGCGAGGACGAGACGATCACCCGCGACCTCGACGATGCCCGCTTCCGCGCCCTCGCGCTCGCCGCCCCGCGGGAGGGCCCGCGTCCGTACGACTACGCGTTTTCCACGCGGGCACCGATGTACGGCCGGGTCCCGACGTCGAGCGAGCAGGAGCGGACCGAGCGGCGGCTGCGGCCCGTGGCGGACCTCGCGCGGGTCCGCCGCTCGAGGGACGGGCACGAGGATCTCGCCGATCTCGCGCCCACGCCGCCGCGGGATCCCATTCCGGCGTTTTTGCTTGGTGGAAAGGAGGCGCCCGTGCCCGCGGGCCGGCGCGGCGGCCTCGTGCGCAAGGAGATCCCGCACGGATCCATGCTCTCGTATTCGCACGCGTTCGATGTCGAAGGACGCGCCTTCCTGCTCGCGCCCGATCTGACCCTCGTCCCCGCCGATCGCATGCGTCCCTTCCGCCCGAGCGCCTTCCACGGGGTCGCCATCGGCACCACGAATCCACTACCGATCGGCTGGTTCCGCAAGGCGGCGCGGACGAAGTACAAACGCGAGGAGAGCGGCGCATTCGTCGCGACGAGCGAGACCTGGGCGCCGCGCACGTTCGTGCGGCTGTCGGGGACATCCATCCCGCACGAGGGGGATCTTTACTGGGAGACACGCGAGCCGGGGCCGACGTACGCGCGGGCGCGAGACATTTCCGTGGTCGCCGAGCCGGAGGCGTGGCCCCGGAGGGTCGGGTCCGACGAGAAATGGATCGACGTCTCGCTCGCGCGCGGGACGATGACGCTCTTCGAAGGGCGCCGCGCGGTGTATTCGACGTTGATGTCGCCGGGCGCGGGCGGCGTGACGGAGTCGCCGAAGGCGACCACGGAGGAGCTCGTCCGCGGGGCCTTCTCGCCGCTCGGGAGTTACCGGATCGCCGTGAAATACCGCGCGGCGCAGCTCACGGACGAGGCGACGCCGGATCCCTCGAAGTTCTGGATCGCCGACGTGCCCTGGGTGCAATACTTCCGAAACCCCTTCGCGATTCACGCGGCATACTGGCACGAGGATTTCGGCAGCCCGAAGAGCGGCGGCTGCATCAACCTCTCGCTCGAGGACGCGTCGATCGTGTTTGCCTGGACCGACCCGCCCGTCCCCGACGGCTGGTCGAGCGCGGACGCGCGCCCGAGCGCGCCGGGGACCTGGATCGTCCTTCGGCGGTGAGCAAGCAGGGGTCCTCGTCCTTTGGCGGGTGGATCGAGGTGGGTCCCCATCGAACGGCATGCCTGAACACGAGCTTGTCACGGCCTTGGCTCTGCCGTATCAAATGAAGATGACGGCTGCTGTTGGCAGTCTGATCGAGCCCGCGCGCCTCGGGGAGGGCGCGCGGGCGGAGGGGCGGGAGCCTTCGCCGGTCTCGCTCGTCGGCGTCGTCCAGGATCTGTCGCTCGTGCGCGACATGCCGGCCCTCATGGAGGTCGTGCGGAAGGCGGCCCGGGAGCTGACCGGCGCCGACGGCGCGACGTTCGTCCTGCGGGACGGCGACCTCTGCTACTACGCGGAGGAGAACGCCATCGAGCCGCTCTGGAAAGGCCGGCGATTCCCGATGACCGCGTGCATCAGCGGCTGGTCGATGATCCACCGCGAGGCCGTCGTCATCGAGGACATCTACGAGGATCCGCGCATCCCTTTCGAGGCGTATCGGCCGACGTTCGTGAAGAGCCTGTGCATGGTGCCCATCCGGACGAAGGCGCCCATCGGCGCCATCGGCAATTACTGGGCGACGCGGCACCTGACGACGCCGTACGAGCTCGCGCTCCTCCAGGCGCTCGCCAATAGCACCTCGGTGGCGATGGAGAATGTCGAGGTCTACGCCGAGCTGGAGAAACGCGTGCAGGACCGGACGCGCGAGCTCGAGGAGAAGAGCCAAAGGCTCGCCGAGGAGCACGCGGCCCTGCTCGAGCTTCAGCGGCAAAAGGAGGCGCTGAGCGCGCTCGTCGTGCACGATCTCAAGAGCCCCGCCGCCGCCATCGTGCTCGCCGCTTCTTTGCAGCTCCGGAGCCCCGACCTCGGGCCCGCGGAGCGGCGCCGCTGGGGCGTCGTGTTTTCCTCGGCGGAGCGCATCGTCCGCACGGCGGCGAGCGTGCTCGATATCGCCCAGAGCGAGGAGGGCAGGCTCGTGCCGCGTTACGCTGTCGTGGATCTCGGCGGGCTCATCGCCGAGATTCGCGAGCAGCTCTTGCCGCTCGCCGAAAAACGCGAGCAGGGGATCGAGGTGTCGTGTGATGTGCCCGAGGGCGCGCTCTGGGCCGATCGAGAGCTCCTCGGACGCACGCTGCAGAACCTCGTCGACAACGCGATTCGTCACAGCCCCACGAAGAGCACGGTGCGCATCGAGGCGCATGCGGACGCCGCGTGGGTGACGGTCGCGATCTGCGACGAGGGCCCCGGGGTCCCGGTCGAGATGCGTCAGTGCATTTTCGACCGGTACGTGCGGGTCGAAGAGAAGGGCCGCACCGGTTGGGGGCTCGGACTCGCCTTTTGCAAAATGGCCGTCGAGGCGCACGGCGGCACGAGCTGGATCGAAGACAACGTGCCGCGGGGGAGCCGGTTCTGCTTCCGGCTCCCGGTCGTTCGCGCCGGCGCGAGTTGACCGGGGGCACGCGCGGTCGAAAGCGTCAGGGTTCGTAAGCGCCGAGCGTGCATTGCGCCGGATTGCGGGGGTTGCCCCGTTGATCGGTGGGCGGGCAATTGGTGCCCGCGCCGATCGCGGGGCTCGCCGCCTGGGGCGCGATCGTCCGTGTGGGGCCGCCGTTGTCGGCGAGGTCGCCGAGGAGCGGATCCACGCGGGAGATGCCCGGCGTGCAATCCATGTCGTCTTTGATCCCGATGGGCCATTGAAGGTTGTTCGTCCCGGTGCCGGGCGGCTGCGCGTAGGCGCTGCCCGTGCAGTTGAGGGGGGTGTACGGGTTCTCGGCGTCGTTGTGGAGGATCGTGTTGTGGAGCTCGAGGTTCGAGACGTTGGCGATGCCCGAGGCGAACTGGGCCGCGTTCCCGACGATCGTGCAGTTCGTGAGCTTGCCGGTGGTCTTATCGCCGATGTACAGGCCGCCGCCGATGCCACGGGTCGTGAAATCGGCGCGGGGATAGGTGGTGTTGCCCGTGAGGGTCACGTTCGTGAGATCCGCGATGGCGGGCGTCGCGCCGTGGCCGAGGATCCAGAGGCCCGCGACGGCCTCGGATTGGTTGTTCGAGACCGTCGACGCGGTCATCGTGACGTGCGTGCCCTGGATGTAGAGGCCGCCGGCGCTGCTCGGCATTCCGGGGGCGTCGTTCTGATCCACGATGGAGTTCCCGTCGAAGGTCGAACGATCGATGATCGTGGGTTCGGTCTCGTAGCCGGTGCGAAAGAGCGCGCCGCCGTAGGCGCGGCCCTGGTTGTTCTGGACGAGCGTGCCGCAGATCGAGAGCGTCCGCCCTTGCCCATCCATGCAGATCGCGCCGCCATTGCCGCCGCGGCCGATCTGCTGGCCATTCGGCTCGACGGAGTTGGCGCCGTAGCCCGTGGCCCGGTTTCCTTCGAGGGTGCTGTTCGCGATGAGGATCGCTGCGCCGAGCGCGCCGATGGCCCCGCCGTTCGAGGCGCGGTTGCCCGCGAAGCGGCTGCTCATGACGCGGAGCGTGCCCCGGCCGATGCTGGAAATGGCGCCGCCCGCGACGTCCGGGCCCTCCAGCGCGGCCTCGTTGTCCAGAAAAACGCAATCGACGACGCTGACGTTGCCGCCGACGTGGTAGATGGCGCCGCCGCCGCCGTCGACGTCGGTGCCGAGCGGAATGGCCGTGCCCGAGGCTTTGCCGTCCCGGAGCGTGAGGCGCTGCACGGTGAGGGTGGGGCTCGTGGCCTCGAAGTTTTTCGTGTCCATCTCGAAAATGCGGGTCTTTTGGTCGCCGCTCAAGGTGACGCGGCCGCCGCCGTCGACGACGGTATCGGATTGGATGGTCTTCGCCTTGCTCAGGACGATGGTGGCCGGGTCGGGGCCACAATCGAAGACGATGACGCCGCCGTTCGTGATCGCCGCGTCGAGCGCCGCTTCGGTGCAGCTCGCGGGCGTCCCCGTGCCGACGACGGTGGTCGGGCTGGAGACGTCGGCAAGCTCGTTCGGCGGCTCGCAGCCCATCGGGGTGCTGCCGCCTGCGCCGCCGCTGCCGCCTGCGCCGCCGCTGCCGCCGCCGCTGCCGCCTGCGCCGCCGCTGCCGCTTCCGGCGCCGCTCCCGCTTTCGACTTTGCCGCCATTGCCTCCGCAAGCGGTGAGCAGGGTGGTGCAGGCGAGCGTGGCGAGGGTGATGGACGAAAAGAAAGATCGCATGGAGGACCTCCGCGGTTCCTGTCCATCCTTACGCGAGGCGCGCGGCGGCATGAAGACGATCGTACGATCGATGCGGGCCTTCGCGACGCGCGTGGTATGTAGCGCCCGTGAACGCCAACGCTGCCGCGCGCCGGCTCCTCGTCCGCGCCACTTTCCTCGTTTCCTCCATCCTCGCGGCTTCGTGCGGCGAAGGCGCAAAACCGCCGGAGGTGCCGGCGGTCGCGTCCTCGCCTGCCGTGGTGCCCGCGCTCGCGCGTGTCCCTGCGAAGTGGCGCTTCGATTTGCGCGCTGCGCCCGCGTCGGGGCGGGAGGGCATGGTCACGAGCGACGCGGCCGACGCGACGCGCGTGGGCGTGGAGATCCTCCGCAAGGGCGGGAGCGCCGTGGACGCGGCGGTGGGTGTGGCATTCGCGCTCGCCGTGGTGTTCCCGCAGGCGGGGAACATCGGCGGCGGGGGATTCATGGTCGTACGCGCGGAACAAGGGGAGGTGCGCGCGCTCGATTTTCGCGAGACCGCGCCGGCGAAGGCGACGCGGGAAATGTTCTTTGGGAAAAACGACGCGTCGCTCGTGGGTCACCTGGCCGCGGGGGTGCCGGGGGCGGTGGCCGGGTTAGGGGAGGCGCATCGTACGTACGGGAAACTTCCGTGGAAGGAGCTCGTCGCGCCCGCGATCCGGTTCGCGGAGGAGGGGTTCGTCGTGGACGAGGGGCTCGCCGAGATCCTCCGGGATCGCGCGGCGGACATCGCCCGGTTTCCGGCCTCGGCCGCGATGTTCATGCCCGGGGGAAAGCCGCTCGGCGTGGGGGCGGTCCTGAAAAACCCGGAGCTCGCGCAGGTGCTCGTGCGGATCGCGGAGCGCGGGGCGCCGGGGTTTTACGAGGGCGAGACGGCAAACCTCCTCGTCGAGGAAATGAAGGCGGGCGGGGGGATCGTGACGGCCGAGGATCTCGCGGCCTATCGGCCGGTCTGGCGGACGCCGGTCGAGATGGAGTATCGCGGGCACAAGGTGTTCGCGATGCCGCCGCCCTCGTCCGGCGGGCTCGTGCTCGCATTCTCGCTCGGCGTGCTCGGGGGCTACGATCTCGGGAAGATGGGGTTTCTTTCGACGGAGGCGCTGCACGTGACGGTGGAGACGTCGCGGCGCGCGTTCGCCAAGAGAAACCATTTCCTGGGCGATCCCGCGTTCGTGCCGGTCCCCACGGGCGAGTTTCTCTCGGCGGAGGCCATGGAGAAGGCGCGTGCCTCGATCGAGCCGGCCCGCGCGACGCCCTCGTCCGAGGTCGGGCCCGGGCGCGGGGGCGCGGACGAGAAAAAACACACGACCCATTTTTCGATCGTCGATCGCAGCGGCGCGGCCGTGGCGTTGACGACGACGATCAATACGTCCCTCGGCTCGGCCGTGGTCGTGCGGGGCGGCGGGTTTCTCCTGAACAACGAGATGGACGATTTCGCGACCGAGCCCGGAAAGCCCAACGTCTTTGGCCTCGTGCAGGGCGAGGCGAATGCGGTCGCGCCGGGCAAGAGGATGCTCTCGTCGATGACGCCGACGATCGTGGTGGGGCCGGACGGGGCCGTGCGGATCGTGACGGGCGCGGCCGGCGGGCCGACGATCATCTCGGCGGCGCTCGCGGTGATCACGAACGTGCTCGATCACGGAATGGGCGCGACCGCGGCCGTGGGCGCGCCGCGGGTGCATCATCAACATTTGCCCGATCAGATCTTCATCGAGGAAGGCGGGCTGCCGGACGACGTGCAGCGGGCGCTCGGCGCGCGTGGGCACAAATTCGAGGCGTGGGACGCGATCGCTGACGCGCCGTCGATCGTGCGGGGTCCGGGCGGCGTGTGGACGGGCGCCGCCGAGCCACGCAACAAGAGCGGGCTCGCGCTGGGGCTTTGAAGGTTCCTGGAATCGGGTATATGGACGTGGTACGCGGCGAGATCCAGAGGGAGGAGTCGAGCAGTGGACCAAATTCGAACGATGACGAGCTGGACAGCGCTGGCCACGTTGCTGAGCGGGGCGCTCCTCTCGGGCGTGCTCGGAGCATCGGGCGGGGGCTGCGCGCGGGCCTCCGGGACGATTGGCGAGGGGGGTTCCGGAGGGGAGGGCGACCAGGAATGTGGCGATGGGATCGTCGGCGGCGGCGAGGACTGCGACGACGGCAATACGGCGGACGGTGACGGGTGCTCGGCCACGTGTTCGACGGAGCAGGGCTTCACGTGCAGCGGCGAGCCCACGAAATGCGAGGACATCGACGAGTGCACGTCGAACCCGTGTAGCGCAAACGCCACGTGCACGAACACGGATGGCGCCTTCGTATGCGTTTGTGCCCCCGGATATACGGGTCCAACCTGCGAAAAGGGGCCTTGTCTCGTCGACGTGGCCGGCGGTCGCGGGCATAGCTTGGCGGTGCGCGGCGAAGGCACGGTCATGGGCTGGGGGAGCAACGCCTCGGGTCAGCTCGGCGAAGGGAGCACGAACAATCAGCCCACGCCGGTGCCGGTCAAGGGGCTGACGGGCGCCTTGCGGATCGCCGCGGGGCGTGTCCACGCGGTGTCGGTCAAGAGTGACGGCACGGTCCGGGCCTGGGGATCGAACCTGTATGGCCAGCTCGGCGACGGGACCACGACGCAACGGAATACGCCGGTGCTGGTGCAGAACATTGCCGACATCATTTCCGTCACCGCGGGCTCGTACCATTCGCTGGCGCTCACGAAGGCCGGCGCGGTATGGGCTTGGGGGCAGAACACGAACGGTCAGCTCGGCGATGGGAGCGTCAACAATCGCACGGCGCCCATTCAGGTGCAGAACCTCGCCAACGTGGCCATCGTCGCGTCCGGGCAGCTCCACAACGTGGCGCTCCGGGCAGATGGAACGGCGTGGGCCTGGGGATTGAACCTGTATGGCCAGCTCGGCGATGGCACCACGATGCAACGAAATACGGCCGTGCAGGTGCAAGGCATGACGGGGGCCGTGGCTGTGGCAGCCGGGCAGGGGCATAACCTGGTGCTGAAGTCCGACAAGACCGTATGGGCCTGGGGCCAGAATACGAACGGTCAGCTCGGCGACGGGACCACGACGCAGCGAAATACGCCCGTGCAGGTGCAGGGGCTCTCCGACGTGGTGGCCATCGCTGCAGGCGATCTGCACAGCATGGCGCTCCGGAGCGACGGGACCTTATGGACCTGGGGCGATAACCAGAACGGGCAGCTCGGTGATGGCAGCACCTCGCAACGAGCGACGCCGGCGCAGATCGCCGGACTGCCCGCGATCAAGACGATCGCGGCGGGCCCCGACGCGCAGCACAGCTTCGCGCTCACGGCCGACGGTACGATCTACATATGGGGGCGTAACGACGCCGGGCAGCTCGGCGATGGCACGGCCGTCCTTTTGAAAGCGACGCCGGTGCAGCCGCAGCTCACCTGCAATTGACGGGATCCGGCGAGGGAGGGGAGCGCGGCCGGGACGGGTTCGTCCCGGCCGCGGAGGGGTGGGTCGTTCCGGGTCAGGGCTGGATCGCGAAGTTCACGGTCGAGGTTTGTCCGGAGGTGACCGTGACCATCTTGACCATGTCCTGATATCCGGCCTTGCTCACGCGCACCTCGTATTGCTGCGCGAAGACCGCGTTCGCGAAGGCGAAGCCGCCGCTCGCGTTGGTCGTCCCGTCGTGCATGCCGCGGTTCAGGGTGATCGACGCGCCCGACACGAACTGGCCCGTCATCGCGTCGGTGACCGTGCCCGACACGCTGCCCTTGCCCGGATCGGTGCCGATCTGGACGCGGAAGTGCGTGGCGTTTTTCGTCAGGTTCCCCATCGTGTCCTCGGCGATCAGGTGGAAGAACCAGATGCCGTTGGCCTTGCCGGGCAGGAGGATCTGCTTCGAGTTCTGCGGGCTCGTCAGATCCATGGGGATCTTGTTCGAGTCGTGATCCGGCATGGTCGTCGCGTAGGGATCGAACTCCCAGTAGAAGTTCTTCGTGTTCTCGTCCGCCTTCGGCAGCGTCCACGCGAAGTACGGCGAGTTGTTCGTGTACCAGGTCGACGCGCTCGCGTGGCTCGACGACGAAACCGCGGGCGTGGTCGCGTTGATGTTGACCACGAAGCGCGACTCGACGGTGCCGAAGTTGGCGAAGGGCCCGAGCGTGCTGATGTGGAAGTAGTTCGTCCCGACGGCGAGATCCGCCGGCGTGTACAGGACAGACTCCTCCGGCTTGTAGCTCGCGTTCGACGAATTCGGCACGAAGCCGTAGGCCGTGTTGAGCTTGTAGTAGTAGCCAGCCGAGGCGGTGAACGGCTTGCTCCACGCGAGCTCGAAGGAGGGATACCCGTCGTTGTACCAGAGGTTGGAGCTCGGGTGCGTGGACGACGAGACGTCGAACGGCGCCATGTAGGACTCGAACTTCGAGGCCACGACCGAGCCGGTCAGCGTCTTCGAGTTACCGTAGAGCAGCTTGACCGCGCCGTTGCCGCCGTTGCCGCCGCCGCTCGCGCCGCCGTTGCCGCCCGCGGTCGAGATGGAGCCCGTGAATTTGAGATCGCTCGTCGCGCGCAGCACGACGCCGCCGCCGGAGCCGCCGCCGGCGCAGCCGGACGCGCTCTGGCCGTTCACCGTGACTTGACCCGCGATCGTGATGTTATCGGCGTAAATCACGAGCATGCCGCCGCCCAGGCCCGGCGTGCCGCTCGTGCAGGTGCCGCCGCTCGAGCCCGTCGCCGGATCCTGATCGGCGATCGCGTAGACGGGGCCGCCCTGGGCCGACACGCTGCAGTACCGCGTGCCGCTGTAGTAGCAACTGAACGTCGCGCTGCTGGCGGCGCCCGCGACGCCGTAGCCGCCGCCGCCGGCGGGCAGCGTGCCGGAGGCGGTGCAATATCCCTGCGCGTTGCAGGAACTCGCGCCGCCGTTGCCGCCCTTGCCGCGCGGATCGTTGCCCGTCGGGGTCACGACGATCTGCGAGCTCGCGTCGAGCACGAAGTTCTTCGCGCGGATCACGAGTTTGCCCGAGGGAACCGTGAGCACGCTCGAGTTGATGATGGTCACGTCGCCGGCGAAGACCTGCTCGCCGTTGAGTGTCGCGTTGGCGTTGGCGTCGATGACCAGGCTCGGCTGCGCACAGTCACCGTTGAAGCAATACGTCCCGCAGGTTTGCCCCTGCGTCCAGGCGGTGCCCGTGGGGTTGCAGGTCTCGGGCGTGTTGCCATTGCAGCGCTTCTCGCCCGCCTCACACGAGCCGGCGCAGAGGCCGCTCCCGCTGTCGCAGGCGATGGCGCACGTCTCGACCGTGAGCCACGCGGTGCCGGTGGAGTTGCAGACCTGCGTCTGCAGGCCGTTGCAGCGCCGCGAGCCGGCCACGCAGGTGGTCGTGCCCGTGCAGGCCTTCATCGCCGGGTCACACGCCTGCGCGCAGACCTGCTGGGTTTGCCACTGGTTGCTGCCGTTGCAGACCTCGAGGAGGTTGCCGTTGCAGCGCAGATCGTTCTGCACGCACGTCGACGACGCGCACGCGCTTCCCTGGCAGATCTGCGGCGACGGGCAGGCCATCGGCGCGGCCCAGTCGTAGCAGCCGGTCGGCTGCATGGCGCAGGACTGCACCTGCGTCCCCGAGCACTTGGTTTGTCCCTGCGTGCACTTGTCGTCGCACTGGGAGGCGCAGGCTCCGGCCTCGCAGGCCTGGCCCGAGGGGCAGCTCGCGCCGGGGTTCCAGTCGTAACAGCCGTTCGCCTGGAGCCCGCACGTCTGGACCTGCGGACCCGAGCACTGCGTCGCGCCGCCCATGCATTGATCGCTGCACGAGCTGACGCACTGGCCGCCATTGCAGGTCTGGAACGTCGGGCAGTTCTGCGCGGGGTTCCAGTCATAGCAGCCATTGACCTGCAGGCCGCAGCTCTGGATCTGCCCGTTCGCGCATTGCGTGCCGCCGTTCGAGCACGTGTCCGTACACGCGAGCGCGCACTGGCCGGCGGAGCAGGTCTGGAACGTGGGACATGCCTGCGCCGGGTTCCAATCGTAGCAGCCGTTCGCCTGGAGCGCGCAGGACTGGACGTTCGCCCCGGAACACTGCGTCTCCCCCGCGGAGCACTGATCGGTGCAGGACGAGGCGCACTGCCCGCCGGAGCACGTCTGGAAGGTGGGACAGCTCTGCGGCGTGGACCAATCGTAGCAGCCATTGGCCTGGAGCGCGCACGTCTGGAGCTGCGTGTTCGAGCACTGGGTCTGCCCTGCGCTGCATTGATCCGTGCACTCGCCGCCGCCCCCGCCGCCCTGTCCCATCCCGCCGGTTCCGGAGGGGTTGTTTCCCCCGTCACCGCCGCTCCCGGCGTCGCCGCCCTGGCCGTTGGCGCCGCTGCCGCTCGACTCGCCGCCAGCCGGGCCGCATCCCGCGACGCCGATCAGCGAGGCGCAGACGAGCGTCCATCCGAATTGCAACAACATAGATCTGTGCACGAATAATCCTCCGGGGGGGATCTCAATCGGGAACCTCCCGAATGTCAAGAGATGATGTGGTGCGGTGCGCATAAGGCCCGATCGTCAAGCGCGAGACGCCGGGCTTCAGAAACCGCGCATCGCGCGGCTTCTACGCTTTCGGTCCAGGCCGTGCCTGGTCCGGGGTGAAGGGGGCGGACAGCCCCCTTCCGGGGTGCGGGGCAGAGCCCCGCGCGCGCCCACGTTCTCGTTTCAGTCGAGGTTGCCTTCGGTCGCGATCTTGAACCACGATCGCGTCGGGGCCTTCTGCTCGCGCGTGACGAAATCGTCGATCTTGGCGAGCACGGTGGCCGTGCGGTGGCCTTCCATCTGCTTCGGGTGCTTCTTGCCCTGGTCGAGGTAACAACGCAGGAAGAGCGCGTCGTCCGTGCGCGGGAGGGCGGCGACGTTCCGGATCCATTTCGACCACGTGGGCGGTTCGAGCAGGTATTGCTCGACGTTCGATACGTAAAACGTGCTCACGCGGAGGTCGTTTTTCTGGAGGAACGCGGCGATGGCGGGGAATGCGCCGTCGCCCGCGAAGTCGCCGACGACGGGGACGACGCGGCCTTCGCGCTCCATCGTCTGGACGAACCGGAAGGTTTCGTCCGTCGCGAGGAACCCGCGCTTCTTGCCTGCGGGATCCGCTGCGCCGAGCAGCTCGCGGAGCGAGGGGTATTTGCGGCCGGAGGTTTCTTTGAGCTCGAACCGGAGATCGAGCTGTTTGTCGAAAAAGACCTGCGTCATCCGCGCGAGGGCGCGTTTGTCCTTGTCCGTGAGCGTGACGCCGTAGGCCTCCTGCATGCGCTTCATGGCCCGATCGACGGTCGTGGCGAAGAGCTTCGGATCCGGCGCTTTCGTCTCGGCGTGCTTCAGGACGGCGTCGACGTCCGCGGTCGCGGGCGGGGCCGTGGCTGCGTCGTAGGGCCTTCCGACGAGCAGGGCGAGGAAATGGGAGCGGCTTTCGGCTTCTTCGAAGAGGAATCGATTATACAGGTGCTGGAGGAGGTTGTCCCGGCGGATGTCGACGATGAACGCGAGGCGCGGGCGGGTGAGGGCGAGATACGTAAAATTCTGCTCCGGCCCGACGCCGACGTAGACGCCCCCCGCGGGCCGCGCCGCGAGCGCGTTGGCCGTCTGGAGGTACGAGGTCTCGTTCGAGATGAGGTTGTCCGAGATGAAGTCGCCCCCTGGCTCGGAGAGGGTGCGAATGAGCTCACCAAAGGGGCCGAACGCAGGCGCGGCGGGGGCGGAGGCCGGGGTGACGGCGGATGCGGACGCGGGGGCGGAGGCGCGCGCGGAAGCGGAAGCGGGAGCGGAGGCGGCGGGTTCGGTCTTGGGCGGGTCGCATGCGGCGGCGACGAGGAGGGCGAGGATCGGGGCGAGGCGGGGGAGCAGGCGCGGGGTCGTGGGGGCCATGGCGGACCGGGAACGCCTCGGCGGGCGGGCGTCGTCCAGGGCGTCGAGGGTCCGATGGAAACACGGGGGGTGTCAAGGCGCGGGGCGGTACCGTGCGGGGGATCTTGGCCGCGTGCCCACGTTGTGCCATGGATGCCAGCGCTGCCATGAAGAAGCCTCGACGCCGCCGCTTCTCGATGATTCGTGACTTCCAGGTCGCGGATTTCTTGACCCTCGGCAATGGTTTTGCCGGCACCGGGTCGATGCTGGCGACGATGAAGTACGTGGCTTCGGGCGACGTCACGTTCCTCCGGCTCGCCTTTGGGCTGCTCCCGGTCGCGTTGTTCTGCGACTTCCTCGATGGGCGCGTGGCCCGGGCGCGGCGCGAGGTCTCGATGCTCGGGCAAGAGCTCGACTCGCTCGCGGACCTCGTGTCGTTCGGCGTGGCCCCGGCCGCGCTCGCGTTCGGGCTCGGGATGCGCGGGGGCTGGGACGCGATCGCGCTCGTGTATTTCGTGGCCTGCGGCATCAGCCGACTCGCGCGGTACAACGCGACGGCAAGCCAGCTCGCCGACGAGGGCGGGAAGGTGAAGTATTACGAGGGGACGCCGATCCCGACGAGCCTCGCGCTCGTGGCGCTCTTCGGCGCGCTCTCGGCGCACGGGTATATCGGCGCGGCGCTGCCGGGCGGGGCCGTCACGCTCGGGCCGTGGGAGCTGCACCCGATCGTATTGCTCTTCGTGGTGAGCGGCAGTGCGATGATATCGAAGACGCTCCGCATTCCGAAGCCCTGAACCCGTGAGACCCGATCGGTTGTTCAGGGACAAGTTTTCAGCGCACGAATCCGGGACAAGTTTTCAGCGATAGAATTTGTCCGGAACTTCTTCGATCGAAAGTTTTGCCGAGCGCGATTCCCCATTGTAGGTGCTGGGGTATCCACATGCTCGAGCGCGCGATTCGACCGCTCTCCACCCCGGCCGCAGTTCCCCTTCCGTCCGTCCGCCCCGGGCCCCTCAAGGCCCGTGGAAAGCCGCGTCCGGACATTCGTGAAATCGAGCCGGGGACGGCAAAACCGTTCATCAAGTGGGTCGGCGGAAAACGGCAGCTCATCCACGAGCTCGAGCCGCGCATTCCGTCGCGCTTCAATACGTACCACGAGCCCTTCGTCGGGGGCGGCGCGCTCTTCTTCCACCTCATGCCCGAGCGCGCAGAGCTCAGCGATACGAACGAGCGGCTCGTGCGCACGTACCTCGGCGTGCGCGACGCCGTCGAGGACGTGATCGACAGGCTCGCGTCCTACCCGCACGATCGCGATTTCTTCATGAAGTTGCGCTCGAGCGACATCGACACGAAGACCGACGTGGAGGTGGCCGCCTGGTTCATTTACCTGAACCGCACGGGATTCAACGGGCTCTACCGGGTGAACCGGGCAAACCAGTACAACGTGCCGTTCGGCGATTACCAGAACCCCACGATCTGCGACGCGGAGAACCTCCGTGCCTGCTCGCGGGCCCTGAAGCACGCCTCGATCCGGCATGCTTCGTTCGAGGACGTCGCTGCGCGGGCGCGGGCGGGCGACTTCGTGTATTTCGATCCGCCTTACGTGCCGCTCTCGGCGTCGTCGAGCTTCACGTCGTACACGAGCGGCGGGTTCGGGATGCGCGAGCAGCAGAGGCTTCGCGACGTGGCGCGCGAGCTCAAGGAGCGCGGGGTGCGCGTCCTGCTCTCGAATTCGTCGGCGCCCGAGGTGTACTCGCTTTATGGGGACGGCTTCGAGCTCGCCGCGGTGGGCGCTTCGCGCGCCATCAACTGCAAGGGCACGGGGCGCGGACGGATCCAGGAGCTCATCATCCGGTAAAGCGGCCGCGAGCGTCTCTCCGGAGGGCTCCCGGTCCCGGATCCCGCGTCCGATGAACCGCGCATGCGCGCCGTTCTCCCGCATCACCGTCCAGGCACCCTCGTGCTCTCTGCGTCCCAGTGGGAAACGATCGAGGCGCTCCGCGCCGGCGAGCCAGTGACCGACGAGGCGCTGGACACGCTGTATCCTGCAGACGTCCGCGAGCTCTCGTCACGATTCTGGACGCCCGTCTCCATCGCAGTGCGCGCGGCCAAGCTCTGCGCGCCCGAGGGGCGGGCGCGCGTGCTCGACGTGGGCGCAGGCGTGGGGAAATTCTGCCTCGTCGGCGCGCTCGTCACGGAGAGCATTTTCGTGGGGATCGAGCATAGGCGGGCGCTCGTCGACGTGGGCCGCGAGGTGATGGCGGCCGTGGGCGCGAGGAACGCGCGGCTCGTGCACGGGACGATCGAGGAGATCGATTTTTCGTATTTCGACGCGCTCTACTTCTACAACCCGTTCGAGGAGAACCTGGTCGCGCCGTCGTGGCAGATGGACGGAGCGGTGCCGCTCTCGCTGGAGCGGTTCCAGGAGGACGTGGCGCGGATCGAGGCCGCGCTCGAAGCCGCGCCGCCCGGGATGCGCGTGGTGACGTACCAGGGGTTCGGCGGAAAGATGCCGCCCGATTACGAGATCGTGGAGGAGGACCCCGAAGGCGCGTCGCACCTGCGGCTCTGGGTGAAGCAGGAGCATCGGCCGCACAGGATTCCGCAGGGGACGCGGCGATAGAGAGGGGATTACGGTTCGCTTCTGGGGGGTTGCTCGCGGGAGCGGCTCCAGAAGGCGACGACGTCGTCCGGCGTTTCGCGGTCTTTCAGGATGGAGAGGGTTTCTCCGTCATAGCCGAGGACGAGCGGCAGGCCGCGGCTGCAATGGCGCGACCACATGCCGAGCGTGTAGGCGCCGACGTCGTGGAGGACCACGAAATCGCCCGGATCGACGCGGGGGAGGGCGAGGCCTCGGGCGAGGACGTCGCCCGAGAAGCAGAGGGGACCGACGATCGTGACGGGCTCCGTGAGGCCGCCCTTGGGCCGCCCTTCCGCGTCGAGGACCGCGATTTCGTGGTGCCATTCCTCCGGGCGATAGGCGCGCCGGACCAGGAGATCGGCGCCGAGGTGGATCACGGCGAGGCGCTCGTCGCCGGCCTGCTTGACGTATTCGACGCGGCTCGCCGCCCAGCCGGCCGTCGCGTGAATGGCTCGGCCAAACTCGGTCACGAGCCGGAGGCCGCCGGCGAAGAGCCCGGGGGTGGTTTCCTTCAATCCATTCACGTACGCGGAGAGCGGGATCGGCGTGTCGTCGGGTCGATACGCGACGGGGAGGCCGCCGCCGAGATCAAAGGTGTGGACGCGGCCAGGCGAGGTGCGAGCTTCGATTTCGGCCCGCAGCGAATCCACACGTCGCACGCCCTCGACCAGGGTCGCGAGCGGCATGCCTTGCGAGCCCACGTGCACGTGCAGCGCGCACAGGAAGGGGTGCGCCTCGAACGCGGCGATGATCTCGTCCCGGCGTTCGATCGGGACACCAAACTTCGAGGCGCGGGTCGCGACGCTGGTGAGCGCGATCGAGCCCCCGCCGACCTGGGGATTGACGCGCAGGCCGATGTGCGCGGGTTTGGTTTGTCCGATCCTCGACGCAATGCGATCGAGCTCGTCGAAATTGTCGACGTTGATCGGGACGCCGTGCGCGAGGGCCCAGGCGAGCTCGTCCTTCGTCTTCGCGGGCGAGTCGAAGACGATGCGGGAGGGCGGGCAATCGGCCGCCATTGCGAGGCGGACTTCTTCGAAGGAGGCGGCTTCGAGGCCCGCGCCCGCCGCGACGAGCGCGCGGAGGATCTCGACGAGGGGGTTCGCCTTGACCGCGACGGCGTGCAGCGTGCCCTCGGGGAAACACGCGTCGAGCTCGGCAAGACGCGCGCGGACGCGGCCGAGGTCGTGGAAGAGCGCGGCCGGCGTGTCCTCGCGGAAAAAGCCGTCGGCGATGGCGCGCCGGAGCACGGACGAGGCATCCTCGACGTGGGTACGTTCGAGCCAGCGACTCATCGCGCTCGTGGTAGCCGTGGGGCCCGCCACGTCAAGCGGCGCTTGCCGGTTGCAGGGAGGACGCGAGCGCTGTATCGAGCGACCATGACCGCGCTGCCCGAAGGGTTCCTCGCCGCCGTCGCCCGCGATTTCCCAGCCGATTTCTTCTCGGTTGATCCTTCCGATCTCGCCACGTTCGGCCGCGACTGGACGAAGGTGTACGAGCCGCGTCCCGCAGCCGTGGCGTTGCCGCGCACGACGGACGATGTGTCGCGCCTCCTGAAGCTTTGTACGGCATTTCAGGTGCCGATCGTGCCCTCGGGGGGACGGACGGGGCTCGCGGCGGGCGCGGTGGCGGCAAAGGGAGAGGTCGTGGTGTCGCTGTCGCGGATGCGGCGGATGGACGCGGTGGACGTGCTCGGCACGACCGTGCGCGTGCAGGCCGGCGCGGTGACGGAGGATGTGCACCTGCACGTGGGCGCGCACGGCCTGACCTGGCCCGTGGACTTCGCGTCGAAGGGATCGAGCCAGGTGGGCGGGAACATCGCCACGAACGCGGGCGGCGTGAAGGTGATCCGTTACGGGCTGACGCGGCAGTGGGTGCTCGGGCTCGAAGTGGTGCTCGCGAACGGCGAGGTGCTCGAGCTCGGCGGCGCGCTGGAGAAAAACAACACAGGGATTGATCTGCGGCAGCTCTTCATCGGGAGCGAGGGAACGCTCGGGATCATCACGGAGGCGACGCTGAAGTTGACGCGGCTGCCCGGCAAGCTCGACGTGCTCCTGTTCGCCGTGCCAAACCTCGCGGGCGTGCTCTCGCTCTTCCGGGAGGCGCGTACGGGGCCGTTCGTGATCACGGCGTACGAGTTTTTCACGGAAAAGTGCATGGCGCGGGTGCGGCGGCACCGGAGCGTGCGCGAGCCGCTCGCGACGCCGAGCGATTATTACGTGCTGCTCGAAGTGGAGCGGGCCGAGCCGGACGCGCTCGAAGCGTGGATCGGGTCGCTGTTCGAGCGAGGCGTGGTGACGGACGGGACGCTCGCGCAACACGCGGGCGAGGCCGCAGCGATCTGGACGCTGCGCGAGGCGATCAGCGAGAGCCTGAGCGCGACCGGGATGCCCCACAAGAACGACATCGCCTTGCCGATCCAGGAGCTCGAAGGCTTCTGCGCGGAGCTCGAGCGCGTGTTCGAGGCGCGTTATCCGGGCTGGGAGATCGCGCTGTTCGGGCACATCGGCGATGGGAACCTGCACGTGAACGTGATGAAGCCCGACGCGCTGGCGAAAGCGGCGTTCCTCGCGCGGACGCACGAGGCCGATCACATGATGTTCGATCTCGTCCGGAAATACCGTGGATCGATCTCGGCGGAGCACGGGATCGGGCTCCTCAAGAAGGACTACCTCGGGTATTCGCGATCCGGGACCGAGATCGAGATCATGCGCGCGATCAAGCGGGTGCTCGATCCGCTGGGGATCATGAATCCGGGGAAGGTGTTTTAATAGACGACGCGCGTCCGGATGTTCGAGGGCAATGCCTCGAGCCGGCGGCTCACCTCGGCGGAGACGTCCTGCTCGAGGTCCATGATGAGGTAACCAATCGCGCCTTCGGTCGCCAGGAACTGGCTGTCGATGTTGGCGTTGAGATCGGCGACGACACGGTTCACGTCGCGGAGCACGCCGGGCACGTTCCGGTGCACGTTCAAGATACGGTGCGTGCCCTTCACCGGCGGGAGCTCGACCTGCGGGAAGTTCACCGAGCCCGTCGTCGCGCCCATCGTCGCGAACTTGCCGAGCACCGCCGCGACTTCGCGCCCGATGGCCTCCTGCGCCTCCTCCGTCGATCCGCCGATGTGCGGCGTGAGCAGGACGTTCGAAAGGTTCTGGAGCTCGGTCTTGAACTGATCCGTGTTCGACTCGGGCTCCTCGGGATAGACGTCGATCGCCGCGCCCGCGAGGTGCCCGCTCTTCAGCGCCGCGACGAGCGCCGGGATATCGACGACGGTGCCGCGGCTCGCGTTGAGCAGGTAGCTGCCCTTGCGCATCTTCGCGAGCTCGGCCGCGCCGATCATGTTGCGCGTCTCCGGCGTCTCGGGCACGTGCAGCGAGACGAAGTCGGCCTCGGCGAGCAAGGCCGCGAGCGAGGGGACCGAGCGGTTGTTGCCCATCGGCAGGCGCGCGGCGATGTCGTGGTAGAGCACGCGCATGCCGACGGCCTCCGCGAGCACGCCGAGCTGGCGGCCGATGTGCCCATAGCCGATGATGCCGAGGACCTTGCCGCGGACCTCGTAGCAATTCGCGGCGACCTTCTTCCACACGCCCGTGTGGACCTCGCGCGAGCGATCGCCGAGCTGGCGGGCGAGCAGGATGATCTCGCCGATCATGAGCTCGGCGACGCTGCGCGTGTTGCTGAACGGCGCGTTGAAGACCGGCACGCCGCGGGCGTTGGCGGCGACGAGGTCGACCTGGTTCGTGCCGATGCAGAAGCAGCCGATGGAGAGCAGGTCGTGGGCGTTCTCGACGACGCGCGCCGTGATCCGGGTCTTGCTGCGGATGCCGAGGAGCTGCACGCCCGGGAGGGCGGCGATGAGCTCGTCCTCCTTGAGCGCGCTGCTCTTCTTGGTGATGGCGTAGGTGCGCCCCTCGCTGAAGGCGTGGAAGGTCTCCGTGGCGCTCGGGTGGATGTTCTCGAGCAGGAGGACCTGGATCGTGTCGCGGGGCAGCTCGGCCGGGGCAGGCGTGGTCATGGCGCGTCCTCGTTCGGGGGCGCCTTCTCTACCGCATGGGCGGGCGTAGGCCAGCCGGAAAGCTGCCCAACCCGGGGCGGGCGTGCACTCGGTGGCTCTTGGCTCGACGCGACGTTTGCACGACGTGCATAGAAACTGGTAAGAAAATAGCCATGCAACGTGTCGTTCTCTTCTCGGCCGCGACGGCCGCGATCTTCGTCGCCTGCGCGGCGCCTCCGCGTTTCCAGGACATGCGCACGCCGTCGGGCGAGTTCTGCACGGACATGCCCATCTTCGCGGGCAAGACCCAACCCGACAGGGAGTTCCACCGCCTGGAGCCGGTGCAGAGCGAGCCCGGGGCCCGCACCGAGCCCGAGCGCCTGCGGTCGCTCCGCAAGGCCGCGTGCATGGCAGGCGGCGACGCCGTCATCGAGGCGATCGAGGAGGAGATCCGCCTGCCCGACGCCTCGTATGGAAAGGTCGCCACGGGGACGGCGATCGTCTGGATCCGGCGCGAAGGATCCTCGTCGAAGCCGCTCGACATGGGCGCCCATTCCGAGGCGGACAAGGGCGCCGAGCCGGTGCCGGCGGCGGATCCGAACCCGCCGAAGGAGGCGACGCCCATCAACACCGCGGCCGAGGTGAAATCGGCCCCGGCGCCGCAGCCGACTGCAGCGGCGACGCCCACCACGACGGCCGCCGCGCCGACGCCGACGCCCACGACGTCGGCGACGGGCTCGACGTCGACGACGAAGACGAAGACCACGACGAAGACCACGACGAAGAAGTAGCCCGCCGCAAGGCAACGGGAGACGAGGTCGCGCGCGAGCCTCCGCAAGGGGAGGGTCGCTCGTGGCCTCGTTTCGTTTGTGCACCAAAAAATCGCGGGCACTCGCGGCGCGCGCGAGCGAGCGAGATCGTGAGGAAGGGCGGGGGAGGGGGCGCGGGGCCTCGCTCCGTTCGTCGGAGCGAGGCCTCGGGGATCAGCGCGGCGCCGTGGGGTTCGGCGTGGCGGGCTTCGCGGGCGCAGGCGGCTTCGCAGGCACGGCGCCGGGCTTCGGCGCTGCGGGCGCAGGAGCGGCACCAGGCTTCGGCGCTGCGGGTGCAGGAGCGGCGCCGGGCTTGCCGGGTTTGTCCTTGCCGTCGGCCGGTTTGTCCGCGCCTTCCTCCTTCGGCGCCTCGGGCTGCAGTTGCTCCCCGGAGCGCGGGAGAGTGCTGCCAGGAAGGGTCGGATCCTTCGTGTCGAGCACGCCGTTCCCCTTGGGAAGGATGCCGCCGCTCGGCAAGGTGCTGCCGCCGTTCAGCACGCCGTTGCCGTTGATCACGCCCTCGCCGTCGAGCGTCTTGTCGCCCGGCGAGAGGACCGTGCCGCCGCCGCCCACGGCTGTGCCGGGCGCGCTGCCCTGGCCCTTGATGCGGAAGACGACGCGGCGGTTCGTCTGCGTCATGAACTTGCAGTCTTCTGAGAGCTCTTCATCCTTCCCGAGGCACATCGAGTCGTCGTAGATGGGTTTGGAATGACCGTACCCCTTCGCGGTGAGGCGCGAGGGATCGATCCCCCTCTGGATCATGTACGCCCGGACGCTCTCCACGCGGCGCTGCGAGAGGTTGTGGTTGTACACGTCGCCCGCGCGCACGTCGGTGTGGCCCTCGATCTCGACGGCGCGGATCTCGGGGTTGTCCCGGAGGACCGTGATGACCGCTTCGATCACCTTCTTCGAATCGTCGAGGATGATGTCCTTGTCCGTCGCGAAGTGGACCTGATCGAGGATCTTGATCTCGTCCCCCTTCACGAACGCGCCGGGACAACCGCCGCGGCCGCCCGCGAGCATCGGGCACTTGTCGTCGCGATCGGGGACGCCGTCCTTGTCGGAGTCGGAGTCGGGGCAGCCCATGTTCTGCGGGACGCCCGGCAGCTCGGGGCAATGATCCGCGTCGCCGATGAGGCCGTCGTGATCGGGATCCTCGCTGTCGACCTGCTTCAGGCGATCGATCTCCTGCTGCTCACGCGACTTCGAAGGTTGCCACGTGAGCCCCGCGAACGCGCGGAAGACGGGCGCGCCGAACCCGCAGTTCGCGCCGAACGTGCCGCCGACCGTGAGCGAGAAGCCGCTCGCCCACTGCCAGCGCATCGCCATGAGCGCCTCGGCCGGGACCTGCGAGGGGCTGTCCGGGAACTTCACCATCGAGACGCTGCCGTACACGCCGCCGAGCACGGACCAACCCCAGCGCTGCACGACGTACATCTCCGCGCCGATGCCGAAGTTCGCCATGTCGCCGACCTTCGTCCCGGCAAACTGTCGGTCGGGCCGGAACCAGACGCCGCCGTTTGCCGTGACGAGCAGGCCGAAGTTGAAGCGATAATCCGCGACGAGCCCGAGGCCGCCAGAGACGGCGCCGTCGCTGGCGAACGCGTTCTGATCCCCCGTGGGCAAGTTCAAGTTGCCCGTGACCGCCATGCCGAAGCCCTCTTTGATTTGGGCTTTCCGGTTCAGGTAGGGGATCGCAATCTTTGTGTTGAAACGAAGATCGCCGAGCGCGCTCGGCGAGATCTCGCCCTCGGTGCCGAGCGGCCTCAGGTTGTCGGACATCTGCCAGGCGACCAACGGCATCGCCATCGTGATGTCGAAGATGTCGTAGAAGCCGATGCCCGCGAGGGCCGTGACCTGAAGGCGCGCGCCGACGGCGCGGATCTGTTGCCCCGTCGTGATCGCCGCGACCGCGAGGGGATCGAGGCCGATGTCCGTGTAGATGCCGAACGTCGGCGAGAGATGGCTGACGACCTCGGATTTCTGGATCATCACGAGATCACGCGGGGCCGCGGAGGGCCGGAAGGTCTGCGCGTCGAAGCGGCCTTCTTCGGCGGCTTCCGCGACCACAGGCGCCACGGCGAGCGTCGCGAGCGAGAGCAAGAACGAGATCGATCGCTTCACGACTCACCTCGGAGGGTTGAACGGAGGCGGCGGCGGCCAAGCAGGCCAAGGACGGAGAGGACGAGCAATGCGGCTCCGGGCGCGCCACCTCCATGTCGACCGGGCCGTGCTGAGCATATCGTGGCGAGGGTGCCACCGCAATCGACGCCGTCGGGCATCGGGCCGAGCGCGCACTCCTTCGCGGTCTCCGTCTCGTTCCAGCGGCAGTGGTCGCTGCCGAGGCAGTCGACATTGGTCTTGCACGAGGGCGTGCAGGTGTTCGAGGAGAGGTTGCAGGTGCCGCCGCAGGGGCAGTGCGAGTCGGCGTAACAAGCGACGCAGGCCGTGCCGTTGCAATAAGGCGTCTCGGAGGAGCAGGTGAGCATGCAGCCCGTGCTGACCGTGCAGGTGTGGGTCGCCGTGTCGCAGGTCGAGCCCGCGCCGCATTGCGCGTCGTCGACACAACGCACGCACGCAGCGGCGGCGGCGTTCTGGCCGGAGCAGAAGGGCGTGTCGCCGCCGCAGCTATCGCAGCGCAATCCGCAGCGTTTGTCGCGGGTGCAGGGGGTGCAGGTGCCGCTGAGGCAGAAGGCGCCCTCGCCGCAATCCATGTCGTGGCGGCACTCGGCGCACGCGGTGCCGACGGGGCCGGGCAGGCAGAACGGATAGCGCGGCTGGGCCGTGCCGTTGACGACGATGACCTCGAGCGCGGTGCAGTTGACGCAGCCGTCGCCGCAGCAGGTCGGCGTGTTGTTCTCGGGGAGCGTGCCCTGGCAGCGGCCGACGGAGAGGTTGCAGATGCCGCCGCCGCACTCGGCGTCGGTCGTGCACTCGACGCAGCTCGGGTTGCCGTTCGGCTCGAGCGGGGCGCACTTCATCTGCTGGCCGTTCGCGCCGTCGGGACAGCAGTTGCAGGAGGCGCCGGCGCACTCGGCGCTCGTCGCGCAAGGCTCACACTTGTTCTCGATGCACGCCGCGCCCTTGGGGCAGTCGGAACTCTCATTGCACTCGTCGCAGGTCTTCGTGTCGGGGTTGCAGATGAACCCCTCCTTGCAGTCCTCGTCCGTCTTGCATGCGCCGCACTGGAGGGTGCCGTTGATGTTCACGCAGAACGGCGTGTCGACGCCGCAGGGCGAGCAGCTCGGGCCGCAGAGATCTTTGGTGTCGCAGGGGGCGCAAAGCGCGGCCGAGTTGCAGTATTGCCCCGGGTCGCAGCCGTTGTTGCCTCCCTGGTCGGCGAACTCGCGCCTGCACTGCTTGCAGACGCCGAGGTCGGGGTACGAGGGGCTGCCGCTCAGCGTCTGGAAAAACATCGTCTCGGGGAAGACCGTGAACCCCAAGTCATTGAGCTTCGTGATCGGCGGCACGTTCGCTTCTCGCTCGAAGTCCACGAAGTCCCCGACGAAGTAGGACATCTCGAGCGCGGCGTGCTCGATGAGCTCGACGTAGAGGATCTCGATCGGGTAGAGGCCGGCCTTCTGGAAGGTGACCTGGTTCGTCAAGCGGTAGGTGGTCGCGCCGAGTACGGGAGGGCGCGTGACGACGTTGTAGACGCCCTTGTTCTTGTCGTAGATGGTGAGGCTGACGGCGTCGTCCACGTAAAACCCGAAGTGAATGGGCTTGTTCACGAGGTCGGCCGTGACGTTGAGGTAGCCACGCATGCGGCTGCCGAACCTCGTCGACGTGTCATTCACGAAGAAATCGCAGCCGCCCGTCTTGCAGCCCTGATCGAGCGCGGCGTCGATGAAGTCGCCGTAGCTCAGCGCCTGGTTCGCGGCGTTGTTGTTGGACAGGTCGAGCAGCGTGCGGATGACGTGCTCCGTGCGATCGACGGCGTGCGCCTCGATGAACGCATTGACGTCGCCCGTGTAGTTGAGGAAGCCGCCGAACTCGTTGACGCTCGCCGCGATCGCCGAGGCCGCGCAGAGGCCCGTGCCGAGGCCGTCGAGCGGGTCCGAAACGCCCTCCGGGATCGTGACCGGCGCAGCGCTCGCGACCCGAGGAGCCATCGCGAGGAGGGCGACTGAAGCAAGGAGGATTCGTCTGAGTTCCATGTCACCGTCGGCCTTCGCGCCGCACTCCGCGGCACTGCCGCGGACCCTACCACGGACCGCGTGATCCGTACAAGATCGCAGGCTTACGGCGCAGCCCGAGGACGGCCGCGGAGGACAGGGGATCGTCGACCGTCGTCGTCGGATCCGTGCGCGTCAGAGCCACTCCGGTCGTACGCGTTCGTATGAATCTTCGCCGGAGCGGCAGAGCTGGGCGAGGTAGCCGACGCGCGGCAGCTCGGTGCGAATCCAATACTGGGCGGCCGAGGCGATGCCGTTGTAAAAATCGTGATCCTGCGGGCGATCCTGCTGGTTTTTTTGCGCCGTGGCCGCGAGGCGCAGCCACGTCCAGCCGATCACCATGGTGGAGGCGAGGTCGAGGTAATCGGCGCTGTGCAGGAGCATGCCTCGGACGTCTCCCTGCGCGCCGAGCGCGCCGAGGTGGAGCGTGACCTGCCGCATGGCCATCGCCGCGCCCTCGACGCGCTGGACGAGATCGGGGTGGACGCCCGCGTCGCGCGCGCCGTCGCAGGTGGCCGCGATCTCTTCGAGCAGCGCGCCGAACGCGGCGCCGCCGGCCGCGATGACCTTGCGGCCGAGCAGGTCGAGCGACTGGATGCCCGTCGTTCCCTCGTGGATGCTGTTGAGCTTCTGATCGCGTAGCCAGGCCTCGGGGAGGTATTCGCTCGTGTAGCCGTAGCCGCCGAGGACCTGCACGGCGAGCGCGTTCGACTCGAAGCCACGCTCGGCCGGGAAGCTCTTGGCGATGGGCGTGAGCAGGTCGAGCAGCATGGCGGCGCGCGCGCGGGAGGTCTCTTCCGTGGCATGCTCGGCGAGATCCGAGAGGCGCGCCGTGAGGCCGAGGAGCGCGATGCTGCCCCACGCGATGGCCTTCTGGCGAAGGAGCATGCGGCGGACGTCGGCGTGCTCGAGGATGGGGACCTGCGGCGTGCGCGGATCCTTGTCGCCGAGCGAGCGGCCCTGGGGCCGGGTCTTCGCGTATTCGAGCGACTCGTGGAACGCGACCGAGGCGGTGGAAGCGCCATTCATGCCAATCATGAGGCGCGCCTCGTTCATCATCTGGAACATGTACGAAATGCCCCGGTGAGGCTCGCCGACGAGATATCCGTGGCAATCGCCCGCCTCGCCGAAATTGAGGGCGAGGCTCGGCAGGCCGCGCCAGCCGATCTTGTGGATCACGCCGGCGACCTCGACGTCGTTCGGGACGAGGCCGCCCCGCTCGGAGCGGAGTTTGGGGATCGCAAAGAGGCTGACACCCTTGATGCCGGGCGGCGCGCCGTCGATGCGGGCCAGCGTCAAGTGGACGATGTTCTCGGTGAGGTCGTGATCACCACCCGAGATGAAGATCTTCGAGCCTTTGATGAGGTAATGGCCGCCCTCCGCGGGCGTGGCGCGGGTCTCGACGTCGCTCAAGCTGCTGCCGGCCTGGGGCTCGGTGAGGGCCATGGTGCCGGTCCACTCGCCGCGATAAAGCCGGCCCATGAAGCGCTCTTTGAGCTCGTCCGAGCCGAAGGATTCGAGCAAGCGAGCAGCGCCCGTGGTGAGGCCGAGATACCCGTACGCCGAGAGGTTCGCCGCCATGAGATAACTCGCGGCGAGGGAGGCGACCGTGAGCGGGAGCATCTGGCCGTACGCGTCGGGCGGGCGCGTGGCCGAGAGGACGCCGAGCTCGACGAGGCGCGGATAGATGTCGTGCATGGCGCGGTGGACCCGCACGCGGCCGTTTTCGAGGCGCGGCGGGGCCTCGTCCATCGGCTTGTACGCCGGGAAGAGCAGCTCGCGCGCGAGCCTGCGCGCCGTGCCGAGGTAGATCCCCACGGTCTCGGGCGTGTGCTCGGCGAAATCGGGCAGGGCGAGCAAGCCTGCGAGGTCGAGCACCTCGTAGAGGAGGAAGTCGACGAATCGATCGCTGACCAGGGGGTTCGTGGACGACATCGCGCGGCGCACGTGATGCCAGCCGCGAGGCGGTGTCAAGCGTGGGGAGCATACGCGGACGCCGTCGCGGCGGCGGCGCGCGGGGCGAGCGACGTGGGCACGATGAAGGAAGGATCGATCGGAGTGCCATTCACGAGCATCTTGAACGCCGCGTACCGCGGGGCGCGCGACTCCCAAAGCGTGAAGCCGAGGGACGCGTGCCGGAGGTCCTGCACCCAGGTCGCGATGTGCGTGTCCCACGCCGCGCCGAAGCTCGGGAGCGCGCGGGCGAGGCGGTCGAACTCGGCGATGGCCTCGTCGTGGTCGCGGATGATGCGCCGCACGGCCTCGAGCATGGTGAGCCCTTGCTCCTCGCGGAGCGCGAGGATGACGTTGACGTAGCCCGAGGCCCAGTCCTTGCCGAGGCTCCAGATGTCGTTGCCGAAGCCGACGATCTTGCCGGAGAGGGTCTTCAAGGCGAGCGCGGTCTCGTGGGCGTGGAAGTCCGGCGGGAGCTCGATGCCCCGCGCGTATTCGAGGAGGTAGCCCGTCGCGGCCATTCCGATGGTGTCGATGCGCGAGCGGAGCGCCTCTTCGTACGAGATGTGGGCGAGCCCCGCGCGGCGCTGCTTCGAGGTGCGCGCTTCCTTGAGCGCGGCCGTGCTCCAGGTGTCCATGGCCTCGCAGAGGGTCGCCATCCAGGCGGGGCTCATGGTCGTGGCGAGCTCGCGGAGCAGGGCCGACCACGTGGCGCCGAAGAGGGTGGTGACGCCGGAGGCGCTGGGCTCGAGGACGGCCGGGCCGCAGAAGGGGAAGGTGCGCTCGCGGCCCTCGACGTCGACGTCGTCCCAAAGCAGCCAGAGCGAGAGGTATTTGGCGAGGAGCAAGAGCTCGCGCGGGGCCGCGAGCGGGAAGGGCATGCCCGCATAGTCGGCCGGCGCGAAGGTGCGGACGATCCAGATCGAGCGCTCGCCGAAGCCGAGCTCGCGGAACCACGCGAGCGTCTCTTCTTCGATCCGCGCCGCGTGCACGTTCACGAGCGGATCGGGCCACCAGTGGCGCGGGATCCCGAGCGCGAGGTCCGGCGCGTGAGGCGCCGTGATTTCCCTGGCAGGACAAACCGTGATGGTCTCGTCGGGCCGTTCCTTGGCTGCAAGCATGATCGCCCCCCCAAAGCGCTCAAGCGCTGCGCTGCAATCTCTCTTTCCGTTTGACCTCGGCGAGCCAGGCGCGCGCGTCCGCTTCGCGGTCGAAGAACTTGATCTGCCCGCGCAGATCCACGTGGAGCAATCGAATCGCCTTCGTGATCATCGACACGACCACGCGGAGGTGAAAATCGGCGCCGAACACGGCGGTGGCGCGCGGGTTCAGGGCCAGCATGCCGCCCACGGCGTGGCGCCGGACGAGCTCCGTCACCTGTCCCGTACGAGACAGATCCACGAGCAAGTCGACGGGCTCGTGCCGCCGCATGGTCTCTTCGAGCGCCGCGTTCATCCGCGCGACGATGTCGGCGTCGAGGTCGCCGACATACGTCACGAAGCAGGTGTTCGGCGGCTCGAAGCACATCCGGCTCGAACCAAAGTCGTATCGAATTCCTTGTTCCTGCATGGCTAGAAGCACGTGAGAGCCTTTCCACAACAAGGCCAAGCGCCTAGGTCGCCCACCCCCAGGGGTGCACGCGTCATGCCCGGGCAGCTTGGTCGATCAAGACACCAGGGAATCCACAGACGGTCGGGAAATTCGCGCGAGCCAGATTGCAGCCGTGCATGCATTGCATGCGAGCAGGATTCCGTCGTGCGGCGTGGGTACGGCATGCACACCGCATCCAGCGGCGACGTCCCGGAGAGGCGGGCCATTTCGAGCAATTCGGGCTCGTTTTGGGAGGCGCGACGTCCCGGGTGCGCGCCGCATTCCAAGGCTCGGCGGACGGGGACGAATTCGTCAATCGGAGGGTGACGCGACGTTCAGAACGTCCACTGAAGCGCGCCGCCGCGCGGAGAGACGAATACCTGCGGGCGCGCCCACGACGGTTGCTCCGAGATCGTTCGCCCACCGACCACGGCGATGGGGATGCCAATCAACATGCCGAGGCCGCCGCCGAGGATCAGGCCGAGCGACGCCGAGCGCTTCTCCGCCGCGGGACAGTCGGTGCATTCGGTTTGCGGGAGATCCGCCCGGATCACGAGCCCCGTGACGACGCCGAGCAGCCCCGCGCCGGCGAGGATCGTGCCGACGTAGAACGCCGTCGGGCTCGCCATTTTCGTCGGGGTCTCGGACAACTCCCGCTGTTCGATCGTGTAGGTCGTGGGTCCCGGGCGCGGGGGCGGCGGCGCGGGAGGAGGTGGCGGGAGGGCTTCAGGTTCGTCGCGGGGCACCCAGCCCGGGGGTTCGTCCGCGTGTGCGGACGAGGTGGTGAAGGAGACGAAGAAACAAGCAAGGATAAGGGGAGCGAAGTTTCGGCGCATACGATGGAGCGTACCGGGCGCGGGCGCAGAGGCAATGCGAGGGCCGGTTCTAGACGCCGCTCCACGCCTTCCAGAGGTCGAGGATCCGCATGTGCAGCGGGACCGCCTCGAGGAAGGTCCGGGCGTAGGCCGGATCCGCGATGCGCGCAGCGCGGGCGAGGAGATCCGCGCGGGCGTCTTCGATCGTGGCGCGGGCCTCGCCGTGCTTGTCGACGGCCCAAAGGGCTTCGGCGCGCGTGAGGACGATGCGCGCGTGGGCGCTCGTGTGCCGCATGCCGATCTCGGCCGTCTGTGCGAGCGCGCTCTCGGTGAGCTCGACGGCGCTCGCGGGACGGCCCTCGGCGAGCTCGAGCGCTGCGTGGCCCGCGAGCGCCCATATCCGCCCGAGCGGGAGGAGCTCGACGAGCGGCGCGACGGCCGTGAGGAGGCGCCGAGCCGCGTCGAGGTCGCCACGACGCAGATGCGCTTCGAGGATGAAGTACTGCACGCTCACGCTGATCACTCCCTCGCTATGCGTGGCGGCCTCGTCCGCGACGGTGGTGCCGAGCGTGATGGCCTCGTCCAGCGCGCCGCGCTCGACGAGGAGCCCGGCGCGGAAGCAGCCGGCGAGGAGCGCGGAGACGCTGTCGGCCGACGCGATCGCGAGGGCGAGCTCGAACTCGCGTTCGGCCTCGTCGTACGCGCCGAGCAGCACGAGGTCGAGGCCCACATGGGCGCGGAGCAGCGGCAGGAACCGTCGATCGCCCGAGACCATGAAGTTCGCGATGGCCTCGCGCTCGATGCCGAGCGCCGTGTACGGATCCTGCTCGGCGTACCTATGCCAGTAGCCGCGGGCGTAGCCGAAGCGGCCGGCGACGGACGGATCACGGGCGAGGAGAGGGCCGACGACCTGCTCCATGCGGCGCAGGAAACGCTCGGCCATGGCGCGTTCACCCATGACGAGCTGCGAGATGATCGCAGAGCTGTAGGCGAACGAGAGCGCGGGGATGGCGTCTTCGGCGGGCTCGATGCGGTAGAGCTCGCCCATGAGGGCGTCGAGGGCGTCTTTCTTGCGCAGGAGCAAGGCGCTGCCCAGGGCGGCGCCGAGCGCGCGGCCGTACTCCTTGCTGCCCGAGCGCGCGCTCTCGAGCGCCTCCATGGCCGCCTCGTAGGCCTTCGCGGAGGAGCTCGTCCAGTTCCACGCGTCGGCGCGGATCGCGCGGAGCTGGGCCACGATGTCCGCGCGTGGGTTCGCCACGAGGCCCCGATCCGTGAAGCTCACGGCCGCGGAGAAATCACCGGCCGAGAGCGCGAGTTCGGCCGCGGCCGCGAAGAACTCGGCCGAGCGCTCCATGTCGCCCGAGCTTTCGAAGTGATCGGCCAGGATCGTCGGGTCCGTCTCGCCCGACGCGAGCAGCCACTCGGCCGCGAGCGCATGTCCGCGTCGGCGATCACGCTCGGTGAGCATCGCGTACGAACCCTCGCGTACGAGCGCATGGCGGAAGGCATACTCCTCCTCGCCGAGGAAGCGGGTCTCGCGGCGGCGCACGATGAGCTCGCGCTCGCAGAGGCGATCGAGCAGACCGACGCGACCGTTCGGCAAGGACGCGTCGCCGATGAGCGCGGCGACGCCGCCCCACCAGAACGACTGGCCGAAGACGCTCGCCGCGCGCAGGACGCGCCGCGCCTCGGGTTCGAGCGAGAGGAGGCGCGCCTCGACCATGCCGAGCACAGTCTCGGGCAGATCACGGCCGCGGCCCTCGGCCACGGCGCGGATGAGCTCTTCGAGGTAGAAGGCGTTGCCCGCGGCGCGATCGACGAGGCGCTGGATCTCCTCCTCGCACATGACTTCACCCAAGAAATGCTGGACGAGCCGCTCGGCCGCGCGGCGCCCGAGCTCGCCGAGGCGCACTTCGAGCAGCTCCCGATCGGCCCAGATCTTCGGGAAGAGATCGTGCAGCTCCGGCCGGGCGAGCGCGAGCACGGCGAAGCGGCGCTCGCCCTGCACCGCGAGGGCCGCGTCGACGAGCTTGATCGATGCGCGGTCGCCCCAGTGCAGATCCTCGAGGACGACCACGAGCGGGCGCACGACCGAGAGCGCCTCGACGAAGTCGATCCACGCCTCGCGGATGCGATCGGCCATGAGCGTGGCGTTCTGGCGCGCGGCGCGGAGGTCGGGGCGCTCGTCGCCCGCGGGCGCGCCGACCATCTCGCCGAGGAACGCCGTGACGCGGGCGCGATCGTCGCCTTCGACGTAGGTCGCGACGAGCGCTTCGAGCTTGAGCCTGCGCGAGGCGACGGGCTCGCCGATGCCGATCTGGGCCATCGTGCGGATGGCGGAGCCGAGGATGGAGAAGGCCGATCCCGCGCCGATCGGATCGCCGCGGCCGATGGCGATTGCGGGCTCCACGGCGCCGCGGCGGAGCTGCTCGACGAGCTCGTGCCGCAGGCGTGACTTGCCCATGCCGGGCAGGCCGAGCACGACGGCGACGCGCGGCTTGCCTTCGTCGAGGCCTTCTTCGAGGAAGTCGCGCACGCTGCGGAGCTCACGCTCGCGGCCGAGGTACGGGCTCGGCTTGCCGAGCAGCGTGCGCGTGCCCGAACCGACCTCGCGCTCGCCGCGCAGGAAGATCCCGTCGGCGCCTGCGCTCACGTCGAAGCGCACGTCGAGCAGGGCTTGTGTCGAGGCGTCGATCCGCACGGCGCCCGCCTCTTCGCCGAGATCCAGCAGGGCGGCGGCGCGCTTCGAGATCGAGCCGAGCGCGAGCCCGTGCGAGGTCTCCTCGCGCCCCGTGACGAGCACGATGCGGGCCTCGGGGGCGAGGGCGCGCAGGCGGAGCGCGGCGCGGGCTGCGCGTGCGGCCTGATCGGTGGGGTTGCCGCGACCGACGAGGCCGAGGAGCAGCGCGCCGCCGTCGATCTCCTCCACGCGGGCGCCGAGCTTCGCGATCTCCTGCTCGATGGCCGCGATCCGATCCCGCGGCAAGAACCGCGACGGCGCCTCCTTGCCGTCGGGGAGCGAGGGCGGCAGCGCGGCGACGATGCTGAGCAGTTGCCGTTCGCTGTCGGTGATGACCTCTGCGGAGGCTGTTTGCACGGGCGTGGCGTTGCCCTCGACGGGGCCGAGCGCGACGAGCGCGCGCAGGGCGGCGCCTGCGTCGGAGGGCCGGCTCGCCACGTCCTTCGAGAGCATGCTGGACACGAGATCGTCGAGGGCCTGAGGCACGTCGGGGCGCAGGTCGCGCACGCGCGGGGCCTCGGCGAGCAAGAGGCTCGCGAGGATCGCGAACGCGTGCTCGCCGTCGAAGGCGGGCTGCCCGGTGAGGCACTCGAAGAGCACGGCGCCGAGGGAAAAGACATCCGCGCGCGCGTCGACGCCGGCCTTGTCGGCGCGCGCTTGCTCGGGCGCCATGTAGCCCGGCGTGCCCACGATCGTGCCGGTGAGGGTCAAGCGACCGCGACCTCGATCCCGCGCGACGCCGAAGTCGAGCACTTTTACGCGCTCGATCTCGCCGCGTTCGAGGAAGAGGTTGCTGGGTTTGATGTCGCGGTGGACGACGCCGCGCGCGTGGGCTGTGGCGAGGGCGTCGGCGACGCGCACGGCGAGCGTGATGCACTCTTCGAGGCGCAGGCCTTGTCGGCCGAGGCGCGCGGCGAGGCTCTCGCCTTCGAGCCACTCCATGGCGAGCCAGGGGGCGCCCGTGGGGGCGACGCCGTGATCGACGTAGCGCACGATGTGCGGGTGGCCGAGCGCCTCGAGCACGCGGGCTTCTTGCGCGAGCCGTTCGCTGTTCGAGAGCTCCGACGCGCGGAGGAGCTTCACGGCGACGACGTGTCCGGTCTGGAGATCCTCGGCGCGATACACTTCCCCCATGCCGCCCACGCCGGCCAGGCGCTCGACACGGAAGCGCTCACCGATGATGTCCCCAGGGCGCATGCGCGAACCAGGATTCTGACCCGGGAGCCTCCGGGAGCCAAGCAGAGGCGCGTTGCGCGCGTGTGAAGGTGACCGAGGACCCGCGCGCGCCGCGTCCGAAATGGAGTTTGCCTTGACAGGGCGCGAGGATCGTGCGTGTGGGCCGGCTTCGAAAGATCCGCCGATTGGATCAAAAGCCCCGCCCTGTCGTGCTTTGGCGGAGAGGGCTACGTCTTGCTTGCCGGCGGTCCGATGACCGTCGGTCCAAGGAGAGCGCGTGATGAAAACGGACGAGCACGGAAAACATGCGGTGATCTTCGAGCGCGAGCGTGCATTGCAGTACGACAGCCAGGTGCGCCTCTCGATCGTGGGCTACGAGGCCATGCACCAGGTCGCCGCGGAGGTGCTCGTCGCGGCGCTCGCGGACCAGAAGGCCGCGTCGCTTTTGATGGTCGGCATCGGGACCGGGAGCGAGGTGAAGCCGTTCGCGCGCTACGCAGGATCCGCCTTTCAATTCACGGGCGTCGATCCCTCGCCGGAGATGCTCGCCATTGCCAGGGAGAAGCTCGAGGCGGCAGGCCTGCTCGAACGGACGAGCCTGCATGCCTGCGAGCTCCGTGATCTCCCGCGCGGGCCCTTGTTCGACGGCGCGCAGATGATCGGCGTCCTGCATCATCTTCCGGATGACGATGCGCGTATCGCGCTCCTGCGGGAGATCGCCGGGCGGCTCGCGCCGGGGGCGCACTTCGTGATCGGTTGTCGGGTTGGAGATGAGCCGCTGCTCAGGGCCGTCGAGGAGCAGCGGATCGTATTGAATGGCAAGCCGCCCGAGGTGGTGGAGCACCGACGGAAGGCAATGGCATCGCTGCGGATCCCGGCCTCGGATGCCGAGGTCTTCGCGCTCCTGGCCCAGGCAGGCTTCACGGCGCCCCGTTTCATCTTCGGCGAGCTTCAGTTCCGCGTCTGGGTGACGCGCTACGAGCCATCCTCGATCGGTGCGTGAACGACGCCGCGCGCCCCGCGGCTATCGCCACTGCGTCATGATCTCCACCAGCCGATCGAGATTGTAGGGCTTCTGCAGCACGGGCCGGCCGCGATCGGACTCGCGCAGCCCTGCTTTCCCATATCCCGTCATGAAGACGAACGGGAGACCCCGCTCGGCGAGGATGTCGGCCACGGCATAGACCTTCTCGCCGGCGATGTTGATGTCCAGTCCCGCCCCATCGATCACCGCCTCGCGGGCCAACCGAAGCGCGTCCTTCATGTTCGAGGCCGGGCCGATCACCTCGCAGCCGAGGTCGGTCAGCGCGTCTTCGAGGAACGAGGCAATCAAGGCTTCATCCTCGACGATGAGGACACGGAGTCCCTGCAGCACGCCCGCATTCTTGGGATCCACGGTCATCATGCGGCCACGCGCTCCAAGGGCAGGTCCATCACGCAACGCACGCCCTCGGGCAGGAATTCGAGGTGCACTTCGCTTTCGAGCTGGCGCCCGAGGTCACGTTCGATCAGGCGCGAGCCGAATCCCTTGCGGCGCGGCACCCGCACCGGCGGCCCGTGCATCTCCTGCCATTCCAGGTGGAGCCGCCGTTCGGCCGCGCAGGTGTTCACGTTCCACGTGACCTGGACGTGACCGGACGGCAGCGATAACGCTCCGTACTTGGCCGCGTTGGTCGATAATTCGTGGAAGACCATGCCGAGCGTCACCGCTGCCTCCGGACGGAGGCGCACATCCTGACCGGCCAGGCTGAAGCGGCCGGCGTCGCCATTGGCGTGCGGCGCCAGCTCGGCGCATACGATATCGCGGAGGCTGGCGCTCTGCCAGGAGGTCTGGTTCAAGAGGTTGTGCGTCTGGGACAGGGCCAGCAGCCGGGCCATGAAGGCTTCCGTGAAGGCCTTGGGCGAATCCGCCATGCGCAGCGTCTGCGCGGCGATTGCCTGTACGATCACCAGCGTGTTCTTCACCCGATGGTTCAGCTCGTTCAGCAAGAGCTTCTGGAGCTCCTCCGCCTGCTTGCGCTCGGTCAAGTCGAGGACGAACGCCACCCCCTCGCTCTCCGACCCCTCGAATCGTGCAACGCCGAGCAGCACCGGGATGCGGTTGCCGTCCTTCCGGAAAAATTCTTTCTCGAAAGGACCGAACTGGCCCGTCAAACGCACTTGCGCCCGCGCCCGCTCGTCGACGGCGTGATGCTCCGGAGGCGTGATCTTCATCCAGTCGAGGTTTCCCGAGACCAGATCCTCCCGGCTATAGCCGATGAAGCGCAGGAATGCATCGTTCGCGTCCGTGATCCTGCCATCCAGGTCCCAAAAATTGATCCCGATGATGTTGGCGTTCACCAGGCGTCGGATCCGCGCTTCCCTTTCCCGCAGCAAAAGCTCTGCCCGCTTTCGCTCGCTGTTTTCTTGCTGGAGCTGGGTATAGAGGCGCGCATTCTCCAGAGAAATGGCGGCCTGGGAGGCCAAAAGCTCCAGCATCGCGATCCGGTCGGCGGTGAAGACACGCGGGGTCAGGTTGTTCTCCAGATAAAGCATGCCCACCAGCGTGCCTTGCTTCACGAGGGCGAGGCAAAGCACGGAGCGGGGGCGCCGCTCGCGCACGTAGGCGTCCTCCGAGAACAGGTTGGGCGCGGCCGCGTCGTCGAGAATCACGGTCTCCCGCGTGCGAATCACGTAGTGCAGAATGGCCGTGGGAAGATCGGCCGGGGTGATGGGCGCCTCGCGCAGGGTGACCTCGACCCGGTCGCGCACGGTGACGACCTCGGCCTCGATGTCGCATTCGGCGCCATGGGGGCGGATCAAGAGGCCCCGCTCGGCGCCCGCGTGCTCGACCGCTATCGACAGCAGCGTCTCGATGAGCCGGTCGAGGACGAGCTCCCCGGAGACGGCCTGCGAGGCTTTGAGCACGGTGGCGAACTCGAGCTCCGCGCGCGAGGCGTCGAACAAGGCGGGAGGCCCGGGCGCGCCCCGATCCTGCTGCCGGCGCGTCGCCTCGCGCGGGAGGAGGTGCGGGAAGTCTCTCTCCAGGCGCTTCGTGACCCGAAAGGCGCCCCACCGAGCGTAGAGGCGATGCGCCTCGGTCATGTAGGCGCACGCCAAAAACTCCCTGCCGAGATCGATGTAATGGCGGGCGCAGAGCTCGCTGGCCAGCGCCGCGTCATGCAGGAATCGCCCCTCCCGCGCGGCGGCGATCCCGCGATCGTACAGGGTGCCCGCGCATTCGCGCCCCTCCACCCGGGCGAGCTCTGCCTGCAGGATCAGGCTGCGGTGGCGGAAGCTCGCCGGGCCGAGCTGCGCCCAGGACTCCACCTTGTGCGCGCCTTCCCTGAGCCTCGCGAGGTACGTTTCCCTGAGCGCTGGGGCGGCAGCGTCGGCGGCCCGCGAGAACGAAAGCGCGCCATAAAAAGAATAGCAGGGGCTCGCGTGCCATGCCGCGAGCATTCCCAGGCTCTCCGGGTCGGTCGAGCCCCATCGCTGCGCCACCTCCTCGTACGCGCCCTGAAAGACGCCGGCGAGGACCCCGAAGATGTTCAAGAAGTAAAGGGACGCCTGGTTGTTGATCCTGCGGGCCTCCTCGGCGACGGCGTCGATGTCCGCCCACGCCGCGTGCGTCCGTTCGCCCTCGGAAGTCGCGCAGAGCTTTTCGGCGACCTGCGCGACGGCCCCGACCATCCACGTGATCGCATTGAATTTGTCGAGCTTGCACAGCGGCAGATACTGCTTCGCCTCCTCGAGGATGTCGCGCAGGTGTGCCCCGCGAAGCAGGCTGTTCACGGTCGCGTTGCACGTGTTGTAAAAGGCCCAGATGTATTGCCCGGTCTCGATGCCGGCGTGGATGCCCTTGCGCAAGGAAGCCTTCGATTCCTCGTAGGTGTCCTTCCAGTGCTGGACCCACGCTCCCCACATGTTGCACAGCATGGATTCGGACTTCTTGTCCGGATGGATCTCGTTGAGGCGGACCGCCGCCCGCCCGAACGCATATCCCTTCTCGATCTCGTGCCTGGCGCACAGGACCGTCCCGAAATTCACGTACGCGTAGATCGAATTCTTCGAGACACCATGCTCGATCGAATTCTGTAGCATCCGCATCACCGTGATCTCGAAATTGTTCGTCCCGAGCTGATAGGTAGGCGAAAACATCTCTTGCAGGACATCCTGCAGGACGGCGATCTCGGGATCGTTCAGCGCGGGCAGGTCGACGAGCGATGCAATCGGGCGGTCCCCGATCATGGCGATCGTCCGTTCGAACTCGGCGGTGAGCATGTCGTCATCGGGGT
This sequence comes from Polyangium fumosum, assembly GCF_005144585.1. Lineage (GTDB taxonomy): Bacteria > Myxococcota_A > Polyangia > Polyangiales > Polyangiaceae > Polyangium > Polyangium fumosum. The sequence goes on along the minus strand of NZ_SSMQ01000023.1, from coordinate 29,449 downwards.
AGGGCGGCAAATGGATGTCGAAGGCCCGCAGGGCCGCGAGCCCCTCTTCCAGGGCAGCAGGCAGATCGTTTTCGAGGATCTGCACGTTCATTTTCAGGCGCCGCACTTCGGTCTTGTGGAGGCGTCCCCTCGCATGATCGATGCAGCCCGCGAGGGTCGCGAGCGCGTCGTCGTGCCGCCCGCAGAGCGACTCCATCAATCCTTTTTTCGTGTGATAGACGAACGTCAGCTCGTACGCGGAGGTCCACGCGTCCTCGGGCAACATGGCCATGCCATGCTCCAGGTACTTCAACGCCGCGGTGAAGGCCGCCGACTCCTCGGCTCGCCCCGCAGCCTCGAGGTTGAGCCTGGCCGATTGCATGCGCTCGTGCGGGGCCCGGATCAGGTCGCCCGCGCTGTTCAAGTGATTGACGATGTCGAACAGGTTGCGCCCCTCGGCGAGGTCCAGCTTGCCGAGCAGGAGCTTTGCGATCCGGTCGTGGAACGCCGGTCGGTCTCCCTCGGGAATCAGCGAGTACGCAGCCTCCTGGATCTTGTCGTGCGCGAAGCGGTACTGCTGGTCGGCGCTCACGATCAACCCTTCCCCGAGGGCTTTGTCGAGGCTCCCGTACGTCTCCTCGGGAGGGCGCTCGCTGACGGTGTTCAGCACGTCCAGCGCGAACATGTTGCCGATCGCCGAGGCCAGCCGCAGCACCTCCTGCGTCGCCTGCGACAGGCGCCGGAGGGTCTCCACCATGAGGCTGAGGACGTTGTCGGTGCACCCGAGCCGCGCGATTTGCGGCAGGTCCCAGCCCCAACCCGCCTTGGGATCGAAGACGAGCACCTTCGTCTCGTAAAGGTGCCTCATGAACTGCTTGACGAAGAACGGGTTGCCCCTGGTCTTTTTCAGAACCGCGCTCGCGAGCGGAGCTCCGTCGGTGACCTGGAGGCTGTCGTTGATGAGCGCGATCAGGTGGACCCGCCGGAGGGGCTCGAGGACGATGTTCACCACGCCGAGTCCGCCCTTTTGAAGCGCCTTCAGCGCGACGAGGAAGGGATGTGTCGGGCTCACTTCGTTGTCGCGATACGCACCACAAAAGAAGAGTGATTTCATGTCCTCGTTCGCGAGGAGGGCCGTGATCAGGCTGAGGCTGGCCGAATCCACCCATTGCAGGTCGTCGAGGAACATGGCCAGCGGGTGGGCGTGGCTGGCAAACACCGAGACGAATGTTTGGAAGTAGAAATTGAATCGATTCTGTGCCTCGATCGGTCCGAGCGCAGGGATGGGCGGCTGCTCGCCGATGATGTGCTTCAGGAAAGGGAGGACGTCGCAGAGCACCTGACCGTTGCTCCCGAGGGCGCTCCGGATGGCGTCTCGCCACGTCGTGATTCTCTCCTCGCTTTCAGAGAGGAGCTGCTTGATGAGCGCGTCGAACGCCTGGACGATGGCGCTGTAGGGCGTGTCGCGGTTGTGCTGGTCGTATTTCCCGCTGATGTAGTAGCCCTTCTCGCGCGCCAGCGGCTTCAGGATCTCCTGGACGAGAGACGATTTGCCGATGCCCGAATAGCCCGAAACGAGGACGATCGCGCGCTTGCCCTGGAGCACGTCGTCGAACGACGTGATGAGCTTTCGGATGTCCCCTTCGCGGCCGTAGAGCTTCTGGTGGATCTGAAAGAGATCTCGCCTGTCGTACTGGCCGGGGCGGAAGGGGCCGATCCTGCCGGTGCGCTCCCATTGTGATCGACACGCTTCCAGATCGGCCTTCAGCCCATCGGCGCCATGATAGCGGTCTTCCGCGTTCTTGCTGAGGAGCTTCATCGTGATGGCCGAGAGCGCGTCGGGCACCTCGGAATGGATGTCCGAGGGGGGAGCCGGCTTCACGGCCATGTGAGCGTGCATCAGTTCGAGCGGATCCGCCGCCTCGAATGGCTTTCGCCCGGCGAGCATCTCGTAGAAGACGACCCCGAGCGAATACATGTCGGTGCGGTCGTCGACGCTGCGATTCATGCGGCCGGTCTGCTCGGGGGATGTGTAGGGGAGCACCTCCGAGAGGACGCGGGGGCTGTAGATCGCTTCTTTTTCACGCGTCACGATGGAATCGACGCCGAATCCCGTGAGTTTTACCTGACCTCCCGCGCCGAGCAGGATGTTCGGAGGCCGCACGTCGCCGTGGATGACACCACACCGGTGGATGTCGACCAGGGCTTCGGCCATCGAGACGGCGGCGTCCAGGAACGCGCGGAGGTCGAGCTTGCCGGGGAGCTTCGCGGACAGCGCGGTGCCCGGGAAAGACTCGGTGATGAGCATGAGCCCCTCCTCGTGCTCCTCGACATCGTGGACCTTGACGATCCTCTCCGAATCGATGCGCTTGATGATGCCGTAGGCGTGCTTGAACCGCGTGATGTCGGCAGCCATCCGTGCGGAGTCGATATGCAGCACCTTCACCGCCACCTCGACGCCGTCGGCCTCGCGGTAGGCCCGGTACGTGACGGATCCTGCGCTCTCGCCGGTCTTCGCGATGACGCGATACCCTTGGATCGGAACCATTCCTGGTTCGGTCGAAAGGTGCGTCATGGGGAGGCCCTCTGCATGGCCCGATGCCGAGCAGGCGCCAGCGCCCTCGCGGATGCAACCCTCCGAGCAGGAACGACGCGTCGACAGGGAAGCGGAACAAGACACGGCGCGAGCGTGCTGATCCGCAGGTACGACGGTCGGGGCAGATCGGCCGCAATGTCGTATCTCCGAAGTTCCCCCATATCGCATGCCTACAAACGTCCCTCCGCGCTGTCAACGTGGGCCCGCGGATAGGAAAATCGAGCGATTGCACCGCATCCACGCGCCCCATTTTCGTAAGGCGCCTCGTTCCCCCGTCGCCGGTCGTCGTCCGGAGATGGCAAAGATTTCTTCCGCGCGCGGCTTCCTCGAATTCGACGGCGCGCCAGACGGGCGAGCTTCGCGCCGGGAGGCCGAGGCTGCCCGGCGCATCGCAAGGACGCACGTCTGGCGCGTGCCCATCCCCGAAGCTAGACGAGCAGACGGGACGCCCCATGCCCTCTGCCCTCGAAGCCCGCGACATCCGCGTGATCCGCGAAGGACGCACCCTCGTCGACGGCGCCAGCCTCGTGGTCTCGTACGGCGAGAAGGTCGCGATTGCGGGCCCCTCCGGCAGCGGGAAGAGCACGTTTCTTCGGGCGATGGCGACGCTGATTCCGATCGACAGCGGGCATGTGCTGCTCGACGGGGTGGATGCGATCGCGTTGCCTCCGACCCGCTTTCGGACCCGCATCGCCTATCTGCCCCAGGCGCCGCCGATGCTGCCTGGCACCGTCGCGGACAACGTGGCTGCCGGGCCGGCGCTACGCGGCGAGACCCTCGCGCCCGAGCGGCAAATCGAGCTCTTGCGGGCCGTGGGGCTCGACGAAGCATTCCTCACGCGCGGGGCAAACGAGCTCTCGGGCGGAGAACGCCAGCGCGTCGCGCTGGCCCGCGCGCTCGCCAACGAACCGAAGGTGCTGCTCCTCGACGAGCCCACGGCCGCGCTCGATCCAGAGACGGCCCTGCAGGTGATCGAGCTCGTCCGCAGCATGGCGACCGCAGGGCGCGGCGTGGTGATGGTCACGCACATCGCGGCGCACGCAGAGGCGCTCTCTGGGAGGCGTTACGTCTTCCAGGCGGGGAAGCTCGTGGCCGTCGCGGAGGGGCCGTGAGCTACCTCGAGATCCCGCTGCCGCGGCTCGTAGTGACGCTCGGGCTCGTCGCGCTGGCGATCCTCGCCTCGCGCTGGAAGCGGCTCGACCTCGAGCGTGACCTCGCTTGGGGCGCGCTGCGCGGGGCCGTGCAACTTCTCGCCATCGGTCACGTGCTGCTCCTGCTCTTCAAGCATGAGCGGCCGGAATGGGTGGCGCTGGCCATCTCGGGGATGCTCGGCGTGGCCGCAGCGACCAGCGCGCGGCGCGTCGAGCACGGGCCCTCGGCGCGCACGCTGTTTCCTTATGCGCTTTTGGCCATCGTGCTCGGCTCCGTGGTGGCGCTGGCCCCGGTCTTCATCTTCGTCGTGCCTCTGCACCCGATGTACGAGGCGAGATATCTCGTGCCCATCAGCGGGATGATGATCGCCAGCGCCATGAACGTCGTGGCACAGGTCTTCGAGCGCATCTTCGCCGCTGCGCATGCACATGCAGGCGAGATCGAGCAGCTCCTCGCGCTCGGGGCGACGCCCGAGCAGGCGCTCGCCCGGCACGTGCGGGCCTCGGTGCGCGCCGCGATGATCCCCACCATCAACAGCCTGCTCACGGTCGGGCTCGTCGCGCTGCCGGGGATGATGACGGGTCAAATCGTGAGCGGCACGGCGCCCGAGCAGGCCGTGCGTTACCAGATCGTGATCCTGTATCAGCTCGTCGCCGTGGCTGCGGTCTCCGGGGTGCTCGCAGGGGAATTCGGAAGGCGCCTGCTCTTCACGCCGCACGCCCAGCTTCGCCTGCCCAAGCGCGCGCCGGCGAGCGACATGCGGGCGTAGCGCCGGGGTTTCACCCCGGGCCCCGACCAGGGGTTGTCCACCCCTGGACCCGGACCAGCCAGGGGCTGGACCCGGGGTCGATGAACTGCGCGATGCGCAGTTCATCGAACAGGCCCGGTCAAGACCGGCAGCGACGTTGTCAACCGAGACAGGCGCGCGGCCTTCCAGGGGGCCGGTGGCAAGAGTATGGGGAGGTTCGCTGGCGTCGGTTCGATGAGCTGCGCGATACGCAGTTCATCGATGAGGCCGTGTCTTCAAGCCTGGGGGCCGAGCCAAAAGGCGACGGGGACGTGTGTGCGAGGGATGGGGGCATGTGTCCGAAGAGACGACGTCGAGCCTCCGGAGACACGAGGTCGAGCCTCCGGAGGTACGAGGCCGTGTCTTGGAGGAACGGGGGCGATGGAAGGAGCGGCGGGCTCGTGGCGTCGAGAGATGGGCACGATGCAGGAGACCATAGGCTCATCGCCCGAAGACCTACGGCCCCATCACGTGGAGGGACGGAGCCGTGCTGTTTGGAACGTGAGGCCACCGCATCACGCCACGACGTCATGCGACGAGGCGTTGGCCGCCGACCTGTCAACGCTGCGGCCTTTGGTAGACAAGACCACCATTGGTCTTTGACCGGCGGCGGCGTTCCTCACCAAGACAGCCGCGCTGCGGCTACTGCTGTCCCCCCGGCTTCTTCGTCGGACTGTTTGAAAAACTGCGCACCGCGCAGTTTTTCAACCCTGGGTCCAGCGCCTCGCTGGTCCGGGGTCGAGGGGGCGGACAGCCCCTCGCGGGGTCCGGGGCAGCGCCCCGACGGGGCGCTTCCCAGAGGAGACCCATGCTCAGCGTTCCGGGAGAGGGGCGAGGGGAGGCTTTTCCTTACGAAGCGCGGCGGTAGACCAGGCGGCCCAGGGTGGCGATGACGTGGTCCATGCGATCGAGCACGCGGGCATCGACCGTGCCGATGTAGCGCATGGCCTGTGCGACCTGGATGCAGGCGAGCACCTCCCGGGCGGAACCGAGGGCTGTTTGATAACGCTGCCGTTTATGTCCCGCCGTGTTCCCGGCTCCTTCGGCGACATTGAGGGCGACGCTATGCATGGCCCTGCGCAGTTGCCGAGCCAGATCGGAATCCCGCCGTTCAATCTGCTCTGCGATCCCCGCCGCGTCCCCAGCCATAACCAAAACGACCTCGTAAATCCTCAGCATGACGAAACCCTCCGCCCGACGACCCTCTCGCCGGGCCCCCGTCCCACACCGTCGCGCGCAGGCCTCTTCAAGGCTGCGCAGCACCGCCCGGAGCCGCCCGGAGCAGCACGCAGTGCTGCGAGGACGGCGAGGACGGCTTGGCCTTGAAGAGGCCGAGCACGACGGTACGCTCGCCGTCCCCGAGCGGTATCTCTGAATGCCGCTCCCCCTCCCGCTCCCGCCCCCCCTCCCGCTCCCGCCCCCGCTCCCGCTTCCGCTCCCGCTCCCGCTCCCGCTCCCGCTTCCGCTTCCGTCACCCCTACCCCGGCATACCCCGCTGGCTCCGCGTCCTGCTGACGCCGGATCGGCCCCGTTGGCGCGCGTTGGTGCCACTTCGGACCCCGTGGCCGCCCTTTGGGGCATCCCCGGCGCCAACCCACGCGGGACCCTTCAGGCCGTGCTCGTGCAAGGGGAGGTCACGGCGGCGGCGGCAGGCGACATCGACGCTGCGGTGGTCGCGCACGATGCCGATGCCCGACGCCTCGCAATGATCGCGGACTCCGATGACAGCACAGCCGCCGCGCGGGCGGCGCACGCGCCCGTCTTCTCCCCGTGTACAAGCACGCGTGGGTCGTCGTGCCTGACGGGGGGATTCCTGATGCGGGACACGGCTTTGTCATCCTCGACAAGGAGAGAGATGAGCATCGAAAGCGTCGGCTCGCGCGGGAGGCCCCTCGCGTCTCAATCCGGTAGCAATGCCAGCAGCTCGTCGATGCCGGCGAGGATCGTCCGGGCGCTGAGCTCCCCGGCGACCCTCTCTCCCACGCCGTCGGGATCATGGTCGACGCCGAGAAGGGTTTGCCCCGCTCCCGGGTCATTTCCGACGCCGAGGTAACCCTCGACGACCAGATCGGCTTTGAGGAAGACCTGCACGGGATGAGACGTGCGAAAGGGCGACGGCTTCGTGAGGTCGTGCTGCCAGAGGCGCCTGCAAAGGTCCCATCGAAGGCGGGGAGGATAAACGGACACATTTTTCCCATGGTCCGCCCGGATGGCCAGCGTCGTGATGTTCGAATCGGCGCGGGCATCACCTTCGGCCTGCTCGAGAGAGCCGTCCTGGTGCACCCGTAACCAGAGCCCTGGTCGTTTCTGCAATCGCAAGAGGAGCTGGCTTCCTTGGCGAGAGCGCGTGGCGATCTGCGGCGTCGCCACGCTCGGTTCGACCAAGGAATCGCCGAGGGCATAAACGACCAGGTCGCCATTCGAAGCCCCTACCGCGAGGAGGTCATCGTCCGGTGACACGCTCAGGCAAGAAAGCGTCGCCTCGGGCGCCTCGAAGGGCAGCAGCCCGAGCGCTCGTCCGCTGCGAAGCGAATGAAACATCACGCCCCCCTTGCCGACGCTCGCGACCCAGCGCTGGCTCCGGGCCATCGTCAGCAGCGGTTTGTCGCCATAGGGATGTCCCAAGATCTCCGTGCCCCATTCATGCATGTCGGAATCGAGGTTCCACTTGTAGATGCGCGGCCGGACCGGATCGTCATCACGGTTGAGCATTGCTTTCACGGCCACGGCGCATCGCTCGGGAGAGAGCACGAAGCCTTCCCCGAGGGCCACGTCCCTGTCGCCGTGAAACCGCGCGATCTCCGCGCCCGTCCGCGTGTCGAATCCCACGAGATCCCACTCGAAGAAGCACCACAGCTCCTCGCCGTCCCGGGCGAGCGATAAGCTGCATTCGGGCTCGAAGGATTGAATCTCCCGAAGGAGCGGCTTCGGGGCTTCGTCGGGGAGCCACGACCAGACGACGGTGTCGTCGCTGCCCCAGCCCGCCCAGTACACCCCGCCGCCCGGAGACACGCAAAGCGCCCGGGGATGGAGCCTCTGGCGCGCGCGCGAGAGCTCCTTGCCGCTTTCGAGCTCGTAGATGCGAACGACCTGGTCGTCGAACGTGGCAGCCAGCCGGTCCCCGGTCGGGAAGAGGCGTGCTTTGTTGACGTCTTTCGCGATCTCGAGCGTCGATACGGTCCGCGCGGCTTCGACGTCCCATACGCGAACGGTGCGGTCCTTCCATGCCGTCGAGACGAGCCGGGACCCGTCTGCGTTGAAGTCCGCGGCGAGGATACTCGTGGAATGGCCGGTGAGCTTCGTGCCCGGCCTGTGAAGGTGGCTCTTCATCGAAATCGCTCGGGATTGGGTACGTCCCCGTCCCGCGCGTCAACCCCAAACGGCGGATCCGGCGCCGCTTGGGCTGCCTCATCCCATCCAGGGGGCCGCCCTCACTCCACAGCCTGCGGCGCAGGCCCGCGTGCTCGGCCCGCTGGACGAGCTTTGGAGGCGCCGACGCGGCGCCTGCGCGCTCTCGTTCGTGTGGCCGCGGCTCGAGCCGGTGATCATCGCCGGGTAGCGGTCGAGGTCGCCACGCGCCGAGACGGGCGCCATGAACGCGGCGGGCAGAGGAATTCAAATCTGCCGCACCTGGCGCCGCGCCCAACGGGACCGGCCTCTGGTAGCCTCCGCCGCGCCGCCGACCGACCGGCGGAAACGAACGGAGAAAGAGACACCACCATGGCCATCGTTCTTTACCACCACCCGTTTTCGCGCGCCGCCAACACTGTGTGGATGCTCGAGGAAGTCGGCGTCGAGTACGAGCTCAAGTTCGTCGACATCATGGCCGGCGGCCAGAAGAAGGAGGACGTCACGAAGCTCAATCCGATGGGCAAGCTGCCCTTGCTCGTCGACGGCGACACCGTCGTCACCGAATCCGCGGCGATCGGCCTCTATCTCGCGGATCGTTATGCCCCGGGCCGCCTCGCGCCGAAGCTCGACGACGCGGCGCGCGGCACTTATTTTCGCTGGTCGCTCTTCGCCCCCTCGGTCATCGAGCCCGGCTCGATGGCCAAGGCCGGCAACTGGGAGTTCCGCGCCGGCTCCGCCGGTTGGGGCAACTACGACGACATGATTGCGACGATGGAATCGGCCATCTCTGGCCGTGACTTCGTCCTCGGCAAGGAATTCTCGATGGCCGACGTCATCTTCGGCGGCACCATCGCGTACATGCTCGACTTCAAGATGCTCGAGCCGCGCCCGAGCTTCACCGGATATGCCGAGCGGGTCAAAGCCCGCCCGGCGTACGCGAAGAGCGAGGCGCGCAACAAATCCGTAATGGCCGAGCGCGGCCTCAAGATGCCTGGGGCTTAGAGCGCCCTGAAGGCTGGCGCGCGCCGTAGAAGCGCGCGGCTTCGACTCGCTCTACCTCCCCGAGCGCATAGGGTGAACAACCCGCCCATTTGCCCTCACGCCCGAACACCGTCACCGCGGCGCCGCCGCCGCGGCTGTATCCCCAGCTACAGCATGACAGGGCGCCGTACAATGCGGAAAGCGCGTTGGAAGAACCCACGCGCGGCGCCATCGCGCACGCCGTGCCAAACGAAAGGCGCGCCGATTGCCGAGCTCTTCATCGATCATCCCTGACGGCCCGCCACACCTCGCAAGGCCCATGGCCTATCCGGCACTGGACCTATCCCCCTCCTCAACAGCGGTACACAAAAGATCCCGCTTGCCGCTCCCGCCCCCGCTCCCGCCCCCGCCCCCGCTCCCGCTCCCCCTCCCGCTCCCGCTCCCGCTCCCGCTCCCCCTCCCGCTCCCGCTTCCACCCGCTACGATGCCCGCCCGTGACGTACAGGATCCCCCCCTGGGTCCGCGCCCTCCTCGCGGCCGACCGCCTCGCGCACCGCATCGCCACCGCACGCGAAGGCCTGCGCGACGAGCTCCTCCTCGCCTGGATCCCCGAAGCGGATCGCGCCGCCCTCACCGCCGCGCTCTACGCGCGCCAGAAGACCTACCTCCCCGGCGGCCACCGCTTCGAAAGCGGCCTCTTCACCTGGGAAAAACGCGCCCTCGACGCCCCCGCCTTCCCCCGCGCGGGCCGTGTCCTCGTCGGCGCGGCCGGCGCCGGTCGCGAAGTCGTCGCGCTGCTCGAACGTGGCTACACGGTCACCGCCTTCGACCCCTGCGAGGCCTTCGTCGAGAGCGCTCGCGCGCTCGCCAAGGACCGCCCCGCCGACATCCTCCTCGGCTCCTACGACGACCTCGTCGCCGCTGCCCAGGGCCGCGGCGGGCCCCTCGCCTCGCTCGGCGATCCTCTCTCCTTCGACGCCGTGATCCTCGGCTGGGGCAGCCTCTCGCACGTCTTGCCCGGCGCTGCGCGGCTCGGCCTCCTTCGCGCCGTCCGCACGCTCGCGCCGCGCGCCGTCGTGCTCACGAGCTTCCAGCTCCGCCATGACAGCGAAGCGAAGACCGAGACCAAGGGACGCCTGCGCGACGCGCTTCGCCGCGCCTTCACCGCGATGGGCGCGCCGGGCCGCAGTGAGCCCGGCGATCAGTTCTACGCGGATGGTGGATTCTTCTCGTACCTCTCGCCCGACGAGATCCCGCGCGTCGCCTTCGAGTCCGGCTACGAGGTCGCGCTCTTCGAGGAGGGACCCTATCCGCACGCGCTCCTCGTCCCCTTCCCGCGCGCGGCCTGAGTGAGGCATGAATGCCACGCCGCGCGTGCGCAACGAACCCACGGCTGCCCCTCGTTGTGACCTCTGCGCCCCGGTGATACGCTGCGCGGAGTGTCCTCGAGGCGCTCGCCTCCGCGGCGCGGCAGAAGGAGAACGACGCGCATGGCCGACATCGACGACCGGAACGCAACGCTCGAAGGCTCGGAGGGCGACGCGAGGGAGCCGGTCGAGGATCCGCGCAAGCCCTACGAGCCGCCGCGCCTCACGAAGAAGCGCTCCGTGGCCCGCGCGACGCTCTTCACGCCGATGGGTCCCGCCACGGGCATGACCGTCATGGGCTGAGCGGCCACCCTCCCCGCGCGCCCGCCCCGGAGCCCCCACCGCCATGGCCGTCACCTGGATCGCCTTCCACCTCACGGATCGCTGCCAGCTCGACTGCCAGCATTGCCTGCGTGATCCCGGCCAGAAACCGAAGGATCTCTCGCTCGCCACGATCCGCAAGGTCCTCGCCGAGGCCAAGCGGCTCTACCGCACCCGCCAAGTCGCGCTCACCGGCGGCGAGCCCACGCTCCACCCCGAGCTCGAAGGCGTGCTCGACGCGATCGTGGAGCACGATCTCACGTGGCACATCGTCACGAACGGCAGGCGTTTCGAGCAGCTCCTCGGGCTCCTGCGCGACGGCCCCGCGCGGCGCGAGCGCCTCACCGCCGTCAACCTGAGCCTCGACGGCGCCGACGAGATCACGCACGACGGCATCCGCGGCAAGGGGAGCTTTCGTGATGTCATGAAGGCCGTGACCCTCTGCACCGCGCACGGCCTCCCGTTCGCGCTCCAGATGGTCCTCCACGCGCGCAACGTGCATCAGATCGAGGCGTTTGGCCTCATGGCCGCGCAGCTCGGCGCGGCGCGCGCGTCGCTCTCCATGCTCCAGGCGACCGGCACGCACCACGACGAGGCGCTGTACCTGCCGCCCCGCGCCTGGCAGGACGCGCAGCACCGCATCGAGCGCCTCTCCGCCGCGCTCACCATGCCCGTGACGATGCCCGAGGGGTTCTACCGCGAGCAGACCTTCCACGTCTGCGAGGCCATGAAGAGCGAGTCGCTCCACGTCGACGTCGAGGGCCGCCTGAACCTCTGCTGCCAGCACGCGGGCGTCCCGAGCGAGGGCCCGCCGCGCGACGTCGCCGCCGACCTCGCCACGACGAGCCTGCGCGAGGCCCACGGCCGCCTGCTCGGCATCATCCACGAGACCCAAACCGCGCGGCTCGCCGCCATGGCCCGGGGCTCGCTCGACACGTGGGACCACTTCCCCTGCAACTGGTGCATGAAGCACTTCGACAAGCCCCACTGGACCGACGAAGGCGCAGGCGGCCCGTCGGCGCAGCGGGAGCGGTGGCGCGGCGCGTGGGCGAAGAAGGTCACCCTGCCCGTCGTGCGCTAGGCGGCGCGGGGGAACGCGGGATGCCTTCAGCCTGGCCCAAGCACCTCCGCCTCTCCGCGACCGCTGTCGGCCTGCGCCTCTCGCTGCCCTTGCGGGTCGCGCAGTCGAGCCTGCCCGCGCTGCTCGACGCGCTCGCGCGGGGCACGATCGAGCCCGCGCCGCTCGACGTGATCGACGAGGCGCTCGCGCACGCGGACGTGATCACCCATCACTTGCCGTTCGTCCCCGACACCTGCCTCTACCGCTCGCTCGCGCGTTTCTCGCTGCTCCGACGTGCCGGGCATGCCGCGCGGTTCGTCATGGGCCTCTCGCGGCCCGGCGAGATCGAGGGGCACGCGTGGGTGGAGCTCGACGGCGCGCCGTACGGCGAAGAGCTCGACCCCGACCTCGTCGTGACGTACGCCTACCCTTGTTACGCCTCATCCCTCAAGGAGCCCGCCGCGTGACCGAGCCGCACCTTCCCAGGCCAAACCCCCAGGTGCTCTTCACCGAGCTCGACGACGGCACGGGCGTCCTGCTCCACCTCGACACGAAGTTCTATTTCACGCTGAACGCGGCCGCCGTGATCGTGTGGAAATCCCTCGCCGAGTCGATCGCCGATCCAGGCGCGATCGCCGAGCGGATCACCGCGCTCTTCCGCGTCGACCGCGAGACCGCCGCGCGCGACGTCGACAGCGTGCTGCGCGAGATGCTCGAAGACGGCCTCGTGCTACCGCCCTGAGGCGTGATGCAAACCGCGGCGCTGCACGGCGTGACGCTCGCCTGGACGACCGAGGACGGCGCGCCCGATCTCGTGCGCGAGCTCGGCCTCGACGAAGGCATCGGCCAGACGGACGGCAGCCGCGGCCGCATCGAGATCGCCCTCCGCCACGGCGTCGCTCCGCTCGACACGGATCCGTTCGTCGAGGGGTATCGTCCGTCGTTTTTCCACGGCATCGTGCAGGCCTACCGCGAGCCCGTGGGCTTGCCTCGGGCCTTCCTGCTCTGGGATCGGAAGAGCCGCATCCTCGTCCCCGAGGGAACCTCGCACATCGAGGCCTTCCTCGCCGGCGAAGAGGTCGTCCCCGGCTCGGCCCGCGGCGCGCTCGAGATCGCGCTCTCGCTCGCCCTCCGCGCGCACGGCCTTTATCACCTCCACGCCGCGGCCCTCGTTCATCGCACGCACGGCGAGGCCATCCTCGTCGTCGGCGGCACGGGCGCGGGCAAGACGACCACCACGATCACGCTCGCGTCCGCCGGCTACGACCTCCTCGGCGACGACGCGCTCCTCCTCGAAGAGACCCCCGTCGGACGGCCGCGCCTCTGCGCCTTCCCGCGCCCCTTTCACGTCGGCCCGGCCACGCTCTCGGCCTTCCCGCGCCTCGCGCCCTTTGCAGGCCCCCCGAAGAGCCACGGCGACAGACGCGACGTCGACCCGAAGCGCGCCTTCCCGGGCCAAGCCCGGTCCACCTGCCTCGCGCCGACCCTCGTGCTTTACCCGCATGTCGAGCCGGATCAGCCGACCCAGCTCGCCCCCATCGCGAAGGCCGAGGGCCTCGGCCACCTGATCGCGTCGAGCGGCGGCCTCGTGATCGACGACGTGCCCGGAAAGGCCGAGCACCTCGCCCTGCTGACCCGCCTCACGAACGGCGCGCGCCACTACGAGCTGCGCATGGGCCGGGATCTGCTCGACGACCCCTCGATCCTCGCGGCCGGGATCGACAGCCTCGACTTCTAATTACGGGAGGAAGAACTGCGCGCAGCAGCCCTGGTCGACGCTGCAGGCGAAGATGCCGAGGCTGGCCTCGCACTTGCCGACGTCCTGCCCGTTGATGGAGCAAACGCAGACCTGCGTGCTGCCCGGCTGGGAGAAACACTGCGTGGTCACCGAGGCCCCGTTGCACTGGCCCGAGCAGTCGCACGACCCGTCCGAGCCCTGGGAGCAAAGCACGCTGGAGCAGCCGGTGCTCGGGGCTTTGCACGCATCGAGCGCCTCGACGAACGGAAAGCAGGTCGAGCTGAAGCACTCGCCGTTCAAGCCCGCGTTCTCGATGACGCACTCGAGCAAGGCGGTGACCTCGTTCAAGCACGGGCCGGCCTCGTCCTCGAACTCCTGCACGCAATCGTCGACGCAGTCCTCTTCCGCGCACCCCGGGATCTTGCTCATGCTCGCGCACGCCGCCTCGCAGAGGCTCTGCAGGCCGCCGCCCCCCGTCCCGCTCGAGCTCGTCGTCGTGTTCGTCCCGGCGCTCCCGCTTCCTCCCGCGCCGGCGCCGCCCGCGCCGCCCGTGCCGTCCGCGTCGATCACCACCTTGCCGCCGCAAGCACCGACCCCCGCAACCGCGAGCGTCATGATCCCCAGGAAGCCAAGCATCGTCCGTTGCATCGCGGCATCGTAGCCTGGACAGATGGGACGGGCGAGAACGTGGACGGCGGGCACGCTCTCGTCGAGGGGGTTCGTCGCGTCGCAGCGTTGCGCCGCCCGAGGGCGCGTTTTCTGCGCTAGGATGCCCCGCCTCGGTGCTCCTTCCGACGCTCCTCGCCCAGCTCTTCGCCGCGCCGCAGGCCACGCCTGCCGCCGTTCAGGTCACACCCCCGGCCGACGTCTGTCCTTCGGGCACGCGGCTCGTCTCGGGCACGCACTACGAGCACGTGCAGCGGCTCTGCACGACGTGGCGCCTCGGGCACTGTTATTCGTTCCTCCCGGGCATGCTGGCGCAGGAGCCCGTGGCCACGCCGGTGCACGTGTGCATGGACGAGCACGAGTGGCCGAACCGCGAGGGCAAGCGGCCCGAGGTGATGATGCGGTTCGTCGAGGCGGAGAAGAAATGCGCCTCGGTGGGCAAGCGCCTCTGCACCGAATTCGAGTGGGAGCTCGCGTGCGAGGGCCCGGAGACGACGCCCTGGCCCTACGGCCACACCTTCGACCCGAACGCCTGCAACGCCTCGAAGGATTTCATCCCGTACGACGAGGGGAAGCTGAACGCCGACGAGCGGCGCGTGCGCGAGATCGAGACGTGGCGCCTCTACCAGGGCGAGGCGAGCGGATCCCGGCCGCGCTGCGCGTCGAGCTTCGGCGTGAAGGACCTCGTGGGCAACGTGGAGGAGTGGGTGCGGACGTCACGCAAGGAGTGGCGCTACCGCTCGTCGCTCAAGGGGGGATTCTGGGCCAAACCCTGGGCCCATTGCCGCGGGACGAACGACTCGCACGGGCCGATGTTTCGTTATTACGAGATTGGCTTCCGCTGCTGCAAGGACCCCGAGGAGCCCGTCACGGCGCCGGAGCCTGCGCAGGCGTCGACACCGGAAACGACGCCGTCGCCGTAGAGGCGTCCGCGAGCCGGCCCTCGATGCCCTTCGCATGCTCGGGCAGCGGCGGCAGGTTCGCCTCGTCGTACCCGGGCGCGACCCAGTAGACCTCGGGCGAAGGGCGATAACCGCTGAACCAGCGCCGCTCCTCGACGCGGCCGTCGACATACGAAATGCGGAGCGTCGAGGTGACGTCGTACCCGCGCACGCCCTTCTGCCGATGAATGCGTTTCCCGGGCGGCAGGTGCGATTTCACCGTGATCCGACGGACGAAATCATACGACTGCCCGACCCCGTAGCCGTACTCGACCTTCGCGACCGGCTCGCCGCCGAGGATCTCCACGCGCACCTTGTTCGGCTGCGGGAAATGGGCGTGGATCATGACCGGGAACGGATAGGGGTTCTTGAGCTTGAGGTCGACAACGGGAAAACTCACGGTCGCGTCGAGGCCGAGCTTCGTGTAGCTCGACGCGCGCGAATGCCCCTGCCGATGCAGGACTTCCAGCGCGCCGTAGACGGCCGCGCCGTGCAACGTCGAGGAGAGCTGGCAGGTGCCGCCGCCGATGCCGTCCGTGAGCTCGTCGCCCTGGATCTCGGGCGCGAGCGTAAAACCGTTCTCCCGCGTGCGCGCCCCGACGCGGTCGTTGAAGGAAAACCCGGCGCCCGGCGGCAAGACGACGCCGTCGATCTTGCGCGCGGCGTTGCGGATGTTGACCGCGCGCCCCGCGCCCGAGCCGAAGAGCGAGAACGAGGTCTCGAACGCGGCGACGACCTTCGTCACGTCGACCTGCGCGAGATCGAGCGCGGTCACCTTCGCCGGCACGCGCTTCGTGACGAGGCGGATCACGACGCCGTCCTCGAAGCTCGTCGCGCGCATCTCCGCGAGCGAGGCGTCGATGTCGAGCTCACGGCCAGGGACGTCCTCGATCTTGCGCTTGTTCTCGAGGTCGAGCACCGCGTCGACAGGCGCGACGGAGAAGCGCGGCGCGATCGACTCGAGGAAACGACGCGCCTTCGCCTCGTCGATCCAGAAGGCGAGCGGCACGAAGACCTGGCTGCTCCGCGCGAGGCGCGCCTCCCGCATGCGACGCAGGAGCGAGCCCACATGCCCGACCTCGCCGGCACGATCGAGCGAGGCTTGCACGTCGATCTCGACGCCGACCGCGCCGAGCGTGGTCTCCACGATCTCGCCGTCGTGATGGAACCGCGCCTCCCAGCCGAGCGCGTCGAGCTGACGGCGGGCAAGCCACGAGGCGGGCGAGCCTTCGTCGGGCACGCGTTGCTCGCCGAGGAACAAGCCTTCGACGACCGGCGAACGTGGCCCGTACCGATAGGCGCCGAGCCCGAGCCCTGCGGCGACCGAGGTGCCGATGCCCAGGACGAGGAGGAGAGTGGACTTTTGCACGGAAGACCGCTGCGATCGTAGCGGAGACCTTTCCGTCTTTGGAAGTTTCTCGATCGGCGATGGAGGAAGATCACGCATGGCGTGACCAAGAACGCCCGCGCCGCCGATTCGCTTCGCTCAGCCGCCGCAGATCCCGCGGTACCTCTGCGCGTTCACCACGTAATGAACCGCGCCGGCGAGGCCGAGCTGCGCCTCCTCGTCGGTCACCTCGCGGACGACCTTCGCGGGGCTGCCTTTCACCATGGATCGCGGCGGGATCACCATCCGCGGCGGCACGAGCGCGCCGGCCGCGATGACCGAGCCCGCGCCGATCACCGCGTTGTCGAGCACGATGCTGCCCATGCCGATGAGGCAACCGTCCTCGACCGTGCAGCCGTGCAGGATCGCCCCGTGGCCGATCGTGACGTCCGCGCCGATCGTCGTCTTCGAGACGCCGTCCGTGAGGTGCAGGCAGGCGAGATCCTGCACGTTCGTGCGAGGGCCGATGCGGATCGGGCCGATGTCGCCGCGCAAGACGGCGCCGAACCACACGCTTGCCTCGTCGCCGAGCTCGACGTCGCCGACGAGCGTCGCGTTCGGCGCGAGGAAGACGTCCCGGCCGAGCCGCGGGGCATGGTCTCCGTAAGGAAGGACGAGCGCCAAGCGCCTACCCTCCCCCGGCGGCCACGATCGGGAGCGAGCGCCGCTCGCCGGCCGCGCGTGGCTTCGGCGCCTCCACCGGCGCCGCGGGCGGGGCCGCGGGGAGCGGCTTGGCCGCCGCGCGCGCCTCGTCCGAGAGCTCGGCCTGGAGCGAGTGCTTGTTCGCGCGCGTGATCACGACCTCGACGATCGACCCGCGCAGATCGAGCCGCTCGGCCCCAGCGACGTGCACGATCTCGTTGCGCTCCGTGCGACCCGTCCAGGCGTTCGTGCCCTCCTTGCCCGCGCCCTCCACGAGCACACGCTGGCGACTGCCTGCGAGCCGCTGCAAATGCGCGCCGAGCAGCTCCTCGCTCACCTCGAAGAGCCGCGCGAGGCGCTCGCTCTTTTCGGCCTCGGGCACGTCGTCCGCGAGCTTGCGGGCCGGCGTGTACGGACGCTGCGAATATTTGAACCCAAACAGTCCCCGGAAGCCCACCTCCCGCACGAGCGAGAGCGTGGCGGCGAAGTCCTCCTCGGTCTCGCCCGGGAACCCGACGATGATGTCGGTCGAGAGCGAGAGATCGGGCAGCCGCGCCACGAGCGAGCCCACCCGCGCGACGTACTCGGCCCGCGTGTAGCGCCGGATCATGCGCTTCAGGATGCGATCGGCGCCCGACTGCACGGGCATGTGCACGTGGCGGGCGAGGACCGGGAGATCCGTGTGCGCCTCGATCAGCGAGGGCGTGAGGTGCCGCGGGTGCGGGCTCGTGTACCGGAGCCGCACGAGCCCGGGGACCTCGGCTGCGATGCGCCGCAGGAGCGCGGCGAACTCGCTCTCGTCCGGGTCATCGGGCGAGGCGCCGGGCGCGCGCGAAAGCTCGCTGCTCGGGTCCCGGTAGCTGTTCACCGTTTGCCCGAGCAACGTCACCTCGCGGACGCCCGCCGCGACGAGCCCCGCGATTTCCGCGATGATCTCCGCGCTCGGCCGGTACCGCTCCGGCCCCCGCGTGTACGGGACGATGCAGAAGGAGCAACGCTCGTTGCAGCCCTTCATCGTGGTCACGAACGCCGTGGGCGCACGCGCGTCGACCGTGGGGTTTCGAGCGACGTCCCCCTCGTCGGAGAGCGCGGTCAGGAAACGCGGGGCTTCGAGGTCGAAGACCGTCCGCACGAGCGGAGGCGCGCCGAGGCCGATGTCGTCGAGCAGGCGCGGCAGCTCGGGGATGTTGTCGGGGCCGAGGACGAGATCGATGCCTTGGCTGCGCGTGAGCAGCCGCTCGCCCTCCTGCTGGGCCACGCACCCGGCCACCACGAGGACCATCTCGGGGTGCGTCTGCTTCCACTTCGCGAGACGGCCGACCTCGCTGAGGAGCTTCTGCTCGGCCTTTTCCCGGACGCTGCAGGTGTTCAGCACGACCACGTCCGCGGCCTTCGGGTCTTCCGATTCCGTATAACCGGCGCGACGGAGGACCTCGTGCATCCGCTCGGAGTCGTGGACGTTCATCTGGCATCCGAACGTCGTGATGGCGTAACGAGGCATGGGCGCCGCTCATGTAACAAAACGGCGGAGGGGCGGCCAGCGCGCGGACGCGCTTCTTCACGCCGAGGCTGTTGCAGTGGGCGAAAGGAGCCGCGATGATGGCGGCCAGCGCGGGGAAAAGGCGCTCTTCCGACGTCCGACCGCGCGTGGCCCCTTGCAGGCACGGCGGACGTGCACGACAAGACGGGTTCAAGGGACCGAGCTAAGGAGTGGACATGTCGTCGGCGAAATTCGAGACACTCGTGGACCTGTTCGAGCGCTCCGTCAAACAGTTCAAGAACAAGGATCTGTTCGGCGTGAAGAAGGACGGCACGTGGGTGTGGACCACCTACGGCGAGGTCGGCAAGCTTGTCGACGACTTCCGCGCGGGGCTCGCGTCGCTCGGGGTGAAGCGCGGCGACAACGTCGCGATCATCTCGAACAACCGCATCGAGTGGGCCGTCGCGGCCTACGCGTGTTACGGGCTCGGGGCGGCGCTCGTGCCGATGTACGAGGCGCAGCTCCCGAAGGAGTGGGTTTTCATCGTGAACGACTGCGAGGCCGTCGCGCTCATCGTGGCGACCGAGGAGATCTACCAGACGGCTCAGGAGATCCCGGAGAAGGCGCCCTCGCTCAAGCACATCATCGGCCTCACCCGGCCGAAGAGCGAGCCCTCGTCTTACGCGGCGCTGCTCGAAGCCGGCGCGAAGAGCCCGGTCCCGGCCATCAAGCCCACGCCCGCCGACACGGCGTGCCTCATCTACACCTCGGGCACGACGGGCAACCCGAAGGGCGTGATCCTCTCGCACGGCAACGTCGCCTCGAACATCAACGCCGTGCACGAGATCCTGCCGCTCGTCACCGACGACCGGAGCCTCTCGTTCCTGCCCTGGGCGCACTCGTTCGGGCACACGTGTGAGCTCCACGCGCTGCTCTCGCTCGGCGGCGCGATGGCCCTCGCCGAGGGCGTCGACAAGATCATCGCGAACCTCGCGGAGGTGCACCCGACGATGCTTTGCAGCGTCCCGCGCATCTTCAACCGCATCTACGACGGCGTGAACAAGCAGATGGCCGGCAAGCCGAAGCCCATCCAGGCGCTCTTCAAGGCTGGCATCCGCGCGGCCACGAAGAAGCGCAAGGAGGGCGAGGGCTCGCTCTCGCTTGGCGAGAAGATCAAGCTCGCGCTCGCCGACAAGCTCGTCTTCTCGAAGATCCGCGCCAAGTTCGGCGGCCGCATGAAGTACGCGTTCAGCGGCGGCGCGGCCCTCTCGCGCGAGGTCGCCGAGTTCATCGACGCGCTCGGCATCACGGTCTACGAGGGCTACGGCCTCACGGAGACGAGCCCGATCGCGACGGCGAATCGGCCCGGCGCGCAACGCATCGGCAGCGTCGGCAAGGCGATCCCGCACGTGAAGATCGTCATCGACAAGGAAGCCTCGGGCGACCCGAAGCACGGCGAGATCGTGATTCACGGCCCGAACATCATGCAGGGCTACCACAACCGCGACGAGGAGAACAAAGCGGTCTTCACCGAGGATCGCGGCTTCCGCACGGGCGACCTCGGCTACCTCGACGACGAGGGCTACCTCTACATCACGGGCCGCATCAAGGAGCAGTACAAGCTCGAGAACGGCAAGTACGTCTCGCCGGCTCCGCTCGAGGAGCAGCTCAAGCTCTCGGCCTACATCCTCAACGCGATGGTCTACGGCGACAACCGCCTCTACAACGTCGCGCTCGTGGCGATCGACGTCGAGGCCGTGAAGGCGTGGGCGCAAGGGCAGGGCCTCTCGTTCGAGAGCGACGCGGCGATGTGCGAGAACGCGCGCGTCAAGCAGCTCGTGATGGACGAGATCCAGACGTACTCGGCTGAGTGGAAGGGCTTCGAGAAGATCCAGAAGGTCACGCTCACGAGCGAGGACTTCACCACGCAGAACGGCTTGCTCACGCCTTCGCTCAAGGTGAAGCGCCGCGTCGTGTGGCAGCGCTATGGCCAGCAGATCGAGGCGCTCTACGCCGAGGGCAAGTCCCGGGGCGAGGACGCGTCGACCGCTGCGTGAAGCCTCCTCGGGGCGTCGTTCGTTGACGCCTCACGCCTCCGCTCCTACCCTCGCTTCATGCACAATCAGGCTCGCGTGGCGGCACTCGCGACGGCGGCGTGGCTCGTGGGGGGCTGCGCGAGCGGCGCCGCGCGCTCCGCGGGGCCCGAGCCCGTCGTGATGGTCGGCGACGGGGTCAAGGCCAAGGCGGCGGACAAACCCGGCACGACCGCCACGAACGATCCGAATGACGCGCGCAGGAAGGCGCTCGAAGAGGCCGCCGAGTACGGGATGGTCGGCGTGCTTCAAGGAGGCCCGGGGGAGCTCATCGGCGGCGTGGAAGGCGGGGTCTTTGGTGGCGTCGCCGGTGGCGGCGTCCTCGGCGGCCCGAGCAAGGTCTTTGGCACCGGCGGCATCGGCCTGAGTGGGATCGGCATCGGCGGCGGTGGGACGGGCGAGGGGGTCCTTGGCCTTGGCTCGATCGGCACCGTCGGGCATGGCTACGGCTACGGTTCGAGTCGCCCGGGGGAGCGCGTGAAGGCTCGCATCGAGGCTGCCACGATCTCGGGGCCGCTCACGGACGACGTCGTGCAGCGCATCCTCGCGGATCACCGCGAGGACGTGCAGGACTGCTACTTGCTCGAAGCCAAGCGTGGCAACCGCGTCCGGGGCCGCATGACCTTGTCGTTCACGATCGACGGCGCGGGCCGCGTGGACGAGGTGTGGGTCCCCGAGTCGACCTTCTGGCAGCGCGAGCTCGCGAGCTGCGTTGCGCAGGTCGTGGGCACGTTCCGCTTCCCTGCGCCTGCGCAACAGGTCAAAGTCCTCGTCCCCGTCGTCTTCTGACCTTGCATCGACCGCATCGCGGTCGATGCAGCCTCGGTCCAGGCCGTGCCTGGTCCGGGTCCAGGGGCGGACAGCCCCTGGTGGGGCCCGGGGTGAAACCCCGGCAGCCGGCTACACGTCGTACTCGTCGTCCTGCACGATGGCTTCGGTGCCGAAGCGGGCGCGTGCTTCGAGCAGCTCTTGGTCGCTGATCCATGTGCGCTCGCACTCGGCCAGCGGGGCGACTTGGTAGACGTCTTTGCGGCTTTCTCCGTGCCCGTCTTCGAGTACGCGGACGACCTCGTGGTGGAAACCGCACGACGGACAGAGGGCACGCATGGCCTGATTTATAGTTCGAAGGCGTAACGCTCGCTTCGAAAAAGCGAACGCCCTCGCTCTGTGGGGAGCGAGGGCGCTCGACCGGGACCTTATCGTGGGTCCGCTGTGTGGGACGTGATCAGTGCGCCGCGGGCGCCGCTGCCTTCACGTCCGTCTTGATCCGCATGCCGTAGAACGAACGCCACACGAAGATCGTCGACGCGACGAAGAAGATGCCCGCGAGCACGATGCTCGTCTGGTGCGGGATCTTGATCGCGAGCTCGACGGCGAGGAGGCCGAAGAGCGTGGTGAACTTGATGATGGGGTTCATGGCGACCGACGAGGTGTCCTTGAAGGGATCACCGACGGTGTCGCCGACGACCGTCGCTGCGTGGAGCGGGGTGCCCTTCTCCTTCAGCTCGACCTCGACGAGCTTCTTCGCGTTGTCCCAGGCGCCGCCGGCGTTTGCCATGAAGAGCGCTTGATACAGACCGAAGAGCGCGATCGAGATCAGGTAGCCGATGAAGAAGAACGGATCGAGGAACGCGAAGGCGAGCGTGCCGAGGAAGACCGCGAGGAAGATGTTGATCATCCCGCGCTGCGCGTACTGCGTGCAGATCTCGACGACCTTCTTGCTGTCCTCGATGCTCGCCTTCTCGGCGCCTTCGAGCTTGATGTTCGCCTTGATGAACTCGACGGCGCGGTAGGCGCCGGTCACGACGGCCTGGCAGGAGGCGCCGCTGAACCAGTAGATCACCGCGCCGCCGACGATGAGGCCGAGGAGGAAGGGCGCGTTGATGAGCGAGAGGCGCTCGATCGCTTGCACCACGCCGAACTCCGCCTGCAGCTCCAGGATGATCGAGAAGATCAGGGTCGTGGCGCCGACGACCGCGGTGCCGATGAGCACCGGCTTCGCCGTCGCCTTGAACGTGTTGCCCGCGCCGTCGTTCTCCTCGAGGTAGTGCTTGGCCTTCTCGAAGTCGACGTCGAAGCCGTGTTCCTTCTTGATCTCCTCCTTGATGCCGGGGAGCGACTCGATCACGCTGAGCTCGAAGACGCTCTGCGCGTTGTCGGTCACCGGGCCGTAGGAGTCGACCGCGATGGTCACCGGGCCCATGCCGAGGAAGCCGAAGGCCACAAGGCCGAAGGCGAAGACCGGCGCCGCCATCGTCGACGTGAAGATCGTCGCGAGGCCCTGGAGCGCGACCAGGTACGCAGCGCCCATGAGGCCCGCGATGACCATGCCGAGCCAGTAGGCGCTGAAGTTACCGGCCACCATGCCGGAGAGGACGTTCAGCGAAGGCCCGCCCTCGCGCGATGAGGTCACGACCTCGCGCACGTGGCTGCTCTCGGTCGAGGTGAAGATCTTGACCGCCTCGGGGATGATCGCGCCGGCGAGCGTGCCGCAGCTAATGATCAGCGAGAGCTTCCACCAGAGCGTCCCGTCGCCGAGGTTCGGGATGAGCAGGTACGACACGACGAACGTGAGGCCGAGCGACACGAACGAGGTGAGCCACACGAGCCAGGTGAGCGGCGCCTCGAAGTTCATCTTGTCGACGGTGCCGAAGCGGGCCTTCGCGATCGCCTCGTTGACGAGGTAGCTGAAGACGCTCGCCACGACCATCATGATGCGCATCACGAAGATCCAGACGAGGAGCTGGACCTGCGTCTTGACGTCCGCGACCGCGAGCAGGATGAACGAGATGAGCGCGACGCCGGTGACGCCGTAGGTCTCGAAGCCGTCGGCGCTCGGGCCGACCGAGTCGCCTGCGTTGTCGCCGGTGCAGTCGGCGATGACGCCGGGGTTACGCGCGTCGTCTTCCTTGATGTTGAAGACGATCTTCATGAGATCGGAGCCGATGTCGGCGATCTTCGTGAAGATGCCGCCGGCGATGCGCAGCGCCGAGGCGCCGAGCGACTCGCCGATCGCGAAGCCGATGAAGCACGGACCCGCGTACTCGCCGGGCACGAAGAGCAGGATGATCAGCATGACGAGCAGCTCGACGCTGATCAGCACCGTGCCGATGCTCATGCCTGCCTTGAGCGGGATCGCGTAGGTCGGGAAGGGCTTGCCGCGGAGGGACGCGAACGCCGTGCGGCTGTTTGCGAACGTGTTGATGCGGATGCCGAACCAGGCGACGCCCGTGCTGCCTGCGATGCCGACGAGGCTGCAGAACAGGATGAGCGCGACACGACCGACGTCGAAGTGCTTGAAATAGCCGTAGTAGACGGCGATGACGGCCCCGATGAGGACCTCGAGCAGGATGATGAACTTGATCTGCGTGATCAGGTACGTCTTGCAGGTCGCGTAGATCAGCTCCGAGATCTCGAGCATCGAGCGATGCACGGCCATCTTCTTGAGCTGCAAGTAGATCGTCATTCCGAAGATCAACCCGAGCGCGCAGACGCCCATGCCCGCGAGGAGCAGGGTGCGTCCGTCCATGTTTCCGGCGAAGGAAACAGAGCCCAGATCGGGGAGCTTCAGCGAAGCCTCGTCCGCGTGCGCGGGACGAGCCAGGGCGATAGCAAACAGCGCGCCGACGACGGCCAAGGCGCGCGCGGGCCACGCTCGCGCCCCGCTCGGGCGCGAAGAACCCTCTACGTTCATGACGGTGTGCCTCCTTCAAACGAGGAGACTGCCGACGTCCGGCTTCCGCCGCCGCGGCGATCTCCCAGGTTCCGAGGGGTTGGCCGCCTGCGTGAGACGCGGATGAGCGGGCACCGACGGGGTTCGCCCCCGCGGCGCAGGCTCCGTCGAAATCGACCCGCTAGCCCTGACGCCGACGCTTCAGCACAGCCTCGCCCTCGACGGTTTTCCCCGCCGAGGCGCGCGCTGACTACCACAGCACGCCTTCGCCGTCATCCATCTTTTGTTGGAGGTGGGGCCGGCCCCGGCCGGCCCCCTGGCGGGACCCGGGAGATCAATTCCCCGGGCGTTTGTCGAGCGTGGCTTTGGGCTCACCGCTCTCGCTCGACGCCGGGTTCGCGTCCTTGTTCGCCGTGAGCAGCTCTGCCACGAGATCCCGGCATTCGGGCTTGTTGCGCAGGTGGGCGAGCAGGAGGTTCGACGCGTCGCTGAACGACTTCTCGAAGCTGAGGCCCTCGCGCGTCCGCTGCGCGACCTTCTCGCGCCCCTGCCCGAGATCCTCTTCGAGCGCCTCTGCGTACCGCGTCAGTTGCCCGCGGAGCTCGTCGATCTGGCGCCGCAGATCCCGCGCCGTCGTCTCGCGCGTGTTCTTCTTCGCCTCGTAGCGCGCGAGCTGCTCGCGCTTCGCCTGCACCGTCGCGCCCGTCGCGCCCGCGCGTTCGAACACCGTCCGATCGAACGCGCCTTGCCGCGCGGCTCCGTCGGCGAGCAGCTTCGCCTCCGTCGCGAGCTTCTCGGCTTGCGCGAGCTCGCCGCGCACCTTGTCCACGTCCTCGCCGTCGGCCCCGGCCTCGCGCATCACGCGCGACTCCTCGTGCGCGAGCTCCTCGACCTTGCGGCCGATCTCTGCGCGGAGCGCGCGCCCGCGCCGCTCGAGGGCGTCGAGCTTGCGCGTGTGGCTCGCGACCTCGCCCTCCAGCCGGTTCGCCTTCGCCGCGAGCTCCCAGAGCTGCGCGAGCGCGGTCTGGATGTCGGGCGGCGCGTTGCCCGCCGGGTACGCGCGCGCCGCCATGCGGGCGAAGAGCGCCGTCCGGTTCGCCCACTCCGTCACGCCGGCCGACTGCGGCGGCGGCGGCGGCGGCGGCGCGGGCAGGGCCTCGCCCGTCTCCATCTCCCAGGGCGTGCTCGGCAGGCTGCGCTGCAGGGCCTTCAGCTCTTCCTGGAGATGGTGGGCGTCGCGGTAGCGCTTGCGGATGTCCTTTTCGAGCAGCCGCATCGCGATCGTCTCGCCTTGCGGGTGCGCGTCGGGGCGCACCGTGCGCGGGCGACGGGGGATCGCCGTCCGCTGCATCTCGAGCAACGTCTCGCGATCGTTTGCACGGAAAGGAAGTTGCCCCGTCAGCATCTCGTAGAAGAGCACGCCGAGCGCGTAGAGGTCCGCGTGCGGCGTGGCCTCCTCGCCGCGGGCCTGCTCGGGCGACATGTACTCCGGGGTCCCGAAGACCGCGCCCTTCGGCGCGAGGCGCGGGTCGCGCGCGATGGCGGCGAGACCGAAGTCGAGGATCTTGACGAAGTCCTTTCGACCGCCGCGCTGCGTGAGGAGGATGTTGTCGCTCTTCAGATCGCGGTGCACGACGCCGAGGTCGTGGGCGCGGGCGAGGGCGGCGCACATCTGCTCGAGGATGTCGACGCCGCGCGCGATCGGCATGGGCCCGCGCGCGAGCTCGGCGCTGAGCGGCGTGCCGACGAGGTACTCCATCACGAGATAGAGCTCGCCTTCCTCGGTCTCGCCGATGTCGTGGATGTCGATGATGTGGGCGTGATCCACCCGGTTCGCGGCGCGAGCCTCGCGGAGCATCCATGCGCGGAGGTGCGTTTCGCCGCGGAGATCGGGCCGGATGAGCTTGAGCGCGACGACCCGATCGATGAGCACGTGGCGGGCGCGGTAGACCACGCCCATACCGCCTTCGCCGATCCGGGTCTCGAGGCGGTAACGACCTGCGACGACCTTGCCGATCATCGGGTCGGCGCTCGCGGTCTTCGGGCCTAACGATGATCGCTGGAGAGCGCGCTGATCCATGTTCCTTCGTGTTCTCCTCGGGTACGGGGCTGGCTCGCGTGACGATCCACGCGCCGCCCGCTCGATCTGCCGCGGATGCGCCCGACGTGGTGTCTTGCGCTCGCGGAGGCGAGGCCTTTCGGCATCATCGCGGATACTACCAGGGGAGCGCGCGCCACGTCGACGGGGCTTGATGGCGCAGCCCCAAGGCTGCTAGCGTCCTCTCCTCGCCCCTGGCCTCACAGCCGCCGCGGAGGGCGACACCGCCAACAATGTCAGGACCGATCGAGAGCTCAGGCGACATCGAGATCTACTGCCACCCGGCCCGCTCCTCGAACCGCGGCACCGTGCCGTTTTTCGAGAAGATCCCGCAGGGGGAACGGCTCTCGCTCGTCTTCGTCCCCGGCGAGACGGCGGACCCGCCCTACTCCCTCAAGGTCTTCGCGCCGTCAGGCACGAACATCGTCGACTCCCTCGTGCGTGATCCGCCGACCGGCGCGCCGCAAAGCCCTCCGCCGATCGAGTTCGTCGTGTCGGCCCTCGGCGTGTACAGGATCGAGATCCGCTCCCGCACCGGCCGGCATCGCGGCGACGCCAAAGTCCGCGTCGGCTGACCAACACCTCGCGGGACGAACGGAGCACGAACACGACGCGCGAGCGGCGCGCGGGTTCGGCGCGCCAGGCCGTTGGTTCCTCGGCAAACGCTCGGTGCGGGATCGTCAGACGAGCATCCAGAGCACGAAGGGCGTGGCGACGAGACGCGCGGCTTCGAGCGGCTTCGCCCACGCGCGCCCTTCGAGCACGCCCCCGAGCCCGCCGAGCGCCGCCACGAACCAGGCCGAGAACACGAGCTGCGTGCCGAGCGGCGCGGACGCGCCCTTCACGAGGAAGTACACCGTGACGGCGAGCGTGAGGACGAGCATCACGGCCGCGTAGATCCCCGCGCCGCGCGTCGGGCGCGCGTCGTACTTCGGCCGATCCGGCGTGATGTCGAGCGCGGCCGGCTCCAACCCCTGCGGCCGCCACTCGGGGGGCATGAACCAGACCTTGAGTTTGTCGAGGAAGCGTGGGGCGCGCGCGGCGGTCTCCACGATGTCGCCGAAGGGCGCCCACGCGCAGACGAGCGGGTTCCACGAGGCGACGGGCTTGACGGTCCCGTAGACCGGCTTCTCCGCCTCGGGCTCGAACGTCCCGAAGAGCCGATCCCAGATGATCAGCATGCCGGCGTGGTTGCGATCGAGATACCGCCCATTGCAACCGTGATGCACGCGGTGGTGGGAGGGCGTATTCAGCACCCATTCGAGCGGGCCGAGTTTGCCGACGAGCTCGGTGTGGATCCAGAACTGGTAGACGGTGTTGATTCCGAGGGCCGTCGCGAACATGGCGGGCGGGAATCCGAAGAGGGCGAGCGGGAGGTAAAAGAAGCGCGAGACGAGCGGCTGGACGGGCCCCTGGCGGAGGGCGACGGCGAAATTGAAATCCTCGCTCTGGTGGTGCGGGGCGTGCGCGGCCCAGGCGAGGTTCATGCGGTGCGAGGCGCGGTGAAACCAGTAATAAAGAAAGTCGAGGCCGACGAGCAGACCGACCCATGCGAGCGCCGAGCTCGGCGAGACGTCGAAGAAGCGCCGCTCGTAAAGCAAGAGGTACCCGCCGAGGAGCGCGCCCGCCGCGACGACCCCAAAAAGCGTCTGCGCCGAGCCGAGGAGTAGATCCGCGAGCACGTCCGGGCCGCGGTAGACACGCCGCTTCTTGAAGCGCCCCACGGTCCATTCGAGGCCCATGAGGAGGAAGAAGGCTGGGATCGAGAGGGTGACGACGTTCACGGCGGGGAGATGGTAGCGGGGTGGGAGGGCGGCGTCACGGGAGAGGCGGGGCGTCCGGGCTGTCTCGTCATTCCTCCTCGACGACGCGGATGGGGAGCCATTGGAAGCCGGTTACGCCTGCATCGCGGAAGATGCGCCAGACCTTGGGGGTGACGAGAAATTTGGGTTGCGAGAGTACGGCTGTCTTCAGGTCGCCGTTCCACCGCGCAAGACCGAAGTGCTCCCACATCCGGTTCACGTCCTTTGCCCCGATGAGATCCTGGATGCGGTAGGCGACCCGCAGAGGCCCAGGGTGCGTCATCTCCACCTTGCTGTGCCCGCAAGACTTGCACACGCGGTCCCAGGAGACCCCCGTCGACTGCCGGGACATGGGGGGCAGCGTGTGGGATGCCCACATCTGCCGCCAGGGCAGCTTGATCTGACGCATGTCTTCCTGCCGGGCGTACACGCTCTGGAAGGAGAGCCCCGAGAGGCCTGCGCCTTCGAGGGTCTCTGCCAGCCGATGGTCGACCAAAATGTCGCTGTAGCTATCCACGGCGCGAAACGTTCCGAGCTTTCCCATGCTCTCGGCGTCGGCACCATCGAGCACGTACGCCGAGGTCTGCCGCATCCCCGCCCCGCACGCGGGGCACGCATTCGACAGGTCGTACTCCGTGCCGAACCGCGGGCCTCCGAGGACGCAGATTTCGAAGGTATCGGTCACCAGGATCAAATGCGCGGACTCGAAGTCGTCGTCCGTGTACTCGTCCCAGCGATCCTCGAACCATTCGACCTTGTAGGCGAGGAGGAGCTGGAGGAGGAGAGGCAGACGAGGGTCGTCAACGGCCATGGTGACGTCGACGAGAACCTGCCGTAGAGCCTTGTAATCGTGCACGGTGACGACATCCGTCCCGCAGCCCGCCGGAGCGAGGATAGCCTGCTCTCCCCCAGGGACATGGTGGCCATGGAAAGATATTTTTACCTTGGTTTTCATCGCTCGATGTCCGGTTCACCCAACCCGTCAATCGAAGTAATGCTTGATCGCCTTGAGCCAATGGGGACAATCAGCATAGACTTTCTTGTATGCGTTCCAGAGCCTCGGTAGCTGGTCGCGACCGATGCCCGTCGTAGCGTCGCGCAGCTTGTTCGTCATCACCGTGTGCGCCTCCTTCGACAGGATCACCGCCGGTCCATCCAGGGCATCGAGGCCGGCCTCGATCATCCTTGCCGTCTCGTAGATATGGTGCGCTTGCCGTGCGACCAGGAAAGACTGGTCAGGAAGGATTGAACATGCGAGGTTCATGAAATTCTGAATCGTCGTCCAGTGGGTGCGAAACCCACCCGGCCCAGGGTGGACCTACACCAGCCGGTAGC
>NZ_SSMQ01000022.1 GCF_005144585.1 Polyangium fumosum | reverse complement strand
CGGGCGCGGCGGGGGGCGCGGCGGTGTCCGCCGGCGGCGCGGCGGTGTCCGCCGGCGGCGGAGGGGGCGGCGCGGCGGTGTCGCCGGTCGGGCCTTGCGCGAGCGCAGGGGAGGCGAGGAGGGAGGCGAAGGCCGTGAGGAGCAGGGTTCGTTTAAGCATGGGCCTCGATGGGGAGGGAATCGTGGGGGCCTCATGACCCGAGACGTTCCCAATCGGGAACGAATACCATCGCCGTGAGGGCGATGGCAACGGTCTCGACGGAGCTATCTCGTTGAGAAAGCTCGATTTTTGTTGAGCTTCGCCGTGAATATTCGTGCGGGTTTCACGTCGGCGCCTTGCGCGTGGAAGCGGTGTAGGACGGTCAAGGCATCTGCGTGAGTTCGACGGTCTGCTCGACGATGTCGCCGCAGACGCAGCAGCCCTCGCCCTGCGGCTCGGGCAATACGATGGAGACCGTTTTCGCGGCATACCCCGTCGCGGAGACCTGCACCGAATAGGTGCCGCCGGGGACATTGCAGACGTGGTCCGGGCCATTCGAGGGGCAGAGTTCGTTGCCAATGGCAACCTTGGCCCCGACGAGCGGCTGTTTCGTGGTCGCGTCGACGACGGTCACGACGATGCCGCCTTGCAAGCAAGAACAATCGATTTCGCCGCATTCGTCGCAGCCGGCGAGGGTGAGCAAGGAGAGGAGGGTGGCGGAGGCGAGGAGGGGGCGGAGCATGTGGGGGATGCTACCCGAGCTTCGTCGACGGTTGGGGCCGTCAGGTGGGGTTGCCGCGCCGGCAGAGGAGGTGGCGGAGGTTGTGGAGGAGGTACCCGGTCTTCGTGGACGACGTCGCGGTGGTTGTGGAGGAGGTCGCGGCGGTCGTGGAGGAGGTCCCCGGTCTTCGTGGAGGAGGTCCCCGGTCTTCGTGGAGGAGGTCCCCGGTCTTCGTGGAGGAGGTCGTCATCGTCGACGACGAGGTCCCCGGTCTTCGTGGAGGAGGTCGCCGCAGTCGTGGACGAAGTACCTGGTCTTCGTGGACGAGGTACTCGGTCTTCGTGGAGGAGGTTGCGGAGGTCGTGGAGGAGGTCGCGGAGGTCGTGGAGGAGGTCGCGGAGGTCGTGGAGGAGGTCCCCGGTCTTCGTGGAGGAGGTCGCGGAGGTTGTGGAGGAGTTCCCGGTCTTCGTGGACGAGGTGCCGGTCCTTGTGGACGAGGTGCCCCGGGGTTCGTGGCGTTGTGCGCGAAGCTCCCCGACATTTGTGCGCCTGCGCGATAGTTGGCCCTGTGCGGTCTACGCTGGCAAGGGACCGTACGTATGACGGGGCGCATGGTGGGGGCGTTGGTGGCGTGGTGCTTCGTGATGGGGGTGGGGTGTGACAGCAAGTGTCGGAATCCGAAGTGGACCCGTGAGACACGGACGCAGCGAGAGGGCCCCGCGATTCAATGCAATGTCGTCATTACCTGTCCTGGCCACCAAGGTCGCCCCGACTCGGTGGAACGCCTGCAGGGGCTTGCGGATCCGGTCCTTGTCGATGGATACGGGAATAGGGATCGATGCAGGCAGGAAGCCGTGGATAAGGGGCTCGTCGATCTCAAAGAGTGCCGGGTCGAAGCCTCTCCCGCGCTGATCTGTCTCGACGGGGCCGGCACGTCGGATGGCCCCGATTCCGCCGGACCCACGGGCGGGACGCTCGTCACGGTAGGCGTCGGGGCGGGCAGCGGGGACTACTGGTTCGACGAGGAGGGCGAAGGTGGCGCCGGGGATTGGGACGACGACCCCGGCGAGGGGGGCCAGGGTGGCAACTGAGGTTCGGGTTATCGAAGCATGGTGCATGGCGCGCGGGATCCCGGAGCGCGCGCGGGGGTCGTACGTTTGCGGGGGTAGTTGCTGATGGCATCGTACCGCGCCAACCAATCGGTACCTGCCAGGGCCGGACAATGTTCCTCCACATGCGCCGGAAAGCACGCATCGTAGACTCGAACCTCTGCCTCCCAGTTCGTCAGGGTCGGAGACGCTACACGGACTTCGTATTCACACTGGGCATCGGCATGACCGGTGATGCGCCAGAAGAGGGCGCCCTGCATGTCCTCACAGGGGGCACAGAATGCGGGGTCGAGACCCGTGCACTGCGTCTGGTCCGGGCAGAGCGTGCGCAAACAACTGGCCACGCACGCGTCCGCAAACTCGTCGTCCACATCAGGGCAGGGCTCCCAGTTTTGACAACCCTTGAGGACGTCCCCGAGATCTTCTTCGCAGTGACCGAACATCCAGTCGTCATCGGGGCCACGCGCGCCCATCATGAGCGCCGCGACGGCGACGAGAACGAAGGCAGCGAGCGCCGCGCGACGTGTCTTCGGGCTAGGTGCTCTCACAGGGTCGCACCTTACACCATCGGCGCCGCGATCGCGAGTCTCGTGTTTGTCGGCACGCCCCAGGGGAGACGGCCCCCTACCGCCGCCGAAGCCCGCCGCCCTCAGAACCTCAACTCACTCCGCAATTCCTCCCCCGGCACATCCAGCGCCTTCACCGCCTCGGCCACGCTCGGATCGTCCTCCGTGCGAATCTGGATCAAGAACCGCACATAAAGATCCCCCGGCTCTTTTCCTTTTCGCGCCACGCCTTTTCCTTTGAGCCGCAACACCTGCCCGCTCTGCGTGTGCGCAGGGATCTTCAACGTCACCTCGCCGTCCGGCGTCGGCACCTTGATCTTCCCGCCGAAATACGCCTCCCCGATGCTCACCGGCACGTCGAGGCGTAGATCGTCCCCCTCGCGCTTGAACAACGGGTGCGGCGTCACGTGGATCGTCAGCAGCAAATCCCCGGGAGGACCGCCGCCCATGCCAGGCGCGCCCTGCCCAGGGACACGAATGCGGCTGCCTTCGTTCGCGCCAGCGGGAATGCGCACCGTCATCGGCTCCTCGCCCTCGCGCTGGAGCTGCACCGTCGTGCCCTTCACCGCCGACACGAACTCGATCGTCACCTCGCTCTCGACGTCCTGCCCCTTTCGCGCCGCGCGCGCGCCCCCGCGCGCCCCGCCCCCGCGGCCCCGGCCGAACATGTCGCCGATGTTGCCGAAGAGGTCGCCGAAATCCCCCGACGCGCCGCCGCCGCCGCCGCCGAAGATCTCCTCGACGTTGAACGGCACGCCGCCCGCCCCGCCGGGCCCGCCGGCGCGGCCGCGGCCTCCGCCGTATTGGCGCACGAAGCGCGCGCGCTCCGGGTCGAACCCCTGCTGCAGGCTGTCCTCGCCGAACTCGTCGTAGAGCGCGCGCTTCTGCTTGTCCGACAAAACCTCGTTCGCGCGGTTGATTTCCTTGAACTTCGCTTCGTTCGCCTTTCCAGGCGCCTTGTCCGGGTGGTACTGGACGGCGAGCTTGCGGAAAGCTTTCTTGATGGTGTCTTCGTCTGCGTCCCGGGCGACGCCGAGCACGGAGTAAAGGTCGCGAGCCATGGGCCGGGGGAAGGGTAAATCCCGGAGGTGGCTACGTCACGGGGGGCCGGTCGGAAACGACCGAACGGCCTCATCTCCCCTCTCCCGCGAGGGAGAGGGGAGGGGGTGAGGGCAGAGGGCAGAGGGTGAGGTCCTACACGCCGATGCGCCAGGTCGTCCCGGTCGGGTTGTCCGCGACCTCGATCCCGAGCGCCTCGAGCTCCTTGCGGATCTCGTCGGCCCGCGCGAAGTCCTTCGCCTGCCGCGCCTGCCGCCGCTCTTCCACCCGCGCCGTGATCTCCTCCGCCGTCTTGCCCAGGATCGACAGCCGGCGCGCCTGCGTGCGCGCGCGGTAGACGTCCATCGGCGTCTGCAAGATGCCGAGCGGCTCGACCGTGGACCAGAGCGCGCGCGCCAGCATCTTCGCCACGAGCGGCGCCGCCTTCGCGATCTCCGGGTCCTTGCGGCGCTTCTGCGCGAGGTCCACGAGCTCGTTGCCCGCCCGCGCGAGCTCGCCCACGACCGCCAGCGCGACCGGCGTGTTGAGGTCGTCGTCGAGCGCCGTGTCGATCTTGCCGCGCGCGGCCGACGCGAGGTCCATCATCGGCGCCATCTCCCGCGGCAAACGCATCGTCGGCGCCGGCGCGTCGTCGCCGCCCGTGGCGCCCTTCGCGAGCTCGGCCAGCGAGCCGAGCCGGCCAAGCGTGTGGTAGAGGTAATCGACCCGCCGCTCCGCCTCCAGGATGCCCGGGAAGACCACACGCCCGTCGTCGCGCTTCTCCGTCTCGAAGGCGATCGGGCCGCGGTAGTGCACCGTGAGCAGGAAGTAGCGCAGCGCCTCGGGGTCGTTGCGCTGGTAGACGTCGCGGATCGTGACGAAGTTGCCGAGCGACTTCGCCATCTTCTCCTTGTCGACGTTGACGAAGCCGTTGTGGATCCAGAGCGAGCAGAAGGGCCCCTCGCCCGGATGCGCGGCCTCGCTCTGCGCGATCTCGTTCTCGTGGTGCGGGAAGATGAGGTCCATCCCGCCGCAGTGCACGTCGAAGCCGTAGCCGAGGTAGCGCTCGCTCATCGCCGAGCACTCGATGTGCCAGCCAGGGCGGCCTTTCCCCCACGGGCTGTCCCAGCCCCACGTGCACTCGCCCGCGCCCTTCCAGAGCGCGAAATCGAGCGGGTCGTGCTTTTGCTCGGAGACCTCGACGCGCGCGCCCGAGCAGAGATCCTCGATGTGCCGGTGCGAGAGCTTGCCGTACTGCGCGAAGGAGCGGACCGCGTAGTAGACGTCCTTCGCGCCGTTCGGCATGTCGGCGACGTACGCGTTGCCGTTCGCGATGAGCGTCTCGACGATCCGGACGATGTCGGCGATCGAGTCGGAGACGCGCGGCTCGTGGTCCGGGTCCTGGCAGCCGAGCGCGCGGATGTCCTCCTGGTAGAGCGCCGTCATGCGCGCCGAGAGATCGAGCGGCGTCTCGCCCTTCTCCCGGGAGCGCGCGAGGATCTTGTCGTCGACGTCCGTCACGTTCCGCGTGTAGATGACCCGCACGCCCTGGCTGCGGAGGTGCCGCACGAGCACGTCAGGGGCGAGCGCGGCGCGGGCGTGGCCGACGTGCGCGACGTCGTAGACGGTGGGGCCGCAACAGTAGATGCGTACCTCGCCGGCCCTTTTCGGGACCAGCTCGGTCAGCTTGCCGGTCATCGTGTCGTGGAGGCGTAGGCCGATCGGAGGCATCGCGTTCTCCGTCTACCAGCATGATCCACGCCTGTCACGAGGGGGAAGGCGGACCTTCGTGTCCTTGAAGGGCCGGCATGGCGTGCACATGGTAAGCCAGTCCCGCCATGGTGCCCCTTCGAGACCGGCTGCCGGTTCGGCGTCCCCCCTACGTCAACTGGTTGATCATCGTGGTGAACGTTTGCGTCTTCGTGTGGACGCAAGCGCTCCTCTCGGTGGCCGGACCCCGCGGGGCCGAGGCGAGGGCCTACGACCTGCTCATGGAGTACGGGCTCGTGCCCGCGCGCCTCGTGCAGGAGCCCCTCGCCGCGCTGCCGACGATGTTCTCGAGCATGTTCATGCACGACCCGTCCGGGTGGGCGCACCTCGGCGGCAACATGCTCTACCTCTGGATCTTCGGCGACAACGTCGAGGACGCCATGGGCAGCCGGCGGTACGCGCTTTTCTACGTCCTCTGCGGCATGGCCGCGGCGCTCGCGCAGGTGGTCGTGAACCCGTCGTCGGTCGTGCCCATGGTCGGCGCCTCGGGCGCGATCTCGGGCGTGCTCGCGGCGTACGGGTCGCTCTACCCGCGCTCGCCGATCACGGTGCTGAACCCGATCCTCCCGCTCTGGCTCTTCTTCGGGCTCTTCCTCGAGCTGCCGGCGTGGGTGATCATCCTCGAGTACTTCGTGGTGAACCTCTTCAGCGGGCTCGGCTCGCTCGGCGGGACGGGCGGCGGCGTCGCGTTCTTCGCGCACCTCGGCGGGTTCGTCGCGGGCGCTCTGCTCGTCCGCGTGTTCCTGCGCGACAAGCCCCCCCGAGATCACGACCGCTGGACCCAGTTCCGGCCGCCCGCCCAGAGGCCCAAATCCCCCTACGGCCCGCCCTACGGCGCGCCGCCGCCGCGACGGCCCTCGGGCCGCGACCCTTGGGGCTGGTGAGAAACGGCCTACGCAGTTCGTCACAGCATGGTCAGGGCGTCGGTTTCCGCCGGAGACACCTCGGCGGGCGTGTTAGCTTCGCCCGCGCGATGGGAATCCCCTTTCGTCGCCCCCGAGCGTTCGTGCTCGGCCTCTGCCTCGCGCTTTCCGGAATCGGCGCGTGCGCGGGGCCGAGTTTTACGGGCTCGGTGTACCGAGGGCGCGGCTACGCCTTCCGCGTGCCGACGCCGCCCTCGACGTGGAAGCGGATCGAGCTCGACGGCGAGGCCCTCGCGTTCGAGGACACGGCGAACGAGGCGATGATCGCCGCCTCGGGTCGTTGCAAGGTGGACGGCGAGGACGTGCCGCTCCGCTCGCTCGTGCAGCACCTGTTCTTGCAGTTCACGGAGCGCGAGGTGGTGACGGAAGAGGTCGTGGCGTTCGACGGGCGGGAGGCGCTGCACACGGTGGTGACGGCGAAGCTCGACGGCGTGCCGCGGCAGTTCGACGTGTGGGTCCTGAAGAAGGACGGCTGCGTCTACGACCTCTACTGCATCGCCGACCCCGCGGGGTTCCCGGCCGCGGTCGGGCCGTTCCGGGAGTTCGTCAAAGGTTTCGCCACGGTGCCGGCCGATGAGTAGCCAGGCAGGCGTGGAGTCGCAGAAGCCGAAGTCGCTGCCGAGGCTTCCGCCGGAGCCGCCGTTCTACGAGCGACTCGTGCAGCGGGGGATGAACTTCCTCGTGCACCTCGGGCAGCTCGGGCGGATGACGCGCGAGACGTTCGCGGCGATGTTCCAGAGACCGTTCGAGCTCCAATCGACGATGCACCAGATGGAGCAGCTCGGCATCCGATCGCTCGGGATCGCGTGCGCGACGGCGCTCTTCACGGGCATGGTCATGGCGGTGCAGTTCGCCTTCGGCCTGCAGAAGTTCGGCGGCATGGAGTACACGGGCCGCGTCATCGGCTTGTCGTTCTCGCGCGAGCTCGCGCCGACGCTGACGGCGGTGATCGTGGGCGGTCGGATCGGATCGGGCATCGCGGCCGAGGTGGGCTCGATGGCCGTGACGGAGCAGATCGACGCGATCCGCGCGCTCGGGGCCGACCCGATGAAGAAGCTCGTGCTGCCGCGTCTGATCTCCTGCGTCATCGTGATGCCGGTGCTCGGGGCGCTGGCGCTCGTGATCGGCTTCTCGGGCGCGATGATCATCTGCGACTGGCAGTTCGGCATCCCGTGGGGCTTTTTCCTTCGCTCCGCGCTCGGCTCGATGAACTTCCGCGACTTCTGGATGGGGCTCATGAAGTGCCCGTTCTTCGGGGCGATCATCGCGCTCGTGGGCTGTCACTTCGGCATGATCACGCGGGGCGGCACGGAAGGCGTGGGGCAGTCGACCACGCGGGCCGTGGTGGGCGTTTCGATCTCGATCCTCGTGGCGGACTTCGTGCTCACGAAGCTCGGGTTCATCATTTTCGGCTGAGAACCCTCTTTGACGGCCGGGCGCGATGAGAGACGATGCGCGCGTGGCGGAACGTATCGTGGTGAGCTTCCGCGGGCCCAGCGGCCCGGCGGCGAGCTCCGGATCGGGGTATCTCGATAGATCGCTTTCGATCCGGAAGCGCGCGGAGGCCCATGGCGGCGCGTTGTGCGCGTGGAGCGGCGAGGCGTTCAGCTTCGACTTTGCAGCCGAGGCGCTCGACGAGGCGCTCGGGTTCGTGCTCGAACAGGTGGCCGAAGCGCAAGACGGCGAGCCGCTGCGGATCGGCCTCGCGCAGGGCGAGATGCAAGCGCTCGGGTCGCCGGAAGGGCTCGCGTGGGGAGAGCCGCTCGTCCGCGCCGAGCGGCTCGCCCTGATCGCGCGTCCCGGGGAGGTGCTGCTCGATCCGGACGTCGCGGCGGTGCAGTCCGGCGACCTCGTGACCGCGGGTCTGCGTCGAGGGCGCGCCGCGGACGGGTCGATCGCGCGAGGGCAGCGGCTCGACATCTACGCGCCGCTGCGGGGCGACACGCTGGCGAACGTGCACAAGCTCGTGGCCGCGCCGGCGCTCGTCGGGCGCGAGGAGGAGCTGCGCGAGCTCTCGGTGCCGCTCGGATGTGCAGGTCTTTTGCGGGCGGCGCCGGGCGCGGGCGGGACACGTCTGCTCCAGGAGCTCGCGCAGAGGCTCGCGCCGTCGCGTTCGCTCCGGATCGCGCCGACGTTTTTGCCACGCGAGCCGCTCGGGGCGCTGCGCAACGCGTTCGCGCGGTCGATCGCGCGGGAAGAGGCGCCCGAGCTGCCGGAGGCGCTCGCCGCGGCGTTCAACAAGCTCCTGGCGGGGGAAGGGCTCGACCCGCGGACCGCCGCGGAGCTCGTGGATGCGTGGCTCGCGCCGGTGGACGGGCGATCGGGGCTGCTCACGGTCGATGACGTGACGTTGGTCGACGTCGCGACGCTGGAGGTGGTGTCGCTGGCGATCCCGCCGCCGGGGTTCTTCCGGTCGGTCGTGCGGATCGACGTGGAGGAGGCGCTGCCCGAGGTGCTCTCGTCGATCCCGGTGGTCGCGGAGGTGACGCTGGGCCCGCTGCCGAAGGAGGCGGCCGTGGAGCTCACGCGCGCGTTCTGCGGCGGGGCGATCACACAAGAAGCCGCAGAGAGGTGGGCGCGTCGCGGGGAAGGGATGCCGCTCGGGATCCGCGAGGCGCTCGCGGAGGGGCTCTCGACGGGCGAGCTGCGCTGGGTCGGGGACGTGGCCGAGCCGCGGGATCGCACGAGCGGTCGAGGCGCGCCGGCGCCGGCGCACGAGTGGATCACGCGGCGCGCGACGTGGCTCGAACCCGGGGAGCGCGCGGCGCTCGTGGGGGTCGCGTTGCTCGGCGCGGATGCGCCGAACGAGATCGTGGACGCCGTGTCGACGCTGATGGCGGGCGCAGGCGCGCGCGTGGCGGTCGTGGAGGACGCGCTCGTCGGCGCGGGATGGGCACACCGGCCGGAAGAAGGGTGGCTTTCGATCGCGACGAGGACCGCGTCGCGCGCGCTGATCGGGCTGCTCGACGCGGGGACGCGTGATCTCTGGCATCGCATGGCCGGGCGCGTGCTGGAGCAAAACGTGGGGCCGCTCGGGCTCGCGGAGCCGGCGTATCACGCGGCCGTCGCGGGGGAGCGGGCCTCGGCGGCGGTGCTCGCGGCGGAGGCGGCGCTCGCGGCGGCGGGCGTGGGCTTGCGGAGGGCGGCGGCAGCGCTGATCGACGAGGCGCGCAGCCTCGATCCGGACGTGCAGGTGCCGGAGCTCTCGGACGAGGGCGAGCTGCTCATGGACCCGCGCGCCGAGGAGCTGTCGATCGCGTCGATCATCGAGGCGGCGATGGGGGAGGGGGGACAGATGCGCGCCTCCGATCCGCACCCGCCGTTGTCGCTCGGTTCGCTCTCGCCCGAGAGCCTGAGCGCGGGGTCCGTGCCGCCGGAGAAAAACTCGGTGGCGGCGGCGGTCGCGGCGCTCGGCGAGGATCCCGAAGCGGTCGAGGATCCCGTGGTGATGGCGGAGCGGCTGTCGAAGCTCCTGCGCCAGGCGCTCGTCGAGGGCGACGTCGAGACGCTGGAGGACATCCTCGTGCGGCTCCGGGTGACGGGAGAGCACGACGCGCTCGTCGAGCGGATGGGCGCGTTCGTCTTGCTCACCCGGGGCGATCCCGGCGAGGCGCTGCGCAAGCTGAAGGAAGCGAAGGAGGCGGCGAGCTCGCCGCGCGAGCGCGCGCGTGCGCTCCTGTCCTACGGCATCGCGCTCGCGTCGGCGGGCGACATGGATCGCGCGCTCATGGAGACGCTGACGGCGCTCGCGCGCGCCCGCGAGGCGTCGGATCGGCAGGCCGAGCAAGCGAGCGCGCGGTTCCTCGCGTACCTGTCGGCGGCGATGGGCCAGCCACAAGCGGCTTCGGTTTGGGTGAAGGTCGCGCAGACCCCCGGCGAGGCGCTCCACGGTTGACAGGCCCGGGAGGGGCGAGCAAAAGCGTTGCCCATGAGCGCGACCGATTCCCCTTCCGCCGAGCCCGCGCGGGGGCGTCGTGCGCGCCACGTGATCGCCGCGCTCCTCGTGCTCTCCGCGCTCGGCCTCGCGGGCGCGATCGTTTCGTACTTCCAGTACGCCGCGGTGTGGTTGCGGAAGCCGCCGCGCCTGCAGCCGTGCGTGCTCAGCGCGCGGCGCGCGCTCACGCGCGAGGAGCCCGTCATGGGCTCGATCCCTCACCTGACGCAGGAGGGGAACACGGTGTACCTGCGGCCGGCCGAGGATCGGGCCGTGGTGTGCCTCGGGCGCATCTCGACGCCGGTCGCGTCGGCCTTCGCGGCGGCGTTCGTGGAGATCGAGCCCGCGGCGCGGGCGCGCGCGCTCGCGGTGGCGATGAAGGACCACGTGCCGCGGGAGGCCTCGGCGGATCAGGTGGCGGCCTCGGCGTGGCTGATCGCGTCGGGGGCGATGCGGGCGCTGCCCGAGACGCCGGAGACCACCGCCGCGCGTGAGGAGATCGACGGGATGAACGCGTGCCGCTTCGCGTTGCGTTCGACGTGCCCGACGCGGCCGCCGATCCCGATCGTGGTGTGGGCGGCGGGGGTCCCGTCGTCGCTCGGCTTGCTCTTCGGCGCGGGCCTCGGCGTGCGCGCGGTCGTGCGTACCGTGCGTGCGCGTCGCCGGCGCAAGGCCGCCTGAGGTTTCCCGCCTAGTCCCCCTCGTCGAGGAGGCGCACCGCGCTCTCGATCGCGACGAGCTTGCCGACGAGGTAGAGCACGTCGTCCTCGCGAAACGGCGCGCTCGCGGTGACGTCTTCGCAGAGGGAGCCGCCCCTGCGGATCGCCACGAGGCTCGCGCCCGTTTTGTGGCGCAGATCGAGATCGAACGGACTTTTGCCGCACGCGAAGGATCCGCGCCGCACGAGGAACGTCTCCACTTTGAGCTCGCCGAGCTCGGGTAAGGTCGCGAGCGTGGGCCGTTGCAGCGTCTGCTTCCGGATGAAGAGCCCCTTGCTCTCGCGGCGCGCGACGTTCACGCGCTCGATGATCACGTTCCGCGGGATGCCGCGCCGGCGCAGCACACGCGCGATCATTTCGAGCCCGGCTTCGAGCTCCTCGAAGACGACCTCCTCGGCGCCGAGCTCCATGAGCGCGCGGTCCGCGGCGATGTAGTGCGCGCGTACGAGCACGGGGATCTTCGGCGCGCTTTGCTTGGCGGCGGCGACAGCGCGGCGCGTGGCCTCGGGGTCGTTGATGAGCAGGACGAGCGCAGCGGCGTGCTCGACGCGCGCGCTCGCGAGCGCCTCCGGGCTCGTGACGTCCGCGTAATACGCAGGCTCGCCGGCTTCACGCGCGGTGCGCACGGTCTCCGCGTTCAGCTCCAGCACGAGGTAGGGCACCGACGTCTCGGCGAGCGCGCGCGCCAGCATCTTTCCGGCGACGCCGTACCCCACGATGATCACGTGCTCCGAGAGCGCGGAGTGCTCGGGCATCGGCTCGTCGATGCCGCGCGCCCCGAGCAGGCGTTCGAGCGGCTTCAGGATCTTCTCCCCGGCGCGCACGCGCGGCGCGAGGTGCATCGCGAGCGGCGTGATGATCATGCTGAGCACGCCGGCCGCGAGGAGCGCTCGATCTTCGCTCGGCGTGATGAGCCCGTTCCGCTCGGCGAGCGTGGCGAGCACGAAGCCGAACTCGCCGAACTGCGCGAGCCCCACGCCCGCGAGCCACGCGACGCGCGCGGGGAAGCGCATCGACAGGGCCGAGAGCGTCGCGATGAACCCTTTTCCGATGACGAACGCGGCGAGATAAAGCCCCACCGAGAGCGGCCTGTCGAGGAGCACGTGCGCGTCGAGCAGCATGCCGAGCGAGACGAAGAACAGGCTCGTGAACGCGTGGCGCAGCGGCAGGACGTCGCCGATCGCGCGGTGCGCGTACTCGCTGCCCGCGAGCAGGATGCCCGCGAGGAACGCGCCGAGCGCGAGCGAGAGGCCCGCGAGCGATGTGAAGAACGCCGTCGCCAGGCAGATGCCGAGCACGGCCATGAGGAAGAGCTCGCGGCTCCGCGCGCGGTCCACGAGCGCGAAGAAGCGCGGCACGAGCGAACGCGCCACGACCACCGTGACCAGGACGAGCAGCGCAGCCTTGCCGAGCGCGAGCAGGAGATCATGCGCCGGATCCC
This sequence comes from Polyangium fumosum, assembly GCF_005144585.1. Classification (GTDB taxonomy): domain Bacteria; phylum Myxococcota_A; class Polyangia; order Polyangiales; family Polyangiaceae; genus Polyangium; species Polyangium fumosum. The sequence goes on along the minus strand of NZ_SSMQ01000022.1, from coordinate 155,627 downwards.
CGCCGGATTTGCCGGCGAGGATCGGGATCACGAGCACCATCGGCACGACGCAGAGGTCCTGGAAGATCAGCGCGCCGACGATGAAGCGGCCGTGCGGCGCGTCGACCTCGCCGCGCTCGGCGAGCGTGCGGAGCACGAGCGCGGTGCTGGAGAGCGCGAACAGAAATCCGAAGAGGATCCCGCGGGCGTACGTTTGCCCTGCGAGGCGCGCGCAGAGGACCGACGCGAGGATCGTGAGGCCCACCTGGAGCGAGCCGCCGATCGTGACGGTCTTGGCGATCTGCCGTAGCCGTTCGAGCGAGAACTCGAGGCCGATGCCGAAGAGCAGGAGCACGACGCCGATCTCGGCGAGCGATTGGATGCGGTGCGCGTCGCTGAGCAGGCCGAATCCCGTGGGCCCGATGAACGCGCCCGCGAGCAGGAGCCCCGCGACGGCGGGCAGACGCACGCGGCCGAGCACGAGGACGACGAGGACACCGACGATCGAGATGATCGCGAGATCTCGGAGGATCGGGAGCTGCTCCATGGTCCGCCGCGCCGGGGCGAGCCCTCTCGCCCGTGCGAGACGTGGATGCAGGAAGCGCGCGCGGGGCTCAGCGCGAAAGCGGCGCCCCGCGCGTGAGCGCCTCGATCGCCGCGAGGTCTCTCTCGGCCGCGTCCGGCGGGGCAGGCTTTCGCGGCCAGGCGAGCTCGATCTCCCCGTCGAACCAGTACACGTGCTGCGCGTCGATGTAGCCGTGCGCTCCGCCCACGGCCGCGAGCGTCGCGAGGGCCTGCCGAAGCCGCTCGATCGCCGCCGGGTCGATCGCCCGCGGCGCATCCGCGAGCGCCTTGCCGAGCGGCGGCGCCACCCAGATCTCGCCGGCCGCTCGATCCACGCGCAGCACCGTCGGCAGCGCGGGAGACCCGGTCCGCGCGAAGGCGCGCGCGCGGGCGAGGGACGCCTCGTCCATCGGGATCACGAGCACCTCGCGATCGAGCCACGCGTCGTGGCGCAGGCTCGCCATGTCGCGCCCGTCGCCGAGCGCGAGCGGCGGACCGAGGCGTTCGCCCTCCCTCGGCGCGGCGGGCCGCTCGCTCGGGTTCGGCGTGACCCATCGTCGTGGCAACGCCTCCGGCCAGCGCAACGCCGACAGCGCGCGCCGCGCTTGGAATGCGTCTTCCGGCCGGCGATCCGGCTCGTCCGCGAGCAGCGCGGCCACGGCAGCGTCGTGCTCCGCCCCGAGCTCCGGGTTCGTCTCGCTCGGCGCTCCCCGATGAAAACGCCCGCGCGTGGGCTCGGCCGCCTCGCCCGTGAGCAGCTCGTAAAGCACGGCGCCCACCGCGTAGAGATCACTCGTGATCCCCGCCGGGCGACCGAGCCTCTGCTCGGGCGACATGTACGCGTACGTGCCGATCGCGCCGGCCGTCGCCGTGCTCGACAGGTCGCCGAGGTGCGCCGCGCCGAAGTCCGAGAGCATCGCCGTGCCCGCGTCGTCGAAGAGCACGTTCGCGGGCTTCACGTCGCGGTGCAGGATCCCGAGCCGGTGCGCCTCGCCGAGCGCCGACAGGAGGAGGCAGGCGATCTCCACGGCCCGCGCCGGCGCCACCGGCCCCTCGCGCATCTTGTCCGCGAGTGACCCGCCTCGCATGAACGCGAGCACCATCGCCGGCCCTTCGGGCACGTACTGATGGAGCGGCACCACGTTCGGATGGCGCAGCCGTTCGAGCGCGCGCGCTTCTCGCTCGAAGCGTTGCAGCGCGTCGCGCCCCGCGCCCTCGACGAGCCCGCTGAAGATTTTCACCGCGACGCGCTCGCCGCTGATCCGATCGATCGCCTCGACGAGCCGCGCATGCGCCGACGACGCGATCTCCCGCGTCGTCTCGTACCGGCCGAAAAGAACGACGCCTCCGCCGCGCCGCTCGTTTTTCAGGTCCGACCCGCCCGGCGCCTCCTTCGCGGGCGGCTCCGCGTGCACCCCGAGCCGCGCCATCTCCGCGCGCGTCTCCCGCGCCGCCTCGGCGAGCCCCACTTCCTCGAAGCACCGCGCGAGCAGCGGCAGCGCCGCGGCCCGCTCGGGCGCCGACGCGCCGATCTGTTGCAGCGCCTTGATCGCTCCCTCGGTTCGCCCGTGCCGCGCGAGCAGCGCTCCCAGCGCGAGCCGCGGCGCCGCGTCCTCCGGCCGTTGCCGAAGCGCGCCTTCGAGCGCGCGCGCCGCCTCGGCCGGTTGCCCCGCGCGCTCGAAGTTCTCGGCCGCGAGCATCACCTCGCCAGCCGCGACGAACGCGCTTGCCGCCTCCGCGTGCTCGCCGAGCTGCACGTAGAGCGCCCCTGCGTACTTGCTGAACCCCCGCGACGCGAGATCCGACGCCGAAGCGAGCGCGATCTCCCTCGGCAGCCGCTCCACGATGCGCGCGATCGCCTCCCGCGCCGTCGCCTCGTCGCCCCCGAGCGCGGCCATCCGCGCCGCCCGCCGCGCGTCCCCCGCGAGGAGCGCCTCTCGCGCCGCTCCCGCGAAATCACACGCCTCTTCCAGCCGGCGCGAGGCCTCCGCGTGCGTCCGGGAACGCTCTGCCGTCTCGCGCTCGTCGGGGTTCATCGCTCGGTCCCCGCTGGTTTGGCCGGATGAACGTTCGTCAGGGCGACGTCGCCACGATCGTCGCGCGGCCGACGACGGACAGGTCGAACCGAAGCTCCCCCGCGTCGATCCCCGTGGCCGCGAAGCCACCCTGGCGGATGCGGTGCACCGAGAGCGCGACCGTCGCGGGCAGCGCGCCCCAGGTCTTCTTGCCGAGCACGGACTGCGGGATCACGCCTTCGCCGGAATCGTTGTAGGCGCAACGAATGCCCGTGCCGCTCGACGCCGTGAGATCCACGTAGACGAGGTCACCCGCCGCGGGCGCCTCGCTCGCGCTCCACCGCAAGGTCGCCGCCGCCCCTTCCTCGAACACCACGCCCTCGGCGAGCGCGGTTTCTCCCAGACGAACCCGCTCCGGCGCGCTCGGCGCCTCGGCCTCGATCGAGAACGGATTCAGCGTCGCCGAGCCCGTGCTCTCGAGGACGTACCGTGCGGGCGCCGGCAGATCACTCTGCGCATCGCGCGACGTGTAGAACACGCCCGAGACGAACGCGCCCACATCCGGGAACGCCCGCGTCGCCAGCGGCATGCGCGTCGTCCCGGTCTGGATCGACAGATCGCCCACGTCGAGCAGCTCGATCGTGCCGAGCGCGGAGAGCGCATCGGAGTCCTCGGCCGCGGCGAACGGCGTGAGCGCGATACACTCGCCCGCGGCCGGCAGCTCCAGCCACGATCCACCGACCACGCGCTCGGCCAGGCCGGGATCCGCGCCGGACGCGAGGCGCATGAACTTCGCCGAGACGTTCGTCTGGACGAATTCGCCCTCGGCGGCGCTGCGTTCGACGAGGACGATCGCCTCGGTCGTGGACCCAATCGCGCTCGTGATCTCGTCGGCATCGGCCACGGGAGCCGAGCAACCGCCCACGACGACGCCGAGAGAGGCGAGGAGCGCGGGCAGCGGGACGTTCGAGGAGCGCATGATCGCCAGTTTATGGCGGGTCCGCGGGGTGGGCAAGCCCTCGCCCGAGGTCGCTCCCCCCGAGACCGATTCTCGGCCGAAATTCGCGCAAAAGGGTCAGAAGCCGAGGATCAGGGCGCCCGCCGGAGTCAGCGAAAACTGGTTGAACGAGACGTCCGTGGCGCCCAGGCGGCCCGAGACCGCGTGCCAGTCCCCGCCGATTTCCACGGCCACGTGCACATGACGGAATCCGAGCCGCAGCCCGGCCACCATCCCGACCCGGACGTGCTCGCCCGCGAGCGTCGTCGGCTTGTCCAGATCCGCGGAAGGATAGGTCCCGCGCACCCAGGAGACCCCCGCCCGCGGGCCGATCCACCCCGAATAAAGCTCCCCCGTGCTCTTCCAGCCGATGAGCAGCGGCACGTCGAGCCCCCCGCCGAGCAGCGAGCCCGCGTCCTTCCCCTCGCTCGGTCGCCCCGACAGGATCAGCTCGCCGCCGAGACCCATCGAGAGCGCGACGCTCTTGCTCAACGCGAACGCGTGCCGTCCGTCCAGACGAACCGCCCGCCCCGAGTACGTGAGCCCCGCCTCGTTCGCGCCCGCGATGCCCACGCGACCGCCCACCCACGGCGCGACGGCAGGCGCGACGGTTCGATCCTGGAGGACGCTCTCGGCCAGCGCTTCCTCCGTCCCAGGCGCGCTCGGGAGCGCAGCGAGGACGGGCCGACCGGACAAACCTGCGCCCAGCGTGACCTTGCCGGGCGAGAGGACGTGTGCGGGGTGAAGGAGGGGAGCGCCGCCGCCACAACCACCCAGGCCCAGCGCGCAGAGCGCGAGGGCGAGGGCGAACAGCCGGAGCTTTGGGCGGGCCGTGGGCGGATGCACCTCGGAAGCGGCGCTCCTCTTGGCTACTTGCGGAAACGGGACGGGTAGTCGTTCGCGGCGACCTTCTTCTTGAGCTCGCCGTCGTCCGGGTGCAGGCGAGAGGCCCGCGTGATGAGCGCGTCCTCGGTCTCCGCGCGCTTCGGGTCGGGCAAGCAGCACTCCACCGGACAAACCGCCTGGCAAGCCTCGTGGTCGTAGAAGCCCACGCACTCGGTGCAAAGCTCGGGGTCGATCACGTAGATCTCGTCGCCCTCGCTGATCGCCTCGTTGGGGCACTCCGGTTCGCAAGCGCCGCAGTTGATGCAATCTTCGGTGATATAGGTAGCCATGGGGTTGCTTCGTCCTCCGGGGGTGCGGTCCGGAATTTCCCGGTATCTAAAGGGCGGCGCCCCGGCTGTCAATTCGAGCGTTCCGCACGTTCGAGAAGGGCCGGGCTCTGCGCCGCGCGCCCTCCAGACCATGGGCGGGCAGGGAGCGGCGTCCCCATCGTGCAGTGCCCCGGGCCATCCGTCCAGAGCCACGCCGCGCTCCCGATCGGGCGCGCCACGGTCGACCTCGATCGGCCGGTGGATCCCGGCGTCGTCGCGTCGGCCGCGGCGCCCGGTTGCACGCCGGCCCGAGGCCCGTTAGTACGCTTGCCCTGCGATGCCCCGACCCCGCGTGATCTCGCTCGTCCTCGCCGCCCTCGTCGCTGCGCTCGCCGGCTGCACGCCGAAGATCGGGGACGACTGCACCAACTCGCTCGATTGCTCGCAGACGGGGGACCGCCTCTGCGACAGCACCCAGCCCGGCGGCTACTGCACGCTCTTCGGCTGCGAGCCCGACAAGTGCCCGGAAGGTGACGGCGTCTGCGTCGCGTTCTCGGCGGAGCTCGATCCCGCCTGTGGCACCGCGGACGACGCGATCTGGGGCCGCTTCGGGCGGACGTTCTGCATGGCCGGCTGCGACGACAACAGCGACTGCCGCGACGGCTACGAGTGCGCCCGGCCGTCCGAGCGCGCCGCGCGGGTCATCGACTTCGAGCCGATCGCCGAGCGCATCTGCGTGGTGAAGATCCCGCCGCCGCCGGTGTCGGTCGAGATTCCGCAGATCTGCCTGCCCTCCGAGGCGCCCGCACCGCCGCCGGCCTGGGTCCCCACGGGGGCCGGAGGTGCAGGTGGAGCTGGTGGAGCCGGCGGCGCGGGAGGTGCCGGTGGAGCTGGTGGAGCCGGAGGCGCAGGCGGAGCTGGTGGAGCTGGAGGCGCAGGCGGAGCTGGTGGAGCCGGAGGCGCAGGCGGAGCTGGTGGCGCGGGCGGCGGTCCCTGAGGTCTTTCCGGACGATCCGCGGGACGTGATCCGGCACCCGCCGTGCTAGCCTCGCCGCGCATGTTTCGGGCGCCCGCGCTTCCCCGCACCCTCGACGCCGCCCTCCGCGACGTGGGCTCGTCCAAAGCCGCCGTGCGCGAGGAGGCCGTGCGTGACCTCGTCCGCCACGCCGAGGACGCACGCAGCCAGGTCGTGCGCGCCCTCGAACGCGCGCTCTCGGACGAAGCCGCCCCCGTCCGCTCGGCCGCCGCGCTCGGGCTCGCCGACGTGGGCGCAAACGAAGCGCTGCCCGCCCTGCTCGTCGCCATCGAAGACGACGACGTCCACGTGCGGCAGATGGCCCTCACCGCGCTCGGCGAGATCGGCGACTGCCGCGCCGCCCAGAGGCTCGCCCGCGCGCTCGAAGACGCCCGCGCAGAGGTGCGGTTCCAGGCCGTCATCGCGTACGCCCGCGTCTGCACGGATCGCGCGTCCATCGTGGAGGCGCTCGCCGCACGCACGCGCGACGCAGACCCGCTCGTTTGCCACATCGCGCTCCGCATGGCCGAGGAGATCGGCGGCGAGGAGGGCGCGCACGTGGTCGATCCGATCCTCGCAGCAAGAGCGCGCGCGCTCGTCGAGCACGACGCCCCGACGGTGCGTGTCGCCGCGGCCGTGGTCCTCGGTCGCGCCGGGGATCCGGCGGGGGCGAAGGTGCTCGCGTCGGTGGTGAACGGCGCGATCAAGACGGAGGACGCCGAGGACGAGGCGGCCGCGATCGAGCTCGCAGGAGCGCTCGGCCTGGAAGAGGCGCGCGCGGGGCTCGAGCGGCGCGCGTTCGGCGGCGCGTTCGGCCTGGGCCGCGACCGTTTTTCCTGGCACGCGCGTGTCGCGCTGGCGTGCATGGGCCACGCGCGCGCCACGCGCGAGATCGTCAGCGAGCTCGGCTCGTGGGATCGCAACAAGCGCACGCTCGCGGTTGCCGCCGTGGGGCGCGCGCGCATCCGCTCGGCCCGCACGATCCTCGCGGCCATGGAAGGGGATCCCTCGCGGGCCGACCCGCACGCCGTGAGCGAGGCGCTCCTCGCGCTCGCGGAGGACGAACCGGCATGAACGAACCGAGAGATCCGAACGCCGTCCGCTTTGATCCCGCGGCCGGCGCCGATCACGTCGAGAGCTACTTCCTCAAAGCGAACGACCCGGCGGGCGACCGCGCGCTCTGGATCAAGGCCACGATCTTCGCCTCCGCGCGCGAGCCCGGCCGCGCCCTCACCGAGGGCTGGGCGATCGCCTTCGATCGTCGCGGCGGGCAGAGCAAACACGTCGCCGTCAAGCACGTGCTCCCCTTCGCGGATGCGCTCTTCGGCAAGGAGGGCCTCGACGTGGCCTGGAGCCTCTCCGGGGCCGGCGGCGCTTCCGAGGAGCGCATGCGCATCCGGCCTGGCGAGACCCACGGCCGCATCGCGCGGCGGGAGCACGCGATCCGCTGGGACCTTCGCTTCGAGGGCGAGGCGAGCCCGTTCGTCCCGTTCCCGCACGCCTCGATGTACCGCGGCAAATTCCCCAAATCGAAGACGCTCACGCCATACCCGGACCTCGTGTTCTCCGGCGAGGTCGAGGTCGACGGCGAGCGTTGGGACCTCTCGAATTGGCGCGGCATGCAGGGGCACAACTGGGGCCGCGGGCACGCTGATCTTTATGCCTGGTGCCACGTCAACACGTGGGAGAGCGACGCGGAGCTGGGGTTTGGGGCGAAGGGCGCCGACAGGCGACCCGAAGTCCCAACCGTCGACTTGACCGTGGAAGCGCTCTCCGGCCGCGTCCGCGTGGGCCCCGTGCTCACGCCGCTCGTCACGCTCGTCTGCGCGCGCTTCCGCGGCGTGACGTACACGTGGAACGGCCCACTCGAGATCGCGCGCGCGCACGGCGACGTCGGCTTGCGTCGCTACAGCTTCTCCGCGGAGAGCCGCGCCGCGCGCATCGAGGGCTCGTTCGAGGCGGAGACGGACGACATGGTCGGCCTCTACTATCCGAACCCGGACGGCCCCATGACGTACTGCTTGAACAGCAAGCTCGCGCGCGCGCATGTGCGCTTCGAGGCGTCGGGCCGACCGCCCGTCGTCGTGAAGAGCCGCGCCGCCGCGCTCGAGATCGGCACGCGCGACGCCGACCACGGCGTGAGGATGCACGTATGAACGACACCTTCACCGAGGCCGATCTGGCCCCCGATCCGCAGGAAAAGCGGGACCGTCTCCTCGCCGTCGCCGACCGCGTCGCGGCCCTCGTCGCCGTCCTCGCGGGCGGCGTGTACATCGGCGGCATGATCGCCCTCGGCGCAGGCGCGGCGCCCATTGTCTTCAGCATGCTCCCCCGGTCGATCGCGGGCGACGTGATGGGCGCGATCTTCGCGCGCTTCGACGCGGTCGCCCTCGGCGCGGCCCTCGCGGTGCTCGCCGCCGAGGTCACGCGCATGGTCGCCGCGCGTCGCCGTGGCCGCACGATCCTCTCGCGCTTGCGCCGCTCGTGCACGCTCTTCATGGCCGTCTGCGCGGCCTACGTGGCCCTCTCGCTCTCGCCGCGCATCAACGATCTGCACAGGCAGGGCGTGCAGCGCGACGACACGCCGCAGGGCCAGGTCCTCGAAGCCGTGCACAAGCGCGCCGAGCTCTTTGGGAAGATCGGCATGGGGATGGCTTTCGGCCTCGTCGTGCTCAGCGTCTTCACCATCCAGCCGCGGAGAGCGGAGGACGAGGAAGACGATGACGAGGCGGCCGCGCCCTTGCCGCCCGGCCCTCGCGACGACTGACGCGCCCTTCCCGAAGGGCCGAGCGGCTGGCCCTCGTGCGACGCAGAAGGTATGATTCCGCCTTCCGGAAGGCGAGGTTTGCTGCCCGTCACGCGGGTGGCCTGGTCTTTCTTTTCGTTCGCGTGGAGGCGGCCGATGAAAATGAAGAGCGCATGGTGGGTCCTGACGACCCTTGGATTGAGCCTCGGGCTCGCGGTCAACAGCACGGGCTGCGGCGACGATGGCAACACCGGCCCAAGCGGCACCGGCGGCGCGGGTGGCGTTGGCGGCACGGGCGGCGTCGGCGGCACGGGCGGCACGGGCGGCACGGGCGGCTCGGTCGATTCGGGCGACTGGCTCGGCTTGCCTTGCACGACCGACTCCGAGTGTGCCCCTGGGACCTGCGTCGCGGCGGGCACGGACGACCCGGTGTTCCTGGGCGGCCCGCAGAATGGGTATTGCAGCAAGCCCTGCGCGAAGAGCGGCGACTGTCCGGGCGTCGGCAGCATTTGCTACAAGGGTCCGAACAACAGCGCGGCCGAGGGGCGCTGCGTGCTCGGCTGCGAGATCGGACCTGGCTTCAGCGGGGGCTTCAACCCGTTCGCCGAGCTTGATCCGTTCAAGTGCCAGGGCCGCGAGGACCTCCGCTGCCAGCGCCGCTCCGACGGCGACATCTGCCTGCCCACGTGCAGCAACGACCTCGCGTGCGGCGACAACCGCTACTGCCAGCTCACGCCCGGCGTGTGCATCGGCGAGGAGGTCCCCGGCAAGCAGCTCGGCGAGATCTGTGATCCGATGGGCGCCGAATGCAGCACGGGCCTCTGCGTCGGTGGCCTTCCCGGCGGCAAGGGCTTCTGCTCCGGCTACTGCGTGCTCGGCGGCGATCCGCTCCAGGGAGAGTGCGGCGGCCTCGAAGAGGGCCTTTGCCTGATCCCGCCTGCCGTGCCGAACTGCCCCCAGGGCGAGCTTTGCTCGGGCGCCGGGGATTACGGCTTCTGCTCGAACTCGTGCGCCCAGCAGGATGATTGCGCGGCGCCGGGCCTCTGGTGCCGCACCATTGGCGGCACGGGTTTCTGCTTCTTCTCGCTCGAGTGCCCGAATGGCCAGGCCGACTGCGCGCAGATCGCGGGCACGACCTGCACCGAGACGAAGGAAGGCTCGTACTGCCTCGAGTCGAAGTACCCGCTCGGCACGCTGGCGCCCGAGAGCGGCTCTGGCGGCGGCGGTGGCATGGGCGGCGCCGGTGGCATGGGTGGCGCCGGTGGCATGGGCGGCGCTGGTGGTGCCGGTGGCGCCGGTGGTGCCGGTGGCGCTGGTGGCGCCGGTGGTATGGGCGGCATGCCCTGAGCCCTCGCCGACGCTGATGCATCTCGAAGAGGCCGCGGCGGGATCGCTGCGGCTTCTTCCTTTTCGAAGCCTCGACGCGGCTCATGGTATCGTCGCGCCATGTCGCCGATCCGCTTGGCTTCCCTCGTCCTCGTCTCGCTCTCGGCTGGGCTGCTCCTCGGTTGTCCGGGCACCGAAACCCCTCCGGGCGGCTCCGCGGGCACGGGCGGCACGGGCGGCACCGGTGGCACGGGCGGCATGGGCGGTGACGGGGGCATGACGACCTCGTCGTCGGGCACCGGGGGAGCGCTCCCCATGTGCACGGACTTTGGCGACGTCACCCAGTCGGATTGCAACCTGCTCGCGCAGGATTGCGAGGGCGCGAACGAGACCTGCCGGCCGAACTCGCTTGGCACGGCCACGGTCTGCGAGGGCGGCGGCGGCGTGAAGGGGGTCGGCGCGAAGTGCACCGCGTCCTTCGGCGAGTGCGCGGCCGGCCTGTATTGCGTCTTCGGCTACTGCACGCCCGTCTGCTGCCAGAGCGAGCCGGCGTTTTTCTGCGGCAGCGCCAAGTGCAGCGTCCGCATCAACTACGGCTCGAAGCGGATCTGGACCTGCAACTTCGCCCCCTCCTGCACGCTCTTCGACGGGAAGGAGTGCGACGAGGACACCGAATGCCGCCTGACCGTGCTCGAGGACGAGCTCGCGCTTTGTGTCCCGCCGTCGGGGAAGTTCGCCGCCGAGGGGGAGCCGTGCGACGCCATCAACGACTGCGGCGAGGCCCAGCGTTGCGACTCGGTCTGCCGGTATAGCTGCCTGAACATGGGCTGGCAGGACCTCGAGCTGGGCAAGGGCGGCTGTCCCGCGGGCCAGACCTGCACCCCCGACACGCCGCTCTACGGCGTCTGCCGCCCCTGAAGCCCCTCTACACCCGGGCGGATTCGCGCTAGGTTCGCCCGCATGCACGACCACGACGTTGAGGCGCGCGGGCCCGTGATGGAGGCGCCCGCGACGCCGGCTCCCCACGCCGCCGAGGCCCCGGATCTCGGGCTCCTCCGCGTGTTCCGCGACGACGGCAGCGCTGATCCCGCGACCGACCCCGGCCTGCCGCCGCACGTGCTTCTCCGCGCCTACCGCGAGATGAAGCGCGTCCGCCTCATCGACACGCGCATGATGCTCCTGCAGCGCCAGGGCCGTATCCACTTCGCCGGCGAGTGTCGCGGCCAGGAGGCGACGCCGATCGCCACGGGCCTCGTGCTCGAGCGCGAAGACTGGGTGTTCCCGGCCCTGCGCGAGAGCGCGATCATGCTCGTGCGAGGTTTCCCGCTCAAGAGCTACATCGCGCAGTACTTCGGCAACGCGGGCGACGTGCTCAAGGGCCGGCAGATGCCCTCGCACATGAGCGGCCGCGCCGTGAACCAGGTCGCGTGGTCGAGCTGCATGGCCACGCAGCTCCCGCACGCCGTCGGCGCCGCCTGGGCCGCGAAGATGCGCAAGGACCGCAGCGTCGTCCTCGGCTTCGTCGGCGACGGCGGCACGAGCGAGCCCGACTTCCACAACGCCCTGAACTTCGCGGGCGTCTTCAAGGTCCCGTGTGTCCTGGTTTGTCAAAACAACCACTGGGCGATCAGCGTCCCTGCGGGGAAGCAGACGGCGTCGCCCACGTTCGCGGTGAAGGGCCGCGCGTACGGCGTCCCCTCGGTGCGCGTCGATGGCAACGACGTGCTCGCGGTCTACCGTGTCGTCTCCGACGCGGTCGCCCGCGCGCGGAGCGGCGGCGGGCCCACGTTCATCGAGTCCGTGACCTACCGCATGGGCGCGCACTCTTCGAGCGACGATCCCACGCGGTATCGCTCGCAGGAGGAGGTCGACACGTGGGCGCAGCGCGACCCGATCGTGCGTTTGCGCCGTCACCTCGTCCACCGGGGCTTGCTCGACGAGGCGGAGGAGGCGGCGCTCGAGGACGGGCTCATGGCCGAGATCAGCGCGGCGATCCAGGAGGTCGAGGCGCTCGGCCCGCCTGCGCGCGAGACGCTCTTCGACGACGTGTATGCGGAGCTGCCGTGGCACCTCGCCGAGCAACGGGCCGAGGTCCTGGCGAACCGCCCCCACCCGGGCTCGCAGGGCGGCGCCGGGCATTAGTTACGATGGGGGGGCCGAGAACCCCCCCAAACCCCCCTGGGGCGTTGACCGAACTCCCCAGGGCGTTGACCGAACTCCCCAGGGCGTTGACCGAACCCCCCAGGGCGTTGACCGAACTCCCCGGGGCGTTGACCGAACTCCCCAGGGCGTTGACCGAACTCCCCAGGGCGTTGACCGAACTCCCCGGGGCGTTGACCGAACTCCCCAGGGCGTTGACCGAACTCCCCGGGGCGTTGACCGAACCCCCCAGGGCGTTGACCGAACTCCCCAGGGCGTTGACCGAACTCCCCGGGGCGTTGACCGAACCCCCCAGGGCGTTGACCGAACTCCCCAGGGCGTTGACCGAACTCCCCGGGGCGTTGACCGAACTCCCCGGGGCGTTGACCGGACCCCCCTGGGCGCCGCCCAAACCCCCCTGGGCTCTGGTCGACCGCTTTTTCCGACCCCACCTTTCCCTCGACATGGTAATCCGCGCCCAAAAGGGGCTGTCGGCCCGCGTTCCACCTTGGAGAATCGGATGAAGACCTACGACGCGATCGTCATCGGCAGCGGACCCGGCGGCTACGTCTGCGCGATTCGGCTCGGCCAGCTCAAGCAGAAGACGCTGTGCATCGAGAAGGAAGAGGTGGGCGGCGTGTGCCTCAACTGGGGCTGCATCCCGTCGAAGGCGCTCATCAACGCGGCGCACACCTACGAGAAGGCGCACTCGTCGATGGCGACGATGGGCATCAAGCTCGGCTCGGTCGAGCACGACCCGAACGCGATGCAGGACTGGAAGGAAGGCATCGTCAAGCGCCTCACGGGCGGCGTGCGAGGCCTGCTCAAGTCGAACGGCGCCGACCTCATGGCGGGCACGGCGACGATCGTCTCGCCGAACCGCATCGAGGTGAAGAAGGCGGACGGCTCGGTCGAGACGATCGAGGCGACGAAGGGCATCGTCCTGGCGACGGGCTCGACGACCATCGAGATCCCGAGCTTCAAGTTCGACGGCAAGCAGATCATCGGCGCGAAGGAGGCCGTGAGCCTGCGCGAGGTCCCGAAGCGGCTGCTCGTCATCGGCGGCGGCGTGATCGGGCTCGAGCTCGGCATGGTCTACCAGGCGTTCGGCGCCGAGCTCGTGGTCGTCGAGGCGATGCCGACGCTGCTCACGGGCGTCGATCAGGACTGCGTGAAGGTGGTCGAGCGCCGCATCCAGAAGCGCGGCGGCAAGATCTACAAGAACGCCAAGGCCATGGGCTACGAGAAGCAGGCCGACGGCTCGGTCGCCGTGAAGCTCGACGTCGAGGGCAAGCCTGAGACGGTCGTCACGGACATGGTCCTCGTCGCGGTCGGCATGCGGCCGAACTCGCGCGGGCTCGGCCTCGAGAACGTGGGCGTGAACATCGACAAGCGCGGGTTCGTGCCTTCGGACGAGTTCGGCCGGACGAACATCCCGACGATCTACTCGATCGGCGACGTCTCGGGCCCGCCCATGCTCGCGCACAAGGCGTCGAAGGAGGGCGAGGTCATCGCGGAGGTCATCGCGGGCCACAAGGCGGCGAAGGACTGGGCGTGCATCCCGGGCGCGATCTTCACGGACCCGGAGATCGCGACCGCGGGCCTGACGGCCGAGGAAGCGCAGGCGAAGGGCATCGAGGTCTCGGTCGGCAAGTTCCCGTTCGCGGCGCTGGGCAAGGCGATGGCGATGATGGAGACCGACGGCTTCGTGAAGGTCGTGACCGACAAGAAGACGAAGCAGGTGCTCGGCGTGCACATCGTCGGCCCCGAGGCGAGCACGATGATCAGCGAAGGCGCGCTCGCGCTCGAGATGGCCGCGTTCGCCGAGGACATCGCGCTCACGATCCACCCGCACCCGACGCTCGGCGAGGCGTTCATGGAAGCCGCCGCGCACGCGATGGGCGCTGCGATCCACATCGTGAATCGCTAGATCAGCCTCCCTCCGCTCCCCTCCGCTCGAAGCACTCCTCCGGCACCTGCCGCTTCTTCCGCGTGACGCGCGTCGCCTCCACGAAGGCCGCCGTCACCGGATCGTGGTACCCGCTCGCCCCGCGCAGATCCGGCACGATCGCCTGGTAATGCCGCACGATCCTCCCCATCAGGATCTCGCGCATCCACTTGCCCACCATCGACGAAAGCGCGACCAGGAGGTCCGTCGCGTCCCCATCCCGCACGAACGCGATCTCGCCGAGCCCGGGGAACATGTACGCGCTCCGCGCCCGCGACTCCTCCAGCACCACGTGCATCCGCCCCCCGAGCGGACCAAACGCGCCGCCGTACTTCCCGAACCCGCCCACCTTCCCGCAGACCGCCTGCACGTCCTGCCCCGCGTCGTTCCGCATCGACAGGATCAGCCGCTCCATCGCGTGCAGATCCATCACGAACCGATTCTTCCCCGCCGCGAGCCCCTCGTTCAGCCGCTTCGCGCAGAGCACCTCGCTCCGCACCGCCACGATCGTCACCCCCTTTTTCTCCAGCCGATCGAGATCCCCGTGGATCGTCCGCACGAGCTCTGCGGGCGCCGTGAACGCCTCGCCCTCCGCGCCCCAGCACTGCGCCTCCACGTGCGGCGGACACGCCGCGCGAAGCTCTGCGCGATCCTCGCTCGCGATCGCGTGCGCGAGCTCGTCCGGCGTCCGCGCTGCCGCCGCGCGCCCCCCGCCTCGCTCCACCAGCGCGCGTGCCCAGGCCTCTGCGAGCCCCACGTCCCCGTAGGCCACCATCGCTTTCGAGTCCCCGAGCCGCTCGGCCAGACCTCCGCGCGGCTTTCGCCCCACGATCGCCGCGCCCTCCTCCGTCACCCGCGCCATCACCGCCGTCACCAGCATCGGCCCGAGCCGGGGCCCGAGGCCGTTTTCGTCCGCACCGATCCGGAAGCCCGCCGTCGCCTTCTCCATCGCGCCGAGCTTTGCCACGAACGGACGCCCGCGTCATCGCGGTCACGACGTGCACGATCGCCCCTTTCCGGTTCGATTGGCGTATCCTAAGGGCACCCTGATGAGCACGGGCGGGCGAGCGAGCCGGTTCCTGGGTGCCTTCGTGGCGGTCGCCGCGGCGGGTTTGTCTGCGTGCGCGTCGCCGGCGCTCACCCGCGACGGGCAGGTCGTTTTTGCGCCTTCCGGCGGCCGCCGCGGCGCCTCGGTCATCACCGCGAACGGCGTCGAGTTCATGGACTCGACGGACCTGCCCAAGCCCGTCGTGCGCCGCAGCCCGAACGATCCCTGGACCCCGCCCACCGGCTTCCTCGTCCCCAAGGACGGCATCTGGCGCAAGACCTCGAGCCCCGTCGCGCTCCAGGGGCGTGGCCTCGCCGTCGTCGTTCGGTCGAGCGACACCCTCGTCCCGAGCTGGGGCGGCGAGGTCCTCCTCCGCATCGACGCCATCGCCCCGGTCGACGCGTTCCCCGCTGCCAAACCCTCCGTCCGTGCGCCGCGCCGCATCGCCATCGTGCTCGACGGCCGCAACCCGAACACTGCGCCGCTCGCCCGCATCGCCCTCGACGACCTCGGCGATCGGGATCGCGTTGCCATCATCGACGCCTCCGGCCCGCGTGTCGTCGTCCCTGCCTTGCCCGGCTCGCATCGCACCTTGCTCGACGGCGCGATCACGCGTGTCCTCGAACGCCCGCGCGGCGGCGCTGCGGTCGCGAACACGCGTGACCTCGCGGGCGCCCTCGCCCTCGCGCGAGGGTTCGTCGGGGTGAAACCTGCCGAGGGCACGACGTCTCCTGCCGCGGGGCAAGTCCTCGTCCTCAGCGACGGCATCGGCGTCGCGCAGGCCGGCCTCCGGCTCGCGAACGAGGTCGCCTCCTTGCGTCGCGGAGGCGCGCAGATCTCCGCGGTCGGCACGCCCGATCGTCTCGACGTCGCGCACCTCGCGCCCCTCGGCGACGACGTCTTCGCGGGCGGCGCCTTTGCCGATCGCGAGGATGCGGTCGCTCGGATCGTCCCTCCGCCGGGGGAGGTCGTGCTCGAAGACGTCGAGCTCACGGTCCAGTCCGTCCCTGCGCCGGTCCGCGTCCTCGAGGTCTCGGGCGGGCTCGCCGCGCTCTCGATCGACCACGACCGCCTCCTGCTCGGCGACCTCTACGCGGGCGAGGCGCGCACCGAAATCGCGCGCATCGCCATGCCTGTGTGGGTGCCGGGCGAGCCCTGCGAGATCACCGTCTCGGCGCGGTACCGCGACGCGGCCACGGGCACCTGGCACACGGCCTCGCGCACCATCGAGGCTCGGTACGACGACGACGTCGAGCGCATCGCCAGCGCCCGCCATGGCGACGTCATCGCGTATGCCTCGGCGCTCGCCATGGTCCGGCGCCTCGGCCGCATCTTCCAGGGCAGCCGCTTCGACACCCTCGGCGGCCTCCGCCCTGTCGTCACCCTCCAGGCCGACTCGCTCGCGTCCCTCTCCCGCACGAGCCACGACCCCGCGCTCAGCACGCAGGCCGAGGTCCTGCGCACGCTCCTCGGCGCGATCGAGGATTGACCGGTCCTACCTCGCTGGAATGGTATTCAGCGACAAACTTCGCCCGGACCATCGGAGATCGTCGTGCACCGCCGCCCGGTCGGGCACCCGTCGTTGGGCGCGCCGCGCCGGCATCGCACCACGCACTCGTGGAACATCGGCCCGCGCGGCCCCGCGACCCCATAATACGACGCGCAACTCTCGCCGGCCCCGCACGTCCTTCCCCCGCACGACGTTCCCGGCTGCGTCGACGTTTCCCCGTTCGTCGGGTTCGTCGGGTTCGCCGTGGGCGCCGGGTTCTCCGGGTTCGCCGTGGGCACCACGCCTCCCGGCGGGGTCACCGTGGGTTCTTGCGGCACGAAGACCGTCGTCGTCGGGCTCGGCGTCGTTGCGCTCGGCGCTGGCTCCGTCGTCGTGCTGCCCGTCGTTTGTGGGGAATCGGGCGGCTGCGTGCCGCCATTGCAGGCCGAGAGGAGCAGGACCGCCGCGATCGAGCCGAGCAGACGCATCACGCCCGCGAGCTTAGCAGAGCCCTCGCGCTTCTGCCCATCACGCACCGTGACAGCGCCCACCCTCCGCCGCTACCATCCGCCGCGTGCAACGTTTCCTCCGAATCCTCCCCCTCACCGCCTCGTTTCCCCTCCTCGCGTGTGGCTCCACGGACGAACCCGCTGCTCTCCCTGACGCCCCGCGCTGCGAAATCGCGCTCCCTGCGCCCCCGGACGAGCGCCTCGCGCCCGACGGCACCGTTCTTCGCGATGCCCTCGGCCGCATCGTCTTCCTCCGCGGCGTCAACGCGGGCGGCCGCAGCAAATTCGCGCCCTTCGTCCCCTTCGATTTTGCGTCCACCGAGGCCGGTTTCCAGGAATCGCTCGATCGTTACCTCGATCGCGCCGCTGCGTGGGGGGTCTCCGCGCTCCGTGTCCCGTTCGTATGGGCCGCGGTCGAGCCTACGCCGGGCACCGACGACGAAATCTTCCTCGCGCGTTACGACGCCCTCCTCGACGGCGCCTGGAAGCGCCGCATCTGGACGATCGTCGACTTCCACCAGGACATTTATTCCGACGTGTATTGCGGCGACGGTTTTCCCGGCTGGACCCTCCCGTTTCCCACGCCCGAGCCCCACCACGATTGCCCCGATTGGTTCGTCCGGTACTCCCAGGATGAAGACGTGAAGGCCGCGTTCGACAAATTCTGGACCGACGAGCACGGCGCCCGCACCGCGTTCCGCGCCTTATGGGAGCGCATCGCGGCCCGCCACGCGACGCGCCCCGGCGTCCTCGGCTACGAGCCCATCAACGAGCCGCACCAGGGCACGGCCGACCTGAAGACGTGGGAGCAAACCGTCCTCACGCCTTTCTACACCGAAATGGCCGCCCTCCTTCGCGCGAAGGACCCGACGGCGCTCGTCTTCTTCGACGCCACCGGCACCGACGCGATCGGCGCATCCACGTACCTCGACAAACCCGAGGGCGAGGGCCTCGTCTTTGCGCCGCACTGGTACGACTCCATCGCCCTCTTCGGCGGCACCCCGGCTCCTTCGAATGCGGCCACGTACCTCTCGAAATGGGCCGACAAGGGCCGCGAGTGGAACATGCCCGTCCTCATCGGCGAATCGGGCGTCCCGCGGCACCTCGAGACTGCCGGCGAGTACGTCACGGCCGTCTACGACGCCATGGACGACAATGCCCTCCATTTCACCTACTGGGAGTACAGCGATTCGAAGGAGACCTGGAACGCCGAGGACCTCTCCCTCATCGATGACGAGGGCCAGGAAGCCACCGCGATCACCTCCGTCGTCGCGCGCCCCTATCCCCGCGCGGTCGCCGGTGAGGCGCCCTCGTTTCGTTACGATGCGGCAGCCCGCAGGTTTGCCCTCGCGTACGATGCGCCCACCGAGAACGGTGTCACGGAAATTATCGTTCCGGAGCGAAATTATCCTGCGGGCTACCGCGTCGAGCTCTCGAACGGCTGCGTCGACGCCACGCACCCGGGCGTCTTGCTCGTGCGCCCTTCCGCCGGCGCCACGCGCGTCGAGCTCTCGGTCCACCCTCGCTGACGGAGGTGGTTCGAACCCTCCGTCCTGGTGGAAATCCCAGGCGAGTCCTTGTAGGGTGCGCGCCGATAGCCGAAGGGAGACCTCACGTGGATATTTTCACTCGACTCGATCCGACGAAGACCTACACCACGCCGCAACTTCAGCTCATCTTGGGTGCGTGGGTCCTGAGCGGATTCGTCGATCCGGGCACCAAGGTCTCGACCACGAACGGGCACGTCGCAGAGGACGACTACACCAAGCAGTCGATCTACTCTCTCCTCTACTCGCTCTACCGCTCCGTTGGCATCGTCGAGGGCGACACAGGCGAGTCGTACGAATTCACGTTCAACACCTGGGGCTACGCGTGGCCCGAGGCCTGGGGGAAGTGTCCGATCCTGTCCTCCGATCCGCAGCGGTTCGGTCGGATTGCGTACACGGGACTCTATCAGTTCAACGAGATCCAGGAGTACGTCAAGGCGCGCAATGGCCGCGTTCACGTCATCGAGATGGGCTGCGGCACTGGTGCCGGCGCGCACCACGTCTGCCACAACGTGCTGCCGGACTGCACCTACGAGGCCGTCGACATGCAAAAGGCCGCCATCGAGACGTGCAGGCGCAAATTCGTCCCCGGCCTTCGCGGCCGCCTCGTCGCCACCCACTCGGACGCGACGAAGCTCTCGATCCCGGACGGGACCGCGGACTTCGTCGCCGTCAACGAGACCCACGTCACCGAAATGGTGGGCATCGTGACGCCGGAGGACGAGCGTTTCTTCCGCACCGCCTACCGTCTCCTCAAGCCCGGTGGTTTCCTCACGTGGGGCAACGCCATTCCTGACGTCACGTGGCAGCCTTGTTTCGATTTCCTGAAGTCGATCGGCATGAAGCAGGTCGAGGTCCGCGACGTCACGAAGGAAGCCATCCTCGCGCGTGACCTCGACGCGGGCCGCGCCGACGCGTACGTGCGCCACGTCCTCGACAAGTTCCCCGCCTTCCGCGTCCCCGTCGTCGGCGCCAAGAAGCGGCTCGAGGCGAAGCTCGCGATGGAGAACTTCTATCGCAACCCCGGGACGAACCTGTACCAGAACATGGTCGACCGCACCGACACGTACAAGGTCGTCCTCTTCCAGAAGCCCGCCTGATCCCCCGAAAAACGAAGCGCCGCGGAAGGACGAACCCTCCGCGGCGCTCCCGTGCTTCGCGTCTCTCGATCTACTTCTTCGGCAACGCCTCGCTGATCCCGTACACCTGCTCCACGCCCGCCGGCACCTGCAGGCTCGACCCCTTGAAATCGTCGCCCACCGGCTCGACCGGCCCGCCCAGGCATTGCGCCAGGAACGTCTCGGCCACTGCATTGAAGCTCATCCGGTTCTCCGGCCGCGCGAACCCGTGTCCCTCATCGGGATACAGCACGTACGTCACCGGGATGTTCTTCGCCTGCATCGCCTTCACGATCTGATCACTCTCCGCCTGCTTCACGCGCGGATCGTTCGCGCCCTGCCCGATCAAGAGCGGCTTCTTGATCTTGCCCACGTGCGAGAGCGGGCTCCGCTCCTCCAAGAGCTTCGTCCCCTCGGGCGTCCCGGGATCCCCCATTCGCTTGTGGAACGTCGCCACCATCGGCGCCCAGTACGGCGGAATCGTCGCCAGGAGCGTCTTCAGATTCGACGGCCCCACGATGTCGACCCCGCAGGCGAACTGGTCCGGCGTGAACGTCAGCCCCACGAGCGTCGCGTACCCGCCGTAACTCCCGCCCATGATCGCTACCTTCGCGCCGTCCGCGACCTTCCCGTCCACGGCCCATTTCACCGCGTCGATCAGGTCGTCGTGCATCTTGCCCGCCCACTCGTTGTTCCCGGCGTTCAGGAACTTCTTCCCGAACCCGGTCGAGCCGCGGTAGTTCACCGACAGCACCGCATACCCGCGGTTCGCCAGCCACTGGTGCATCCCGTTCAGCCCCCAGGTATCGCGCGCCCACGGCCCGCCGTGCACCAGGAGCACCATCGGCAGCGGCTTGTCCGGACGACCATCGACCTCCGGATCCGACGCCTTCGGCAGCGTCAAATAGCTCACCAGGTCGAGCCCGTCGCGCGACTTGATCACCACCGGATGCATTTTCGAGAGCGGCTTGCCTTCGAGCGCCTTCAGGTTCGTGAACAGGAATTCCGTCTTCTTCTTGTCACGATCGTACCGGTAATACTTCACCGGCCCGTCCGAGGGCACGAGCGCCACGAGCCAGCGCTTGTCGTCGAGCGTCCGGCTGAGCACGCGCAGCTCCCCGTCGCCGAGCTTGCCGAGCAGCTCCAGATCCGGCTGGATCGACTTGTCGATCGTCTGCCACGTCGGCTTGTCGAACACCGCCGCCGCCGCTTGCAGCTTGCCGGTCTTCGGGTGACCGATGAAGCGCTGCACGTCGGCCTTCGCGTCCTCGACGAGCAGCTTGGCCTTCTTCGTCGCGAAATCGAGCTCGAAGAGCGCCGCCGTGTTCCGGCCGCGGCTGTCGAGCAGGTAGAGCGTCTTGCCCGACCCGTCGAAGCCCACGGGGTTCGTCGTCTCGGCGTCCTCGAACGGCACCGTCAGGTACGGCTCGGGCTCCTTGCCCTTCTCCTTCGGCTTCGCGTTCGGGTCGATGAACACGTCGCCGCCGTCGGGCCCTTTGCGCATCGCGAGCCGGACCTTGAAATCGTCGTCCGTCTCGAAGCCCGCGTAGTTCCCCTCGTTCTTGAAGACAAGCTTCTTCTCGCCGGTCTTGATGTCGATCCGGTAGAGGTCGTGCACCTTCTTGTCGCGGTCGTTGATCCCGACCAGCACCTCGCCGGGGATCTTCTGCGACACGCCCGAGATCCGCGCCGCGATCCCGTCGATCGGCGTGAGATCCTTCGTCTCGCCTTTCTTCAGATCGACCGCGTAGAGATGCCAGTTCTCGTCGCCGCCCTTGTCCTGCACGTAGAGCACGTGGTCGTTCGTGTAGGCCCAGAAATATTGCCGGATCCCGCGCACCTTGTCGCTCGTCACGGGCTTGGCTTTCGACGGATCGTCCGCGGGGCCGACCCACACGTTCATCACCCCGTCGACGGGCGCGAGGAACGAGAGCTGCTTGCCGTCGTGGCTGAGCTGCGGGCTCGCGCGGTCGGGGTTGCCGAAGAGCACGTCGCGCGGGATGAGCGACGTATCGACCCGCGGCGCGGCCGGGCCCTTCAAGGCGGCCGTGGCGGCCGGCGGCGGCGTCGCGTCGGCCGTGCGCGCGGGCGGCGGCGGCGGCGGCGTCACGGGCGGCGGAACCTCCGCCGTCTCGGCGCAAGCAGCGACGCCGACGAGCAGCGACAGGACGAACGACAGGCCGATCTTCTTCGCGAGTGCCATCGGGCAAACCTCCCTCATGCGTACCCGGAGGTGGACGCTCCCCACCGGTGCGTGTGAACCGACGCCTTCATACTCCAAGAGCCGGTCGGGCGTCCCGAGCCTCTCGCTGAAAAAAATGTGCCCCCAACATGTGGCTTGTTTCACTGTCCGTCGATTTTTCAGGCCTCTTCGTACTTCGGCCCTTGCCGGTGGTGGCTGCTGACTTAGGGGAACCGCGTCGGGACATGGCCATGACGAACCCTGATACGCTCCTCCGCGACAGCCGCGTCCCCGCGGACCGCGTGCGCCTGGCGAACGACGGCGATCTCCGGCCGGACGGGGCCTTCGTCCTCTACTGGATGACGGCGGCGCGGCGCACCCATTTCAACTTCGGCCTCGAACGTGCCGCCGAATGGGCGCGCGCCCTCGGCCGCCCCCTCGTCGTCCTCGAAGCCCTGCGCGCCGGCTATCCGTACGCGAGCGACAGGCTCCATGCGTTTGTTCTGCGCGGTATGGCAGACAATGCCCGCCGCCTCGCCGAGGCCGGCGTCACGCACCATGCCTACGTCGAACCTCGCCCCGGCGCGGGCAAGGGCCTCGTCGCCGCGCTCTCGCGCCGCGCGTGCGTGGTCGTCACCGACGATTTTCCCATCTTTTTCCTCCCGCGCATGATCGCCGCCGCGGCGAAGCAAATCCCCGTCCGCTTCGAGCAGGTCGATTCCAACGGCCTCTTGCCGATCTACGCCCCCGACCGTGTCTTCACCACGGCCTTCTCGTTTCGCGCGTATCTCCAGAAAAACCTCCTCCCGCACCTCCGCCGCCGCCCGCTCGCCGATCCGCTCGCCGCGGGGCTGCCGGCCTCTCCCAAAAACCTCCTCGCGCCCGACCTCCTCGCGCGCTGGCCCGCCGCCTCGCCCGAGCTCCTCGCCGCCTCGCCCGCGGCGCTCGCCGCGCTCCCGATCGACCATACCGTCCCCGTCGTCACCCGCATTCCGGGCGGCCCCGAGGCGGGCCGCGCCGCGATCGCGCGGTTCCTGCGGACGAACCTCCTCCGGTACGACACCGAGCGCAACGACCCCGACGCCCGCGCCACGAGCGGCCTCTCGCCTTATCTCCATTTTGGCCACGTCTCCACGCACGAGGTCTTCGCCGAGCTCGAGCGGCTCGAAGCCTGGACCGAAAAGAAGACCAAACCCGCGGGCGGCAGGCGTGAGGGTTTTTGGGGCATGAGCCCGCCCGTCGAGTCGTTCCTCGACGAGCTCGTCACCTGGCGCGAGATCGGCCTGAACCTCTGCGCCCTCCGACCGGACGACGCGCAGCGCTTCGAATCCCTCCCGGACTGGGCCCAGAAGACGCTCGCCGATCACGAATCCGATCCCCGCCCGGCGATCTTCACCCTCGCCGAGCTCGAAGGCGCGCGCACGTCCGATCCCCTCTGGAACGCGGCGCAACGCGAGCTCCTCCGCGACGGCCGCATCCACAACTACCTGCGCATGCTCTGGGGCAAACGTGTCCTCGAATGGACCCGCACCCCGCGTGAGGCCCTCGCCATCCTGATCGAGCTCAACGACAAGTACGCGCTCGACGGCCGCGACCCGAACTCGTATTCGGGCATCCTCTGGACGTTCGGCCGCTACGACCGTCCCTGGGCCCCCGAACGACCGGTTTACGGCACGGTCCGCTACATGAGCTCGGGAAATACGTTGAAGAAAATCGACCTCCAGCGCTACCTCGTCGAGTTCGGCGGCCCGGACGACGCGGCTCGTCGCGACAAACGGTACTCGAAATGAATTGAGAGCCGGGGGGAAGGTCCTTTATCCACCCCGGCCCTCGGACATTCATGTTTCGACGCGCCGCGTACCGCGACGCGCGAAGATTTACTTCTTCTCGCCTCCACCCTCTCCCTCGGATTGCTTTCCCTCCTCGATCAGCTCCTTGACGCGCTGACCGCCCTTGTGCCCGATCTCGGAGTAGAACTCGGGGCCGTACTTGTCGCGAACGGTCTCGCCGCCCTTCTGCCCGCCCTTGTGCCCGATCTCGGAGTAGAACTCGGGGCCGTACTTCTCGCGCACGGTCTCGCCGCCCTTGCGTCCGATCTCGGCGTAACCTTCGGAGCCGAGCTCTTCCTTGCGGGCCTCACCGCCCAGCCGTCCGGCCTCCTCGACGGTCATTTGACCCTTCCCGGATTGCTCTTTTTTCTCCGCCATGGTCGTCTCCTGTTCTTTGGGAAAACGAGCGGCAAGCCCGCGCTCGTCGCTCTGGCTAGCGTTTCTGACCTTGGCCGCGCTCGCCTTCGCCCTCGCCTTCGGACTGCTTGCCTTCTTCGATGAGCTCTCGGACGCGCTGGCCGCCCTTGTGGCCGATTTCGGAGTAGAACTCGGGCCCGTACTTGTCCCGCGTATGTTCGCCGCCGATGTGCCCGCCCTTGCGGCCGGCCTCCTCGACGGTCATCTGGCCTTTGCCGGGTTCGTCTTTGCGCTCTGCCATGTAGTTCCCTCCCAGCTCCCGCCGAACATTCTCCGGCCGACCAGGGTGTCAATGGGGGGCCCCCCCGGTGGAGGGCTCCTCCCGCGCTGCGGGCCCGCCATCGCCGTGCGAGAGATCGAGATCGGAAGCGCGCGCCGTTGAAACCGCCTCGACGCTCGCGCGTAGAACGCTAGGATGAGTGCGCTCGAACGAGGAGGCTTCTGTGCCCAAGCCCAAGGATGATTCCCCCGAGCTCGAAAACGTCATTCGCCGCCGCGCCTTCCTGCGCGCCGCTGCGGCCGGCACCTCGTTCCTCGCGCTCGGCGGCGGCACCTACGTCCTCGCCGCCACCGACGACCCGCGGGCCAAGCAGCTCCGCCCCGATGGCCGCCCGCGCCTGCCGCCGGGCCAGCGCATCCTCGACGCGCTCAAGCCCATGGGCGGCGACCCGGGCGACCCGAGCCCGTCGGCCTTCAAGCTGCACGTCCACGGCGACGTCGACAACCCCTTCGACCTCGATTTCGCGGGCCTGCTCGCCCTGCCGCAGACCGAGCAGACGTGCGACGTGCACTGCGTCACGGGCTGGAGCGTGCTCGGCGCTCGATTCACGGGCGTCAAGGTCGCCGAGCTCGCCAAGATGGCGAAGGTGCGCGACACCGTGCGGCACGTGATCTTCGAGGCGGCGAATGGATACACGGCGAACGTCCGGCTCGCCGAGGCGACCGCGCCGAACGTGCTCATCGCGCACAAACACGAGGGCCATCCGCTCACGCGCCCGCACGGCCCGCCTGCGCGCGCGCTCGTGCCCGACCTTTACTTCTGGAAGAGCGCGAAATGGGTGACGGGCATCCGGTTCGTCCGGACCGACCGGCCCGGCTACTGGGAGACACGCGGCTACCACAACCACGCCGATCCCTGGTCCGAGGAGCGGTATGGCTGAGGGCGCGCCCGAGCCTCGGCGGCGTTTGTCGCTGCGGGGCCTCCTCCGCACGGTCCACCGGGACGCGGGCAACCTCGCGGTCGGGCTCACCCTCGTGTATGCCGCGTCCGGCCTTGCGGTGAACCACATCGCGGATTGGGACCCGAATTTCAAGAGCCACCAGACCACGCACGATCTCGGCGGACCTCTCGAAGGGGAGGATCAGGCCGTCGCGGAGCGGGTCCTTCAAAAGCTCGACGTGAAGGGCAAGCCGAGCGACGTCTATCGTGCCGCGCCAAACCAGCTCGAAATCACGCTCGACCGGCGCACGCTCCACGTGGACACGCAGACCGGCAAGGTGCTCGACGAGGGCGACGAGCCGCGGTTTTTCCTGCGGCTCGCGAACTGGCTGCATTTGAACCGCGGCAAAAAAGCGTGGACCTTCGTGGCCGACGGCTACGCGGTCCTGCTCCTCCTGCTCGCGTTTTCGGGGATGTTCATGCTGCCCGGCCGGAAGGGCTTGATCGGCCGGGGCGGCATCTTCGTGCTCGTCGGCGCGGCCGTGCCGATCGCCTACGTCGTGCTCTCGGGCGGCCCCTGATCGGGCCGCCCCCCTTCATTTCAGCTTTTCGAGCCCGGGAAACGCCTCGGCCGCGCTCGTCGCGAAGAGCGAGACCTGTTCGCCCGCGCGCACCATCGTCTTGCCGAGCCGCGGAAACTCGGCGATCTCCGTCGGCTTTTTCTCGCCGCACGAGAGATACACGAGATCCTCCTCGAACGGGTTCTTGAGGTGGTGGGCCACGGACGGCACGGGAAAACCCATGAAATCGCCCGGCCCCACCTCGAACGACTCGTCCCCGATCTCGGCGATGCCCCGGCCGTTCAGGATGTAGAGGAACTCCTCCTCGCCGTAATGGCGATGATAGATGAACGACTCCTTCCCCGGCGGCACGCGGATCAGATTGACCCCGATCCTCTCGAGCCCCGTCGCCATTCCCAGGAGGTGCCCGTGGACCAGCGAATGGGGGTTGAACGGATGCGACATCGAATGCTCGGGTCCGCGCTCGCGGGCCCGGATGAGACTCGGTTTTTTCGTGGGTTCGTCGGTCATGTGTCTCCTCCCTGCACGCGGATCTCGGGGCCCTTGGCGGGCCGGGAGAGCGCGTCCTTCGTTGCTCGCGCCGCGATGTCGAAGGCCCGCGCGCCTTCAGGCAGCCGGAATGGACCCACTCGCGGCAGCGCCTCGATGACGAGCGCGGTCATCCCGTCGCGCGTGGGCACCTTCAGCGAAGGGCTGTCCGCTTTTCGCCACGGCGAGCGCGACGCGAGGTGATGATAAAAAAGCCGCTCGTCTGCGGGCATTCCGGCGAGCCCGTGCCGATCGAGGATCCCGCCGTCGAGCAGCGGCCGCCCCTCGTGCCAGACCGGATGAAACAGGCCCGGCACCGTACACGAGGCCTGAATCGCCGGCGCGAGCGGCCCTCCCGCGAGCACGCGCGTCCCGCGGGCAAACACGTCGTACACGCTCACCGCGAGCGGCACGCGACACCGATCGAACGTCGGCACCGGGAGCAACGCTTCGAGCCGCGCGCGGAAGAGCTTGCCCGCGAGCAGCCCCGGCCCGAGCCGCATGTCCCAGAAGTCCTCGCGCTTCAAGCGCAGGAGCTCGTCGCGGATCGTCACCGCGCTCGCGCCTGCCGCCCAGATCCCGCCCACGAGCGCGCCTGCGCTGGAGCCCGAGACCCGCGTGGGCGCGAGCCCTTCGTCTTCGAGCACGGTCATCACCCCCGCATGCGCGAAGAACCCGAAGAAGCCGGACGAGAGGCCCATCGAAAAGGGACCTTCGCGGAGCCACTCCCGCAGCGTGGGGGTGGGGCGACCGGAGGCGTGGGGGGCGGCCGAGGCGGACGACATGGTTGGGGCGGCGCATCCTAGCCGAAAAATGCGTCCCGGGTTTGCCGATCGGGCGATCAGCCGATCTTGAGCTCGCGCATCCGCCGCTGCAGGGCCACCTTCGACACCCCGAGGTTCCTCGCCGTCAGCTCGACGTTCCCGTCGCATTCTCGCAAGCAGCGCAGGATCTCCTCCCTCGTGAGATCGCTCGCGCGCCGCACTTTGTGTTGCTCGACCAGGTTGTAAATCGAGCTCCGCGGGATCCTCAGCCGTTCGGCCGCGGCCTTCATGTCGAAGTCGCATGTGCGCAGCGCTTCGAGCAGCTCGTCCTTGGTCACGTCGCTCGGCTTGCGGCTCGTGCGGCGCGGCGAAATGGGCGCCTTCGTCGGCGGGGGCCCCGGCTCGCCTCCGGGGCTCGTGTTGCCAACCGCGGGTGGCGGCGGCGTCGCGAGCAGCGCTGCGAGCGCGGGACCCGGATCCAGCGGACCGGCGTCGTGGCTGCCCAGGACGAGCTGACGGACGACATTGCGGAGCTGCCGAATATTTCCGGGCCATTCGTGACGGACGAGCGCCGCCAAGAACGACGCGGGCAGCCACACCTTGTTCGCCGCGATCCGGTCTGCCTTTCCGAAGCGGTCGAGCTCGGCGTACAGAAAATGCACAAAGAGCCGCCCGATATCGTCGCGTCGCTGGCGCAGGGGCGGAATCACGAGCTCGTAACTCGCCAGCCGGTGCAGGAGCGGCGCGCGGAAGGCTCCCGCTTGCACCTTGGCTTCGAGATCGGCGTCGGTCGCGGCGACGATACGGGCCTGCATCTCCCGCATGTGCGAGGCCCCGAGCGTCTGGACCTCCCCCCCGTCGTCGAGGGCCCGGAGCAAGTTCGCCTGCACGTCGAGCGGCATCTCGCCCACTTCGTCGAGAAACAGCGTCCCGTTTGCTGCGCTTCCGAAGTACCCGTGGCTGCGAACCGCGCCGGTGAAGGCGCCCTTGTCGGCCCCGAACAGCGCCGAGGCGGCGAGCGTGGGTGGGATGGCGCCCATGTTCACGGGCACGAAAGGCCGATTCCTTCGTGTTCCCGTGTCATGCAGGGCACGCGCGACGAGCTCTTTACCCGTGCCGGTCTCGCCGCGCACCAACACGGGCACGTCGAGGCTCGCGAGCTGCCGGATCTCGCGGCGTACGCGCTCGATTGCCAGGCTCGCGCCCACGAGGCCGAGGGTATCCTCCGACTCCTGGCGCGCCTCGTCGAGGTGCAAGAGGAGCACGACGCGGTTCGCGAGCTCCAGCACGATCCCGGCCTGCAGCTCGTTCGCCGAGAAATCGCGGCTGCTTTCGAGCGGTGCTCCGTTCACGACGACCCGCGTGGGGCTGCCTTGCTTCTCGATACGAATGCATTCGTTTTCGAGCCAGAGCAGACGAATCGGTGTGCGGCTCACGTGCGGGTCGGCGAGCGGCTCGCGTTTGCTCGAACCCGGGCGCGAGAAGTCGGGCTCGAGCCGCGATACAAGGACACTGCTGCCGTTCGGCCGCAGCGGCAGGAGTGCTCGATCGCCGACACGCTCCAGCGTCGGGTGCCAGACAATCGTCAACGTGGGGACATGCGCGCTCGCGAACCCCGCCTCGGGATCGTCTGCGTGTGTCGGCGGGCTGAGCCCATCGAGCGTCGAGAGCTCCGCGTCTTGTGAGGACACGTACCATTGATAACATGAAAAGGGGGTGCTCGACAAGCCTGTGCACGGCTGACGTGTCGGTCGACATGTCAGCCGACACGTCGGCGATACGTCCGGTGTGGGCCCGGATCGGCGGAGGGTGCCTGCGGTGTGTCGAGCCCCTGGTCAAGCTCACGAGTCCACGACCTTTTGCTGGCATGCCGCGTGCAATCTCGTCCGTCATTTCGACGCGTAACTCGTTGGAGGTCAACCGTGCCCGACAAACTGGGGGACATCGACACCCTTGTTGTCTTGATGATGCAGAGCAGGTCGTTTGATCACGTCCTCGGCCATCTGAGCCTCGACGGAGGGCCTTACGAGGGCCGACTCGACGGGCTCGTGGGCACGCCGATCGACGGCAAGCTCCTCGACGCGCGGTACGAGAACACGTGCGAGGGGCGTATTCATCAGCCCCAGGAGATCCGCGACGGCGCAATGCCGGGGGAGCTGCCGGAGGATAGCCAGTCCGTCCAGATCTCCCTCGGCCGCAGGGCGTCCTCCGGCAAGCGGTGCATGGATGGTTTCGTGCGCGCGGCTGCGCTCTCCGCGCATCGCGCGTCGAGGTCCTTGCCGATGGGCTTCCTGCGGTCCTCGGGCGCGCCCGTCACGAATTTCCTGGCGAAGAGTTATGCCATCTGTGACCGCTGGTTCGCTCCGCTCCCCACCGGTGTGGCGCCGAACCGGCTCATGGCAACGTGCGGCTATTCGCTCCTCGCGGACACCACGCCCCGGCTCCTGCCCCTGCACGATACGGTCTTCGACTGGATGAAGCAGCGCGGCGTCCGATATCGTGTGTACCACGACGGTTTGTCTTTTTTCACCCTCGGCCCCTGGATGCACGGTGAGGTCACGAGCGAGCGCTTCCGTCCTGCCGCGCGGCTCGCGGACGACGTTCGCAACGAGCCCGACGCCACGTTCCCCCAGGTCATTTACATCGAGCCCTCTTATTTCGACGCGCCTTTCCATCTCGGTCGTCCACCGAACGACAACCGCCCGCCCTTGCCCATGGCGCCCGGCGAGCGATTCCTGCTCCAGGTCTACCAGGCGCTCACGTCGAACCCCGAGCGCTTCGGCCGCACGCTCTTCATCGTCACGTACGCCTCCCACGGCGGCTTGTACGATCACGTCTCGCCCCTGCCCATTCACGATGGGAAATTCTCGACGACGGGCGTGCGTGTCCCCGCGATCGTCGTCTCGCCGCTCGTCGAGCCGGGCACGGTCCACAGCGGCCTGCTCGATCACACCTCGATCCTGCAGCTCCTCGCCGAGAAATTCGGCGACGGCGTGTATTCCGAGCCCGTCACGCGCAGGGCCGTGCAGGGGATCGGCAGCGTCTCCACGGTCTTGAATCGCTGCGCCGCGCGGGCGTCGCTCCCCGTCCCGCCGAGCCCGCCCGAGCGACCGGGCCGCAAATGCAAGCGCTCCCTCACGCCCCGCACCGAAGGCGCGCTCGCCTTCGACCTCGCGGCGCGCGCGCTCTGCGACCACGCACCGGCGCGCGTCGCGAGCGCCTACCCCGAGCTCTGGCAGGCGATGTGGAACGCCGAGCTGCAATGAAACGGTAGGTCGATCAGAGGGCGATCGTAAAAACCTGCCAGGCCGAATCGAACGCCGTCGGCAGCACGATCTCCCACGCCGCCTCTTCCAAGCACGAGACGAGCTTCGCCCCCGCCTTTTCGCCGTCGATCGTCGTCCGCACCGAGACGAGCTCCTGGATCGTCGATTCGAGCTTGACCGTCGCCTTTTTTCCCGCCCCGCCGCACGCGGACAGCCCGCGCTCGAGCTCGCTCTTCAGGAACGCCTGCTTGTCGAATGTCGCGAGCCGGACCGGCTTCGCGCGATGCGCGCCGGCGAGCCGGCCATAACCGGATCCGAAACCCTGGCCGCTGCCCGTGAACTCCTCGATCCCCTCGGTCGAAGGACGCACGCCCGGCTCGATTGCGAGATAACTCGTCACCGGCGACACGGCCCGCCCCATCATCGCGAGCGTCATCATATCTGCCTCGTCGATCGAATGGAGCAGGTGCGAGCCGAACACGAGCGCCGCCCACCTTCGATTCTCGGCCTCGTCCGCGACGAGCACCCGGCGCACGGGCGTCGCCCACAATTCGCCCGTCACCTCCACGAACGGAACCTGCTTCTCCGACAAACGCAGATCCTCGAACGACGCGCCCTCCATCATCTCCTCGGGGGCCTCGATATCCTCCCGGGCGAGGCCCTGCGCGTGCACCTCGAAATGGTCGATCCGCGTGGGCCGCGCGAGCTCCTCGTACACGTGGCGCGGCTCCTCGCCCGGGTCGTCCTTGTCGATCGAAGCCTGCCAGACGAGCCCGCCCGTGGGCCGCGTCAGCGTCGCCCAGGTATGCGTGTCGTCGCGCTCGAGCGTGGTCGAAAATGCGCTCCCCACCACGCCGACGTGCAGCAGCGCGCCGCTCTTCGAGAGCTGCCCTCGCAGCCGCTCCGGCGTGAGCTCCTGCCGCGTGCGCGTGTCCGTCAAGGCCAGGATTCGCTTCGGCGTGCCCTCCGGCAGCGCCGCCAGCAGCGCGTCCGCGCGGGCGAGCGCCTCGTCGATGTGGCTCCCGTTGCGCCGGACGATTTGCGCACCGTCGAGCCCGGCGAGCGCATGGCGTACCGAGACGAACCCGTTTTTCGGGGCGTGCACCGCGCGGTCGAACAGGAGCACGGCCGCGCGAGCGTCCGTGAAATGGGAGAGATACGCTCGCGCCATGGCGACCTCCGCCTCGACCTGCTCTTGTTCGAGCGACCGGGACGCGTCGAGGAGCACCACGACGTGGGCGCCGCGGGGCACGCGGGAGAGCGCGGGCGCCGCGTCGATGTGGAACCGGACGACGTTCTTCTGCTTGCCGAACGAAACCGAAGCGAGCGCGCCTTCGAGGGGTTTTTCGCTCGCGGGCGCGACCGACAGGTCCACCGCGTCTTTCAAGCTGATCTGGGCCGGCGCTTTTTGCCGTGTATCGCCGATGAAGAGCGCCTCGCCTGCGATCATCGGCGACACCGTGGCCGCGGCGGGCAACTTCTCCGTGCCCATGGCCGAGAGATCGAGGTGATGACGGCCGTCGCGGTATTGCGTCGGCAGTCGCAGCGTGTATTCGATCGTCTTGTCCTCGCCGGGCGGGCAGGGGAAGACCTGCAATGCGAGCAGGCTCTGGCTCCGCCACGAGAGCAGGGCCGGGTCTTTCGGATAATACCCGCCGACGCCCGTCAGCTCGCGGTACCGCGCCGCCGCTTTCTCTGCTTCCAGCAACTCGCCGTCGTACCAGTGGGGCTTGCCGTCCAGCGTCGCCAGCGTGCGCAGCCCGACGGCCACGGCGCCGGCCGGCAGGTCGATGTAAAACGTCGCCTGATCGTGGCGCGGACCGCCATTGTGCACCGTGCGCCGCACGACGAGATCGGCGTGACCGTGGCCGATGCGGAGATCGATCACGTGGGCTTTTTCGACGAGTTTGTCCGATCGCAGGGCCCGCACGTCGTCGGCCGACGCGGCGGTCGCGGAGAGGAGGATCGAAGCGAGGGCGGCGGCGCACGTGTACGAAACGAAAGAGGTCCGCATGGCGATGGATCCTCGACATCCACGGGGCCGCGTCGTTCCCGATTTTTTTGAATTCTTCACCAAGCGGATCGTTCTTGCCCCGGCGTACGTACGGCTTGCCGGGCGAGGGCGCCCGGCGTATCGAAGCGCCGATGTCTGCTCCCGAGTCGACGGGCCGCGCGGCACCCGAGAGGAAAGGGCCGAGGCGCGCCGTCACCCTCGCCCTCGTCGGGATGACGTTGCTCGCGCTCCTCGCGGTCACGTTCCGGCTCCGGCTCGACCCGAACGTCGCGTCGCTCCTGCCGGACCAGGGGGAGGCTGCGGCGCTGCGGCGGTACGTGCGAGGCTTCGGCGGCGGCGACCTCGCCGTCGTGCTCATCGAAGGGCCGGATCCCGAGACGGTCGCGAAGGTCGCGGAAGGCGTCGCGACCGAGCTCGGAAAGCGCCCGAGCGTGGCCCGCGCCGCCGATCGCGTCGACACCTCACGCGCCCTCGATCCGATGCTCGCATTCCGCCACGCGGATCCCCGGGCGATGGAGCGCCTCCGCGGCGCACTCACGCCCGAGGGCATGCGCGCGCGGCTCGCGGAGAGCCGGGCCATGCTCCTCGCGCCGGGCAGCGGCGCCGCGGCCGAGATGCTCGCGGCCGACCCGCTCCGGCTCGGGCAGCTCGTCTACGAGGGCGCGGACATCGGCGCCGGCGTGCGCACGCAGCCGGACGGGGCGTTCGCCACCGACGACGGCAAGGCGCACCTCGTGCTCGCCGAGCCGCGTGGACAGGCGTTGCGCGGCGTGGACGCGCGCCGCTTCGTCGAGGACACCGAGGCCGTCCTCGCGCCCCTTCGCCAGGCGCACCCCGAGATGCGGCTCGGCCTCACGGGCGGCCACGCCATCGCGGCGGCGACCGAGTCCATGCTGACGCGGGACCTCTCGATCTCCAGCACCATCGCCATGGTGCTCGCGTCGCTCGTCTTCGCCTTGATCTTCCGGCGCGTGCGGGCGCTCGTCGCCGTGATGCCGCCGCTCCTGCTCGGCACGGTGTGGACCGCGGCTGTGGCCGCGGCGCTCCCGCGTGGTTTGTCGGGGATCGCGGTCGCGTTCATGTCGGTCGTCGTGGGCGTGGGCGTCGACACGGGCGTGCACGTCTATGCGGCGCTTCTCGAAGCGCGGCGGGCGGGGCTTCCTCCACGCGAGGCCGCGCGCGCGGCGCGGGCGAAGACGGCGCGCGGCGTGCTCTTCGCGGCAGGGACGGCGGCCGCGGCGTTCGGCGCGCTCGCGTTTTCGAGCATCGAGGCCATGCAGCAGCTCGGCCTCCTTTGCGCCGCGGGCGAGCTGCTCACGGCGGTGGCGATCGTCCTCGTCACGCCGGAGGTCGGCGCGTTGCTCGAACGAAAGCCACCGCCTCCGCCTGCGCCCGTGCGCTGGACCGACGCGTTTGCTTGGCTCTCGGGCACGCGCAGGCGCGCGGCGCTCCTCGCCTTCGTCGCGCTCCTGCCTGTCGTCGCGGTGTTCCTCGGCGCGGCGCCGGGGTTGTCGGACTCGATCGTGGCCGTGCGGCCGAAGGAGCTCGAGCCGCTGAAGGTGCAGCAGGCGGTGTTCGACGCGTTCGGCGGCAAACGCGGGCAATGGGTCGTGCTCGTCGCCGATCGGGACCTCGAGCGCGCGCGGGCGCGAGGGGATCGGATCGCGGAGACGCTCTCGGCCATGAAGGACGACGTCGAGGCGGTCGACGCGCTCACGGCGCTCGCGCCGGCGAAGGAGACGCAGGAGGCGCGTTTTGCGGCGCGAGACGCGCAAGACCTCCCGGCAAAGGCGAACGAGCTCGAAAAGGCGCTCGTGGAGACGGGGTTTGCACCGGCACGTTTCGCCGGCGCGCTCGACGCGATGCGCGCGCCCACGCGTGACCTCGTGCAGATCGAGGATCTCCGCAAAGGCACGGCGTCGATCCTCCTGTCGAGGTACCTCGGCATGGACGAGGGCGAGCCTCTCGTGGCGCTTTACGTGCGGCCCCGCGAGGTGCCCGGCGCGACGGCGCGGGTCGAGGAGGCGCTCCGGCGGACCGATCCGCACGCGATGCTGACGGGGTATGCGCGGCTCGAAGTCGTGCTCCGGCAGAGCCTTTCGCAAGACCTGCCGAAGATCGCAGGCGTCGCCGCGGTGCTCGTGGTGGCCGCGCTCGCGATGTCGCTCCGGCGGGTGCGGGACGTGGTGATCGCGGCGGTCGTCGTCCTCTGCGAGATCGCGGCGGTGCTCTTGCTCGTGCGGATCCTCGGCATCCCGCTGCATGCCTACGACGCGCTCGTCTTGCCCGTGCTGCTCGGCATCACCGTCGACGAGGGCATGTTCTTGCTTTATCGGGCCCGCGAGGTCGATGGGGGGCAGGCCGGAGCGCCCGGCCTTGAACACGATGTGATTCGCGAGACCTTGCGTGACGAGGGCCCTCCCGTCGCGGCCACGGCGCTCACGACGGCCACGGGCTTCGCGGCGCTCACGCTTTGCCGCTTCGAGGGCCTTCGGGATCTTGGCCTCGTGGGCGCGCTGGGCAGCGTGGCGGGGCTCGTGGTCGCGCTCGTCGTCGTGCCCGCGGGGCTTCGGCTCTGGAAGGCGTGAGGTCTTCTCAGGCTGCCCGCGGGGCGGTATCCATAGCTTCTTCCCATGTCGCAACCCTCCAAGATCATCGCGGATCGCGTCGCCATCAGCCGCACCGTGCTCGCCTCCTTGAACGAGCACACCCCCGATATCGCCAGGGAGCTCGAAGCCGCGCTCTTCCCGGAGGGCCCGCCCCGCGACGTCACCGTGGCCGGATTCCTCCACGCGCTGCGCGACCTGCTCGCGCGCTCGACCGAGGCGATGTTCGCGGCCGATCTCGCGCACACGCGCGAGCTCGCGGACGACGACGCCCCGCGCGCGCTTGCCGAGGAGCGCCATGAGGTCTTGAAGGCCCTGCTCCTCTCGCTCCGCACCACGCTCGCGAGCACCTACGGCGTGCCCGTCGCCGCCGCGTACGGCATTCCCTCGCAGATCCCCGACGACCCCGAGGTCCTCCTCCGCGTGGCGAGCGCCGTCGAGCGCCTCCTCCGGGATCGACCGCTCGTCGAGCCGCCGAAGATCAGGAGCCTCGCCATCGCGCCGCTCGCCGTCGCCGAGGACCTCGGGTTCGCCATCGCGGACTTTCGGCGCGCGCTCGCGGACGTCGACCGCGAGAAACGCGAGGCCGTCCTCTCGCAAAGCACGAAGAACCTCGCGATGGCCCGGTGGCTCTCCACGTACCAGGGCGTCACCGAGGCGGCCTGCGGCCTTTATGCGCTCGCGGGGCACGCCGCGCTCGCCGAGGGGATCCGCCCGACGGCGCGCAGGCTCGCGGGTTTGCCCGAGGAAGAGGACGCCGCGCCGTCGACCGAGCGGTCGCGTTGATCCCATAGCCACGCGCCTCCCCGTCGCCTATTCTGATCGCGTGGCCGGCCTGCCGCTACGCACCGAGGGGACGCGCCCGCGTGAGCGCGCGCATGGCATGTTTGTCTCGGCGATCGTCCTCGCCCTGTTCGTCCCGCGAAACAGCGGCGCCCAGCCGAACAAGCCCGCCGCGCCCCCCGCGCCGGCCAAGACGAACCCTCCGCCGGCAAACCCCACCCCGACGAACCCTTCGCCTCCGCCCGCCGCGCCGCGCCTGCCGCGCGCCTCGGTCGCCCGCGTGGTCGAGTCTCTTGCTGCGGATCTGGCGCCCGTTTTGCTTCTTCCCGCGCGCGTCATCGCCGCGCCGCTCGCCTCGGACACGCCGGCGCCGCGCGGGGCCGAGCTCACGACCCGGATCGCCTCGCTCCTCGCGGGTCGCCTCGGCGCGGGCAGCTCCGCGCACCCGACCCCGCTCCCGCTCGCGGACGCGCGCGTGGCGGCGCGCGGCGAGCGCTCGTTCGTGCACCTCCTCGTCGAGATCCGCGGCGGAAAGCTCCGCGTCACGGCCGACGTCTTTCCGGTCCCGCGCACCGTATGGGCGCGCATTCGTGATCCCGAGCCGGGCCCCTTCGCGCACGCGTTTGCCGAGGCGCCGCTCGACGCCGAGATCCGCAGCTTCCTCGAAGCGGTGCCGCTCGCGAAGGCGAACGTCACGCGGGGCCAGAACTTCGAGTCCGACGTCGTGGCCCTCGCGTGTGGCGACATCGACGGCGACGGCGCCCTGGAGATCCTGAGCACGAGCCGCCGCCGCGTGACGACGTTGCGGCTCCGCGAGGGCAAGGTGCTCCCGCTGCGCTCGCGCTCGTGGTCGGACCTCTCGCCGCTGCACTTGTCCCCGCTGCGCGAGCCGATCGGCCTCGCGGGGCTCGTCGAGCGAAGGGACGAAGGGGACGCTGTCGCGTGGTTCGTCGACGTCGGCGTGTCGGATCGCGCGAAGGCGTTGCGCCTCGACGCCGAGCTCGTCGTCGTCGCGCCGGTCGCGGGTTTGCCCGTCTCCTCGGGCGAGGCGAGCGGCTGTGCGCGCGTCGCGTCGGGGTGGCTCACGGGCCCGCTCGTGCCTTGTTGGTCGGGAGAAACGGTGATCGCGCCGGCGATCGCCGGCAACTTCGACGTGCTCGCCGCGGCCTCGCTCGTGACGCCGCGAGGGCAGCGCTTCACTGTGCTCGCGGCGCGGAACGATCGCGGCACGGTCGAGGTGCGCGATGACGCGGGGCACGTCGAGACGATCACCGGCGCGGGCGCGCAGCTCGCGGTGGGCGACCTCGATCAGGACGGCGATCCGGAGATCCTGAGCGGGCTCGACGTGGCGGATGCGCTGGACGACGCGGTCGTCGTGCGCACGTGGGCGCGCGCGGCGGCGGGGGAGGCGGGGAGGCCACGCGAGTTCCTGCGCCTTCCGGCCGCGGCGGGCGTGCGTGCGCTCGCGGTGTGTCCTCCCGATGGCCCGGGGCGCGCGCCGTTCGTGGTCGCCACCGCGGACGAGATATGGGTGGTCCGATGAGCGGCGAAATGTTCGGCGGGGACAATCGTTTGTCCAGGCGCGCATTCCTCGGCGCCTCCGTGGCGAGCGCGCTCGTGGCCGCGACGCCTTCCGCCGCGGCGCTCGGCCGCACCCCGCATGGCGGCCGGTTCTCGCTGCACCTGCCCTGGCCCACGCGCTCGATCGATCCCCATGACCTGCGCGACCCGACCGCGGCGCTTTTCGGCGCGGCGATCGCCGATCCGCTCTACACGCTGGACGCCGCGGGCCACCCGGCCCCGGCGCTCGCGCAATCGCTCCCTTCGAGGGAGGCGCTCGGCACGGTCGTGCGGCTGCGCGAGGGCCTGCGCACGGCGCGCAA
Source organism: Polyangium fumosum (assembly GCF_005144585.1). GTDB lineage: Bacteria > Myxococcota_A > Polyangia > Polyangiales > Polyangiaceae > Polyangium > Polyangium fumosum. The sequence continues at coordinate 118,021 of NZ_SSMQ01000022.1, read as the reverse complement.
GGAGACGCTCGGCGCGGCGGACGTGATCTTCTCGATCGAACGCGCCCGCAGCCGAGGCGCGGCGGGGCTCCTCGCGGAGGTCCCGAAGCCCACGCCTTACCCGAAGGACCCGCTGGCGATGGTGTTTGGCACGACCGACCCGCACAAGCTCGCCCGCGCGCTCGCCTCGCCGCTCGCCGCGGTGGTGCCGCAGAAATTCGATCCGAGCGCGCCGGACGGGACGGGCGCATTCCGCGCGGAATGCGGCGAGCGCGGGCTCGTCCTTTCGAAAAATCCTTTCGCGGCGCGGGGCGCGGCGTTTCTCGATGGGATCGAGGTCGCGCGCGCGGACGACCTGGCGACGTCGTTGCGACGATTCGAAGCGGAGCGGGACGACGTGGGCTGGCTCGGGCTCGGCCTGCACGGCGAACGCAAAGGCGCTATCCGTTTCGACCTCGGCCGCGCCGCGTGGATCGTCTTGCAGATGGGCCCGCAGGCCGGCAGCTTTGGCGCGCCATCGGTCGCGCAGCGGCTCGTGGACGCGGTTCCGCCGGAGCGTTTGTCGCACCTCGGGCTCGGACCCCTCCCGCCTGCCAATGGAGATCCGGGCTGGGGCGGGCCGCCGGCGGAGCTTTTGGTGGACGAAGCCTCGGCGCACCTCGTCGAGGTGGCGCGGACGCTCGCGCCAATCTTGTCGCGGCCGGGGCACGAGGTGACGGTCTCGACGATCCCGCGCGTGGAGCTCGGCCGGCGCCGGGCGCGGGGGCAGGTGACGCTTTCGATCGACATCGTGCGCCCCTCGCAGCCGGGCCCCCTCGGGGCCTTGTTATCGCTGGCGACGGCGGACGACCCGGCGCGGGCGAAGGACCTCGCGATGAAGCCGCCGAAGCTCGCGCCGAATGCATCGGCGCGGGCGTTGACGCATAGCTTGCGGGTCGGCGTGCTCGGGGAGCTGCGGGTGGTGGGAGGATTGATGCCTGAGCTCGTGCTCGCGCGGGGCGGGGAGGGGTGGGATCTGGGAGCGAGTTTTCGGAGGCGGGGAAAGTAAAGCCCTCGGAGTTTTTCCAGGACGGGATCGTGCCGCTCCCTGGCACGCGCGCGTTTCTCGTGAAGGAAGAATGCGGACACGCTGGAGGTTTGAACGCGCCCGCCGACCTCGGCGGTTTGTCGTACACCGCCGTCACGACAAACGATATCTTTTTGGGTATGATGACCGCCCCATGACCACGACCGCCCCCGATCCCCACGCCGAGGCCCTCCGCTTCCTCTCCACCGCCGATCCCCGCCTCGCCGACCTCATCCAGACCGTCGGCCCTTGCCGTCTCGGCGCCGCCGCCCAGACGAGCGGGCCGTTTCATACGCCCGGGTTTTTCGAGGCCATCGTCGAGTCGATCGTCAGCCAGCAGCTCTCCGTGAAGGCCTCCGATACCATCTTCGCGCGCGTCCTCGCGATCGGCGGAGGAAAGCTGCTCCCGCCCGCCGAGCTCCTCCGCGTCGAGGAACAGGCGCTCCGGGCCTGCGGTTTGTCGGGGTCCAAGGTCAAGTTCATCCGGGACCTTTGCGAAAAGCTCCTCGACGGCACGCTCGTGCTCGATGAGCTGCCCGCGCTCGACGACGAGGCCGTGATCGAGCGCCTGCGGCGCGTCAAAGGCATCGGGCGCTGGACCGCGGAGATGTTCTTGATCTTTCGCCTCGGCCGGCCCGACGTGCTCCCCGTCGCGGATCTCGGCATCCAGAAGGGCATGATGAAGCTCCACGGCCTCCGGAAGGATCCGACGCCCGAACGAATGGTCAAGCTCGCGCGCCCCTGGAGGCCTTATCGCTCGATTGCTTGCTGGTACCTCTGGAGGCTTCACGAAACCAAGAAATGAGAGGGAGACGAACCATGGCTTTTCTTACGAAGATTCCTTTGCGGGCCCTCCTGGCCATGACGGCCGGCCTGCTCCTGTTCGTGGCGTGCGGCGACGAGGGAGGGAGCTCCTCGGACGGCTCCGGAGGCACGGGCGGCTCGCTCGCAGGCGCGACCAAGCGCTGCGGGCAGGACGTGGGGTGTCAGGTCGGCGAGACGTGCAAGCTCAACTTCATCGAATGGGGCTACGAGTGCGCCTGCGAGAACGGCAAGCTCGTCTGTGATTCCTGGGCCAGCGCCGCCGGCCCGCCCGCCGCGCCGCCCACCGATCCCGGGATCGAATGCATCGAGTCGTATTGCCAGGACAACAACCTTGCCTTGTCGTGCTCCTTCGCGAGCGCCACGTGCAACTACGAGGTCATGTGCAACCTGGGGACGGGAATGACCGATTCAGTCACGGGCGAGTGCCCGTAGATCACTTCCCGCCCGGCAGCACCAGCGTGGCCAGCACGTCGCTGATGGGCTTCGGTTTTCCGTAGAGCCAGCCCTGGGCATAATGAATGCCCATGTTCGAGAGCATGTCCGCCATCGGCTGCGTCTCGACCGATTCGGCCACCGTCTCGATCCCCAGCATCCCGCCGATGCGCTGCACGCTCTCCACGATCGCCCGGTGGAGCGGGCTGTCCAGCATGCTCCGCACGAACATGCCGTCGATCTTCACGTAATCGACCGGCAGGCTCTCCAGGTACCCGTAGGATGCGTGCCCGCTGCCGAAATCGTCGATCGCGAAGCGGCAGCCCATCGCCCCGAGCTCCTGCATCATCCAGAGCACTTCCTGCAGGTTCGCGAACGCCGCCGTCTCCGTGATCTCGAAGCAAATCTTCGTCGCCGGCACCTTGTACTTGCCGAGCTGCTCGACGAGGAAATCGAGCAGCCCCTCGCGCAGGAGCGAGAGCGCCGAGAGGTTGATCGCGCACGTGTGCAGGTTCTTCAGGTGCTCCTTCGGCAGCGCCCCGAGCGTCGCCAGCGTCCTCTGCACGACGTACCGGTCGATCTCGTCCATCATGCGGCTGTCCTCGGCCGCCTGGATGATCCCGACCGGCGACTCGAGCTGGCCCTCGTCGCCGACCACGCGCACGAGGACCTCGAAATGCAGGCCCCGCCGCTTCGTCGGCGGCAGCGCGTGGATCTCCTGCGCGAAGAGGCGCAGGCGGCCGTCCGCGAGGTGCCGCTGGATGCTCGCGACCCACTGCATGGCGCGCCGGCTCCGCGCCATGTCCTGGTCGTCGTTCATGTAGATCTGCAGGCGCCCGCGACCGCTGTCCTTCGCCAGCCGGCAAGCCTGATCCGCTGCGCCGAGCACCTCCGCCGCGCGGTGGAACTCGGCGCCGAACGGCACGAGGCCCATGCTCGCCTCGACCGGGAACGTCTTCTTCTGCCAGCCGAAGCGGAACTCGTGCAGCGTCCGCTGGAGCTTGCGCACGACCTGCTCGGCTTCGAGCGTGTCGCGGCCGTGGAGCAGCACGACGAACTCGTCGCCGCCGATCCGGCCCGCCGCGTCCTGCGGCCCCATGATCTCGTGCAGGCGCGTCGCCACCCACTGGAGCAGGTCGTCGCCCGCGTCGTGGCCGCACGTCGTGTTGACCAGCCGGAACCGGTCGAGGTCGAAGTACACGATCGCGTGCCGCACCCCGCGCTCCCGGCTCTGCGCGAGCGCGTGCTCGATGCGCTCCGCGAAGGCGTGCCGGTTCAAGAGGCCCGTCAGCGCGTCGTAGCGCGCTTGCCGCGCGATCTGGAGCGAGAGGAGCTGCTCGACGTTCGCGTCGCGGAACACCACGAGTTTGCCCGCGCGCTCGGGCGTGCTCTCGGCCGTGCCAGCGATGCCCGTGGCGTGGCGAATCGCCACGATCTGCCCGTCTTTCCGCTCCAGGAGGGCCGTGTGCCCGTGCAGGCCCGCAGGGAGCTGGCCGCTCGTCGGGCCCTCGGAGGGGAACGGCGTGGGGGGCGAGACGGGCCTCACGCGGAAGACCTCGTCGAGCGGCGCGCCGCGCTTGTCTTCGAAGCTCTCGCCCGTCAGCCGCTCCGCGGTCGCGTTCATGCGCACGATGCGGCCTTCGGCGTCGGCTTCCAGGATCGCCACGCCGAGCTCCGACAGGCTCGCGTCGAGCCCGAAGAGCGGCGCCTTCGGCAGCCACGAGCGGGTGCGCCACTCGCGCGTGTCGCGGCGCTCCTCCTCGTCGTCCTCTTCGAGGTCTGCCTCGATCTCCTCGGGCAGATCGTTTTTCGTATCTGAGCTCGTCACGTTGGCCAATACTACCTATAGCGAAAGCCTAGCGTCTCGTCGCCCGCAAATTCCGAGCGTGGCCGGCCGCCCGGGGCCGACGTCATTGCTTCACTTCGAACTCGACCTTGGTCACCTTGAACTCGGGCGCGCGTAGCTCCTTGGATCGCGTGGAGCCCGTCGGCATGCGGCAAAAAACGCGTTGCTTTCCTGCCTCCACCACCACGTCGATCGGCGTCACACCGTAGTACACGCCATTGACGGTGACCTTGCAGGCGCCTCCCTTGGCGCGGATCAGGAGTCGCCCGTGGCCCTTCGGGATCGGCTTCCAGGTCCAGCCCGCGGGGCGCGACGTTTGGGTGGCGCTCGGCGCAGGGATCGCCTCGTCCGCGAGGATTTCGATCGGTGTTTCGTCCGGGACTGCCGCTGCCATCTCGTCCGGCGTGAGCGCCGTCCCCGCCGCCGTGGCCACGCCCATCGAATCGGACGATGTCGTCTCGGGCGGAGTCGTCGCGACGTCGGGATCGGGCGATCGGCGCGACGCGATGAGGACGATCGCGAGCAGGAGTCCCACGCCGATCACGCCGATCACCGCCGCCTGCACCTGCCGGGTTCGTCGGGACGCACGCGGGTCGAGCGGGTCCGGGGCCTCGTGCTCCGGCGCGGCGACACCCGGCGGCGCCGGGAAGGGCGTGGCCGCGGGCGGCTGCGGGGACGGGGCGCCGAGCGGCGCGGCCGAGGCGTCCGCGGGCGGAAACGTCGGGACGGAGACGGGCGGCGCGGTGGGGCCCCCCGGCACGAGCGGCGGAGGTGCATCCGGACCCACCGTGGACACGGGCGGCGTGAGGGGCGGCGCGACCGCGGGCGGCGTCGTCGTGGGGCCGAAGGCTTGCGGCGCCGACAAACCTCGCGAGGAAGGCGGCGCGGGAGGCACGAACGGCGGCGCCAACATGCCCGGCGAGGACGACGGCGCCGCAGGCACACCGCCCATCGGCGGCGCGACGGGCAGCGGCGTCGCGACCGCGCTGAGGCTCGGGAGCGAGCCACGCGGGGCGTCCGCCGGGCTCGGGGCCGCGGGCGCTGCCGGCATGCCGCGGCCGCTCGCGACCGACTGGAACGCCTCCGCGAGCTCGCGCATCGACTGGAACCGATCGTCCGGGTTCCGCGCGAGCGCCCGCTGGAAGAACGCGTCGATCGCGGGCGGCAGCTCCGGCACGAGCGTCGTCGCTGGCGGCACGCGCGCGGAGAAGACCTGCACCATCACCTCGGCGAGCGTGTCGCCGGGGAAGGGGATCTTGCCCGTGAGCGCGCGGTAGAGCACGACGCCGACGGACCAGAGATCGCTGCGCACGTCGGTCTTCTTCGAGCTGCGGAGCTGCTCGGGGCTCATGTAATGCGGCGAGCCCATGAGCTCGCTCGTCTTCGTGGCTTCGCCGAGGGACATGTCCGTCTCCTTGGCGATACCGAAGTCGAGGATCTTCACGACCTCGACCTCGTCGTCGTCGTCCCGTGCGAGGAAGACGTTGCCGGGCTTGAGATCGCGGTGGACGACGCCGGCCTCGTGCGCCTTGCGCAGGCCCCGGCTCATCTGCTGCACGATCGGCGCGAGCGCTTCGAGCGAGAGCCGGCCCCGCGCGAGGATGCGCTCCTCCAGGCTCTCGCCGCGCAGGAGCTCCATCACGAGGTAGGGCGTCTCGTCCTCGATGCCGTAGTCCTGGACCGCGACGACGTTCGGGTGGCGGAGGTGCGCCGCCGAGCGGGCCTCACGCTCGAAGCGTGCGCGCGCGGCCTGGGACGCGGCCGACTCGTTCGAGATGAACTTGATCGCGACGTCGGTCTGGAGCGTGACGTGCCGCCCGACCCACACCGAGCCCATGCCCCCGGACGCGAGCGGCCGCTCCATGCGGTATCGACCCGCGATCACGGTCCCCGGCGCAAGCAACATCGAACGTTCCGGCCCTCCTCGACGCGGTGGCCCCGGAGCCTATCACAGCAGGTGGGTGATCACGCCGTAGATCGATCCGATGAGCAGGCCCATGTAACCGAGCATCGCGATCCCGAAACCAGGCCCACGTTTCTCCGCGGCTTGGTAGTAGCCCCACGCGTAGAGGATCCGGCCGAGGACCCAGACGGCGCCGAGCCCCGCGGCGAGCTTCGCGCTCGTGAACAAGGCGCAGATCCACAGGGCCGCGAAGAACGGAGTGATCTGTTCGACCGTGTTCTGCTGCACCCGCAGGACGCGCTCGAAATCGGGGCTCCCGGAGGTCTGGGGCGCCGGAACGTTGAATTTCTTGCGGGCGCGGCCGACGTTGAGCATGAACACGAAATACGCCACGAGCGCGGCGATCGTCGTCAATGCGGGCAGGGCGAGATCTTTGGACATGAGACGTACAGGCTCCCCGGCGCTCGTTCGGCCGGAGGCCCGTTCTACCGCGGCGCGGACCCCGGGGGAAGCCCCACGCGGCCCGCGCGTTCGCCTCGTCGCGTCAGCCCGTCCCGCCTTGTCCCTTCGGGGGCTCCTCCCCGCCCGTCTTCCTTTTGCTGCGCCGCGCGGAGAGCTCATCGAAGAGCCCGAACACCCGGCTCTCGAGATCGCGTGGCAGGCTCGCGTGGAGCTCGATTTCGTCACGCGTAGCCTCGCGGAATCGGTGGAGGAGCTTGATCGTCGATTTGCGAATCTGGTTGTTCTTTCCGTCGTTCTGGGCGTCCGCCTCGACAGAGGCACGCGCGGAGAGGAGTTTTCCGAGCGTATCGCCCGCGTCGACGAAGCCCATGGCCCAATGATGGAGCGTCTTGCCATCCGGCAGCGGCAGCGACTTCAGATCGGCCTCGAGCTCGGCGAGCTTGAATCGGTTTTTTTTCGCCGCGGCGGCCTCTTCGGCATACGAATCGGCGAGGAGGCTGCGCTTCGGCAGCAATGCCTCGCGGACACGTCTTACGATGGAGCGGGTCACCTCGGAGACATCGGGCGCATGAAGGAGGGCCTCCGTATAATCCCAGAGGCCGCCGCCGAAGCTGTCGTGAAGGAAATCGGCCTCGGCGAGCTCGTCGGCGAACGCGCGGCCCACGAGGGCCGGCGCGAGGGCCTCGATGGTCGCATACTGCGCCTGGAGCTGGGGGAGGTAGACCTGGCTGCAAACGAGCAGCACGAGGTTGGGCTTGCGGTCGGTGAGGAGATCACGCATGCCGAGATCGAGGTCGCCGAGGGTCAGGTTTCGCACGAGGTGGTCAGGATAGGGTTGGGAGGTCACGGCCGTCAAGGGAGACGAGTGAGACGACATCGGGAGGGGGGACGAGGTTCGAAGGCGAGGACGCGCTCGGGGGATTGGGACCGCGTGGGGGTCATCGGAGAGGAGGGCAACGGCAGGTGAAGGGGCCACGCGGGTCCTCCGGCATGAGGGGCGCGAGGGGTTTGGGGGGCATGCGGGTCATCGGGGAGGAGACGTACGGGGGGTTTGGGGGGCCTTGGGGTCATGGGCGAGGACGATGGCGAGGGGTTCGAGCGTCGACCACGTGGTGCATGGTGACGGCGCTTACGTGCCGAATTGACGGAACTCGAGAACTCTGGTCGCATCTCGGTCATGCCGTTCCAGCGCATGCGATCCCTCCTCTCCCTCGGGCTCCTCGGCTGCGCGACGATGGCGCTCGTGCCGCTCGGCTGCGGGGCCACGGTCCGACAACTGGCGCAGCAGGACGACCGCCCGCGCGTCCCCGACGCCACCGCGGAGCGCCTGCGCGCGTGCGTCGATGAGCTCGGCGGTGAGCTCGGGAGCGGATATTACACGTTTGATGCCAGGGTGAAGGTCGACGAGGACGGCCACGTCGTGGATGTGGAGAGCAAAGGCGTACCCCATACGGAACTCGCGGTATGTATGCGGATCGCGCTGCGAGGCATGACCGTCCCGGAGGAGCTGCTCGGGCTGCGCAAGCTGCGCCTGTCCGCGTCGCCCGCTCCTGCGAACGGGCAGACAACGGCCGAGCGTGGGCTCGTCGGGAACCCCGGGTTGCTCGTGGTCGTGGCGGTCGCCCTCGCCGACCTCGTCATCGAAGTGGGCCCCGGCGTCCTCATCGTGTGCGCCGCTTCGCTGGAGCTCAGCAAGGCGGATATTGTGAAGACGTTTCGAGAGCGGGAAAAATGGGAGGAGGAATGTCAAAGTGGTTTAAACAATTGCCTCATGTCGCCTCTGCAGAGCAAACGGGGCAGCACATGGAACTCGAAGAGATGCAAGATGTGCTGGGAGCTGTGCAAGGCGCACAAGGAATGGCAGGACGGCGTCGAATTCACGGACGGTACGTGGGCATCCTGCAAATAACAGGAGACCATCTGGAGTAGGTGGCATGATCACGGAAGAAGAACTCGAGCAACTCGGCCAAGAGTTTGCGAATGCGAGCGAGGCCATTTTGGCCAAATCGTTCGAGCGTGACTTCGTCGATGTCGCCGAAGACTACCGCAGGCTGGAGGCTGAATATGTGGCACGAATGGGCGACCATGAATTCGGCGTGCTCGAGACGAAGCGCCGCATCGCCGAAGACATTCTCTCGACGGCACACTCCAAGCATCCACCCTTCGAGGTCTGCCGGGAGGTCTGGAACGAGCTTGTTCGCCTCGGCTTCTCGAACACCTTCCGAGAATGCCTGATGAGCGGATTTTACGCGGATTGCTGCGCGTACGACGAGAAGCCCGAGGAGGGCCTCGCCGTGCTCGAACCCCTCATCGCCGAGCTCGAGCGTGGGCTCGAGGAGGCCAAGGCGGCGCAGAAATCCACGGGCTTTTACGAACAGGAGCTGGGAAGACTGCACGACCTCCAGGGCGCGCTCCTGGCGCAGCAGAGGGGACAGCTCGGCCCAGAGCGAAGCACCCGGCGGCTCGACGAGGCGCACCCTCCCACCCCGGAAGAGGAGAAGAGTGCTGCGCTCTGGGACGAGTTCTCCAAAGCGTGCCTCGCCGTCTACAAGACCTTTGCGAGGACGCGGGAGCGGAGCTTCGCCGACGTCGCCGCCGATTACAGGCGGGTCGAGGCGGACTTCACGGCGCGCGCCGGCGAGGACGAAGCCACCCCGGACCTCGTGCTCAGCGTGAAGGGACGCATCGCCCGCGATGTGCTCAGGGCAGCAACGATGCTCGAACAACCCTTCGAGGTCTGCCGCGAGGCCTGGAACGAGGTGGTCCGCCTGGGCTTCTCGGATCTCTGGGAACAATGCCAGGAGGCAGAGACATACGCGGACGCGTGCTTGCGCACCCACAAGCCCGACGAGGGCCTCTCCGTGCTCGAACCCCTCATCGGGGAGCTTGAACGGGGGCTCGAAGCAGAGCTCCAGCGCCGGAGCGAGGCGCAGGCGCGAGGCGAGGTTCCCATGCAGGCGGGCCTGACCCCGAAGTATTACCGAGATATGATCGAGTCCTTTGTCGAGCTCCGGGACAAGCTGGCAGCGCAGCGAAAGGGCGGCGAGCCGTCGAGCTGAGGACCGCTCGGGACACGAGGTTGGGTCGGGCCGGTTTCCCGCGACAGGCCGGGAACCGTCTCGACGCCGCCTTGACCCGCGGACAAACTTGGTGTAGCCGGAGATCATGCTGCGCGTCGGCGTGCTCGTGGGCGCATCGCTCCTGGTGGTTCCCGGTTTGGCGCGGGCAGCACCTGGGGTTTCTGCCTCTCCTGGAGAGCGCCGGTCGCGTCTCGATGCTGCGTGGTCCATCGGAGCCGGACCAGCCCTTCAACTCGGCGGGTACCTGCCCAACGTGCTCAGTGTCGGGGGGACCGCGACGCTCATGCTGCGCACCTTCGGGGACGATGGGTGGGGCGGCGGTCTCACATTGACCTTTACCTACCTCCGGACCGTCACGCCTGCGACGCTCTACGGTGCCGAGGTCGAGGGCGCCTACGCCAACGGTACCGTCGGCGTCTGTATCCGGCGCATCGAGCCATTCGGGTTTTGTGGTGGGTGGCGGATGCCTGGAGGCGCCTACTTTCCTCGAACACCCGGTGCGACGTGGGAACATGGGTGGAGAACCAGCGGGTCATTGAACGCCGGTGTCGACATGCTGATCACGCTGGCCGACCGTCTCTCGCTCCGACCCATCCTCACCTTGGACGTTTATGATTGGCCGACGCGGCTCATCGTGAACAAGCGCAGAGACCCGGAATGGCGGTCGTTCCCGCTCTTCGCCACCCTGTCCGTGGAGCTGACGTTGGATTTTTGGAAACGAGACAAACCGACGCCGCAGTCGAAGTGAGAATCGATGATGAACCACTCGTATCAGACGCTCTTTTGTTTGTTTTTGGCGCTCGCAGGGTCCGGTTGTGAAGGTCCCCATGAGCCCGTGGTCATCTATACGTGCAAGGACCCGGATTATGACCACAAGGACAAGGACGGTAATCCCGACCCCTGTCACGAGAACGACGAGAAGAAGCCCATGGCCTGCGGCGCGGCGTGCGCCGATGTGGTCCTGGGTGTCAAAGCGGTCCCGGTGGCGCTCTGGATCGGCGAGGAGCGCGCGTTGCCTGCGTGTCCGAAGAGCATGCCCAAGGCGGACTTCAACGGCGGCGCGGGCATCCTGGCACCACACGCGTGCCCGGAGTGCCGGTGCACGGAGCCGGCCTGCGCGTTCGGTCCCGTCCTTGCGTTCGACAACGACGCTTGTGGTGGAGCCGTCGTCGGCGCGGCGATTCCTCCCCCGGCATGGGACGGCGCCTGTCAAGCGGCTCCATCGCTTCCGATCCCCGCGCTTGGTTCCTACTCGTTCGAGCCGACCGAGGTGGGCGGATGCGCCGTCGCGGAGGATCCGCTGCCCCCACCGCCGCATTTCGGCTCGTCGTCGATGTGGGAGACGACGGCGCGGGCGTGCCGCCATGAGGACGACGCGACGTGTCCGCCGGGTCAGCCCTGCGGCCTTCGCGACGAAGAACTGCCGTCCGGGTTTCGCTCGTGCCTACGGCTCGAGGGAACATCTCCGGAGGGGGCGGCATGCCCCGCGGATTTCCCGGAGTCGTTCGTGTTTTACGCGGATGTCGACGAGGGGCGAGGGTGCACGCCGTGTGAATGCGCGCCGGCAGGGGATGCGGTGTGCGTGTCGGTCATGAACCTGCATCAGCAGGCGGATTGTTCGGATGCGACGATGCTCGCGTGGCCCGTGGACGGGCTGGGTTACTGCGGAGATCCGAGCATGCCGACCAACATCCAAGGTGTCAGCGCGTTCTGGCTCCAGAACGAGCCGGGGACGTGTGTCGCCTCGGGCGGCGCTGTGACTGGAGAGATCAAGGCGATCGAGCCGGCGGTGTTCTGTTGCAACACCCCAGCGGCCGAGTGACCGCAGGGCGCCCTCTCACGGCCCGAACGCCGCGCCGATCTTCTCCCAAACGGCCGGCGCGACGCCGACCTCGAGGTGGCCGAACGCGACCCCTTCTTGCTTCGATCGTGACGCCTTCGCGTCCGCCGGCCAGCCCTGCGTGAGCTGATCCCGCGCGGCGATGCTGACGTCGAAGAGCACGCCGTCGCCCTTCGGATCACAGGTCGGGCACTCCATCCCGTCGATCTCGAAGATCGTGCCGGGCGCGCCGGGCTTCTGGCCGTGCACCACGTAGAGGGATTCGAGGTCGGGGCTCAGCCCGTGGCCCTTCAATCGCTCGATGAAGTTGCCGCCCATTTCCATGACGGCCGCGATGCCGATGCCGTCCATGAGCGTGTACGTCGCGTATCCGAACGAGTAGTCCTCGGCATGCTCCGTGTCGTACGAGACGTGCTTCGCCTTGCAGGGCGAGGTTTGCGGATCGTAGGAGGCGGCGCGGCAGGTGATGTGCGCGTCGTCGTCGTCGACCCATCCGCCGGTTCCAGGAAGCCCGGCCGGGTTGTAGCCGAGCTTGTAGATGCTCACCCAGTCGCGCCACTTCGTTTCGTCCGTGTCGAGCTCGGACCAATCGTACGAGGCCGGATCGTCCTGCCGGTTTGGCAGGGGATAAAACGAGCGCAGGTCGTAGGCCGTCTGGAGCTGCCCGAGGTAGGCGGAGACGTGCGTCCCGGACTCGTCGATCGAGCCCCACATCGCGTGGTTGTACTGATCGAAATCGAACGTTGCCGCGTTCGCGCCGTCCCCCACGTTGAGCGCCTCCAGGCTCGCCTGGGAGACGGGCTTGCCCTCCGCGTCGAGGCCCGTGATGTTCGAGGTGTAGATACGGTTGAAGAAATCGGGCCACGTCGCGCCGCGGTTCTCGCAGGCCGAGTAGGCGTACGGGTTCGGGAAGATCGAGTTCGGCCCGGAGGCATACCCGAACGTCACGCATTGCACCGCGCTCATCCAGCCCCAGGTCACCGGGCCCTGCCCGATCGGCGCCGCGTCGGGCGTGCTGTAGATGATGAGGTTGTTGTACGGGTGCCGGAAGTTCAGGTCGATGCCGAGGTGCGGACCCGAGAGCGCCACGTACGTGCGCACGTCCTTGCGGAAGGCGGGCACGTTCTTCGCGGAGTCCGCGGCGACGCGCTCGAAATGCTTGGATCCCCAATCCTTCCAGCTCGAAACGTTCGAGAGGTAGACGTCCGCCGCGAGGACGCCCTTGCTCCAGGCCACGACGTCGACCTTGGGCTGGCCCACGAGCGCGGAGACGCGGCGGATCACGTTCGCCAGGTTCGTCGCCTGGTTGAAGTTGTCGCCGTGGAACGTGCCGAACGTGAGCGCGTACGTGCAATGCCCGCGCTCCTCCAGCCATTGCACGAAGCCCGTCTTCTGCGCCGTGCCCGGGTACGCGTTGCCCGCGCCGTCGTCGCCGCCGGGCAGCAGCCAGACGTTGCCGTTTTGCATCGCGCCGTGCACGAGCAAGACGGGCGTCTTCGTCTTGTCACACGAGAGCGACGCCGTCTTCGGGCCGTGGTGCAAGAGGACGAACCGCGCCTCGGGGCGCATCGGCCCCTTCTTGCCGCAGGCCGGCGCGCCCGATTTGCCCGCTTCGCCGGCACACGCGTCCTTGTAATGGATGTTGAAGCCGTCGACGAGCTGCTGGTTGAGCGCGCCGAAATACGTCTTCAGCTTGTACGTGTCGTCCTCGAACGTGTCCTCCCAGCGGAGCTTCTGCGTGCGGACGTTGTAGCCCTCCGTGCGGTAGCGCTGGAGGCCCTCGACGAGCTCGATCTTGCCCCAGGACCAGGACGGCGGCTTGATCTCGCCGACGACGCGGTAATCGTCGACGTATTCGCCGGCCGCGGGCGGATCGAAATAGGCGTCGTACGCCGGATCGAACGCGTCCGCGGGCGGATAAGGCACGCTGCCGCCTTGCCCGCCCGCGCCGCCTTGCCCGCCCGCGCCGCCCGGCCCATTTCCGCCCGAGGCTCCCTGGCCCCCCTGGCCGCCCGTCGCCTCGGGATCCGGGGTCGACCCGCAGGCCGCCGCCAGAAGCAAAAAAAGCACGCCCACGGAAACCTCACGCAAAGCCATGGCAAACCTCCACGGAAATCGTATCGAGCCTAGGCGCGTGGGGGCAGGAAGGCAAGCGTCGTCTGCGGCGGTGCAACAAGCGCCGCAGACGAGAGATCAAGGTTACGATGGGGAAGAAGGGAGGAGATTGCTGCGGCGCAGCAAGGGGCCGGGCGAGGTGCGCAGCGGCTTTACTTGGCCTTGGCCTTGTCGAGGGGGATACGCACGAGGCCGGGGATGCCGCCCTTGTTGTACGTGTTGTGGGCCGAGTTCGTGACGTAGAGGTGGCGGCCCTTCTTCGTCTCGCCAATCGCCATGGCCGAGGGCTCGTAAAGCGCGGTCTCGGCGAGGACCTGCATCCCGCCGGTGAACTCGACGCGCATGATCTTGTCGGTGCGCCGGACCGCGAGCATCAAGCTGAGGCTCACCGGATCCTCGAGGATGCTCTCGGCGCCGCCGAGCGTCCCGCAGTCCGGGCCCGCGACCATGTCCGGCGCAATTTCGCTGGTCTGGCCGTCGAACGTGCCCTGGAAGATGTACGCGCGGTCGGCGTTCGTCGCGAAGAACGTGTTGCCGGAGATAAACGTGCTCGTGACGCCGTACGAAAGGAACTCGCCATACGCGCAGGCCGACGTCTGGTCGCCCGAGAGGAGCTGCGAGACGCCCGGATCATCCGTGATCCCGCTCGGCGAGACGACGTAGATCCGCGCCGCGTTCGGGACGGAGACGAGGCCGTATCCCGAGGAATGGAACGCGATATGCCGCGGAAAGCTCATCGAAGGGTGCGAGCTCCAGAGCGTGGCCGTGCCGCCGCCCGGGGGGAACTTGTAGATGCCCGGCATGAACATCCCCGGGTTTTCGCTCTTCACCGCGACGTACAGGTTCTTCTGCGCGTCGAGGGCGGCGCCCTGCGGGAACGCGATCCCGATCGGCCCCGGAATCTCGCCGTAATCGGTCACGGCGCCGGTCTCGAGGTCGACCTTCACGACCTTGGGGGCCACGGAGTAAACCACGTACGCCGTGGTCCCGTCGATCGCGAGGCCCTCCGGCAGCTCGCCGAGCGCGGGGTTGAACTTCGCGACCTCTTCGGGCTCCGCGGGGTAGACGATCGGGGCGTCGCCGCCGTCGCCGCCTTCACCACCCTGGCCGCCCGCGCCGCCCGCCGCGCCGGAGCCGCCGTCGCCGCCGTCACCGCCCGCGCCGCTCGGGTTGTTGTTCGAGCCGTCCGAGCAAGCCACGGCGAGCGAGGCGAGCGCGACGCCGAGGCACGAGAGAAGCACGCGCCCGAACGGGCGCTCGATCGATTGCCGATCGTCCTTCGATTTCATGAAAAGAACCTCCAACCGAGGGAGGCTACCAGCCGGCCTGGTCGGGCCGCAAGCCGACTGTCGCGCGAGCGGATCAGGCGAGCTCGAGCTTGCCGTGATCGTCGCAATGCCCGCCGTGCGGGTGATGCAGGTGCCCGCCGACGAGGTAATCGACGTGATCCCCGTGCGGGACGCCATCGTGGCCGCACGCAGGGCCGTGCGCGTGGCCCTGCGCGTGCCCACCGCAGGCGTGCGAGGGCGTGCATTCGTCGCGGTTCGCCTGACCCACCGAAATGACGTGCTCGTCCGTGTGATCGCCGTGCGCGTGGTGCAGGTGCCCGTCGTGCAGGTAATCGGTGTGCCCCTGGTGCCGGATCGCCGTATGCCCGCAGCCTTCGCCGTGCTGGTGGTCGTGGCTGCCGTGCGTGGGGTGGTCGTGCATCGCTTTCCTCCTCCCCACTGCTTGGCGCTGGCGAGCGGATGACGGTACCCCGGGTCCGCCGGGGCCCCATCGCGGGAAACACCGGCGCTCGGCCGTCCTCGGCCATTGCCGCGCGGCGCCACGTTGCGGTGGCCCGATCGGTCGCGCACAGTTCGGCCCCTCGTGCCCGGCGTCGTCGCGCTCCGCCTCTACTACCTCGCGAGCTTCGCGGTGATCGGCGTGTATTTGCCGTTTTTCCCGCCGTGGCTCGCGGCGCGTGGCATCGAGGGCCTGTCCTTTGGCCTGCTCACGGCCACGTTCCCGGCGATGAGCGTGATCGGCCCGCCGGTGTTCGGGCTCGTGGCCGACGCGCTCGGCCTGCGTGGTCACCTCCTGCGCGTCGCGTGCGCCGGGGCGTTCGTCGGGTTTGCCGGGGTCGCGGCGCTCGCGGGCGGCGGGGGCGCGAGCTTCGCCGCGCTGCTCTTGCCGGTCGTCGTCTTCGGGTTTTTCCGCTCCCCCATGTCCATGCTCGCCGACGTCGTGGCCCTCGAAGCGGCCCGCGAGGGGCACGTGCCCTACGGCGCGACGCGCCTCTTCGGCTCGATGGGGTTTCTCGTCGCCGCCGTCCTCGCCGGCGGGCTCGAGCCGACCTCCGCCGTGCAAATCCCGCTCGCCATCGCTGCGCTCCTCCTCGTCACGCTCGGCGTCACCTTCGCGCTCCCTTCCCGCGTGCCCGTCCCCGCGAGGCCCTCGGCCGCGCAGATCCGCGCGCTGCTCGCGAGCGCCGACGTGCGCCTCTTCCTCGCCTCCGCGTTCTTCGCCCAGGCCGCCTTCGCCTGTTACGACCAGTGCTTCTCGCTCCACCTGCTCGCGCGGGGCGCCTCGCCGCGTGTCCTCGGCGCGACCTGGGCCGTCGGCGTCTTCGCCGAGGTCCTGCTCATGGCCAACGCCGGCGCCCTCGCGTCCCGCGTCCGCGCGCCCGTGCTGCTCGCCGTCGCGTACGGCGTCGCGGCGCTCCGCTGGACCCTCATCGGGTTCGTCCCGGGCTTTCTGCCGCTCGTCGCGCTCCAGCCGCTCCACGGGATCGCCTTCGGGCTCGCGTGGATCTCAGCCCTCGCTTACGTGAAAGATCGTGCGCCGAGGCACCTGCTCGGGACGGCGCAGGGCGTGTTCGTAGCCACGGTCTCGGCGGGCTCCGTCACCGGCATGCTCGGCTGGATCCACGTCTATCGTCGCGGGGGCGGGGCCCTCGCGTTCGGGGGCGCCGCGCTCGTGTCCGCGATCGCCTGCGGGATCGCGATCGCCTTCGCGCGCCGCACGCGTGCAGGGCAGAACGAGGCCGTCGCCTGACCTGCCAGGGCGCCTCCCGACGCCAAACTTTTTTCGCTCAGCGCCGCGGCTCGGGTTACACCTCGGCAGCGGCGCGCGTGCCGCTCTCCGAAGCGAGGCATCCGATGTGCGGGATCGTGGGTTACGTCGGGACGCGGCATGCGGCTCCCATCATCGTCGACGGGTTGCGGAAGCTCGAGTACCGGGGGTACGACTCGGCCGGCGTCGCCATCCATGACGGCCATTCCATCGAGATCGTGCGGACGCTGGGCAAGCTCGCGCGGCTTGGGGAAGCGCTGGAGAAGCGGCCCCTCGCGGGCTCGACGGGCATCGGGCACACGCGCTGGGCGACGCACGGCCGCCCGAGCGAGGCGAACGCGCACCCGCACTCGGCCGGCTCGGTCGCCGTCGTGCACAACGGCATCATCGAGAACCACGTGGCCGTGCGGCAGGAGCTCGAAGTCGACGGGGTGAAGTTCCTCTCGGACACGGACACGGAGATCGTCGCGCACCTGATCCACCGGGAGCTGTCGCGCGGGAAAAAGCCGCTCTTTGCCGCGGTGCAGGCGGCGCTTCGGCACGTGGTGGGCGCCTACGCGATCGCGGTGGTGTCGCGCGAGGAGCCGGACGTGGTGGTCGTGGCGCGGCACGGCTCGCCGCTCGTCGTGGGCATCGGCGAGGGCGAGATGCTCTGCGGCAGCGACATCCCGGCGCTGCTCGCGTACACGCGCTCGATGATCTTCCTGGAGGACGGGGACGTGGCGGAGCTGCGCGCCTCGGGCATGCGTTGCGAGACCGTCTCGGGCGAGGTCGTGACGCGGAAGGCGAAGCACATCGACTGGAGCCCGGTGCAGGCCGAGCGCGGCGGCTACAAACATTTCATGCGCAAAGAGATCCACGAGCAGCCGGAGGTCGTGGAGGCGACCCTGCGCGGCCGGATCGACCTCGCCGAGGGCGACGTGTACGCCGCCGAGATGGGCGTGACGCCAGAGGTGGCGCAGTCGATCCGGCGTGTGTACTTCGTGGCTTGCGGGACGAGCCACCATGCGGCGATCGCCGGTCGTTACTGGATGGAGCAGCTCGCGAAGGTGCCCTCGGTCGTGGAGCTCGCGAGCGAGGTGCGCTACCGCGAGCCGCTCTTCTATCCGGACGATCTGGTGATCGCGGTGAGCCAGTCGGGCGAGACGGCCGATACGCTCGCGGCCGTGAAGGCGGCGAAGGCGGGCGGCGCGCGGGTCCTCGCGGTGGCGAACGTGCTCGACAGCGCGATCCCGCGGGTGTCCGACGGCGCGCTCTACACGCACGCGGGCCCCGAGATCGGCGTGGCCTCGACGAAATGCTTCACGACGCAGCTCGCGGCGCTGCTCTTGCTCGCGGTGTACATCGGCCGGCGGCGCAGCACGCTGCCGCAGGAGCGCGCGCAGCAGGTGCTGCAGGCGTTATGGGAGATCCCGAGCCACCAGCGCGAGATCCTCGGCGACGCCGATTACGTGCATGCCATCGCGAAGAAGCTCGTGCACGCGAAGGACGTGCTCTTCCTCGGCCGTGGGCTCGGCTTCCCGATCGCGCTCGAGGGGGCGCTCAAGTTGAAAGAGATCTCCTACGCGCACGCCGAGGGCTACGCAGCCGGCGAGATGAAGCACGGCCCGATCGCGCTGATCGACGAGCATCTCCCGGTCGTCGCGGTCTGCCCGCGCGACGCGCAATACGACAAGATACTCTCGAACCTGCAGGCGGTCCGGGCCCGCGAGGGTCAGGTCATCGCCATTGCCACGAAGGGCGACGAGGCGATGCTGGAGCTCGCGCAGCACATCGTGTGGATCCCGAAAGCGCCGGACGAGGTGATGCCGCTCCTCACGGTGCTCCCGCTCCAGCTCATTGCGTATTTCGTGGCGAACCTGAAGGGCAACGACGTCGACCAGCCGCGCAACCTCGCGAAGACGGTCACCGTCGAATGAACACGAGGGGGCACCTCCGTCGTGAGGTGCCCCCGCACGGCCTCAAGCCGCCTTCTCGTCTTTCTCACCGCCGCTGAGCCCCTCTTCCTTGAGGGCGGCGCTCACCGCCTGCACGATGTTCGCCATCGAGGGGAACTCCTCGTCTTCGAGGTCCTCGACGATCTGGCGAAGCGAGACGGGCTGCCCCTTGCGATACTCGATCTCCTGGTTGCCCGCCCGCGCGAGCAGGTCCTGCTTCGTCACGGGGAACTCCAGGCCGGACAGCGCCTGCGTGACCGCGCCGATGCCGAACGCCGTCCCCTCGGGCGGCCCCGGCTTGTCGTAGGCCTGTCCGCGGACCTCCTTCCGATCGCGGAGGTCTCGCTGGTGTTGCACCTCCTTGCCGCCGAGGTGCCCTGCCTCCTGGACGGTCATCGTGCCCTTGCTCTCGTCCTTGTTTTTTTCGGCCATGGTCTGCCTCCTCGTGTGGCGTGCGGCCAGCCGGATGCCCCGCGGCTCGGCCTCGCCGCATTCGTTGGGCGCGGCGGGACCTGCGTCCAGGGTTTGGCCGAGTGATCCATTGAGGTTGCGCTCGGCGCGCCGCATCGCGGTCGACCCGGCCCGTTCTTCGCCCCTCTTGCGGTCTGCGGCGAGGCGGGCATGAGACCTGTGGGAGGAAACCTCATGGCGCAGACGTGGAACCCTGGGGATCAAAACGAGCGAACGGCCCCGCCCGAGAAGCCGAGCGGATGCACGCCGGCGGACGAGCCCGAGCACGGAAGGCCGCCGATCGCCTGGGAAGGGGAGAGCCGGGTGCTCGAGCCGAAAACGGCCGCGGATGAGCTCGTGGACGAGGCGTCCGAGGAGTCCTTCCCTGCCAGTGATCCGCCTGCCTGGACGCCATCGAAATCCGTTGGCACCAAGTGACGGGCCCTGCCCCAGGGGCGCGCGGGCGCCTGCGCGGGCGCGCCCGGCCCCGCTTCCAAACCTCGGACCCAAAATGGCCCACCCCCCCGACGAGGAACTTGCTGCCCGTGTGAATGTCGGCAAAATGTTGCGCTTGCGCGCCCACGCCACGCGTGTACCCGCAAGGAAGCTTCCATCCCCCGCCAACGAAGAATCTCCCTTCTTATGGGCCAGTTCACGTCCCCCATCGATCGCCGCCGACTCCTCCAGGGGTTTGGGGCCTTGTTCCTCGCCTCGGCCTGCTGCCCGACGCCTGTGTCGGGCGGCGCGGAGGCGAGGGTCGCGCCGAGGCCGCCCGCGCCCTCGACGGGGCCGCTCGTGCCGGATGCCCCCGAGAACGTGGGCATGTCCTTCGCGCGGCTGCAGGACGCGTTTGCGCGCCTCGAGCGCCGCGTGAACGACGAGGCCTTCCCGGGATTCGCGGCCCTCGTGGCGCGGCATGGCAAGATCGTCGCGGAGCACGCGTACGGCAGGAAAGTCCGCGGGGGCGGCGAGCCCGTCACGCTCGACACTCTCTTTGACCTCGAATCAATGACGAAGGTCGTGTCGACGGCCATTTCGGCGCTCGTGCTCGTCGACCAGGGCAAGCTCCGCCTCGACGATCCGGTTGTCAAGTACCTATCGGCGTTCAAGGGCGAGGGGAAGGAGCGGGTGACGGTGCGGGACATGCTCCGGTATTCGTCGGGGCTTCCGCTCGACAACCGTATCTACGACGGCAAGCCGGACGAGATATGGCGGAAAATGGCGGCGACACCGCTCGAATATCCACCGGGGACGAAGGTCGAATACAGCGACCTCACGTATCGCTTGCTCGGCAAGCTCGTGGAGGTGGCTTCCGGCACGACGCTCGACGTGGTCGCCCGTGATCACGTGTGGAGGCCGCTCGGGATGGTCGACACGACGTACAATCCGCCGCCTGCGCTAAAGCCGCGCATCGCGGCGACGGGCCCCACGGAGCGGCGCAGCACGCTCGTGCGGGGCGCGGTGCAGGACGACCTCGACTTTTTGCTCGGCGGCGTGTGCGGCTGCGACGGCGCGTTCTCCACGGTGAAGGACGTGGCCGCGTTTTGCCAGATGGTGCTCGGCGGCGGCACGTATGCCGGAAAGCGTATCCTCGCGCCGGAGCTCGCCGCCGAAATGGTCGCGAACCAGACGCCCTTCGTCGACGCCGGGAAGACGGACATGTCGCCGCTCATGAACCTGATGTCGACGCCGAAGGGCTTTGGCTGGGAGCTCTTCGCGCCGCGATTCTCGAACGGGGGCTTGCGCCTCTCCCCGGGCTCGTATGGCAAGGCGGGCGGCGCGGGCACGTACATGTGGGTCGATCCTTCGCGGCAGCTCATCGCCGTCCTGCTCACGAACCACGGCTTGCCCCAGCCTTTCGACGAGCGTGGATGGAATCGGCTCCTCGACGAGACGGGCTGCGGGGAATTCTTCGACGGCGTGGTCGGAGCCGTGACCGACGGCGCGTGACGAACACCTTCCGCACGCTCGCATGACCCCGTGATCATGGCGGGATGCATGCTGCCGTTTCCTTCCTCATCCCGTATGCCCTGTGGACATTTGCCTGTAGCTCGCCCCCGGTCGATACCTTCACCGGCGGCAGCGGCGCCGGCGCGGGTCCGATCCTCACGGGCGCAGGCGCGGGGAGCGGCAGCGGAATCGGGGGCGGGGGCGGGAGCGGCGGGAGTGGCGGCGGCGGAGGCGCCGGCAGCGGCAGCGGCGGCGGCATGATCGTCGTTGATCAGGACGGCGACGGCCTCGACGACACGTACGAGGCGTCCCTCGCCGAGAGTTACCTCCCGTTCCTCTCCCTCGATCCCGAGGACGGATGCCCCCGGGGCGGCATCGTGTACCGCGTCCGCCCGCACCCCGACGACGCCACGCGTATCCACATCGTCTACGACCACCTTTACGAGCGCGATTGTGGCCTCACGGCGCACGCGGGCGACAACGAAGCCTTTGGCGTGACGATCGACCCGTCCGTCCCGCCGCCCGCGGGCATCCTCGCGATGCGCGCCGTCGGCCACCAGGCCACGCTCTGCGAAAAGACGACCGAATGTGGCGCTTGTGGGGACCTGCCCGCCTGCGCCACGGCCATGAAGGACGGCGCGCCGTTCCCCGTCGTGTTCTCCAGCAAGGACAAGCACGCCGGGTACGTCGAGAAAGACACCTGCAATCCGTTCCTCGCTTGCCTCGACACGTGCACCCTCGCGCCGACGAGCGCGAAGCCGCCGATGGTCAATGCCGGCGAGCCAGACGCGCCGCTCGCCACGAACCTCACGACGCAGGGATTCATCCATGCCGCGAACGGCTGGACCGAGCAGGAGCTCTTCGACGTGAACCCGTGGGAGTTCGAGAAGGACTTCGGCGGCGCGGGCAACGTGGCGGGGGATCTCGTCGACCCTGCGTTCGTCCCGCCAGCGTGCCCTTAGCCCTGCGAAGGTGTGGCGGCGGGCAACATGTCGCGGGCCGGCAACATCCCTGATCCATGTGTCCCGCGCCGCCGGCAGCCGCGCCGCGCCGAAGGCACGCGCCTTTCGCGATAGCCGCGAAAAAGCGTGTGGCATCGACATTGCTGCTCCCGTCCGCATGATGATCGCCCTTCGCTTCTCGACGTCCCTCGCTTCCGCGCTCCTCGTGACTTCGATGGCTCTCCATGCGTCCGCCGCGGAGCCGCCTGCTCCGGCCCGCGACGCGGAGCCGCGCAAGCACGTCATCTCGGCGAGCGCTGGCCTGACGCCCTTTTACATAGGCGCGGTGAGGGGTTCTAACAAAAGGTACGATTATGACGACGCCGTCCATGAACCGCTGCTCATTGGGCTCTCGGGTGATTACATGCGCAGCTTCGGCCTCTTTCGCGCGGGTGTCGGACTGCGGTACATGAATACCCAAGAAGGGATTTCCAGAGGCGGGAACTCCCTGGCACACACGCTCGGGATCTACGGGCTCCTGGGGCTCGGCATCACGACGCGCAGCGGGGTGGACATCGCCGCGACGCTCGGCCTCGGCCTCGGCCACTGCTGGGTGCCGCCGTTCGATCTGTACGCCCCGAGCTGGGGTGGGGGCGCCGAGCTGCTCATCTCGGTCGCCATTCCGGTCGCCCGGGATACGGACTTCCTCGTGCGCAGCGGCGCGGGCATTGCCTATTACACCGACGACGTGCCCCCGGCCCCGGAGGGGGTGTGGCAACGTCCCGACCCCTATCTCCTCTACATCCACGCCCCCACCGAGCTGGGCTTCCGCAAACGCTTTTGACCGTCGCGGGAGGCGCGCTGCGAGATCGCTTCGTGACCTCGCAGCGCGAAAGCAGGCCTCTACGGGCACGCCCGGAGGGAGCACGACGTCGGCGTCGTGCAGCTCCAGCACTTCGTCGACGGCAGGAAGGGATCGGCGGGCGGGGCGCAATCGTAGCGGTATTCCTTGTAGTAATTGCTGAAGTCACCGTCGGACGAGTCGTAGCGCCAATCGCACTCCATGTTGTACCAGCCGATCGCCACTGTATGCGAGGCGTCGCTGTAGTAGGTGCGATAGCTGCCGGATGGCCGCAGCGCCTGCTCCGCGACGCCGGTCTCGCCTTCCTCCGGGGTTGCCGCCTCCTCCGGCGCGCCCAGGCACGCGACGAGCGACAACGCGAGACCAAAACCAGCGAGGATCTTCTTGAGCATGACCATTCTCCTTCCGTCACACGACACGCGGTCGCGTGGGACATGAATCGCGAACGCAGCCGCGCGGGCCGCCGATCCGGCGCTGCCCCCGCGCTTTTTGCGCTCACCGATGAAATCGAGAATGCCCGCCCTTTCGCGTTCTCGCCAGTGTCTGCTCGCGACAACGTTGTTGCGTTCGCCGACACGAAGGCAAGAAACCAACGCCTCCCACACGTCGCGCCGATGTCATGAACAGAGGCGATGGGCAGGCACACGATCGCGGAGGAGGGGCTCGCAGGGGCGGCCCCGAGCCAACGAGAGCCGCGCGAGGGCGTCCGTTCGCTCCGCGCGCCGGAGGTGACGAGCACCGTTCACGCGGGCGCCCTCCGGCACATGGCGAGCGTCCTCGAAGGCGCCGGCCTCGATCCACGGCCGCTCCTCGTCGAGGCGGGCGTCGGGGAGATCGAGCTCGTGGATCCCGATCAGCGCGTCGCCATGGCGCGTTACGTGGCCTTGTGGCGCATCGCGGCCCCACGCTTTCCGAGAGGCTCGCTCGGGCTGGCCTTCGGCGCTGTCTTCGAGCTCGATCACGGAAACCTCCTCACGTACATGACGGCGCACGCCGCCACGCTCGGCGACGCCGTGCTGCAAGCCGACCGCTACCGGCACCTCATCCACGAGATGCTGCTTCCCACCCTCGACCTGGAGGGCGGCGATGCTCGCCTCCGCCGCGTGCTGCATCCATCCATCGGCCGGATCGGCGCGATGGCGGAGTCGATCGCGGCGACCTGGGTGAAGAGCTTCAGCATCTACATCGGCGAGGATTATCGGCCGCGCGAGGTCTGGTTTCAGCACGCCGCCCCGCGGGATCTTCGCCCTTACGACGAGGCGTTCCGCTGTCCGGTGCGCTTCGAGATGCCCGAGACACGGATGATCGTCGATCGCGAGGAGCTCGAACGGCCGCTTCGCCTCGCCAACCCACGCCTCCGCGCCTATCTGGAGGAGCAAGCCCGGAGCCAGATCGAGAGCCTCCCGCACGACCATGGACTCGCCGCTCGCGTGCGCCGCCTCCTCGTCGAGGAGCTGCGCGGCGGCGCCCCGTCCCAGGATCACATCGCCCGGCGCCTCGCCTTGAGCCCGCGCACCTTGCAACGCCGCCTCAAGGACGAGGGCGTCGTCTTCAACGATCTGCTCGACGAGCAACGCCGCGCCCTCTGCGACCGTTATCTGCAGGATCGATCCCTCTCGATTCAGGAGATCGCCTTCCTCCTCGGCTACACGGAGCGGAGCAGCTTCTATCGCGCCTTCCGTCGCTGGACGGGCCGCACCCCGCAGGAGCTGCGCAAAAGCGACGGAGACGAGGTCGGGCGGGACCCCTGAAGGACCGTCGGTCCTGGACGAACCGTAGGTTTGCCCGCGAACACGTAGGGTTTGACGACGTGCCGCGGGCAAACGGTTCGTCTTGACCAGCCTAGGAGGGCGGGTGTAGCGTGCCTCTCATGAAGCACCTTCTCCTCGCAAGCACGCTCCTCCTCGCGGTCTCGGTCTCCTCGTCGGTGTCGCTGGCCGAGGAAGGGGCCGGCGCTCCGGCCCCCACGGAACCTATCCAGGTGCCCGAGAAATTGGAGATCCCGTACACCGTGTACACGACCGATCGCGCCCTCATGACGACCTTCCACGAATCGACGAGGAAGCTCCTCCTGGAGGCGCAGGCGTTGGAGAAAGCAGGCAAGGTCGCGGCGGCGCTCGAAAAGTACCAGGATGCCTACGCGCACAACAGCCTGCCGGATACACAATTGGAGCTTGGTTTGGCCCAGGCGCGTGCAGGTTTGTTCCTCCCTTGCGCACGCAACATCCAGGACGTCATCGCGTTCTGGGCCCTGCGCGACTACAAGTTGCACCCGGTCACGGAGGTCCGGACGGTATTGGCCTACTGCGCGAAGCGCCTCGGGACGATCGCGCTCCGGATCAACATCGCCGGCGTGCGCATCACGGTGGACGGGGAACTCGTGATGGACTGGCCCTACCACGACGAGATCTATGTCGAGCCCGGGAGCCACGAGATCAAAGCGAACGCTTCCGGGTACTGGATGAACGAGACGCACGTGGACATCAAAGCCGGGGAACGAAAGGAGCTACGGATCGCGATGCAGCAGCGCATCCATGCGCAATATGTCCAGTTTCCCACCCCGCCGATTCATTTTAATATCAATGCGAACTTGTCGAATGGAGCGAAGGCGGATCAATCCACGTGGCCTCAGAGCCTCATGATTGCCAGCGGCGTCGGAATGGGGCTCGGATTGGGGGCCCTGGCGGTTGGCCTTGTCCAGGTGAACAATGCGGAATCGAAATCGGCTGCTGCCACGTGGACAGGGGTTGCCACGGTGGGCGGCATCGTGGGAGGGCTCTCCCTGACGGGCCTGATCATCGGGATTGCGAGCCGTCCCCCGGAGCCTCCCCCCAACGTCATCATCACGCCACAGATCGCCAAGGATGGCGGCGGCGTGCAGTTCACCGCGACGACGCCGTAGGGCTCTCCCCAGCGGAGGTAGACAACCTCTTTCCGGAGATCGAGGATGTCTCCTCGGCGGTGGAGGACCCCTCCTTGGCGTTCGACGACCTCTTCCCGGAGGCTCCGGACGTCCGGAAGGGGATGCGGGGGCTTCTCCCGGAGGTGAACAACCGCACATCGGAGGTGCTGCATCTCCTGGCGGAGGTGGACGGTTTCCTGGGGGGGGAAGCTGATTTCCGGGCGGAGTCAGCCGACTTCGAGGCGGAGGAGGTGGACCTCCTCGGGGAGCCAGGCCGGCCGCCGAGTGGAGGGGGGTGACCTCTTGGAGGAGGTGGAGCGACCTCCGTTCGGAGGTGGAGCGACCTCCGGGCGGAGGTGGAGCGACCTTCCCCACGTGCGCCGCTCACCGTCGGATACCGGCTTTGAGTTCGTCTCGTATCTCGCGGTGCTTCTCAAGCGCGTGTTCATAAAATGCATGCGGGTCCGGGAGCGCCGCATCCTCGGGCTCCTGCTCGGACTCGGCGATGAGCGGTTCGATCACCGCGAGGCCGGCGTCGAACTCACCATTCATTTGGCAGCACCGCGCATAGATGCGGCTTGACCTGTGTCGTTCCTCGATGCGGGAGAACCCCCGCTGCAAAAGCTCGTGCCAGATCTCCCGGCAAACCTCGTGGGGTTGCTCTTTTTCGAGCGCATGGCGCAGGAGCCACTCGGTGATGCTCCGCCTGGTTTCCACGACATCGGCTTCGTTGTCGCCTGCCCGCTCGACAAATTCCTCTTCGATTCGGCGATATTCGCGAACCGCTTCCTCGAAGCTCATCTCGTCGGAGAAGTAGACCGCTTCGATTCGTTGCATGAGCGATCGGATGCCGGCTTTGAGCTCGTCTCGTATCTTGCGGTCGATCGGGAGCGCGTATTCGTAAAAAATACGCGGGTTCGGCGGGAGCGCCGGATCCGCGAGCGCCTGCTCGGCCTCGGCGATGAGCGGTTCGATCACCGCGAGGCCAGCGTCGAACTCACCATTCAGTTGGCAGCACCGCGCATAGATGCCGCTCATGTTGTAGCGCTTCTGGACGTCGGAGAATCCGCGCTGCAAAAGCTCGTGCCAGATCTCCCGGCACACCTCGTGGGGCTGCACGTCTCTGACCGCCTCGCTCAGGATCCACTCCGTGATGCGCCGCCTGGTCTCCACGACATGGTACTCGTTGTCGCCTGCCCGCTCGACGAACTCCTCTTCGATTCGGCGATATTCGCGGACCGCTTCCTCGAAGTCCAGCTCGTCGGACAAGTAGACCGCGTTGACTCGCTCGATGAAGGCGATCTCTTCCGGCTCTAGTTTTCGCAACATATCTGTCCTACTTTCGCCAGGTGGGCCGCAGGGCGCGTTCGTCCTCCGTCGAGACCACCCACGTGCCTCGCTCACCCTCGGATGCCGGCTTTGAGCTCGTCTCGTATCTTGCAGTCCCTCGTGAGTTCTTGTTCGTAAAAGGCACGTGGGTTCGGTGGAAGCGTCGGATCCGCGAGCCCCTGCTCGGCCTCGGCGATGAGCGGCTCGATCACCGCAAGGCCGGCTTCGAACTCGCCATTCATCTGGCAGCACCGTGCATAGATGCCGCTCATCCAGTGGCGGTTCTCGATGCCGGAGAACCCACGCTCCAAAAGCTCGTGCCAGATCTCCCGGCAAACCTCGTGGGGTTGCTCGTCTCTGAGCGCCTCACTCAGGAGCCACTCCGTGATGCGCCGCCTGGTCTCCACGACATGGTGCTCGTTGTCGCCTGCCCGCTCGACGAACTCCTCTTCGATTCGGCGATATTCGCGGACCGCTTCCTCGAAGTCCAGCTCTTCGGACAAAAAGACCGCGTTGATTCGCTCGATAAAGGCGATCTCTTCCGGCTCCAATTTTCGCAACATATCTGTCCTACTTTCGCCAGGTGGGTTCCAAGCGGCCGCAGGGTACCCAGTCCTCCCACATCCTCACCCTCGGCGGCCAGGACTTCTCGTCTTGACATATTCGGAAGCAGTTTTCGCATCTGGATGTATTCCAGTTGTTCCCAAGCTCGTCACCCACCTTGCTATCCATGCACTCCACATAACCGTCCGTGCACTTGTCCTTCTCTGATTTCCTCCTCCGAACCGCCTCCACGACCTCCTCGGCGATCGCGATCCCGATCATAAACACGATCGTCACCCCGGTCGCTTTGATGATGATGGGGGCCAGGGCGATGGTCACGCCCACGATGACGAGATTGCCGGCGAGCCCACGCGCCGCGTTGTTCTGCCTGTCTGCCCGAGCGAGCGGCTGGAACATCCATGTCCGGAAGAGCTCCGGCGGCACCTCCATCGCCCGGAGCGCCGCCCGCGTGCACCCGCTGAAATCGGCATGCAAGACGTCCGACTTCACAGAGGCCACCTGCCCCTCTTCGTCGACCTTCACGTCGTAGTGAAACTCGAAGGCGTCTCCGCCGAGGTCCCCGCCGTACTCCTCGACGCACGCTCGCAGGCGCGCGATGGTCTTGTTCGGCGCGTGTGGCCCTTCGCCGGTCGGCGTTTGTTTCAGCGGAGGAGATTCGATATGGCTCGCACAGCCAAACGGGACGACCGACATCGTCACGCACGCGACAACGATCCCCTCGATCCAGACGATGACCCTCGGCATTCCCTCTCCGTCCCCGGCTCGCTCGGCCGCCGCTCGACCGAGGAGGGTACAGGCTCGGAATCACCAAAGGGCAAGTTTGTGAGCCTGCTTCTATACGTTTCGAGGCCTCGGGCTCGACGGCGCCGCCCTCGCGATACTCCGACGCGACGGGACGGCGTTCTAGATACGTCCGACGACGAGCCTCTTCCCTTCGGCGCCCGTTCGCACTATGGACGGAAGCCGGAGAGCCTGATGGACCTGTCCTTCACCCCCGAGCAGAGCGCCTTCCGCGACGAGGTCCGCGCGTGGATCCGGGAGGCCATGCCTCCGCGCATCCGCGAGAAAGCGGCCGTCGACGGGCATTTCGAGCACGATGAGATCATGGAGTGGCACCGCATCCTCCACGGGAAGGGATGGGTCGCGCCCCATTGGCCCGCGGAATGGGGCGGCGCCAAGCTCGACGTCACGCGCCGGTTCATCTTGACGGAGGAGCTCGAGCTCGCCGGCGCCCCGGCGCTCTCCCCGTTCGGCCTCATGATGGTCGGCCCGCTCATTCTCCAGTTCGGCAGCGACGCGCAGCGGAAGCGCTTCTTGCCGAAGATCCTCGCGGGCGAGGAGGTCTGGTGCCAGGGCTATTCGGAGCCGAACGCCGGCAGCGACCTCGCCTCGCTCAAGCTCTCGGCCGAGCCCGACGGCAAGGGCAACTACGTGCTCAATGGGCAAAAGACCTGGACGACGTACGCGCAGTACGCCGACTGGATCTTCGTGCTCACGCGGACCGACAAGACCGCGAAGAAACAATCGGGCATCAGCTTTTTCCTCGTCGACATGAAGACGCCCGGCGTCACGGCGCGGCCCACGCTCACGATCGCGGGGACGCCGGCGTTTTGCGACACGTTCTTCGAGAACGTCGTCGTCCCCGCGGAGAACCTCGTCGGCCCGCTGCACGGCGGCTGGACGCTGGCGAAGGCGCTGCTCGGCCACGAGCGGACGTACATCGCGGCGGTGGGGCTCTCGACGCGGACCTTGCGGCGCGTGAAGCAGATCGCGGCGGCGACGAAGGAGCGGGGCGTGCCGCTGATCGACGTGCCGGCGTGGCGCGCGCGGATCGCCCGGATGGAGATCGAGCTCTGGGCGCTCAAGATGGCGAATTACCGGGCGATTGCGTCGGCCGAGCTCGGCCACGCGCCGGGGCCCGAGTCGAGCATCTTGAAGATCCGCGGCAGCGAGATCATGCAGCAGATGTACGAGCTCGCGATGGACGTGATGGGGCACGATGCGCTCTCCTGGCACAACACGCCGGGCACGATCCCCGAGGCCGAGGCCTCGGTCCCCCCGCAGTTCAATTACGCGCGCGCGGCCAGCATCTATGGCGGCAGCAACGAGATCCAGAAGAACGTCATCGCCAAAGCCATCCTCGGCCTGCCGAGCTGACGGGGATTCGCCATGAATTTCGACCTCACGCCGGACCAGAAGCTCCTCGAAAGCACCATGGCCTCCTTCCTCAAGAAGGAGTCCCCGGTGAGCCGATTCCGTGCCCTGCGGGAAGACCCCGTCGGCTATAGCAAATCACTCTGGAAGACGATGGCCGAGCTCGGCTGGATCGGGCTCGCGTTCCCCGAATCCGCGGGCGGACTCGGCGGCTCGTTCGTGGACGTCGCGATTTTGCTCGAACAATTCGGCGCGGGCCTCGTCCCCGAGCCCTTTGTCGCGTCCGTGCTCGCCGCGGGCACGGCGATCCTGCGCGCGGGCAGCGCCGAGCAACACGAGGCGTACCTCGCGCCGCTCATCGCCGGGGACACGACCCTCGCCCTCGCCTGGGCCGAGCGCGGCGGCCGGTATGACCCGACCTGGGTCGAGACGACGGCCACGAAACAGGGCGACGCCTACGTGCTCCAGGGCGAGAAGATTTTCGTCCAGAATGGCCACGCGGCGGATGTCCTCGTCGTCTCGGCCCGCACCGCGGGCACTCCGGGCGATACCGACGGCATCTCCCTCTTCGTGCTCCCGCGGGAGACCGAGGGCCTGCGCGTCACGCCGGTGAACACGATGGACGGGCAAAAAGCCGCGACGATCACGCTCGCCGGCGTGGTCGTTCCGGCGGCGAGCCGGCTCGGGCCCGAGGGCGCGGCGGCGCCCGTGCTCGATGAAATCATGGATCTCGGCGCGGCGGCGGCGTGCGCGGAGGGGCTCGGCGTCATGCGCGCGTCCCTCGCGATGACCGTCGACTACTTGAAGACGCGCGAGCAATTCGGCGTGAAGATCGGCACGTTCCAGGCCTTGCAGCACCGCGCCGTCGACATGTTCATCCGCACCGAGCTCGCGAAGAGCACCTCGATCCTCGCGAGCGTCAAGGTCTCGGACCCCGATCCGGCGGAGCGCCGCTTCGCCGTCAGCGCGGCCAAGGTGGAGCTCGCCATTTGCGGTCGCTACGTCACGCAACAAGCCATCCAGCTCCACGGCGGAATCGGCATCACGGACGAGCACGATATCGGTCTCTATTTCAAGCGCATGCACGTCCTGAACGCCCTCTTCGGCGACGAGGAGCACCACCTCGCCCGATTCGGCGCGCAACCCGCGTTCTGAACCCTCCGTCGCGCCTCGGCGCGTTTTGCGCACCCCCCGGGTGCTGAATTCAGGATTGGCCCGAGGGTCCGAACGTGTTCCGGACGCGTATCGTGATGCATTCACCGGGGGGTGATCATGACGGACGTCTTTGTCTCGGGGGGCCGAGGCCCTGATCAACCGAAGATTGATTCTCGTGTCGAGTTCGGCGTCGGCGGCGTGCCCATGTCGTTCGACTTGCCGAAGGGCATGTTGTCTTGTGCCGGCCATGCGTCCGTGCTCATGTGGACAGAGACCACCATTTCCGGCCTCATGCTCGGCCTCTCGCGGATGGTGGGCGTCGAGCGATTCAACCTCGCGCTCCAGAGCGGCGGGCGCGACAGCGTCGACGGGGACTGGGCGCACATCACCACGTTCCCCACGTTCGAGGAGGGGTTTGCCTCGCTCGCGGTCATCGCGGCGGCGGCGGGCTGGGGGTTGTGGGAGATCGTCTCGCTGGATCGCGAGCGCGAGATCGGGCGATTCCGCTGCACGAACGGCTGGGAGGCCATGTACCAGCGCGCGCTCTCCGTGTGCTGGGGCTCGGGCATGATGGGCGGCAAGTTCTCCGGCCTCTGCGCGCGTCTCTTTGGTTCGAATTGCTGGGCGCAGCAGATATCGTTCCAGTCCCGCGGCGACGAGGCGGACGAGTTCATCGTGCGCCCTTCGGATCGCACCGTGGAGGGCGATCTGGAGCGCCTCCTCGCGGCGGACGCGGCCACGCGGGCGGATCTCGCGGTCGCGCTGGAGCGGCTCCGCCAGGAGGTCGAGGAGCGCCGCGTGACGGAGGACGCGCTGCGCCGGACCGAAAAAGAGAATGCCTTCCTGATCGAGCAGCAGGCGCGGACGATCGCGGCGCTCTCGACCCCGATCATCCAGGTATGGGAGGGCATCTTGACGTTGCCGATCGTCGGGCAGGTGAGCGGGGCGCGCGCGACGACGATCATGCAGGCGCTCCTGCACGAGATCGTCCAGCGCAGCGCGCATTTCGCGATCCTCGATTTGACGGGCGTCGACACGCTCGACGCCGAGACGGCCGACCACCTCCTGCGTATCGTGCGCGCCGCGGAGCTGCTCGGGGCGCGCGCGATCGTCAGCGGCATCCGGCCGCGCGTCGCGCAGACCATCGTGGAGCTCGGGGTTGATCTTTCGGGGCTGACGACGGTCGCCGACCTCGAAGAGGGCCTGAAGACGGCGCTCCGTTCGATGGGCGTGCGCGCGCCGAGCCCGATCCAGGCCTCTTCGCAGCGGTAAAACCTCATGGTAGCGTACGTCTCGTATGGACCCGACCCGAGACACCGCCGAGACGCGTGACCTGCGCGAGCGGGCGCGAGCGTTTTTCCAGGACAACCGTCCGTCCGACCCGGGCTTCAAGCTCCCGCAGACGTTTCTGGAGGTCGAGTCCGAAGAGCAATTCCTGTGGCTCAAGGCCTGGCAAAAGCAGGTGTATGGCGCGGGGCTGCTCGGCGTCGAGTGGCCGGCGGCGTATGGCGGAAAGGGGATGCCGTCCGGGTCGCAGCGTGTCGTGGCCGAGGAGATGGGGCGCGCCGGCGTGCCGTTCATCGTGAATCGCATCGGCCTCGACTGGGCGGGGCCGACGATCCTCGCGGTGGGTACGGAGGAGCAGAAGCAACGCTACCTGCGGAACATCCTCTCTTGCGACGAGGTGTGGTGCCAGGGCTTCAGCGAGCCGGGCGCCGGCAGTGATCTCGCGAGCCTGCGCACGAGCGCCGTCCGGAACGGCGACCATTACATCGTCAATGGCCACAAGGTGTGGACGACGCAGGCGCTCTGGGCCGATTTCATGATCCTGCTCGCGCGCACGGACACGAGCGCGCCGAAGCACGCGGGGATCAGCTATTTCCTGTTCCCCATGAAATCAAAGGGCGTGTCGGTGCGGCCGCTCGTGAAGATGACGGGCGAGGGCGGCTTCAACCAGGTGCTCTTCGAGGACGTCCTTGTCCCGGCCTCGTGTTTGCTCGCCGGGGAAGGGGACGGGTGGCGCCTCGCGGTCATGACGCTCGCGTTCGAGCGCGGCGCGTCGGAAGGAAGCGCGACGGGCGGGGCGCTCGCGGCGGGCGGGGACGTCGCGCGTCTCGTCGCGCTGGCCAAAGAAGTGTCTCGGGATGGTCGCCCCGCGAGCGAGGATCCCGTGATGCGAGATCGTATTGCAGAGCTTGCGATCGAAGAGGAGGCGCTGCTCGCGTCGGCGCTCCGGGCGCGTGTGCCCGGGCTCGTCGAGGAGCGCCCGCTCGCGCTCCCGTTCCTGAGCAAGCTCGTGGCGACCGAGTTCGGGCAGCGGGCGGCGGCGGTCGGCCAGGAGCTCGAGGGGCCGCTCGCGCAATATGCATTCGGCGCGGAGCGCGCGGCAGACGGCGGCCATTTTCAGCGGGCGTACATGAACAGCTTCGGCTTCACCATCGGCGGCGGGACGAGCGAGATTCAACGGAACCTGGTGGGCGAGCGGATCCTCGGCCTTCCGAAGAGCACCTGAGGAGAGGGACCATGCAAAGCACCGCTCGGATCCCCGACGATTTCGGGTATGGCGAGGAGCAGGCGCTCCTCCGGCGCGAAGCAAAGAAGCTGCTCGAGAGTTCCTGCAAGACGGAGGACGTGCGGCGATGGATGGAGACGCCCGCGGGCTTCGACGAGGGGCTATGGGCGCGGGCGGCCGAGGCGGGCTGGCTCGGCCTCGTGGTGCCTGCGGCGCACGGCGGGAGCGAGATGTCGATGACGAGCCTCGCCGTCCTGATGGAGGAAATGGGCCGCGTGGTCCTGCCCTTGCCGGTTGTCGGGACGCTCTTCGCGACGCTCGTTCTCCAGGAGGCGGCGAGCGAGGAGGCGAAGGCGCGTTTTCTCCCGCGCATCGCGGAGGGCAAGCTCCGCGCGGCCGTAGGATCGGAGGAGCGGCGCGGGGGCTGGGCGTATACACACGTCGAGGCCACGGCGCGCCGCGAGGGAGAGCGGATCCTGCTCTCGGGCGCGAAGGAGCTCGTCGTGGACGCGCCGAGCGCAGAGCTCGTGCTCGTGACGGCGACCGAGCCCGAGGGGCCGAGCCTGTTCGCCCTGCCGGCCGCGTCGCCGGGCGTGACGGTGTCACCCGACAAACTCGTCGATGCGACGCGGCGGAGCGGGGCCGTGCGGTTCGAGGACGTGGTGGTGCGCGACGCGGATCGGATCGGGGCGAGAGGCGCGGCGGTGTCGATCCTCGGCCGGGTGATGCCGCGGATATGGACGGCGCTCGCGGCGGAGATGGTGGGCGGCGCGGATCGGCTGCTCGGCATGACGACCGAATACGCGAAGATCCGGCAGCAATTCGGCCGGCCGATCGGCGCGTTCCAGGCCGTGAAGTTCCCGCTCGTCGAGATGCTCGCCCGGATCGAGCTCTCGCGCTCGCTCGTGTACCGCGCGGCCGCGGCGATCGATCACGCGCCCGCGCAAGCGGAGAAGCTCGCGCGGATGGCGAAGGCGCACGCGTCCGACACGTACGCGTTCGCGGCGGCGAAGGCCGTGCAGCTCCACGGCGGCATCGGTTTTACCTGGGAGTGCGACGTCCAGCTTTATTTCAAGCGCGCCCAGTGGAGCCGCGCGGCGTTCGGGGACGCCGCGCATCACCGGAGGCGGATCGCGGAGATGGTGATCGACGGCTAGGAGGTGCGTTTGTCCGAGGACGGCTTTCGATTGTTGGAGACGCGCGTCGGCTTCTCCGCGTCCGAGCGGTGGCGGAGGCGCGCGCGCGTCGTCATGATCGGCAGCCTCGTCGGCTCGCTGCTCTGCGCCGTGCTGGGGTTTGCCCTGACGAGCGCCTTCTCGTGGGGCATGCTCGTCGGCCTGGTCGTCGCGGGCGGCGCGGCGATCGTCGCCGGCAATCCATCACGCCGGCGCGGCGATTCCTCGCCGGGATCGCTGTCGATCGAGGGCGAGACGATCGTGGTGCGCGCCGAGCGCGAGGGGGAGCGCTCGTTCCAGCTCAGCGAGGTCGCCGAAGGCTGGCTGGAGGCGCCGGGCCGCGTGGTGTTGCGCCTGCAAGATGGGTTCGACGTCACGGTCGACGTGCCCGACGACGAGACGGGCCATCGAATGCTGGAGGCCGCGGGCGTGGCGGCGTCCGCGCGCGTGATGCG
Source organism: Polyangium fumosum (assembly GCF_005144585.1). Lineage (GTDB taxonomy): Bacteria > Myxococcota_A > Polyangia > Polyangiales > Polyangiaceae > Polyangium > Polyangium fumosum. The sequence continues at coordinate 83,030 of NZ_SSMQ01000022.1, read as the reverse complement.
CGTCGCGCTCGCCAGCGCCGCGTCGCGCGTGCCGTGGGGGGAGATCCTGGGCGTGACCGGCATGCTTTTCACCACGCCGCTCACCGTGCTTTTCGTGGCGGTCCTCCTGGCGAGCTCCTTCGAAGGAGGCCCGATGAACCCGATCGTCCTCTTCGCGTTCGTGCTCCTCCCATCCATGGGGCTCTTCGGGCTCGTCGCGGCCCTCTTTCGATTCATGCGCAGCCGGGAGGTCGTGGTCGGCACCGACGGCGTGGTGTTTCACGGCTACTTCGGCCCGCGCTTCATCCCGTACACGGAAATCGAGAACGTGCGCCGCCATTCTCACGGCGTCTTGCTCGGGCTGCGCCGCAACGAGAAGTTCCTCCTGCCCGTGCGCGCCGCGGTCCTGAGCAGCATGCCGCTCACGCCGCCGCCCCGCGTGGCCCGGACGGCGGCCGCCGTGCTCGACGAGAACCTCGTGCGGCGCGAGATCCTCTTCCGGCGCATCGAGGAGGCCCGCGCCGCGCGTGGGCAGAGCAGCGTCGTGCGGCTCGACCTGGAAAAGCTCGATCAGCGGGACAAACCTTTTTCCGTGTGGCTCGACGAGATGCGCCGCCTGCTCGCGGAGCGCGGCGGGTATCGCGAAAGCCGCATCGTGCCCGAGGATCTCGCGGTGGTCGTGGAGGACCCCGGCGCCGCGCCCGAGCGACGCATCGGCGCGGCGATCGCGCTCTCGCAGTCGAATGACGAGGGCACGAAGCGGCGCATCCGCATCGCCGTGGAGGCGTGTGCCGACCTGGAGCTGCGCGCGGCGTTGGAGGAGGCGGCGCACGGCGAGATCATCCAGGCGCGCGTGGAGAAGCTCCGGCACCGGTTCCGCGATTGAAGACGCTCGAAGCCGTCCGCTTTCTCGTTCGTATACCCGTTGCTAAGGAGGTCCCATGACCCTCTCCGCTCCCGTTCTCGTTCGCCCGGCGAAGCCCGAGGATGTTTCGGCCCTCGGCCGCATGGGCGCGGCGCTCGTCCGGTTTCATCATTCGCTCGATTCGCTCCGGTTTTTCGCCATGGGCGACGAGCGAGGATACGGGGCCTTTCTCGCGAGCGAGCTCGGCCGGCAGGGCTCGGTCGTGCTCGTGGCCGAGGCCCGGGGCGAGGACGGCGCGGCGCAGGTGATCGGGTATACCTGGGGGCGCCTCGAAAAGCGCGACTGGACGATGCTGCTCGACGCTTGCGGCGCCCTGCACGACATTTACGTGGAGCCGGAGGCGCGGCGGCTCGGCGCGGGGCGCGCGCTCTGCGTGGGGATGATTCAGAGGTTATCGGAGCTCGGCGCGCCGCGCGTCGTGCTCGCGACGGCTACGAAGAACGAGGCGGCGCAGAAGCTTTTTGCGTCGCTCGGGTTTCGCGCGACGATGATCGAGATGACGCGCGAGCGATCGTCGGAATGAACCGCCGCGCCCCGAGGCCGGGAGGAGCGAGCCCCGGGGCGCGGCGTAAGGCTCTCAGAACCCGCAGTAGCCGTAGGGCTGGGCCGGCTGGGGCAGGGCGACGGAGGAGACGAGGGTCTCGGGGCTGTTCACGTCGCTCGCGGTCACGCCGCCGTACGAGATGGCGTACACGTAATCGTCGATGAACACGCCGCGGCGAACGTCGACGCCGTAGTAGCCATTGCAGTAGCCGTACGGATCGGCCTGGAAGAAGGTCGTGTGGTCGATCGAGCCGCGCTTCTGGATGCCGGCGTCGAGCGTCACGTTGAAGAGCTCGAGCGAGCTCTTCATCTCACCCGTGTTCGGGTTCCAGCCGCTGAAGGGGAACGCGAGCAGGTTCTTCGGGGCATACCAGTTGAACGCCTTGTGGTTGTACGCCGCCTCGGAGTAACCCGACTCCGAGCCCGAGAACGCGTACTTGTGCATCAGCGCCGGCGCCGTCGCATTCGTCACGTCGAAGACCTGGAGCGCGAGGCCGAGGATCTGGCCTTCATTCGTGGCGTCCTGGCCGATCGTGAGAAGGTGGTTCTCGTCGATCGGGTGCATGTACTCGCTGAAGCCCGGGATCTTGAGCTCGGAGAGGACGGCCGGAGCCGCGGGCGTCGAGAGGTCGATCACGAAGAGCGGGTCGACCTGGCGGAACGTCACGACATACCCGCGATTGCCGATGAACCGCGTCGAATAGATCTGCTCGCCCGGGGCGAGGTCCGTGACGGCGCCGACCTGCACGAGCGCGCCCTCGCTCTCGCCGAGGACGTAGACGCTGTTCGAGGTCGTCCAGTCCGTCTGCGAGGCGAGCTGCCGCGTCGTCGCAATGCGGAGCAGGCCGTCCTTCTCGTCGAGCGAGAACTGGTTCTTCACGTAGCCGGGCACCGCGCCCGTCGCGACGTAGGCGGGCTGCGCCGGGTTCGTCGCGAGGTCGAACTTGTGCACGAACGTCTCGCTGGTGTCGACCGCCTCGACGGGCAGGCTCCAGTTGAGCCCTGGGTCCTTCCAGGCCTGCGCCGCCAGGTAAAGGGAGTCCGCATTCGAATACACGGTGTGCACGGCGCCGACGATGCTCGTCTCGGCGAGGGGCGCCTGGAGGTTGTCGAGGGCGAACGACTCGACCTGCACGAGGCCGTACGCCGTGGAGCCCTGGGTGGGCACGTAATAGGAGCTGCAGCTCGGCGCGATGGCCGACACGGTGCCGTTGCTCTTCTCGAAGCGGTAGGGCAGCCAGTCGTTGATCGTCGAGCCGTAAATCGCGAGCGCGTTCTTGAAGCGGAGGTCCTCGAACGCCGCCGTCCACTCCTCGACCGTCTGCGGGTTGCTATTGCCGAGGTCGGGGTAGTAGCTCAGCGCGGGGCCGTGCTGGCCGCCGGAGAGCACCGTGCGCACGTGCTTGTCCACGCGGCGCGAGGAGGCGTAGTTGCCCTCGAAATAGACCTCCTTTTGCACGCCCGTCGTCTGCCCGGCGTCGAGGCCGAGGACCGTGATCTTCGTGAGCGGCGCGTAGTACGGGTTGTAATACCCGTCGTACGCCACGCCGCCGCCGTAATAATCATAATACGGCGAGCGCGGCTCCACGCCCGCGTCCGTGTAGAGCTGTGTGCCGTCGACCTGCGAGTAGATGACGAGCTGGTCGTCGGTCACGAACATTTCGATCGGGTTGCCCTCGATCGCCGTGGTCGTGTTGATCGCGAGATCCGAAGCGGGGAAGGACTTCAGGACCTGGAGGCTCTGCCCGTGGAGGAGGTAGAGGTAATTGCCGTCCGTCTTGAGGATGTCGGCCTCGTCGACGCCCGCGACCTGCGTGTTCGTCTCCGAATGCTCGGGGGGCGTGCCCGACCCGTCGCCGCCGTTCGACGCGCCGCCGCTGCCCGAGCCGCTGCCCGAGCTGCCGCCCGATCCGCCGGTGCCAGGGGCCGGGGAGGGGGGGACTTCGCCGCCCGAGCCCACCGAGACCGAGCCGCTGTCCTCCCAGCCGTAATCGGGGTAGCCCCAGTAGCCGCCGTTGGCCTCGATCTCGGCGATGATCGCGTCGATCTGCGCGTTCATCTTCGCGATGGCGTCTTGCTTGAGCATCTGCTCGAGATCAGCGCAGCTCTGGGCTTGTTGCAGCGTGCCGCGCGCCTCGGCCGTCGTCGGCGTGCGCACGTCGGTCGTGCCGCTGCAGCCATAACCGGCCGCGGTGAGGGGGAGCAGCGAAGCGAAGAGCCACCAGGCGGAGCGAGCGTGTTTGATCATGCCGGTCCTTTGAGCAAGCGGCGGGCCATCGAGCGCTCGGCCTCCGCCCCTCGAATTTCCTCACGAAATGGGGCTGTGCCGTGGTGCCGAAGTGTGCCATCGAGGCGCCCCTGCCAGGAGGGAGCGGGGACGGCGTGGCACAGGCGGCATCTGTTGAGGAGGGGCGGCGAGCGCAGTAGGGTGTGCCGCATGCGAGTCGTCACCGTCCCTTGTTTGAGCGACAACTATGCGTATCTCGTGGCCGACGAGGGGCGGCGCGAGGCGGTGGTCGTGGATCCCTCGGAGGCGGAGCCCGTGCTCGCGGCCCTCGCGCGCGAGGGGCTGGAACTCGTGGCCATCCTGAACACGCATCACCACTGGGACCACGTGGGCGCGAACGAGGCGCTCCGTGGTCGCTTCGGCGACCTGCCCGTCTACGGCCACGCGAGTGATCTGGCGCAGGGGCGGGTTCCGGGGCAGACGGTCGGGGTCGAGGAGGGGACGCCGTTCGATGCGGCAGGTCTCACGTTTCGGCCGCTTTACGTGCCCGGACACACGTTGGGCGCGGTCGCGTACGTCGTGAACGACGCCGTGTTCACCGGAGACACGATGTTCGTCGCGGGGTGCGGGCGGCTCTTCGAAGGCACACCGGCGATGATGTATGCCTCTTTGTGCCAGAAGCTCGGTCGGCTCCCGGACGAGACGAAGCTCTATTGCGGGCACGAGTACACCGTGAGCAACCTGCGATTCGCGGTGTTCGCCGAGCCCGAAAACGAGGACGTGAAGCGCGCGCTCGTCGCGGCCCAGGACAAACGCAGCCGCGGCGAGCCCACGGTTCCCTCCACGATGGCGGAGGAGCACCGGACGAATCCGTTCTTGCGGGTCGACGAGCCGAGCTTGCGGGCGAAGTTTGGCGGGACGAAGGGGGCCGAGACGCTCGGAAAGGTGCGGGCGGCGAAGGACGGGTTCCGCTAGACGGACGGCTGCTTCGAGGCCTCGCGCAGGCCGCCGAGGACGGCGTCGACGAGTTCTTGCGCGACGACGATTCCGCCCTCGCGCAGGGCGCGCGCATGCGTGATCGCCTGGGCGCGGTGCACGGGGGTTTCGTCGAGCCTGTGGCGGAGTTGTCGGACGTCCACCTCGTTGATCACGTCGTCGCCCACGTATTGCGCGAAGAAACGGTACACGGAGTTTCGAGGTTCGGAGGCGAGGTGCTCCTCCACGCAGTACACGTCCGAGAGGCCATCGTCGGGCTCGCCTGTCGGCCTCACCGTGCGCAAGAGGGGCGCGAGCCGGATACGAAGGCATCGGCTTTTCGTGCGTGTGAACGGGAGCGGGCCGTCGCCTCGGGCGCGCGGGGGAGCGTCCTCCTTGGCAGGTTCTTCGCCGAGGCGAAACTGGTAGGTCGTCACGTCCTCCAGGTTCACGATCCCCGCGGCATTGAGGGTCGCGATCATTTCCGCGAATTCGATGTCGCCCGCCGATACCCGATACCCGCCCTCGTTCGCCGGGTAGGGCGAGAGCGGCGCGACCACGCGCGCCTGCCCCGAGAGCCAGACGAGCTTGCCCCACAGCGCCGCCCCCGAGCCGCCCGCATGCCGCTCCTTGCCACCCACCGAATACGAGAGGGTCGACCCGCCCCCGAGCCCTTTGCGCAAGGTCCCGAGCGAGCCGACGAGCCCCGCGCCGCCGACGGCGAGCAGCAGCAAAGCGAGCCCGCCGCAAGCGAGCAGCACCCAGACGCGGCGCTCGCCGTCGTAATAAGGCCCGATGAGGATGAAGAGCCCGAGGCAGAAGAGGGCCCCGAAGAGCGCGACGCCGAACGCCGCGCCTCCCCAGCCCTGCTTGTCGACGTGGAACGAGCGCGTCCGGTCGCAAGGCGGCTCGCCGCAGACAGGGCAAACGACGTCGTTCGGGGTGCGCTCGCCGCACGTGAGGCAATGGGCGAGCGCCTCGTCGGGCACGCCCCGCGCCTTGCCGCTCGCGCCGGAGAGGGCGTTCATGCCGCTCACCAGCGTCCCCATGCCGATGGCGCCGAGGAGCAACACGATGGATCCTTTGATGAGGACGGCGAGAACCGGATGCCCTTGGATAGGCGCCGAGAGCATGCCGAACGCGAGCGCAAGGCAAAAGAGGGCGAGCGCAAACCAGAGGATCGCGGCGAGATATCGGGAGCGCGTGCCGAAATCGAAGTCATCCTGCACGAGGTGAGCTTACCAGCGAAAGGCACGGCCGCGCCACCCTCGTCGCAGGCTCAACCCTTCACCCACAGCCGCAGGAACGGAATGGCGCGCGTCTCCTCCGGCAGGTACACGAATCCCGGGGGGATCGCGCCGCCGAATCCATGGAACGTCACGACACACGTGCCGCGCCGGACCCGCGCGAGCGCGGCCTCGACCCGGACAGCGTCCTCGGAGGCGCGCTGCTCGGAGAGCGGGATCGTTCGGTCGACCCATTGCGAGGGCGCGAAGGTGCCCTCCTCGAAGGGGTTGAACAGGTAAAACCCGTCGTACGCGTCGAAATCGACATCGTCGAGCGTGCCGTGGATCAAGGTGACGCGCGGAATGGAATACGTCGCGAGGATCTCCCGGCCGGCCGTGACGAGGCCCTCGCGCTGCTCGATGCCCGAAAGCTCGAGGTTCGTCGTGATCGCCGCGACGACGCAGAATTTACCCATGCCGGCGCCGATGTCGAGCACGCGGCGCGCGCCGTGCTTCGCGAACAGGGCCGCGGCGTGGCGGGCCACGTGGACCGGCGTCCAGTATCGATTCGAGAGTTTGCGGATGCGCTCGGGGTAGAGGCGGTCGAAGGCGAGGTCGGAGACGATGCGGCCCGCGGAGAGATCCGCGAGCAAGGCCCTGCGCGCTTCGTCGCGGGAGGTCGAGCCGGACGCGCGCGACGTCACCCGAGCGCCCTTTCTACGAGACGTCGCCCGCGTCGCCTGCCTGCGTGGGGCGCGGAGACGAAGCCCGTGCCGCGCGCGTCGCGCGTTTTTCGACCTTCGGCGGCGGGACCGGTTTCTTGCCGAACTGACGCTGGAACGCGAGGACGATGCAGACGACGCCGAGCAGCCCGCAGGCGAGCGCGGCCGCGATCTTCGCCCACTCCGGCGCTTTGATCCCGTACGCCATGCCGGCGACGTTGAAGAGCGCGAAGCCTCCCATGAGCAGGATCCACGGGTTCGGTTGATTCATGATCGTGGTGCTTCCTCGGTGGCTCGTCGCCGGCGCCCGAAGGTAAGACCACGGCGCGGGGTTGTCTACACCTCGACCACGCAGAGGAGCACCTCTTCGGCGTCGGGCGACGTTTCGCCGCGCGCCGCCTCGGCGAGGATGCGCACGGAGGAGCCGTCGTGCGCGAGGATGTGCGAGCGTCCGTCGAAGTGGCTGTCGAAGACCCGGCCGAGGAGCTGCGCGGTCACGCCGTAGCGGACGGCACGGAGCGGGGCGCTTTCCATCTGCGCGAAGAGGCCCTCGTCGAGCCATTGCTGTTTGCGGATCAAATGTCCGTCCATCCCGCCGAAGGTCCACGGCGTCTCCCACGGCCAGAAATTCGCGGCGGGGTGGGCGATCACGCTGCATCCGTGTGCATCGTAATGGGGGAGCAGGGGGCAGAAGTCGGGCTCGCGGGCCGTGTGCGGGACGGCGAATCCGTCGTAACAGATGAGCGTGCCGACCTGGCCGAACGGCGTGGAGAACGGCATGAGCTCGCCGCGCCGGCCCGGCGAGAGGCCGAGCGTGTCCTCGACCGTGGGGACGAGGTTCACCTTGCGGGCGACGGAGACGTGCCGGCCTGCGGGATTGAAGGTGTACGAGGTGTTGTAGACACGCCCGCCTGCGGGCGAAAACGAATCGGCGAGGTCGCCGTGCGCATTGCGAGGCAAGAGCGCGCTGCCGGCCACGGTCCACGCCTCGTAGCGCCGCGCGAATCGCGCGAAAGCCTCGCGATAGAGGCGCTGCACGTCGGGGGCGACCGCGAGGAGAAAGCCGATACTCGTGCGGGCCGTCTTGCCGCGGAGCATCGCGGACGCCATGCGAAAGGGCGAGCGGATCGCGACCTTCGTGAGCGCCTCGTCGACGGTGCGCGCGTCGCGGACGGTGTCGAGCCGGCCGGCGAGCGGCAAGAAGGCGCCGATCATTTCGGGGAAGACGGCGAGGCAAGGGTGCTCGTAAGCGCCGTTCGCGCGTCGCGCCCGCGCGTTCGCGAGTTTTTCGCCGATGCGATCCAGCATCGCGTCGAAGGCCTCGGCGGACGCGTATTCCTCGGGCGTGACGTGGACCTGGCAAGCCGCGAGCTCGGCCTTCACGAAGGCCCCTTGTCGCGCTCCACGCGGAAGGCAGGCACGCCCTTCGGCACGAGGATCGCGTTCGACGCGCGATACCCGCCGGGCGCATCCGGATCCACCTCGCGTTCGAGCGCGCCGAAGACACGCACCCGATCGCCCGGACGAACCACGACCTCGTCCACCGTGTCGTACGGGAATGCATCGAGGCCCTCGTCCTCGGGGTCGTCCTCGGGCGAGATCGTCTGGACGAACTCTTCGAGGGGCCGCGCGTCCGAGCGATCGACCCGCTTCTTCGGGCCTTCGAGGCGGATGCGGCCCCCGGGCACGCGCAGGAGGGTGCCGTCGTCGAGCTTCACCTCGAAGCCCGAGGTCTCGGCGTCGTGCAGCATGAGGTCGGTGCCGAGGAAACGCTCGTTGCGGAGATCGAGGGCCCAGGCGACGCACTCCTTGCCCGTCGCGGGCGCGAGCATGTTGGTTTGTCCGAGCACGACGCCGCTCGGCCCGGCCCTGCGCCCGAGCGAGGGAGGCTTCGTGAGCCCGCCGTTCGGCCGAGGCCGGTTCTGGTAGGCGCGGATGGCCTCGACGATCTTGGCGATGATCCAGTAGAGCAAGGCGCCGGCCGCCGCGATGAGCGCGATCACGGCGACGACAACGATGAATTCGCCCTCGAGCGCGACGCCGCCGCAGTCGCCGCAGCCGCTGCACCCCTCGAAGATCGTGCCTGCGCCGAGCGAGGTGCCGCCGGCCTTCGCGAGCTGTTTGGCGCGCCTTCGCACGGACGGCGGGCCCCACACCTCGGTGCGCAGCACGTTGCGCCCGGTGGGGGTCTCGATCGAGGTCACGCGGTGCTTGGGGCCGCCGTCACACGCCTCTTTCGGGCCGAGGAGCGTGCGGCAGTCGATGCAAACGCGGACGCGAGGAAAGGCGGCGCGCGGGGCGAGCGCCGTCGATGGGCTGCCCTTGGGCGCCGTGAGGGACGTGGACGACATCGCGGCGCATCGTACTACGGCGTTACGTCGTGGCATCGCCCGAGTCGCATCCGAGCTTGCTTGACACGCATCCCCCCTCGCTTCGATCCTGCCGCCCCGGTCCTCGCCCGGGGGGAAGCCTTGTTCATGTCGTCGAGACTCGCCACGGTTCTGCGTTCCATCGTCCTCGTCCTCGTCGTGCTCGTCGCCGCGGCTTGCAGTAGCCGCAGCAAGGACGGGCCCGCTACCTCCTCGGACAAACCCCGCGTCGCGGTCTCGATCTTCCCGTTATGGGACATCGCGCGACGCGTCGCGGGCGACGGCCTCGACGTCGTGCTCGTGCTTCCGCCGGGCCGCTCCGAGCACAGCTACGACCCGACGCCGAAGGAGATGGCGCAGGTCGCGAAGAGCAAGCTCGGCATCTCGGTCGGCCTCGGCATGGATGGCTGGCTGGAGAAGATCGTGCGGGGCGCCGCGGGCACGGACGTGCCGATCGTGCAGCTCGGCCCCAAGGCGAACCCGCGGCGCATGACGGCCGAGGAGGTCGGCGCCGACGCCGCCGAGGAGGGCGAGGACCACGCGAAGGGCCACGACGATCATCACGACGACAAGGCGAAGCACGAGCACGAGCACGAGAAACACGAAGACGGCCGCGAGCACGACGACGGCGACCACGCGCCGAAGCCCGAGCCCAAAGGCGCGGCGAAGGGCGAGCACGACCACCACGGCCATCACCACGCGCACGGCGCCGAGGACCCGCATTTCTGGCTGGATCCGGTGCGCATGAAGTCGGTCGTGCCCGAGCTCGTCGAGGCCTTCGCGAAGCTCGATCCGAAGGGCGCCGAGGGCTACCGGGCGCGCGGCAAGGCCGTGGAGGCGGAGCTCGACAAGCTGCACGCGGACCTCGAAGCGCGCGCGAAGGGCTGGACGAAAAAGACGATCGTCACGTTCCACGGCTCGATGGGCTATTTCGCCGAGCGCTACGGCCTCTCGATCGCGGCCGTGATCGAGCCGTTCCCCGGCAAGGAGCCGACGGCGCGATACGTGAAGGACGTGCTCGCCGCGGTCGAGAAGACGAAGCCCGCGGCGCTCTTCTCCGAGCCGCAGCTCGATCGCAGGCCCGCGCAGGTGATCGCCGATCAGGGGAAGCTTCCGCTCTTCGAGCTCGATCCGATCGGCGGCAGCGCCGGCGCCGAGACGTACGAGAAGCTCTTCCTGAAGAACGCGGATGTCCTCGACAAGGCCTTGAAATGAGCGCCGTACACGCCGAAGCGGACGGGATACCGCAAGGGCATTTCACGCTGCCCGATCCATCGCTGACGCGGGTCCTCGAGGTGGAGAACCTCATCGTCGACGTGCCCGGGCGGAGGCTGCTCGACGGGATCTCGTTCTGGGTGCCGAAGGGCGAGTTCGTATGCCTCTGCGGCCCGAACGGCGCGGGCAAGAGCACGTTCCTGAAGACGGTGCTCGGCCTGATGCCGCCGACGAGCGGCTCGATCCGCATCCTGGGCAAACCCGCGCAAAAAGCGTTGCGGGACGTGGGCTACGTGCCGCAACGCAAGACGAGCGACATGACGTTCCCGGCCCGCTCGATCGATCTCATCGTGGCGAGCATGCGCGGGAGCTGGCCTTTGCGCATCCGCGAGGAGGAGCGCGCCCGCGCGATCGAGATCCTGCGGCACGTGGGCGGGGAGAAGCTGCTCGAAAAGGAGATCGCGCGGCTCTCGGGCGGCGAGACGCAGCGGGTCTTTTTGGCGCGGGCGCTCGTGAACAAGCCGTCGCTCGTGATCCTGGACGAGCCGACGGCGGGCGTCGACGTGAAGGGCCGGGCGGAGTTCCTCGATTTGCTGGCGGAGATCTCGGCGAGCGACGAGCTCGCGGCGATCCTCGTGACGCACAACCTGGCGGCGGTCGCGCGCTGCGCCGAGCGGGTGGTGTACCTCGACGCGGGGCGCGTCTCCGCGTGGGGATTGCCGGGCGAGCTGCTCGGCCAGGCGTCGCTCTCGGCGATATCGGCCGTGGCGGGCGGCGACCACGCGGCGCATTCGCATCACCACAAATTGCCGGACGAGGAGTGAACGTTCGTGGACGGATGGCTCGAGCCCTTGCTGGTGCCCTTCATGATGCGGGCGATGATCGCTGGCGCGGTGGTGGGCGGTCTTTGCGCGATGATCGGCGTCTTCGTGGTGCAGCGGGGCCTGTCGTTCATCGGCGACGGCCTGGCGCACGCGGCGTTCGGTGGCATCGCCCTCGGCCTTTTGCTCGGCGTGTCGCTGGAGCGAATGACGTGGGTGGCGCTGCCGTTCACGGTGCTGATCGCGCTCGGCATCGGTTATGTCCTGCGGCGCGGGAGCCTGCGCGGGGACGTGGCGACGGGCGTGTTTTCGGCCGTGTCGTTCGCGCTCGGCGTGCTCCTCTTGGGGCTCCGATCGACGGACGGTCCGCAGGTGAACGTCGAGACGGTGCTCTTCGGGAGCATTCTGGCGATATCCCCGGACGACCTGATCACGGTGAGCGTGGTCGGCGTGGTGACGACGCTGCTCATGGCATTCACGTGGACGAAGCTCGCGTATGCGACGTTCGACCCGGAGCTCGCGGCGCTGTCGGGCGTGAAGGTGGCCGCGCTCGATTACATGTTGCTGGCGCTGACGGCCGTGGTGATCGTGGTGGCCGTGAAGACGGTGGGGATCGCGCTGGTGAGCTCGTTCGTGGTGATCCCGGCTGCGACGGCGAAAATGGTGGGGCGGAGCATCGGGCGCGTGGCGCTGCTCGCGGTGGCCATCGGGGTCGTCGGGTCGTCGATTGGATTGATGCTTTCGTACTACGCGGACGTGGCCAGCGGGGCGACGATCATCCTGACGCTGGGGGGGATGTTCGGGCTGGCCCTTTTGTTCAAGAAGAAGTGAGCGCCCTTCAAGACTCGCCAAACCACATCCGCGCAAACACCCGCGGCCGCGCCTTCTCGATCGGCCCCTGGGCCTCCTCGTCCGACATCAGGATCGCTGCCACGCCCGCCGCGTCGTCCCGCGCGAACGCGCGCAGCGCGACCCGCACCCGTTCGCCGGCGAAACTCGGCTTTCGGTAAGCGATCTCTGCGGCGCGCGCGATTTGTGGGTTTTTCCAGCCGTGGTCCCACAACCGGCGCAGCGCGGCGTCCACGAAGAGGCGCGGATAGACCAGCGAATTGACGTGCTGGTTCGAGTCCGTGTGGTCGAGACCAAAGAGCACGTGCGTCGCGTCGAGCGTGAATGCGTCGTCGAGCCAGCGCGCCCCCGGCGGCAGCTCGATCGAGGCCTCGGGCGGTCGCCACGCATGGCGGTCGGGCGGCACCTCGGGAAGACCCGGCACGGAGACCCGCGTGATCTTGCGCGCCTCCGGGGGGCCGAACGGGCGCGTGATCACGTGCTCGGCGAAGACACGACCGGCGAGCAGGCGCTCGCCCGCGTTTGCCGGCGGAGGCCCGTGCGTGCGCCCTGCTTCGCCGTACACGTCGCACCACATGTTCAGCATCAGCCGCTCGACCGCGCCGTCTGCGCCCACGGTGTGCGCGATCTGGAATCGTCCGTCCCCTTCGACCTTGGACATCACCGAGAGCGGGCCCTCGCCGCCCTCGATCACGAAACGGCTCAGGATCGGGACGATCCCCTCCGCCGCGAGCGCGGGCGCCGCGCCTCGTTGCCACACCGCCCGCCACACTGAAGGCCCGAGCACCACCGGCATCGCGTCGAGCAGGAGTTTTCCGTTCTGACTAATGTCCTCGTAACGCAGGACCAGCGGCCCCGCCGCGCGTTGTGCTTCCGGGACCTCGGGTTCCGCGGGGATGAACGTCATGCGCGGCGATGTAGCAACCTTTGGGCGCCTCGCTCGTGACAATTGTCGAACGTCGGCGTTCCTGGTGGGGCAGGGCTCGTGTAGAATCCTTCGCGTGGGAGGGTCCACATGCGCGCTCGTCTGACTCGCTCGCCTGTCTTGCGCCGTGTTCTTCGTTCGTTTGGCCTGGTCGCCACCGTCGCTGCGGCCGCGTCGTGCCACGAGGGCATCGATACCACCCGGATTGCGCCGCCGAAGGCTACGCTCGGCGACGACCTTTACGGCGTGCTCTGCGATCGTATCGGCGCGAGTTCGTTGACCGAAGATCTCACGGGCGGATCGTACCATGCGATCTGCCACTACTCGAACCAGGGGATCTACGCGGATACGGTCGATACGAGCTTCCTGCCGCCCGCGCGCGGGGCCAAGCAGGAGACGGCGCGTGCGCTCGGCATCGCCAAGGTCGAGGCCATGGCGAAGCGGCGCAGCGACCTCGTGCAGGCCTTCAACGCGATCTTCCCCGACATCGAGATCGACGACGTCACGACCGAGGCCGAAGGTGACAAGGTGCGGCTGCACGACGCGCTCCTGTCGTTCAGCCAGAACCTCTCGCGCCTCTACGAGTCGAATCCGTTCGAGCCCCAAGGAACGCCCACGGTGCCCGCTTCGACGCGCGCGCTCGGCGAGGTCTTCGCCTCGTTCATGCAGAGCGAGCCCGCACGGCAAGCGTTCTCGAAGATATGGGGGCGGCAAGGATACAGGCCGACGGGCGCGGCGCTCGGTGCGGTGCGGCCTTTGCTCTCGTATCCGCGGCTGCGCCCGCTGCTCGGCAGCGCGCTCGACGTGCTCGCGCCCGAGGGCGTGATGGCGCCCGAGCTCACGCAGATCCTCCGCGTCGTCGAGCGCGATCTCGCGACTTCGAAGCCGACGCTCGCGCCGCTCGCGCCGCTCGTCGTGGACCCGGCGACGGCGCAGCCGAACCGGCCGATGGAGACGCTCGAAATGCTCTCGCGGATCCTGCTCGACCAGGACGCGCGGTACGCGAAGGATGCATCCGCGGAGCCGACGTGGATCGCGCGGCGGGATCGACGCGGGTTCGTCGTGCCGTTCGGCAACGTGCCGGGGCAGGCGGGCACGGTGCCCGCGCCGTTCGCGGATACGGACGGAGACGGGTTCGCCGACACGGACGAGTTCGGGCAATTCGTCACGAACATCAACGTGCCCGTCGCGGCGCTCGCGCCGTTCAGTCCCGAAGGAACGCCGGGCACGGATCCGTATGGCCGCGCCGAGCCGCAGATCTACGAATACGTCGACACGTCGCGCACGTTGATCGGCGCAGTCGCGCAGGACCTCGCGCCGCTCGTGGATGCGACGCAGTACGCGCCGAGCGGCGGCGAGGATGCGTGGAAGGACGAGCGCGAGACGTTGATGTACGCGGTCGCGGGGGCGACGATGCTGCTCGGAGATCGCGAGGACGCGGTCTACGATCTGGAGACCGAGGAGGTCAAACCCGCGGGGACCGAGTGTGCGAGCTGTGTTCCGTATCGGCGTTTCAAGGCCGATACCTCGCCGCTGCCGGATCTCGCGCATGCGCTCGGGCAGATCCTCGCGGATCCGGAGTCGGATGCGCTCGTGCTCGGGCTCATCGATCTCGTGGAGAACCACGAGCAGGAGCTTTCGCGGTTGCTCGGCGCGGCGCTGAAGATCCGGAAGATCGCGCTCGATCACGATACGCTCGCGGCGCAGGGCACGGAGAAGCGCGCGGGGATCCCGTACGAGGCGCCGATCTGGGACGAGATCGCGGCCGTGATGGGGCGGGTCACGCAGCGGCCGGGGCTCACGGCGAAGCTCATCGGATCGTTCGGGGATCCGGCGTTCGTGACGCCGACCGGCGGCGTCTCGCACATGGGCGAGTCGCTGATGCGGCTCATGACGAACCGCGACGAGATGACGTATTACGACGACGACCTCAATGGTCCGGCGTGGAACGTCACGACGAACAACACGCTCGATCCGTCGACGCCCGTCGATCGGACGAAGCCGGTCGCGGGGGAAAACCGCTCGTGCTGGGAGCGGACGCTCGACATCATTCATCACGCGAACAACGTGAAGGCGTGCAACAAGCAGGGCGCGAAGGTGAAGGCGGCGCTCGGCAGCCTCACGGTGTCGTGGCCGCTCATCGGCAGCTACGACGAATGCGAGCTGCTCGCGTTCCCGAACCTCGGGGTGTTTTACCTCGACTCGGTCCTGCCGGCCGATCACCCGAAGCGCGCCGAGTTCAAGATCAAATCGGGCACGCTCGAAGGCATCCTGAACTTCCTCGGCGTCTTCACGGACAAGGGCGCGCTCTTCGAGCAATCGTCGGGCATCACGGGCCTGACGCTGAAGCCGGAACCAAAGGCGCTGAACCGGCTCGTCTTCTTCGGTGCGACGTCGGATCAGTTCAGCGTGCTGCCGGACATCGACCTCTACATCCTCGGCGGCAACGCGAAGAACAAGAAGACGAACGATTTCATCTCGAACCTGATCGAGCCCGTCCCCACCGTGGTTTGTCCGCAGACGCAGATCGAAACGCGCAAGTGCCAGACGTCGGCGGACATTCTGCGCTTGCGGGGGGAAAACACGCTGTTCGTCCTCGAACGGTTCGGGTTTTACGATTACCTGCGGCCGCTCGTGACCACGTTCGCGAACGCGACGTGCAACGCGGCGGGGACGCAATGCACGCAGCAGAACGGCGAGTTCGTGGCCGACGGAGAGGTCATGCTGCTCGACCTGATCGAGATCCTGAAGCGCCACTGGCCGGGGCCCGATCACGGCGCGGAGTGTGATTCGAGCGGAGATGCCAAGACGAACCCGATCTATTGCTCGGGCGCGGGCGTGAACACGTACGAGCCGATCCTGGCGGACGCGTTCATGACCGACATCGTGCCCGCGCTGCACGAGTTCTCGAAAGCGATGCGCGACGTCTCGAAGGTCACGGTCGCGCGCGGGCCGAACGCGGGCAAGGTGCTCACGGGCGCCGACGTGCTCGAAAAGACTGCGCAGCTCCTGTTCGATCCGGCATACGCCGCGGCCGCGGGGATGACGGATCGGAAGGGGAACAAGGGCACGACGTGGGTGGACGGGACGCCGCAGGCGCAGCACACGGTGTTCACGTTGTTCGCCGACGGGCTGCACGCGATGGATCTGCGCTTCGACAACGCGTGTGGCTGTTCCGGAAAGGCGGGGCAAGAGCTCGCCGATTGCCAGGCGGCGTACGACACGTGCAAGGCAGACGCGGAGAGGCGCAAGGGGCAATGGAAGCGGGCGCGCTCGCAGCTCGTGGATCAGTTCCTCGCCGTGGAGGGCGAGGGCGCGGCGGCGAAGTTCGCGAACCCGGCGATCCCGCGGGCGCTTTCGACGACGTTGCGCGTGTTCCGCGAGCAGGTGAACGCGCATTGCCCGGATCGCGAGAAGGGGACGCCGTGTACCTGGGCGAAGGAGCTCGGCAAGTCGCTCGCCGATGGGCTCGATAGCCCGATGGCGGCCGCGCTCGTGGACCTGCTGGAGAAGATCCGGCAGGACGAGACGGCGCGGCGTGAGCTCGAACGGCTGCTCGATCATCTCCTGTCGTCCGCGAGCGACGGGCAGGCGCTCGAAGCGACGCTCTCGTCGCTCGCGGACGCGTTGCAAGCGCTGCTCGCCGATACCGAGATCGCGCCGCTCCTCAATGCGGCGGCCCCGGGCGCGCGGCCCGAGGACGAGGCGGGGAACAAGGGCGCATTGCCGGCGGCGCTCCAGCTCCTGAAGGCGCTCAATTCGGACGTGTACGACAAGTACCACGTGATGGATCACATCCTGCCGAACCTCGTGACGCCGATGGAGCCGGTGAACGGCGTGGCGAGGCTCTCGCCGCTGGAGATCATCATGGATACGGTGGCCGAGGTGAGCCGCATCGACGCGGCGGCGAACCCGGGGCCGCTCGCGCCTACCGATTACGAGACGATCTTCGGCTCCGCGCGTGATTTCCTGACGAGCCCGACCCGCGGCCTCGAGCAGATCTACACCATCGTTCAGAAGCGGCCGCGTCAATGACCAGAAATCCCTCCCCGCGGAAGCGCGCGCTCGCCTTGGGCGCGCTCGCCGCCGTTTCTCTCGGGCTCTTCTCCGAATCCGCCGGCGCGGCGGGCCTCTATCTGTCCGAGCGCGGCGTGCGCCCGCTCGGCCGGGGCGGGGCGTTCGTCGCGGGCGCCGACGATCTCGGGTCCGTCGTCTACAACCCCGCGGGGCTCTACGACGCCGGGATGAGCGTGCTCTTCGACGCGAGTTACGTTCATTTTTCGAGCGAATACACGCGCAGCACGATCGTCCGGCAGACGGATCCGAACACGGGCGCGACCGTGAACGAGCGCGTGCAGACGTTCGATCCGGTCCGGGGGAGCGCGCCGTTTCTGCCGATCCCGACGCTCGGGTTTTCGTTCGTCCCGCACGATCAATGGGTCGTGGGCGTCGGGTTATGGGCGCCATACGTGGGCATCGCGACGTACCCCGAGACCTCGAACGGGCAACCCGCGCCGCAGCGGTATTCGTTGCTCTCGCTCGAAGGCTCGGTCCTCGCAGTGGGCGGCGCGTACGCGGCCTACGCGCCGACGCCGAACCTGCGGATCGGCGCGGGGATCGAGGTGCTCGCGGGGACGTTCCGGAGCACGGTGGTCTTCTCGGGATGCGTGCCGGACCGGTTCTTCTGCGCGCCGGAGCAGCCGTCGTGGGACGTGCTCGCGGAGCTCGCCGTCGGGCCGATCATCGCGCCGTCGGCGAATGCGGGCGTGATTTACATCCCGCACCCGAAGGTGCGGGTGGGTTTGTCGGGGCATTTGCCGTTCTGGGTGCGGTCGAGCGGGACGATCCGGACGCGGCTCCCGTCGGCGGCGCCGTTCGCGACGGCGCGGCAGGAAGGCGAGGACGCGGACGTGGCCTTCGAGCTGCCGTGGAACGTGCGGCTCGGCGTGGAGGCGCGGCCGAACGACAAGCTCCGGGCCGAGCTCGCGGTGGCCTACGAGGATTGGGGGGTCCACGATAGCATTCGCGTGAATCCGAACGGGGTCGCGCTGAAGAACGTGGTGGGGTTTCCCGAGACGTACCTCTTGCCGCCCGTGAATCTGCCGCGCAATTTCCGGGGCGCGTTCTCGGCGCAGGTCGGCGGCGAATACGCGATTCCCGTGGGGAAGATGCAGCTCGACGTGCGGGCGGGGCTCCGCTTCGAGACGAGCGCGGTGCCGAACGAATACGTCTCGGTGCTGACGATCGATTCGAACAAGCTGACGCCTTCGGTCGGCGCGGGGCTCCACGTCGGGCCCTTCCGGTTCGACCTCGTGGTGGCGCACGCCATCATGTTCTCGCAGGACGTCGATCCACGCGAAGCGAAGATCCCGCAGGTGAGCCCGCTCGTGGCGAACCCCGCGCCGCAGCCGAACATCATCAACGGCGGGACGTATGCGGCGAACGCGACGATCGTGGGCCTCGGCGCGATGTACACGTTCGGGAAGGCGGCGCCGGCGAAGCCGAAGCCGGAGCCGGAGGGGAGCGGGACGTAGGCGCCGTCAGCGCGTCCCGCTTCCGCTGACCTTCTCCGCGACCTTCTCCAGCCGTTCGAGCGATCTGCGCAGGTCATCCCGGTAGGCGTGATCGTCCGTGTGGACGAGCTCGTTGCGCATCTCCCGCAGCCGGATGTCGAGCGCGAGCTTGAGCTCCCTTGCTTCTTCGTCCGCGATCTCGAGGTTCATGCGCGAAGGCATGGAGCCCGAGCTCTCCGGCGAAAAGCGGGGCGCGCGCCGGGGCCGTGACGTCGGCGTGCGTGCGTGCTGAGATGGCGCGGCATGAGCGGGCGCGAGGACGAGGACGAGTTCGACGACAAGGTGGAGACGGAGCTCGTGCGCAGGCCCGACCGCGCGGCCTCGCCCGGGTTTTCGCTCGTGGTCGTCGCCGGCGCGAGCCGCGGACAGACGTTCACGATCGCGCCCGGGCACCCGTCGCGCGTGCTCGTCGGGCAGAGCCCGATGTGTGATCTCCGCGTCGACGATCGGCTGGTGTCGCGCAGGCACGCGGCCTTTGAGATCCTGCGCGGCAAGCTCCGCGTGACAGACCTCGAGTCGACGAACGGCACGTCGGTGCAAGGCGTGGCCGTCCTCGGCGCGCTGCTCACGGGCGGCGAGGTCGTCACGATGGGCGAGACGCAGATCCGCATCGACAGGCTCGCCGATCAAGCGCCCGCGGCGATCCCCTCGGCCGTGCGGTTCGGCGCGATGTTCGGCGCGAGCCCGGAGATGCGCGCGCTCTATCCGCTCTGCGAGCGGCTCGCGAGCGCGGCCGTGCCCGTGCTCATCGAGGGCGAGACGGGCACGGGCAAGGAGGTGCTGGCCGAGTCGCTGCACGAGCTCGGGCCCCGCAAGCAGGGGCCGTTTGTCGTGTTCGATTGCACGGCGGTCCCGCCGAACCTCGTCGAGTCCGCGCTCTTCGGGCACGAGCGCGGGGCGTTCACGGGCGCGACCGAGTCCCGCAAGGGCGTGTTCGAGGAGGCGCACGGCGGCACGCTCTTGCTCGACGAGATCGGCGATCTGGAGCTGCCGCTGCAGGCGAAGCTGCTCCGCGCGCTCGAGCGCTCGGAGGTGCAGCGCGTCGGATCGAACCGGTGGGTCCGCGTGGACGTGCGGATCCTGGCGGCGACGCGGCGCGACCTCGATCACGAGATCCAGGCGGGGAGGTTCCGTGACGATCTGTTCTACCGGCTCGCGGTGGCGCGGATCGAGCTGCCGCCGCTGCGGAGGCGATCGGGGGACGTGGTTGTCTTGGCGCAACACTTCTGGCGTCAACTGGCCGGCAAGGACACGCCGTTCCCGCCCGATTTCGCGCGGCGGATCGCGGACTACGCGTGGCCGGGCAACGTGCGCGAGCTCTACAACGCCGTGGCGCGTCGCGTGGCCCTCGGCGAGCTCGCGCCGATCGCGACGCTCCGGCCGAACACGCCGCGCGCGTCGGGCGTGCCGCGGCCGAGCGCGCCGCCGAAGCCCGCGCCGGCAGATTTCGCCGAGGAGATCCTCGCGCTCGATTTGCCTTTGCCGCGGGCGCGCGAGCGCGTGGTCGAGGAGTTCGAGCGGCGGTACGTGCAGCGGGTGCTCGCGGCGCACGGCGGCAACGTGGGCGCGGCCGCCGCGGCGTCGGGGATTGCGCGGCGCTACTTTCAGCTCATCAAGGCGCGCCACAAGGGGTAGTCTCAGGGCTGAATGGAAGGCGAACGCGGCGCGCCCCGGGTGCTCGTGCTGGGCCGTTATCGCGTGCACGACGAGATCGCGGCGGGCGGCATGGCCACGGTCCACCTCGGGCGGCTCCTCGGGGACGAGGGGTTCATGCGGACGGTGGCGATCAAGCGCCTCCATCCCTGGCACGCGAGGATCGCCGAGGTCGTCGCGATGTTCACGGACGAGGCGCGGATCGCGGCGCGGATCCGGCACCCGAACGTGGTGGGCACGCTCGACGTGGTGTCGCAGGAAGGCGAGGTCTTCCTGGTGATGGAGTACGTGCACGGCGAGCCGCTCGCGCGGCTCATCAGCGCGGCGAGCAAGCGCAAGCAGAAGATCCCGCCGCCGATCGT
Source organism: Polyangium fumosum (assembly GCF_005144585.1). Lineage (GTDB taxonomy): Bacteria > Myxococcota_A > Polyangia > Polyangiales > Polyangiaceae > Polyangium > Polyangium fumosum. Next base: position 62,666 of record NZ_SSMQ01000022.1, on the reverse strand, counting down.
GGCCGCGGTGCTGGCGAATGCGCTTCGAGGGCTGCACGCGGCGCACGAGGCGCGCGACGCGCGGGGCGAGCCGCTCGGCGTGGTGCACCGCGACGTGTCGCCGCAGAACGTGCTCGTGGGCGCGGACGGCGTCGCGCGCGTGCTCGACTTCGGCATTGCGCGGGCGGCCGGGCGGGCGCACGTGACGAGCGACCATACGATCAAGGGAAAACTCGCGTACATGTCGCCCGAGCAGCTCCGCGGGGAGGTGCTCGATCGGCGGGGGGACGTGTATGCGGCGGGCGTCGTGCTCTGGGAGACGCTCACGTGTCGGCGGCTTTATGCGGGCGCGTCGGAGGACCTCGCGCTCGTGCGCCTGCTCGAAGCCGAGGTCGAGCCGCCGAGCAAACGCGTGGCCGCGCTGCCCGCTTGTTTCGACGAGGTCACGTTGCGCGCGCTCCGGCGCGACGCGGACGCGCGTTTTCCCACGGCGCTCGAAATGGCGATGGCGCTCGAAGCGTGCGGGCCGCTGGCGACGCCGTCGGAGATCGCCGCGTGGGTCGAGGAAATGGCGGGGGATACGCTCGCCGAGCGCGCGCAGTTGATCCTGGCGATCGAGAGCGAGGAGCGCCGCTCGTTGCGGCCCATGCTTTCGAGCCTGCCCGCGCAGGGCCCCGGGGAGGCGACGTTGCTCGACGTGGCGGCGTCCCGCGAGGAGCCCCCGGCGTCGGTGGTGGCTTTGACGGCGAAAACGGAGGTGCCAGGTGCGACGCCGACGCATGCGCCGGAGCGGCGCGTGACGCCGGTCGTGATCGGGCTCGTCGGGCTCGTCGGGCTCCTCGTGGTGGTGCTCGTCGTCATTCTGCTGCGGGGTGTGCCGGCGAGCACCGCGGCCGCGCAGAGCGCGCCTCCGATGGCCACGAGCGTCGCCGCGCCCGAATCCGTGATCACGAGCGCTCCCTCTGCCGCGGCTGCGCCGGCGCCTTCCGCGACGAGCGTCGTCGCGGCTGCGCCGCCGAGCGTTTCGCCCAGCGGGACCGCGGCGCCGCGCCCGACGACGACGACGACGCGGGCGAAACCTGCCGCTGCGAGCGCCGGCTGCGATCCGCCCTTCTTCATCGACGCGTCCGGTCGAAAGAAGTACAAGCGGCATTGCCTTTGATGGCGAAACGTTCGTCGCGACATACCCCCTGCGACGTGTCGGCGCCTCGTCGTTCGCGGGGGCTGTACGCGGCGCTCGTGCTCGTGACGATCGGGCTCGGGCTTTTGTCGCGGAAAATTCCGGGCTTGCCGGCGTGGCTATCGAAAGGAGCGGGGGACGCGCTTTATGCCACGATGAGCTTCTGGCTCGTGGGGCTCTTCGTTCCCGCGTGTCGGACGGCTGTCGCATCCGCCGTTGCGCTGCTCTTTTGTTACGCGATCGAGGTCAGTCAGCTTTATCACGCGCCCTGGGTGGCTGCGATCCGCGCGACGCGGCTCGGTGGGCTCGCGCTCGGACATGGATTCCATGTGATGGACCTCATTTATTATGCGGTCGGTGTGAGCGCCGGGGCCGGGATCGAGCGCGCGTGGAGGCTGCGGAGGGAGCGGCCGTCGTGATACGTTGTTGCAATGCCAGACCTCTACGAAAATCTCGCGGCAGTTTCCCAAAAGGACAGGCAGCAGCGGGAGCGTTGCCTCGCCTACGCGCGTGAGCACGCGGTGGGCCAGGTGGAGGGGCTCTTCGCGCAGGAAGGGATGGTGCGGCGAATTTGGCGGGAAGGGGCGATGCTGGCCGCCATTCCGCCGGCGGTGGTCCTGGAGGTGCTCCTGCCCGAGGTGGCCGAGGGCGTGGGGCGGTTCAGCGATTATCAAACGAAGCTGATGGCGAGGACGCGGCGGACGGTGTACGCGACCCACGCGCTCGTCTTCGGTGATCTCTCGATGTCGATCGAGGTGGGGGGGCGGATCTTTCAGCTCCACGAGCGGGTCCGGGGTGGAATTTCGTCGCGTTCGAGCGAGGGGCGGGCAGGCACGCGCTATCGCGCGAACGATCCGGCGGCCCTGCAATGGGTATTCGCCACGCTGGTGCAGGGGGCGCTGACGACGTACGAGGCGGCCGTGGAGCCGCTCGATCGGGACGATCGGGCGCGTTTTTACGAGGAGTCGAAGCGGTGGGGCGCCGTGGTGGGTTTGCCCCCGGAGCAATTGCCGCCCGACTGGGAGAGCTTCGCGCGTTATTTCGAGGAGATGGTGGAGGGAGCGCTGGAGCTCGGGGACATGGCGAAGGATATCCTGCGGGTGCTTTTTGGTCCGCCGTACATGCGCGGCGTCGCGAGGCTCTGCGCGGGGCTTTTGCCGGAGCGGTGGCGGAGCGCGGTGGGTTTGCCCTGGGACGCGGACGCAAAACGGGCGTACGAGATCGCGCTCGGCGCGCTCCGCAGAACGAGGCATTTGCCGCCGGCCTTGCGGTACGTGCCTGCGTGGCACCAGGCGGCGGCGCGGATCGAGGCGGCGCGGGGAGGAGGGGTTTCGAAGACGACGCGGATCGTGCAGGCGCTCGACGCGCGCGGGTGGATCCCCGCGGGGCTCGCGCCGCCGGAAGAGGTGATGCGGAGGTGCCCGCGCGGTTAGTCTTCGGCGATGGCCTGGAGGAAGGTGCGGGCGGCCATCGGCCCGGACAAACGGTAGGGGGCGCGGCTCGGGCGCGGGCCGACGTGCATGGCGATGTGCGGGGGCGGCAGCGCGGCGAACATCTCCTCGTCGAGGAGGTCGTCGCCGAGCGCGACGAGGCGGGTGCCGGAGGAAGCGCCTTCGAGCAGCGAAGTGACGAGCGCGCTGCTCCCCGCGCCCATGGGGCGAATCTCGACGATCTTTTCGCCAGGGAGGATCTCGACGGGCGTGTTTTTGAGCAGGTCGCCGAGGTGGAGCCGTAGCTCTTTGGCCTGGAGTACGCCGAACTCAGGGTCGGCCATGCGGTAATGGAAGGTGAGGGAGGCGCTCTTTTCTTCGAGCAAGGTGCCCGGGGTGCGGGCGACGAATTGGCGGAGCAAGGGCAGGAATTTCGCATTCCAATCGGAGGGGATGTCCGTGCGGGGGCGCCATTCTCGCGCCGAGGCGTCACGCGTCCAGAAGCCGTGCTCGGCGGCGAGCGCGATGGGCAGGTCGCCGAGCCAGCGCTCGAGGACGTCGCGCGTCCGGCCGCTGACGACGTGGACGCGCGTGCCGGGGCGCCGGGCGAGGGCCGTGAGCAGGTGCCGGAGGTCCGGATCGGGCGCGGCGTCGTCGGGGGCGCGGGCGAACCGGACGAGGGTGCCGTCGTAATCGAGGAGCAAGGTGAGGCGCGGCGCTTTGCGGAGGTCGGAGGTGAGGCTTTCGAGGGCCGCGGGCGTGGTCGCGCCGAGGGAGCGCCCGCTCGACGCCTCGGATTGCTCTTCGAGCGTGGAGAGGAAGCTCTGCGCCCAGCCGTGGACGTCGTTCTCGAGGACGCGCTGCCGGAGGTTTTGCATGCGCTGCCGCCGCTCGCCCTGGGGCATCGTGAGGGCGCGCTTGAGCGTGGCCGCGACGCCGCCGATGTCGTACGGATTGACGAGCAAGGCGTCGGCGAGCTCGGAGGCGGCGCCGGCGAACTCGCTGAGGACGAGCACGCCGTCGTCGTCGGTGCGGGACGCGACGAACTCCTTGGCGACGAGGTTCATGCCGTCGCGCAAGGGCGTGACGAGCATGACGTCGGCCGCGCGATACAGGGCGGCGAGCTGGCGCTCGTTGAAGGAGCGATACATGGAGTGAATCGGCACGGAATGGACCGTGGCGTAGGCGCCGTTGATGCGGCCCACGAGCTCGTCGACCCGGCTGCGGAATCCCTGGTACGCCTCGACGTTGGTGCGCGAGGGGACCGTGACCTGGACGAGGCGGACCTTGCCGCGGAGCGAGGGCTCGCGTTCGAGGAGGCGCTCGACGGCGAGGAGGCGGCGCGGGATGCCTTTCGTGTAATCGAGGCGGTCGATGCCGAGCAGGATGCGCTGGCCGGGCTGGCGGAAGGTTTGCGCCTCGGCGTCGACCTCGGGCGAGCCGGCGAGCGTGGAGAGCGCGGCGGCGTCGATGCCCATCGGGAAGGCGCCGAGCCGGACTTCGCGTCCTTCCGTGAAGACACGATCGACGTTGGCTTCGATGCCGAGCACGTGGAGGAGCGACGACGCGAAATGGCGCAGGTACGAGAGCGTGTGGAACCCGAGGAGGTCGGCGCCGAGCAGGCCTTCGAGGAGCTGCGTGCGCCAGGGGAGGATGCGAAAGACCTCGGCGGAGGGGAAGGGGATGTGGAGGAAAAAACCGATTCGCGCGTTGGGGATTTTCTTACGCAGGAGGCCGGGGACGAGCATGAGCTGATAGTCGTGGACCCAGATGAGGTCGCCTTCGCGGTGGTGCGCGGCGACGAGGTCGGCGAATCGCTCATTCACGCGTCGGTAGCTCTCCCAGTCGCGTTCGCCGATGGGGACCTGGTCGAGCAGGTAATGGAAGAGCGGCCAGAGGACGCCATTGGAGAATCCCTCGTAAAACCTGGAGACCTCGCCCGGGGAGAGGTGGAGCGGGACGTACCGGAGGTCTTCGAGGCGCGCTTCGAGGGCGGCGCGTTGTTCGGGCGGGAGGCGCGAGACGTCGCCGGGATAGCCGAGCCAGAGGCCTCCCGAGCGCTCGTGGGGCCCCTTCATGCCGGTCGCGAGGCCTCCGGCGCTCCGGGTGACGTGGACCTCGCCGTGCTCGACCTTCACGGTGACGGGCAGGCGGTTCGAGACGAGGAGCAGGCGAGCCATGGCGGGGGAGGGTGGCACCGTCAGAAAGCTTTGTCTACCAACGATATGTGGACAAATACTGCTTTCCCGGACGAACGGACCCGGGGAGATTCGGAAACTTCTTGCACGGTCCGGGGGAGATGGGTAAGGTGGCCGCGACGCTGATGAAGCGTCGCTCTATGGTCTCCTCGCGCTGAGCACGAACCCCCGTCATTGCGACGCCGCTGCTCCTTCTGTTGGAGTCGAGCTCCGCCGTTCGCTCGTGACGGATCCGAAATCGTGGTTGCTGCTTGCTCGGACGCCGGCTTCGGGGCCGGCGTGTGTCTGGAGATCGATATGAGAAAACTCGTGTATCACGTCGCCATCACGGCGGACGGCCGCATCGCGCGCGAAGACCATTCGTTCGATTTCTTCGTGATGGAAGGGGATCACGCCGCCGATTACCTCACATCCCTCGCGGGGTACGGCGCCGTCGTGATGGGACGGCGCACGTATGACGTCGGGCTGAAGGTGGGGGTCACCGATCCGTATCCGATGCTGGAGACGTACGTCTTCTCGCGGTCATTGAAGGAGAGCCCGAATCCACGCGTGAAAATCATCGCGGAGGACGCCGTCGGCGCCATCCGGAAGCTGAAAGCGCAGGAGGGCAAGCCCATGTACCTGGCCGGCGGCGGGGATTTCGCGGCGATGCTCCTCGCCGAGGGGCTCGTCGACGAGGTGCTGTTCAAGCTGAATCCGGTGTTGCTCGGCGGGGGAATCCCGGTGGTGTCGCGGCTCGCCGCACCGGTAAACCTCGACCTCGTGTCGACGAAGGTGTACCGCAATGGAGTGGTGCTGCTCCAGTACGAGGTTCGTCCCTCGGGGAAAGCCGCCGGGAGCGCATGACCGCACCGTGACGTGATCGCTGGAAACCAGGAGCGGGGGCGCGGCACCCCCGCTCGTTCTGAGCGAGGCGCTCAGATTCGCTTCATCTGCGTCGGCGCGAGGCGCGCGAACCGGAGGACGAGCACCGCCGCGACAGCGAAGAGCGCCGCCGTGAGCCCCCACCAGATTCCGACCGCGCCCATCCCGACGGCGAACCCGAGCACGAGCGCGAGCGGAATGCCGAACGCGTAATACCCGACCACGTTCGCATTCCGCGCCGACGTCGTATCCCCCGCCCCCCGGAGCGCGCCCGCCGCGACCGCCTGCGCGCCGTCCGCGAGCTGGAAGATCGCGGCGATGCGGATGAGCGGGACCGCCGCCGCGATGACGTCGGGTTTGTCCGAGAGGATCCGCGCGCAGAGCGCGGGGGCCGCGGCGAAGACGACGGCCGAGAGGCTCATCACGATGCAGGTCGAGGCGATGCCGAGGAGGCCGGCGTGGCGCGCGGCCGTGGAATCCCCACGGCCGACGGCGCGGCCGACGAGGACCGAGGTCGCGTTCGACATGCCGAGCGCGATGGTGAACGAGAGGCTCGCGAGGGAGAGCGCGACCTGATGGCCCGCCGCCGCCTCGGGGCCGATCCACCCGGCGAAGATGCCCGCGATCGAGAAGGCGCCGACCTCCGCGAGCAGGTGCGTGCCGATGGGCCAGCCAACCCGGACGATGGAGCGCGTGGTCTCGCGATCGGCGCGGAGCTCGTCGGCGCGGACCCGGCCCTCCCGCCGGACGATGTCCCGGAACACGACGCCAAACGAGACGAGCGAGGCGATGCTCGACGCGAGGCCCGAGCCGAGGACGCCGAGCGAAGGCAAGCCGACCCGCGGGAGGCCGATGTAGGCGAGGCCTTCGTCGCCGTAGATGAGGAGGATGTTGCCGATGACGTTCGTGACGTTCGCCCAGACGGCCGACCACACGAGCGCGCGCGTGTGCCCGCGAGCCTGGAGGTACACGCGGCAGGCCGTGATCAGGAGGAAAGGCACGACGTTGAGGAGGCGGCCGAGCAAGAAGTGCAGGACGTTGCGCGAGGTCTCGGGATCGATGCCGGCGCGGCCGACGAGGAGGCCGGCGAGGACGATGATCGCCATGCACGGGACCGACAAGACGAGGCCGAGGCGCGCGGCCTGGCCGAGTACGGCGCGGGCGCGGCTGCGATCGCCCGCGCCCTCGGCCTGGGACACGAGCGGATCCATGCCCAGGATGAGGCCCATGAAGAGCACGGTGATCGAGAAAAAGATGCCGTTGCCGATGCCGACGGCGGCGAGCGCGGTGGCGCCGAGGCGGCCGACCATGGCGGTGTCGACGAAGCCGAGGAGCTGGTTGGCGACGAAGCTCAGCGTGATGGGTCCGCCGAGGGCGGCAATCTCGCGAAGCTCCGCGCGCAAGGTCCGCGGTCCTCGGGCCACCGTCTCGTCCACGATGCGCGAAGCACTGGGAATCGGGGCCACGTCACTCATGGAGGGCCCCGGTATACCTCGCCGGCGCGGGCGCGCCCGACGATTCCGTGCCTGGATCTCAGGCGGCGATTCGTTCGGCGATCGTGCGCACGTCGAGCTGCGTGTAGTCCTTCTCGTGGGACGCGACGACAGCCTCGGCGACGTGGTTCGTGTGCGCGGCGAGCGTGCCGCGCAGGAGGCCGAGGAATTTCGGCGGCGCGGCGAGGACGAGCGCGTGGAAGGCATGCGCGTCGTAGAGCGAGGCGAGCCGGTCGGCGAGGCTACGCGCGAACTTCTGGGCCTCGACGTCCTTCGGGTCGGTGGCGTACTCCTTGGCGCTGCGTCCGGCGACCTGGCCGCCGCCGGTGAAGGCGCGGCCCGGTTTGTCCGCCATGAGGTCCCGGGCCATGGCGCGGCTCTCGGGGTGTTCGAATTCCTCGACGACCTCGAGCGAGGCGCTCTCCTTGCCCCGCCGGAGCAGGCGAGCTCGGCTGGCGTCGGCGATGAGGACGAACGTGATTCGTTCCGTTTCTTGCGCGCGTTCCTCTTGCAAGCGTCCCTCCTCGCGCGCCTCGTCGGCGCGACGCGCGGAACATGGAGGGGTCGGGTGCGTCCGGCAATGGAGCGAGGGCGCGCTTGACGTGGAGGAGCCGGGGGACTAGGCCGGCCGTCCCTCGACCGAGTCGGCCGAGAAAGAGGACCGCATGAGCCTGACAGGAAAGCAGCGCCGCCACCTGCGCGCGCTCGGCCATCACCTGGATCCCGTGGTCCAGCTCGGCAAACACGGGCTGACCGACGGCATCGTCTCCGCCGTGAACGACGCGCTCGAGCAGCACGAGCTGGTCAAGGTGCGGGTCGGGACCGAGTGCCCCGACGAGCGCGGCGATCTCGCCGAAAAGATCCCGCCCGCCGTGCGCGCCGAGCTCGTGCAGGTGCTCGGCCGGACGATCTTGCTCTACCGCCGTCACCCGAAGGAGCCGAAGATCACGCTTCCGAAGGCCGGCTGAGCGCGGCCGGCCGTCAGGGCTTGCCGCGGGTGTTTTCCTGCGGAGCGGCCAGGCGGGCGAGGATACGCTGGAGCTCCTCGACGCTCATGTCGATGTACTCGACGACGCGGCCGTAGAGCATCGCCGTGGGCACGTTGCGGCCCCCGCGCTCCTCCTGCGTCTTGTGGAGGACATAGAGCACGATGCGCTCCTTGCGGGTCAAGCCATCCCGCACGTCGGGGAGGTTGTCGTAGGGGCCGGGCTGGTAGCGCTTCATGGTCGGCAGCGTGGGCGTCTCTCGCCCAGACGCACGCTCCTACCCCTCCCGCCGAGGTCATGCAAGAATGGGCGCGCGATCCGGTTCGCCGACAACGACGAGTCATGCGCTCCGCCAACGACATCCATCCCGGCGCCCTGATCGGCGGTAAATACCGCGTTCGCGCCATCCTCGGGCGTAAACATGGCCTCACGGTGGACGCGTTCCACACCGCGTTCGACCAGCGGGCCATCATCAAGCTGCTCCTGCCGCATCAGGCCGATGCGCGCGAGATCGAGCGCTTTCGCCGCGAGGCGCGCGCCCTCTCGAAGATCGCCTCCGAGCACGTCGCCCGCATCATCGACGTCGGCAACGAGGCCGACGGGACGTTTTACCTCGTCCGGCAGTACCTCGAAGGCATCGACCTCGAACGGCACGTCCGCAAGACCGGCCCGCTGCCGCTGCACGACGCGATCCTGTTCGCGCTGCAAGCCTGCGAGGCCGTGGCCGAGGCACACGCGAACAGCATCGTCGTGCGTGATCTCGAGCCGTCGCACCTCTTCCTCACGCAGCGGACCGGCGGCGCGCCGCTCATCAAGATCACGGAGTTCGGCACGGCGAAGCTGCTCGGCGGCGCGCAAGATGCGACGGGCGAGATCACGGGGACGGCGATGTTCGGGCTCACGCCGTACGCGTCGCCGGAGCTCGTGCGCAAGGCGAAGGACGTGGACGCGCGCACGGACGTGTGGTCGCTCGGGACGATCCTCTACGAGATGCTCGCAGGTCGTCCGCCGTTCCAGGGCGAAGCCGCGTACCTGATGCTGCAGATCACGCGCGAAGAGCCGATGCGCGTGTCGCAGTTGCGCGGCGACGTGCCTGCGGAGCTCGACACGGTGATCGGCTGGGCGCTCGCGAAGGACGTGGAGGCGCGCTTCCGGAGCGTGCACGCGTTCGCGCACGCGCTCTTGCCGTTCTCGCCGCCCGAGGGCCGGCTGCTCGTGGATCGGATCGGGCAGATCGCGCAGGCCGCGCGCGAGAGGAAGACGACCGGATCGGTGCCGCCGCCCGCGCCGCCGCCGTCGTCCCCGGCCTCCGCGCCCGCGTGGCTGCCCGCGCCGACGCCGCCGCCCATGGCCGGGGGCGTCGTGAACCCCGATTTCGCGCACCTGCCCGCCGACGACGACGCCGAGACGAACGTGCACCTCGGCTCGGGGATCTACGGGGCGCCGGCGCCGCAAAGGTACATGGCTTCGGCGCTGCAGCAGGCTGCGCCCGCGCCGATGGGGATGGACGAGCCGATGACGGAGGTGTTCTCCGGGCCGGTCGTCATGCCTGCGCCTGCGCCCGTGCCTGTTGCCGCACCTGCGCCCGCTGCTGCCGCCGCACCTGCGCCCGCACCCGCGGCGGAGCCTGCGCCTGCGCCCGTCGTTGCGCCTGCGCCTGCGCCTGCAGCTGCCGCCGCACCTGTGCCTGCGCCCGTGCCCGCTGCCGCGCCCGTGCCCGCTGCCGCGCCCGACAGCTCGCGCATGATCCGCGTGCTCCTCGCGTTCTGCGCGGTCGGCTTGCTCGGCGTGGTCGTGCTCATGGTCATGCTCCTGCGCAAGCAGTCCGGCGAGCCGACCGCCTCGACGACGACGCAATCTCAGGAGAACGGGCCCATCGTGATCCCCACGCCTCCGCCCGTCGCCACGCCCGCTCCCTCGGCCGTCGCCGCGCCCCCGAGCACGCCGGCTCCCTCGGCCGCGCCCCCTCCGGCCGAGACCGCCTCCGCGGCGGCGTCCGCCGAGGCGCCCGCGTCCTCCGCGTCAGCCGTCGCGGCCGCCACGCCGCCGCCCTCGGGCGGGGACGAAGCGCCGAAAGGCGGCAGCGCCGCGTCCGAGCCGACGAGCAAAGCGACCCCGACGCCCGCGCCCGCGCCGGCCGCGGCGAACGGGACCCTCGTCGCCGTGGCGGTCGGCGGTCCGTGTTCGTTCACCGTGAACGGGGCCTCGAAGGGGAAGTCGTCGTCGCTGCGTGTGTCGCTGAAGGCGGGCACGTACTCGGTGACGTGCAAGCCCGCGAGCGGCGCCGCGAAGTCGAAGAGCGTGACCGTTCGTCCGGGCGAAACGGCCATGGCCATGTTCAAGCTCTGAGGCGGTTCGGGCGAACGTCCCTCCTCGTTCGTACGGGACGGCCCGGCTGCGGGATGGGCGCGCGGCTTGCTTTCGTGGGTGGCGGACCGTGCGGCATCAGGCCCGCACCTCCGGGGCAAGACGGTGAACCATCAAGAAGCGTTGCGGATCGAACCCGACCGTAGCAGCAGCCCACACCTTCCCGATCTGCGCGGGCCGCGGCGCGTGGACGGAGCCGAGAGCCGCGTCGGACAGCTCCTCGAAGCGCTGCGAAAGCACGAAGGCAGGCATGTCGTCGTCATCCGGGGATACCCGGACCCCGACAGCCTGGCGAGCGCGTGGGCCCATCAAAGGCTCGCCGCGAGCGTGGGCATCGAGTGCGACATCGCGCACCTGCCGCTCGTGAGCCGGGCGGAAAATCGGGCGATGGTGAACTTGCTCGATCTCCCGCTCGTCCGCGTGACCGCGCCGGAAGACCTCGACCGGTACGCCGCGTTGAGCCTGGTCGACACGAACGCGATCGAGCTGCCGAGCAGCGCAGGGCTGCCCTGCGTGTCCATCGTGGATCATCACGCCATTCAGGGAAAACCGACCGCGGATTTCGTGGACATCCGGCTCGGCGTGGGCGCCGCGAGCACGATCTACACAGAGTACGTGATCGAGGCGCCGACGCGGGTCCTGGAGAGCGGGGCGATCGCGACGAGGCTCGCGACCGCGCTGGCGTACGGGATCCGAAGCGATACGGATGATCTGCTGCACGCGAGCGCCGACGATCTGCGAGCGCTCGCGAGCATCATCGAGCTCGTGGACACGGACGTGCTGAGCGCGCTGTCGCGCTACGCGATCCCGTCGAGCTCGATGCGGATCATGCGGCGGGCGCTGGAGGCGATGCAGGTGGAAGGGATGTGGGTCTTCGCGGGCGTGGGGCAGGTGCGCTCGCAGGACCGGGACGCGATCGGGCAAGCCGCCGACTTCCTCCTCCGGCGCGAGGGGATCAAGACGGCGATCACGTTCGGCCTGGTCGAGGGGTGGATCGACGGCTCGCTGCGCACGACCGATGCGTCGCTGGATCCGGCGACGTGGCTGCGCGACGCGTTCGGCATCGGCCCGCTCGGGATGCCCTACGGCGGCGGGCGGCGCGGCAAAGGCGGATTCCAGATCCCGCTCGGGCCGCTCGCGGCCTGTCCGAACCAGGACGCGCTCTGGCAGGTTGTCCGGGAAATGGTCGAGGACACGATCCGGAAACGGATCGGGACGTCGGACGAAGCCGGCTGAGCGAATCGTCGTCGTCGTCGAAATCGAAGAATGTCGGGGAAATCGGGGGCGTCCGGGTCAAACCGGGCGCCCTTCGTGTCCGCGGGGGACGGCAACGAGGGTCGGCTCGGCGGGCGGTTTGTCCTTGGCAGGCTCGCTGTCCGCGGCGCCGGCGTTGAAGGCGGCCGAGAGCTCGTTCACGAGGGCGAGCGCGTCGAAGGGCTTGGGGAAGACACGGCGGACGTCGAGGCCCATGATGCGCCGGCGGAGCTCGACGTGCGCCGAGACGACGATGATCACGCCCGGCCGCGCCTCGGGGGGTTTGCCGAGCAAGGCCCGAATGACGCCCACGCCGTCGAGGCGCGGCATCATCAAATCGATGACGAGCGCGTCGACGCGATGGCGCTCGAGCTGCTTGAGGGCCTCGACGCCGTCGGCGGCGAGCAAGACGTCGAAGTCCGATACGACCAGGAGGTTGCGCATCGAATATCGAATCTCGTCGTCGTCATCGACGATCAGAACGGTCGGTCGCGAGCGCTTTCCCAATTTCGTGCCCCCCACTGGCAATGAACCCCTCCGTCCCTAATGAAGCCACCGTCGACGAACGCAAGGTGGTAACCGTGCAGGAGACGACGATCGATTGGACCGAGGTGATCGCGCGGGCGCCCGATGGGGTGGTCTGCGCGGACGAACATGGGCGGATCGTGTACGCCAATCCCGCGGCGGAGCGGCTCCTCGGGCGCTCGCCCGGAGAGCTCGTCGGAGAGTCGTTCCCGGAGCTCGTGGCGCTGCCCAACGGAGAAGGGCATCGCTGGGACGAGGCGACGGTCGCGCCGGAGCGCGCCATCGGGCATCGAAAGGACGGGACGAACGTGCCGCTCGAGGTCTCGCTCGTGGCGCCCGGGGGCCGCGCGTTCGCGACGGCCTTCGTGCGGGACCTGTCGGCGAATGATCGGTCGGTCACGACGAAGCTGCTCTCGGCCGAGCGCGAGTCGTTCCTGTCGATGGCCGCGCATCAGCTCCGCGCGCCGATCCAGCCGGTGCTGAACTCGCTCCGGACGATCGAGCGCGCGCTCGCCATCGGGACGACGCCGCCCGAGGGGACGATGGCGCGCGCGCTGCGGCAGACGCTCCGGCTCGGGCGGCTCGTGGACGCGATCCTGAGCGACGCCGCGGCGATCGAGCGCGGGACGCTGGAGGTGCACGTGGCGCCCTTCGACCTCGCGGTCTTCACGCGCGAGGTGGTGGAGGATTTCCGCCTGGCCGCGCCGTCGCAGCGGCTCGAGTACCACGGGCCCGGCGACGGGGTGCCCGTGACGTCGGATCCGGATCGGGTGCACCAGATCCTGATCAGCCTCATCGACAACGCGATGAAGTACTCGGGGCGGCAGCGCGTGGTGACGGTAGAGGTCGAGGGGACGGAGTCACGCGTGCGGGTGCGCGTGATCGATCAGGGGATCGGGATCCCGGCGGCGGAGCAGGCCAGCGTGTTCGGCAAGTTCTACCGCGGCTCGAACGTGCCGACGTCGGCGAGCGGGCTCGGTGTGGGGCTCTATCTCGCGCAAGGGCTCGCGAAGCGTCTGCACGGGAGCTTGACGGTCGCGAGCGAGGTGGGGCGAGGGAGCGCCTTCTCGCTGGTGCTGCCGAGGCACTGGCCGGAGGGCAAAGGCGTGGCGGCGCCGGCCCAACGAGGGAACCGCGATGAAACTCGCCCGCCGCATTGAGCCGAGCTACGAGGCGCTCGCAGCGAGGCTCGCCGAAGCCCAGGAGGAGAACACGCGCCTCCGCCAGGAAAACGAGCGCCTCGCGCAGGAGCGCGCCGAGCGAGAGGCGGCCGAGGAAGAGGCGCGGCAGGAGATGCGGACGTTCTTCGCGCTGATCGCGCATCAGCTCAAGAGCCCGCTTCTGCCGCTGGAGGTCTCGCTCATGACGCTCGCGCGGGCGCTCGAACGAGGGACGAGCGTCCCGCCCGACACGTTCCCGCGGACGATGCGGCAGGCGCGCAGGCTGGGCCGTCTGATCGAGGCGCTGCTCGTGGACCTGCCCCGTATCGAGGACGGATCGCTGCGCGTGGCGGCGCTCTCGTTCGACCTGCGCGAGCCGGTGCGGCGGGCGGTGGGCGAGGCGCGGCTGATGCTGGAGTCGCGGACGTTCACGCTTCACGAGCCCGCCTCGCCGGTGCGCGTGCGGGGCGATCCGGAGCGGGTGGAGCAGATCGTGGCGTCGCTCGTGGAGAACGCGGTGAAGTACTCGCCGCCCGAGGCGCCGATCGGCGTGCGGGTGATCTCCGAGGACGCGGCGAGCGCGGTGGTGATCGTGGAGGACCGTGGGATCGGGATCCCGGCGCGCGAGCTCGGCCAGGTGTTCACGAAGTTCTATCGGGGTTCCAACGCGCCGAGCTACCTGTATCGCGGGCTGGGTGTAGGTCTGTACCTGGCACACCACCTGGCGACGCTCTGCCGAGGTCGTTTGTCGGTCGAGAGCGTGGAGGGCCAGGGCACCATCTGTCGGCTTTGCATCCCGCTCGACGCGTGAGCACGCGCCTCGACCGTGCGGGCCTTGCTCAGGCCGCATGGCGCGCCCGTTGCTGGAGCGCGAGGCGATGATCGAAGATCCTCACAAATCGGAAATGGGCGGCGCCCACCTGAACGGTCACGCGAAGGGGGCGGCGCGGGTGGTTCGTCAGGTGAAACGGGCCGACGACAAGCTGGTCGCCTTCGTCGAGGAGCGGCCGCTCGTCGCGCTCGGCGTGGCGCTCGCGTTCGGGTACGTGCTCGGGCGCGTGATGACGCGTCAAGGATGAGAACGGAGGGGTTCATGGTTGGGGAGAGACAAGCGGGGCAAGGCGGCACGACGGAACAAGGGGCGGACCGTGGTCCCCTCGCAGCGTTCGGCGGAGTCGATCCGAACGAGGTGCTCACGATGGTGAGCGACGTGGCGCGGGCGAACCCACATGCGGCGCTCGTCGGCGCGGTCGCGGTGGGCTTTCTGCTCGGCGGCGGGCTGACGCCGCGGCTGCTCGGCGCGGCGGCGCTCTTCACGGCGCGACGTTACTTCCGCGCGACGGTGGAAGAGACGCTGGCCGGGCTCGAGCACGGGCTGGCCGAGCGGATGGGCAACGCAGGCGCGCGCTGAGCGCCTGGAGGACGGCGAGAGCGCCGACTCGTTCGGCGCTCTGCGAGATCGCGCGAAGCGAGCTCGCCTCGGGACGACGAATGGGCCGGCCTCAGGGCTCGGCCGACTCACGCCGGACGAAGCTTGCGCCGCGCGCCTCGAGGAGGCGCTCGACGGCGCCCGCAGCCGCAGGCGAGGCGCGGACCGCGACGAGCGAGCCGCCCATGCCGACGGCATCCTCGAGCAAGCGCGCCTCGAACTCCGGGTGACGCGCCCCCAAAAGTCCACCCACCGCCACGCCGATCGCGCCGATGACGCCGGCGCCCGCCGCCGCCGCGACGACCGGACCCGCGAAGACGGAGCCTGTCGCGGGCACGACGAGCGAGCCCGCGGCGCCGAGCGCGCCCACGATCGCGCCGAGCAGTCCGCCCATCGCAGCGCCGATCGCAGCGCCTTCGGAGGCCTTGCTGCCGAGGTGGAGGCCGAGGTCGCCTCGATGGCCGACGTGCTTGGGGATGACGCTGACGTCGCCGGGCAGGACGCCGAGCTCGGCGAGCGAAGCGAGCGCGCCGTCCGCCTGCGCGCGTTCGAAGAAGAAAGCGATGAGGATCTCGTGTTTCATGATGCCGCGACTTTCGCGCGGACGAACCGCGCAGGAGCTTCGACGCCCCAAAGCGTGCAAACCGTGCACGCAGCGCGTACACGGTTCGCACGTGAGGTGTGTGTGGAGCGCGTCACGAACGCCGGCGCGCGCGTCGGCGCTAACGGCTCTGGCCGGCCTCGTTCGATGTGGCGAACGAGCGCTCGCGGATCTGGTTCGCGGCAGACTCGAGCTCACCCCGGACGCGCCCGGCGGTGAAGCGCGCGCGGTCTTTGACCCGATCGGCGCCCTGGCGGAGTCGCTCTCGGGTCTCTTCGCCCGTGCGCGGCGCGTAGA
This sequence comes from Polyangium fumosum, assembly GCF_005144585.1. Taxonomy (GTDB): domain Bacteria; phylum Myxococcota_A; class Polyangia; order Polyangiales; family Polyangiaceae; genus Polyangium; species Polyangium fumosum. The sequence goes on along the minus strand of NZ_SSMQ01000022.1, from coordinate 46,903 downwards.
GCAAGCCGATGCCCACGCCGAGGGCCACCCCGACGCCGACCCCGATGGAGGCTGGCACGAGCCAGCTCGTCGTGGTCCTGCGCTCGTAAGGGAACGACTCTGCCAAACGCTGGAGGAATCCGTAGTTCTTCATTGTTTAGGCTCCGTCGGGGATGGATCGGAGCCTCACGTGGGGCTGGGAGCTGGGGGTCGCTGCAGGTGACCCGAAGCTCCCAGCGCGAAACGAACCACGTGAGCGCTCGATCGAATCCGCGCGGGAGGGCCAGGCAGCACGCATGCCACAGCGGGAGCGGGCAGGGCGAGCGCACACGGCGCCGCAAAAATGTCCGCGGCGCCGTGTGAGGGGCAGGATGCGAGAAGGGGGGAGCTACTTGCAGAAGCCGTCGATGCAAATCTTGCCCGACGCGCAGGCGAGCCCGGCTGTGGGATCGCACTCATTGCCGAGGTTGTCGTTCGAGCCGCAGACCTGGTGGTCGCCGGACATCGTCGAGACGGGCTTGCAGACGTCGAACGACGGCAGGTTGTTGCAGGCGTTGTCGTTCGGCGGGGCGCACGAGATGTAGCAGGCGTGGTGCAGGCAGATGGAGCCCGCGGCGCAGGCGTCCTGCACGCCATCCTGGTTGCAGTAGAACGCGGCCGTCTGGTTCGGGATGCAGCCGTTCTCCACCCACACGTCGCCCGGCGGGCACATGCCCATCTGGCTGCGCGGGACGCACGCGCCGTCGACGCAGACTTCATCGGCCGAGCCGCAGTCGTTCGTGATGGTGCAGGGCTTGGCCGGCACGGTGCAGACGCCGACGGGGTCGCAGGTGTACCCGCCGTCGCAGTCGGCGTTGTCGTTGCACGCCGGGGTGCACTTGCCGTCGACGCACTTGTTGTTCGCAGGGCACTGGGTCTGGTCCGTGCACTGATCTGCGGGCGCGGTGCACACGCCGCTGACGCAGGCGTAGCCGGCGCCGAGCGCGCTGCAGTCGGCGTCCGTGCCACACGCCGCGGGGTTCTGCGGGACGCACTGCGAAGCCTCGCAAGCGTAGCCGTAGATGCAACCGACGGTGTCGCAGGTGCCCGGATGGCAGGTCCCGTCGGGTGCGCAGGTCTCGCCCATGGGGCAGTCGTCGGGGTTGCCGCACCAGGTGACCGAGCCGCCGGAGCCGCCGGAGCCGCCCACGCCTCCCGTGCCGCCGGTCCCGCCCGAGCCGCCTGTGCCGCCTGTGCCACCTGTGCCGCCGGGCTGGCAGCTCGCCTGCATGCCCTCGATGACGCACTCGAAGTCCGAGGTGCATCCCCAGATCGTGCAGTCGCCCGTGTGGCACTCGTTGTCCCGGCCGCACGTCTCGTTCACGCCGCAATCATTGGAGTCGTTGCAGCCGTTTGGATTCGAGCAGTCCCCCGAGGGGCACGGTCCCTCGTTCCACTCGCCGTCGTCGTCGTAGATGGGACAGCCAGCGAGCAACGTCGCCATCATGCCGATGAAGCCCAGCAGAGAAAGTCGCTTCATACCGTCTCCCAATAAGCATCGACCACGCCGCGAAGCAGGTCTTCCCGGGCCTTGACGAAGGCCGGGGCAACAGGAGGAGCCTAGCAAGCAGCATGCCCTGTACAAGGCCGCGGGATCGCGCTGGGTTTTGTCGCGCCGATCCGCGATGGAGAGAGGGGGGCGGGCGTGGCGCGTGGGGTCGGATCGTGAAAGGGCGTTCACGATCGGCTGTGGCATCCAGGATCCGGCGGGCCGAGCGCGGAGGATCCACGGCTCCTGCGTGTCGAACAGTGGAGCACGACAGGGCAAGCGCGGTAGAAGTAGGAGCCTGATGCGCCGCAGCGCCGGCCTTCGCGGCCGTTGCGTCCCGGTGCACAAAGAGGAAAGCTGCCAAGTTCCCCATGGAAGTCACCTGCGAGCGCTGCGGCACGGTGTACGACTTCGATGACGCTCTCGTCTCCGAGCGCGGCACCTCCGTGAAGTGCACGACCTGCGGGCACCAGTTCAAGGTGCGCCGCGCATCCGTGGGGACGGTCCCCGATACGTGGGTCGTACGCACCGTCGACGGGCGCGAGATCGAGTTCTCCGCCCTGCGCGAGCTCCAGGGCGCGATCCACGACGGGAAGGTGACCCGCGACGACGTGCTTTCCCGCGGCAACAGCCGGCCGCGCAGGCTCGGGTCGATCGCCGAGCTCGATCCGTTCTTCAACCGCATCGGCATGACGGTGCCCGGCACCGGGACGACGCCGCCGCCGCCGGCCGCGCGGACCCGAACGAGGACGCCCGCAGGCCTCGGCGGAGGGGCGGCGCAGCCCCCGCGGCAAGAAGGCTCGGTCGTGTTCGCGTTGCCCGGGCGTCAGCAGCAGGCCCCAGCGGCTGCGGCTCCGCCCATGGCGATGGGCGGCGCGTTGCTCGGGCGGAGGCCGGCGTCGGTGCGCCCGCCCGCGTCGGCCGGGGCCGACAAGGGTTCGGACATCCCGGCCCTCGCGGCGCCGCGCGTGCCGGGCGGGCTCGAAGAGCTGAACACGATGGACGTCGTGGAGGCGCCCATCTCGACGCGGAACAACGGCGGTTTCGGGTCGCCGCCGCCGATGCGCGCGCAAGCGGGTTCGTCGTCGGACGAGCGAGGTGGGACCGTGGAGCGGATCAGCGCGCTTCCGCCGCCTCCGCCGCCGCCGCGCAAGCCCGCGGGGTCGGCGCCGATGTTCCCGTCGCCGCCGGCCGAGGGGCCGCCCTTGCCGCGAAAAACCGCGCCGTCGTCGCCCATGTTTCCGCCGCCGGAGCCTCCGCCGCCGCCCCGAAAGGCCGCGGCGTCCGCGCCGATGTTCCCGCCGCCGGAGCCCCCGCCGCTGCCGCGAAAGGCCACGCCCGAGCCGCCAAACGTGCAGGACGCGGGGCCTTCGAGCGGCGACGATCCGACGCTCATGATGGAGCGGCCGCCGACGAGCGAAGGGCCGACGCTGATGATGGATCGTCCGCCGGCGCTGACGGCGGGCAAGGCCACGCCCGCGCCGCCAAAAGCCGAGCCGGCGAAGCCGATCTCCTCGAAGTCGCCGCCGGCGACGCCGCCGTCGAGCGGGCCCACGTCGTTGCCGCCGTCGTCGGCGCTGCTGAACAGCGACGATGTGCTCTCGGTTTCGGGCGTGCCGCCGCGTCGTCCGCATGCAGCGCGCTGGATCGTGGGGGTTTTGCTGCTCGGCGCGGGCGCGCTCGGCGCGGTGATGGTCGGGCGCGAGTACCTGCCGAAGGGGAGCGGGGCGGCGGCGTCGACGCAAGGCGACGCGCGGCTCGGGGCGCTCCTCGATCAGGGCGATCGTGATCTGCGGGATGGGGATCTCGACGCGGCGAACGAGTCGTACGTGAAGGCGAGCGCGATCGCGGACGCGGATCTGCGCGTGGCGGTGCGGCTCGCGCGCCTCGCGGTCGTGCGCGCGGACGTGGCGTGGCTCAAGGTGCGGCTGCTCGGCGCGTCGGATCCGGATCTGCCGAACGCGAAGCGCGAGCTCGATCTCGTGGTGGGGCGCGCGAAGCAGGCGGCGGACCGGGCGCAGTCGATCGCGGCGGCCGACGCGGACGTGACGCGCTGTCGGATCGACGCGCTTCGCCTCGCGGGAGACATGGACGGCGCGCGGAAGCTCGTCGCGACGCTGCCGAAGGCGACCCCGCAGGCGAGCGACGAGCTCTTGTTCGCGACGCTCGATCTGGCCGAGGCGGCGCCGGTGTGGGCGACGGTGATCGAGCGGCTCAGGGCCGCGGCGCGGGACGAGCAGAACCTCGGGCGTGCGCGGTCGATGTTGATCTACGCGCTCGCCCGATCGGGCGATACGGCCGGCGCGAAGGTCGAGCTCGACAGGCTCGCGGCGATGCCGAGGCCCCACCCGCTCGTGGCGTCGCTGCGCGCGTTCATGGCGAGCGCGGAGGGCGCGAAGAAGCCCGAGGTCGAGGCCGCGAGCCTCAAGGTGGAGGCGGGGGACGACGCGCTGAAATCCGCGATCGAGGCGATCGAGAAGGGCGAGCTCGACAAGGCCGAGCCCCTCTTGAAGCAGCTCGCGGAGAAGACGCCGAAGGACACGAAGGTGCTGAAGGCGCAGGGGGATTTCGCGCAGAAGAAGCGCGACCGCGCCGCGGCGATCCGGTTCTACGAGCAGGCCGTGGCCGCGGACGGCACGAACCTGGATGCGGTCGCCGCGCTCGCGGATCTCCGGTGGGAGAACGGCGAACGCATGACGGCGAGCACGCTCTACCGCAAGATCATCGAGAAAGGCGGCGACGCGAACCCGCACACGAAGCGCGCGAAGGAGCGGCTCGCCAAGTTCGCGGATTCCTGGGAGCCCTGATGAAGAAGAGGCGAGACCGACGTGTTCGTCTGGGGGCGCTCGGCCTTTCGATCGCGGCGCTCGTGGTCGCGGGCGCGGGCTGCGAGGGGAGGCCGCGGAGCACCACGAATGCGCGGGTCTCGCCGGCGCTGAGCGGGCCTTCGGTGGTCGAGATCGATCTGTCGCGCGGGGCGCCCGAGTCGTCGCAGGGCGGGCTCTTCGGCTCGCCGCGGGGGCGCACGCACGCCGATCTCGTGCAGGCGATCGGCGCGGCGAACGAGCGCGAGACGACGAAGGGGTTTTTCGTGAAGCTCGGGACCGCAGGGCTCGGGCTCGCGCGGGCGAACGAGATCGGGCGCCTGTTCGCGTCGATCCGCAAGGCGAAGAAGCCCGTGGTTTGTCACGCCGACGATCTCGGGAACGCGACGCTGCTGCTCGCGTCCATGGGCTGTGATCGTGTGTGGGTGAGCCCGGCTGGAGGCGTGGAGTCGGTGGGCCTCGCGGCCGAGCTCGTGTTCGGCAATCGCCTGCTGGAGAAGCTGCACGTCGAGGTGAACTTCCTGCAGGTCGGCAAGTACAAGGGCGCGCAGGAGCCGTTCACGCGCGACAGCGCGAGTCCAGAGGCGAGGCAGTCGGTCGAGGGCGCGCTGCGCGGGCTGCGCTCGGCGTGGCTGTCGGCGATCACGGAGGGGCGCGGCAAACCCGAGCTCGCGGACATCGTGGAGGATGGGCCGTTCCCGCCGGAAGAGGCGAAGGCGAAGGGGCTCGTCGACGAGGTCGGGTACGCGGACGAGGCGCGTGACGAGGCGAAGAAGCTCGCGGGCGCGGAGCGCGTGAGCGTGCGGTTCGGCGGAGGCGCGTCGCCGGAGCCGGTGTCGGGCGGGATCATCGATGTAATCCGTGTGCTCGCGGGGCCGGGCTCGGGCGGAGAGCCGCACGTGGCGATCGTGCCGGCGACAGGGGCGATCGCGATGGGCGGCGCGCCGTCGTCGCCGCTCGGCGGGAGCGACGGGATCAACGAGCGTGAGCTCGGCAGGACGATCGCGCGGCTGGAGAAGGACGAGTCGACGAAGGCGGTGGTCTTGCGGATCGATTCGCCCGGCGGATCGGCGCTCGCGTCGGATCTTTTGTGGAAGCGGCTGATGAAGCTGCGCGGGGACAAACCGCTCGTCGTGTCGGTCGGAGGGATGGCCGCGAGCGGCGGGTATTACCTGGCCTGCGCGGGGACGAAGATCGTCGCCGAGCCGACGAGCATCCTCGGGTCGATCGGCGTCGTGTCGGGGAAGCTCGCCGTGGGCAAGACGCTCGCGGAGATCGGCGTGACGACCGAGACGATCGCGGCCGCGACCGATCCGCTGAAGGCGAAGCGCGCGACGTACATGTCGCCGTTCCAGGGGTGGGACGAGCCGACGCGGCAGAAGGTGCTCGGGTCGATGCAGTCGATCTACGATGTGTTCGTCCGGCGCATTTCCGAGGGGCGGGGGATGGCGGTCGAGAAGGTCGCCGAGAGCGCCGAGGGTCGGATTTTTGGCGGGGTCGAGGCCAAGGAGAGGGGCCTCGTTGACGAGCTCGGCGGGCTCGTCGACGCCGTGACGCTCGCGCGAAAGCTCGCGCATCTGCCGGACGACGCGCCGGCCGAGGTGGTGGGCGAGGGCTCGGGGCTCCTCGATTTGCTCGAAGCCGCAGAGGATGGAGAGGCGGGCGCGGCGCAGGAGAGCAAGGCTGCGCGGGCGGCGCGGCAAGCCGCCGTGGACGCTCTTTTGCCCGAGGTGGGCGCGCTCCTGCCCGAGGTCGCCCGGTATCTGGGCTCGATGGCGCCCTTCCTGTCGGGCGAGCGTACGCTGGCGGCCATGCCGTTCGGTCTCATCGTGCGTTGAGCTCACCGCTCGTCCGCGGCCTCTGGTAGCCTGGCCGCGCCCTTCCATGAGCTATTTTTCCGCGACGGATGAAGACGCCGCGCCGGTCGGGCGGCGAGGCACCATGCCGCCGCCCGAGCTCGCTGACCGTCCGGCGCCCACCTCGGCAGGTTCCCTCGTGCTGGAGGCGAACCGCACGGAAGAGCCGATCCTGCGGCATCACGGCCCTCGTGCGGAAATCGCCCACCTGCGCGGCGTAGTCGCGCGTTGTCGAGAGGCCGGCGATGTGGCCGGTGAGCGCGAGGCCGCGTCGACGTTGGCGCGGCTGCTCGCGTCCCGCGAGACGGAGCTCGACACGGCCGTGAACGTGGCGCGGCGCGCGCTCGAGCTCGGTGAGGACGATGGGCTGCGTTCGGAGCTCGCCGAGTGGCTCGCAGGGCTCGGGGAGCCGATCGCAGCCGCGGAGGTGCTGCGCGCGTCGTGTGATCCGTCGCGGCCCGCTTCGTCGGCGCAGGCGCTCTTGAAGATCGCGGTGCTGCTCGCGCGAGGCGCCAATCCGAAAGGCGCGGCCGAGGCGCTGAAGGAGGCGGCCGCGTTCGATTCGAGCCAGCCGATGCCGCTCGAGCTCATCGGGACGATCGCGGCGTGGGCGCAGGACGCGATCCCGAAAGCGGACGCGGCGGCGGGGTATTTGACGGCGGCGGCGCGGCACGAGGCGCTCGAAGATGCGGACAGCGCGCTCGAGGATCGGCTGCGCGCGTTCGAGATCACGCCCGAAGACGAGATGGCGGCGAACACGATGGTCGACGCGCTCGCCGCGCGCGGCGCCGCAGGCGCGGCCGACGAGGCGCTGCGTGATCATGCGCTCGCCGCCTTCCAGACGAACCGGTACCGCGCGCGGCAGGTGCACCTGCGCCGCGTGTCGCGGGCGCTCGACGAGGGGAACGCGGCGCGCGCGATCGCGGCCGTGCTCGACGCGGGGATCGTGGCCGAGGTCGAGAGTGATCTCGGGTTGCTCGCGGATCGCGCCGTCGCGCTCGCGTCGCTCGATGGGATCGCTTCGGTGCGGCGCGAGCTCCGGCAGAAGGGCGGGAGTATCGCGTCGATCGCGGCGCGCGCGAAGGGCTCGGAGGTCGCGGCGGCGGCGTTGCTCCAGGCGACGCTCGGCGCGTCGAAGGAGCGCGAGCGCGCCGATGCGCTCGTGCAGATCGCGGCGGAGACGAGCGGAGAGGTCAGCGCGAGCCTGCTCGCGGTGGCCGCGGAGGGCTACCTCGGGCTCGGGATCGCGTCGCTCGCGCGGAGGACCGCGGAGGACGCGTGCCTCACGGATCCCGGGTCGGCGCGCGCTCTGTCGGCGCTGGCGAAGGCGACGATCGCGATGCCGGACCTCGACGCGGCGATGGCGGTCGAGGGCGGCGCTTCGACGATGCTGATCCGCTCGTCGCTCTGCGAGGGTCTCGCGAAGTCGTTCGAAGCGGTCGGGGAGATGGCGCTCGCGGTGACGTGGACGCAGCGCTGGCTCGCGCTTCGCCCGGGATGCCCGAACGCGATGCGCGAGCTCGTACGGCTCGCTTCACAGGCGTACGATCCGGACCGGCTGGAGGACGCGCTCGGGTGGGTGCTCGCGCAGCCGCGGCCGCTCGACGACATGGCGAGCCTCTTCGGCGACGCGCTCGCGCTGCTCTTCGAGCTCGACGCGCCGCGGGCGATCGACGTCGGGAGGCGCGCGCTCGACATGTACGGGCCGCGCGTGCCGGGGCTGCGTGGTCGGCTGCTCGCGATGAGTGATCGCGCAGAGGATGTGGCGCTCGGCGTGATCTTGCTGGAGCGGCTCGTCTCGGCGGACACGAAGAACGAGCGCACGATCGAGCGGCTCTTCGATCTGGCGCAGCGGCGCGCGACCGCGGAGGACTGGGACGGCGCGGCGGCGGAGCTCGCGCGCGCCGCGGCGAAGGGCGCGGAGTCGCGGCACCTACACGAGCACCTCGACGCGCTCGACGACAAGATGCAGCAGAGCGGCGCGTCGCTCGGCTCGGACGGGCTCGTCGCGTTCGTCGAGGCGAGGGTGCACGCGCTCGGCGATCTCGTGGACGGGCCGGAGCAATCGGCCCTCGAGAACCTGTCGAGCGGGCTCAGGGATCTCGGGGCCGTGCGCTGGGATCTCGCGCAGGATTCGGCAGGGGCAGAGGAGGCGTTCTGGCGGGCCGCGGTGGCCGCGCCGCGCGGCGGGATGGAGCGGTACGCGCGGGACCTCGTGACGTTCGCGGGTCCTGCGGCTGCGCTCGACGCGATCGTGCGGCGCTCGGAGACGCTCACGTCCGAGCCGCGCCGTCGCGCGAGCCTGCTCATCGAGGCCGCGAACCTCGCCGTCGCGAACGGGCTGCCGAAGCGCGCGCTCGAGATCGGCGCGAGCGCGATCCAGATCGACCCGTCGCGCGCCGAAGCCGTAGCGATCGTCGAGCGATCCTCCGCGGTGGAGGGCGGCATCGACGTGCTCGATCGCACGTACGACGTGCTCGCCGCCGCCGCGCTCGGTTGTTACGGGCGGCGCGCGGCGCACTACCGCGGCGCGCGTCAGCTCGAACGAAGAGGCGCCACCGAGGCGGCGCTTCGCCACGCCGTCGCGTGCTTCGAAGCCGTCCCGTCCGAGGGCACGTCGTACTTCTTGATGGCGCGCCTCGCGGAGCGCGGCGGCAACCCGACCGAGGCCATCCGCGCGATCGAGCGCGTCGCCGAGGCAGCCGACGGGGGCGTGCGGGCCGCGTGGCTCAAGCGCGCCGCCTCGCTCGCGAAGGCCGCGGGCGAGGGCAGCCGCATGCGCTTCGACCTGCTCCTGCGCGCGCTCACGGCGCGGCCGGACCTCGGGACCATCGAGGAGATCGGCGAGGCGCTGCGCAAGCTCATCGCGTCCGTGAGCCACGTCGGGCCGCTCGTCGCCCGCTTCGAAACCGCGGCCCTCGCCGCGCTGAAGCGAACCGATGGACCGGATGGCGCGCGCGCGGCCGTGGCCCTCGCCAAGGTCGCGCTCGGCATCCTCGGCGCGTACGCGCTCGGGCTCTCGCTCGTCGAACGCGCCGTGGCCGCGGACGGCGACATTGACGAGTACGACACGCTCGTCGAGCTCGCGCCCATGGTCGCCGCGGGCGACGCGGCGACGACCCGCGCCTTCCTCGAATCCCTGCTGCTCGCCGTCGCTAAGCCGTACGCCAGCGTCGGCGTCGCGCTCCTCCGTCTCGGCGGCAAGCTCGCGCATGCGATCGGGGATCCGCTCGTCACGGGCACGCTCTTCGTGCAGGCGGCGCGCCGCGCTCCGGACGACGAGCTGCTCGTGAGCGACGCCGACGCAGCCGTGTTCGCCTCGGGCGACGCGGCGCTCGCGCGTGACCTCGACGCGGCCGTCGCCCCAGATGTTCGGCTCGCGGCCCTGCTCCACGTCGCCGAGCGCAAAGAGCGCGAAGGCAATTTCGCCGAGTCGATCGAGACGCTCGAACGCGCCTTACGATCCCCGAGCATCACGCCCGAGCAACGCGAGGCCGCGCTCTCCAGCATGCGCCGGCTCTTCGTCCTGTCCGAGCGCGCGAGCGAGGCCGAGGCCGTGCTCGCCTCCGAGCTCGCGCGCCAGGACCTCGGCCCGATGTCCCGCGTGCGCATCGCGGTCGATCTCTCGACCATGCTTGCGGGCCGCGGCGAGGACGCGGCCGCGCTCGACGTCCTGAAGCGCATCCTCCAGGACAGCGAGCCGACCGACGAGCTCCTCGCGACCACGCTGCGCCTCGCGCGCCGCACGGGCGATCGCCCCGCGCAGGTCGCGCTCCTGAACCTCCAGCTCCAGCGGACCGACGACGCCGTCGCGCGCGCGGCCATCCTGCGTGAGCTCGCGGCGCTCCTCGAAGCGCTCGGTGATCACAAGGCCGGCGTCGCGCACCTCAAGGCCGCGAGCGAGCTCGCGCCCGACAACGAAGAAGCCCTCGAAGGGCTCGAAGCACACGCGGCCTCGCAGGGCGATCACGCCGCCGTCGCCGACATCCTCGGCAAGCGCATTGCCGCGGCGTCGACGCCCGATCTTCGCCGCACGCTCCGCCTGCGCCGCGCCGCCGTCCTCGAGCAGCGCCTCGGCCGCCTGGAGGACGCTTGCGCCGAGCTCGACGCGCTCCTCGCGGAGACGCCCGACGATCCGAGCGCGCTCCGCTTCCTCGCCGACATCCACGAGCGGCTCGGATCGCCGCTCCGGGCAGCGCCTCTCTGGCAGCGCCTCGGCGAGCTCTCCGCGAAGACCGACGAGCGCGCCGAGTACGGCATCCGCGCCGCGAACGACTGGCTCGCGGGCGGCAACGCCCAGGCCGCGCGCAACATCCTGGAGAGCATCGCGCCCATCGCCGCGCGGGACGCCGTCATCGAGCTGCGCGTCTCGATCGCTCGCCACCAGGGGGACGCCCGCACCCTCTCCGAGGCCCTCGATCAGCTCGCCACCGCCTCCCGCGAGCCCGCGGACAAACGCGCGAGTTACCTCGTCGAGGCGGCGCGCGCCTCCTCTTCGACCGGCGACGAGGCCACCGCCCTCGACCGCGTCCGCCGTGCCGTCCGCCTCGCGCCGCACTCGGCCGAGGCCGTCCTCGAAGCGCGCCGCCTCGAGTACCGCGCGCGTGGCGGCGGCACGCCTCGCGAAGCGCAGCACGCCATCGACGAGCTCATGCGCATCGCCGAGCACCTCACGCCCGAGCAGATGGAGCTCCAAGCGTTCCTGCTCGCCGAGGAGCTCGACGTCATCCAGGGCGGCGGCGCCGGCATGCGCGAGCTCTCGCGCCGGCATGCTGCGTTCGGCCCGGCTCCGCTCATCGCCCTCGGCATGGCCGAGCGCCTCGTGCGCAACAAAAACTTCGACGCGGCCTTGCCCCTCTTCGAGCGCGCCTTGACGGGCGACCTCCGTGGCCTCCGCAGCCGTGGCCGCGTCGCCCTCGCCGCGGCGGACGCGGCCCTCTCCGCGGGCCAGCTCGAGACCGCGTCGCGCCTCCTCGACACGGCCGCCGTCGAGCCCGACACCCGCCCGATCGCGATGCGCAAGAAGCTCGAGTTCGTCGCTGGCTACGGCGAGCCAGAGGCTGCGCGCGCTGCCCTCTTCGACCTCATTCGCCAGAGCGCCGGCCTCGATCGCGCCCGCTTCCTCTACCAGCTCGGCCGCCTCGTCGTCGCCACCGACCCCGACGAGGCCATCCGCCTCTACGCCGACGCCTTCCCGCTCGCCGCCCCTGATCGCAACCTCACCGCGCAGATCGCCGAGGAGCTCGCCCATGCGCGGAGGCCGCGCCTCATCGTCGAGCCCTCCGATCCGCCGCCCCCGCCTCCTCCGCCGGCCCCCGCGCCCCTCGGCGACGACGGCCAGGCCCTCGTCCTCGACCTCGAAGAGGCCTTCGACAGCGCGTTCGACGACGCGGTCGACGACGACGACATCCCGATCCCCCTCGCCGCGAGCGCCATCCGCTCCATGCCGACGGGCCTCCGCCCGCCGCCGCCGCCCGCGGAAAAGCCGCTCCCCGCGCCGATCGTCGAGGAGCCCCCGCCGCCTGCGCAACCCCGCGCCCGCACCGCGCCTCCGGCTCCGGCCCCGGGCGGCGGACCTGCGCGCGAGACGGCGCTCTTCGAGCAGCTCATGGCCGGCTCGTACGACGCCGGCGAGCGCCTCGTCGAGCTCTACGGCGCGAACGCCGAGGCGCGCTCGCGTGACCTCCTCGTCGTCCGCAAGCACCAGGCGTCGCTCCGCCCCGGCGATCGAACCACGCTCCAGAAGCTCCACGAGGCTGCGTTGCTCGACCGCAACGGCGCCTATGCCCGCGCCGTCGACCACGTCCTCGCGGGCTTCGATCCGGCCGGCCGCGCCGTCGCGCCTCCCGCGCTCTCGGCGCTCGCCTCCGCGCCCGAGCTCGTCCTCGCGCTCCTCTTCCGCAACGTCGAGAGCCCCATCAACGAGGCCCTCGCCATCACCTGGGAGACCGGCCGTTACCGCCGCGAGCCGAGCCACTACGGCCTCACCGGCGCCCTCCGCGTCCAGCCCGGCGCGCCCACCGTCCTCGGCGACGTGTGGGGCTCCGTCACGCGCGTCTTTGGCGCCGCCCGCACCCCGCTCTTCCACCGCCGCGTGCCTGCCGGCGCCCCGAACCAGGCCTCCGCCCTCGGCGTCCAGGTCGCGCTCCTCGCGCCTCCGGCCGTCGTCCTCTCCGGCGAGATCCGCGAGGAGACCCCCGAGCTTCGGTACCTCCTCGGCGCCTCCATCGCCGGCGCCATGCCCGAGCACGTCCTCGTCCGCCTCCCCGAGGAGCACCTCCGCACCCTCATCGAGGCCCTCCGCGCCGCTTTTGGCCCCGTGGGCCCCACCGGCGGCACCGATCCCGGCGTCGCGCGCCTCGGCCAGGACCTCTGGCAAATCGTCCCTCCCCGTGGGGACCGCCGCCTTCGCGAGATCTTCGCCCAGCCCGACGGCATCACCTACGAGGCCGCCATGGAAAGCGCTCGCCGTGCCGCCCGCCGCGCCGGCCTCTTCGCGAGCGGCGACCTTCCCACGGCCCTTCGCCTCGTCGTTGCCGAGCTCAAGCTCGAGATCGACACGCCTCTCACGGCCGAGGGGGGCCTCGCGCGGGCTTGCGCGGCGCACCCGGCCCTCGCCGATCTCGTTCGACTCGCCACGCGTAGCGAGTATGCCGAGGCCCGCTTCCGCGCGGCGCCTTCCACCGAAGGGAACAAGAACGGACCGCCGAGCCGCTTTCGTGGCACTTGATGGAGGGGCTCGCGCGGCGGCTGTTACGCCGTGCCCCTGCCCAAAAAGGAGGTGCCCTTGCTCGTCGCTCGTCCGCTCTCGCCCGCCCGCTCGTTTGCGCCGGAGGCTCTCCAGGACCTGACAGCGCTGTCAGGGGTGCGGCGCCGTCCGTCTTTGCCTGAAGGCCATTTCCAGGGCTTCGGCGCGCTGGCCCGAAGATCGCTTCAGGCGTTCCTGCTCGCCGTGCTCGCGCCGGGTTGCCTCGTCACCGCGGAGCCCGTCACGTACGAGCCTCAGCAGACACCGCCGATCCTCGTCGCCTCGGGCCTCGACCCCGATCCGCGCTCCATCTTGCTCGTGGGCGGCGACCTCGGCTTGCCCGAGTTTCCGATCGTCGCGTCCGTCGCGTCCGAGGACGCGGGCGAATCCGTCAAGGTCGCCCTTTACGTCGATTACGGTGAAATGAACGCCTTCAACCAACCGTTCCGGTGGGCATTTCCGAATTTCCAGGAGCTACCGGCAGCGACCCTGGCGGATGGCCCACGCCCGCTCGTGGGGGTTCGTTGGAACTCCACGGTGTATCCGCTCGATGCGGGCTGCCATCGTCTCACGCTCGTGGTCACGCACGAATTCGACACGCAGACGGGCTGCCCCAAGGATCTCCGAGATTCAAGCCAGATCACCTGGCAATTTCGGCAATGCGGCGTCGGGGACTGTCCTCCGATCCTGGAAAACTGCCCCTCCGCCGCAGCGAGTTGTCCGCTCGATCCCACGGCGGCGACGGGCGACATGAAGGACGCCGGGACCACGGGAGGTTGACCTTGAAACGCGCTTTCTTCTTGACTTCAGCTTTCTTCGTGCTTGCGGCCATGCCTGCCCTCTCGGGATGTTTCGCGCTCGAGGGTGTCGGCGCGGATGCCGTGAATGCTTGCTCCTCCGACGAAGACTGCGAAGGCGGCGGCGTCTGCGTCAGCGTCGACGGCTTTCCGACCTGCGTCGGCACCAAGGTCGATCTCCCCGGGCTCATCCTCGAAGTGCGCCCCACGGCCGAGGCGAACACCGGCGCCAACACGCCCTACCTCGTGCCTTTCGGCGGCGAGGGCTTCGTCGCGCAGTCGAGCGCGGGCCTCGTCGTCGACCACGACATCGCGCTCTCGCACGTCGTCGTCTCGCCGATCGAGCTCTTCGTCGACTACGACTACAAGGGCTGCCCCCTCTCGCCCGAGGGCAAACTCCAGGCGGACTTCACCTTCTACCGCGACGCGCAGCACGCGGGCCTGCCCGATCACGAGGCCAAGGCCGTCATCCAGCCGGGCAGCACGGACGCCTATTCGGTCGAGATCCCGCCCGGCATCTACGACGTGCACGTCGTCCCGCGCGCCCCCGAGAACTGCCCCGCGCCTCCGCCGCCGCCCATGTACTACCGCGGCATCGACGTCTCGCAGGGCGGCAAGATCGACCTCCACCTCTCCGCTGCGCCGCGCCTCATCTCCGGCAGCATCGCCTTCCCCGAGGGCAAGGACCTGAACGGCTGGTCGATCGAGGTCGTCGAGCCCAAGCACGGCATCCCCATCTCGCGCACGCAGGTCCTCACGGTCGATCCGCCCTTCGCGCTCTTCACGACCTACAACCTCGAGTACTACTGGGACTTCGGCCTCGAGAGCTCGCCCATCCTCCGCCTCCGGCCGCCGCCCGACGATCCCGACGCGCCCAAGTTCTTCTGGCAGGTCGCCTCGCTCAGCCCCCTCAACCCCGACAGCAAGAACATCCAGGCCGACCTCACCCTCATCGACCTCGACGCCGTCGGCCGCAGCGTGATGTCGACCGTCGTCGACGCCCACGGCGCGCCCGTCGTCGCGACCGTCTCCTTCCGCAGCCTCGAACTCTCCGGCAACGCCTCGAACAGCGCCATCTACAGCGCCGTCGTCGACACCGACACCGAGGGCCGCTTCACCGTGCTCCTCCCGCCTGGCAAGTACCGCGTCACCACGCACCCCACGTTCGACCTCACGAAGGCCGTCACCACCGAGGACGGCTTCGAGGTCCCCGCCGACGGCGACTGCGTCTGCGGCAAGGGTTTTACGGTCCGGGACAAGTCCGTCGTCTCCGGCGAGGTCGTTCTGCCGAACGGCAGCCCGCTCTCGTTCGGCTCCGCCTCCGTCTTCCCCTCGCGCACGCCTGCGCGCCCGTACCTCTCGCGCAGCCTCCTCGCCGACGCGCCGGCCTCGCAGCCCATGTCGACGCCGCTCGGCTTCGCGGGCGAGTTCTCCTTGCTCGCCGATCCGGGCCTCGCGGATCTGGTCGTCGTCCCGCCGTCCGACTCGCTCTACCCGTGGATCGCAAATCCGCAGGTCAAGATCCTCGTCGGCCAGCCCTTCGACTTCAACACGCTCGTCCTCCCGTACCCCGTCGTGCTCCGCGGCGAGGTCCGTGATCCTCTCGGCAAGATCGTCCCGAATGCGACCGTCCGCGCGTGGATGCCTGTCACGGCGTCGGGCACCGAAGAGACCGTGGTGATTCAGATTGCGGAGGGAGCCACGGATTTTGCAGGCCGTTACAAGTTGCCTCTTGCTCCGTCCCTCGCACTTTCGAGGTAGGCGCGCGTGCTGTCTCGCGCCTGCGTCCCGGGGGTACACGCTCGCCTCGGTCCGGGATAGGCTGGAGGCGTGGCGGAGTCCGACACCGGTGGTAAGGACGAGACGGCGCGCGGACGAGGGGCATCGCAGGAGGCGAGCCGCGGGCCCTTGGCCGACAAAGAGAGCCTGCGGATCGACGTCGAACAGGCGTTGCGACGCCCGACCGATCGAGACCTCGCGGGCGTCCTCCACGAGGTCTCGAACGCGCTCACCGTGGTGCTTGGATGGATCGATCGCGCGCGCGGCGAGATCGACTCCCTCCCCACCGTCGAGGACGCGCTCGCCATCGCGGCCTCACGCGCGCGCCACGCGAGGCAGATCGTTCGTCGCGCCATCGGCGCCGACGTACCGGACGACGTGCCCGCTTCGGTCGCGACGATCCTCGCCGAGGCGGCGAAGGGCTGCGAGCCCGAGGCCAAGCGTGGCGGTGTCGAGCTCCGCACCTCGCTCGACCCTGCGCTCGAAGCCGCGCATCTGCCGGGCACCTCCGTCATCTTGCAGATCCTCACGAACCTCCTGCTGAACGCCGTCGCTGTCTCGCCTTCGCGTGGCGCCGTGCTCCTCGACGCGACGCTCGATGGACCTGACGACGTCGTCTTTGGCGTGACCGACGAAGGCCCGGGCGTGCCTGTCGAGCGCCGCGCGAACTTGCTCGACGCGGGCGTCACCACGCGCGCGGGCGGCGCGGGCATCGGCCTTCGTTACGCGGCGGCGCTCGCGCGCGAGTCGGGGGGTTCGCTCTCGCTCGTGCGGGCCGAACCTTCGGCGCGGTTCGAGCTTCGCTGGCCTCGCCGCCCCTCCATGCCGCCTGCGCCGCCGCACTCGAACCGCAAGCCGGCGATGGTCCTCGCGGGCCAACGGATCCTCGTCGTCGAGGACGACGACGCGGTCTTCGATCTGCTCGAAGCGGCGCTCGCGGCGCGCGGCGCGACCATCGTGCATGTGCGCGCGCGCGCCGAGCTCGCGGGCGCCTTGAAGACGGGCCGCGTCGACGCGGCTCTCTGCGACCTCTCGCCGTTCGGCGCGGACGTGCACGGCGCGCTCGTCGAGATCCGCGAGACGAACCCCTCGGTGCGGATCGTCCTCATCTCGGGCAACGTGCGTGACCTGTCGGGTTTGCCTGCGTCCTTCGAGGTCAAGGCTGTGCGCAAGCCTTTCGAGATCGGTGAGATTGTCGTGGCTCTCACGACCTGACGGGCGAGCTTGGGGGGCCTCGAAAAAAGTGTTTGACATTGGGGGCGAACCGGGTAGGTTCCGTCGCCTCGAAGCAAGCGGTTCCGAGCGAAGGTGGCGGAATTGGCAGACGCACTAGCTTGAGGTGCTAGCGGGTAACACCGTGCGGGTTCAAGTCCCGCCCTTCGCACCCCGAAGCGGTTCATGAGGAACCGCGAGTCCGAAAGAAGAGAAAAGGGCCGGTCACCGTAAGGTGCCGGCCTTTTTCGCGTTTGGGGGTTTCGACATGTCCTTGCGTCTCCTGCGTCCGGCGTCCTTGGTCCTTGCGCTCGTGCCTATCGCGCTCGTCGCTTGTGCGGCGGCTCCGAAGTCCGGGGAGGCCCCGGCGACGGCGGTCGACATCGCGGCCGAGTCCGCTGAGTCCGCTGCGCCGCCGCCGCCCCCTGCGGCCACGGCGTCGGCGAAGGTCGCGTCGGATGATCTCCGGACCCCGGACGACGCCGCGACGGAGCTCGATCGTTGGGAGATCTCCTTCCTCAACGTGATGGTCGTGGCGGACGAGGCGAAATCCTCTGCGGAGGGTGCTGCGCCGCCTGCGGCGCCCACGGATGCAGCGCGCAAGGCGCCCACCAAGCCCGTGGCGCCCGAGGCGACGTCGGCGGGCAGCGAGGAGTCGCCTTGCCATGGCGCGTGCCGCGCCTACGCCTCGATGAAGCGCGCGGCCACGCGCCTCTGCGATCTCGCTGGAAAAGAGGACGACCGTTGCGCGGCCGCGCAGCAGCGCATCGATCGCGCGAACGAGCGGCTCAAGGCGGCTTGCCCGCGGTGCGAAAGCCTTCGCGACTAGTCCATTTTCCGTCGCTACATTCCTGCCGGACGATTCCAATCGTTGCTCTCGCTTTCGCGGGTTCCTAGGATTGCATTCGGACGCGCCCTCCCGTGCGTGTCCCCACGTCCTCGGACTTCCCAAAGCAAGGGTCAACGATGCGCTTTTTCTCCTCTTTCTCGGCAAGCTTGATGGTCCTCGCGCTCGGCGGGACGGCGTTCGCCGCCTCCGGGCCGCGTACACTGCTCGAGGTGGGCGCGTTCTCGCCCGCCGCGCAGAAGCCGCTCGTCGCGGCCAAGGATGCGGAGCCCCGGGCGCTCGAAGCGTCGGCGCGCACCATCCTCGCGGAGCGCGCGCCCTGGTCGCAGAGCCTCTCGCTCGGCCCCGCGCGCGACGCGACCCTCCGTGACGGCCGGCGCATCGTCAAGATGCCGCAGATGCACCAGGGCGTGCCCGTGCTTCACCGTGGCGCCACGGTCTCGTTCGGCGAGAACGGCGTCGCGCGTATCGTCGCGGCGCGCCTCGCCGAGGACCTGCCCGCGAGCGTCGTGCCCGCGCTCTCGGCCGAGGACGTCGCCGAAAAGGCCTCCAAATCGTCCGGCGTCGACATGGACCCCAAGAAGGCCCGGCTCGTGATCTGGCCGTCGGGCGGCGGCAATGTCCTCGCCTGGCATTTTTATACCGCGGGCCTCGCCATTCCGTATGCGCCCGTCGTCGTCGTCGACGCGCAGACCGGCGACATCGTGGCGCGTTACAATGCCGCGGTCTCGCTGCACGAGGCCAACGTGTTCCCCTCGAACCCCGTCAAATCTCCGCAGACGCAGTCCGTCACGCTGAATTTGCCGGACGGGGCCAACAAGCTCTCGAGCCCCCTCGTCGTCGCGCGCAATTGCATCGACATGAAGACGACGAAGAACATCATGGGTTTCGCCATTCACGTCTGTGAGCTCTTGCAGACGGTGGAGGCGGATGCCGGCTCGCTCGATTTCATGTCGACGACGCCCGCCGAGGATACGGCGCCGGAGGATCCGTTCTCGGAGCTGCACATGTATGCGCACACCGAGATCGCGTATCGGTTTTTCAGGACCTTCAAATCCGATTTCCTCGTCCAGCAGGGCCCGATCGACGCGGTCGCGAACCTCCGTATGCCCGACGGTCTGTTCGGCGGCAACCCGGCCAATCTCGGCAACCCCAACGTTCCCCTCGTTCCTTTCCAGAACGCCTTCTTTTCGCCGGCGGATCCCTCGAATCCCTTCGGCTTGCTCTTCGGCATCACGGGCGGCGCCATGATGTTCGGCCAGGGTCCGGTCAAGGATTACGCGTACGACGGCGACGTCATTTACCACGAGTTCACGCACGCCGTCGTCAATGCGACGATCCAGCTCGTCGGCACCCCGCACCGTGACGCGTACGGCATCGTCTTCTCGCCGGGCGGCATGAACGAGGGCCTTTCCGATTACTTCTCGTCGGCCATCACGGGTGACCCCGACGTCGGCGAATACGCCGTCCTGGACGCCGATCCGAGCGGCAAGGCCATTCGTAGCCTCGCGGCCCCCGACGCGTGCCCCGCGGCCATTGCCGGCCAGGTCCACCAGGACGCGACCCTCTTCTCGGGCGCGCTCTGGGACGTCCGCAAGGGTTTGACCGAGGCCCAGAAGCCCGAACTCGACCTCGCCGTCTTCGCCGCGATGGAGGCCGCGCCCTCGGGTGACCTCCATTATCACGACATGGCCGAGCTCATCATGGCCGAGGTCAAGACTTCCCTGCTCGGCGATGCCGTCGTCGCCCAGCTTGAAGCGGCCTTCACCACGCGCGGCGTCCTGCCCGAGTGCACGCGCATCCTCGAATTCAAGGGCTCCACGATGGAGGGCCCGCTCCTCGTCGGCACGAGCGGCGGCACGCTCGGCGCATGGATCGCGCCGAGCGTGGGTGGCGCGAACATCGGCTCGAACCAGCAAGGGTACGTGCCCGGCGTCATCCAGGTCCGCGTCCTCCTGCCGGAGAACACCGAATCGCTCACCATCGATTTCGACGGCGCGACCATGGGCGGCGGTTCTCCGCTCGGCGGCGGCGGCAGCTTCGAGCCCAAGGTCCTCGTCCGTTACGGCGAGGAGCCTCTCCAGTTCACGTATGGGCCCTTCAAGCCCACGGCCGACACCGTCGTCCTCACGCCCGACGGCGGCGGTTCCCAGGGCATCAATGCCTACAACACCATCGCGATGGTCCCGGCGGGCATGAAGACGGCTTACGTGATGATCGCCAATGCCGGCGAAGGCGACGGCCTCTTCACGAACCTGACGTTCACCCCGGTTCAATCGTCCGGCGTGGGCGGCATGGGCGGCGCCGGTGGCGCCGGTGGTGCCGGTGGCGCGGGCGGCTCGGGCGCGGGCGGCAACCCCGCCACCCCGCCCGTCACGGACCCGGGCGGCTGCGGCTGCGCCGTCCCCGGCTCCTCCAGCGTCCCCGCGGGCGCCTCGCTCGCCGCCTTCGCGGCCGTCGCGGCCCTCTTCGCGCGTCGCCGCCGGCAGAGCTGATTCCGCAAGGCCCGGGCGCTACGGCAACCGCACGAGCGCCCGCGCCTCCTCCAAGCTCCTCACCACCACATCCGCAATCTCCACGAACGCGCCCCCGTCCCCCTCGGGCACCGCGATCACCGCCATCCCCGCGCCCTTCGCGGCCCGCACCCCGTTCTTCGAATCCTCCAGCGCGAGGCACCCCTCGGCCCCGACCGACAGCCGCTCCGCCGCGCGCAAATACACGTCCGGCCACGGCTTCGCCCGCGGCACCTCCTGCCCGGACACCGTCACGTCGAAATGGTCCGTCAGGCCAAACCTTTTCAGGCTCGCGTCGATCAGCCGCCGCGGCGACGACGACGCCAGCCCGATCGGCAATCGCCCCCGCGCCTCGTCGAGGAACGCGCGGGCGAACGGCTTGAGGGAAAGACCCTCCACGTGGGCGAGGAACCGATCCTCGAGCTCCGTCACGTCGCGCGCCTCGTCCACTTCGAAGCCGATGTGCTCCCCCATGATGTGCACGATCCGCCCGATTCCTTGCCCCGTGCAGGCGAGCGCCATCTCGTCGGTCCACTCGCCCCCGCGCGCGCGGGCGAATGCGCGCTCCACCTCGTGCCAGAGCGGCTCCGAGTCGACGAGCAGCCCATCCATGTCGAAGATCAACGCGCGTGGCGAGAAACGGCTCATGTCGAGCGGGCGACTAGCACGGCATGCCGCCCCGGCAAGCGCTTCACTTCGGGGGCGTCGTCGTCGCGGCCGGCGTGACCGGCCCGGCGCCCGGCTGCTTCGGATCCACCTGCGACGTCCCCACGGCCGCGGGCGGCGCCGGCGGCGTATGGGTTTGTCGGAACCGAAGCGCCACGAACGCGCCCACCGCCGCGGCGAGCACCACCACGAGCGCCACAAATAGGCGAACGCGGTCCGACCCTCCCGACGACTCGGGCGCCGCCTCAACCAGATCTGCCGGCGCCTCGACGGGCGCTCGTTCCTTCGTCCGCACCGCGGGCGGCTCCGTCTTTGGCCCGGGGTTCCGGTCGAGCGTCGGTGTCACCGGCGCCGGCTCGATCGCCGCTGTGGAGGGCAGGCTCGGGGGCGGCGGGATCTCCGGCGCGAGCGCGTCGGGCGCCTCCATCGACGGCGGCATGCTGCGCAGGTTCGGCAGGCTCGCCCCCACGCCCGGCTCGCTCCCGCCGTGCGCCGTATCCCCGCGCAGCACGCGCATCGACGACGCGGGCGCGTCCTCGGCCGACGGCGACGCCGCCTCGCTTTGCCGCAGCTTCGCGATCTGCCGCTCGATGATCTTCCGGATCTCGGTGCGTTTGTCCGCGTAGACCGACGTGACGTATTTGCCGATGTCCTCCGGCGTCACGCGCAGCCCTGCGCCGTCGAGATAACCGAGGAGCGCCACGCGCATCTCGGCCGCGGTCGCATATCGCTCCGCCGGATCGTACGCCAGCGCCTTCGCGCAGATCTTCACGAGCGCCGGGGGTACGTCGGGACGAACCGACTCGATCGCCTCCATCTCGCCGGTCGCCAGCTTGTGGAGCACCTCCATATCGGCGGCTTTGTCCCACATCTTCCGGCCGGCCAGCATTTCCCACAGCACGATCCCTGCGACGAACACGTCGGCGCGCCGATCGAGCGGCCTGCAGCGCACCTGCTCGGGCGCCATGTACCCGAGCTTGCCCTTCATGATTCCCGTGCGCGTCTCCATCAAACGCACGTCGGACTTCGCGATCCCGAAATCGAGCAGCTTGGCCTGACCGTCGTACGAGACGATCACGTTGTGCGGGCTCACGTCGCGGTGGACGATGTTCAAGGGCTTGCCGTCGTAATCGGCGAGCTCGTGCGCGTAGTGCAGCCCTGCGAGCACGTCGGCGAGGATCCGGAGCAGCACCCCGGGCGGCGCCGGCGTCTTCGTCCGCGAAGACCGGTTGATCAGCCGGTTCAGCGGCGCGCCTTCGAGGTACTCCATCGTGATGAAGTACACGCCCTCGTCCGCGTGCACCTCGAACGTCTGCACCACGTTCGGGTGATTGAGGCGCGTCGCGATCCGCGCCTCGTCGAGGAACATCTCCCGGCGCTCGGGATCCTCGGCGAACTCGGCGCGCAGCCGCTTCACGACCTGCAACTTGTTCACGCCGAGAGGCCCTGCGACCACGGCGAGGAACACGTCGGCCATGCCTCCACGGCCGAGGTTCGCGATCAGCTTGTACTTGCCGACGCTCACCGGCTCCTTATCGGCTAGGCTCTGCGCGGCAGACACGGAGCCCATGTTCGTTCCGATCACGCATCCGCGCAAGCGGGATCCGCCGCACCGGAACGGCAGGTTTTCGACGCGCTCGCCCCGGCGTCACGATCAACCTGTGAACATGCGATCCAGCATGGCCTGTGGGCGCCCGCCGGCGAGGATCTCCGAGAGTGCCCCGAACGTGTTCGCGTCCACCCGATGCTCCTCCGCGAACCGCACGATCCGCGGGATCAGCGGGATCGCCTCCACCCGGAGCTTCGCCATCGTGATCGCTTGATCGAGCGGCACCTTCCGCGCGAGCGCCTTGCCGAGCACCACCTCCGGCCGGTCTTCGAGCGCGATCGACGCCAAGAGATCGCCGTACCCGCCGAGCCCGAGCATCGTCCGCTCCTCGCAACCCGCGGCCGCCATGAGCCGCGCCGCCTCGTCGACCCCGCGCGAGATCAGCGCCGCCAAAAGCCCCGGCCCCGCGCCTGCTTCCTCCGCGTAGCCGACCCCGATCGACAGACAACCGACGAGCGCCGAGGCCCACTCGAGCCCGCGCAGATCGTTTGTCCCGTACACCCGAAGGCTCGGGCCCTGGAACGCCCGCGTCGCGGCCGTGATCACCTCGGGGAACCGCGACCCGATCACCATCGCCGACGGCCGCCCCTCGATGAGCTCGCCGGCCTGCACCGGCCCTCCGAGCGCGCCGAGGCGCCGCGCGGGCGTCTCCTCGCGCACGAGATCACTCACCGTCTCCAGCCCCTCGACCCCGAGCCCGCGCACCCCGTGCACCACGAGGTGCTGACCGCCGAGGTGGTCCCCGAGCGCCCGGAGCACGCTCCGCGCGACCGACGACGGCACCGCGATCACCACGAGCCGCGCCTTCGCGACCTCCGCGTAATCGGTCGTCACGTGCAGGCCGGGATCGGCGGTCGACGCTTGGGGGCTCCGCTCCGACGAGCGGAGCTGCGCCCCCAAACCCCCCGGTTGATCTCGCCGCGAGTGCAACACGACCTCGGCGCCCGTCCGGCGCGCCGCCGTCGCGAGCGCCCGCCCCCAGGGCCCGCCGCCCACGATCCCCACGCTCGGCACCTGACGATCCGTCACGACAAACCTCCCTGCGCCGCGTCGCGCGCCGCGGGTGGGGCGAAGACCGGCGGCCGCGCGGGTGGCATGCCCGGCGGCGCGATGACGTCCCAGGCCATCCCGTGGGCCGCGAGCCGGTTCTGATAATAAAACAATAGATTCGTGTCCATGATCGCGAGCCCCTCCGGCCGCGACGCGAGCACGGGCGAGGCGTGGTAGCCGGCGAAGGCCCGCAGCGCCCGCTCCACGATGTCGCCGCCCGAGGCGGTCCGGAGAAACCCGCCGACCACGATCTCGCCACGATCGGCGAGCTCGACCAGCCGATCCCGCAGCTTCACCACGTCCTTGGCGAGCTCGTCGCGCGGCACCACGACCACGTCGCGCTGCCGGAGCACCGTGAAGAGATCCGACGCGGGCGAGGCGCGCCGCAGCCGTTCGAAGCTCGCGGCGGCGACCACGTGCGTCTCCAGCACCACCGTGTCGCGCAGGTAGGCCTTGCAGATCTCGTCGCCGAGCTCGCGCGTGTACTGCGCGTCGCGCACGGGATCGAGCGTCACGCGCCCGCTTTCATCCTTCACGTAGCTCGCGGGATCCACCTCGCGCCCGCGGCGATCGAACGACCGGCAGCGCTCGTCGACCATGTTGCCGAAGGGATCGATGGGTTTGCCGAAGCGGATCACCACGGCGCCTTGCATGTCGAACATCTTGCGCATGAACGCGGTCACGCGGCCGACGCGCGACGACTCGTCGTCCTCGATGATGAAGCGCCCCTTGCCGGCCTCCGCGAGGAAGTCCGCGATCAGCGTCTCGGCCTCCAGCGTGATCAGGTAGTTGATCGTCGCGGGCACGAAGTACACGCGCCGCTCCCGGTTCGCCATCAAGGTCCGCGCGTACGCCTCGATCGCCGTGCCCATGAGCCCGAGCTTCAGCCGCCGCTCGACGCCGCCCGAGCGTGAACGTGTCCCGCCCGGGAAAAACAGCGAGTGGTAGCCGCGCTCGAGCAGCACGCACGAGTACGTCTTCAGCACGTCCTTGTAGAGGTTGTGCCGGATCCGCCGGTCGACGCGGTAGGCGCCGAGGTTGTGCATGAAGAACGAGAGCACGGGGTTCGTGAACAGGTTCTTGCCTGCGCCGTAGGTCGCGGGCGGCAGCACGGCGCGCTCGAGCGCGTAGCCGAACACGATCGAATCCATGTTCGACAGGTGTGTCGGGACGTACACCGCCGTCCCTTGCCGCGAAAGCTCGCGCAGCTCCTCGACCGGCCCTTCGACGCGCACCTTGTCGTCGAGCGCCGACAGGCTCACGAGCTGCTTCGGATCGCGGGCCAGACGCACGAGCGTCCGCGGCGCGAGCAGGTACGTCACGATCGGGGGCAGGAGCTTCGACGACACCTTGAACACGCGTGGGTCGAAGTTCCCTGCGACGTCCCAGCCGACGTGCTCGACGATGGAGGCGAGCTTCTCGCGCCGCTCGCCGTCGGGCATGCGGCCGAGGGCGCGCGCGAGCCTTTGCCACTCGGCGAGCTCCTTCTGCTCCTCGGGCCCGCGCTTGCTGGCCTCGAGGCGCTTGGTCTCGTGGTAAGCCGCGTCGTTGAGCGCGAGAAGCGGGTCTTTCGTGGAGAGCACGACGCGCGAGACCACGGTCCGCACGATGTCTTCCCGCGCCGCGTTGAACCCGAAGATGGGGGCGTCGTCCTGCATGGCGGATATTGTGTAGGAAATTTCGCGGCCGGGCGCGAGGGAGATGTGCGCGGGGAGCGTGCGCGAGGGGGCGGCGCGCGCTCGGCTCAGGCGGACGTTTTGGAAGGGGCGGGCGCGGTGAAGGTCAGGGGAGCGGCTTGATGTGGTCGTGGTGACGAGTCACCCATTCGTAGGTGGCTTTGAATGTCACTTCGCCCGGTTCAATACTCTCCACGCAATAAAATTTTTTACCGAGCACCAAGCATTCGCCCACGCCCATGGTGAAAGCCAAGGGGTGGGGCTTGTCCCCCCACCACTCCTTTTCATGTTGGACCGATTCGGGGACGTCACATACGAATTCGATGACTGCCCACGGACCACCACGTTCATCCGTGGCGTTCCAGGCGTTCATGAAGAGGTGGCAACCCTCCACGCGCTCGACCTTGTTGTTCTCGAGGACGAAGCGGGCCGACTCCGAGCGGCTGCAGGCGACGCCGAAAGTCATGACCACGAGGCCCAGGAGGATTACGTCTCGCATGAACAGTCCTTCGACAGACGCATCAATCACCACAACGTGAAAAGCTGAAAGGTCCGCTGCAATCGGTACATGTCGTCGAGTTACGCGCGCAACACTCTCCACAGTCCGACCGCGCGCTGGGGTGCGAGCAACCGTTGTAGCAGAGGTCCGTTTGCTCGCGGCACCATGCGGGGTCCTTGCACTGCACGGCGGTCACCGTCCCCGCGGGCCCACACCCCACCGTCATCCCGGCCAGCGCAAGAACAAGCCCCACAAGGTACGCCCGCATCATCGTCCCCTCGACGCCGGCAGACGTTACCACACCTACATTTGTACCGTCAACGCGCCCCTCCCACGCAACCCCGCGGTCTCGTCCACACGACCTGGAGATGCGCCGGGTGAGCCTCCATGCCTTGCCCACGCGCCTCGAAGTCTCGTGGACGCGTCTCGAAGTCTCGTCCACGGGTACCGATCAACTTTGATCACCCGGTTTGTCGGAGAACATGATGCAGCGCTGGAGACTTCCGGATCTTCGTCACCACATCCCCCTACACCCGAGGGCCAGCACCCCCATGAACGAGAACGCCACGGGGGTGCCATACGAGGAGGCGCTGGCTGAAACGAGGCGCTACGCAGCTTCGCTCCGCGCTTGGTTTGAAGCTACCTACTTTTCAGCCCACGCCTCCTTTGCGGAACCGCGGCCGACACGCCCCTGACATGCAGCGACTCAACTGGGCTTTGGCCTTCCCGAGGTACGGAGACGGGGCGCGCGTTGGGCTCGGGGGTGACGTCTTGGCCGAGGGGCCGCGCACGCGGCTCTTCCAACTGCGTCACCCCCAACGCATCCGCCACCATCTTACGTTCATCGTCCGAGATCGGACGCTCTTTACGAGCACGATGCTCGGTCCAAGCAATGAACATGGCCATACGCTCCTCGGAAGGCAGAGCAAGAAATGCTGCGTTCATCGGACACCTCCGCGCCCCGTGGGCGCAATGGGAGACAATCCGACCGCTTGACCTGCCCTTCACGCGTGGTATCACCACGTTGCTTTCGCGGAGGACCGGCTTTGGTCGGTTGCGCAATGGCGGGCCCTGCAAGGTCCGCCATTCGCGTTTCTGACCCTGGAGATCCAGGACTTCGAACGACTAGCAGGCGTTTTGTCGCTGTCGAACGCGCCCGAGGCACTTTGTTTGTGCGGTCGCTTTCCTGAACATCCGCCACGGACCGGCATCGTCCTACCGTCAACGTTGGCACGGTTGACCTCGTGAACGGTCCGATCGTGGAGCCCGTTGTGCGGCCCGAGCTAGGACATTAGCTGTCCTATCTCATTAGAGAATTATCGCGAGAATCGGCCGATTCGTGATAGATTCATCCCATCGAGTGAGCCGCTGAAACGGTCGAGCCGACGACGCGCATGGGGCGCGACGCGGCGCCCGTGGCGGCCCTTGCTGGGGTCTCGCGTCGTGGCGAACATCCTGCCCATCGAGAAGCGCACCGACGTGGTGAAGCACCTCGTAGAGGGCGCGAGCGTGCGCGCGACGTCGCGGCTCACGGACGTCTCGCTTCCGACGGTCCTCTCGACGTTGGTCCGCGTCGGGACGGGGTGCGACTACCTGCACAACCTGCTCGTGAGGGACCTCGACATCCGCGAGATCCAGCTCGATGAAATCTGGTCCTACGTGCAAAAGAAGCAGGCGCGCGTGACCGCGGAGGATCCCGCGGAGTTCGGGGACGCGTACGCCTACCTCGCCATGTCGCGCACGAAGAAGCTCCTCGTGAGCTACCACGTGGGGAAGCGCGACGAGGCGAATACGCGGGCCTTCGTGGCCGATCTCCGGGCCCGGCTCGTGACGATCCCGGAGCTGTCCACGGATGGCTGGCAGAGCTACCCCGTGGCCGTGGGGCAGAGCTTCGGGGGCGCGGTGGACCACGCCGTGATCCAGAAGAACTACTCGAAGAAGAGGCGACGCGAGGGCCCGGCGGATCACCGCTACGAGCCGCCCCGCGACCCGTTCATCACGAAGAAGACCGCGCACGGCGCGCCGAATCTCGACCGGGCCTCTACCTCGCACGTCGAGCGCGCGAACCTCACCGTGAGGATGCACGTCCGCCGCTTCACGCGGCTTTGCAACGGCTTCTCGAAGAAGATCGAGAATCACCGCGCGGCCGTGAGCCTGCACGTCGCCTGGTACAACTTCTGCCGGGTCCACGAGAGCTTGCGCGTGACGCCGGCCATGGAGGCGGGCATCACGGATCACGTGTGGTCCGCGCAAGAGCTGGTCGAGCGCGCCCTCGCCGCGGAGCCGTGCGCGCCTCCGGAGCCGAAGAAGCTCGCCCCGCCAGCCCCGGCCCCAGGCGAGAAGCCCACCGCGGCGCGCGAGCTGCCGAACGGCAAAGGCTGGCTCCGCGCCCTGCCTGGGGGCAAGGGGAAGCCGAGCGACGCCCCACGCGCCCCTACGCCGCCCGCCGCGCCCGTGGTGAGGGTAGAGGTGCCTCCCACCATGGCAGAGTCACGTGCGCGATGGATTCAACTGGATCTGCTGGTTTGGCGCCCGAAAGAGCAGCAATTGCCACTGTTTCCAGACGGGTAGACTCCACACGTGCAGTGTGCGATCATGCCCGCATGACGTTTTTGGATCCGGAAACCGAGCAATTGAAGCGCGAATTCGTGGACGCCATCTGTGCCGAGGTTCACGCGTCTATCGACGCGCCTACGACTGCGGCGCGGACGGGGACACCTCCGAGAACTCGAACTCGAACTCTGGAAAATACCTCGCCGCAAAAGCTGAGCCACGGCTCTTCATAAACTCGACCACTTTTGGATGAAATCGCTCTATCGCGGGCACGCGCTGCTCATCTTCCGAAGCGTTGGCACTTTTGGGGGTGAACGCCTTTGACAGCAGATCGCCAGCAGTGGCGATACTGTCAAAGTAACTTGCCAACATCTCGCAATGGGAAACAACTATCGCGAGGGCAGTCCGTTCGTTGAATGAGCACTCTTGGATCTTTTTGCCCTTAATCGTGACCGCGATTTTCATTCGCCATACCGTAGATGCGGGGCGCCTCAGCCAGCAATCCGGACCATCCGCGCCGGGCGCGTACGTTCACGGATGACGGGCTAGCAGTGGCGGGAAGCCGCTGGATCGCGGCGTAAGCAGGGGGAAGAAAGGCGCCCCGGTGAGAGGCGCCCTTCAAGCGTTCAGCGCTTGCGCTTCCGCGGGCGGTCGTAGCGCTTGGCGAGCGCGTTGCGGGCCCGCGCGACGTGGCTGTAGACGGTTGCGACGTCGAGCCCCAGCGTGCGGGCGATGTTCTCCGCGCTCTCCCCTTGCAGGACGAGCAGAAGGACGCGCACCGGCCGGGCCGTCGAGCGCGCGATGCTTCGCAGGACGTGCCGGGCATCCGCGATGTCCTCTGGACGCGCCGCGAGATCGGGCAGATCGCGATCGTGCTCCTCGCCGATCGGGACGTGGCGCGCGTCCTTGCGACGCAGTCTCGCGGCTTGGTTGCCCGCGACGCGCCACGTGATGTTGACGAGGAGCGAGCGGATCACGACGTCGGGCGGGTCGGTGTAGGCGCCGCGCACGCGCCCCTCGTCGACCATACGCCAAAGGACGTAGAGCGCGTCCTGCGTCACCTCGTCGGCGTCCGCCTCGCCGAGGACGGGCCACTTCGCGCGGAGGTAGGCGCGGGCGAAGCCGCGGTACGTGTTCAGGTCACGCGCCGTGGCCTCGATGATCGGCTCGCCCGGACGATCGGGATCGTCGCGGTAGCGGATCACGAGGCACCTCCGCGGACGAGGGCTTCCACCTCGACGTCGAGCGCGTGCGCCACGCCCGTGGCGAAGTGCAGCGTGCAGGCGAGCTGCCCGCGGAGGAACGCCTGCACGTACATCGGCGCGTAGCCGATCGCGTCGGCCATCTTCCACAAGCCGCGCGAGGCGACGACGGGCGCGAGGGCTCGACGCACGCGATCCGCTTGCTCGGTCGAGAGCACCGCGGGGAGGCTGTCGGGAGCCCGGTCCTGGTCGTGCTCGTTCACGAGGCGCCTCCCTTCCGGCGCGGCGACGCGACCAGCATGAGGGCGGGCGCCTTGCGGGGCGGCGCCTTCCCGGCGAGCGCGTCCTCGACCGTGAGCCCCACGGCGCGCGCGATGCTCCGGGCGAGCGCCATGTTCCCCGGGTTCGTCCCGTCGCAGAAGCCGAGGACCACGGCGCGGCGAAAGCCGACCTTGTGGGCCACGAGGATCCACGAGCCGAGTTCCCGGTGAAGGTGGCGCAGCAAGGCGCGGAGGTTCGCCCGCTGGATCTCCAGCAAGCCGCCCGGGTAGAGGGGAGCGACCATCACGAGGCGCCTCCCTTCCGACCGCAGAGAGCGCACGCGCCGGCCACGTGGGGACGACCGGAGAGCACTTGCTCGACGGGGATCCCGCCCGCGCGGGCGACGAGCACGGCAACGGCGTAGGACGCCTGCTCCCCGGCTCGGATGAGCGTGGCGCGATGGATCCCAACGACCGCGGCCAGGACGTCGAGCCCGCCGTAAGCGCGGGCGACGTTGCGGATCGTGGCGCGGATCCGCCTGCGTTCTTCGGACGTGGGAAGGAGAGCGGGCGAACGGCGTCCTTTAGGCGGACGAGTCCCTTGGCCCCGCGGCGCGGGGTGGACTAAACGAAGCATGGGTTGCGACCTCGGATGAGGGGGTTGCGGCCAAGTCGCCCCGTGGGATTTCCAGGTCCCCCGGGGCGGCGCCTTTTCAGGCCCGCCGAACCTACGCGCCGAAATCGCCCATTGCTACGGCTGATCGCGAACCTTGATCAGTCGGGCCCGATCTTGATCAGCACCCGTCCACGCGCCTCGCAGACGACCACGAGCGACCCCGTGGATGCAGCTTGCGGTATGTTTTCTCTCAACGAGCGGAGGGTGCGCAGGGATCCGGCGGCGGCGGTACGGCCGGCGCCACGGGCCCGAGCTGCGCCGATTTCATCGTGAAGCCGACGCCGATCGAAATCGCATCGCATTGCTTCGTCGGATCCTGCGTCCCGTCGCTCATGATGTCCGCGGCCATCCGGATTTGCTTCAGGATGCTCTGCAACGTCGGGCTGTTCGGATTGCAGAACGATTCGTCGAACGGGGCTACCATGTTCGCCACCTCGTCGCTGAAGTCCTGGGCGCTGATCACGCCGGAGATGTGGCCGCCCGTGGCGCCCTGCTGATCTGCGTCGAGCTGCATGGAGATGCGGGCCTCGCGTCCCGTCAAAGGCCGGTGGTGTGCCCAAGCTCCCCCCGAGGAAGAGCTTGCTCGACGTCGCGCACGCCTCCTGCCCGACGTTCGAGATCGACAGCAGGTACGTGAAGTCGCCCGCCGCGATGTGCTCGGTCGTCGCCGCGGTCATGTCCGCGACGAGCTGAATTAAAATGGGCATCACGTTTCTCCCGAACGAGTTGTCGATGCCATTGTGCCCGTCGGGGTACACCGCCGCCTGCGATCCGCCCTCCCTGGGCTTGCAAAGGCCGAGCGACTCCTTCGTGGACACGAGCCCGTCGATGTTCCTTCCGTATTGCTTCCACCCATTCACCGGGTTGTCGGTTCCGTCCGGATTCGTATCGCCGAGCAGAATTTGATCCATGGCGAGCACCACCTCGGGGCTGCCCACGCATTCGGGCGAGCTCCCGCCGGCGCCGCCCGTCCCGATGCCGCCACGCGAACCAAGCCAAAACGAAGCATGAAGTCCTCCGTTCGGCGTCCGTGCCAGGGACGCCGGCTCACATCCTAACCATGCCTGTCCAGAAGCCACGACGCGCAGTATGCTGGTGGCAAAATCTGACCGCTCCTCGGGTCCGACCTCCGGTGGATGGGACAATGATACGCTTGGCCAACCCCGGTCTCTTCGCGCCGCTCTTCCTCGCTGCCTGCGGGACGCCCGCCGTGCCGTCGGACCCAATGCCTGCGTCTGCTCCCGCGCCCGCCTCCGCCGCCGCGCCCGCCTCCGCCGCCGCGCCCGCTGCCGCTTCCGCCTCCGCTCCCGCTCCCGCCAGCGCTCCCGCTCCCCCCTCCATTGCAGCGGACGATGCCGCCACGCTGCTCTTCCCTGGCGATGCGTCCGCCGCAGCCGCCTGCACCGAAACCGATCCACGAGCGCGCATTCGTTGCCTGCTCGGAAAACGCTACGAAGGACACGCCTCCGCGCGGGCGACGGTGCTCTCGCTCTACGAAAAGACCGGCAGCGTCGTCGGCGTCGAGGAGCCTTACGTCATGGAGGGCGGCTTCCGCGGCTCGATTCGTATCGTCCCGGAGCTGCCCGTGGGCCGATACGAAAAACACCTCACCTGGATCGCCGAGGCGAGCGCCGATTTCGACGCCTTCTTCGACGGCGTCGCCGCCCGCACGAAGGCAGGCGTCCCCTATCGACATCGCGCCCTTTCCTGGAAGGTTTTCCGCTCCGTCGGCCGCACGACCCCTTCCGCGTACGCGAGTGGCTGGAGCATCGGCTACAACGTCTCGGGCTCGCTCCACGGCTCCGCGGAGGCTGTACGGGAAACCCTGTTCCACGAGATCTTCCACCTGAACGACGCCGCGCGGCTCTCGGGGCCCGAGCCATGGTCGCGCAAGAAGCTCGGCTCGATCCACGACGCCATCCTCCAGAAATGCAGCACGAAGCCCTCGTGCCTCGCGCCCTACGCGCCCATGCCCACGATGGTCCGCGGCGGGACCTATTATGCGTTCCAGCCGAACAACGGCGACGCCGTGAACGAGTACGGCGCCGACCTCGCCGCCCGGTATTACCGCGAGACGCGCGCCGTGCTCCGCGGCGAGAAGCCGATCAAACCGGCGTTCAAATGCGGGCCCGAGGAGAATGGCCGGGCCTGGAGGATCCTGGTGGACGAGTTCTTCGGCGGCGTGGACCTCGTCCCGGAATGTTAGGACGTTCCATCCCAGTGGTTGAACGTCCTCGCACGCTGTCTGCACAATGTCATCGCCTCCCGCGCAGGGCTCTGGTTTGATGGCGCCCGGACCCACAGATCGGAGGGATCTGCCATGAACGCGACGAACACCCGATACGCTCGGAGCGCAGGCATCTTGCTGCTCCTTTGGCCCCTCGGGGTTTCCTGCGGGGAGACACCGCCCGGCGGCGGGCCCGGACCCGGACCCGAGCCCGAACCCGAGGTCGTGCTCCCCCCGCCGCTCGATTCGCTCCCGCCTGTCCTGCCCACGAACACCGATCGTTTCGCGACCAGCAGCCAGTGCGGGCAATGCCACTTCGCCGGGCCGGAATCGGCCGTGATGCACGACACCGCCGGCAACGACATCTCGCCGGTGTATCTGTGGCGAAGCTCGATGATGGCATTCGCCGCGCGGGATCCATATTACCTCGCGGTCTTCGGCGAGGAGCTCGTCAAGCATTCGGGTCGCGAAGCGTTCGTCGAGGAGACGTGCACGCGTTGCCACGCGCCGGCCGGGTCCGAGGAGCAAGCGCAGGCGGGCGCGCATTTGACGTTCGACGCCCTCGTCGCGGGCGACGGCGAAGAGGCGCACCTCGCCCGCGACGGGGTCACCTGCACGTTGTGCCACCAGATCGCCGACGATGGGCTCGGGAAAACGCAGAGCTTCGGGGGCGGGTTCGTCATTGGATACGAGCGGAAGATCTATGGCCCGCACCTCGTGCCCAAGGTCGATCCGATGGAGCTCATCGTGAATTACACGCCCACCGCCTCCACGCACATCACGAAGAGCGAGGTCTGCGCCACGTGCCATACGGTGCTCGTGCCCGTCATGAAGGGCGACCAGCGCGTGGGGGATTTCCTGGAGCAGGCGCCCTACCTGGAATGGAAAAACTCCACGTTCGCGTCGGGCGTCCCTTGCGCGACCTGCCATTTGCCCACGCAGGACGCGGCGAAGGTCGACATCTCCTCTCCCATTGCCAAGTTCCCCGCGGGGCTCGGCGAGCGCACGCCGTACGGGCAGCATCGGTTCAGCGGAGGCAATTCCTACATGCTGCGGATCCTCGCGGACAACGTCGAATGGACGGGCGCGAGCGTGGCGCCGGAGGAGCTCGAACAATCGGCGGCGCGGGCCGAGGCGCACATCGCCGAGGGGGGCGGCGTCAAGATCCTCTCGGCGTCGATGGTGGGCAGCGCGCTCTCCGTCGAGGTGCAGGTCGAGAACCACGCGGGGCACAAGTTCCCCACGGGGTATCCGAGCCGGCGCGCGTGGCTTCATTTGCGCGCCGAGGGCGCGGGCGGCGACGTGCTCTTCGAGTCGGGCGGGTTCGACGCGACGGGCGCCCTCGTGGATCGCGCGGGCGCGCGGCTCGATCGGGCCGATGCGGTCCTGCCGCACCTCGACCTCGTCACGAAAGAATCCGAGGTGCAGGTCTACGAGGCCGTCGCGAAGGACGCCACGGGCGCGCCCACGCATCGGCCGCTCGCGTCGGTTGGGTTTGTGAAAGACAATCGCCTCCTGCCCCTGGGCTGGTCGAGCGCGGATACGTGGATCGACTGGATCGGGCCCGTGGGCGTCTCGGGCGACGGCACGTTCCAGGCCGGCTTCGACCGCGTCACGTACAAGATCGAGGGCGGCGCGGCGGTCCGGCGCGTGACGGTCGAGCTCCTGTATCAATCGGTGCGTCCCACCGAGCTCGACGCGCTCGCGCGGGTGCCGCACCCTGCCGCGGTGCGTTTTTCCGGCATGGCGAGCGCGCGGCCGTCGATCCCCGTGGTCGCCGCGCAGGCGTTGATCGAACTCTGAAAGAGAGGAACCAGATGAGTAGCCAATACGACACACTCGCAGCCATCACGAACCTCACGGCCGAGCTGCCATTACGAAAATATTACGAGGAGTACACGTTCTTCCAGGCGCTCGGCGACATCAAGGGCCGCTCGGTGCTCGACGTCGCCTGCGGCACGGGGCTCTACAGCCGTCGATTCCAGCAGCGCGGCGCGGCGCGTGTCGTGGGCATCGACAACTCCGAGGGCATGATCGACTATGCGCGTCACCTCGAAGCGTCGCAGCCGCTCGGCATCGAGTACCACGTGCTCGACGCCGCGAGCGCCCGTGGCCTCGGCACCTTCGACGTCGTCGCCGCGACCTACCTCCTGCATTACGCGCCGACGCGGGAGGTGCTGCGCGACATGTGCACGAGCCTGTTCGCCTCCCTCGCGCCGGGCGGCCGCCTCGTGTCCATTTGCATGAGCCCCGACATCGAGCTCGCGGACGCCTCGTATTATCGGAAATACGGCTTCGAAGTGGCGTCACAAGGCAAGGGAGATGGCGACGTCGCCACGCTGACGAGCGTCGCGCCGGGGCTGCCGTTCACGATCTCCGCGCATCACTGGAGCCGCGCCACCTACGAGGAAGCCCTGCGGGGAGCCGGCTTGCGCGAGGTCGTCTGGCACCCGCCGCAGATCGCCCCGGAGGGGATCACGGCGCTCGGGGCCGAATACTGGACCGAATACCTCCGCCTTCCTCATGCCGAGGTGGTGTCCTGCGTGAAGTGAATCAACGCGGGCGAAACGTGAATCGGCGCGGCTGACGCCGGTTCTTGTCGACGATGCCCGCGATGAGGAGCGCGAACGCCAAGAGCCGCACGAGAAAGATCCAATGCCTGCTCTCGTGGTCGCCGCGGACGAACGCGAGGACCGAGCGCTCGACCGCGAGGAGCGCGAAGACGAGCGAGAGCAGCGCGAACAGCCGCTCGCGGCTCTTCCGCCAGAATCGAAGGAAAAACAAGCTGACGGCCAGGGCCATGCCTACGAACATGCCCGAGAGGAGCTGGATCACGTGACCTCCGTGATCATTCCGTAGAGGAGGAGCCCGACTGCGATGACCGCGGTCGCGACGCGCGGGATCGACAGATCGGCGAGCGGCCCGATCAGGAGATCGGTGAGGAGCAGCAGGTTGTTCAGGGCCATCGCGGAGAAACAGAGGCCTGTCCACAGAATGAGGCGCAGGCGGGTATATCGGTAGTTCTTGAGCAGGAGCGCCGCGCAGACCAGGCTGGCCAGCAGGCAGAGCGCATAAACGGTCTCAGCCATCCCGATCCTTTCTGAACCGGAACCCCTCAGCGTACACGTGCAGATCGGAGATCGGGTTCGAAAAAATGCTGTCGAGCACCTTGTAACGGAGCTCCGTGTACGCCGCCGATAAACGCGCGACGCCCTCGTCGAGCGAGGGCGTCGCGGGGGCGTACCGGTAGACGGGCACCTTGGAGCCGGGGCGCGACGCGACGAGCCCGCTCGCCTCCAGGTCCGCGAGGCGGCGGATGACCGATTGCTCGCTCGTGCGGAGCGCCTCGCAGATCGCGCGGGCGGTCCACGCGTCGTCCGGAGCGCCGCGCAGGAGGAGCAGGATCTCGAGCTGCTCCACGGAAGTGATGTGGTCGGCGATGAACCGCGCGACCTCGTCGGGTAATCGCCGCTCCTCGGCCAATGTCTCTCCCAGTCGTGGGCGTACCATTCGAGCGAACACCTCGCAACCGAGCGGCGACGACATGGGAAGACGGGCAAGCCGTGCAAT
The DNA here is from genome assembly GCF_005144585.1 of Polyangium fumosum. Classification (GTDB taxonomy): domain Bacteria; phylum Myxococcota_A; class Polyangia; order Polyangiales; family Polyangiaceae; genus Polyangium; species Polyangium fumosum. The sequence goes on along the minus strand of NZ_SSMQ01000022.1, from coordinate 10,831 downwards.
CGCGGACGTGACGGCCTCATGCATGATGATGCAAGCGTGCTGTCCCAAACAAAGCTATGCCGGGGCCTTGACCACACTGGGTGAAGACCGCTCATGCAGCGGACCAAGGACGTCCCTGGGGAACGAGGAATGAGCACAAAAGAAGCCGTCGTCTCCAAGCAGAGCCGGACCGCGCGATCGAATCGCGCGCACAAGACCCCGAACGGCGTCGACGGCTATCTTCATGAAAGAAGCACGGCCAAGAATGGAGCGAGGAGCCTCGGCAAGACGACGACCCGGAGCCGCGGGGCTTCCGCCATCGCGGAATGGGAGCGGCTCTCCGACGACAGCCGTGCCGAGGTCGAGCACCTCCAGGAAGTCCTGAAGGCGGTCAAGCAAGGCGATTTCACGGTTCGCTTCGAATACCAGAAAGACGGGATTCTGAGCCGCACGGGCGAGCTCCTGAACGACATCATCGGCCTGAATGAGCACATGACGAGCGAGCTCGTGCGTGTCGGCAAGGTCGTCGGTCAGGAGGGCAAGATGCACGAGCGCGCCTCCGTCGGCCCCGCGAAGGGCTCGTGGGCGAGCTGCATGTCGTCCGTCAATCAGCTCATCTCCGACCTCGTGGCCCCGACGAACGAGGTCGCGCGCGTCATCACCGCCGTCGCCCGCGGCGACCTCTCGCAGAAGATGGTCCTCGAAATCGACGGCCGCCCGGTGCGTGGTGAATTCCTCCGCATCGGTACGACCGTCAACTCGATGGTCGATCAGTTGAACTCGTTCGCCGCCGAGGTGACGCGCGTCGCGAAGGAGGTCGGCAATGAAGGCAAGCTCGGCGGGCAGGCGGACGTCAAAGGCGTCTCGGGCACGTGGAAGGACCTGACGGACAACGTCAATGGCCTCGCGGCCAACCTGACGGCCCAGGTGCGTAACATCGCGAAGGTGACGACAGCCGTCGCGAAGGGCGACCTTTCGCAAAAAATCACGGTCGACGCGCGCGGCGAGATCCTGGAGCTGAAGAACACGATCAACGTCATGGTCGATCAGCTCTCGTCGTTCGCTGCGGAAGTGACGCGCGTCGCGAAGGAAGTCGGCACCGAGGGCAAGCTCGGCGGACAGGCCGACGTCAAAGGCGTCTCGGGCACGTGGAAGGACCTGACGGACAACGTCAACGGCCTCGCCGCGAATTTGACGGCCCAGGTCCGCAGCATCGCGAAGGTCACGACCGCGGTCGCCAATGGTGACCTCTCGCAGAAGATCACGGTCGACGCGCGCGGCGAGATCTACGAGCTCAAGAACACCATCAATACGATGGTCGACACGCTCCGTTCCTTCGCTGCGGAGGTGACGCGCGTCGCGAAGGAAGTCGGCAATGAAGGCAAGCTCGGCGGGCAGGCCGAGGTGCAGGGCGTCTCGGGCACGTGGAAGGACCTGACGGACAACGTCAATGGCCTCGCGGCCAACCTGACGGCCCAGGTGCGCAACATCGCGAAGGTGACGACCGCCGTCGCGAAGGGCGATCTCTCGCAGAAGATCACGGTCGACGCGCGCGGCGAGATCCTGGAGCTGAAGAACACGATCAACGTCATGGTCGACCAGCTCTCGTCGTTTGCCGCGGAAGTGACGCGCGTCGCGAAGGAGGTCGGCAACGAGGGCAAGCTCGGCGGTCAGGCCGAGGTGAAAGGCGTCTCGGGCACGTGGAAGGACCTGACGGACAACGTCAATGGCCTCGCTGCGAATCTGACGGTCCAGCTCCGCGACGTGTCCAAGGTCGCGACGGCCATTGCGAACGGTGATTTGACGCAGAAGATCACCGTCGACGTCAAGGGCGAGATTCTCCAGATCAAGGACGTCATCAACAAGATGGTCGACCAGTTGAACTCCTTCGCCGCGGAAGTGACGCGCGTCGCGAAGGAGGTCGGCACCGAGGGCAAGCTCGGCGGTCAGGCCAATGTGAAGGGCGTCTCGGGCACGTGGAAGGACCTGACGGACAACGTGAACGTCCTCGCGGCGAACCTCACCACGCAGGTCCGCAACATCGCGAATGTCACGACGGCCGTCGCGAAGGGGGATCTCTCGCAAAAGATCACGGTCGACGCGCGCGGCGAGATCCTGGAGCTGAAGAACACGATCAACGTCATGGTCGACCAGCTCAATTCGTTCGCCGCGGAGGTGACGCGCGTCGCGAAGGAGGTCGGCACCGAAGGCAAACTCGGCGGGCAGGCCGAAGTAAAGGGCATTTCCGGCACGTGGAAGGATCTCACGGACAACGTGAACGTCCTCGCGGCGAACCTCACCGTGCAGGTGCGCAACATCGCGAACGTGACGACGGCCGTTGCGCGGGGGGATCTCTCGCAAAAGATCACGGTCGACGCGCGCGGCGAGATCCTGGAGCTGAAGAACACGATCAATGTCATGGTCGGCCAGCTCCGGTCCTTTGCCGCGGAAGTGACGCGCGTCGCGAAAGAGGTCGGCACGGAGGGCAAGCTCGGCGGCCAGGCGGACGTGAAAGGCGTCTCCGGCACGTGGAAGGATCTCACAGATAACGTGAACGTCCTCGCGGCGAACCTCACCACGCAGGTGCGCAACATCGCGAAGGTGACGACGGCCGTCGCGAAGGGCGATCTCTCGCAGAAGATCACGGTCGACGCGCGCGGCGAGATCCTGGAGCTCAAGAGCACCATCAATACGATGGTCGACACGCTCAATTCGTTCGCCGCGGAGGTGACACGCGTCGCGAAGGAGGTCGGCACCGAGGGCAAGCTCGGCGGGCAGGCCGACGTCAAGGGCGTCTATGGCACGTGGAAGGACCTGACGGACAACGTCAATGCCATGGCCTCGAACCTGACGGTCCAGCTCCGCGACGTGTCCAAGGTCGCGACGGCCATCGCGAACGGCGATTTGACGCAGAAGATCACGGTCGACGTCAAAGGCGAGATCCTCCAGATCAAGGACGTCATCAACAAGATGGTCGACCAGCTCAATTCGTTCGCCGCGGAGGTGACGCGCGTCGCGAAGGAGGTCGGCACGGAGGGCAAGCTCGGCGGACAGGCCGACGTGAAAGGCGTCTCCGGCGTCTGGAAGGATCTGACCGACAACGTCAACGTGATGGCCGCGAATCTGACGAAGCAGGTGCGCGGCATCGTGAAGGTCGTGACCGCGGTCGCGAACGGCGATCTGAGCCAGAAGTTCGTGCTCGAAGCAAAAGGCGAGGTCGCCGCGCTCGCCGAGACGATCAACAACATGACCGATACGCTGCGCACGTTCGCCGATCAGGTGACCACGGTCGCGCGCGAGGTCGGTATCGAGGGCAAACTCGGCGCGGAGGCCAAGGTGCCGGGCGTCTCCGGCGTCTGGAAGGATTTGACCGACAACGTCAACATCATGGCCTCGAACCTGACGAAGCAGGTGCGCGGCATCGTGAAGGTCGTGACCGCGGTCGCAAACGGCGATTTGCGGCAGAAGTTCGTGCTCGAGGCGAAGGGCGAGGTCGCCGCGCTCGCCGAGACGATCAACAACATGACCGACACGCTGCGTATCTTCGCCGATCAGGTGACCACGGTCGCGCGCGAGGTCGGTATCGAAGGCAAGCTCGGCGGCCAGGCCAAGGTGCCAGGCGCGGCCGGCACGTGGCGCGATTTGACTGACAACGTCAATCAGCTCGCCGGGAACCTGACGTCGCAGGTCCGCGCGATCGGCGAGGTGTCCACCGCCGTCGCGCAGGGCGATTTGACCCGATACATCACGGTCGAGGCGCAAGGCGAGGTGGCCGCGCTGAAAGACAACATCAACCAGATGATCGGCAACCTCAAGGACACGACGCACAAGAACCAAGAGCAGGACTGGCTGAAGACGAACCTCGCCAAGTTCTCCAGCATGATGCAGGGCCAGCGCAGCATCGTCTCGGTCGCCCGGCTCATCATGTCCGAGCTCACGCCGCTCGTCGACGCGCAGCACGGCGCGTTTTACATGATGGAGAGCGACGCCACCGGCGAGCCGGTCTTGCACCTCATCGCGAGTTATGGGTTCGGCGGCCGCAAGAACCTCTCGAATACGTACCGATTGAAGGAGAGCCTGATCGGGCAATGCGCCTTCGAGAAGAAGCGCATCCTGCTGCACGACGTGCCCGACGGGTTCATTTACATCGCGACAGGCATGGGAGAGGCGCCGCCGCGGAGCGTCGTCGTGTTGCCGGTGCTCTTCGAGGGCGAGACGAAGGCCGTCATCGAGCTCGCCTCGTTCAAGCCGTTCATCGCGAACCACCTCGCGTTCCTCGATCAGTTGATGGATAGCATCGGCGTCATCCTCAACATGATCTCCTCCAGCATGCGGACGGAGGAGCTTTTGCAGCAGCTCAAGAAGTCGAACGCGGAGCTCGAGGCGCAGGCCGCGGAGCTGAACGAAAAGGCGAAGCTGCTCGAAATCAAGAACAACGAGGTGGAGCTCGCGAGCCTGAGCCTGGAGGAGAAGGCCGAGCAGCTCCAGCTCATCTCGAAATACAAGTCGGAGTTCCTCGCGAACATGTCGCACGAGCTCCGGACGCCCTTGAACAGCCTGCTCATCCTGTCGAAGATGCTGGCGGACAACCAGAACGGGAACCTCACGGCCGAGCAGGTCCGCTTCGCGCAGACCGTCTACACCTCGGGCAACGATCTCCTGGCGCTGATCAATGAGATCCTCGATCTGTCGAAGGTCGAGGCGGGCAAGATGCCCATCGATCCGAGGACGTTCCGCCTCGCCGACGTCAGCGATTACCTGGAGCAGACGTTCCGACATGTCGCCGACCAGAAGGCGCTGTCGTTCGAGGTGCGCATGGACAGCCGGCTCCCGGAGACGCTTTACACCGACGTCAATCGGCTCCAGCAGATCCTGAAGAACCTCCTCTCGAACGCATTCAAGTTCACGAGCGAGGGCGGCGTTTCCATGACGATCGCCGTGGCGCCGGGGGATCGGGGCGAGACGATGATCACCTTCTCCGCGCAGGACACCGGGATCGGCATTCCACCGGAAAAGCAGAAGCTCATCTTCGAGGCGTTCCAGCAGGCGGACGGGACCACGAGCCGCAAATACGGAGGCACGGGCCTCGGGCTCACGATCAGCCGCGAGATCGCGCGCTTGCTCGGCGGCACGATCGACGTCGTGAGCGCGCCGAACCAGGGCAGCACCTTCACGTTGTACCTGCCGGTGACGTACGTCGGCCCGGAGCTGTCGGCCCGCGATGAATCCAGCGCCATGTCGCCGTCCACGGACAGAGACGTCCTGCGGCTGCCCCCGGACGCCGATTTCAGTGGGATGAAGGTGCTGCTCGTCGACGACGACAACCGCAACCTCTTCGCGCTCCGCACGGTGCTGGAGGCGCGCAAGATCGAGGTGCTCCACGCGGAGAACGGGCGCATCGCGCTCGAATTGCTCCAGGTGCACCCCGACGTCGACCTCGTGCTCATGGACACGATGATGCCGGAGATGGACGGGCTCACCGCGACCCGCGCCATTCGCGACATCATCCAGTTCCAGTCGCTCCCCATCATCTCCCTCACCGCGAAGGCGATGAAGGGGGATCGGGAGAAGGCGCTCGCGGCGGGCGCCTCCGATTACGTCACCAAGCCGGTCGATCCGGAGCGTCTGCTCGCCGTGATTCACGGTTGGAGGTTCAAGAAACACGCGGGCGGTCCGGGACAGCTCGATTGACCTCTTTGCCCCTCAGGAAGCCATGAACGCGGAACAACGCACGGCGCCGGCGAGCGTCCTGCTCGTCGACGATACACCGGCAAACCTCCTCGTCCTCGCCGCGGTGCTGAAGCCGCTCGGCGCGCGGCTCGTGGAGGCGAAATCAGGGGTCGAGGCCCTGGAAGCCTCGCGTCGCGAGCCGTTTGCGGTCGTGTTGCTCGACGTCCAGATGCCGGACATGGACGGGTTCGAGGTCGCCCGCAGAATGCGCGCGACCGAGCACGGCCGCGAGGTGCCGATCCTGTTCTTGACGGCCATCCACCGCGACGAGGCCTACGCGCGGCGTGGATACGCGCTGGGGGCGGCCGATTACATCACGAAGCCCTTCAACGTCGACGTGCTCCGCGCCCGCGTGAAGGCCTTCGTGGACCTCTTCCAGCAAAGGGAGGAGATCCGCAAAGCGCAGGTCGAGCTGCGGACGCGGGAGCGCGACGAGGCCGTGCGCAGGCTCGTGGCGTTCGAGCGTATCGCGACGGCGGCCCTCGATACGGATGACCTCGGCGTGCTCCTGCGCGAGCTGATCGATATCTTCCTCGGCGCCGCGGACGCCGCGGATACGGCGACCGTGCTGCTCCGGGAGGGCGAGGTGCTCCGCGTGCGCGCCGCGGTGGGCCCACACGCCGACGAAGACATTTCCGTGCGGATCGGTGAGGGCCTCTGCGGGACGATCGCGGCGCGGAAGGAGCCGGTCGAGGTGGAGGGCGCGCAGGCCTTCCCCGATTGCGCCTGCCTCGAAACGAGCGCCACGCGCGCCCTCTATGGCGTGCCGCTGCTCCATTTCGGAGAGGTCGTCGGCGTCGCCCTCGTCGGATCGAGCCGCGCGAGCGGGTTTTCCGATGCGGAGAAGCGGCTCTTTGCGGCCATGGCGGAGCGCGCGGCCTGGGCCGTGGCCCGGCACCTCCAGCGCGCGGCGCACGAGGCCGAGCGCGCCGCGTTGCTCGAGCGCGAGCGCGCCGCGCGCGCCGAGGCGGAGTTCGCGAGCCAGGCGAAAGATCAGTTCCTCGCCACGGTCTCGCACGAGCTCCGGACGCCGCTCAATGCGATCCTCGGCTGGGCGGTCCTCGCGCGGCAAAAGGCGCCGCCGCAGGTCGAGCGGGCGCTCTCGGTGATCGAGCGCAATGCGCGGGCGCAGGCGCGTATCATCGACGACGTGCTCGACATCTCGCGTATCGTGAGCGGCAAGTTCCGGCTCGACATGGTGCCGACGAACCTCGTGGAGATCACGCAGGCCGCCGTCGAATCGCTCCGCCCCGTGGCAGAGGCGCGCGGCGTGAATCTCACGATCCAGGTCGGCCCCTTGGGCTTCACGCTCGGCGATCCCGAGCGGCTCCAGCAGGTCGTCTGGAACCTCCTTTCGAACGGAATCAAATTCACGCCGAAAGGCGGGCAGGTCGCACTCAGCGCAGCGCTTTCGGGTTCGAACCTCCTGCTCCGGGTGACCGATACCGGGCAGGGCATCGATCCTGCGTTCATGCCGTACGTCTTCGAGGCGTTCCGGCAGGCGGACGGCTCCACGGCGCGGCGCCATGGCGGGCTCGGGCTCGGGCTCGCGCTCGTCAAGCAAATGGTCCAGGCGCACGGCGGGACGATTGCCGCGGCGAGCGACGGCATCGGGAGGGGCGCGACGTTCACCGTGGAGCTGCCCATCCGGAGCACGCCGGTCACGCGCGCGTCCGAGGACGAGGCCGCGGCACAGGAGCAGCAGGTCCGGCTCGTGGGGCTCAAGGTGCTCGTCGTCGATGACGAGGAGGACGCCCGCGCGCTTTTGCGGCGTGTCCTCGAAGACCGTGGCGCGACCGTGACCCTCGCCGCGTCGAGCGACGAGGCGCTTCACGATCTTTCGCGGTCCCGGCCCGACGTGCTCGTGAGTGACATCGGATTGCCAGGCATGGATGGATATGCGCTGATCCGGAGCATCCGCACGTTGCCCGCGGAGTTTGGCGGGAGAACCCCGGCGATCGCGCTGACGGCGTATGCGCGGAGCGAGGACAGCCAGCGCGCGTTCGCCGCGGGGTTCCAGCGGCACGTGCCGAAGCCGGTGGACCTCGGGCGGCTCGTCTCGTTGATCGCGAATCTCTGCGGGATTCCCCTGACGGACGCGTGAGCGGCGAAGGCCCCGGTGGATTACGGCATCGCCGAGACGCCGATGACGAGCCTGTGTCCGTGCAGCATGCCCACGTAAAGCAGGATCGCCACGACGAACCGCACGACGCCGATCTCGGCGATGGCCTTGCCCATGCCGCCGCGGGCGAACGGCACGAGCGAGGTCTTCGCGGCGAACGGCTCCCACGCTTCGCCGAGCGCGATCTTGCGCCGGCTGTCGATGTGCAGCATCCCCGCGATGGCCAGGAAGGTGATCCCGCCGAAGAGGCAGATCGAGGCGACGTCCCCGTTCGGCGGGAGATGGGCCATCCCCCAGAGCGCGAACGACCACAATGCCGGATGACGCGTGATCCGCACGATCCCTCGCGGCTCCGCGCCCACCGCCTTCTCCTGCATCATCTGCGTCGGGTTTTGCGTGGAATACCCGCAGACCAGGAAGAAAAACGCGATCGGCATGACCACGAGCGGGATCCAGCGCGTCCACGGCGGGGCGCGCCAGAGCTCGACGTAGGGCGCCGCGCGATAGGCGAAGATCATCCAGACGAACGCCGCGAGGACGAGGAGCGAATAGATCCCTTGAAAGCCCTTCTCGCTGAGCCTCTGGATGAGGGGGCGCCGGAGGGTGACGCTCGACAGGCCAATGTGGCCGAGGACGAAGAGCAGCGTCGCGGACGCGATCGCGCGGAGGCTCCCGTCCTTTGCGCCTTTCGCGGGCTCGGCCTTCGGGGCGCCGCCGATCTCGAGGATCGCGGCGACGAGGTGGTCGACGTCGCCCTCGCGCATCGCGAGCCCCGGCATGGCGCCGGGCATGTATCCCTCGACGACGTCGTGGTTCGGCTCGACGATGCTGCGGCGGATGTAGGCCTCATCGGCCACGATCTCGCGGGGTTTTTCCTGCGTCACGACCTTGCGTGTCTTGCCGACGAGGCTGTGATAGGTCGGCCCGGGGCGCGCGGAGCCGTCGAAGGAATGGCAGGCCGCGCATCCGCGCTCGAAGAGGAGCTGCTTGCCGCGCGCGGGATCGCCATCCGCGAGCGCGTGGGGGGCGAGGAGCAAGCAGAGGCCCGCGAGGGCGAGAGCCGGGAGGGTACGCATGACGCCGGAGGGTACGACGGCCCGTGGCGATGTGCCAAGGCCCTTCGGGGTGTTGCGCGCCGCGATTTGTGAGTGGTAGGCTCCCGTCAATGTCGAGCGGGCCGTACCGGGACGAACGTCGCGCGCGCGCCGGCGTGGCCGCCTGGGCGATTGCGATCGCGTATCTCCTCGCGGCCCGGGGCGTCGGTAATTTCTTTCCGCTCTCGGCCTTCGGCATGTACGCGGGGCGCTCGCCCGACGTCGCGTCGCGGGTCCTCGTGGTGGGCGCGTCGGGCGAGGCCGCGGAGATCACGGCGTTCGACGGTTTTTCCTGCGCGCCTTCGTGGCCCAAGCTCGACGAGGTCCGGCATTGCGCGCCCGGGGATCAGGGCCACGTCGAATACGTGCCCCGCGACCTCCAGGTCTACCTCGACGCGCATGTCACGAGCGACGCCGCCGGAATGGAGGACGCGCACATCGTCTGGCGGACGTGGACCCTCGAAGATCGCCCGGGGCCGCCGGCGAGCCAGGATTGCGAGCTCGCCTCTTGCCGCGTGCGCCGTAGGGCGCCGTGAGCCTCGTGTATCGCTCGCCGTACGACGGCCATTCGCGGACCCCGCTGCGCGTGGGGCTCGCCGTGATTGCGGGGGTCGTCTTCCTGGACGCGGCATTCGAGGTGGCGAGCATGGCGAAGGATCCCCATTTCGCCCCCAGGGCGCCGGGGCTCCTGCGCTTCTTGCCGAACACGCCGGCCCTCGCTTGGGTGCTCTTCGGGCTCGTCGCGGTCGGCCTCATTTTCCTCGCGTTCGATCGCTTCGTCATCACCGCCGGGGCGTGGGCGATCGGGTGGATGGCGGTGCTGAGCCAGTGGCGAACCGAGCTCTTCGGCACGCCGTCGCGCAACTGCTTTTTCCCGGGGGCGATGCTCTTCGGCTGGGTCCTCGGTCTCGTTTGGGCTCGCGTCGTCGCCGGGCGCGACGCGCTGACGCCCGAGGGACGCCCGCTGCGCGAATCGCTCGCCGAGGCGGGCGCGATGGCCTGCATCGCGGCCGGGTACGTGGGCTCGGCGCTGAGCAAGCTCTTCGTGTCGGGGTTTGGCTGGGTGAACCCGAGTCAAATTCGCTGGCTCGTCCTCTCGCAGGAGCCGCTCGCGAGCTTTCCCTGGCTGCTCGCCTATCGGCGCGCCCTGATCGAGAGCCCGGATCTCGCGCGTTTGTCGGCGTTTGCGACGCTCGTGATCGAGGGCGGCTCGTTCGTCCTGCTCTTCGGCGCGCGATGGCGCCTCGCGTGGACGGCGGCGATCTGGGTGCTGCACCTCCACATCCTCCTGCTCTGCACGATGCCTTATCTGGAGCCGATGTCGCTGCTCCTCCTCTTCGCGGTCCCGTGGCCGCGCCTCTTCCGCCGCCCGCGCATCGAGGATCCGCTGCTCGCGCGAAGGCCCGAGCTCGGGCAGCCCACCATGCCCGACGTGATATGGATCCTGCTTTGCGTGATGATCGTGCTCGCATGGATCGCGCCCGTGGGCTTTCGGGCGGGCTGAACGAGGCCGTGTCCTCCGGCTGAGATGTATCACCTCGCTCACCCCCGTCTGGACGCCGGCCCGCCGCCGTGGCAGGCGCCGCGCGCACGCGCGTTCGTCCGGCCGCCGGGCGGCATCGAGCTTCGACAGCAAGCGCGCGCAGACGTCTGCGCAAGCGCTCGTGCGAGGCAGCGTTCGTCATACGCGTACATTTTCTGGGGACACACGCCCGCTCTCTTCGCGCCGGTGTTCGGCGCGGACGACCGAGGGACGCGACGTCGGCTCGCGCTCTATCTCCGAGCGGCTATCTCATGAGGCAGGGGAATTCGCTCCCCGCGCACCGCCGCGGTGATGGCCGTACGCAGGTACGCTTTCGGATCGAGCCCGCAGAGCTTCGCGCTCTCCACGAAAGAATAAAAGAGC
>NZ_SSMQ01000021.1 GCF_005144585.1 Polyangium fumosum | reverse complement strand
GGACGGGCGGGGGAGGGGGCGCGGGGCCTCGCTCCGTTCGTCGGAGCGAGGCCTCGGGGATCAGCGCGGCGCCGTGGGGTTCGGCGTGGCGGGCTTCGCGGGCGCAGGCGGCTTCGCAGGCACGGCGCCGGGCTTCGGCGCTGCGGGCGCAGGAGCGGCACCAGGCTTCGGCGCTGCGGGTGCAGGAGCGGCGCCGGGCTTGCCGGGTTTGTCCTTGCCGTCGGCCGGTTTGTCCGCGCCTTCCTCCTTCGGCGCCTCGGGCTGCAGTTGCTCCCCGGAGCGCGGGAGAGTGCTGCCAGGAAGGGTCGGATCCTTCGTGTCGAGCACGCCGTTCCCCTTGGGAAGGATGCCGCCGCTCGGCAAGGTGCTGCCGCCGTTCAGCACGCCGTTGCCGTTGATCACGCCCTCGCCGTCGAGCGTCTTGTCGCCCGGCGAGAGGACCGTGCCGCCGCCGCCCACGGCTGTGCCGGGCGCGCTGCCCTGGCCCTTGATGCGGAAGACGACGCGGCGGTTCGTCTGCGTCATGAACTTGCAGTCTTCTGAGAGCTCTTCATCCTTCCCGAGGCACATCGAGTCGTCGTAGATGGGTTTGGAATGACCGTACCCCTTCGCGGTGAGGCGCGAGGGATCGATCCCCCTCTGGATCATGTACGCCCGGACGCTCTCCACGCGGCGCTGCGAGAGGTTGTGGTTGTACACGTCGCCCGCGCGCACGTCGGTGTGGCCCTCGATCTCGACGGCGCGGATCTCGGGGTTGTCCCGGAGGACCGTGATGACCGCTTCGATCACCTTCTTCGAATCGTCGAGGATGATGTCCTTGTCCGTCGCGAAGTGGACCTGATCGAGGATCTTGATCTCGTCCCCCTTCACGAACGCGCCGGGACAACCGCCGCGGCCGCCCGCGAGCATCGGGCACTTGTCGTCGCGATCGGGGACGCCGTCCTTGTCGGAGTCGGAGTCGGGGCAGCCCATGTTCTGCGGGACGCCCGGCAGCTCGGGGCAATGATCCGCGTCGCCGATGAGGCCGTCGTGATCGGGATCCTCGCTGTCGACCTGCTTCAGGCGATCGATCTCCTGCTGCTCACGCGACTTCGAAGGTTGCCACGTGAGCCCCGCGAACGCGCGGAAGACGGGCGCGCCGAACCCGCAGTTCGCGCCGAACGTGCCGCCGACCGTGAGCGAGAAGCCGCTCGCCCACTGCCAGCGCATCGCCATGAGCGCCTCGGCCGGGACCTGCGAGGGGCTGTCCGGGAACTTCACCATCGAGACGCTGCCGTACACGCCGCCGAGCACGGACCAACCCCAGCGCTGCACGACGTACATCTCCGCGCCGATGCCGAAGTTCGCCATGTCGCCGACCTTCGTCCCGGCAAACTGTCGGTCGGGCCGGAACCAGACGCCGCCGTTTGCCGTGACGAGCAGGCCGAAGTTGAAGCGATAATCCGCGACGAGCCCGAGGCCGCCAGAGACGGCGCCGTCGCTGGCGAACGCGTTCTGATCCCCCGTGGGCAAGTTCAAGTTGCCCGTGACCGCCATGCCGAAGCCCTCTTTGATTTGGGCTTTCCGGTTCAGGTAGGGGATCGCAATCTTTGTGTTGAAACGAAGATCGCCGAGCGCGCTCGGCGAGATCTCGCCCTCGGTGCCGAGCGGCCTCAGGTTGTCGGACATCTGCCAGGCGACCAACGGCATCGCCATCGTGATGTCGAAGATGTCGTAGAAGCCGATGCCCGCGAGGGCCGTGACCTGAAGGCGCGCGCCGACGGCGCGGATCTGTTGCCCCGTCGTGATCGCCGCGACCGCGAGGGGATCGAGGCCGATGTCCGTGTAGATGCCGAACGTCGGCGAGAGATGGCTGACGACCTCGGATTTCTGGATCATCACGAGATCACGCGGGGCCGCGGAGGGCCGGAAGGTCTGCGCGTCGAAGCGGCCTTCTTCGGCGGCTTCCGCGACCACAGGCGCCACGGCGAGCGTCGCGAGCGAGAGCAAGAACGAGATCGATCGCTTCACGACTCACCTCGGAGGGTTGAACGGAGGCGGCGGCGGCCAAGCAGGCCAAGGACGGAGAGGACGAGCAATGCGGCTCCGGGCGCGCCACCTCCATGTCGACCGGGCCGTGCTGAGCATATCGTGGCGAGGGTGCCACCGCAATCGACGCCGTCGGGCATCGGGCCGAGCGCGCACTCCTTCGCGGTCTCCGTCTCGTTCCAGCGGCAGTGGTCGCTGCCGAGGCAGTCGACATTGGTCTTGCACGAGGGCGTGCAGGTGTTCGAGGAGAGGTTGCAGGTGCCGCCGCAGGGGCAGTGCGAGTCGGCGTAACAAGCGACGCAGGCCGTGCCGTTGCAATAAGGCGTCTCGGAGGAGCAGGTGAGCATGCAGCCCGTGCTGACCGTGCAGGTGTGGGTCGCCGTGTCGCAGGTCGAGCCCGCGCCGCATTGCGCGTCGTCGACACAACGCACGCACGCAGCGGCGGCGGCGTTCTGGCCGGAGCAGAAGGGCGTGTCGCCGCCGCAGCTATCGCAGCGCAATCCGCAGCGTTTGTCGCGGGTGCAGGGGGTGCAGGTGCCGCTGAGGCAGAAGGCGCCCTCGCCGCAATCCATGTCGTGGCGGCACTCGGCGCACGCGGTGCCGACGGGGCCGGGCAGGCAGAACGGATAGCGCGGCTGGGCCGTGCCGTTGACGACGATGACCTCGAGCGCGGTGCAGTTGACGCAGCCGTCGCCGCAGCAGGTCGGCGTGTTGTTCTCGGGGAGCGTGCCCTGGCAGCGGCCGACGGAGAGGTTGCAGATGCCGCCGCCGCACTCGGCGTCGGTCGTGCACTCGACGCAGCTCGGGTTGCCGTTCGGCTCGAGCGGGGCGCACTTCATCTGCTGGCCGTTCGCGCCGTCGGGACAGCAGTTGCAGGAGGCGCCGGCGCACTCGGCGCTCGTCGCGCAAGGCTCACACTTGTTCTCGATGCACGCCGCGCCCTTGGGGCAGTCGGAACTCTCATTGCACTCGTCGCAGGTCTTCGTGTCGGGGTTGCAGATGAACCCCTCCTTGCAGTCCTCGTCCGTCTTGCATGCGCCGCACTGGAGGGTGCCGTTGATGTTCACGCAGAACGGCGTGTCGACGCCGCAGGGCGAGCAGCTCGGGCCGCAGAGATCTTTGGTGTCGCAGGGGGCGCAAAGCGCGGCCGAGTTGCAGTATTGCCCCGGGTCGCAGCCGTTGTTGCCTCCCTGGTCGGCGAACTCGCGCCTGCACTGCTTGCAGACGCCGAGGTCGGGGTACGAGGGGCTGCCGCTCAGCGTCTGGAAAAACATCGTCTCGGGGAAGACCGTGAACCCCAAGTCATTGAGCTTCGTGATCGGCGGCACGTTCGCTTCTCGCTCGAAGTCCACGAAGTCCCCGACGAAGTAGGACATCTCGAGCGCGGCGTGCTCGATGAGCTCGACGTAGAGGATCTCGATCGGGTAGAGGCCGGCCTTCTGGAAGGTGACCTGGTTCGTCAAGCGGTAGGTGGTCGCGCCGAGTACGGGAGGGCGCGTGACGACGTTGTAGACGCCCTTGTTCTTGTCGTAGATGGTGAGGCTGACGGCGTCGTCCACGTAAAACCCGAAGTGAATGGGCTTGTTCACGAGGTCGGCCGTGACGTTGAGGTAGCCACGCATGCGGCTGCCGAACCTCGTCGACGTGTCATTCACGAAGAAATCGCAGCCGCCCGTCTTGCAGCCCTGATCGAGCGCGGCGTCGATGAAGTCGCCGTAGCTCAGCGCCTGGTTCGCGGCGTTGTTGTTGGACAGGTCGAGCAGCGTGCGGATGACGTGCTCCGTGCGATCGACGGCGTGCGCCTCGATGAACGCATTGACGTCGCCCGTGTAGTTGAGGAAGCCGCCGAACTCGTTGACGCTCGCCGCGATCGCCGAGGCCGCGCAGAGGCCCGTGCCGAGGCCGTCGAGCGGGTCCGAAACGCCCTCCGGGATCGTGACCGGCGCAGCGCTCGCGACCCGAGGAGCCATCGCGAGGAGGGCGACTGAAGCAAGGAGGATTCGTCTGAGTTCCATGTCACCGTCGGCCTTCGCGCCGCACTCCGCGGCACTGCCGCGGACCCTACCACGGACCGCGTGATCCGTACAAGATCGCAGGCTTACGGCGCAGCCCGAGGACGGCCGCGGAGGACAGGGGATCGTCGACCGTCGTCGTCGGATCCGTGCGCGTCAGAGCCACTCCGGTCGTACGCGTTCGTATGAATCTTCGCCGGAGCGGCAGAGCTGGGCGAGGTAGCCGACGCGCGGCAGCTCGGTGCGAATCCAATACTGGGCGGCCGAGGCGATGCCGTTGTAAAAATCGTGATCCTGCGGGCGATCCTGCTGGTTTTTTTGCGCCGTGGCCGCGAGGCGCAGCCACGTCCAGCCGATCACCATGGTGGAGGCGAGGTCGAGGTAATCGGCGCTGTGCAGGAGCATGCCTCGGACGTCTCCCTGCGCGCCGAGCGCGCCGAGGTGGAGCGTGACCTGCCGCATGGCCATCGCCGCGCCCTCGACGCGCTGGACGAGATCGGGGTGGACGCCCGCGTCGCGCGCGCCGTCGCAGGTGGCCGCGATCTCTTCGAGCAGCGCGCCGAACGCGGCGCCGCCGGCCGCGATGACCTTGCGGCCGAGCAGGTCGAGCGACTGGATGCCCGTCGTTCCCTCGTGGATGCTGTTGAGCTTCTGATCGCGTAGCCAGGCCTCGGGGAGGTATTCGCTCGTGTAGCCGTAGCCGCCGAGGACCTGCACGGCGAGCGCGTTCGACTCGAAGCCACGCTCGGCCGGGAAGCTCTTGGCGATGGGCGTGAGCAGGTCGAGCAGCATGGCGGCGCGCGCGCGGGAGGTCTCTTCCGTGGCATGCTCGGCGAGATCCGAGAGGCGCGCCGTGAGGCCGAGGAGCGCGATGCTGCCCCACGCGATGGCCTTCTGGCGAAGGAGCATGCGGCGGACGTCGGCGTGCTCGAGGATGGGGACCTGCGGCGTGCGCGGATCCTTGTCGCCGAGCGAGCGGCCCTGGGGCCGGGTCTTCGCGTATTCGAGCGACTCGTGGAACGCGACCGAGGCGGTGGAAGCGCCATTCATGCCAATCATGAGGCGCGCCTCGTTCATCATCTGGAACATGTACGAAATGCCCCGGTGAGGCTCGCCGACGAGATATCCGTGGCAATCGCCCGCCTCGCCGAAATTGAGGGCGAGGCTCGGCAGGCCGCGCCAGCCGATCTTGTGGATCACGCCGGCGACCTCGACGTCGTTCGGGACGAGGCCGCCCCGCTCGGAGCGGAGTTTGGGGATCGCAAAGAGGCTGACACCCTTGATGCCGGGCGGCGCGCCGTCGATGCGGGCCAGCGTCAAGTGGACGATGTTCTCGGTGAGGTCGTGATCACCACCCGAGATGAAGATCTTCGAGCCTTTGATGAGGTAATGGCCGCCCTCCGCGGGCGTGGCGCGGGTCTCGACGTCGCTCAAGCTGCTGCCGGCCTGGGGCTCGGTGAGGGCCATGGTGCCGGTCCACTCGCCGCGATAAAGCCGGCCCATGAAGCGCTCTTTGAGCTCGTCCGAGCCGAAGGATTCGAGCAAGCGAGCAGCGCCCGTGGTGAGGCCGAGATACCCGTACGCCGAGAGGTTCGCCGCCATGAGATAACTCGCGGCGAGGGAGGCGACCGTGAGCGGGAGCATCTGGCCGTACGCGTCGGGCGGGCGCGTGGCCGAGAGGACGCCGAGCTCGACGAGGCGCGGATAGATGTCGTGCATGGCGCGGTGGACCCGCACGCGGCCGTTTTCGAGGCGCGGCGGGGCCTCGTCCATCGGCTTGTACGCCGGGAAGAGCAGCTCGCGCGCGAGCCTGCGCGCCGTGCCGAGGTAGATCCCCACGGTCTCGGGCGTGTGCTCGGCGAAATCGGGCAGGGCGAGCAAGCCTGCGAGGTCGAGCACCTCGTAGAGGAGGAAGTCGACGAATCGATCGCTGACCAGGGGGTTCGTGGACGACATCGCGCGGCGCACGTGATGCCAGCCGCGAGGCGGTGTCAAGCGTGGGGAGCATACGCGGACGCCGTCGCGGCGGCGGCGCGCGGGGCGAGCGACGTGGGCACGATGAAGGAAGGATCGATCGGAGTGCCATTCACGAGCATCTTGAACGCCGCGTACCGCGGGGCGCGCGACTCCCAAAGCGTGAAGCCGAGGGACGCGTGCCGGAGGTCCTGCACCCAGGTCGCGATGTGCGTGTCCCACGCCGCGCCGAAGCTCGGGAGCGCGCGGGCGAGGCGGTCGAACTCGGCGATGGCCTCGTCGTGGTCGCGGATGATGCGCCGCACGGCCTCGAGCATGGTGAGCCCTTGCTCCTCGCGGAGCGCGAGGATGACGTTGACGTAGCCCGAGGCCCAGTCCTTGCCGAGGCTCCAGATGTCGTTGCCGAAGCCGACGATCTTGCCGGAGAGGGTCTTCAAGGCGAGCGCGGTCTCGTGGGCGTGGAAGTCCGGCGGGAGCTCGATGCCCCGCGCGTATTCGAGGAGGTAGCCCGTCGCGGCCATTCCGATGGTGTCGATGCGCGAGCGGAGCGCCTCTTCGTACGAGATGTGGGCGAGCCCCGCGCGGCGCTGCTTCGAGGTGCGCGCTTCCTTGAGCGCGGCCGTGCTCCAGGTGTCCATGGCCTCGCAGAGGGTCGCCATCCAGGCGGGGCTCATGGTCGTGGCGAGCTCGCGGAGCAGGGCCGACCACGTGGCGCCGAAGAGGGTGGTGACGCCGGAGGCGCTGGGCTCGAGGACGGCCGGGCCGCAGAAGGGGAAGGTGCGCTCGCGGCCCTCGACGTCGACGTCGTCCCAAAGCAGCCAGAGCGAGAGGTATTTGGCGAGGAGCAAGAGCTCGCGCGGGGCCGCGAGCGGGAAGGGCATGCCCGCATAGTCGGCCGGCGCGAAGGTGCGGACGATCCAGATCGAGCGCTCGCCGAAGCCGAGCTCGCGGAACCACGCGAGCGTCTCTTCTTCGATCCGCGCCGCGTGCACGTTCACGAGCGGATCGGGCCACCAGTGGCGCGGGATCCCGAGCGCGAGGTCCGGCGCGTGAGGCGCCGTGATTTCCCTGGCAGGACAAACCGTGATGGTCTCGTCGGGCCGTTCCTTGGCTGCAAGCATGATCGCCCCCCCAAAGCGCTCAAGCGCTGCGCTGCAATCTCTCTTTCCGTTTGACCTCGGCGAGCCAGGCGCGCGCGTCCGCTTCGCGGTCGAAGAACTTGATCTGCCCGCGCAGATCCACGTGGAGCAATCGAATCGCCTTCGTGATCATCGACACGACCACGCGGAGGTGAAAATCGGCGCCGAACACGGCGGTGGCGCGCGGGTTCAGGGCCAGCATGCCGCCCACGGCGTGGCGCCGGACGAGCTCCGTCACCTGTCCCGTACGAGACAGATCCACGAGCAAGTCGACGGGCTCGTGCCGCCGCATGGTCTCTTCGAGCGCCGCGTTCATCCGCGCGACGATGTCGGCGTCGAGGTCGCCGACATACGTCACGAAGCAGGTGTTCGGCGGCTCGAAGCACATCCGGCTCGAACCAAAGTCGTATCGAATTCCTTGTTCCTGCATGGCTAGAAGCACGTGAGAGCCTTTCCACAACAAGGCCAAGCGCCTAGGTCGCCCACCCCCAGGGGTGCACGCGTCATGCCCGGGCAGCTTGGTCGATCAAGACACCAGGGAATCCACAGACGGTCGGGAAATTCGCGCGAGCCAGATTGCAGCCGTGCATGCATTGCATGCGAGCAGGATTCCGTCGTGCGGCGTGGGTACGGCATGCACACCGCATCCAGCGGCGACGTCCCGGAGAGGCGGGCCATTTCGAGCAATTCGGGCTCGTTTTGGGAGGCGCGACGTCCCGGGTGCGCGCCGCATTCCAAGGCTCGGCGGACGGGGACGAATTCGTCAATCGGAGGGTGACGCGACGTTCAGAACGTCCACTGAAGCGCGCCGCCGCGCGGAGAGACGAATACCTGCGGGCGCGCCCACGACGGTTGCTCCGAGATCGTTCGCCCACCGACCACGGCGATGGGGATGCCAATCAACATGCCGAGGCCGCCGCCGAGGATCAGGCCGAGCGACGCCGAGCGCTTCTCCGCCGCGGGACAGTCGGTGCATTCGGTTTGCGGGAGATCCGCCCGGATCACGAGCCCCGTGACGACGCCGAGCAGCCCCGCGCCGGCGAGGATCGTGCCGACGTAGAACGCCGTCGGGCTCGCCATTTTCGTCGGGGTCTCGGACAACTCCCGCTGTTCGATCGTGTAGGTCGTGGGTCCCGGGCGCGGGGGCGGCGGCGCGGGAGGAGGTGGCGGGAGGGCTTCAGGTTCGTCGCGGGGCACCCAGCCCGGGGGTTCGTCCGCGTGTGCGGACGAGGTGGTGAAGGAGACGAAGAAACAAGCAAGGATAAGGGGAGCGAAGTTTCGGCGCATACGATGGAGCGTACCGGGCGCGGGCGCAGAGGCAATGCGAGGGCCGGTTCTAGACGCCGCTCCACGCCTTCCAGAGGTCGAGGATCCGCATGTGCAGCGGGACCGCCTCGAGGAAGGTCCGGGCGTAGGCCGGATCCGCGATGCGCGCAGCGCGGGCGAGGAGATCCGCGCGGGCGTCTTCGATCGTGGCGCGGGCCTCGCCGTGCTTGTCGACGGCCCAAAGGGCTTCGGCGCGCGTGAGGACGATGCGCGCGTGGGCGCTCGTGTGCCGCATGCCGATCTCGGCCGTCTGTGCGAGCGCGCTCTCGGTGAGCTCGACGGCGCTCGCGGGACGGCCCTCGGCGAGCTCGAGCGCTGCGTGGCCCGCGAGCGCCCATATCCGCCCGAGCGGGAGGAGCTCGACGAGCGGCGCGACGGCCGTGAGGAGGCGCCGAGCCGCGTCGAGGTCGCCACGACGCAGATGCGCTTCGAGGATGAAGTACTGCACGCTCACGCTGATCACTCCCTCGCTATGCGTGGCGGCCTCGTCCGCGACGGTGGTGCCGAGCGTGATGGCCTCGTCCAGCGCGCCGCGCTCGACGAGGAGCCCGGCGCGGAAGCAGCCGGCGAGGAGCGCGGAGACGCTGTCGGCCGACGCGATCGCGAGGGCGAGCTCGAACTCGCGTTCGGCCTCGTCGTACGCGCCGAGCAGCACGAGGTCGAGGCCCACATGGGCGCGGAGCAGCGGCAGGAACCGTCGATCGCCCGAGACCATGAAGTTCGCGATGGCCTCGCGCTCGATGCCGAGCGCCGTGTACGGATCCTGCTCGGCGTACCTATGCCAGTAGCCGCGGGCGTAGCCGAAGCGGCCGGCGACGGACGGATCACGGGCGAGGAGAGGGCCGACGACCTGCTCCATGCGGCGCAGGAAACGCTCGGCCATGGCGCGTTCACCCATGACGAGCTGCGAGATGATCGCAGAGCTGTAGGCGAACGAGAGCGCGGGGATGGCGTCTTCGGCGGGCTCGATGCGGTAGAGCTCGCCCATGAGGGCGTCGAGGGCGTCTTTCTTGCGCAGGAGCAAGGCGCTGCCCAGGGCGGCGCCGAGCGCGCGGCCGTACTCCTTGCTGCCCGAGCGCGCGCTCTCGAGCGCCTCCATGGCCGCCTCGTAGGCCTTCGCGGAGGAGCTCGTCCAGTTCCACGCGTCGGCGCGGATCGCGCGGAGCTGGGCCACGATGTCCGCGCGTGGGTTCGCCACGAGGCCCCGATCCGTGAAGCTCACGGCCGCGGAGAAATCACCGGCCGAGAGCGCGAGTTCGGCCGCGGCCGCGAAGAACTCGGCCGAGCGCTCCATGTCGCCCGAGCTTTCGAAGTGATCGGCCAGGATCGTCGGGTCCGTCTCGCCCGACGCGAGCAGCCACTCGGCCGCGAGCGCATGTCCGCGTCGGCGATCACGCTCGGTGAGCATCGCGTACGAACCCTCGCGTACGAGCGCATGGCGGAAGGCATACTCCTCCTCGCCGAGGAAGCGGGTCTCGCGGCGGCGCACGATGAGCTCGCGCTCGCAGAGGCGATCGAGCAGACCGACGCGACCGTTCGGCAAGGACGCGTCGCCGATGAGCGCGGCGACGCCGCCCCACCAGAACGACTGGCCGAAGACGCTCGCCGCGCGCAGGACGCGCCGCGCCTCGGGTTCGAGCGAGAGGAGGCGCGCCTCGACCATGCCGAGCACAGTCTCGGGCAGATCACGGCCGCGGCCCTCGGCCACGGCGCGGATGAGCTCTTCGAGGTAGAAGGCGTTGCCCGCGGCGCGATCGACGAGGCGCTGGATCTCCTCCTCGCACATGACTTCACCCAAGAAATGCTGGACGAGCCGCTCGGCCGCGCGGCGCCCGAGCTCGCCGAGGCGCACTTCGAGCAGCTCCCGATCGGCCCAGATCTTCGGGAAGAGATCGTGCAGCTCCGGCCGGGCGAGCGCGAGCACGGCGAAGCGGCGCTCGCCCTGCACCGCGAGGGCCGCGTCGACGAGCTTGATCGATGCGCGGTCGCCCCAGTGCAGATCCTCGAGGACGACCACGAGCGGGCGCACGACCGAGAGCGCCTCGACGAAGTCGATCCACGCCTCGCGGATGCGATCGGCCATGAGCGTGGCGTTCTGGCGCGCGGCGCGGAGGTCGGGGCGCTCGTCGCCCGCGGGCGCGCCGACCATCTCGCCGAGGAACGCCGTGACGCGGGCGCGATCGTCGCCTTCGACGTAGGTCGCGACGAGCGCTTCGAGCTTGAGCCTGCGCGAGGCGACGGGCTCGCCGATGCCGATCTGGGCCATCGTGCGGATGGCGGAGCCGAGGATGGAGAAGGCCGATCCCGCGCCGATCGGATCGCCGCGGCCGATGGCGATTGCGGGCTCCACGGCGCCGCGGCGGAGCTGCTCGACGAGCTCGTGCCGCAGGCGTGACTTGCCCATGCCGGGCAGGCCGAGCACGACGGCGACGCGCGGCTTGCCTTCGTCGAGGCCTTCTTCGAGGAAGTCGCGCACGCTGCGGAGCTCACGCTCGCGGCCGAGGTACGGGCTCGGCTTGCCGAGCAGCGTGCGCGTGCCCGAACCGACCTCGCGCTCGCCGCGCAGGAAGATCCCGTCGGCGCCTGCGCTCACGTCGAAGCGCACGTCGAGCAGGGCTTGTGTCGAGGCGTCGATCCGCACGGCGCCCGCCTCTTCGCCGAGATCCAGCAGGGCGGCGGCGCGCTTCGAGATCGAGCCGAGCGCGAGCCCGTGCGAGGTCTCCTCGCGCCCCGTGACGAGCACGATGCGGGCCTCGGGGGCGAGGGCGCGCAGGCGGAGCGCGGCGCGGGCTGCGCGTGCGGCCTGATCGGTGGGGTTGCCGCGACCGACGAGGCCGAGGAGCAGCGCGCCGCCGTCGATCTCCTCCACGCGGGCGCCGAGCTTCGCGATCTCCTGCTCGATGGCCGCGATCCGATCCCGCGGCAAGAACCGCGACGGCGCCTCCTTGCCGTCGGGGAGCGAGGGCGGCAGCGCGGCGACGATGCTGAGCAGTTGCCGTTCGCTGTCGGTGATGACCTCTGCGGAGGCTGTTTGCACGGGCGTGGCGTTGCCCTCGACGGGGCCGAGCGCGACGAGCGCGCGCAGGGCGGCGCCTGCGTCGGAGGGCCGGCTCGCCACGTCCTTCGAGAGCATGCTGGACACGAGATCGTCGAGGGCCTGAGGCACGTCGGGGCGCAGGTCGCGCACGCGCGGGGCCTCGGCGAGCAAGAGGCTCGCGAGGATCGCGAACGCGTGCTCGCCGTCGAAGGCGGGCTGCCCGGTGAGGCACTCGAAGAGCACGGCGCCGAGGGAAAAGACATCCGCGCGCGCGTCGACGCCGGCCTTGTCGGCGCGCGCTTGCTCGGGCGCCATGTAGCCCGGCGTGCCCACGATCGTGCCGGTGAGGGTCAAGCGACCGCGACCTCGATCCCGCGCGACGCCGAAGTCGAGCACTTTTACGCGCTCGATCTCGCCGCGTTCGAGGAAGAGGTTGCTGGGTTTGATGTCGCGGTGGACGACGCCGCGCGCGTGGGCTGTGGCGAGGGCGTCGGCGACGCGCACGGCGAGCGTGATGCACTCTTCGAGGCGCAGGCCTTGTCGGCCGAGGCGCGCGGCGAGGCTCTCGCCTTCGAGCCACTCCATGGCGAGCCAGGGGGCGCCCGTGGGGGCGACGCCGTGATCGACGTAGCGCACGATGTGCGGGTGGCCGAGCGCCTCGAGCACGCGGGCTTCTTGCGCGAGCCGTTCGCTGTTCGAGAGCTCCGACGCGCGGAGGAGCTTCACGGCGACGACGTGTCCGGTCTGGAGATCCTCGGCGCGATACACTTCCCCCATGCCGCCCACGCCGGCCAGGCGCTCGACACGGAAGCGCTCACCGATGATGTCCCCAGGGCGCATGCGCGAACCAGGATTCTGACCCGGGAGCCTCCGGGAGCCAAGCAGAGGCGCGTTGCGCGCGTGTGAAGGTGACCGAGGACCCGCGCGCGCCGCGTCCGAAATGGAGTTTGCCTTGACAGGGCGCGAGGATCGTGCGTGTGGGCCGGCTTCGAAAGATCCGCCGATTGGATCAAAAGCCCCGCCCTGTCGTGCTTTGGCGGAGAGGGCTACGTCTTGCTTGCCGGCGGTCCGATGACCGTCGGTCCAAGGAGAGCGCGTGATGAAAACGGACGAGCACGGAAAACATGCGGTGATCTTCGAGCGCGAGCGTGCATTGCAGTACGACAGCCAGGTGCGCCTCTCGATCGTGGGCTACGAGGCCATGCACCAGGTCGCCGCGGAGGTGCTCGTCGCGGCGCTCGCGGACCAGAAGGCCGCGTCGCTTTTGATGGTCGGCATCGGGACCGGGAGCGAGGTGAAGCCGTTCGCGCGCTACGCAGGATCCGCCTTTCAATTCACGGGCGTCGATCCCTCGCCGGAGATGCTCGCCATTGCCAGGGAGAAGCTCGAGGCGGCAGGCCTGCTCGAACGGACGAGCCTGCATGCCTGCGAGCTCCGTGATCTCCCGCGCGGGCCCTTGTTCGACGGCGCGCAGATGATCGGCGTCCTGCATCATCTTCCGGATGACGATGCGCGTATCGCGCTCCTGCGGGAGATCGCCGGGCGGCTCGCGCCGGGGGCGCACTTCGTGATCGGTTGTCGGGTTGGAGATGAGCCGCTGCTCAGGGCCGTCGAGGAGCAGCGGATCGTATTGAATGGCAAGCCGCCCGAGGTGGTGGAGCACCGACGGAAGGCAATGGCATCGCTGCGGATCCCGGCCTCGGATGCCGAGGTCTTCGCGCTCCTGGCCCAGGCAGGCTTCACGGCGCCCCGTTTCATCTTCGGCGAGCTTCAGTTCCGCGTCTGGGTGACGCGCTACGAGCCATCCTCGATCGGTGCGTGAACGACGCCGCGCGCCCCGCGGCTATCGCCACTGCGTCATGATCTCCACCAGCCGATCGAGATTGTAGGGCTTCTGCAGCACGGGCCGGCCGCGATCGGACTCGCGCAGCCCTGCTTTCCCATATCCCGTCATGAAGACGAACGGGAGACCCCGCTCGGCGAGGATGTCGGCCACGGCATAGACCTTCTCGCCGGCGATGTTGATGTCCAGTCCCGCCCCATCGATCACCGCCTCGCGGGCCAACCGAAGCGCGTCCTTCATGTTCGAGGCCGGGCCGATCACCTCGCAGCCGAGGTCGGTCAGCGCGTCTTCGAGGAACGAGGCAATCAAGGCTTCATCCTCGACGATGAGGACACGGAGTCCCTGCAGCACGCCCGCATTCTTGGGATCCACGGTCATCATGCGGCCACGCGCTCCAAGGGCAGGTCCATCACGCAACGCACGCCCTCGGGCAGGAATTCGAGGTGCACTTCGCTTTCGAGCTGGCGCCCGAGGTCACGTTCGATCAGGCGCGAGCCGAATCCCTTGCGGCGCGGCACCCGCACCGGCGGCCCGTGCATCTCCTGCCATTCCAGGTGGAGCCGCCGTTCGGCCGCGCAGGTGTTCACGTTCCACGTGACCTGGACGTGACCGGACGGCAGCGATAACGCTCCGTACTTGGCCGCGTTGGTCGATAATTCGTGGAAGACCATGCCGAGCGTCACCGCTGCCTCCGGACGGAGGCGCACATCCTGACCGGCCAGGCTGAAGCGGCCGGCGTCGCCATTGGCGTGCGGCGCCAGCTCGGCGCATACGATATCGCGGAGGCTGGCGCTCTGCCAGGAGGTCTGGTTCAAGAGGTTGTGCGTCTGGGACAGGGCCAGCAGCCGGGCCATGAAGGCTTCCGTGAAGGCCTTGGGCGAATCCGCCATGCGCAGCGTCTGCGCGGCGATTGCCTGTACGATCACCAGCGTGTTCTTCACCCGATGGTTCAGCTCGTTCAGCAAGAGCTTCTGGAGCTCCTCCGCCTGCTTGCGCTCGGTCAAGTCGAGGACGAACGCCACCCCCTCGCTCTCCGACCCCTCGAATCGTGCAACGCCGAGCAGCACCGGGATGCGGTTGCCGTCCTTCCGGAAAAATTCTTTCTCGAAAGGACCGAACTGGCCCGTCAAACGCACTTGCGCCCGCGCCCGCTCGTCGACGGCGTGATGCTCCGGAGGCGTGATCTTCATCCAGTCGAGGTTTCCCGAGACCAGATCCTCCCGGCTATAGCCGATGAAGCGCAGGAATGCATCGTTCGCGTCCGTGATCCTGCCATCCAGGTCCCAAAAATTGATCCCGATGATGTTGGCGTTCACCAGGCGTCGGATCCGCGCTTCCCTTTCCCGCAGCAAAAGCTCTGCCCGCTTTCGCTCGCTGTTTTCTTGCTGGAGCTGGGTATAGAGGCGCGCATTCTCCAGAGAAATGGCGGCCTGGGAGGCCAAAAGCTCCAGCATCGCGATCCGGTCGGCGGTGAAGACACGCGGGGTCAGGTTGTTCTCCAGATAAAGCATGCCCACCAGCGTGCCTTGCTTCACGAGGGCGAGGCAAAGCACGGAGCGGGGGCGCCGCTCGCGCACGTAGGCGTCCTCCGAGAACAGGTTGGGCGCGGCCGCGTCGTCGAGAATCACGGTCTCCCGCGTGCGAATCACGTAGTGCAGAATGGCCGTGGGAAGATCGGCCGGGGTGATGGGCGCCTCGCGCAGGGTGACCTCGACCCGGTCGCGCACGGTGACGACCTCGGCCTCGATGTCGCATTCGGCGCCATGGGGGCGGATCAAGAGGCCCCGCTCGGCGCCCGCGTGCTCGACCGCTATCGACAGCAGCGTCTCGATGAGCCGGTCGAGGACGAGCTCCCCGGAGACGGCCTGCGAGGCTTTGAGCACGGTGGCGAACTCGAGCTCCGCGCGCGAGGCGTCGAACAAGGCGGGAGGCCCGGGCGCGCCCCGATCCTGCTGCCGGCGCGTCGCCTCGCGCGGGAGGAGGTGCGGGAAGTCTCTCTCCAGGCGCTTCGTGACCCGAAAGGCGCCCCACCGAGCGTAGAGGCGATGCGCCTCGGTCATGTAGGCGCACGCCAAAAACTCCCTGCCGAGATCGATGTAATGGCGGGCGCAGAGCTCGCTGGCCAGCGCCGCGTCATGCAGGAATCGCCCCTCCCGCGCGGCGGCGATCCCGCGATCGTACAGGGTGCCCGCGCATTCGCGCCCCTCCACCCGGGCGAGCTCTGCCTGCAGGATCAGGCTGCGGTGGCGGAAGCTCGCCGGGCCGAGCTGCGCCCAGGACTCCACCTTGTGCGCGCCTTCCCTGAGCCTCGCGAGGTACGTTTCCCTGAGCGCTGGGGCGGCAGCGTCGGCGGCCCGCGAGAACGAAAGCGCGCCATAAAAAGAATAGCAGGGGCTCGCGTGCCATGCCGCGAGCATTCCCAGGCTCTCCGGGTCGGTCGAGCCCCATCGCTGCGCCACCTCCTCGTACGCGCCCTGAAAGACGCCGGCGAGGACCCCGAAGATGTTCAAGAAGTAAAGGGACGCCTGGTTGTTGATCCTGCGGGCCTCCTCGGCGACGGCGTCGATGTCCGCCCACGCCGCGTGCGTCCGTTCGCCCTCGGAAGTCGCGCAGAGCTTTTCGGCGACCTGCGCGACGGCCCCGACCATCCACGTGATCGCATTGAATTTGTCGAGCTTGCACAGCGGCAGATACTGCTTCGCCTCCTCGAGGATGTCGCGCAGGTGTGCCCCGCGAAGCAGGCTGTTCACGGTCGCGTTGCACGTGTTGTAAAAGGCCCAGATGTATTGCCCGGTCTCGATGCCGGCGTGGATGCCCTTGCGCAAGGAAGCCTTCGATTCCTCGTAGGTGTCCTTCCAGTGCTGGACCCACGCTCCCCACATGTTGCACAGCATGGATTCGGACTTCTTGTCCGGATGGATCTCGTTGAGGCGGACCGCCGCCCGCCCGAACGCATATCCCTTCTCGATCTCGTGCCTGGCGCACAGGACCGTCCCGAAATTCACGTACGCGTAGATCGAATTCTTCGAGACACCATGCTCGATCGAATTCTGTAGCATCCGCATCACCGTGATCTCGAAATTGTTCGTCCCGAGCTGATAGGTAGGCGAAAACATCTCTTGCAGGACATCCTGCAGGACGGCGATCTCGGGATCGTTCAGCGCGGGCAGGTCGACGAGCGATGCAATCGGGCGGTCCCCGATCATGGCGATCGTCCGTTCGAACTCGGCGGTGAGCATGTCGTCATCGGGGTAGGGCGGCAAATGGATGTCGAAGGCCCGCAGGGCCGCGAGCCCCTCTTCCAGGGCAGCAGGCAGATCGTTTTCGAGGATCTGCACGTTCATTTTCAGGCGCCGCACTTCGGTCTTGTGGAGGCGTCCCCTCGCATGATCGATGCAGCCCGCGAGGGTCGCGAGCGCGTCGTCGTGCCGCCCGCAGAGCGACTCCATCAATCCTTTTTTCGTGTGATAGACGAACGTCAGCTCGTACGCGGAGGTCCACGCGTCCTCGGGCAACATGGCCATGCCATGCTCCAGGTACTTCAACGCCGCGGTGAAGGCCGCCGACTCCTCGGCTCGCCCCGCAGCCTCGAGGTTGAGCCTGGCCGATTGCATGCGCTCGTGCGGGGCCCGGATCAGGTCGCCCGCGCTGTTCAAGTGATTGACGATGTCGAACAGGTTGCGCCCCTCGGCGAGGTCCAGCTTGCCGAGCAGGAGCTTTGCGATCCGGTCGTGGAACGCCGGTCGGTCTCCCTCGGGAATCAGCGAGTACGCAGCCTCCTGGATCTTGTCGTGCGCGAAGCGGTACTGCTGGTCGGCGCTCACGATCAACCCTTCCCCGAGGGCTTTGTCGAGGCTCCCGTACGTCTCCTCGGGAGGGCGCTCGCTGACGGTGTTCAGCACGTCCAGCGCGAACATGTTGCCGATCGCCGAGGCCAGCCGCAGCACCTCCTGCGTCGCCTGCGACAGGCGCCGGAGGGTCTCCACCATGAGGCTGAGGACGTTGTCGGTGCACCCGAGCCGCGCGATTTGCGGCAGGTCCCAGCCCCAACCCGCCTTGGGATCGAAGACGAGCACCTTCGTCTCGTAAAGGTGCCTCATGAACTGCTTGACGAAGAACGGGTTGCCCCTGGTCTTTTTCAGAACCGCGCTCGCGAGCGGAGCTCCGTCGGTGACCTGGAGGCTGTCGTTGATGAGCGCGATCAGGTGGACCCGCCGGAGGGGCTCGAGGACGATGTTCACCACGCCGAGTCCGCCCTTTTGAAGCGCCTTCAGCGCGACGAGGAAGGGATGTGTCGGGCTCACTTCGTTGTCGCGATACGCACCACAAAAGAAGAGTGATTTCATGTCCTCGTTCGCGAGGAGGGCCGTGATCAGGCTGAGGCTGGCCGAATCCACCCATTGCAGGTCGTCGAGGAACATGGCCAGCGGGTGGGCGTGGCTGGCAAACACCGAGACGAATGTTTGGAAGTAGAAATTGAATCGATTCTGTGCCTCGATCGGTCCGAGCGCAGGGATGGGCGGCTGCTCGCCGATGATGTGCTTCAGGAAAGGGAGGACGTCGCAGAGCACCTGACCGTTGCTCCCGAGGGCGCTCCGGATGGCGTCTCGCCACGTCGTGATTCTCTCCTCGCTTTCAGAGAGGAGCTGCTTGATGAGCGCGTCGAACGCCTGGACGATGGCGCTGTAGGGCGTGTCGCGGTTGTGCTGGTCGTATTTCCCGCTGATGTAGTAGCCCTTCTCGCGCGCCAGCGGCTTCAGGATCTCCTGGACGAGAGACGATTTGCCGATGCCCGAATAGCCCGAAACGAGGACGATCGCGCGCTTGCCCTGGAGCACGTCGTCGAACGACGTGATGAGCTTTCGGATGTCCCCTTCGCGGCCGTAGAGCTTCTGGTGGATCTGAAAGAGATCTCGCCTGTCGTACTGGCCGGGGCGGAAGGGGCCGATCCTGCCGGTGCGCTCCCATTGTGATCGACACGCTTCCAGATCGGCCTTCAGCCCATCGGCGCCATGATAGCGGTCTTCCGCGTTCTTGCTGAGGAGCTTCATCGTGATGGCCGAGAGCGCGTCGGGCACCTCGGAATGGATGTCCGAGGGGGGAGCCGGCTTCACGGCCATGTGAGCGTGCATCAGTTCGAGCGGATCCGCCGCCTCGAATGGCTTTCGCCCGGCGAGCATCTCGTAGAAGACGACCCCGAGCGAATACATGTCGGTGCGGTCGTCGACGCTGCGATTCATGCGGCCGGTCTGCTCGGGGGATGTGTAGGGGAGCACCTCCGAGAGGACGCGGGGGCTGTAGATCGCTTCTTTTTCACGCGTCACGATGGAATCGACGCCGAATCCCGTGAGTTTTACCTGACCTCCCGCGCCGAGCAGGATGTTCGGAGGCCGCACGTCGCCGTGGATGACACCACACCGGTGGATGTCGACCAGGGCTTCGGCCATCGAGACGGCGGCGTCCAGGAACGCGCGGAGGTCGAGCTTGCCGGGGAGCTTCGCGGACAGCGCGGTGCCCGGGAAAGACTCGGTGATGAGCATGAGCCCCTCCTCGTGCTCCTCGACATCGTGGACCTTGACGATCCTCTCCGAATCGATGCGCTTGATGATGCCGTAGGCGTGCTTGAACCGCGTGATGTCGGCAGCCATCCGTGCGGAGTCGATATGCAGCACCTTCACCGCCACCTCGACGCCGTCGGCCTCGCGGTAGGCCCGGTACGTGACGGATCCTGCGCTCTCGCCGGTCTTCGCGATGACGCGATACCCTTGGATCGGAACCATTCCTGGTTCGGTCGAAAGGTGCGTCATGGGGAGGCCCTCTGCATGGCCCGATGCCGAGCAGGCGCCAGCGCCCTCGCGGATGCAACCCTCCGAGCAGGAACGACGCGTCGACAGGGAAGCGGAACAAGACACGGCGCGAGCGTGCTGATCCGCAGGTACGACGGTCGGGGCAGATCGGCCGCAATGTCGTATCTCCGAAGTTCCCCCATATCGCATGCCTACAAACGTCCCTCCGCGCTGTCAACGTGGGCCCGCGGATAGGAAAATCGAGCGATTGCACCGCATCCACGCGCCCCATTTTCGTAAGGCGCCTCGTTCCCCCGTCGCCGGTCGTCGTCCGGAGATGGCAAAGATTTCTTCCGCGCGCGGCTTCCTCGAATTCGACGGCGCGCCAGACGGGCGAGCTTCGCGCCGGGAGGCCGAGGCTGCCCGGCGCATCGCAAGGACGCACGTCTGGCGCGTGCCCATCCCCGAAGCTAGACGAGCAGACGGGACGCCCCATGCCCTCTGCCCTCGAAGCCCGCGACATCCGCGTGATCCGCGAAGGACGCACCCTCGTCGACGGCGCCAGCCTCGTGGTCTCGTACGGCGAGAAGGTCGCGATTGCGGGCCCCTCCGGCAGCGGGAAGAGCACGTTTCTTCGGGCGATGGCGACGCTGATTCCGATCGACAGCGGGCATGTGCTGCTCGACGGGGTGGATGCGATCGCGTTGCCTCCGACCCGCTTTCGGACCCGCATCGCCTATCTGCCCCAGGCGCCGCCGATGCTGCCTGGCACCGTCGCGGACAACGTGGCTGCCGGGCCGGCGCTACGCGGCGAGACCCTCGCGCCCGAGCGGCAAATCGAGCTCTTGCGGGCCGTGGGGCTCGACGAAGCATTCCTCACGCGCGGGGCAAACGAGCTCTCGGGCGGAGAACGCCAGCGCGTCGCGCTGGCCCGCGCGCTCGCCAACGAACCGAAGGTGCTGCTCCTCGACGAGCCCACGGCCGCGCTCGATCCAGAGACGGCCCTGCAGGTGATCGAGCTCGTCCGCAGCATGGCGACCGCAGGGCGCGGCGTGGTGATGGTCACGCACATCGCGGCGCACGCAGAGGCGCTCTCTGGGAGGCGTTACGTCTTCCAGGCGGGGAAGCTCGTGGCCGTCGCGGAGGGGCCGTGAGCTACCTCGAGATCCCGCTGCCGCGGCTCGTAGTGACGCTCGGGCTCGTCGCGCTGGCGATCCTCGCCTCGCGCTGGAAGCGGCTCGACCTCGAGCGTGACCTCGCTTGGGGCGCGCTGCGCGGGGCCGTGCAACTTCTCGCCATCGGTCACGTGCTGCTCCTGCTCTTCAAGCATGAGCGGCCGGAATGGGTGGCGCTGGCCATCTCGGGGATGCTCGGCGTGGCCGCAGCGACCAGCGCGCGGCGCGTCGAGCACGGGCCCTCGGCGCGCACGCTGTTTCCTTATGCGCTTTTGGCCATCGTGCTCGGCTCCGTGGTGGCGCTGGCCCCGGTCTTCATCTTCGTCGTGCCTCTGCACCCGATGTACGAGGCGAGATATCTCGTGCCCATCAGCGGGATGATGATCGCCAGCGCCATGAACGTCGTGGCACAGGTCTTCGAGCGCATCTTCGCCGCTGCGCATGCACATGCAGGCGAGATCGAGCAGCTCCTCGCGCTCGGGGCGACGCCCGAGCAGGCGCTCGCCCGGCACGTGCGGGCCTCGGTGCGCGCCGCGATGATCCCCACCATCAACAGCCTGCTCACGGTCGGGCTCGTCGCGCTGCCGGGGATGATGACGGGTCAAATCGTGAGCGGCACGGCGCCCGAGCAGGCCGTGCGTTACCAGATCGTGATCCTGTATCAGCTCGTCGCCGTGGCTGCGGTCTCCGGGGTGCTCGCAGGGGAATTCGGAAGGCGCCTGCTCTTCACGCCGCACGCCCAGCTTCGCCTGCCCAAGCGCGCGCCGGCGAGCGACATGCGGGCGTAGCGCCGGGGTTTCACCCCGGGCCCCGACCAGGGGTTGTCCACCCCTGGACCCGGACCAGCCAGGGGCTGGACCCGGGGTCGATGAACTGCGCGATGCGCAGTTCATCGAACAGGCCCGGTCAAGACCGGCAGCGACGTTGTCAACCGAGACAGGCGCGCGGCCTTCCAGGGGGCCGGTGGCAAGAGTATGGGGAGGTTCGCTGGCGTCGGTTCGATGAGCTGCGCGATACGCAGTTCATCGATGAGGCCGTGTCTTCAAGCCTGGGGGCCGAGCCAAAAGGCGACGGGGACGTGTGTGCGAGGGATGGGGGCATGTGTCCGAAGAGACGACGTCGAGCCTCCGGAGACACGAGGTCGAGCCTCCGGAGGTACGAGGCCGTGTCTTGGAGGAACGGGGGCGATGGAAGGAGCGGCGGGCTCGTGGCGTCGAGAGATGGGCACGATGCAGGAGACCATAGGCTCATCGCCCGAAGACCTACGGCCCCATCACGTGGAGGGACGGAGCCGTGCTGTTTGGAACGTGAGGCCATCGCGTCACGCCACGACGTCATGCGACGAGGCGTTGGCCGCCGACCTGTCCGGCTTGCGGCCTTTGGTAGGCAAGATCATCCCTGACCTTGACCGGCGGCGGCGTTCCCCCACCAAGACAGCCGCGCTACGGCTCCTGCTGGCACCCCGGCCTCTTCGTCGGCCTGTTTGAAAAACTGCGCACCGCGCAGTTTTTCAACCCTGGGTCCAGCGCCTCGCTGGTCCGGGGTCGAGGGGGCGGACAGCCCCTCGCGGGGTCCGGGGCAGCGCCCCGGGCGCGGCGTTTCCCCGAGGAGACCCGTGCTCCGGACCAGGGCCAGCCCTGGACCTTTGGTGCATGGATGTTCCCTCGCGAGGTCTGGCTCCCGTGAGCGTGGCCTCGTGGTAGGGACCTTTCATGGAGGCGCTCCTCGTCCTGCTCGGCCTGGGCTTGGTGGGGTTGTTCCTGGCCACCCCGATCCTCGCGTTGCTCCTGGCCATGCAGGCAAAGGCGCGCGTGAAGCACCTCGAAGAGAGGCTCGACGTGCGAGAGGCGCACATCGCGGAGCTGGAACGGCGGCTCGCGCGCATGGAAACGCTCGCGCAAGCCTCCACGGGCCACCCGCCAGATCGGACCGCCTCCTCGCCGACGCCTCAAGACCCGTCCGTCAGCGTTGGCTGGGTGGACCTGCACGACGCGAAGGTCCACCCGTCAGGCCTGACGGACGCCCCGCGCGCGCTCGCGGTCATGCCGTCCGAACCGACGGGGGACCTGCGCGTGATGTCGGAGGCTGCTGCTGCTTCTGCTTCTGCCTCCGCTCCGGCTCCTGCCGCCGCCTCCTCCTCCGCGCCCCCCACCGAGCCTGCTCCCTCCCTCGAAGAGCAACTCGGCCTCACGTGGCTCACGCGCATCGGCGCGGCGGCGTTCCTCCTCGGCGCCCTCTTTTTCTTCAAGTACGCCGTCGACAACGCCTGGATTGGCCCGACCGGTCGTGTCGTCCTGGGCGCTGTCCTCGGCGCCTTGCTCCTCGCCGCTGCGGAGCTCCTCCGACCCCGGACCCGCCCGGCCTTCGTGCATGCCCTCTCCGGCATCGGCCTCGCCACGCTCGTCGCTTCGTTATGGGCTAGCGTCGCGCTCTACCAGCTCGCTCCGCCGGCCGCGGCCTTCGTCGCCGTGGCCCTCGTGCTCGCGCTCGGCGCGGGGCTCTCGCTTCGCCATCGCGCCGAGTCGCTCCTCGTCCTCGTCCTCGTCGCCGGCCTCGCCAATCCTGTCGTGCTCTCGACCGGACAGGACCGACCCGTTGCGCTCTTCGGCTACTTGCTCCTCCTCGGATCCATGGCCCTCGGCGTCGCGCTCCGGGCCGGCTTTCGCCTCGTCCCCGCGCTTGTCGTCCCGGGATCGTCTGCGCTGTTTCTCGGCTGGTACCTCAAGTCCTTCGACATCCACGGGCAAACATCCGCATGGAGCGACGTCCCGCCGGAGGCGCGCATCGGGCCTTATCACGGCCTCGCCGCGCGCCTCGCGCCGCTGCTCTTCGTGGGACTCGCTTCCGCGCAGTGGTCCGCCGTCGCGCTTTACCTCGACCGTCGCACTCCGCGGAAGCTCGACGCCAAGCTCTTTGCGCTCGCCGCGCTCACGCTCTCGCACGCCGGGGCGGCGATGTTGCTCCACGATCACGTGTGGCTCCTCTCGGCCCTCGCGATCGCCCTCGGCGCCTTTGCCATCTGGCTGCTCGGCGCGCTCGGCGTGACCGAGCTCCTCGCCGTGCCCATGGCCGCGGCGTTCGTGGTCTTCCTCGTCGTGAGCCATGACGTCCCGCAGGATCAGCGGCTCTGGCTCGTCGCGCTCTTCGGCGGGTGGACGGGCGTGTACGTCGCAGGCTTCGTGCGCAAGGTCCTCCGCCGCGATCCGCTGCCGGTGGGCGCGGCCATCGCGGGCAGCGTCGCCGCCGCGCTTTTCGTCGTGCTCGCTGCGGTGCAGCTCCTGCCCGAGAGGCCCGCGATCTTCGTGGTGCTCACCTCGATCGCGAGCGCCGCTGCCGCCGCGCTTGCTGTTCGCGCGCGCCTCGGCGTGCTCCACCTCGCAGCCGTCGCCTTCGCGTCGCTCATGATCGCGATCGCCGCGGGGGTTGTGCGAAGTGCCGCGCTTGCTGCGCCCTTGTCGCCCGCGTTCCTCGGCGCGCTCGTGGTCTTCGGGGTCGTGCACCTCGCGGCCCTCGGGGTCGCCGCGCTCCGGACACCGTCGCCCTTGCGCTGGAGCGCGGTCCTCGCAGGAGCGCTCGCCACGCTCACGTTCGTCGCGGCTACGCTCGCGTCCACGAGCGACGAGGTCCCGACGTTCCGCGCGCTCGTCACGGCGGCCGCGGGCGCTCTGGACCTCGCGCTCGCCGCGGGGATCATGCGCCGGAGGCCCGAGGCGAGCGCGCGCCTGTCTCTGCTCGCGGGGCTCGCGCTCGGCCTCTTCGCGGCGGCGCTCGCGTTTGGGCTCGAGGGCGCCACGATCACGGTGTTATGGGCCGCGCTCGGCTGCGTCGCGGCGGCGATCGCGGCGCGCTCGCGGGAGGGCGGGTGGCTCGTGGTCGCCTCGCTCCTGTTCGCCGCGACGTTCGTTCGTCTCGTCGCTGTCGACGTGTGGGGTACGCAGGCGCTCGTGGAGCGGTTTTTCGAGACGCAGGGCAGGGAAGGGGTCCTCTCCGTGCCCTTGCTCCGCAGCCCGCGCGCCACGGGCCTCGCGGGTACGAGCGTCGCCTTGCTTGTCGCGGCGTACCTGCTCGCCGCGGGGGCGCGGCGCGCGGAGGCAGCCAAGGACAAGGCGCGGGCGGCGCTCGACGTCGCTGCGGGCATTGCAGCGATCGGCGGACATGCGTTCTGGAGCACGCTCGCCGTGCTGGAAGTCCGCACCGCGGTGACCACGCTCCCCGCGCCTCCGCCCGTGCCGCTCGACGCCCCCGAATGGGCGGCCTTCGCGGCGCGCTTCACGGCCCTGCTGGCGTCGCAGCAGGGCAGGCTCGCCATGACGACCACGCTCGTGCTCTCGGTCGCGGCCGCGGCGCTGCTCGCGCTCGGCTTCGCGGCGCGCAGCGCGCTTCATCGGTACCTGGGGCTCGCCTTGTTTTTCCTCGCCGTCGCCAAGCTCGTGGTCTGGGACGTCTGGAGCGTCGAGCGCATCTATCAGATCCTCCTGCTCACCGGCGTCGGCGCGCTCCTCGTCGCCGGCGGGTTTCTTTATGCGCGCTTCAGCGATCGCCTGATCGCGCTGATGCGCACGGGCGGGACGGCGCTCGTCATCCTGCTCGTCGCCACGCGCGCGGAGGCGCAAGTGATCACGCCGCGGCTCCTCCCGGTCGGCAAATACACGTCGATGCGCGCCGTGACGGGCATCGACGCCGCCGGGGATCATCGGCTCGCCGTGGATGACGCCCTCTACCGGGCGAGCACCTCCGCGGAGCTCTTCGCGGACGTGCGCCTCGTCGACGCCGCCGGGCGCGAGGTGCCGCGGATCGTGCGGGAAACCCCGGCCCATCGGCGCGTGCCGGACGTGCCCGGCGAGATCCTGGATCCCGCGTGGCTCCAGAGCGGCGCGGCGGTCGCGACGTTCCGGCTGCCGGCCTCGACGCTGCATTGTCGGCTCGTGCTCGACATCGCCGGCGACACCTTCCTCCGGCGCGTGCGTGTCGAGACGGGCGACAGCCGCGAGGCGCTCGGCGTCGTCGCGGAGGGGCCGCTCGTGTACCGGATCCGGCACGAGCGCGGCACGGTCGAGCACCTGCTCGTCCCGTACCCGAAGTCCGAAGCGCGCCTCGTGCGCGTGACGCTCCTGCCCGCGGATGCGGCCGAGGCCGGCGGGCGCCTCTCGATCCAGGGCGGCGCATTCCGCTGCCCGTCCTCGGACGACGAGACGAACGTGGTCTCCGAGATGCCGCTCGCCATCGAGGAGATCCGGCGCGACGAGGCGGAGCGATCCACGATCGTCACGCTCGACGCGGGCGCGGAGGGCCTGCCGATCCAGGCGATCACGCTCGACATCGGGACGACGGAGCTGCGCCGCCGCGTCGACGTCACGGCGACGAGCTTCCGCGAGGTATGGCCGGCCGTGGGCGGCGGCGTCCTCTATCGGATCACGCCGCGGCCGGGCGTCGTGCTGGAGTCGATGCGCCTGCCGATCGACGAGACTCGCAAGCGATATCTCCGCCTCGTGATCCACGACGAGGACTCGCCGCCGCTCGGGATCCGCGGCGCGCGCGGCGAGGTGCGGCCCCGCGAGATCGTCTTTCGCGCGGCGACGCCCGGCGAGCACCGGCTCTACGTCGGGGATCGGACCGCCGCCGCGCCGTTGTACGATCTCGCCGTGATCCTCGACCGCGCCGATCGGGCCGAGGTGCCGCGGGACGCGACGATGGGGCCTGTCCTGCCAAACCCTCGTTTCGGCGAGGCGGATCGCGCGGCGCCGCTGCCGTTCACGGAGCGGCACCGGACGGCGCTCGGCGTGGCCCTCGCGGTCGTTTTGCTCGCGCTCTCGCTCTGGGCGATCCGCTTGCTCCGCAACACCGACGCCGCGGACGAGGGCAAACCGGGCTGATTGCGGTGCGCGGCGCACCTCCGCCGTGGTACCTTCCGGCCCGCCGTGCGCCGTTTTTTTCTGATCACCCAGGGGCGGGCCCTCTCGTACGCGTTTTCCTCCTTCGGGCTCGCGTCGATGGCATTTTCCGCGGTGAAAGGCGGGTTCTGGTCGTTTTTGCTCTCGCCGCCGGGCCTTCCCGTCGCGGGCCTCGCGCTCGTGATGCTGGGCCTCTCCATCGAAGAGACCGGCACCGTGCGGCGAATTCGGCTCGGCGCGGGCCTCCGCGTCTTTGCGTTCGTGCTGCTCCTCGTGGCCGGCGTATGGGCGATCGCCGAGGGCGCGCTCGGCTCGGAGCTCGTCGTCCTCGGGACCCTGCTCTTTGGCTTCGGCGTAGCGGGCGCGACGACGGGATTCGTGCACGACAAAGGCATCGTCGCGGACGTCCGTCATGGACAGGCCATCCGCCTCGAAACCATCTCCGCCCAATTCGTCTCGTTGTGGGTCCGCGGCCGTGACGTCAAGGTCCCCACGTCGATCCTGCGCGGCGTGGCCCTCGCGCGGGACCTCGATGGGCGTGGCGTGTTCGTGCTCGTGCGGAGCCGCGACGGCGTGGTGGGCGGTGACGAACTCCCGTGGATCGCGACCACGCGCGAAGGGGAGACCTTCTTCCTGACCGAGCACGAGGCCGGCCTCGACGCCGAGGTCCTCGCGACGCGCCTCACGGAGGCTGCCGCGGCGGCGCAGGAAGGTGGTTACCGCTGACGGCCCGTGCGCAGCCGGCGACCGCGCAGCACGCGCGTCAGATCGACCTGGCTGCCGTTCAAGCCGGCCATCGGATCGTTGTCGTCGCGGCTGGTGCGACCGATGTGCCAGACCCGGTTTTCGCCGCGCAGTCGTTCTTTTTGCTCTTCCACCGAGAGCTCCGAGCTCCCATCGGGGTTATCGCTGCGAACGGGGCGAATGGTCGTGCTCATCGGGGCCTTGGGGCTCGCTTTGCGCGGCCTCTGTAGCATCCGCGTTCCGCCGCCCGGCGTCAAGAACGGCGACCCTTTCGTATCGATTCCGCTTGAAAAAGGCCTGCGCTTGACAGCAGGGACGTCCTCGGCTCCCCTTCGCTTGCATGGCCGTACAGCTCACCGGGCCCGAGGGTTTTGCATTTGCGCGTCGCTCCGTGGGGCCCTCGCGCCCTCCCGAGCGCCTCGCCCTGGTGTCCCGGGCGGGCACGCTGCTGTTCGTGGTCGATCGATACGAGATCTCGTTCGCCGACGGCATCCGCGAGACGGTGTACCTCGAGCGCCTCGAGCGCTTGCTCCGGCTCGACGAGGACCCGGACCGGGGGTTTTACGAGGCGAACAACGCAGGCACGGATCCCGACGAGCTTTTGGAGAAGCTGTTCGCGACCGAGACGAAGCGCCACGTGGGCCTGCTTCGTTCGCATTTCGAGGCGCGCTCGCCCGTCGCGATCGAGGTCCACGCGAACGTCGTCTACCGCCTCATGCAGGAGGACGATTGGGAGGCCATGCTGGCGTTCCTGAACGAGCGCCTGCCCGAGGGGGGCGCGCTCAGCATCGAGGAAATCAAGAACTTCGACGTCGAGGCGATGATCGCCTTCGATCCCGAGGAGGACGAGCCGGCCCGCGAGGACGGGACGGGGTTTGTCATGTATTTCCACGAGCAGGACGAGGAGGACGACGGTTTGCCCCTCCTCGGGCTCTGCATTCTCGCGCACGCCGTGGTGCACGACATCGACTGGATGGATGTCGAGGAGGAGCCGCTCTACGACCGCGTGCTCTGGCGCGCCGGCTGATGTCTCAGGGGTTCGTCGCCGGCTTCGGAGCCTCCTCCTCGGCCCCGCGTGCCTCCTCTTCGGCCATTCGATTCTTCCGCTCGGCCTCCTCCGCCTTCCGCTCGGCCTCCGTGCGGTTCCAATCGTGGCCCATGAACCCCTCGATCTGCTCGATCTCCTCGATCCGCTCGCGCGCGCGCCGCGTGGCGTCGGCGTAGGTGGGATCGGCCCCGGCTTTCTGGAGGAAGATGCCAAACAGCTCCTTGGCCTTGCGTGGAGCGAGCTCGGGGTGCTCTCCGCCCGCGATCGCCGCGTACTCCTGCGTCAGGATCCCTTCGTTGTAATAAGCCTCGGGCCGCTCGGGCGCGCTTTGCTTCGCCTTGGCGAGCTCGGTTCGCACCTCCGCAAACTTCTGCGTCAGGTTCCCCTCGTCGATCTGACCACGGAGCGCGTGCGCCAGCCCGATGCGCGCGTCGTAATCGTTCGGCCGCAGGGCGAGCGCCGCGCGGTAGGCCGATTCGGCCGGCGAGAATCCTCGGAAGCGCAGGTTCACGGCGGCGAAATTCATCTGCGCCTCGAAGAACGCGGGATCGATCCTCCGCGCCTCGTCGAACGAACGCGCGGCCGCCGTGAAATCCCCGAGCTCGACCTGGATCATGCCGGCCGTGTTGTGAATCGGGGCATATCTAGGATCCTTGCGAATGGCCTGCGAGCAGACGAGCGCCGCGAGCTCGAGCACCTGCGTGTCGAGCTTCTTCTTGTCGAGCGCGCCGCGCGCCCGGGGCGCTTCGGCCTTCCGTTGCGCCGTCCCGAGGTGAATGAGCGCGAGGAGGTTGTACGCGGGCAACGCCCGATCATCCACGGCGAGCGCGCTCTGCGCATATTTCTTCGCGCGCTGCGAATCGGTGAGCCCGTCCGCGTCGGGCATCTCGCGCCCTCGTTTCAGGTGCAACACGCCGAGGTGCACGAGCGAGGTCGCGTCCTTGAACTGGGCGTCGACGACGGCGGCCCGCGTGAGCTCGGCGATCGCCGCGTCGAAGTTTTTCCCGCCCGACGCCGCGAAATCCAGCAGCGCGAGCTCGGCCCGCGCCCGGTGGGACGTGGGCTCCGCCGCGAGCGCCTTCGTGAATTGCTCCCGCGCCTCGCGATCGAGCTGGCATCGCTGGTACGCCACGCCCGCGTTGTAATGGGCGCGCGCACGGATCGAAGCGCTCTCGCGGCTGTCAGCGACGGCCGTGAAGTGCGCCGCGGCGGCCCTGCAGCTCGCCTCGTCGTGTTTTTGCGTGGCTTCCTGTCGGGCGAGCGCGAGCAAGCCGTCCTGGAACCGGGCGGCCGCCGCGGGGGAGGCGGGTTCGTTCGTGGCATGCGAGGAAAGGGCGTTCCGTTCGGGGGCCACGGGGGCCGTGGCGACGCCCGCGCCGCACCCCGTGAGCGCGAGCGCCGTGAGGAGCGCCGCTCCCATCGTCATGCCCCGCCGCGCGCCTTTTGCGTTCGATCTCGATGCATCGCTCTGCATGTGCCGCTCCTCCATCGTGTCCACGCGGCGACAGCGCCGGATCGTGGCCTCCGCGTGAGACGCGCGCGCCCCCGCGCGCCTTGGGCTGAGCATTGGTGTCTCATCTGGGAAGCGCTTCGCTGGGGCGTTGCCCCAGGCCCCACCCGGGGCTATCCGCCCCGGGACCCGGACCAGCGAGGCGCTGGACCCAGGGTCGATGAACTGCGCGATGCGCACTTCATCGAACGGGCCGAGTCAAGACCACGAGCGACCCCGCCAGCCAAGACGGCAGCGCTGACGGTTCAGCCGGCAACGAACGGCCTGTGGGAAGAACTGCGCGCTGCGCAGTTCTTCCCCAAAGGGTCCAGGGCTGGCCCTGGTTCGGGTCGAGGGGCGAACAGCCCCCGCGGGGCCCGGGGCAGCGCCCCGGCGCGGCGGCTTGCGATGAGACCCATGCTCAGGCGGTGACGTCGGTGGTTCGTTTCGGCTCGATCCTCGGAGAAACGGAAGTCGCATCGAGGTTCGACCCTGCCAAGCCGTGGGTATTTTGAACGGAGCGCAGCGAAGGAAGTATTCTCTCGGCCGCTGATGCTCTCCGAAGACATCCAGATCGCGCTCTCGACCCTGACGCGCCTGCACGCGACGAACCCCGAGCTCGAAGAGGCCGTGCGCGCGCACTTCCGCGCGGGCGGCGAAAGTGAGTCCGATCGGCGTGTGCTTCCGCAGGACGCGCGCGCCGCCGCGCAGCTCCTCCGGCGTGAGCTCCCAGAGCTCGCGCGCTCGGCCGAGCAGCTCGCCGCGCTCGCCGCGCTCTACGGCGAGCCGGCCGGCGAGGTGCTGCTCACGTTCTTTGCGGCGAGCGCGTTCCGGCGCGACGTGCGGATGGCCCCGATCCTCGTCGCGCTCGCCGAGACGCTCGGCCGTGATCGGATCGTCGAGGCTGCGCGGGCGCGGGTCGTCGAAGGGCCGCTGCTCGATGCGCTCACGTGCGCGCCGCTCCTCGGCGACGGGGAAGCGCTCGCGTCGGCGGCGAACGCCGAGGCGCGCGCGCGGCTGGAGATCCTGATCTGGGAGGCCGGCGCGAGCGCGCTCGAAGTGCCCGAGCTCGGGCCCTGGCTCTGGGGATCTCCGGAGACGTTCGAGCTCATGGTCCGCGGCCCCGCGCACGGCGCGCTCCGCGGCCGCGTGCTCGCCGCGCGTTGCCTCGAAATCAGCGTGCGTGGCATGCCGCGGATGGCCGATCCGGAGCTCATCGGCCGCACGTTGCAGGTGCTCCAGCCCTTGCTCCTGCACCCCGAGCCCCTCGTATGGGTGCACGCCGCGCGCGCGCTCGGGCGCCTCACGGGCGTGATGGAAGAGCTCCAGGGCACGCTGCTCGACTGGGTGTTCGGCGCGTCGGTGGTGCTGCGCCAGCGCGCGACGACCGCGTTTGCCTCGCTCCCGGCCGAGCGGCTCGCGTTCCTCGCGAGCCAGCTCGTGGCGATCCTCGACTCGCGCGAGGAGGAGGCCTGGGTCCTCGCCGCGGTCGCCGCCGCGACGCCGTACCTCTTCTTCGAGCGCAAGACGCTCTGGGATCGCCTCGCCCGGCGGGTGCTCGAAGGCGACGGCGGCGCGATCGCCGCGCGCGCGCTCGCGCGGGGGCTCGCGACGCTCTTCCGCCGCGGCGTCGACGAGCCCGAGATCGAGGCCACGCTCCGCGCGCTCCGCGAGAAGGCGCGTTATGTGCGCGCTGCCTCGATCGACGAGTCGCGCCGGTGGATCGAGGTCATCGCGGTCACGGACGTGATCGATCGCGCCGAGCGTGATCCGCTCGACCTCGAGCTCGGCCTGGAGAACCTGATGCGCCTCGCCGCGCAGTACGACGACGAAGAGGCGGACGCTCGCGCCGCGCGGTTCGCCTCCTCGCTCGCGGCGACGTTCCACGAGGCGCGCCGCATCGCGCTCGGGTGGGGGAGGCTCCGGCAGCGGGCCGCTGCGCTGAACGCGCTGGAATCGTCGGCGCGGGCGTTCGCGCTTCGCCTCTGGCGCCCGCTGCTCGCGACGCGGCCCACGGGCGTGCCCGTGGACGAGCCCGAGCTCGAAGAGACGTGGAAGACCTTGGCTCGTTCGCCCGCCGAGATCCTCGACCTCGTCGCGGAGCGGCGGCGCGGCGAGAAGACGGACGTGCACGAGGATCTCGCGCTCGAGGTCGTGGCGGTTCGCCTCGGCGGGTATGCGCTCGACGCTTGTGGCGAGGACGACGAGCTCGGGTCGGGGCTTGGGGCGGCGGGCGCCGCCAGGCGATCCGGAGCCGCAAACGATGGCCAACGAGGGCCGACGGCGCACGACACCTGCCTCTGGCTGCGCAAGCTCGAAGGGCTCGCCAGCGGCGCGCGCGAGTTCCCGCCTGCGCTGAAAAACGCGCTCTCGGCGTTGCTCTGGCGGCTCGTCGACACGACGCGCGGCACGGCGCTCGGCGAGGTCGACGACGTCCGCTGGCTCGGCCCGTTCGCCGCGTGGTGGGCGCTCGTCATCGACCGGCCCGCGATGCTCCGCCAGCTCGCGACCTCGCTGCCGATGATGGCGCCGAGCGCGCTTGCGCGGTGCTGCGAGCAAGCCGAGGCGCTGCGCACGGCCGTCTCGTCGGCCGAGACCGACGCAGGCTGGTCCTTCCAGGCCGAGGAGGCATTCGTCGCCCTGCACGCCGAGGACACCGAGCTCTCGCGGGCGCTCTCGAAGCTCGCGATGGCGCTCGAAGACTTTTCCGACGCCGCGGGGCCGAAGAGTGACCTCGAGATCCGGTGCATCAAGCTCGTCCTCGCCGGGGATCGCTTGCAGGCCTCGCTCGCGGATCCCGTCAAAGCGCTCCACGCCGCGAGCGAGGACGACGAGGACTCGCTCCCGCCGCGCACGACGCAGAACGCCCCGCGTGTGGCCGCGCTCGTCGCCCGCGCCATCCGCGCGCGTGAGCTCGGCATGCTCGACGTGTGGTTCGCCTCGCTCGGCCCCGTCGCGTCCGCGCTTCTGGAGGGCGCGGTGCGCGGGGCGATCCGCAGGACGCCGCCGCCGCCGCCGACCTCGAAGAAAAAGGAGCCGAAGCTCATCGAGGGCTATGAGCTCGTGAAGCCGCTCGGCGAGGGCGGGATCGGCTCGGTTTGGCTCGTGCGCAAGCCCGGGGCCGATCGCCTCTTCGTGCTCAAGATCCCCAAGGCCGACGCGCTCGCCAGCGCCAACGAGACCGAGCGCGCGGGGATCCTCGCGTCGTTCGTCGAGGAGGCCAATGCGCTCGCCGGCCTTTACCATCCGAACGTCGCGAACATCATCGATCGCGGCGTCTCCGAGGGCGCGCCGTTCCTCGTCCTCGAATACCTGATCGGCGCGGA
Source organism: Polyangium fumosum (assembly GCF_005144585.1). Classification (GTDB taxonomy): domain Bacteria; phylum Myxococcota_A; class Polyangia; order Polyangiales; family Polyangiaceae; genus Polyangium; species Polyangium fumosum. Next base: position 138,474 of record NZ_SSMQ01000021.1, on the reverse strand, counting down.
TCTCAAGCAATACGCCGCGGCCCGCCTGATGACGCTCTTCGAGCTTCGCCAGGTCGTGCTCGACGCGTGCGCCGGGCTCGCCGCGCTGCACGGCGCGGGCCTCGTGCACCGTGACATCAAGCCGGCAAACCTATGGCTGCGCCTGCCGCTCGCCGGCGGAGAGCGGTTCGACCCGGAGAAACACCGTGATCCCGGGCGCGTGCCTCCGCTCTCGACCGTGGTCATCGATTTCGGCATGGTGCGGGCGATCCGCGTCCCGCCCGAGGTCGGCGGCCGCTTCGTGGCCGGCACGCCCGGCTACATCGCGCCCGAGCAGGTGCTCGATCCGGTGGAGCTCGACCCTCGCTCGGACGTGTATGCGCTCGCCGGCACCGTGTACAACGTGACCACGGGCCGCTCCTTTTTCGACGAGCTCACGGGGCGCGACCGCATCCTCGCGCACATGCGGCTCGATCCTTTCGACGACGCCGAGCGCCTCCGCGGCTTCCCCGCGGCCGTCGCCAAGCTCCTGCGGGCCGCCACCACGCGGGAGCCCACCGAGCGGCCGTCGCCGCTGGAGTTCGGCCGCGAGTTCGCGGCGGCGCTCTGATCGAGATTCAATCTGCCAGAACGGAGATCGCGGCAAAAAGGACTTGCCCGTTCGTCTGTGAATCGACGCGGACCTGATGCACGTTTCCGGCCCGGAATGCCTCCAGCATTTCGTCCGCGCCGAGCTGGAACGAGCCCATCGCGTCGTCGTCGACCATGTCGTCGTCCAGGAGCTCGACGGCGAGGCGCGCGCTCCCGTCGAAGGCCACGTCCTGGAACGTGGGCGGCCCCTGGAATTGTGGCGTGAAGCTATCTTCCTGGCCCCTGAGCACGACGGGCGCGCCTTCGGAGACGCCGAGGATCTTCGCGCGCCCTTTCACGTCGGGTTTGTCGAGGGCCGCATTCGCGGGCGCGGCGAGCGCTTTGGCGATCTCGACGTAGGGCACGCGGCCGCGCAGGAGATTGCCGAGGAGGTCGATCTGACTCGGATCGATGTGCTCCGTGCCGTCCCACGTCTCGCCGCCGAATTTGCAGGGCGCGACGGTCACGCCGTGGAGCATCACGCGCCCCGAAGCGGGCATCGATCCCGCGTACGACTCGGCGCCGGAGGCGGCGGGGGAGGGCCCACAGCCGACGAGGAAGAGCGCAACAAGGAGCGGCCAGCGCATGAACGAGGACGGTAGGCGGCCCGGCGACGAGCGTCAACCGGCCGGCCGCTTTCGAGCGGGCCCGGTGCTCTCCTGCTGGCAATCGGCGGAGCGTCGCGCCGGGGCGCCGCCCCGGTCCCCGCGGGGGGCTGTCCGCCCCCTCGACCCCGGACCAGCGAGGCGCTGGACCCAGGGTTGAAAAACTGCGCGATGCGCAGTTTTTCAAACAGCCGACGAAGAGGCCGGGGTGCCAGTTGAAGTCGCAGCGTGGCTGTTTGGGTTGGCAGGGTCGCGGCGGGTCTGTACAGGGTCTGTTCGAGGAGCTGCGCGGAGCGCAGTTCATCGAGCTTGGGTCCTCCGCCCTCGTTCACGCGAGGCCCGCGCCGCTTCGAGTTCACCTCCACCTCCTCGCAATGCGCTCGGATCCGCTGCCCGACTGATTTTCATTTGTCGGAACGCCCCTCGCCTCTGCATCGAGGTCGATTCCGCGTTTCTGGACCACGCGCGGAGCCGTCTCCCTGGTCGTTCCCCTTTTTCGGAACGCCCCCCGACTCGCTTCCGGGAGCATTCCCCTTATTCGGAACGCCGCGCGACGCGGCGACCGAGGCTCTTCCCACATCGTGCAACGCGCCGGGCTCCGCTTCCGGGGACGTTCCCATTTCCCGGAACACGTCCCGCCGCGGGGTGGGGCGCGTTCCGATCTTCGGGAACGAGCGTTTCGCCGTTTCCACGGGCATTGTCCCTTCCGCAAAGCGCGCCCGCGGGTCCTGCGCTCCCGTTGCACGGACCGGGCGCCTCCTCGGGTCCACTTCGTCGAGCGCGTCCTTTCGGCGGAACCAACCACGCGGCCGCTCGCAGCGGGCATGCCGTTCGCGGAGGTCAAGAGCCGGTTCGCCGCGAGATTGACGTCAGAAGTGCCGCGCCCACGCCGGCGAAGGCTGCCGCGTGGGCATGTCCCCGAACGCGTGCGCCCACGTCTCCACGAGCTCGCCTCCGCGGAGCGCGCACACGACGATCCGCCCGTCGAGCGTCGCGCCATAGACGTGCTCCCCATCGAGCCAGTCGAGCCACACATGGCCCGGAAGTAGGGTCTCCCGCCTGTCTCTCCCGACGAACGTATAATGATTGCGAACGCCCTCGATCCGCCCTTCGCCCTGGTCGAAGGGCCCCAGCGTGAGCCGCAGGGCCTCGCGCCCGCCGCCCGGTCTTTGCTTGCACATCACGGCGCGGCGCCGCTCGTCCCAGAGGTCGCGTGGATGCCGCGGCGGTGAATCCTCCGCTTCGACGAATCCGATCCGCCGCTCGGCCGCGAGCTGGAGGGCGTCGTTCATCTGGAGGTTCCACGGGCAGCGATCGGCCACGTCGGCGCCGTGGTGCAGGGCGCTGCGCGCGGGGATCTCCGGGCGGCCCGACGCGCGGGACGCGAAATACATCCCACGCGTCCAGGTCCCCGCCTCGCGCCAGGCGAGCAAGCAGGTGAGCCACGGCGCGCGCGAGAGGCCACTGAACTGGAAGGGCCAATCGGCGTCGCCGGGCGCTTTCATGGCGAAATAGAGCAGATACCGGCCGTCGGGGGAGAAATCACTCCGGCGTGGATAAAGCGTCCCGAAAAAGGTGGCCCCGGGCGCGACGTGCTGGGCGTCGAGGTTCCAGAGGTGGAGCGACCAGCGCTTCTGGTGATGCTTGACGAAGACGAGCGCGCGTGGCGCTTCCGAGGCGCGGAGGATGTAGATACGCGGGGGCGTGGGAGGCTCGATGGCCATACGCGAACCCTCAGGGAACGGGGCTCCACGAGGTGCCGCCGCCGTAGGCGATGAACGCGGGGACGGCCTTCGTGTCCCTCGTGTCGACCACGACCACGCTCCGGATCGTCGGCTCGCAGCCCACGTACGGGCATAACGTGAGCGTAAACGCGAGATGGTGGTCGTCGGGCGCCCACGCGGGCTCTGAGGCGCTGTAAAAGGGCCGCGGGAACATGTCGGTGAGCGGGCGCTCGGCGCCTCCGTTCGCGTCGAGCAAGGAGATCTCGTTTCGATGATCGGCGCCGAACCCGCCCTCGCGGACGGACCACGCCGCGGCGACCTTCGTTCCTTTGGGAGACACCTCCGGCCGCAGCGAACCGGCGACCCAGAACGAGCCGAACCCGCGAATGCCGCTGCCGTCGGGCGACGTCGTGTAGAGCGAGGAGCGCTGGCAGCAGAACGAGCCCGTCGGGCTCGCCGAGAACAACAATCGATCGCCGAGCCACGCTGCACCGCTGAACATACGATTGCCAGCGCCCGAAAAATGCCGGACCTTCCGCGTGGCGACGTCCACGGAGGCGAGGTGCTCCGCTTCGTACTCGCCTGCGACGAGGTAGAGCGTGTCGCCTTGGGGCGAGAACGCGGGATAATCGAAATGATCCGGCTCGCCCACGCGATGATCCTCGCCGCTCGCCACGTCGACGAGGTGCAGCTCCTCCGGCGGCCCGTCGGGCAGCCCCTTCGTCGCCGCGATGTACGCGACACGGCTGCCGTCGTTCGTGATCATGAACGACGGCAAAAAACCAAACGCGCCGGTGAAGCTACGGGTGATCGGCCGCTGCTCCGTGCCATCCGCATTCATCAGGAACACGCGCCAGACCATCCCGTCGCGGTTGCTGAGGAACGCAATCCGACGACCGTCCCCGAGGAACACGGGCGCCACGTTGCGCTGCGCCTTCTGCGTGAGCTGCGACTCCGCGCCTTTGGCGAAATCGTACGTGAAAATATCCCCCGAGCGTGTGAACGTGATGCGCCCGGACGAGAGGCCGAGATCCTTGGCGAGCCGCAGCCGCGGCGGCTTCTTGTGGGCCTCGGGCGCGCCCGACCCCTGATACCCCTTCACCCAATCGTCGAACGTGCCGATCGTCTTGCGCGGCGCCTCGGGAGGCGCTTCGGCGGCGGACGACTCGGGCGGCGGTGAATACGGGGCCGCCGTGCCCTCCGCGGTCGCGGCCGCGGACGGCGCGTGAGATGCGGCGCTCGGCGAAGGCGCGCCGGCGCTGGTCGTCGAAGCCGCTGCGGCCGCGGAGCCCGGTGGGGCGGCCTGGTCTTCACGGTTCGCCCCTGCGGGCGTGCATGCGGCGAGGGACAACCCGATGAGCCCGAGGATCCCGGCCAACGTAAGACGAAGCATCACGGCGCGGCGGACGATACCAGAGCGCGCGGGTGGAGGTAAGGGACGAGCGCGCGCTCGTCCCTGCCGCTCACTTCGTCCGTCGATAGATCTGTCGCATGATCTCGGTCCACTGCCCGTCCTGGCCCAGCATCTCCGATCGCAGGACGCGCTCGTGTTCACTCTTGATCTCGAGGATGTCCTTGAACGACGTCATCTTGCCCGGCGCGGAGAAGTCCGGGCCCTCGGTGTGGAGGGTCAACACCTTCTGCTCCGCGTCCAGCGAGCCGTCGTGATAGACCCACAGGTATTCCATCATCGAGCCCACGAACGTCCCCACGAACGCCTTCTTCTCCGGGTCGTAGCCGAACGTCCACATCATATGGTTCGGGGACCCGCCGGGTATCTCGCCGCGCGCCTCGCAGAGCACCCAGATGTCGCCCATCGAGCGCACGACCTCGGTCCCGGTGAACTTCTGGAACTTGCCAGGCTCCATCTCCGCGTCGTGCTCATACGTCCACTCGCCCACGAGTTGTTGCAGCCACAAGTGTTGCTTCTGCGGTTCGACCTTCATGGATACCTCCCTTGGAAGCGTCTGTTCCGGGTCAAACCATGAGACCCGCGCGAGGTCAACCCGGAAAATGCATGGGGCCCCGTCGCTCACTGCATCAAGAACGGCGCGTGCCGCTCGAAGAACGCAAACGCGGCGGACTTCGTCACGACGAACCGCTCCCCGAAGCGGGCCTCCAGCAAGCCGCGAACCTCCTGGGCCTCGCGCCGGTTCATGAGGCTGAACCTTCGAGGCTCGCCCTCGTCCGCCGTGACATAAAGCTCATGGGCCATGGCCGTGAGGTGCAGGCGTATCTCGCGAACACGCTCGCAAGGCAGCCGCTCGACACGTTTGGCTTTGCCCACGAGCTCGTCGCACCACGCCTCGGTCGCCCCGCCCTTTGGCCGCCCGGGGCCATACGTCTGCTCGCCGAGCTCGCCGACGACGTCGAGATTCGCGCGGATCCCCGCCTCGGCGCCGGCCTTCACGGCGGGCATCATGCCGAGGTCACATTGGACGATCTCCGCGGGGAAAAAGAAGAAGACCCAGTTCGACAGCCCGCCGCGGGAGGCGAGGCCCGTGAGGACGAAAGCGTCTTCGCGCAGGGGGGTCGCGTGCATGGCGGAACGAAACAAGAAGGGGAGGGGCCTGTCAATCGGTATACGAAACGCAATTCCTTCGCTCGACGGGCCGCCCCACCCGTAGGATGCTTGGGCCCTGATGCAACGACAAAAGACCCGGCTCTACGGCATCCCGTTCTCCCCCTGGTCCGAGAAGGCCCGCTGGGCGCTCGACCATCACCGTATCTCGTACGAGGAGATCGAGCACCAGCCCATCGTGGGCGATCTTCGGCTCCGCGTCCTCCTCCGCAAACCGACGGGGCGCGTCACCGTCCCGATCCTCGACGATCGCGGCGTCCTCTTCACCGACTCGTTCGACATCGCCCGCCACGCGGACGCCGTCGGCTCCGGGCCCAAGCTCTTTCCCGCCGGCCGGGAGGCCGAGATCGAGGCCTGGAATCGGCGCAGCGAGGAGACGCTCGCGGCGCTCCGGGCGATGATGATGCTGAAGGCCCTCGACAATCCCGACTTCGTCAAGGCCGTCCTCCCGCCTGGGACCCCGAAGGCGCTCGTGTCGCTGCTCAAGCCGGTGGGCCGCGGCGCCCTGCAGAGTTTCGTCTCGAAGTATCAAATGCGCGAGGGCGAGGCGACGCACCGCGCGGTGGCCGAGGCGGGGCTCGACGGGCTCGACAAGGCGCTCGCCGAGGGGCAACAATACCTGCTCGGCGATGCGTTTTCGTACGCGGACATCACGATGGCCCTCGTGCTCCAGGTCGTGAGCCCGGTCGACAAGCGGTTCATGCCCACGGGCCTCGGCGGCCGCGCGGCCTGGAGCAACCGGGACCTCGCGGAGAAGCATGCGCGGCTCGTCGCGTGGCGCGACGCGCTCTACGAAAAGCATCGCCGGTGGGTGTGACCGTGCCCCGTGGGTGAGCGGCGTCTTCACCTGCGCCGCGCCCCGGTGATGTTCGACGAGCTCCTCCCGCTGCTGCTCGCCCTCGACGGAATACGCCAGAACCCCGCGTATCATCCCGAGGGCTGTGCCCTTTACCATTCCCTTCAGGTCTTTGATCTCGCGCGCGCCGCGAGCCCCGACCGCGCGCTCTGGGCCGCGGCGCTCTTGCACGACGTGGGGAAGGCGATATCCTCGCAGGACCACGACGCGCTGGGCGCCGATCTGCTCGACGGCCTCGTCTCGCCCCGCATCGTCTGGCTCGTGCGCCACCACCTCGACCTTTTGCACGACCCTGGACCCACCAAGCGCCGCCTGCGCGGGACCGCCGCGCTCGCCGATCTCCAGCGCCTGCGCCGCTGGGACGTCCTCGGCCGCTCCCCTCACGCCACCGTCATGTCACCCGAAGACGCGCTCTCGATTCTCCTCGAAAGCGCAGACCGCTCCCTCCTCGACCCCGGCGGCGAGCCCGCCCCCATCCATGACCCACGAAAGGAGATCTTCTGACGGCAGAAGGCGCCGCGCCCGTCTTGTCGCGGACCTCGATCACATCGCCGCGTCTCGTCACCTCTACCACGACGACGACGAGGCCTCCGACGCGCGCCTTCGCCTCCAAGACGCCGTGCGCGACGCCGTCGCGACGGTCCTGACCGACAAACAGCGCGAGGTCGTCGAGGCTTATTTTTTCGAAGGCCTGTCCCAGGGCGAGATCGCGCGCCGCCTCGGCATCACGCAGCAGGTCGTGCAAAAACGCATCTATGGTGACGAGCGCGGCGGACGCGCTGTCGGGGGCGCGCTCCGCAAGCTCCGGGAGGCCCTCGCGCCGCTCGTCTCGCCCCCGGTCCCCTCATGAGCAGCGAACGAACCGGAGGGCTGCGCGCGCGGGTCGCCGTGGAGGCCGCGCGCCTCATGTACGAAGAGGGGGTCAAGCAATACTTCACCGCGAAGCGAATGGCGGCGAGGCGCCTGCTCGGCCGCGCGGGCGGGAGAAGCCTGCGGTATCGGCCCCAGGATTTGCCCTCGAATGGCGAGATTCGCGACGCCTTGCTCGCCATGGCCGAGCTCGCCGAGGGCGAACGGCGCACGCGCCGGCTCTTTGCCATGCGCGTCGTCGCCCTCCGCGTGATGCGCGCCCTTGGCCCCTTCGAGCCGCGGCTCATTGGATCCGTCAGCACGGGGCACATCCGCCGCGGCAGCGATATCGACGTCCAGGTCTTCACCGACGACGAGGACGCGTTCGAGCGCCACCTCGGGGGCCTCGGGTGGACGTTCGAGCGCGAGCGCGTGAGCATCTTCAAGTTCGGCCAGATCCGCGAATACGTGCACTACCACGTCGTGGACCTGTTCCCGGTCGAGCTCACGGTTTACGAGCGACGCGAATTGCGCTTTCGGCCCCGCAGCAGCACGGACGGCCAGCCGATCCAGCGGGTGAAGGCGACGGCGCTCGAAGCGCTCCTCGCCGCAACACACCCCGAGGCGTGGGCGCAATACGAGGCCGACGGGACCGTCGCGGATCTCGACGACATCCTCGCCGAGGAAGGGGACGAGGAAACGCCGCTGCCGGGTCCTTATGATGGCCTCCTCGCCGAGGACCCCGTCGAGGAGGCGTGTCCGCACGAAGGGGAGGACGAGCCGGACGAGGCGTACGATCCACTCCCTGGTTTCGAAGCGTACTCCGATTGACACCACGTTGCGGCCCGGTTAGGGCTCGGTCGAGGGGAGTGCATGCAGATGCTACCACCTGGACCTGGGAACCTCGGCCTGATCGACACCCTCCGCTCCTCGTTCGCGTCTCCCGCCCCTGTCCTCCGCCGCCTCGCCGCCGAGCACGGGGATCCGTTCCGCGTCCTCACCTTGAATGGCCCGATCACGTTCGTCGGCCATCCCGAGGCCCTCCGCGCCATTTATACGGCCGACCCCGAGACGTTCGAGCCGTTCGGGGTCGAGGTGACCGAGCCGATCTTCGGGCGGACGTCGGTCGTGGTCTCGACCGGGACGCGCCATCGGCGGGATCGCAAGCTGCTCGCGGCCCCCTTTGCGCCGGCCGCCGTGAAATCGTACGCGACCGTCGTGGCCGACGTCGCGCGCGAGGCCGCCTCGCAATGGACGCCGTGCCAGCCTTTTTCGATGCTGGAGGCCACGCAATCCATCGCGCTCGACATCGTCATCCGCGTGGTGTTCGGCGTCCGGGGCGAGGCGCGGATCCGCGACGTCCGCGCGGCCGTGCTCGATCTCATTCACGCGGTCCACCCGCTGATCTTGATCATGCCGGCGATCCGGCGTCCCTTCGGCGGACTTGGCCCCTGGGCGCGCATGCTCCGGGCCAGGGCGGCGCTCGACGCGCTCTTGGCCCAGGAGATTCGCGCCCTGCGCGCGTCGGGTGAGGAGCGCGCCGACGTGCTCGGGCTCATCCTGAAGACGCGCTACGAAGGCGGCGATGGGCTCGGCGATCAAGAGATCCTCGATCAGCTCCGCGCCTTGCTCTTCGCGGGTCACGAGACCACGGCGGTCTCCCTGGCCTGGGCCTTTTATTGGCTCCACCACGAGCCCGACACACTCGCGCGGCTGCGCGCCGAAATCGACGCCCTCGGGCCCGAGGCCCCTCTCGAAAAGCTCCTCGGTTTGCCTTATCTGGACGCCGTCTGCCTGGAGACGCTGCGCATCGCTCCGCCCGTGGTCAGCGTCGGGCGTGTGCCCCGAAAACCGTTCGCGCTCCTCGGGTACACCTTTCCGCCGGGCGAGCCGCTCGTGCCCTCTCCGCTCCTCCTGCACACGCGCGAGGAGCTTTATCCCGAGCCCGACCGATTCCGCCCCACGCGTTTCCTGGAGCGGGACTTTTCCCCGTTCGAGTTCATCGCGTTTGGCGGGGGAGGCCGCCGCTGTTTGGGCGTGACGCTCGCCATGGTGGAAATGAAAATCACGCTCGCCATTCTCTTGCGGGAGTATCAGCTCCGGCTCGCGAGCGTGGCCCCGGTCGAGCACGTGCAGCGCGGGCTCACGATGGGGCCGCGGGGCCGCGTGCCGATGATGCTGGAAGGGCGTCGTCGCGGCGCCACGAGCGCCGCGCGGGGGAATCCAACGCGGAGCGAGCCGCGCGTCGGGGCTGCCGGCTGAACGGCGCGGTTCAGAGGAAGGCCACGAGGACAATCCAACATGGCCGCGTCGATCCCGCGCGCCTCCTGGGCTTGCATCGCCCGCGATTTCGCTCTAAGGTAGATCCGTCATGCGAACCTCTCGGCGCACGTACCCTCGGACGGCCCTCGCGCTCTGCTGCGACGGCCGCTGTTGTCGTCGCTGAGGCAGCGTTCCTGATCGTATAGGCCTGCGAGAGGCACGCGCGCGCCGTCGTGCTGGGCGGACGTCCGCCCGCGGATTCGGCGCACCTCTGTGCCTTCGCGGCCGCGGGAGCGCCGCACGAGATGACCACGTCGAGGCCCGCGCGCCGAAAGGGCGCCCTCTGCGGGTTTCTCCGTGGTCCACGCGCGCGGGCGCTTCCGTTTTGGTTTCGTCCGTCGATGACCCAGGAGGATGTCCCATGGCGATCCAGATCTTCGATACGCTCACACGACAGAAACAGACGGCGTTTCCGGATGGGCAAAAGCGCGTCGGCATGTACCTGTGCGGCCCCACCGTGTACGGCGACGCGCACCTCGGCAATGCAAAGACCGCCGTCGCGTTCGACGTCGTCCGGCGGTGGCTCGAATACCGCGGGCACGCCGTGCGGTTCGTGTCGAACGTGACCGACGTCGGACACATCACGGAGGATGCACTCGACGAGGGCCGTGATCGTATCGCCGAGCGCGCGGCACTCGAGCGGGTGGAGCCGATGGAGATCGCCGATCGGTACTTCTGGAAGTACTTCGATGAGATGGGCCGCCTCCACGTGCGCCGGCCCGACGTCACGCCACGCGCGAGCGGCCACATCCCGCAGCAGATCGAGCTCGTGGAGGATCTGCTCGCGCGCGGCCTCGCCTACGTGGCAGACGGGTCGGTGTACTTCCGGGTCGCGGCGTTCCCAGGCTATGGAAAGCTCTCGCGCCGCGTGATCGACGAGCTGTCCATCGGGACACGCGAGCTCGCGCGGTGCAGCAAGTCGGACCCGCGTGATTTCGCCCTGTGGAAGAAGGCCGACCCGTCCCACGTGCAGCGCTGGAAGTCGCCCTGGGGCGAGGGCTTCCCGGGCTGGCACCTCGAATGCTCGGCGATGGCCTTGCAATACCTCGGCGAGGGCTTCGACATCCACGCGGGCGGGCTCGATTTGCAGTTCCCGCACCACGAAGCGGAGATCGCCCAAGCCGAAGGCGCGGGCCGCCGTTTCGCGCGTCTCTGGATGCACGGAAACATGCTGACCGTGAACGGAGAAAAGATGTCCCGCTCGAAGGGCAATTTCATCACGCTCGCGGACTTCTTCGCGGAGCACGATCCGCTCCTCCTGCGGTTTCTCTTCGTGCAGAGCCATTACCGGGCGACAGCGGAGGTCTCGGCCGAGACGCTCCAGGCGGCAACCTCGGGCCTCCGCCGGCTGCGTGATCTCCGGCGCGAGCTCGCCCGGCGCGCGAGCAGCGGCCCCCCCGGCCATGCCGAGGCACTCGAAGCCCGCCTCGCCGCGGCGCGCGCCGCCTTCGAGACGGCCATGGACGACGATTTCGACACGCCCGCCGCCCTCGCGACCCTCTTCGTGCTCGCCCGGGATCTCCAGGCGGCACTCGCGGGCCCTGTCCCCCAAGGCACGATCCTCCACGCGCTCGAGCTCGTATCGTCACTCGGCGAAGGCGTGCTCGGGCTCTTGCCGGAGGAGCAAGACGCGCCGGACGCAGAGCGGTTCGATCGGGTGATGTCGCTCCTCCTCGCAGAGCGGGCGCGCCACCGCACGAACCGCGACTATACACGCGCCGACGCGCTGCGCGCGGGGCTCGCCGCCGCAGGCATCGAAATCGAGGACGGGCCCGACGGAGCCCGGTGGACCTTGTCCGCATGACACCTTGGGCCGTCCCGCCGGGGCGCTGCCCCGGTCCCCGCGGGGGGCTGTCCGCCCCCTCGACCCCGGACCAGCGAGGCGCTGGACCCAGGGTTGAAAAACTGCGCGGTGCGCAGTTTTTCAAACAGGCCGACGAAGAACCCAGGTCGCCAGCCGAACCCGCAGCGCGGCTGTCTCGGTTGGCAACGCCGTCGCTGGTCTTGACCCGGGCCTGTTCGATGAACTGCGCATCGCGCAGTTCATCGAGCCTGGGTCCAGCCCCTGGCTGGTCCGGGTGCAGGGGCGGACAGCCCCTGCTGGGGCCTGGGGCAACGCCCCAGCGCGGCGCCGTCCTCCTCACGCCGCCATTGATGCCGCGCCCCGGCGCTCGTCCCACCACAGCCGGAGCGCGTCTGATTTGTCCCCGACCGTGGCCTTCGCCGCGTCCTTCAGGCTTTGCTGCTCCTCGGGCGTCAGGTACCAGCTCAGGGCCGCGTCGCCGGGGAATTCGAACGTCACCTGCTGGAAGAAGCTCTCCCCGAATCGTTTGTCGAGGTGGAAGCGCCGGGCCACGGCCTCCACTTGCTCGTCGTTGCGGAAGCGCATCACGCTCTCTCGCGCCGCGAGCACGGCGGAGACGGGGGACGTGAGGCCTTCGAGGGCCCGCGCGATCCGGTCGTTGAAATGGTTGCCTGCGGGCTCTGGCCGCTCGATGCCGTCGCGGATTTGCACGAGCAGGATGCCGCTCACGTTCTGTTCGAGCCAGCTTGTCCGGAGCATTTCGTCGAGAAAACCACATGCGACGTTCACGCCGTAGTTGTCCCAGTAGCCGGCGTCCACGACGCGCCTGCGGGGTACGGTCGGCAGGGCGGCGGCGGGGGACACGAACGGGAAGGAGGCGCTCATCCGGGCCGCCGTCGCGAGGCGGAGCGTCTCCCGCGAGGGCACGGGAAAGAGCCGCGTGATCTCGTAGCCGGAGCGCGAATAGACCACGTGCTGGCCCTCGACGCCGATGGCCGGCCCGTGCTGGACGAGCAGCGTATCGAGGCAGAGATTCGAGATCAGGAGGCGTTTGCCGTCCTCGACGAGCATCGGGCTCCACACGAGCGAGGGGCGCCATCCGGCCCGCTCGTCGTGCCCGAGCCGCGAGAGCTTCGTGCCGAGGGCTGGCATGTTCTCCACGAACGCATGCTCCAGCGCCGTGCCGCGGTCGTAAAGCTCCCGGTGCACGGAGGGCCTTGCCCATGCCCCGATCCGCGCGGGCACGTCGCTGAACACGAGCGCCGCGGCCACGCGCGACAGGCACTCCTTGGCGACGTTGGCGACGAGCCAGTCCGAACCCTCGGCGTCCGCCGTGCGTTCTTCCGGCGCCTCTTCTTTGTGATACTCCGACGAATCGGCCGTGTGCGCCGGCCCTTCGAGCGTCGCCACCCAGTAGGCCGCGCCCACCATCCCGCCGGAGGCGCCGCTGATCATGCGCACGTGATAAGGAAATTCTCGGCGCGTGGGCTCATCGAGTTGCTTTTCGAGCTCGCGCAGCACGGCCGCGGTCCAGACCGACGCGCGGATCCCGCCGCCGCTCGTGCAGACCAGCACGAGGGGCCGCTTCTGGCCGTTCTCGTCCGTCCAGCGGAACTCCTCCACGGGCCGCGGCAAGAGCCCCCCGCCGTGCAGGCCGGGCGCCTCGTAGTCCGCGAGGTGCGTGTGCCCGGCCGCCTTGCACCCTTCGCGACAAGGCTCCTCCTCGATGTGCCGATACGCGTCCATCAAATCGGTGAACCGGGCCGCATATCGATTCCGGCCGAGCACGTAGAGCACCAGGATGGTCACGCCGACGAGCAGCAGGGAGTGCCATTCCTCCAGCCAGTACACGAAAAAGCCGTCGGTCGCGCCGAGCAGCGCGAGCAGGACGCAAAGCCCGGCGGCCGCGGGGATCTTCCTCGCCCGGAAGCAACTCGCCACGATGTACATCACGGCCAGCAGCGCGAAAAAGGCCGCCGCGTACACGTGCTCGTGCAGCATCCCCCGGGGCGCCTCCGCCCGCGAGGTCTGCGACAGACAGTCCCCGATCCCGTGGATGCACGGGCGAAACCGCTCGCCGAGGCCCTGGACGCGCGCCAGGATCGCGCCGTTCGTCCCCCCGAAGACGAACCCCAGCGTGAGGACGACGCCGAGCTCTGCGCCGAGCAGCGTGTACACGGTGGTCCCGAGATCGGCGAGCAGCCGCTTCGAGTCGCGCCGCGGGCGCCCGTCCCTCTTGCGGACGAAGCGGGAGACGAGGGAGACGAAGGCGACCGTCGCGAGCACGCCCCAGAGCGCGCCGAGGTAATTCAGGATGTCGAGGGGAATGCCCTGCCCGCGACACAGGTGCAGCTCGTCGGGCGAGACGAGGTAACTCACGTAAAAGAGCTCGCTCGCGAGCATCGCCAGGGAGAGCCCGATCGCGAACTGCGCCTTGCGGGTTTGCCCCCGGAACAGATACGGCAGCCCGAACGCGCGCCCGAGATCGTGAAAGAGCACCCCGAGGACCCCGATCAGGGGCCCGAGCAGCAGCAGGTGCCGCGAAAAGTCGAGGACCACGCGGAACAAGTACGGCGGCGTATCGAGGAGATTTCGGAAGGTCTCCGGCATGGATGGTCCTCGTCAGGGCGTCCGCGGCCAGCCGAGCCGGTGCAGGAGCGTCTCCAGGTATTTCCACGCCGGCGCCGCCTTCACGGTCGGGTCCCGATCGACCTCGTCGAGGAATCGTTGCAATTTGTCGGCGAGGCCGCGCTCGGGATCACTCAAGGCGCCCTCGAAGCGCGGGTGCAAGAGGTACGCGGTCGTCCCCGTCCTGGCGAGCAAGCTATCGAGGAAGAGCTCCAGCCGCCGCGCGGCGTGGGCCCATGCCTTGTCGCTCTCCTCGCTCCGGCCGGCCGGCGGCGACGTCGATTGCATGTTCACCCAGTCGAGATCGTTGCCCCAGAGGCTTTGCTCGAGCGGCGACGAGAAAAGCGACAGCGCCGTGCCGAACCGGCCGGCGGGCGAGGTCGCGTCCGCCTTCGCGGGGACACGCGCGCGCCGGACGGCGTCCGCGATCCGGTGGAAATTGTCGTCGCGGAGCGAGAACCCGATGAAGAGCATGTGACGCATCAGGAGCAGCGCTTGCACGATCCCCGCGAGCGCCTGCCGGCGGAGGTCGTATCGCATGTAATCCTCGCGGGTCAGCACGATGTTGTCGGGATCCGTCACGCACCCGTGCATCTTGAGCACCCATCGCGACGCCCCGGATTGGGGCTCGTGGGGCAGCACCGAGACGGTCATCCCGGCGGCCTGCGAGGCGCGCTCGAAGAGCGTATCGTAGTTCGTCGTGATGACCTCGCGCGAGGGCAGCGCCGCGAGCAGCGCGTGCGAGAGGGCATAGCCGTGGACCCGCGCGAAGGCGTCCGCGATTCTCTCCCCGAGGATACGCTTGCTCGCCTGCGGCGGCAGGCCCGTCTCCATGCGCAGCTCGATGACGCGTGCTTGATCGAGCGCGCCGAGCTCCTTCAGCGCGCCGAGCTCCTCCTCGGTCATCCCCGCGTTCCGGGCGAGGTCCCGCAAGAGCCCGCCCCAATCCGGCAATCCGGCATTCTTGCTGACGCCGGCGCCGACGAAGAGGACGAGGTCTCCATTCGCGGCGATGTGCGCGAGCCGCTCCCCCTTGTGCCACAGCCGCTCGTCGAGGTCGGGCCAGGCCGCGGGGTTCGCCTCGCGTTGCGCCTGCGCCGAGGCATACGTGAGCTCGTCGTTGCTCACGAGCGCGATGTCCACGTCCTTCACGGCCGCCATTTTTTGCAAGACGGGGACGAGCGCGCGCACCACGTCGCCGGTCCAGTGGCGTTTTCCGCCGTACCGCGTGCCGATGACCGGCAGGGCGAGCAAATGCTTGGCCCGCCCATTGCGCGGCGGCGTCGCGTGCGCGTGCAGATCGTCCGTCACGCGCTCGATGAACTCTTCCGCGCCCGCGACGAACCACGAGACGTCCGTGCTCGGGACGGCGGCGACGTTGCCGACCCAGGGGCGCGGCAGGTGGTCTTCCCATTCCACCACCTTCAGCATGCGCTGGGTCCCGCGCCGCCATTCTTCCGTCGGTTCGGCCCAGCGCTGGGCCCGGCCCTGGAGATGGTTGAACGAGCGCGTCCAGCTTCTCGACGGCATCGCGTCGATATCGCAGGGCACGAGCCACGCGTCGCACGAGAGCAGCGTGAGATCGCCGTGGACGATGAAGAGATGACCGCTCATCGGAGCCTCCATTCGCGCGCGTGCGCGAAGGCGCGGACGTTGTCCTTTCGGGCGAGGTAGAGCGAGCGGGTCCGGTCGTCGTGGATGTGCTCGGCGCGGACCTCGATGTGCCGCAACGCCTCGCGGAGGGCGTCCTTGGCGGCCGCGGCGTCTCCGGCCGCGTCCCACGTCTCGGCGACGGCGAGGCGGAAGGGGACGTCGAGATACCCGGCGCCGTCGAGCGCGAGGAACGAGGGGAGGCGCTTGTCCACGGTCGCGAGCGCCTCGTCCACGCGCCCGCAGGCGACGAGCGCGCGCAGGTGCGTGGCTGCGTGCCAGTACATGAGCATGCCGCCCGTGTCCCCCACGGCGTCGACGGCCCGCCGCGCGTGCGCCTCGGCGAGCGACGTTTGCCCGCGAACGAGCGCGATCTCCGCGAGGACACGGAAGCACGCCGCCTCGTAAAAGGCCCCCACGGGGGCGTCGAGCGCCCTCCGCGCGAGGGATTCGCTCTCCTCGAGGGCCGACGGGTCGTCTCGTTCGAGCAGCGCCTCGCTCAGGTAAAAGGCCGCATTCGCCGTTTGATACCCGTCCTGGATCCGCTCGGCGAGGGCGAGCGCCTTGCGCGTGGACGCCTCGGCGACGTCGAGGTCGCCGAGTTCCCGCGCCGCGAGGCCGTGGAGGACGTGCGCCAGGCAGAGCTCGTGGAAGACCTTCCCCTCGGCGAGCACCTCCATGGCGCTCTCGATGCGCGCGCGGATCTGCGTCAGGCAGGGCTCCACGTACATGGCGGCGAGCGAAAGCCAGAGGCGCGCGATGCCACGCGACCGGGGCTCTTCCAGCGCGTCGAAGTGCTCGAGGCGCGCCCGCGTCTTTCGGCGCACCTCCCCGAGCGTGCTCGGAAAAAGCGCCGTGGAGACAGAGTGCAGAATGGCGGTCGCGCAGACGAACGGGGGGAGCGCCTCGGGAGCAGGCTCCACCTGGCAAACCTCCTCCGCGAGCTTGAAGAAAGCATCAAACGCCCCCACCTGCGGCAAGGCGTGGATCATGCGCTCCGCCGTCCGGCACCACCAGAAGCTCCCTTGGGGCAGCATCGAGAGCGCTTCGCGCCCCGCCGCCGTGGACGCCTGCCACAAGCCGAGGCCGTATTTCGCGAGGGCGAGGATCGCAAAAAGCTCCCCGCGGAGCAGGCCCTCCGCCTCGCCGTCGAGCCCCTTCGCCGCGCGCTCCGCCGCCTGCCAGAGATCGTTCCGCCCGAGCGACTCCGCGGCGGCATTTGCGTAAAACCGCGCCGCCCGCGCGCGATCGCCGCCTTGCTCCGCGTGCCCCGCGAGCGCCATCGCATCGGCCTCGCCCGCGCCTTCGAGCCATGCACCCGCCGCGAGATGCGCGTTTTGCCGATCCGCTTCCGTGAGCAGCCCATACGCCGCGTCCTTCACGAGCGCGTGCCGAAAGCCCATCTGGGTTTCCCGAGGAAATCGGCTCTCCTTGTGCAGCTCGACGAGCTCCTCCTCGACGAGCCGGCCGAGCCACCCGTCGACGTCGTCGCGCGCGCCCCACGCCGCCACGATGCGTCGGACCCCGCCCACCCAAAATGTCTCGCCCACGACGCTCGCGGCGCGCAGGAGCCGCCGCTCGGGGGCCGATACCTTCGCGAGCCGCGCCTGGAGCATGGCCACGACCGTCTCCGGCGCCTCGTTCATGTTCCCCTGGGCGGCGGCCCGGATGAGCTCCTCCAGAAACAACGCATTGCCCTCGGAGAGCTTGACGATGCGCTCCACCGTCGCCGGGCCGACGGCCTCGCCGAGCACGGCCTTGACGAGCCGCTCGATTGCCCGCCGGCGGAGCGGCCTCAAGGTCATTTCGTACATCCGCGACGACGTCACGTTGGGGAACAGCTCGCGCGTCTCGGGCCTCCCCAGGCAAAACACGAAGAGCGGCATCTGCCCGGGGCTCCGCAAAAGGCTCCGCACGAGCTTCACGGTGAGCGCGTCGCCCCATTGCAGATCGTCGAGGACCAGGGTCACGGGCTGCGCCGCGCATGTGGCCGCCATCCACGTCGAAAACGCCTGCCCGATCTGCTCCTCCATGACGAGCGCGTCATTGCGCGCGGCCCAAAGCGGCGGGCTCGCCTCCGCAGGGAAGGGGACACCACACAACTCGCCGAGGAACTCGCCCACCTGCCGCCGTTTTCCCGCGTCGACGGGCTCGCAGAGCCGCTCGATCACCACCTCCCGCGCGCGCGCGGGATCCTCGACGGCGTCGAGACCCGCGTGCCTCCGCAAGGCGTCCCGCAAGAGCCCGTAGGGCGAGCCCGTCGTCAGCGGATCTCCGCGGCCGATGAGCAACGAGGTCTCGGGGTAGGCCCCGCGAATCCTGCGCGCGAGCTCCCCGACGAGCCTTGATTTGCCCGTTCCCGGCGGCCCGAGCAAGAGGAGGCCTTGGGGTTCGCCGTCCTCGATGGCCCGCCCGAGCAGGCTTTCGAGCTCCGTCAGCTCGACCTCGCGCCCCACGCAGGGCGTCGGTTTGCCGAGGAGCAGGCGCCCGGCGCCCTCGTCCGGCCGTTCCGCGAGCAAGAGCGTCGCATTCGCCTTGTCCTCGGTGACGAACCTCGGTTCGAGCAACGCGGCCGTGACGGCGTCGAGCCACACGCCCTCCTGCGCGTCGTGGCGCAGGCCTTCGAGCAGTTCTTTGGCGCGATCGATCGCCTCGCCCATGCGCGTCGTCCGCCCCAGCAAGGCGCGGCCCGTCACGACGCCGATCCGCGCGTCGGGCCGCAGCTCGCGTAGATACAATGCGCCTCGCGCGGCGATCCGCGCCTGATCCGTGACCATGCCACGCGCCGCGACGGCTGCGAGGATCGAGCCCTCCGCGAGCTCTTCCACATCGAACCCCATGCGCGGGAGCGCCTGCCGCGCCGCCTCGTCGCTGCCCTCTGGAGGGTCGAACGTCGCGAACACGAGCGTCACGAGCGTCTGCTCGCCGGCCCCGGGGGGCGGGGCGGGGACCAAGGACACGGGCAGGGTCTCCGGGGCCGTGAGCGCGGGCAGCTTGGCGACGAGGCCCCGGAGCGCCGCGCCGTCGCGCGGCCGTTGCTCGTCGTTTCGGTGCAGCATGCTCGCGAGCAGGTCTTCCCATGCTTGCGGGAGGGCGGGGCGAACCACGCGCACCGGGGCGGGGACGTCGTAAAGAATCCGCGCGAGTACGCCGGCCACGTGCTCGGCGTCGAAGGGGGGTTTGCCCGTGAGGCATTCATAAAAGATACACCCGAGGGAAAACACGTCCGTGGCCGGGCCGATTCTCCCGCCTTCGACGAGCTGCTCCGGCGCCATGTATTGGGGTGTCCCCACGAGGTGGCCCGTCGCCGTCAGCCGCTTCGTCGCGTTCATCGACCGCGCGATGCCGAAATCGAGCAGCACCACGTCCGTGCTCCTCCCGCCGCGCAGCCGCAGGTTCGCCGGCTTCACGTCGCGGTGCACGATTCCCTCGGCGTGCACCGCCGCGAGCGCCTCGGCCGCGCACGCGAGCACGTGCTGCGCGTCGTCCGCGGCGAGCGGCCCGCGCTCGATCACACAGCGCAAATCCTCGCCGTCGATCCATTGCATCACGAGGTACGCGTGGCCGGCATCCAGGAAGCCGCGCGCCACGGAGCGCACGATGCGCGGGTGCTTGACCCGGTCCAGCAGCGCGGCCTCGCGTTCGAAGCGGGACGCCGCGTCCGTGGCCTCTGCCGGCAGCGGGATGAGCTTGAGCGCGACCGCCGCGCCCTCCGCACGGTCGAGGGCCCGATAGACCGTGCCCATCCCGCCCCGCGCGACGAGGTGCTCGACCTCGAACCGTCCGGCGACCACCTCGCCCGCCGACAGGACACGCTGCATCCGGGGACCTCCGACCGTACGCACGGCCGTGGCAGCTTACCCGACGCGCGGAAGTCCTGTCCATGCACGGAGCCGCGCGGCTTCGTGGTGCGCGGCCTGCGTGGGCGCGGCCGCAAAGGTCGTCGACGGGGTCCCTGGTCGTCGTGGACACGCTCGCAGAGGGCGTGGACGTGAAGGGCGGAGATGTCCTCGTCCTGCCTGGAGGCCGTCGACATGCAGGAGGGAAGGTGTGCTCACCCTCCGGGAAGCTGTCGACGTGGTGGGGGGAAGGCGTGGTCGTCCTGCTTGGAGGCCGTCGACATGCAGGAGGGAAGGTGTGCTCACCCTCCCGGAAGCTGTCGACGTGGTGGGTGGAAGGCGTGGTCGTCCTGCCTGGAGGCCGTCGACATGCAGGAGGGAAGGTGTGCTCACCCTCCGGGAAGCTGTCGACGTGGTGGGTGGAAGGCGTGGTCGTCCTGCCTGGAGGCCGTCGACGGGCAGGAGGGAAGGTGTGTTCACCCTTCCGGCAAGGTGCGCACGGCTTCGAGGCAAGGTGTCCTCGTGGTTCCCCTGCCGCGTGCGCGTCCTGCTCGAGGGCTCACTCGTACCATGTCGGCACGATTGCGCGGACCTCCGGGAGTGCTGCGATCCGGCAGAGCTTGTCCCACGCCGCGTCCACGAGCGCGCCGTGGTGGGCGACGCACTCGGCCTCGCCCGTGGGGAAGAAATAAAGCGTCTCGGCTGGTAGATTGCAGCCTGCGCGGCCGCGGGACGAGCCTGCTTCGATCGACGGCGCGATCTCCCGGACGTGCGCGAGCAGCGCCTCGTTGCCCGTTGGCAGGCAAAACTCGACCGAGCCGTCGTTCATGCACCCGGTCGCCTGCGTGAATGCAAGCTCGCTCGTCGGGCACGAGGAGGCCAGGGGGGAAGGCGCGTCGACCTGCGCATCACCGGGCGGGGACGCGCAGCTTGCGAGTCCCAGGGCGAGGAGGAGGGACAGGCGCGGCGTGTTCATGGCTGGCTTCCGATGGGGAGGCGCGATATCAGGTTTCACGTGGAGATCTTCGTCTACAGCCGCGGCGCTGTCGAGCGGGTTGCGCCGCACGACGTCCCCCACGTGATTATCTAGGGGCTCACGGGCGACGACGCCGACTACTTTCGCCGATATCGGCCGAACATGCGGGTGTATCGGACGATGCTGGAGACCTACTACGACGCGCGCGACGTCGACCTCGCGGCCCGCAACACTTTCCGTGCGTGAAACGGACCTCGCCGGTCTTGCCACCGGCCCGTGGGAAGAACTGCGCATCGCGCAGTTCTTCCCCTTCGGTCCAGGCCGTGCCTGGTCCGGGGTCGAGGGGGCGGACAGCCCCCCGCGGGGTCCGGGGCAGCGCCCCGGCGCGGCGTATCGCGGCCCCACGGGACGTGGATCGCTCGGCACTTGGTTCGCGTGGGTTGACAGCTCACCGTCATACCGATGTCATGGTGCGTCGTTCGCCCTTCCTTCCATGGGATGGGTGACGACAGGAGATCATGAACATGAGGACCTTCATCAAGGACGGTCGCGTGACGCGCGCTGCGCGAAACTCGGCCGTGCTGCTTCTTCTGGTCGGGCCGGGGTGCGCGACCAGCACGGAACCATTGTCGGAAGAAACGGCCGAGAGCACGGAGGCGAGCCAACGACCGACGTCCTTTTTATCGGCGGACCCTATGCCTCCCGTGTGGACGTGGGGTGAGGAGGAAGAGGAGGAAGAAGAAGAGGAAGAGGAGCGGCAAGCTTTTGCGGGGGGCGACGAGGAGGCCGTAGCGCCGAGCGCGGCGCTCGCGCAGGGCGACATCTACGAGGTGCTCGGCGATGGACATGTGCTCCATCTGAGCCGCTTTCGGGGTTTGCAGATCATCGACGTGCAGGACCCCGAGGACCCGCGCATCGTTGGTCGGCTGCCGATCTCCGGGGACGTGGTCCAGATGCACGTCAAGGGGGATCGCGCGCTCGTCGTGATGAGCGGTGGCCTCGCGTATCGCTCCGATCTGGCCCGGCTCGCGATGCACGACAGCCTGGGCGCGTACATTCTGGAGGTCGACATCAGCGACCGTGAGGAGCCGGAGGTTCGCTCGCGGACGTTGCTGTCGGGCACGGTCAAGGCGACGCGCTTCGAGAGCGGCGCGAATGGGGACGCGCTTTACGTGGGCACCACCGAGCATGGCTCGTTCCCCGTTCCCGGGTCCCCCTGGCCCGAGGCGCGGCACCAGACCTACATCAAGCGATTCGCCTTGACGAGCAACGGCCTCGCGCTCACGAGCACGGCCGGGTTCCCCGGCGATTTGCGGGGCCTCGTGCACCAGGGCAACGCGCTGGTCGCCGTGCACACCCAGAAGGTCGCCCGGGATCCGGCGACGCACGTCTCCATCGTCGACATCGGCGCGGGCGGCGCGCTCAGCGTGCGCGGCACGGTCGTCGCGCCGGAGGTCATTCCCTCCGAGGGCCACGTGGATCTACGTGGGCAGACGCTTCGGGTGATCTCCGGGCTGAAGGTCGACTTTCCCACGGCCGTCGCGCGCCTGCAGACGTGGAGCACGTCTGGACCGGGGAACCCCACGCCGATCGAGACGGTGGAGTTCGCGCCGGGCGCGTCCATTCAGGGGGCGTTGTTCACCGACGACAAGGCCTACGTCTCGACGACGCTGGTGCAGAATGGGACGTTCCACGTGTTCTCCGTGGACGCGGCCGGGCACGTGACGCTGCTCGGCACGTCACCCGAGCAGGGCGCGGAGGATCATCTCCGCTCGGTCTTCGGAGGCAGCCGGCTGATCAGCGCCGGTCGGGTCGGCAAGTCACCTTACCAGTATGCCGTGAGCCTGTTCGACGCGAACAGCTCGAATCCGCTGCTCGTGCGCGCCGCGGTGGACCCGATTGCGTCCGATGCTTCTTCGTCGCCGGATCTCCGTCAGACCGGGCGCGCCTTCACCGTGCTCGAGAATGCCGTGACGGTGCAGGCGCCGAGCGGCGAGACGGAGACGGGGCTCGCGCTTTTGCCCTACAACAACGGCGACTGGAGCAACACTCCGTATATCTCCGGCGTGCAGCTCTTCACGTTCTCGGGCAGCACGGTCACGCGGCGCGGGTTCCTGCCGCTGAACAGCCGCATGCAGCGCGCCTTCCCCACCTCGGGCACGGTCACCGCAGGGCTGACCGCGACCGAGTTCGGCCTGTACGATCGAAGCGACGTCGACAACCCCACGCAACAAGGTCACCTCTTCCTCGCGCCGAACTACCTCGGCATCTTCCGGTACGGGAATTACCGGGTGCGCGTGCAGAACCCCGAGGACACGAGCTACTGGAACAAGCCAAACGCGAAGGCGCGCGTCGAGGTGATCTCCCGATCGGGAGAGGCCCAATACGCGCCGACGCTCGCGAGCATCGAGGTGCCGCCGAACGCGTACTATTACAAGGTGGGCAACCTGCTCACGGTCGTGCGGAGTTTGAAGTGGCTGGAGTACACGGTCACCATCATCGATCTCTCGGATCCGCTGCATCCCCAATCGAAGGGTGATTTCGTGGCCACGGGGCTCCCGTTCACCGGGAGCATCGAGCCCGTCGTGCACCCGACGCACACGTCGCTCACGTTCGTGGCCGTGCCGTCCAACCCGACGTACCAGGTCGGCGGCGATGTGGACGCCTGCTGGTATCAGACGCTCGAGCAATTCTCGACTTGTTACGGCCAGGAGGGTTGCACCTACTGGACGGGCAATCTGCACTGCCAGGCGCCGCTCGGCACAGGGCAATACGGCTGCGATGGTGGCTTCGCGCAATGCACCTATCACGTCGGCGCCGACCCCACGTGCGTGCAGGTCGATTTCGCGACAGCACAGCCCTACATCGTCGGCGGCTGCCAGCCCGCGACGACCTATCGCGAGGTCCGGCACGCCAGCGTCGGCGTGCTCGATCTCTCGGATCCAGCGCACCCGGCCGTACGTCCCACCATCAGCTTCGCACCCGAAGAAGAATACGTGAGCAAATTCTCGGACGGCGAGGACATGTACATCACGACGAAGCAAGCCGCCACGAAGCCAGGTGATCCGCGTCCGCACGCAAAGTATTACGTGGAGCACATCGACCTCGGGCAATCAAGCCAGCCAGTCGTGTCGAAGATCAACGTGCCCGGTCGCGTCGTCGGAATCGACGACGACGAACTGACCCTGCAGGACCCCGTCTGGGGCGACGTGTTCCTGGAATCCGCCGTCGCCCGCGTGGTGCTCGACGACGGTCTCGCCGCGCTGAAAAACTACCAACGATTCCCAGGCCGAGCGGTGACCTCCGTCGTCGCCGACGAAGACGGCCGGCCCGCCGTGACGCACGGTCTCGGCTGGAAGCCCTTCTGGTCGTACCACAACGGGCAGCCATGGGATTCCCGGCCCATGTTGACGCTCCTGAAGCCAGCCTCCGGCTCCGGCGTGCGCGGCTATACGGTGCGCGGGCAATCGCTGATCCAACTGTGGATGAGCCTCACCGCAGCCCGCGGGGACCATCTCTTCTTCAACGTCCCCGGCGGCGTACTCACCGTGGCCTCAAAGCAGACCCCAAAGGCCCTGAGCTTCTTCCACATCCCCGCCCAAGGCACCTACCCCGAATACTACCCCGAGCCGCAGCCCGCCCTGCTCGTCGACGGCGACGACATCCTCTACGCCCTCGGACGTCGCGGCATCGTACAGTCCGAGGACGACGACGTGAATCTGCCCGGAAGCCAGTAGCTCTCCCGCAAAGGCGCGGAGCCGGGAGCCGGGAGCCGGGAGCCGGGAGCCGGGGCGCTGCCCCGGACCCCGCGGGGGGCTGTCCGCCCCCTCGACCCCGGACCAGGCACGGCCTGGACCGAAGGGGAAGAACTGCGCAATGCGCAGTTCTTCCCACGGGCCGGTGGCAAGACCGTGGAGGTCGTCGCACGCAGCGGCACTTCGCCGATTGAAACGTCAGCGCTGCCGTCTTGGCTGGCAGGATCGCCTGTGGTCTTGCCACCGGCTGTTCGATGAACTGCGCATCGCGCAGTTCATCGAGCTTGGGTCCAGCGCCTCGCTGGTCCGGGGTGGAGGGGGCGGACAGCCCCCTCCTGGGGCCTGGGGCAAAGCCCCAGCGAGAGGCGCCCTCAATCCGATGATTTCGCTGCGAATGCGGCTCGGATGACGTCGGGGCGGCGCAGGCCGTAGCCTATCCAGGCGAGGACGCCCATGAGGGGGGGCATGAACCATGGGTCGCTGACGCGGACGTGGATGGCTGTGGCGCCGCCGAGGTAGGCGGCGACGAGGATGGCGCCGACGAAGGCTGTGCGGGGGATGAGGAACAGGAGGACGCAGGCGATCTCGACGATGCCGATGGCGGGGTATTTTTCGATGGGGAGCCCGAGGTGCTGCGCTGTTTCGAGGACGCCTGGGGGCGGCGGCTGAATGAATTTGCCGGCTGCGCTGATGACGCCCATGAAGAGGGCGACGAGCCCGGAGAGCGCCCATCCGGCGATGGTGAGTTTGCGTGAACCCGCGGAGGTTTCGGCCATGGCGCGGATGGAAGGTCTGAACGCGCGCCCGCGTCAAGGTGGAAGCACGTCGTCACGCCGCGCCGGGGCGTTTGGCGTGCTGGAACACGGCTACTGCCCGGTGCGCGTGAGGCCGTGTTGTTTCATGACCTTCTGTACGAATGCTCTGCCCACGTCTGCGAGCTGCGCTGCCCGGGATACGTTTCCGTCGGTGCGCCGGAGTGCTTCGAGGAAATATCCTTTTGTGTATTGCTCGACGAGCCGCTCGCGCCCGACGTGGTAGGGGACCTGGATGTCCACCTCGACCCGCGCGGGGGAGGTTTCTCTTGTGCCCTGCGCGGGGCGGGTCGTGTCGGGGAGCCCGAGGGAGAGCATGAGCTCCACCCGGTTCCGGAGCTCGCGCACGTTGCCTGGCCATGGCATCGACTTCATTTTTTCTAGAATGGCGTCGGGGAGCGGCGCGGGCGGGTTCGGCCGGTCGCGCCATTCCTTCTCGAAATGGCGCACGAGCAGCGGGATGTCCTCGACCCGCTCCCGCAGGGGTGGCAGCCGGACGGGCAGCACGGCGAGGCGGTAGTACAGGTCCTCGCGGAAGCGATCTTTGTCGACTTCGATCGCGAGATCGCGGTTCGTGGCGGCGATGATGCGGACGTCTACCTGCCCGTCCTTCTCCGCGCCGAGCGGGCGGATCACGCGTGCTTCGAGCGCGCGGAGCAGCTTGGGCTGGAGCTCGAGCGGCAGCTCGCCGATTTCGTCGAGGAAAAGCGTGCCGCTCTCCGCCTCCCGGAACCGGCCTTTGCGAGCGCTGACGGCGCCCGTGAAGGCGCCGGCGACGTGCCCGAACAGCTCGCTCTCGATCAGGTTTGCCGGGACGGCCGAGCAGTCGAAGACCACGAAGGGTCGATCCTTCCGTTTGCTCTTGGCGTGGATGGCCGCGGCGGCCACTTCCTTTCCCGTGCCGGTCTCTCCTTCGAGCAGCACGGTCCCATCGGCGTCTGCGAAGCGCTCGAGGAGCGCGTAGACGCGCCGCATCGCGATGCTCTTGCCGATGAGGCCGGCGAAATGGTCGTGGTCCGGGAGCGGGAGCTCGATTTCGTCTTTGAGCATGCGGAGCCGGATGGCCGAGGCGCCGAGCACGATCGTCGCGTTGGGCCGGGCGTAGGCGTCCTTGATTCGCACGTCGTCCACGTAGGTGCCATTGCGGCTCTTCGTATCGAGGACGCGGATGGCGTCGCCTTCGATCCGCAGGGAGAGGTGGACGTGGCTGACCGTTCGGTCGGGGATGACGAGGTCGCAATCCGCGCCGCTCCCCACGCGCACCTCGGGCCCCGGCCGCTCGAACACCTTTCCGGCGAGGGGGCCTCGAATGCATTCGACGCTGATCTTGCGGGAGCGGAGGGAGAGACCGGTATCGGTCTCCACGGGCCACGTCGACTTCGCACCTTCGCGTTTCATGGACTTCGGCTATCTGCTCGCGCCGTGTCCCATGTCGATACCACCTTTGTGGTATTGCGTCGCGACCGGCGCGGGGCCTCTCCGTTCGCGGATCGTGGGGCGCGCGGCGGGTCTACGTTGCTACGGGGCGCGCCTTCTGACAGTCTCGGGGCAGGATGACCGTCGAGGAAACGTCCTGGGTGGGCCGCGTTTTGGATGTCCGATACCGCGTCGAGCGTGTCCTCGGTCAGGGCGGGATGGGGCTCGTCCTCGCCGTCCGGGATGCGGGGCACGACGCGTGGTTTGCGCTCAAGTTGCTCGTCGGGGAGAGGGCGGGAAGACTCGCGTCGGAGCAGCGGTTTCGGCGCGAGGCGGAGATCACGAAGCGCGTCCGGTCGCCGCACGTCGCGGAGGTGCACCACGTGGGGCGCCTCGTCACCGGCGAGCTTTACATCCTCATGGAGTACCTCGAGGGCAAGGATCTCGGCAAGGTGCTCGAACGCCGTGGCGCGCTGCCCTTTCAGGAGGCGCTGCAATACGTCATCCAGGCCTGCGCCGGCCTCTCGGTCGCGCACCGGGCGCTCCTCGCATTCGTCACGGAGGGATTGTCGTCGCATGCGGCGACCCTGCTGCGGGCGGCCGTGGTCTTCGCCGACGAACCTCTCTCCCTCCGCGCCTTCGGGCGTCTGCTCGATATGCCTGTCGGAGACGTCGCCGACGCGTGGGCGGAGCTCGATCGGTATGGCCTCGTGTGTCCCCGATCGACGCCGGAAGCGTCGCGCCTTCGCTCGGGGATGGCGTGGCAACACGCGCTCGGGGTCGAGCCTGCGTGGGTCGCGGCGTGCTTCGTCCGCGTCACGACCTGGCTGTCGAGGATGCCTGCGCTCTACCAGGAGATCGAGGCGCGGAGCGTTGGCGCTGTCGTCGTCGAGGTCAAACGACTCGCGCAAAGGGGAGCGGCCGCTGCGCCGAGATGGCTCGCCGAGCTGTCGCAGGTCCTGGGGGCGGAAGCGCCTCGCCTCGTGGACGAACCCGACGTGGATGCCATCGGCCGACGTCTCGGGCAAACCGTCCCCGAGGGAAAGCGCGCGCTCGCGCGCTATCCGCGCTTTCTCGCCCAATTGAGGGATGCGGCCCTGGAGCTCGGGTGCAATGACGTGCGCGAAGCTGTGGAGGCCGCGCTGCGCGAGGCGAACGCGCCCTGGCTGCGGAGGCGGACGTATCATCAGCAAGCGAAGCCGAAGTTGCTCGGGATCCACGATGCCACGGTGACGGCCGTGGCCGTGTCGGCGGACGGAACACGCGCGGTCTCGGGCGCGGCGGATGGTTCGCTTTGCGTGTACGACGTCGAGACGAGGAGCCTCCTCGCCGAGCTGCGCGGTCGCTCGGCCCCGCTGCGTCGCCTCGCCCTTTCGGCCGATGGGAGGATGGCCCTGTCGGCCGCGGAGGACGGCGCGCTCGAGGTATGGGATCTCGACGAGCGTCGTCGATGGTGCACGCTCGAAGGGCACGGCGCGCCCGTGGATGCCCTCGCGATCTCCGCCGACGGACGTCGCGCCGTTTCTGCGGCCGAGGATGGATTCGTTTGCGTGTGGGATCTACGAAAGGGGCGCGCGTTGCGGTCCCTGTCCCCCTATGCAGGGGTCCCGTGGTGGCCGATGTCCGTGGCGGCGTTGGCGTTTTCCGAGGACGACGGCCGGGTGATGGTCGCCTCGCCGCGCGGGACGATATGGTGGTTCGAGGTGGATTCCGGCGCCGTCGTTCGATCCCTCGGGATCCACGAATCCCCGCTCGGGTTTTCGCGCACGTCTTCGCGGACGCTCGTTCACACGAAGGGGCCCTTCGGCGGGCTGCGATTCCGGGACGTGGAGAGCGGCGCGGTCGTGTGCGAGGTCGGCGCGACGCTGGTCATGGATCCCGCGCCCGTGGCCGCCTGCGGCGAGCATTGCATCGTCGCCGAGAAGGACGCCGTCGCGAGGGTCTACAGCCTGGAGACGGGCGAGCTCCGCCGGAGGCTCGTGCGCCATCGGCCCGGTGGGGAGCCGTATCTCCATCAATATTATGGTACGACGGGGCATACGGGGCGCGTCACCGCGGTGGCGGCGAGCCTCGATGGAAGGACGGCGATCACCGGGGGAGCGGACCACATGGTCCTCTCTTGGGATGTCGAGCATGGCCCGGTGGCCCGGTACGAGGAGAAGACGGGTCCGGCCCGGGAGGATGTGGAGATCTCTGTCCTCGTCATGACGCCGGAGGGGGAGCAGGTGATCACCACGTGCGGGAGCGGCAAGGATCTCACGGTATGGGACGTGCGGACGGGGGAGCCCGTGCGGACGCTGCGCTTGCCCGACGGCGTAAAGCACCCGAACGAGCGTTTCAGGGTCGCAGGACGCCGCGCCTACATCGTCGGCGAAGGCGCGGTGCACGTGCTCGACCTGGACAGCGGGAACCCTTGGGTCGCGTCGGCGAGGGCCCGGGCGCTGGCGGGATCACGATCCACGCAGGGCCCGAGCAACGCGAAAGCGTCGCGCCTTTGCAAGGGACCGATCTCGACCTTCGTACAGGAGAGCGCGAGATCATAACCCTCCGTGGTGAAGAGCGCCTTCTCGGCGCCGGGAATCTGCGCGGGGCTCTTCGACGGCAAAGCCCCGCCGAGGGATACGAAGAGCCCGAGCGGCGGCTCCGAACGCTGCCGCTGCTGCTGCATTGCCTGCCGCATCCTGTCGCGCACGTCGCTTTCGCCCCACGGCGAGGGCGCGCGACGGGAGCGCGCCTGCCATGCGTCCGCGTCCCAGCCGCGCCGACCGGGCAATTGTTCATGCACCACCCCGAACACGCCGCGGTAGGCCTCGTGGTAGCGATAGGCATACTCGACGACGAGCGCCGTCACCCCCACACCCCCGCCCACCACGTCGCGCGCGGCGCGCACGACGACGACATTGCTGCGCTGGAGGGCCGCGTGGATCTGCGCGAGCTCGGCTCCACGGCCGACGAACCGATCGTCGCGCCGGAACGGCAGGGAACACGGGGACGTATCCATGGCCCGTGGGATCGTATCACGCCCCCGCGAATCACAACCGCGCCTGCGCCACGCGCAAGAGGCTCCGTTCGCGTGGACGTGGTGTTCGGTACGGAAAAACACCGCTGCACGAGGGAGCCGTTACGTCGCGGGACAACGAGAGCGGAACGTCGGGGGTGCGTCGATGCGATCCGCTCCGACGAACCCTGGGTCACAGGCCGGTCGTTTCTTTCGAGGGCAGACGGGTATGTCTTGACGCCGCCGAAAAACTTCGGGTCTATGGAGGTGCAAATTTACGATTCCTCCCTTTCTTTCAAAGAGGTGGATGGTGAGGAGAAACGGTAGACTCAATTCCTCGGTGACGAGGTTTCTGGCATCGCTGGCAACAGCGGCGGTGCTCACCGCGGGCCTGGGGTCGCTCTCCGGCTGCTCCGGGGAAGACCCGGAAGGCACGGGAGGCCGTGCAGGCGCCGGCGGTAGCAACCAGGGCGGCGGCGGCAGCAACCAGGGCGGCGGCGGCAGCAACCAAGGCGGCGGCGGCAGCAACCAGGGCGGCGGCAGCAACCAGGGCGGCGGCAGCAACCAGGGCGGCGGCAGCAACCAGGGCGGCGGCGGCAGCGGCGGCCAGGGCGGCCAGGGCGGCAGCACCAGCGAGTGCATGGCGCCCGAGGACTGCCCCGGGACCGACACCGACTGCGCGAGCCGCACCTGCGACGAAGGCGTCTGCGGGGTCGCTTACGCGGCCCAGGGCACGGCGACGACCGATCAGTCGGCCGGCGACTGCAAGCAGAGCGTGTGCGACGGCATGGGCGAGATCACGAGCGTCTCCGATGCGACCGACGTGCTCGACGACGAGAACCCCTGCACCGCCGACCTCTGCGACGGCGACGCGCCCATCAACACCAACGCCGCGGCGGGCACGGCCTGCAGCGCCGGCGTCGGCAAGGTGTGCGACGGCGAGGGCGCTTGCGTCGAGTGCATCCAGGCGGCCGACTGCGCGAGCAACGTCTGCGTGTCGAACACGTGCGTTGCGGCCTCGTGCATGGACGCCGTGAAGAACGGGAGCGAGACCGACATCGATTGCGGCGGTCCGGACTGCACGCCCTGCAACGACGCGTCCCCCTGCGCCCTTCCGTCGGACTGCAAGAGTGGCGTGTGCACGGGCGGCGTGTGCGTGCCGCCGGCCTGCACCGACACCGTGAAGAACGGCGAGGAGACCGACGTCGACTGCGGCGGCCCGAGCTGCTCGCCCTGCGGCCCCGAGAAGGGCTGCTCGGTCGACGGCGACTGCGTGGGCGGTACCTGCTCGGGCTCGGTCTGCGTGCCGACCTGCACCGACGGCGTGAAGAACGCCAACGAGACCGACGCCGACTGCGGCGGCCCGCTCTGCAACAAGTGCGCGGACACGAAGACCTGCTCGATCGACACGGACTGCACGAGCGACGTCTGCAAGAGCGGCGTCTGCGCGGCGCCGGCCTGCAACGACGGCAAGCTGAACGGCACCGAGATCGGCCTGGACTGCGGCGGCCCGACCTGCGGCCCCTGCGGCGACGGCCTCCCCTGCACCGGCAACGCCGACTGCACGAGCGGCGTCTGCACGGGCAACGTCTGCCAGGCGCCCGTGTGCGGGGACGGCGTGAAGAACGGCGCCGAGCAGTGCGATGACGGCAACCAGGACGACACCGACGGGTGCGTCACGGGCTGCAAGACCGCGACCTGCGGCGACGGCTTCCAGCAGGCCGGCGTCGAGGCGTGCGACGACGGCAACCAGATCAACACCGACGGGTGCGTCGCGGGCTGCCAGGTGGCGACCTGCGGCGACGGCTACCAGCAGACGGGCGTCGAGCAGTGCGACGACGGCAACCAGGCGGCCGGCGACTGCTGCGCCGCGGGCTGCATGATCGAGGCGGGCTGCGAGATCGAGCCGAACAACACCTGCGCCACGGCGCCGGCGGCGGTCGCGGCGCCGGTGACGTTCCGGGGCTCGATCCGGCCGGTCGGCGATCAGGACTTCTACGCCTTCACCGTGCCCGCGACGGCGGATCTCAAGATCGAGACCTTCGACGGCACGGGGAGCACCTGCGCCAGCATCGACACGGTCATCGAGTTCCGCGGGTCGACCTGCACCACGGTGCTCGCCACGGACGACGAGAGCGGCATCAATAGCTGCTCGATGCTCACCTCGACCGTCAACACGCCCCTCCGGCGCGTGGCCCCGGGCACGTACTACGTGCGCGTCGAGGACTACCAGAACAACGGCCAGATCCCGAGCTACACCGTCCAGATCTCGTTCAACGCGCTCTGCGGCGACGGCGTGAAGGCAGGCTCGGAGCAGTGCGACGACGGCAACGTGGCGAACGGCGATGGTTGCGCCTCCAACTGCGTGATCGAGGGCAAGCCCGAGGTGGAGCCGAACGACACCTGCGCCGCGGCGACCGGCCCGTTCCCGGTGCCCGTGGGCGCCGAGGGCCTGCTCCTCAGCGGCGCGATCACGCCGATCGGCGACGACGACTGGTACGCCTTCACGCTGCCGGGCACGGCCGACGTGTGGATCGAGACGTTCGACGCGAACGGCCCCGGCACCTGCGCGTCGACGGTCGACACGGTGATCCAGCTCTACTCCGACTGCGCGACGCCGGTCGGCCCGGAGCAGGATCAAGGCGGAATCAGCAACTGCTCGCGGATCAACCCGAGCGTCAACACCTACGCGCGCAGGCTCCCCGCGGGGACCTACCGCGTGAAGGTGATCGACTACCAGGACAACAGCACCATCCCCGCCTACAAGCTCCAGGTGAAGATCACGGCGCTCTGCGGCAACGGCGTCAAGGAGGGCACCGAGGAGTGCGACGGCGGCCCGAGCTGCACCGCGACCTGCGACATCCTCCGCGAGGTGGTTTGCAACGACGGCATCGACGACGACAACGACGGGAGCATCGACTGCGCCGACTCGGAGTGCGCGCTCGGCTGCGGCCTCGCGACCCCGTGCGCGGCGGGGGAGAAGCTCGTGGTCTACAACTCGAAGGACACGCCCCTGGCCATCCCGGACTGGGACTTCACGTCGAGCACGATCAACGCAGGCGTCACGGGGACCATCCAGCGCGCGGCGGTGCGGCTCAACATCTCGCACCTCTGGATCGAGGACGTGGACGTCGAGCTCACGTCGCCGGCGGGCACGTTGATCGACCTGACCAGCGACAACGGCGGGGACGGCGCCAACTACGTGAGCACGGTCCTCGACGACACCTGCGCGAACCCCATCACCGCCGGGATGCCGCCCTTCACCGGGTGCTACTCGCCGGAGGCGCCGCTCGCCACGCTCAACGGGCAAGCGTCCGCAGGGGCGTGGAAGCTCGTCGTCAGCGACGACGAGGAGTACGTCTCAGGCACGCTGAACAACTGGTCGCTCGCGATCTGCGTGGCGCCCTGATGCGTTGACGCGCTGAGTTGCGCGCCATCAAGAAGGCCGCGCGGCGCCTCGATTTTGGGGGCGCTGCGCGGCCTTTGTTCATTTCATGCAGAGATCGTCCCCCGGCGGGTCGACCGAGGCGGGAGGGGAGGGGAGGGCACGTTTAGGCTCGTGAGACCTCACGAGGGGAGCGACCGCCCCTTGGCACGTGGTGCCACGAACGACAAAAAGAACGGCTCGAGGTCCACGCCGTGAGTGAACAGTCAGAGCGACGAAAGCGTCCGCGAGATACCGCCGTTGACATTGTGGTGTCCCAGCGCCGGGGGCGGCGGCTTCGCGACGTCACGCGATGCAGCAGGCCATGCGACTGACGGGCACCGTTCGATGACCGGCGCTGGCTGAGGAAGGCGGCGGAAGTGGGCCGAACAGGCCCCGCGAAGGCGCATGGCTACGCGCGTATCCCGCTAAGAAGAGGTGGATGGCATCGACATCAGGGCGCTCGCGTATCTGCGGTTGAGCCACTCGAGCAGGCGACAAGCCTGGTGAGCGCTACGATGGCCAGTCCTTACCTATTACCGCCCGAGCTATCATAAATGCAGTACACGTCACCGCGCACGCCCCCGCCGATGAACAGGGAGAGTCCCCTGAGCTCCGGAACCCCTTTGTCGAGGAAGTAGGGGGCCTCGATGAAAAACCTCGCGTGGTTGATCATGAGCTGCACACGCGCGCAAGGCGCGGGGAAGAAGAGGGACACGGAGACGTCCGACCCGGTGAAGGCTGGGGTCATGATTCGGGCGAAAGACTTGTTGTCCCCCGCGATGTACCGGCCCGTGAAACCGATATCCAAAGCGACCACGATGTCCTGGTCGCGTCCGATTTTCACCTTGTTCTCACGCGCGATGCCGACGATGTCGAGCCGATAGGAGAGCATAGCGCCGAACGTCACATTGTAGAGGGTGCTCGTCTTGAGCGTGCTACCATCCTTGAACTCCGTCTCCCAGCTGAAGCCTGTCACGCTCCCGTCGAGGCGCAGGCTGATTCCTGTCACGAATGGACTCAGGCGGCTCCTGCCGAGCGGCGTGATGCGGACATCGAGAAGGCCTGCGCCTGTGCCAATGGCCGGCGCGATGATCGAGCTCGCCAGCGTCATCCGATCCCCCCGGAGCGCATTCGACGCGCTCGCCTGCCCCACGAAGAAGAGCCCGAACGTGGGCACCTGCAGGTCGACGCCGATCGCCCCGGAGCCGGACGCACCATCACCTCCCACGAACCCCTTGCGGAGCGACGCATCCGCGATGAGGCTGATGTAGGACCGTGCGGCATCCTCTTCGGCACGCGCGCCCCGTCCCCAGAGCATCAACAAGGCCGTCGCGCAGGCGCACACGGCTCTGTTCGGCGCGCGCAGCGGGCGCGCTGTTGATTGGTACCTCATGATTCTTCACCCCTTACGTGGAGAATTCGGCGAGAAGATCCAGCACCTCGCGCATCGTGGGGCGCGGTGAAGGTTTCTTGCTCAGCATTCGCGCGACGAGATCGACGACGCGGGCGGGCATGGCGCCTTCGAGCACGTGGAGCGGAGGCGGCGCGAGGACGTGGTAACACATCCAGTCCTTCTGCCCGTCGGCCACGAAGGGCAGTCTGCCTGCCAGCATCTGGAAAAAGAGCACGCCCAGCGAATAGATGTCCGCCTTCGGGTCGACACGCTTGGATTCGACCCATTGTTCCGGGGCCATGTACTCGCACGTCCCCAGCACTGCGCTGCCGCCCGTCGACACCGGCAGAGCCGCAATCTGTCCCGCCTCACCATACGTCAAGCTATATTTGTCGATGAGCACCTTGGCGAGGCCGAGGTCGGCGAGCTTTATCCGCGCGGCGCCAAGATCGGCGCGGTCGAGCAGCACGTTGGCAGGCTTCAGGTCGCGGTGCACGAGTCCGCGGTCGTGCAGCACGGCCAGGGCATTGCCGATCTGCACGGCGACGCGCACCGCGACGCGCAGAGAGAGGGCCCCCCCTGCGTTCGCCAGTGCGTGGTGCAGGTCGACCGGCAGCCACTCCAGGATCATGAAGGGCAGCCCCTCGGGCAGGGTCCCGGAATCGAAAATCGTCACGATGTTCGCGTGTCGGACGTGCTCCAGGGCGCGTGCCTCGTTGAGGAAACGTGCGACCATCTCGGTGTGCTCACGCCACTCTTCACGCAGTACCTTGATGGCCACGGCGTGGCCGTCAGACGTGCAGCACCCCTCAAATACCTCGCTGGTGGCCCCAAGCGACGCGCGGCGGAGCACGGAGTGGTCACCGATGCGCATCCCCGTGGAAAACATACCAACCTTTCGCTATCGCTCTTGCCCTACGCCCCGGGGGCGGCCGCTGGGCGAAGGGATTGAATACGCTCAATCCAGTGGAGTATCTCCTGCAGCTCGTCCGCGCAGTCCGGATGCGCGGCGACGAAAGCGGCGTTCTCCACCTGCTCCCCAGCGTCGCGCCGCCGCAAATAGACGAGCAGGGCGGATGCGGCTTCGCTCGACGTGCTAGCTCGGCCTGTGCGCTCCCCGGCGTCCTCGCTCGAGCCTTCCGCCATGTTCGAGCGCAGGGTCTTGCACGCACGCTGGAGCAGGCCTGCCACGCTGGTCTCCGTTTTCCCCATGCGGCGCGCGACCTCGGCCACAGGGAGTGCTTCCATGAGGCGGAACCAGATGGCGTCGCGCTGATCCTCCGGGAGATCGTAAACGCGCCCGAGCAGCCGTTTCCAGTTCTCCTTCTCGGCGGCGGCCTGGCTCGGGCTCTGATCGGGGGTGGGCGCGGTCGTCGCCACGGAGCTGTCGAGGGGCCTCGCGCCGCCCGCATCGCGCTTTTTTCGTCGCGCGTGACGGGCCGATTGCTCGGCGCGGCTGTGGAGGATGCGCTCGAGCCAGACGAACCACTCGGCCTCCGTCGTCCCGGTGAAAGAAGCGAATCTGCTCCACGCGCGTAGCGCCGTCTCCTGCGCGATGTCGGAGGGACGCGCGCCGCCGGGCTCGACGCGGGAGCGATGCCGGGACGCCCGTTTGGCGAGCATCGGGCCCGAGCGATGAATGAGCGCCTCGAGCGCGGCCTCGTCGCCTTCGCGCGCGTGGCGGAGCAGCTCCTCGACCGACATGCTCGAAAGCGCTTTCGGGCCCATGATCCGGCGGTTGTGATCCTTCCACGGCACGCCCGAGGGGGCAACGTCGACGGGGGGCATGACGAGGGAGAGCGTTGGCTTTAGAGGAAATCGCTGCCGAAAGCTCGTTGGAGAGGCGCGGTGCTACCCGTACGCTGCGCTTCCTCCAGCCACTCGATGAGCTTCGCGAGGCGCTGGCGAAACTCCTGCATCTGCTGGTTCGTCATGCGGGCGAAGACATCGTCCTGTGGTGCAAAGGGGAATCGCAGGGCCAGCCGTACACCGGGCTGGCCGCTCGACGGGTCCCACGCCGACGTGAATTGACCATGAATGATGCGCACGAGGGCGAGGGTCGCTCCGAGGTCGTCGTCGCTGGGACCGCTCTTCGTTGGCTGGAACCAGTAGTACGCGGCAACCGTGAGGCCGAGACCTGTCGGCGCCGCGCGTCCTTCACTGGAGAAGTGCACGTCGCGCCAGCGCTTCAGGTAGCGGATCACGCGGCGGAACTGCGCCGCATCTTCGCCCGAGAATCGGTTCTCGACGGCCGCCATGAAGCCTTTGCGGTCATCCGGTTGCCACTCCCGCTGCTCGGCGGCGGAGTGCTCTTTGCCGATCGCCAGGTGGAGCGCACCCGAGTACGGGTCCTTCGCCAGGATGGCCAGATCGACGTGATAGATGGCCTCCCCCGATTGCTGGTAGTAAACCGTGATGCACGGACGGCGCCACTCGACGCGCGTCGTGTGCGTCTCCAGGGCCTTGTACACCCACCCTTTGACGGTGACTGGATCGTGGCTACGGCGGTCGATGTTGAAGACGATCCCAATATCGATATCGTAATCGCCGTTGAGGGGCTTGACACCGGTCCCCATCGCATAGCTGCCCTGGTTGAACGGCTCGAACGTGATCGACAGGTTCTCGCGCAACCGCTTCAGGATGCGATCACGCTTTTCGCGGAGCTCAGCGTTCTCGTCGAAGCGGTTGAGTTTGATGGTTTCGTCGAAACGGCGGAACATGGTCTGGAACGACATTGTTGTCTCCTTGTCAGCGTTGTCGAGATTGTCTCAGCGAACCGTCTGCTCGAACGGCGCGCGGAGGGCATCGAGGATCCGGTCTCCATTGCGCTCCCGCACACCTTGCAGGAGATCGGTGATAGGGAAGTCGTAACGCATCCCGTGCCGGTAGAGGCACCCACGGTGGTAGACAGCGAGCTCGGGCGTGTCGACACGGGCGACATCGAGGGCGAAGAAGACGCGGTCGTCATGGGCCACCACCTTGGGCCCTGCCAGCTCGAGGATGGGCCGCTCGGCGAGGATCGCGAGGACGTTGTCGAGGGACAGTACGGCGCTGCGACCGGTCCCGCGCTCGAGGTGGAGGTATTGCCAGTACCAGATGAGATACCGGTTCAGTCGCCGGATCTGGATCTCGCGCATGGGCGAGCCATCATCGTCGAACGCCCACATCGTCTCGGTCGCGATCCGCACGAGATCCTTGAAAAACCGCTGTGGGTTCTCCACCTCGGCTCCTGATTCGGTCTCGGCCAGCGAGTATTCGTAGAGCATGGCCCAGACATCGGCGTGGTAGTCGATCTCCTCGAGCACCTTGGGGAATCGTCCAATTTCACGGCTCGATGCGCGCGTGAGCGTCTGCCGACCCCGGTGGACCGCCTCGTGCAGCACGAGCAAGCGCAGCGCCCGCTGCCGTCGTCCCTCCTCCGGGAGCCTCCGCGCGAGCCGCAAGAGCCAGTGGTCGTCGATCTGCCATTCGTTTTCGGAGCTCAGGCGGAATGTGTCGTCGACGCCCCTGGTCGCGCGATCAACATTCGTCCTGGGCAGGGGCGTGCCGTGGAGCGCCGGCAGGTCCATCCAGTGGCCAGTGAAAGCAGGATGGCCCTCCGAGCTCGACAAAGCGCACGCGACCCAGCCCGGCAGCGAGCCACGCTCCTCCTTGCGGGCGACGCCCTTCATGCGCTCGAGGTCCTCCGAGAGCCCCACGCGATCACGCCCTGCCCGCGCCAGCTCTTCCTCGCTCAAGGGGGGCGGCGCGGGGCGGATCGGGCGGTTCACGAGGATGGCGGGCACGTGGTAAGGCTCGTTTTGCGCGTGCCGTGCGTACTGGTACGTCTGCACGGGCGGGTGCATCGTCGTGCTGATCTGCGCGCCGAGGAGCAGGGCCATCCCAGGCTGCACCGAGGCGAAGAGGTGCACGTGCTCGACGCCAGGGAACTGATCGCCGATGATATCGAGTGCCGTGCGAAACGCGTGAGCAACCTCGAGCATCTCCTCGATGCAGGTAAACGCGTCCTCCCCCGGCTGCTCGAGCGCGATGTCGATCTCTACGACCGGATCGGGGACGGATTGCCGTGTCACTTGCGGATCGACGTGGTGCGAGGTCGAGACGCGGATGATCGCTTGGCCTTGGGTCCGGTCCTTGAAATCTAGCGGCGTGACAGGCGCGAGGCGCGCCGGCTGCTGCCCCGGCTCATGGACCCACCCCCAGAGCCGCTGCGTGTGGTGGTGCGGGATGACCTCCACGTTTTGCCAGGTCTCGAGCCTGAAACCGAGATACACGGCCATGGGAATGGGCGCGGAGCCGAAATAGACAATCCGGTAGTCGGGATGCTTCTCGAGCAGCGGTTTGATCTTCCCGCGAAACCGCTCCTCGAGTGCGCGCTGCGCGGAGTTCCAGTCCCGCGTTCGGATCGCCTCCCGAGCGGCCTCCACCATGTCGTCGAGGTCGATGGCCGACCGCGGGAGCGCCTTGTAGGCCTCCGGCAAAGCGTTCGTCATGCCCTCCAGCGTGATGCGGAGCTGCTCGGGCTGAGAGAGAAGGAGGAGCCCCAGCGGGGGTGTCTTGTTCGGGTCTTGCATGGAGGTCCATCACCGGCGCGAGGAGCGCGCACCACACGAGATCGGCGTCTTGATCCCATGGACGCCATCCAGGGGAGGAGCCAACGCTCACCCGCGACTTTTTTTCCGAGCCCTGCCTCAGGGGCAAACGAGGGATTGGAAGCGCACGTCCTCGCTGTCCGCGCGCGCGAAGGCCGCCGCCAGCGCGCACCGCTCGGCGCGCAGCCGTGTGGTGTCGGAGGTGCCGCCTTGGGCGAGCGTGAGCTCCTCTTCCTCGCGCAGGCTCTGGAGGAGCACCAGCGCGTAGTTCTTGTTCGTCGGTTCGCCCTGGTGCACCTCGCGCGCCAGGTCCCGCGCCTTCACGAGGTGCTTCGCGGCCGCCTCCCGCGCCCCCTCGGCTCTCCGGAGCGCCGCGAGCTCGACGTGGATCCGCGAGAGGATCCAGCGGAAATAGGCGTTGCCCGGCTCCGCCTCGACCACCTCCGTCTGGAGCGCGAGAGCCCGGTCGAGGTAGCCCCCTGCGGCCTTCGGGTCCAAAGCCTTGCGGGCCGCCTCCCCGCGCCCGCAGAGCGTGAGCGCGAGCTCGCCGCGGTCGTAGTCCGAGTCGTTTTGCTCCAGCAGCACGACGGCCCGTTCATAAAGCGGCCCTGCGACGCCCGCCCGGCCGAGCGCAAGCTCCAGCTCGGCCTGCTCGGCGTAGCTCGTTGCCATCGTCCGGCGAGCGTCCTCGGCATCATCCGACGGTCGCAAGCGTGCGAAGAGGTCGAGCGCCTCGGCGAACGAGGCCTGCGCGGCCTCATACTGTCCCCGCGCGAGTGCGATCTTCCCTCGCTTCGAGAGGTTCAGGCCGAGCAGCTCCAGCAGGGCGGTGTCCGATGGTGCGCGCGTCAAACCATCCCGGATCCGTTGCACGGCATCGACGAGCAGGATGTCCGCCTGTGCGAGTGTCTCGTCGTTCCGGGCAAGGTCGCTGCGCCGGTGCTTCGTACTTATGATCGCGGCGCGCACCTCGGGCCGATCCTGCTCTGGCAATCGCAGGAGGCGCTCCTCGATGTCGAGCAGCATCTTCCGGCGTACATCGAGCGTATGCGGGTGCCTGCCGAGCGTCCAGTCGACATCCCCGACGATATCATCCGTGGCGGAGAGAACGGATTGCAGATTCTCCTCGGCGCGCTGCCGCTCGCGCCACGCGAAAATGGCGCTGCCCGCGATGGCCATGACCGCTGCGAGCAGAATCGCTGCGAGCGCGCGCGTGACCCGCGAGCGCCGCCTCGCCAGTCGCTCCGCTGCATCGAGAAAACGTAAGGCCCGCGCGCTTGCCATCCGCGCGAGCCGGTGCTGCGCCTCCGCGCCGCGGTAGTGCGCGAGCAAGGTGCCCGAGGGCAGCCCCGTCGACGGGCCTCCGGCCTGCTCCCACGCGTGCGCGAGCGCCTCCAGATCGGCGTGGCGCTCCAGCCGCGCGCGTTCGCCTTCAATCCAGCCTGCGACGGTCGGCACTTGCTGGAGTAGGCTCTCGTGGATCAGCTCGACGCACTGCCGGGCGGGGTCTGGCTCGCTGGAGAGCACGACGAGCCGGAGGCTCTCAAGGGCCTCGATGGCGCCAGCGCGCGCTCCGGAAAGCCGCATCAGCACCTCCTCCGCGAGCTTGTCGCCGCCCGCCGACGCGAGGACCTCCTGCCGTGTCCGAGGCCGACGGGTATCAGGCACGCCGCGGCCCACCTGCACGAGATCGAGCAGGAGCCACTTCGCGCGCTCGCGCCCCTCGTCGCCCAGAGCATCGAGCAGCCGCTCGGCCTGCTGCATCAGGGCGCCACCCACGCCGCCGAGGGCTTCGTAGTGCTCGTGTGAAACGAGCGCGCCGCCGCGCCGCGACCAGAGAGCGCGCAGGGCATGTCCGAGTAGAGGTAGCTGGCTTCCGGCGCTCCTGGCATCCCGTACCATTCGCTCCGCGAGCCCGTTGGCGAGCCGCATTCCTGCGCGCCGGGCCATTCCTTGGATCACCTGCGTCAGCGCCGCCTCCTCCATGGCGCCCAGGTGATGACGCGAGGCCTGGTTGAGCCGTCGCGCGAAGCGAGGCGCCTCGTCCAGCCGGTGAAGGAAATCGCTACGCAGGGTCGTGAGCAGACGGAGGGAGGACGCGGGCGCGGCGAGCGCAGCGTCCACGACTTCGTCGAGCCGGCGGCAGCCAGCGGTTCCGATCGTGAAGAGCTCTTCAAGTTGCTCGATCACGAGCAGCACACAGCACCCTGGAGGCGCGTGGGCGGTGAGCAGAGCGTCGAGGGCGCCATTGTCTTCACGGAGCGAGCGCTCGATGTCGTCAGGGCTTCTGGACAACCCTTCAGGCGTAAATGCCGTGACGATGCCCTCGGCGAGGCTGCGGAGCGAATCGTAGGAAGGGCGCAGGCTGAGCACGCGCCACCTCGACGTGCCGGCATGCTCCTTCAACCGCGGGAGCAGGCCAGCCTGGACAAGGGACGATTTCCCGACGCCGCTCGGGCCCTCGATCTGCACCCATCGCCGCTCGCCTGCGCGCGACGCCTCGAGCAGGTCGACGAGAGCGGCGATCTCGGCGCTCCGTCCGAAAAACAGCTCGGCCTGGGTCTCCGTGAAGGGCGCGAGCCCGGGGATGGGGCACTCTTCCCGCTCGGTCTCCCAGGGCAAACCGAGCATCTCTCGGCATCGGGCCATGGTGGGCCGCTCGGCAGGATCCTTGGCGAGCATGGAGGCGACGAAGGCCGCGAGCGGGCCCGGTACGGCCGGGGCGAGGTCCTGCAAGGACGGGGGCTCGTCGCGCATGTGCATCGTGATCAAGTCGACCCGGTCTTCGGCGACGAACGGAGGTCTGCCGGCGCAGAGCTCGAAGAGCATCACGCCCAGCGCGTAGACGTCCGCGCGACCATCGACCTCCGCCGGGTCCCGCCATTGCTCGGGGGCCATGTACGTGGACGTACCGAGGATGACGGGCGCGTTGGTCTGGACCTGCGTATCGATGCTGGCGCCATCCTGCTTCGGGGGGACCTTGGCGATCCCGAAGTCCAGGATCTTCACACGATGGCCTGGAGCAGTATTCTCCTCCGGGCAGAGGAAGACATTTTCGGGCTTCAGATCGCGATGGACGATGGCGGCGGCGTGCACTTCGACCATCGCGTCCGCGATCTGCCGTGCGAGCGCGAGTGCTGCGCCGAGCGCCGGAGGTGCCGAGGCGCAGTTCAGCCATTCGCGCAGGGAGACACCGACGAGATGCTCCATGGCGAGGTAGACCCGACCATCGTCAAGCCTGTCGCAGTGCAAGACACGCACGATCCCCGGGTGCTCGAGCCGCGCCAAAGCGCGCGCTTCCTGGATGAAGCGGGCGATGAGCTGCGGCTCGGCGGCTGCTGCAGGCGCGAGGAGCTTGAGCGCTACGTCCTGGTCCATGTGCTCGTGCACCGCGGCGAAGACCTGCCCCATGCCGCCGCTACCGATGGGATGCAGCAGCCGGTAGGGGCCGATCACATCACCGGGGTGGTTCATGCCCCTGCATTGTACTTCTTACGGAGAAAAACGAAAACGGCTTGCGTGCACGAAGGAGCCTTGCCTCTGCGAACCGGGGGGCTGCCCACCCAATCGAGCAGCGTCCGGAGCGCTTGTGCGGACGTGATCTGGAGGTAATCGCTGGTGACGAGCCGGACCCGGGCTCCGTGCGCGAGGGCGGCAAAGACGTGCGACTCCAGGAGGTCGAGCCCTCGCTCCTGCGTGAAGGCTGCGAGAATGGCGATATCCGCGGCACGACGAAAGAGGGGGGCGAGATGGGCGAGGAAAGGATCGTCCGTGCCGCCTTGCGCGAGGGGAGGGGAGCGATTCGCGAGATAGTTGCCTTTGCCCGGAATGACATGCCGCACGCCGCCGCGGGGATCGTCGACGTCGCCGCGATACCGTGGGATGACGTGCACGTGCAGGTGCATGACAGTCTGTCCTGCGGCTTCACCTGCATTGATGCCGATGTTGTAGCCGTCCGGGGATAGCTCCGCGTCGAGCTTGCGTTTGACGTCGTCGACGAGTTCGAAGAGGGCCCTCTGCTCCTCGGGCGTGGCGTCGAACCAGGTCGCAACGAGGCGGCGCGGGATGACGAGGGTGTGGCCGCGGCTCACCGGGTAGAGGTCCGGGACCGCAAAGGCGAGGGCGTTGCTCGCGATCCAGGAGGACGAGGGGATCCTGAGGAAGGGCGACACGGCGCAGAGAGTACGGGAAGGTGTCTGGTGAAGTGCGACCTGTTGAACACCCTCACAGAGGAACTCGAAGCCGTCGGCGTGGTGGGTCGTTACCCTCCTCGAAGAGAGTCGCAGCCGTCGCCGGGGTAGGTCGTGGCGTTTGTCGACCGGCTCGCAGCCCTCGTTGCAGGGGATCACGAGCCTATTCGACCAGGGTCGCAGCCGTCGGCGCGATGAGTCGCAAGGGTCCTCGACCTGCTTGCAGCCGTCGCCGGAGGAAGTCGCAAGGGTCCTCGACCCGCTCCACCCCGTCGGCATGGTGGGTCGCAAGGGTCCTCGACCCGCTCGGAACCCCCTCCGATCAGCTATGCGAGAGGCCGTCGAGGGGGCTCCTCCCAGGAGCCAACGCCTCAATGACTTCCGCTTTGGTGGGTCGACAGGGACTCGAACCCTGGACCTACGGGTTAAAAGCCCGCAGCTCTACCGACTGAGCTATCGACCCTGGACGTTCCGGCGGGGTGGTCCCTCCGGCACATCGCGGGCGCACCCTAGCACGATCCGGCCCGTCTGCGACAAGCAGGAAACGATCCCTCCGTCCGTCCACCCTCTCCCGCCTCCGCCCGCACACCCGCACCCCCCACCTCCGCCTCCTCCCCCGTCCCTGCTTCCACCGCCGCTTTCGCCTCCGCATCCGTTCCCTCGCCTTCCTGCCGCAGCCGCGCTAAGAGGCGGTCCACCATGTCCGAGCGCCGGGAAACGTCGGAGTCCTTCGGGGCCCTGTTCGAGCAAGCGGGCGGCGGTCGCCAGGAGCGACGCCGCTTCCACGTGGGCGACAAGCTCGAAGTGACCATCGTCGTCGTCGCCCAGAACGCCGTCTTCGCAGACCTCGGCGGCAAGCAGGAGGGCTTTTTCGAACGGATCGACCTCACCGATCCCGACGGCAAGCTGCTCGTCGCCGTCGGGAACAAGGTGAGCGCCACCGTCGCCGCCATCGAGCGCGGCACCGGCCAGGTCCGCCTGAGCCCCCTCTTCATCCGCAACGCCGAAGGCGATCCACTCACCACCTCCATCGGCCTCGGCGCCAAAGGCCAGTC
Source organism: Polyangium fumosum (assembly GCF_005144585.1). Taxonomy (GTDB): domain Bacteria; phylum Myxococcota_A; class Polyangia; order Polyangiales; family Polyangiaceae; genus Polyangium; species Polyangium fumosum. Next base: position 94,393 of record NZ_SSMQ01000021.1, on the reverse strand, counting down.
CCCCGTCCTCGTCGAAGGCGCGCGCGTCAAGGGCAGCGTCACCGGCGTCGAGCGCTACGGCGTGTTCGTGCAGATCGCAGGCACCCAAGGGCGGAGCGGTCGTGGTCTCATCCCCACCGTGGAGACCGGCACGCCGCGCGGCGCAGACCTGAAGAAGCACTTCACGGTCGGCGCAGAGGTCGAAGCAAAGATCGTGAACATCGACCAGGAAGGCAAAATCCGCCTGTCGATCACCGCGGTCGCGCGCGACGAGGAGCGCAACTCGTTCGAGAAGTTCAAGGACGGCGGCGCCGAGAAGGCCGAAGCCGCAGCAGACAAACCCAAGGCCGATGGCAAGAAGGCGCCGCAAGGCGGCGCGAAGAAGCCCGAGCCGCGCGGGTTCGGGACGCTCGGCGATCTGCTGTCGAAGAAGAAGAAGTGACAGCACGAGGATCCGTGCGCATCCCCTGCGTACGCGTGGGCAGCCCGGACATGCCGCTGCCGGCATACCAGTCCGCAAGCGCCGTCGGTCTCGATCTGTGCGCAGCCGTGGTCGACGACGTGTCGATCGGCCGCGGCGAGCGCAAGCTCGTGCCGACAGGTCTACGTGTCGCCATCCCCGAAGGATACGAAGGGCAGGTGCGGCCCCGCTCGGGCCTCGCGCTGAAGCACGGGATCACCGTGCTGAACGCGCCAGGGACGATCGATCCAGACTACCGCGGCGAGCTGATGGTGCTGCTCATCAACCACGGCGACGCACCCTTCGTCGTACGTCGCGGAGAGCGAATCGCACAGCTCGTGATCTGTCCCGTCGCGCGCGCCGAGCTCGTCATCGTCGAGTCGCTCGACGAGACGACACGCGGCGCCGGCGGGTACGGTTCGACCGGGCAGTGAGGCGCGTCGGAGGCGCCTCGCTGGGGCTTTGCCCCAGACCCCAGCAGGGGCTGTCCGCCCCTGCACCCGGACCAGCGAGGCGCTGGACCCAAGCTCGATGAACTGCGCGATGCGCAGTTCATCGAACAGGCCCGGTCAAGACTGGCAGCGGCGTTGCCCATCAAGACAGCCGCGCTGCGGGGTCTGCTGGCAACCTGGGTTCTTCGTCGGCCTGTTTGAAAAACTGCGCAGAGCGCAGTTTTTCAACCCTGGGTCCAGCGCCTCGCTGGTCCGGGGTCGAGGGGGCGGATAGCCCCCGCGGGGTCCGGGGCAGCGCCCCGGCGCGACGTCACGGGCGCGGGACGACGGCTTCGAGGCCGCTTCGTGCGCGCAGTGCTTCGAGTGCTTTGTCCGACCAGACGCGGCCTCGGTCGCTGAAGCCGGCTTCGACGGCTTTGCGCAGCATGTCGAGTGCGCGCTCGTAGGCGCCGTCTTGCGCGTGCGCGCGGGCTGCCTCGTAGGCGTCTTCGGCGCTCTTTTGCCTTTCGAAGACGGCTTCGGAGAGGCGGGCTGACCAGTCGAAGGCGCGACCGTCGAAGGCGAGCTTCGCCATCTTGCGCGCGTCGTCTTCGCTGAGGGAGTCGACGATGTCGTAGGCGATCGCTGAGGCCCGCGCGATCTCGCCTTGCTCGATGAGGATTTGCACGAGTGGGCCCACGATCTCCTTGCGATCGTCGCCGCTCGCGCGTGCTGCTTCGAGCACGCGGCGCGCTGCGCTGAGCTCGCGCTTGGCGAAATGCACTGCGCCCATGAGTGCCGGATCGACCTCGCCGAGCTTGCGCGCTTCGGCCACGCGTTGGGCTGCTTCGTCGACGTGGTCCGCGGCCAGCGCGACCCAGCCGAGCACCTCGAAGGCTTCGCGGCGCCCGCGCGGCGGGAGCGGCTCGCCTGTTCGCTGCTCGTAGGAGAAGATTTCCTGGACGAGGCTCCGCGCGCGACCGAGGTCCTCGTCTGCGACGGCTTGCCGGGCGCGGAGCAGGAGCGAGAGCAGCTCGCCTGGGAGTGCAGGCTCGACGTCGGGCGTCGGCGCGCGCGGCCGCGGGTCCTCCTCGGTGTCGCCGGGCCCGAGCGTTTGCAGGCGCCGCAGGCTCTGGAACGCGAGCATGCCGAACATGACGGCCAGGAAGAGGTTTCTCGGCTGGACGCTCAGGGCGTAGAACACCACGGCGAACCCTGCCAGCATCGAGACGCCTGCCACGAGCCGGACGCGCCGCGGGCCGAGCGCTTGCTCGAGCACGTGCCCGCCGTCGAGGGGCAGGACGGGCAGGAGGTTCATGAGGCCCCAGTACCAGTTGACGTAGATGAGCACGTCGAGCGCGAAGCGGCCGATCGCGGGGATACGCGCAGCGACCTGGGCCGGCGCGTGGTGGTTGAGCCAGTAGTCGAGCCCAAAGAACAGGCTCGCGAAGGCGAAACCCGCGAAGGGGCCGGCCAGGCTGATGAGGATGTGGTCGATGCGCCGGAGCGGGAGCACCTGCTGCCAACGGGTCACGCCGCCCATCAGGTAGAGCGTGATCTCCGGCTGGATGCGGTGCCGCCGGATCGCCAGGGCGTGGCCGAGCTCGTGGACGAGGACGCTCACGAGCACGACGAGCGCCCACACGGCGAGCGGCAGGAGACCGGCGGGCCCACGCGACAGGTCCACGTAATTGATGCCGAGCAGCACCGTGGTGAACCAGAAGCTCGCCTGGACCTCGACGTCGATGCCGAACAGCCTGAAATTCATGCCCTCGAAGTTCCTCGTGCAGGCCCGCCCGAGGCGGGCCGATTCTTTGCGGCTCGGACGAAGTGTGGCTTAGAGTGCGGAGCCCTGGGACCTCCGATGCGCTCTTCGAGCTTCGCTCCGCTCCTCGCGCCCACGCTTCTCTACCTCGTTGGCGCGTGCGCCTCCGCCGCGCCTCCGGAGGCGCAGCCTGGCACGCCAGCAAGCGCCACGCACGTACAGGGCGACGTCGCCGCGCCTCCGGAGGCCCGCACGTCCCCTGCGGTGGCTGCGGCCGAGGCTCCGGCCCCGGAGGCGGCGGGGGCTTCCATGGCGGCGCCCGCAGCCGCGCCCACGGGCGCGGCAGGGGAGGTCCCGCCGGAGGCGGCGCCGCCGATCGAGCCTCGCTCCATCGTCCTGCACATCGGCGACTCGTTCCTCATGGCCGGCTTTTCCCAGGCGCTGCGGCCCAAGATGAAGGCGGTCGGCGCGCTCTACGAGGTCCGCTCCGAGCAGGCTTCGTACACCACGAGCTGGCACTTGAAGCTCGCGAAGCTCGTCGGCGACTACCACCCTGATCTCGTGATCATCAACCTCGGCGCGAACGAGGTGACGTTGACCGATCCGGCGGCGCGCGCCGACGCGGTCGAGCGGCTGGTCAAGATCGTCGGCAACAGGCCTTGCGTGTGGGTCTCGCCGCCGCTCTGGCGCAAGGACACCGGCATCATCGAGATCTTCCGCAAGCACACCTCGCCCTGCCGCTTCTTCGACTCCGACGCGCACGCCGGCCCGATCTCGCGCCAGCCCGACGGCATCCACCCCGACGCTGCCGGCGGCACGGCTTGGGCCGACGCGTTCTTCCGCTGGCTGCTCGCCGAGCGCGCGCCGATGCCCAGGGAGGGCGAGGCCCTGCCGAAGGGATCGGGCAGGCACGCCGTGAACCCCTGGCGCCTGCGCCCGGAGAAAAACGGCGCGAGCCCGGGCCCGAGCCTGCAGAAGACCGCGCAGACACAGCTCTAGCGAGGCGCTCTTTCTAGCGCCCCATCGCCTCGACGATCGCGTCGTACACCGCGGCCGTGAGCTCCTTGCGGTGCTCCTTGCCGTATGTGTTCGGATCGATCGGCGGCAGGATCGTCACGACGACACGTTTGCCCTTGCGCACGATCGTCCCGCGCGCCGGCAGCACGTCCCGCGTGCCGTCGATCGCCACCGGCAAGATGCGGTGACCCGTCTCCAGCGCGAGGTGAAATCCTCCGCTCTTGAACGGGCCCACGATCCCCGTCGCGCTGCGCGTCCCCTCGGGCGCGATCCAGAGCAGCGATCCTTCCTCCAGCATGCTGCTCGACGTGCGCAGCGCCGAGACGGCTTGCGCGCGGTTGCCGCGCTCGATGCGGATGAACCCCGCGGCCTTCATCGCGTGGCCCCACACGGGGACGTCGAAGAGCTCCGCCTTCGCCACCATGCGCAGCCGCCGGTCCGGGATCGCGCGGTAGAGCGCCGGGATGTCGTAGAGGCTCTGGTGGTTCGACATCACGATGAACGTCTCGCGGCCCTCGCCGAGGTGCTCGCGCCCGCGCACGACGAGGCTCACCTCCGCGTCTGCGAAGAGCTTCCTCGACCACCACGCGAGCCGCTCGTCGCACGCCTCGGCGTCGAGGCGACCGGTCGCTGCGTCGAGCACCGTGGGCACGCTGATGCGCGCCGTGTCGAAGATGCCCTTGGCCGTCTCGACGAACGTCAACGCCCCCTCCGCTTCTTCTTCGCGTCGGGGAAGCGCGCGTTGCACGTGTCGATGCACTCCTTGTCGGTGCACGCCTTGATGCACTCGTCGATCGTCTTCGCGTTCGCGTCCGTCGGGTCTTGCTCCTCGGCCGGCTTCGGGTCGAGCGTCTTGCAGAGGTTGTCGGCGCAGTACGCGCCCGCGGCGCAGTCGGTGTCGTAGCGGCACTGCACGCAGCGGAGGTTCCAGCAGATGCCGGCCTCGGTGCCTGCGTCGCGCGCGATGCAGTCGTCGTTCGACTCGCACGTGGCGAAGCGGCCGTCTTCGAGGCTGCCGGGGAGGCCACCGGCGCAGGCGGAGACGAGCGCCGCGGCGAGCGCGAGGGGCAAAGGAAGGACGACGAGGGCGCGGACGAGGATCGATGTGCGTGCGTTCATGGGCTCTTGGATGCGCCGAGGACGGTGACCACGAGGCGCCTCGTGTGCGGGCTCGTTCGGTGCTCCCAGACGTAGATCGCCTGCCACGTCCCGAGCGCGAGCTTGCCCGCGGTGATCGGGATCGTGAGGCTCGTGCTGGTGATGGCCGCGCGGATGTGCGCGGGCATGTCGTCCGGGCCCTCGGCGTCGTGCTCGTAGCCGGCGCCTTCGGGCGCGACGCGCGCCATCCACCGATCGAGATCCCGGAGCACGGCCGGATCCGCGTTCTCCTGCACGACGAGGCTCGCCGAGGTGTGCTGAAGGAAGAGCGAGCAGAGGCCGATCGTGACGCCGGCGTCGTCGAGCACGGCGGCGACCGCGCTCGTGACGTCGTAGAGACCTCGCCCGCGGGTGCGGATGTCGAGGGTCTTCTGGTGGACGTTCTCCCTCATCGGACCGTGGCCCCCCCGTACGTGGCTCCTACCGTGTCCGATGGTCGGGGCTCTCTGCAACTACGAAGATGAAGGAAGGTCGACGTCGACCACGAGGCCGAGGGCCGTCCACTGCTGGAACCAGCGTCCGACGTGCGCCGCGACGTGCTGCTGCTGCGCCTCGGGCAAGGGCTCGGCGAGGCGGCCCAGCGCGGGCACGAGCGGCACGCCCTCGTCGAGCAGGCCGAACAACGTGAAGGCCTCGGGCTCGAGCTCCTCGAAGTGCGTGACGAGCTCGCGGTTGCGGTAGAGCACGATGTGCGCGGGTGAGGGGGCCTCCGGCAGGATCGCCGGCTCGCCCGCGACGAGCCACGCCTTGCGGAGGCGGTGCACGGGGTACGAGAACACGAGCCTTCGGGCCGCGGGGTGCAGCACGATCCGCGCGCGCTCCCAGGCGTCTTCGGGCAGCCCCGCGAGCTTCTGCGGATCGAGCGGCGGCGCGTCGGCGCCGGCGCGCACGTCGAGCATCGCGATTTCGTAACGCGCCATGTCCGCGGCGAACGTGCGCCCTGCGTCCGTTTCGAAGCCGGGCCACGTCGCGGCGAAGCTCGGCACGGGCTCGATCATCTTGCGGAACGGGGCGTGCGCGGGCGGATGGGCGTCGAGGAAGTCGCGGCAGAAGGCGTCCATCTTCGCTTCGCCGAGCAGACGTGCGAGGGCCGGAAAGTCGTCGTTCAGGATCTCGCGGTGCCGGTACCAGAACTGGCGGCGGTAGATGTCGACCTGCGCGGCCGGCGTGAGGCGCGCATTGCCGGTGACGAAGCGCGCGGCGGTCTCGGCGAGGGCCGGATCGTCGGGGATCGGCGCGCGGCCAGGGATCACGCTCGCGAGGAACGCTTGCACGGAGGCGAGATCATTTCGCATGGGACAGGGCCTCCTCGCGGACGATACGCGCCCTCTCGGCCTCGGCGAGCAACGTCGCGAGCGGGGGGATGTCCTCGTCCCACTCGATCAGCGTCGAGACGGGTCCGACGCGGCGGATCGCGCGGCGGTAGAGATCCCACACCGGATCGATCACCGGGCCCGAGTGCGTGTCGATGATGTAGTCGCCGTAGTTCGTGTGGCCGGCGAGGTGGATCTGCACGACACGCTCGGCCGGGATGGCGTCGACGTACACGTTCGGATCGAACCCGTGGTTCTGCGACGAGACGTAGATGTTGTTGACGTCGAGCAGGACGGCGCAGTTCGCTTCCTCGACGACGGCCCTGAAAAAGTCCCACTCCGTCATCTCGCTCGACGTGTACGTGAGGTAACTCGACACGTTCTCCAGCGCGAGCGGCACTTCCAGCGTGTCCTGCACGATGCGGGCGCGCGCGGCCACGTGGCGGACGACGTCCGTGGTGTAGGGCAGGGGCAAGAGGTCGTGCGTGTTCAACGTCGCGATGCCGGTCCAGCAGAGGTGGTCGCTCACCCAGGGGGATTTCGTCCGGCGGAGCAGGGCGCGCAGGTTCTTCAGGAAGTCGAAGTCGAGCGGGGTCGTGCCGCCGATCGAGAGCGAGACGCCGTGCTGGATCACGGGGTAGTGCGCGAGGGCGCGGTCGAGGTTCGCGAGCGGCACGCCGCCGGGCACGAGGAAGTTCTCGCTGATGATCTCGAGCCAGCCGACCTTGGGGCGGGTCTCGAAGATCTCCTCGTAGTGCGGCAGGCGCAGGCCCACGCCGATCCCGAGGTCGGGGAGGCCGAGGCGCATGCGGTCGGGTGCGGTCATCGCGGTTCTCCGGGGCAGCGGTGTAAAAACGAAGGGCCGCGCGCGCCACCCGAGGTGGAAGCGGCGGCCCTTCGGGCTCGAGCGGCGCGGGGGGCCGCTCGAATCACTTCGGCGCGTCGGCCGGGGCGGGGGCGGCGCCGTCGGCCGGCGCGGCTTCCTTCGACCCGCTGCACTTGCCGCCGGAGCACTTGTGCTCGCCGCCGGCCTCGCCGCCCTTGGCGCCGCTGCACTTGGCCTCGGTGCCGGCCTCGGCGCCCGCCTTGCTGTCGGCGTTCTCGGGCTGCGCCTGGCTGCCGCCACACGCCGCGAGGCCCGCGATCATTCCGCCCACTGCAAGCGTCGCCATCATCTTGTTCATGCTCATGGTCAATCTCCGTTCCGAGCGTGTCTTTTTTGTACCGTCACCCCAGGGAAGTCGCGACTTCGAGCGCTTCGTGCGAAACCTCCCCCCGCCATGATCGTCTCCCCCCGGGGTGTCGGGGTCTCCCCCCTACGTGCCTGCCCCTCGTCCGGATCCGGATTGCCGAGCAGCGCGCGTGGGGCCCATGGTGGTAGCCCGATGCGAAGGGACGAGGCAAGGAAAAGCGCCGGATGGCGAGGGCCAAAGCCTGCTCGTGCCGCGGCGCTCGTCGTTTTCGGCGCGATCGCGGCTTCGGGATGCGCTGCGTCGCGGTTCGACGCGCGATTCTTGCCGGCCGACGACGTCGCGCGTGAGCTCGAGTCCATGACGCCCGGGCTCGGCGCCGAGGCGCGCGCGACCTTTCGGGACGTGCTCGCGACGACCTTGGCGGAGGACGCTTATACGTGTGCGCCGTCGCCGCGGGAGGTCTTTTTCGGCGACGTGGAGGAAGGCGAGCGTACGATTCGCGGGTCGATGCCGCATTATCGGTTCTTTTTTGGTCCGATGCATTATCAGGTGCGACGGGTGGGGGCGCGCGGGGGCGCGCCGGGGCGCTGGGAGGTGTCCGCGCGGTTCGCGGTGGTGCTCCCGCGGGAGGGCGGGACGCTGGAGCTCGCCGATTGCGACGGGAAAGAACGGTACGAGGGGGAGGTCGTGTGCCGGGGCGTCCCGTTTTCCCGATCGAACACGACGGTGGCGTGCCCGGCCTCGGGGGAATTTCGGGTGGCGGGGACGCGGCACAACATGGAAGCGCTGCTCGTGCGCTGGTCCGAGGAGGCCGAGCAGTACTGGAACCGGGACGCCGAGCGATACGGTTTGCCGGTCCGGTACGATTTCACGTTCTTGCCGCACGACCAGGCTGCGCGGGAAGGCGTGCCGGTGGATCTCACGTTGCCGCTGTCGACGACGTGCGGGCGGACGCCGTATTTCTGGTCGCTGCGGAGCGGCTGGTCCCTGCCGGTGATCGCGCACGAGGCGGGGCATTTGCTGGGGCTCGTCGACGAGTACGAGGCGCTCTCGGGGATCGTGCCGTTCTACCCGAAGACGCCGTTCCCCGGCGCGCAGACGAGCCGGATGGGTTTGTCGATGAAGGAAGACACGATCCTCTATCCGATGCACCATTGGATCGTGGTCCGACGTTACCTCTGCCCGGAGCCCTCGGGCCGCGACCCGTGGGGGCATGCATTTCAATGAAGTCTCTGGCCTGCATGATCCTGGCCGGCGTGGTGTTCCTGACGGCGTGCGAGGACAAAAAGCCCGAAGCCGCGCCCACGCCTGCCGCCTCCGCCGCTGCGTCCGCGTCCGCTGCCGCGCCCGAGCCCGCCGCCGCGTCCGCCTCTGCGCCCGCCCCCGTGGCGCTCCCCGAGCAGCCCGACGATTTTGCGCTCGTCGAGCCGGCGACGCCCACGTGTCCGCCGGAGATGGTGCGCGTGAAGAAGAGTTATTGCGTCGATCGGTACGAGGCGAGCCTCATCGATACCGAGACGGGGCAGGACCTCTCGCCGTATTACGTGCCCTCCCGCAAGCAGGCGCTCTCGATCCAGAAACGATGGGAGCAGGAGCGCCTCGCCGTGGGGCCCACCGAGGCGCGGGAGATGGCGCTGCCGCCGCTGCCGCCGTGGCAAGCGCAGCGCAATTTCGAGCCCAAGGCGATGTCGAAGAAGAGCCGGATCCCCCAGGGCTACCTCACGGGGCCGCTCGCCGCGCTCGCTTGCAAGAATGCGGGCAAGCGCCTTTGTTCGCTCTCGGAGTGGCAGACGGCATGCCGGGGCGAGGACGACCGCAACTTTCCTTATGGCGACACGTACGAGCAGGGCAAGTGCAACATCTTCCGCGAGGCGCACCCCGCGGGGCTGCTCCACGGCAATCCGAGCATCGGTCACAGCGATCCACGCCTCAACACGGTGAAGGCCGGGGACAAGCCACTCCTCCGCCGCACGGGCGAGACGCGGGCCTGCACGAGCCGGTGGGAGGGCGACGGCATCGCCGACATGGTCGGCAACATCGACGAGTGGATCGACGATCCCGAGGGGACGTTCGTCGGCGGGTTTTACGCGCGATCGAAGAAGGACGGTTGTGCCTCCATGGTGCGGGCGCATCCGTTCGATTACTTCGACTATTCGACCGGCGTTCGATGCTGTAAAGATCTTTGACCCGGCTGCGGGGCGTCCGCGCGACCTCGGGGCGCCTCGCGCGCGCCCGGGAGGACGGGAGCTTCTGCGGTTTCTGCCGGTAGAATCGAATGAACGATGGAGCTCCGCCGCCGATTGCACGCGAAATGTGAAATCGTCGGGGACGGGCGAAATGGACACGTTCCTGCTGTCCGCCCGATCGAATGGATGATAAGGTCGATCCCTCGGATTGGCGGTCGATCCGGCAGAAACGCTCTTCCTGTGGTCATGGAGGGACGAGCGTGGGACCACGACCGTTCGAGGGCCAGCGATGGGTGAGAAATACGGGCGTAGGGAATGGATCACGGCGCTCGCGTGGGGCGCGCTTTCGAGCGCGCTCGTCGCGCCGGGGTGCGACAGGAGCGGCGCGGGCCCCGGAGGCGCGTCGGCGAACGAATGGAGGGTCGGCGTCTATTTGAGCCTCTCGGGCGCCGATACCTCGTTCGGCGTCGATACGCGCGAGGGGATCGCGCTGGCCGTCGACGAGATCAACGCGGCGGGCGGGGTCAAGGGCAGACCCATCAAGCTCCTGTTCGAGGACGACAAGTCGAATCCCCAGGAGGCCTCGAACAAGGTCCTGCAGCTCATCAACCGCGACAAGGTCGTCGCGCTGCTCGGCGAGGTCTCCTCGGCCCGATCCAAGGCGGCCGGGATCGTCGCGAACAAGAACCAGATCCCCATGATCGCGCCCTCGGCGACGAACGCGGAAGTGACGAAGGTCGGCCCCTTCGTCTTCCGGGCTTGTTATACCGACGACAAGCAGGGCCAGGTCGGCGCGCGGTTCGTCGTCGAGGCGCTCGGCAAGAAGCGCCTCGCCGTCCTCTTCGCCTCCGACGATCTCTATTCGTCGGGCCTCGCGGACGAGTTCCGCAGGGAGGCCAAGAAGCTCGGCGCCGAGGTCGTCCTCGAAAAGAGCTTCCTCAAGAGCGAGACGAACTTCACGACGTACCTGAACGAGATTCGCGACGCGAGGCCCGAGATCATCTACGCGCCGGTCTATTACAACGCGATGGTGCCCATCGCGCGGCAGGCCAAGGCGGCCGGGATTCCCGGCAGCCAGTTCGTCGGCGGAGACGGGTGGCACGCCGATTCGCTCGTGACCGACGCGGGCGAGGAGATCGAGGGGGCGTACTTCACGAACCATTTCTCCCCCGACGTGCCCTGGCCTCATTCGCAGGCATTCGTCAAGGCGTACGCCGAGCGCTTCAAGAGGGAGCCCTCCGCCCTCGCGGCGCAGGGGTACGACGCCGCGAAGCTGCTCGCCGACGCGATCGGCCGAGCCAAGGGCGACACCCCGGCGTCGATCCGGGACGCCATCGCCGAGACGAAGGATTTCCAGGGAGCCACCGGGAAGATCGCGATCAACGCCGAGCGAAACGCAGACAAACCGCTCGTGATCGTGCAGATCAAGGGCAAGAAGTTCACGTATCACTCGACGGTCGGCGACAAATAGCGGCCCGCGATCACGCGCAGAGCCGGCGATAGAACGCCCGGTGCCAGGCGTGCAGCACGTACAGCGAAAAGATCCGCTCCTGCGCCGCCCGATCTCCGGCGCGCGCCCGCGCGCGTAGCGCTTGCACGGGCTCCGGCTTCACGAGGCCCGCCTCGGCGATGGCGTCCGGGCCGAGGAGCGCCTCGTCCTGCCCGGCGTCGGTGAACCACGTGTCCGGGGCGTGAAACGGCGCCTTGCGCGCGGACAGGACGACCTCGGGCAATGCATCGCGCATGGCGTGGCGGAGCGCGTGCTTGTTGAAGTTCGGCCCCGTACGGACCGCGTGGGGCAGGGTCGCGGCGAACTCCATCACGCCGTGGTCCATGAAAGGCGCGCGCGCTTCGATGCTATGGGCCATGCTCGTCCGATCGAGCCGAAGGTTGATGCGATCGGGCAAGCGAAGGCGGGTCTCGAGGAGGAGCATCTGGGAGAGCGGGTCGAGCTCCCGCGCCTCGCGCTCGAGCTCGTCGAAGCGGGGATCGACGATGTCCTCGCCGAGCAAGGTCGCGCGCTCCTCCGCCGTGAAGACGAACTCTTCGTGGCGCAGATACCGCTCCAGCGGGCCGACGCGCTCGAGCTCCGGATCCCGCGTGGCCCGCGCGAACTTCGTGTAGCCGGCGAAGAGCTCGTCGCTGCCCTCGCCGGAGAGCACCGTGGTCACCTTCGCCCGGGATACGGCCTCGAAGACGCACGCCGTCGGGAGCAGCGCGTCCGTCGACACCGGCTCCTCCACGCGATGGAGGATCTCGTCGAGCGACGTCGCCTCGCTGCGCTCCAGGTGAATGATCCGATGCTTCGCCTCGTATCGGCGGGTCACCTCGGCCGCGGCCTCGGACTCGTCGATCGGAGCGCCCCGGAAGCCGATGGTGAAGGCCTGGGCCCGGCGTTTGTCGAGGCCGCCCACGCCGAGCGCGAACACGCTGGCCGAGTCGACGCCTCCGCTCAGGAGGAAGCCCATCGGCACCTCGCTCTCCAGGCGCATCTTCACGGCGGACGAGAGCGTGCTCCGCAGATCTTTGCACCATTGCTCGGCCTCGCGTGGCGGCACCGTCCGGCCGTCGTCCCGCGAGAAGCGGAGCTTCCAGTAATCGATCGTGCGCGGGGTCGTGCCGGCGTCCGCGACGAGGACCGAGCCGGCGGGCAGCTTGTGGATCCCCTCGAGGATCGTCCGCGGCGAGGGGACGTACCCGAAACGGAGGTACTCGGCGAGGGCGGCGCGGCTGACAGCGGGTTTGTCGCCGTCCTGCAGGAGCGGTTTGATCTCGGACGCGAACCGAAGCGACCCCTGGCTCCACTGGTAGAACATCGGCTTCTGACCCGCCCGGTCGCGGCCGAGGACGAGGCGGCGCTTCTTGCGATCGTAGAGCGCGAAGGCGAACATGCCCCGGAGCTCGTTCACGAAATCGAGCCCGCGCTCCTCGTACAGGTGAACGAGGACCTCGCCGTCCACCCGGGAGCGAAAGCGGTGATGGTCGGCGAGCCGTTGCCTCAGCTCGTGGTGGTTGTAGATCTCTCCATTGATGAGGACGACGATCTGCTCGTCCTCGGAGTAGAGCGGCTGCCCGCCGCCCGCGAGATCCAGGATGGCGAGCCGGCGGAACCCCAGCATCGCGTGATCATCGACGTAGAAGCCCTGCGCGTCCGGACCGCGGTGGTGGATGCGGTCGAGGTTCCTGGTCGTGAACGGCAATTTGTCGAACGGCTTTTGGGGGGAGAACGCTCCCACGATTCCGCACATGAATCCTCCTCGTCGGGCCAGTGGTTTGTCGGATGGCGGAGCCGCCCCCGTGCGGCCGTGCGCTCAGGCGCAGGCCACGTCGTCGTGCATGGGGAGCCGATGCTTCGAGGCTCCGGTCGTCCGCCGCGCGCGCTTCATTCTTTCGAGCGAGGGCTGGAAGAAGAACTCGGGCTCGTCGAACGCGGGCCTGAGCGCGTCGAACCACGTGGCGCGGGGATCGAAGCGCGCGAAGAACGGGCGTCCGACCCACGAGGGATCCCGCGCTTGCAGGAATCGGAGGGCCAGGACCTTGCGCCCCAGGATTTCCGGGATGCCGTCGATGGCGACCTTGCCAGGCAATGCGCTCATGGAAGGTCCGCGCACGGTTCGCGCGAGGCCCGAGACCCGGGAGTATGCGTCCCGGAAGATCTCGTACGCGCGGACGAGAGGCACCTCGAAGTAATGGCGCGCGCCGGTGTCGCGCTCGATGAACATGTAATAGGGGATCGCGCCGAGGCGGACCTGCCGGCGCCACATCGTCTCCCACACGCTGGCGTCGTCGTTGACGTGGCGGATCAGGGGCGCCTGGCACCGCACCGTGGCGCCCGTCGAGAGGATGCGCTGCATCGCGCGCTCCGCGGCGGGCGTCGACAGCTCCCGCGGATGGCTATAATGAGCCATGAACGCCAGGTTTTTCCCGGCGGCGACGACGTCCTCGAACAGGCGCAGGAGGTCGTCGGCGTCGTTGTCGTCGAAGAACCGAGCCGGCCAGTAGGCCATCGATTTGGTGCCGAGGCGGATCGAGGCGATCTGCGGGACCGCGAGCAGCGGCTCGATGTAGCGACGGAGCAGCGCCGTGCGCATCACGAGCGGATCGCCGCCCGTGAGCAGCACGCTCGTCACGCTGGGGTGCGCCTCGACGTACCGGACGAGATCCCCCGCCTCCTTGCTGGCGAATTTGAGGTCGTCCAGTCCGACGAACTGGGGCCAGCGGAAGCAGTAGGTGCAGTACGCGTGGCACGTCTGCCCCTGCGTGGGGAAGAAGAGCACCGTCTCCGCATATTTGTGCTGAATTCCACGGGCCGGATGGCCATCCAGCACGGGCACGTTCAGCTCGATCTGACCGGCCGGATGCGGGTTCAGCCGCGTCTGGATCTCGCGCGCGGCCGCCTGCACCACGTTCGCGGGCGCGTCCTCGCGGACGAGCGCCTCGACGAGGCGATAATCGTCGTCGCTCAGCATCTCCCGGTGAGGGAACGTGAGGCGGTACATGGGGTCATCCGGGACGCGATTCCAATCGATGAGCTCCTCCAGGACGTAGTTGTTCACCCGAAATGGGAGCACCGCGGAGACGACCTTCATCGCCTCCCGCTCGGACGCCGGCAGCGCGGCGAGCTGGGGGATGTTGTCGATGTCCTTGCGCTGGAACACACGCAGTTTGTTCGTCTGTGGAGCTCTTGTTTCCGCCACGCAGCCTCCGCGTAGAAAGTTTGAGGTCAAACTGTCTATGCGAGATATATGATTTGACCTCAAACCATGCAAGCACAAAGTTACGTCCGTGACGACGGCCCCGCGGCCGCTCGGCTTCGAGCGGCCAGCCGGACCTGAAGCGCGACGAGGGGCTGCCGTGCGCGCTTCGTCCTCGCCCGCGAGGCCGTGTTCGCCGCGATGTTCAGGGGCGCGACCCGGGAATGCGCCGCCTCCATCGCGCGCGGGCGTGTCACGCCACGCGCCCCCCACACCACGCGACAGCATGTAACGATCAGCGCGGCGACGAGCGTCGTGTGCTCGGTCGTGGTACGCGAATGAACGTCGTGTTGCACGGATCTTTCAGCGCAGGAGCTTTCATGGCGAACAGGAAGGTGATGGCGGCGCTCGTCGTCGGGCTCGTCGGGGCCGGCTGCGGGGCGCGGACGGAGCTGTCGGAGAGCACGCGGAGCGAGGATGTCTGCGCGGCCGAGGGGCAGGCGTGCCGCACGTCGGCGGCGTGTTGCGGCGGCGGGTCCTGCAATGCGGGCGTCTGCGAGGCCCCGCTTTGCACGGCCGGCGAGGCGCCGGTGGTCCTCGTCAGCGGGGCCGAGCGGCTCTCGGGCGTGCTCGCCGACGGCGACCACGTGTATTTCACCCAGTATGGCGCCGGGGGGGCGGTGCTGCGCGTGCCCAAGGCCGGCGGGGCGATCGAGACGGTGGTCCCGGCGTCGGCCTGGACCGAGTCCCTCGTCGCGGATGCGAGCTCGCTCTATTTCATGGACGGCGATCGGGTCATGCGCGCCTCGAAGGACGGGAGCGGGACGAGCCTCCTCGCGGACAACGAGGAGGGCTCGATGTCGATCGCGGCGGACGCATCGTTCGTGTACTGGATCGCTCCGGCCGATCAAGCCGTGCGGCGGGTCTCGAAGTCGGGCGGCACGCCCGATACCCTGGCCAAGGACAAGGATCTCACGCCGGACATGGTGCCGCGCATGATCGCGGACGAGGACAAGCTGTACTGGTCGGCCAGCGGGCTCTGGTCGATGCCGGGCTTTCACGCGACGCCGAAGGAGGGCGGCGCGCTCCTCGTCATCGATGGCGCCGCCACCACGCATTTCGTTGCCGATTCGACGTTCCTCTTCTGGATTGCAACGAACGCGAGCCCCGTCCGCCTGGTGCGCGCCCGGAAGGACGGGAGTGAGGCGAAGACCCTCACGGAGTGGCCATTCGCCAGCAGCGACCTCGCGGCCGCAATGGCGCAGGACGAGAATTACCTGTACTGGGCCAATGGCCAGGCGCGCATCATGAACCGCATCCCCAAGACCGGGGGCGGGCAGGTGCAGATCTTTTCCTCGCCGGACGCCATCCAGCAGTTCACGCTCGATACGTCCTGTCTATATTACATCGCCGTTTGGCGTTCGAGCAGCACCGACGAGACGACGAGCAGCTTGCTGCGCGTGCCGCGGTTTCTGCCGGGGGAGTGAGCGCTTCGCGGGGCTGCTCGTTCGAGCCCGCGCCCTCGTCAGGGCGTCTTCCCCGGGGTCTTCGCCGGCCCCGCCTTCGCCGGCGCTTTCGTCGACGGCGCGGCGGAGGCCGACGGGCTCGGCTCGGCCGTCGCCGTCGCGGCGCCGTCCTTGCCCTTGCAGCTCCACGCGCCCGCGAGGATGTACTCGCGTTTGCACACCACGGGGTGATTGCCCTGGGGCGTCTGCATCGCGAACGTGTGCGCGATCGGCGAGCGCTCCCAGTAGGTGAATTGCGCCTTGCACGCGGGCCCCTGGCCCTGGCACGCGGTCTCCGAGGCGAGCGCCTCGATCTCCACGCTCACGCCAAACACGTTGTAAAGCGCCGCGCCCGTCGCCGCGAGCAGCGCCACCGTGAACAGGAGGCTCGCCGCGGAGCGCAGCCCCGAGCCGCTGCGCGCTGTCGTTCCCCCACCTCGATCTTCGGACTTTGTCACGGGCGGCACGATAAGACGAGCCGGCCCCGAAGGGAAGCGTCCGTCGTCACGCGCGCTTCCGATCCATCCACACGAGGGCCGCGGGCAGGACGATCACGGCGGCGAAGAGGCAGGTGACCTCGCCGATGACCGCGGCGACGCCCATGCTGCGCACGGCGAAGTTATTCGAGCGCACGAGCGCCATGTACCCGAGCGCCGTGGTGAGGCTGCAAAGCACGACCGCGCCGCCCGTCTCGCGCACCGCGGCCATCGCGCCGCCCGTGCCCTCGCGGGTATACCGCTGCACGATGTTCACTGCGTAATCGACGCCGATGCCGAACGTGAGCGGCAATGCGATGAAGTTCAAGAAGTTCAGCTTGACCTTCATCACGACGAGCGCGAGCGCCATCCAGCCGATGCCGACGAGCAAGGCGGCGAGCACGTAGACCGAGGGGAGGCCGCGGCGGAAGGCGACGAGCACCGCGAGGACCGTGCCGAGGAGCGACAAGAGCACCGCGGGCGGGATGTCGTCGATGACGGCGGCCCACATGTCGGCATAAATGACCGCGCGGCCCGAGCCGAGGATCACGCTGCCGTCCGGCAAGACCGTGCGTCGATACGCGTTCGCCCAGCGGAAGAGGTAATGGGCGTCGTCGACGGTCTGGCCCTCGGTCGGGCTGATGTAGACGATGCGGCCGCGCGTGCCGTCGGTCTCGGTGAACGCACGCGCGAGGCCCGCCGGCAGGTCCTGGATGCCAAAGGGCTTCAGGTCGTCCGGGGGCAAGACCTCTTCGATCGTCTTCCAGTCCGCGTCCGGGAGGACGCCGCGGCGATGCGCCTTCAGGACCTTTTGCTTGATCTCTTCGAGGATCGGGATCTTCTCGGCCTGCGCCGCGGGGACGAAGTCCTGGAGCGCGTGGACCTTCTCGAAAGGTTTTTCCCCCGGGGGCGCGGCGTCGCGCTTCGCATAAAGCGCCTCGCGCAGAGGCTCGACCTGCTCGGGGCGGTCGACGAGGATGGCCATGCCGTCCGTGCCGACGTAGCCCGTGATCTGCTCGGCGAGCGTGCTCAGGCGAATCTCCTCGGCCCGCGCGCTCGCATCGGTGCGCAGGTTCCGGAGGTCGTATTCCATCGGATCGCTCTTCACGTAGAAGACCACAAAGGCGCCGCCGGCGAGGGCCACGGCGACGCCGAGGACCGTGAGCAAGCGCGGGGCGCGCTCGGCGAGGGCCGCGAACGGACGGCCAAACGCGAGCCCGCCCTGCGTGGCGCGCTGGATGCGGCCCCAGACGCCCTTGGCCTCGCGATCGAGCGGGAGGAGCCGCTCCATCCACGTGAGGATGCTCGGCAGGGCGAGGTAGGTCGCGATCCAGCAGAGGAGCATGCCAATGCCGCCAATGACGCCGAAATCGCGGAAGCCGCGGAACTCGGTGACGCCGAGCGAGCCATACGCCGCGCCGGCCGCGGCAGCCGCCGTGAGCGTGGGGCGAAAGGTCTCCCGGCGCGCGAGATCGAGCGCCTCGGCGAGCGGGACCTTGTCCCTGCGCGCTTCGAGGTACCGCGCCATGTAGATGATGCTGAAATTGATGCCGTTGCCCGCGACGATCGTGAAAAGAAAGCCCGTGGCCATGTTCAAATGGCCAATCAAGAGCTCGGTGGCGCCAAACGTCCACGCGACGCCAATGCCGATGGTGATCAGCATGGCGAAGAGCGTGCGGATGCGGAGGTAATAGAGGAACACGACGCCCGCGAGCAGCGCCGCCCCAAAGAGGCCGACCTCGGTGAGGTCCGCGTTGATCGCAGCAAACTCGGAGATGCCCGTCTGGAGGTCACCGCCGAAGCCATAGCGGATCTCGGGGTGGAACGAGGCAGGGTTCACCCGAGCGACAGCCTCACGGATGCGGCGCAAGGCCTCGCTGCCCCGCGCAAAATCGCTGCCAATGACCTTGGATCGGACGGCGACGACGAGCGTCTTGCCGTCCTTCGATTGGTAATAGCCGTCGGGGAAACGGTCGGGCGTGGCCTCGGTGCCGAGCTTGAAGCGCTTTTTGATGCTCTCGGCGTCGAGCGCCGGAGGCTCTTCGCTCTCATCGAGCAAGGTGCCCGTGGCCTTGTTGACCTCGTAAGCATACCGCGCCTCGATGTCGTCGCGCAGGCCTTCAAGGTCCTTCGTCTCCGCATAAAGGCCAGCGCGAGGCGAGAGGAAGGCGCGCGCCTCATGGACCCCATCCTCGACGCTGCCCACCCAGGGCGCGCCCACGGCCGCGAGGGCAGGCACAAGAGCATCCCCCGCCTGTCGAAGCGCCGTTGTGGGCGTGTTCGGGCCGCCTTCAAGGACGATGAAGAGCGTGGAGACGCCCGCCGTGCGCGCAGCGACCCGATTGAGCTCCTGCACACTCGGGCGAGAGGAGGGCAAGAGCGATTCGAACCCCGTCTGGATGGTGAGCCGCAACGCAAGGACCACCGAGACGACCGTGAGCGCCGCCGCGATGAGGAGCGGAACAAGTGGGCGTTCGAACTGCAAGCGGCCGAGCCGGTCAAACAGGCGCTCGGGCAAACGGCGGGAAGAAGGTGCGGCGCTCAGGGCAAACCTCGGAGAAGCGGAGGGAATTGTGGAAGCGCCCCCTATAGTGCAAACGAGGCGAGTCCTCACCCCCAAACCGCAGGGAAGCGCCGCCGCCGCCGGGGCGCCGCCCCGGACCCCGCGGGGGGCTGTCCGCCCCCTCGACCCCGGACCAGCGAGGCGCTGGACCCAGGGTTGAAAAACTGCGCGATGCGCAGTTTTTCAAGCAGGCCGAGGAAGGAGCCGGGGTGCCAGCCGAACCCGCAGCGCGGCGGTCTTGGTGGGCAGGGTCGTTGCTGGTCTTGAGCGGGCCTGTTCGATGAGCTGCGCGGAGCGCAGTTCATCGTCTGCGCCCACGCCTGCGTATGCGCGCCTGTCGCGACGCACCCGAGGAGCCATATCGAGATACCCAAAGCGACGAGCACGAGGAGCCAAAGCCGAACAAAAAACGTCCAAAAGCACTCGATTGCACGCCCCCGCCCCCGCGCGGCAAACGCCTCCCCCACGGATGCATCCCCAACCCCCGCCAAGGCACGCCATCCACCCGCGAAGGCACACCCTCTCCCCGCAAAGGCACGCCCATTCCCCCCCAAGGCAGACCCTCGACGTGTGACGGCACACGTCGAACCCATGGATGCAAGCATCGACCGCAGGAATGCAGCGCGCCGACGTGTAAATGCACACACTCGCCTCGCCGCGGCAGACGATGCCGTCACGCAGGCACAAGGCCGACCCGTGAAGGCACAGCCGCGCTACTGGTTCTGCTGGCGCCCCGGCTTCTTCGTCGGCCTGCTTGAAAAACTGCGCAGCGCGCAGTTTTTCAACCCTGGGTCCAGCGCCTCGCTGGTCCGGGGTCGAGGGGGCGGACAGCCCCCCGCGGGGACCGGGGCAGCGCCCCGGCGCTACGCCTCCTCCCTCCTCACCCCCGTGTCGCGCGATACAACATGTCGACGACCCTTGGCGCATGACCCACCAGCGGCGCGAGCAGCTCGAAGATGGGCGGGCGCAGGAGGAGACCGTGCAATGCGCCGGCGACGAGAAAGCGGGCTGTGAAGGCGCGGGAGAAGGCGCGGGTGTAGGCGTGGATGGGGTCGGGGGAGAAGGTGGCGAGGGCGGCGAGACGGCCGCTGCGGAGGGCGATGGCCATGCCGTCGCCTGTGAAGGAGGGGACGAGACGTGCGGCGTCGCCGGCGAAGAGCAGGGGGACGCCTGTTGTGGGGCAGGTGCGCGCGATGGCTTGGGGGCCGAAGCCGAAGCGGGCGAGGCCTCGGGGTTTTTGCGTGGGGGGGCCGAGGGCGGCGAGACGTTGGGCGAGGGCGGGGTGGTGGGTGGCGTGGGCTTCGAGGGTTTGCCAGTCGGGGCGCGTGTTGCCGTCGAGGAGCGCGCAGATGCCGATGCGACCGTCTTCGACGGGGTTTACGCCGATGTAGCCGCCGGGCACGAGGTAGAGCTCGACGTCGGCTTCGAGGGGCGTGGGCGCGCAGTAGGCTTTGAGGGCGACGAAGGTGGGGCGGTCGGCGCGGGCGCGTGGCAGGGCGAGGGGGGCGTCGAGCGGGGAGCGTTTGCCCATGGAGAGGACGAGGCCGCGGACGGCGCGCGCGCCGGCTTGGGTTTGGATTTCGAGGGTGCGTGGCGGCTTGGGGGCCAGCGCGCGGACGGGCGTGCGTTCGAGGACGGTCGCGCCGGCGTCTTGCGCGCGGCGGGCGAGGAAGGTTTCCAGGGCTGCGCGCGTCAGGCCGAGTGCGGGGCGGTCGGGGAGCGTGAGGTCGAGGCGCGCGCCGCCGGCGCCGAAGAGGGCCACGGTGCGCAGCGGCGCGGGTTTCAGCGCGGAGGTGAGATCGCCGCAGCCGAGGGCGTCGAGATCCTCTTCGGCTTCGGGGGAGAGGAACTCGCCGCAGACTTTGTCGCGGCCGATGACGCCGCTCTCCCAGACGACGACCTCGCGGCCGCGCTGGGCTGCTGCGATGGCCGCGGCGAGGCCTGCGATCCCGCCGCCGACGATCCCGAGCGGAGGCCTCTCGCTCATTGCCCGGCGGTGGTCTCCAGGAGGCCGATTTCTGCGCAGAAGCCTGGGCCGAATGCGGTGACGAGCCCGAGCGCGCCGGGCCCGAGCGGGCCCTCTTCGTGCAGGATTTGATCGAGCGCGACGAGCACGGTCACCGAGGACATGTTGCCGTGCTGCTCGAGTGTGTCCCAGCTCGTGCGCGTCACGCTCTTCGGGAGCCGCGCGTGATCTTCGAGCGCTTCGAGCACGCGCCGGCCGCCGGGGTGCACTGCGCCGAACGAGAGGTGGCTCGGGTCGGGCACGTCGAACCGGCGGAGCACCCGCGAGAAGAGGTCCGGCAGGCCGCGCTCGGCGAAGGCGACGACGTCGCGCGAGAGCTTGATCTTGAGCCCCTCCTCGCGGACTTCGAAGCCCATGAAGTGCTCGGTGCAGGCGAAGAGCTCGCGGAAGGTGTCGCGGACCCGGAGCGCCGGCGCCCTCGCGTCACGCCGCTCGGCTCGCTCGCCCGCGAGGATCACGGCGGCAGCGCCGTCGGCGAAGATCGCCGCGGAGACCAGGTTTTCCTCGCTTCGATCTTCGGGCAAGAAGGTGAGCGAGCAGAGCTCGACGCAGACCACGAGGGCGCGGGCCTCGGGGCGGCCGGCGAGCCATTCGTGCGCGATCGCGAGGGCCGCGGCGCCGCCCGCGCAGCCGTGCTGCGTGAGGTTGATGCGGCGGACGTTCGGCGAGAGCGAGAGCGCCGCGACGAGCGTCGCGTCCATCGCCGGAATCTGGAATCCCGTGCAGGAAGCCGTGATGACGAGGTCGATGCTGTCGCGCTCGTCTTCGGTCGTCCCCTCGGCGATGCGCCGGGCGAGCGCGCCGCAGGCGTCACGGACGGTCGTGCGGTAGAGTTCGTTTTTTGCGGCAAAGGAGCGGCCGACGGAGACGAGCTCCTCCGGGGTGATGACCATGTTGCGTCGCTCGACCGCGCTTCTCCGGAAGAGCTGGCGGGCGAGCCCGAGGGCGCGTCCATCGAGCCACCGGGGGAGCGCCTCGGAGAGCTCGACCTGGCTATACGAGCGCCCCGGAAAGAACGTCCACGTCTGTTCGATGATCGCCATTCAGGCGGGGAACAGCGGCAATTTTCGTGCGCGAGAGGCGCGTGGGCAGGGGGCGCACGGATCAGCCGCGGCGTCCGGGGCGGCGCCCTTCAACTGGTCGACGCACAATGCTGGTAACGGGTTATGGTCCGGCATAGACATGCACGGGAACCACCCCACGCGGAAGCCATCGCGCCGGGGCGCTGCCCCGGACCCCGCGGGGGGCTGTCCGCCCCCTCGACCCCGGACCAGGCACGGCCTGGACCGGTGATGGGAGAACTGCGCGGTGCGCAGTTCTCCCAACGGGCCGGTGGCAAGACCGTGGAGGTGGGGTTCAAGCTGGCGACGCGTACGCTGCCGGTTGAAACGTCAGCGCTGCCGTTTTGGCTGGCAGGGTCGCGACCGGTCTTGACCCGGCCTGTTCGATGAACTGCGCACCGCGCAGTTCATCGAGCTTGGGTCCAGCGCCTCGCTGGTCCGGGGTGGAGGGGGCGGACAGCCCCCTCCTGGGGCCTGGGGCAACGCCCCAGCGCAACGCCCCAGCGCAACGCCCCAGCGCTACGGCGTCGCCGCAGGCTTCGGGGCTTCGGGCGCGGACTGGGGCACCACGGCCTTCGGTGCTTCGACCTTTGGTGCCTCGGCTGGTTTGTCCTTCGTGCCGTCGGCCGGCTTCGCGGCGCCTGCGTCCGTGCCTGCGTCGCCGGCGTCGCCTGCGGCGTCGGGGGCGGCGTCGTCGGCGCCTGCGTCGGCGGGTTCGGCGGGCGGGGGGGGTTCGGGGGCGGCGGCGGGCTTTGGGGGTTCTTCGGTGGGGCGCTCGTCGGCCCAGCAGGCGGGGTTCGGGGGGGGCTGGAAGGTGAACGCGTGGGAGGCGCGGTCGCCTTTTTTCGTGACGAGGGTGTCGGTCTTGTAGACCTTGGCTTCGCCGCACTCGTAGGTCGTCAGGTCGCGCTCGGGGGCCTTGCCTGCGCGGAGTGGCACGGAGGCGCGCTCGTTGCTGCACTGGGACCACTCGACCTTGTACTCGGCGTCCTTGTCTGGGAGCACGAGCCGTACGCCGGGGTCTGCTTCGGCTCGTTTGCCGAGGAGAAGGACGCGCGCGACTTGATCGTCGCCGTCGAGCACGGTGATCCGGACTGGCTGACGCAGCCCGCCGCGCATCTTGTTGTTGGGGCCGCCGAGCGTGAAATGGGCGCAGACGGGCTCATTCGTGACGGCTGACGTGACTTGCACGTTGGAGCAGGCGGCGAGGGAGGCCGCGAGGAGTGCGGCGAGGGGGAACGCGGTGCGCGAGCGCAGGCTGGGGCGGATCACGGCGCGCAGCGTCGCCCCGGGGGGGGCCTTTCGTCAAGTCCGCCGCGTTTTTCGGACAGGGAGCTTTGTTTTTCCGAGGGCGAGCACGTGTTCGAAGTGCTCGGCTGAGACGGGGACGACGCTGAGGCGGGAGCGCTTGAGCAGGGCGATGTCGGTCAGGAACGGATCGCTCTTGATGACTTCGAGCTCGACGGGGGCTTTGAGGGCGATGACGGGCTCGATGTCGATGGCGCTCCAGTCTTCGCCTGAGGCGGTGGGATCTGGGTAGGCTTCGCGGGCGACGCGGGCGATCCCGACGACGGCCTTGCCTTCGTTCGAGTGATAGAAGAGCAGGAGATCGCCCTTCTTCATGGCGCGCAGGTTGTTTCGGGCTTCGTAGTTGCGCACGCCATCCCAGACGGCCCGCTTGTCGGCGAGGAGCTGGGCGAACGAGTATTTGTAGGGTTCGCTCTTGACGAGCCAGCAATGCATCTCCGTCGTCATCGGTTCGTCGGGACCATACAGCCCGACTCCCCGATCCCTCAACAGGAATCAGTCCGTGATGACGAGCGTCGTGTCGTCGGGGACGAGGCGGGAGAGCTCGTCGATTTCGGCGTCGTCGAGCGCGATGCAGCCGTGGGTCCAGTCGGATTGCTTGTGCACGCTGTTCCAGTCGCGCTGGCCGACGCCGTGGATGCCGATGCCAAAGCCGACGGTGCGGCCGGGCGGGACCTCGCCGCGGCGCTTCAGCTCGGCGAAGCGCGCGCGGTCCTCGTCGTTCGGGTAGGTCACGTTCAAGAACTGATGGAACAGGCCCTTGAAGCGGCCCTTCACGCGGTAGGTGCCGACGGGCGTGACCTTGTCGCCCTCGAAGCGCTTGGGGCCCGCGCCGCCGCTGCCGAGCGCGACCTTGTACGTCTTGATCACACGACCGCCTTGGGCGACGAGCTCGAGCCGGTGCTCGCTCTTGTCGACGCGGATGAGCGCGGCTGCTTCGACCTTGGGTTTGCCAGGCGCTCCGGCCGGCGCGCCGGGGAGCGGGGACGGGAGGAGGACCGTGGGGAGCAGGAGGAGCGCGAAGAGGGCGTTCATGCCCCGCTGTCGGGGATCCGGGGGCGATCGTGACGGCTGGGGCGCGCGAAAAAAAATCATTTTTTCGCCTGTCACACTCCGGGTACGTTCTCCGATGAGGGGGCGATGAGCGCTCCGATGCCCATGGACGAACCGAGGGTTTCCGAGCCGCTGGCGGATCCGGAGCTGCGGCGATTCTTGCTCGATTTCGTGCGCCGCCGGGTCTCGCCTGCGGACGCCGACGATATCGTCCAGACCGTCCTCTGCGAGGCGCTCATCGCGAAGAACCGCCCGGACGACGGCGCCGAGCTGCGCAAGTACCTGCTCGGGATCGCGCGGCACAAGGTCGCGGATGCGCATCGGCGCACGGCGCGCGAGGAGGTGCGGGATCCGCCCGAGCTCGTGGCGGGCCCGCCGCCGGTCGAGGAAGAGGCGCTCCTCCGCTGGGCCGAGCGTCAGGCGCCGGCGACCGAGGAGGCGAAAAAGACGCTCGCTTGGATGGCGCGGGAGGGCGAGGGCGAGAAGCTCGAGAGCATCGCCGAGGAGGAGCAGGTCCCGGCGGCGCGCGTGCGGCAACGCGTGTCGCGGATGCGGCGCTGGATGAAGGAGCGGTGGCTCGCGGAGCTCGCGGCCGTGGCGGCGCTCGTGGTCCTCGCGGTGGTGTTGTGGCGCGTGGCGCGGGATGCCGAGGATCCGGAGGCGATCTTGCCGCTGCCGGATCGGGTGCCGGCGCCGTTGGATACGCCGCTCGACAGGGCGCGGGCGCTCCGGGCGGACGCGCTCTGGTGGTGCGAGCGCGGGTCGTATCGTATCTGCGTGGAGGAGCTCGATGCGGCGCGGCAGCTTGATCCGAAGGGGGATGAGGCGCCGGAGGTGCAAGCGGCGCGCGAGCGGGCGCGGCGGGCGCTCACGGTGCCGCCGACGCCCACGACGACGCCGCGCGACACCAAGGACGTGAAGGGCGAGAGAAACGAGGACGCGCCGGCGCCGAAGAAGGTCGCGCCGGCGCCGAAGCCGGTGCCGACGGGCGTGAAGCCGAAGCTCGATCCGGAGCTTCTGGATCGGGGCACCGAGAACGAGAAGGCGAAGCCCTCGAAGATGCAGAAGAAGGGGGACGTCGACTTCCTGAAGAAGTGAGCCAGGGCCCGTTTTCACGTGCCTTAAGCCTTTGGAGGGGTCTTGTCCGGCGAAACCCGCGGGGCTTGGGCCTTGCTTGCCAAGCTTTCGGCCCTCCTGTACGCTGGCCGAGACGAGGAGTGATCGGTAGCGTTGCGGCGGCGGTGCGGCTGGAGCGATCTGGATGAAGAACCTGGCCTTCCAGAAAGTGGGCGACTACTTCGTCCTCGTCCACAACGCCATGGCGCCCACCGAAGAGGAGTGGGACGAATGGATGCTGCACTACACGTATGAGTCCATTCTCATCGTAACGGACGGGGGAGCGCCGACGGCCTCGCAACGGAAGCGCTTGAAAATGCGCGTCGATGAGCTGCGCGCCTCACCGAGCTACGTGCCGAACAAGAAAGAGCCGAAGGTGGCGACCGTCACTGCGTCGTCGTTCGTCCGCGGCGTGCTCACGGCGCTCCGGTGGTTTTACCACGATGCGTATGCGGCTTTTCCGCCGGATCATATCAATCAGGCGCTCATGTATCTCGACGTTCCGCCGCGATATCACATTGCGATGAGGACCGCGGTCCAGACGCTGCGCATGCAGCTCAAGAAGGCCAAGGGCGCGGGGCCGTCGAAGACGATGCCGGACGAGGGCTGACGAAGCGGAGATTCCAACGACCAGGGGACGAACCCTGGGGCCGGTTGGTGGTGACAATTACACGGTAGCGCGTGACGACGGCCTTGACGCTGTCGGGGCCGTTCGATAAAAACGGGTGTTGGTCCGTGGCTCGAACGCGTGGGAACGCGCTCCGGCCACGACGAATGTCGGACCCGAGGTTGGGGTCCGAGGCTTTTCGTCGCCCGAACGTGAGACCGCTGGAGGCATCGCACCTTGCTTGACGCGAAGAGTCGGCGCTTCCGTGCTTCGATGGCTCCCCGAGGGGGTGAGGGGTGAGCAGCGAACGGGCGCCGGGCGCAGGCGGTGAGCCACGATCCGCCGCGACCCCGGAGTCGCCGGCACCGCCAAGCGTCAATCCGTTGTCGGACGGACCGTCGTCGGTGCGATTTCCGCGGCTGACCGCGGATGGGCGCGCGGCGCTCAATATGCTGGACGAGGACCGGCGGAGCGAGCCGCCGCCGTCGGTGCGGTTTTCGCGCGCAATGCCGGCGTCGTGGGGCCCGCCGCGCGACGAGGACCATTTGAGCGAGCCGCCGCCGTCGGTGCGATTTCCGCGGTCCATGCCGGAGGCGCGGCACTCGTCGTGGGGGCCGCCGCGCGATGACGAGCATTTGAGCGAGCCGCCGCCGTCGGTGCGATTTCCGCGATCCATGCCGGAGGCGCGGCACTCGTCGTGGGGGCCGCCGCGCGATGACGAGCATTTGAGCGAGCCGCCGCCGTCGCTCCGGTTCCCGCGGCCGCTCTCGGGTCCGCCGCTCTCGGCGCCGCCGGTCGGCCTGCTCCGCGAGGAGGAGGGGCTCGCGGAGCCGCCGCCGTCGCTCCGGTTCCCGCGGTCGATCGCGCCGTCGGCGTCGGCGTCGGAGCGCGCGCCGGGGCGCGACGACGAGGTGCTCTCCGAGGGCCCGGCGTCGGTGCGGTTCCCGCGCCTGACGGCGGAAGGGCGCGCGGCGCTCGGGATGCGCGAGGACGAGCCGCTCGGGGAGATTCCGGGGTCGGTGCGGTTCCCGTCGCGGCGCCTGTCGGACATGCGGCCGCCGCGGCCCTCGGAGGCGCCGCGCTCGGCCGATTACACGGAGAGCCCGCCCTCGGTCCGGTTCCGGCGGGTGAGCGGCGAGGCGGGGCCGGGCTACCGGCTGCGCGAGGGGGCGTGCGCGGTCGCGCTGCTCACCGAGGGGCGCTGGATCCTGCCGGCGTCCGTGGTGCGGCTCTCGCCCTCGGCGGTGTGGTTTTCCCCGGGCGACGGGCTGATCCCGCGGCTCGGCGGGCGCGTGACGGCGTACATGCTCTCGGGCAAGGGCGCGGTCGGGCCCGTCGAGGGCGTGGTGGTGTCGATCGAGCCTTCGGGGCCGCAGGGGAACGTGCTCGTCAGCGTGCAGTTCGAGCGCGTCACGCAGGAGCTCGGCCGGAAGATCCTCGGCCTTCTGCAGGAGCTTTACGTCATCGGGCACGCGGAGCTCGCGCGGAGCCTGTCGCGCGTCCGCGAGCAGATCGACGATCCGGGCCGGGTGCGGGCGATCCTGCGCGCGCTGATTCACGCGGGCAGCGAGGGGCTCCTCGTGGGGGCGGACGTGCCGGTCAAGGCCGAGAAGATCGAGGCGCGCGAGGAGACGCGGCTCGTGTGGCGCTCGGCGCGCGGCTGGGGCTCGCCGCCGTACATCATCGACCTCGGCGGGTACAACTCGATTCACCGGATTCACCTCGACAAGGCCGAGTTCGAGGCCGATGGGCGCGTGACGACGCCGATGCCGACGCGGATCGAGCGGGTGCGGCACCGCTGGTTCCGGCGCTGCAAGGTGCAGCGCCCGGTCACGGCGTCGTTCAAGCACCCGATATGGCCCGAGGTGGTCGTGTCCGGGCGGCCAGTGCTCGACGTCTCGTTCGCGGGCTTGTGCTTCGAGGTCGACGCCGACCGGGATCTCGTGTTTCCGGGCCTGGAGATGCCCGACATCGAGGTGTGCGTCGGGGACGAGGCGCCGCTGCACATGCACGGCGAGGTGCGGTACGTGCTCCCGGCGCGCAATGGGGCGAAGGCGCGCTGCGGGCTCAAGGTGGCGCCGCGGACGTCGAAGGACGAGGGGCCCTGGATGCGGCTCGTGAGCCAGGAGCTCCACGAAAAGACGCTCGGCGGGTCGGAGACGCCGGAGTCGATGTGGAGCCTGCTCCAGCAATCGGGTTATTTCAATTTGTCCGGTAAAACGCCGGACCAGTTCGAGCCGCTGAAGAAGACGTTCCTCGAGTTCGGCGCGCGGGCGGCGGCGGCCCCGCGGATCATCTGCCAGGCCGTGTGGCCCTCGGAGCGCGGGATCGAGGCCTCGCTCTCGGTGGCCAAGATTTACAGCGGGAGCTGGCTCATCCACCAGCTCGCCAAGCGCCCGGGCAAGGCGCCCGGCGTCGCGCACGTGCGGCAGATCCTGCGCGACATTTATCTGCGGGCATTCGAGTATCCGCAGCTCGATCCGGCCTTCACCTGGGCGCTCGCGTATATCGACGGCGAGGTGCCCTGGTCGATGGCGCACCTCGATTTCGCGCGGCCCTACGTGGACCAGGGGCTCGCGGCGATCCGGCCGTTCCGGCTGCTCGAAGCGCAATCGGCCGGGACGAGCGAGGCGATTTCGGGCGAGCGATTCGACGTCGGGCCCGCGGCGCCTTTCGAGATCGCGTGGCTGGTCGACGAGCTCGGCAAGACGCATACGGCGGCGCTGCTCGACGCGCTCGATCTCGTGCCGGACCGGGTGGAGCTCGGGGAGACGGCGCGGCTCTGGAAAGAAGCGGGGATGGGGCGCGAGCGCGTGTTCTTCACGGCGCGGCGCGCGGGCGTGCCCGTGGCGGCGGCGATCGTGGAGACGGGCGAGACGGGGACGAATCTGTTCCGGCTGCTCGATTGCGTGCGCCTGTACGAGTTCGGGCGCGGCGGCAGGGCCGCGTTCGTCCCGCTGATCGAAGAGGCGCGACAGTTTTATCGCAATCGGGGCAAATCGAGCTTCGTGTACATGCACGAGCACCCGGACGGGGAGCATATCGAGCGCTGCAAGATGCTGGATCTCGGGCCGGGCAATTGCTGGGCGATAGCGGCGCAGATCCTCCCGGAGTTTTTGGAGCACGTCTACGAGCTCACGGCCATCGGTCGTTACAAGCCGAAGCAGGGGAAGGAATGAAGCTCGCCGAGCGGCTCGCGGCGCTGGCCGCGGGCGTGGACCAGGGGACGTACCAGCCGGCGCTGTTCTCGCTCGCCGATGCGTGGGATCGCCGGAAGGTCGAGGCGCTCGTCGTCGCGGGAGAGGTCCGCGAGGTGCACGATCGGTACGTCGATCAGCTCGCCGAGCTCTGCGCGACGCGTTCGCCCAAGCAGAAGCTGCGCGGCGAGGCGCTCGACGAGGCGGTGCGCGCGGCGCTCGGGGACGGTCCGCCGGAGGAGCGCGGGACCTGGGTCCATTACCCGTGGAGCGGGCGGCTCGTGCACGTGCTCGGCGAGGCCGACTACCGCGAGCTGCGTTTTTCGCGCAATCGATACAAGATCACGCCCGACGAGCAGGCCGCGCTCCGGGACAAGCGGATCGGCGTCGTGGGGCTCTCCGTGGGGCAGGCGAGCGCGGTGACGCTCGCGCTCGAAGGCGTGGGGGGGCTGCTGCGGCTCGCGGATTTCGACGAGCTCGCGCTCTCCAACATGAACCGCCTGCGCGCCGGGGTGCACGAGATTGGCGTGCACAAGTGCGTGATCGCGGCGCGCGCCATCGCGGAGATCGACCCGTTTTTGCGGGTCGAGGTGAGCCGAACGGGGGTCACCGAGGAGAACGTCGAGGCGTTCCTGACCGAGGGCGGCAAGCTCGATCTCCTGATCGAGGAGTGCGACGACCTTTATACGAAGGTGTTTCTGCGCGAGCGGGCGCGGGCGCACGGGATCCCGGTCCTGATGGAGACGAACGATCGGGGGATGCTCGACGTCGAGCGCTTCGATCGGGAGCCGGATCGGCCCGTGCTGCATTCGCTCTTGCGGGGGCTCTCGGCGGCGGAGCTCAAGGGGCTGACGCAGGCGCAGAAGGTGGCCATCGTGCTCCGGATCCTCGGTCCGGACGCGCTCAAGGGCCGGCTCGGGGCGTCGCTGCTCGAAGTCGAGGAGACGACGACGTCATGGCCGCAGCTCGCCTCGGGGACGATGCTCGGCGGCGCGGTGTCGACCGACGCGGCGCGGCGTGTGCTCCTCGGCGAGTTGACGCGATCGGGGCGTTATTTCGTGGACCTCGACGCCATCGTGAAGGACGGGCGCGAGGCGGAGGTGCAGGTCGACGCGGCGCTGGAGGAGGCGTTCGTCCGCAAGCCGCTGCCGTCGCCGGAGGCGCCGCCGCTCGCGCGGCCGGCCGACAAGCGCACGGTGACGCGGGAGGACGTGCGCCGGCTCGTGGGGTTCGGCGTGCTCGCGCCGTCGGGCGGGAACGCGCAGCCGTGGAGGTTCGTCGCGAAGGGCGGGCGGGTGCGGTGCAAGGTGTCGCCGGACGGCGGGCGGACGCTGAACGATTTCCAGCACGCGGCGAGCTTCGTGGCGCTCGGCGCGGCCGTGGAGAACATGGTCCTCGCCGCGCCCGCGATGGGCCTGTCGGCCGAGGTCGCCCTGGCGCCGGACGCGAAGGATCCGCTCGCGGCGTGTGACGTGGTGTTCCGCGTGGACGACGCGTCGTACGCGGTGGATCCGCTCTGCGCGGTGCTCGGCGCGCGCTGCACGAACCGCAAGCTCGGCACGGGGGCGCCACTCTCGGAGCGGGCGGCGGCGGGGCTCGTGGAGGCGGCGGAGGCGCGCGGGGGCAAGCTCCTGCTCGCGACCGATCGGGCGGCGGTCGCCGAGGTGGGGGAGATCCTCGGGCAGGCCGATCGGATGATGTTCCTGTCGCGCAAGCACAACGAGGAGATGGGCGCGGAGCTGCGGTGGACCGAGGAGGAGATCCTGCGGACGCGTGACGGGCTCGACGTGCTCACGCTCGACGTGGCGGCCTCCGATCTCGCGGCGGTGCGGCTCGCGACCACGTGGAAGGCCGTGGAGTTCACGGCGAAGATGGGCGGCGGCGGCGCGCTCGTGAAGTCGGCGCGGCGCGCGCTCGGGTCGTCGTCCGCGGTCGGGCTCGTGGTGTTTCCGGGCACGGCGTCGCACTCGTACTTCGAGGGCGGGCGGGCGCTCGAGCGCGTGTGGCTGGAGGCGACGGCGCGAGGGATCGCGATCCAGCCGTGGTCGGCGATGCTGTATCTGTTCGCGCGGCTCGAGCGCGGCGCAGGCAAGGGGCTCGAGCCCAAGGTGCGTGATCGGCTCGGCGAGCTGCGGCAGCGGTTCTTGCGGGTGTTCGACGTGCCCGCGGGGCACGCGGAGATCCTCCTGTTCCGGCTCTCGAAGGCGGATCCGCCGACGGCGCGGTCGCTCCGGAAGCCGGTCGAGGACGTGCTCTCCTTCGGTTAGTCCGCGATCGGCCAGCGCAGGCGCAGGATCTCGGGGGCGATGCGGCGGAGCTCGGCGCGCAGGGACGTGGCCGTCATGCGTTGCTCCGGGTTGTGGCGCAGGCACTGGAACAGGAACATGCCCACCGAGGCGAGGCGGCCCTGCGAGAGGCGGCGGATCTTCGGGGGCAGGCCGTCGTGCGTCAGGTGCGCCGAGATCAGCGCGACGTCGCTCGGCCCGTCGAAGAGCGTGTCGCCGGTGAGCGCCTCGTAGGCGAGGCAGCCGAAGCTGTAGATGTCGGCCGTGAGCGGCGTCGCGGTCGCGCCCTCGGGCACGACGTCCCAGACCTCGGGCGCGCCGTAGTTCGCGGTGGCGCAGCCGGGCCGGATGTGCCGGCCGGCGAGGCCGAAGTCGACGAGCACGGGACCCTTGCCGCCGCGGAGGATGATGTTCGAGGGCTTGACGTCGAGGTGGCCGATGCGGACCGAGTGCATCGCTTCGAGGCCCGCGAGCACGCCGTCGAGCAGGGCGAGCGCGGTCTGGATCGTGAGGCTCCGGCTGTCGATGAGCTGATCGCCGCGCACGCCCTCGATGAGCTCCATCACGAGGATCGGCTTCGGCCGCGCGCCGGCGTCGAACGTGACGAAGCGCGGCAGGTTCGCGTGGTCGGGAAGCGAGAGCAGCGCGCCGGCCTCGTCGCGGAAGAGCTTCAAGAACTCGGCCTCGGAGACGCTGCGTGCGGCCGTGGCGTCGTAGTCGGGTACTTTGAGGGCAAACCGTTCGGCGTGCGGGTCGTGGCGCTCCTCGGCGCGCGTGACGACGAAGACCGTGCCGACCGCGCCGCCGCCGAGCCTGCGGTGGACGAAGTAGCCGCCGATGGTGCGGCGCGGCGGGAGCCATGCGGGCAGGGGGAGGTCGGTCGTGGGCAGGTCGTCGGGCTCGCTCGCGGCGCCGCCGGCGCGCTGGCCGGGCAGGGCGCAGAGGCGCGGCAGGACGAGCGACGCGAGGACGGCGATCGGGGCCGGGACGGAGGCGCGGGCGGCCTCGACGAGTTTTTCGATCGCGCCCTGGAGCTCGGGCGTGGCGCCGCCTTCGCGGGCCATGCCGGCCGCGAGCGCGAGGGCGTGGGCGCCGAGGAGCGTGGAGTGCGGGGCCTCGTCGCTCTCGCCGTCGCCGAAGCGGCGCCGCGCCGAGGCGGTGAGGCGCGCGAGCGCGACGAGCGCGTCTTCGAGGGAGACGAGGGGAGAGCCTTCCTTCGTGGCGGACTCGGCGAGCGGAGCGAGGGCGCGCGCGGCGCGGACGGCGTCGAGGCCACGGGCGAGGCGGGCGAGGGCGGTGCGCAAGGCCTCGGTGCGCTGCGAGGTGCCCTGCGGGAGCTCGGCGACGAGGGCCTCGAGCGCGGCGAGGGCGGCGTCCATGCGCTCCTCGGCGCCGCGCTCGGCCGTGGCGGCGTTGATCGCGTCGGTAAAGCGGGAGTGGCAGGCGAGGAGCTTTCGGACGTCGGGGTGGACGCTCGCCTCGGCGAGGATCGCGAGCGTCTCGGGATCGCCGCTCCGCATGCACGCGAAGAGCAGGACGTCGGCGGCGTCGGCGGCGTGGGTGCGCACGAGCGCGTCGAAGGCGCGGGCGACGGTGGCGACGACGGCACGGCGGAGGGGAGATCCGGGCTCAGCGGTGAGGCGCTTCGAGAGCACGTCGCACGTGTCGAGCAGGCGGCGCTTGCCGCGGCCACGGGCGGCGTCGCCGTCGCTGTCGCCGTCGGTGCTCTCGCCGTCGACGACGTGGAGCAGGGCGCGGAGGTTTCGCTGGTGGAACGTGGCGTGCGGGGGCGTGCCCTCGGGCGGGGATTGGGCCTCGACGCGGAGCAGCCAGCGGGTGATGCGATCGTCGAGCGTGTCGAGGCCTTGCGCGGCGCCGTCGGTGCCGGAGCCACGTCGTTCGAGCAGGAGCAGGCTGCGGAGCGCGCCGGACTCGTACAGGTTCGAATCGAGCTCGCGGACGAGGCGAGCCGCGGCGCGGCGGGAGAGGTTCGTCTGCGGGAGGCCGGGCGGCAGGGCGCTCGGTTTGACGGGGAGGCCGCCGCGCGTCGAGGGCGTGGGGCTTGCGCCTGCGTCGAGGGCGTCGAGGGCGTCGAGCGTGCTCGCGGCGAGGTCGAGGGCGGCGAGGGAGCGGGCGTGGGCTTCGCGCGAGCCTCCTTCGACGAACGCGTCGACGGCGCTGCGCACGGTGGCGCCGAGCTCGGAGGGCTCGCGTCCTTCGAGGTCGCGAAGGATGCTCTGGCCGAGGGCCGTGAGGCCATCGTCGGTCTGCGGGGCGGCGAGGCTGACGGCGAGCGCTTGGACACACGCGGCGCGGGCGCGCATGCCGAACGCGGGGCCGAGCTCCAGGCGGAGATCGGCGACGCTGTCGGCGACGGCGATCGGGTGGGCCGCGGTGATCGTTTCGAGCAGCGCTTCGGCGGCCTCGGGCTCGGCGTCGGCGGCGCGGGGCAGGCCCCAGACCATGGCGATGGCGAGGCCGGGATCTTCGCGCAGCAGGCCCGAGGCGAGGAGATCACGGCTCGTGGCGAGGTTGTTCTCGGGGTCGACCGCGATGCTCGCGACGAGCGAGGTCGCGGCGCGGCGCCACTCGGTGGGCGTGAGGTTCGGCGCGAGGTGTTTCCGGATCTCGCGCTCGAGTTCGGGAAGCGCGCCGGAGAGCAAGCCACGCGCGGCGGCGACGTGACGCCAGACGAGCGTCTCGCGATCGGCGAGGAGCAGGTGGTAGGCCTCGAGGACGACGTCGGGCGCGGTGGCGCGGCTCGACGAGGCGGGCGCGTCGGCGTTGAGGCCGCGGAAGAGGCGCAAGGCGTCGTCGTCGCCCTGGCTCGCGCGGCGCACGGCCTCGCGGGCGGCGCGTTCGAGCAGGCGCGCGGCGAGGCGGCGCTCGGGGAGCGAGCCGGTGGACGCGGTACCGACCCAGTCGCGTGCGAGGTCGCGGCGCGAGACGAGCGCGAGCGCGAGCGGATCGACGGGGACGTCGACGCTGCCCGGGAGCTGCAAGGCGAGGGCGATCCGCGCGCGCACGGGCGCGCCGGCGAGGGCGCGGGCGCTGCCGAGGGCCATGCGCGTGGCGAGCGCGACGAACGTGGCGGCGCTGCCGTCGTAGAGCTGGGCGAGGACGCGGCGGCCGATCTCGCGCCGCTCCGGGCCGAGGGGGAGGGCGCCGGTGATCTCGTAGAGCGCGACGGCGGCGGCCGCGGGCGCGAGCCAGCCGAGGTCGTCGAAGAGCCCATCGGCGAGCGCGACGCGGATGCCCGCGAGCAGGGCCTCGGCGGACAAGCCGTCGAGCGGCGGGGGGCCGTCGAGCGAGGCCTCGATCGCGAGCGAGGCGATGCTCTGCCGGAAGACGCTGCGGCGCGCGCTGCGATCTTCGTACCTGTGGAGCTCGAGCAGTCCGTCGAGGAATTCGGCGCGCGCGCGCAAGGGGGTGCCTCTAGCCTTCGATGATTCCCTGGAACGACGGGCGTGGGCAACGTTTTTACCATCTTCTTCTCGTGGGGCAGGATTTCGTGCGCTTGCGAGGCGGCCTTTCGTTTGCGAGGGTGCGGACATGTCGAAGGACCCGAGCGGGGCGCGGGCGCGGCTCGAAGCGATGTCGGTGGGGTTTCGCGCGAGGTACGTGACGTACGACGAGCTCACGCGGCAGGTGCGGGCCTGGGCGGAAGGGTTTCCGGAGATCGTGCGGCTCCAGAGCCTCGGCAAGACGCCGGAGGGGCGCGACATCTGGCTGCTCGCGATCGGCCGTGATCCGGACGGCGACGGGCCCGCGGCGTGGGTGGACGGCAACATGCACGCGGTCGAGCTCGCCGGGTCGAGCGTGGCCCTCGCCATCGCCGAGGACGTGATTCGGAACCTGGTTTGTCCGACTGAACCCTTGCACGATCTGCCCGCGCACCTGGGGGCGCTCTTGCGGCAGGACGTGGTGTTTTACGTGCTGCCGCGCATGTGCCCGGACGGCGCGGAGAGCGTGCTCTGCACGGGCGGCTACGTGCGATCGAACCCGCGCGACGATCGGCTCGGCCGGGGCGCGCCGTTCTGGAAGATCGGGGACGTCGACGGCGACGGGATCGCGCTCTCGATGCGGCGGCTCGATCCGGCCGGGGATTTCGTCGGTTCGCCGGAGGATCCAAACCTCATGCTCCCGCGGCGCGTCGAGGACGCGGGGCCGTTTTACGCGGTCTATCCCGAGGGCATGATCGAGCACTGGGACGGTTTTTTGATCCCGGCGCCGGACTATCTCTCGGACAACGCGGTCGACATGAACCGCAACTTTCCCTACGGCTGGGCGCCGGAGCCGCACCAGAAGGGCGCGGGCGCGTACGCCACGAGCGAGCCCGAGTCGCGCGCGGTCGTCGCGTTCACCTCGAAGCACCCGAACATCTTCGCGTGGGTGAACCTGCACTGCTTCGGCGGCGTGTACATCCGCCCATCGGGGGAGAAGCCCGATAGCCGCATGGATCCCACGGATCTCACGCTCTACCGGATGCTCGGGCAGTGGGCCGAGGACCTCGCCGGTTACCCCATGGTGAGCGGCTTCGAGGAGTTCCTCTACGAACCCAACAAACCTCTCTGCGGCGATCTCAGCGCCTACGCGTACACGCAGCGTGGCGCGGTCTCGATGGTGTGCGAGTTGTGGGACTTCTGGAAGCAGGTCGGCTTGCCGGTGCTTCGTCCGTTCGTCTGGAACTACGAGCGGCGCACGCGGGAGGACACGCTTCGCATGGCCGCGTGGGATCGCGAGCACAACCAGAAGCGAATCATCGGCGCGTGGCGGCCCTTCGTGCACCCGCAGCTCGGGCCGGTCGAGATCGGCGGGCATGATCCGCGCTTCGGCATCTGGAACCCGCCGCCGGAGCGGCTCGGCGAGCTCTGCGAGCGGCAGTCGCGTTTCTTCCTGCGCCTCGCCTCGCTCTCGCCGCGGCCGCGGCTCGTGGACGTGCGGGCCACGCGGATCGAAGGGGATCTGTGGGAGGTCTCGGCCGTCGTCGAGAACCTCGGCTTCCTGCCGACGTTCGTGCTCTCGTCGGCGAAGAGCTTGCCTTGGAACGATGTGGTGCGCGCGCGGATCTCGGTCGGCGAGGGCGTGACGCTCGTGTCGGGCGAACACGAGGCGGTGGTGGGGCACCTCGAAGGCTGGGGCGCGGTGGATCCGATGAGCTCGCCCGGGTTTCCGCGGACGGGTGGTGGTCCGCGCCGCGGGCGCGTGCGCTGGATCGTGCGGGGGCGCGGGGGGATCACGATCCACGCGGGCTCGCCGCGCGTGGGCAAAGTGGAAGCGCGCCTGGAAGTGGGATAAAGCAGGCTCGGCCGCCGCCAGAGTTCGGTCGGGCCGGCTGTGGAGGGTGTTTCGTGATGTCGAGGTCACTCCTGGGGTTGCCGCTCGCCGGCCTGCTCGCTTTTTCGCTTCTAGCGTGTGAGTCCAAGGACACCGCGCCGGTGCCCGCGCCGGAGAAGGTCGACGAGGCAAAGGCGAAGGCGGATGCGCCGAAGCCCGAGGCGAAAGCGGAGCCGAAGGCCGAGGCCGAAGCGAAGCCCGAGGAGGCGCCGAAGCCCGAGGCGGAGGCGAAAGCGGAGGCCCCGAAGGACGAGCCCAAGGCCGACGAGAAGGCGAAGTCGGAGCCGAAGGAAGAAGCGAAGGCGGCGGCGCCGAAGGGCGACACGAAGCCCGCGGCCGACGTGGCCGCGAAGACCTCGGTGCCCGACGCGCCGAACGGGATTTTGCCCAAGGGCGTCGCGGACAAACTCGTCCCGACAGGTGGGCGGCCGGTCGTGCGGCTGCTCGTGGCGGGCGGCGAGCCGCGAACGGCTGCGTCCTACGCGCTCGTGAAGGGCACGTCGAAGCCGCTGCGCATGGGCATGGCGCTCGAGATGGCGATGAGCGCGGCGGGCATGAACCTGCCGCCCACGAAGATGCCGCGCATGGTCATGACGTTCGACTTCTCGACCGGCGACAAGAAGGGGAACGACTGGCCGATCGAGGGCACGTTGAAGGACGTCGCGGTCGAGTCGCAGGGGGCGGGGCAGGACAAGATCGCCGAGGCGCTGCGCCCGCAGCTCGAGCCGATCAAGGGGCTCGGGATGCGGTACTTCGTCGACGAGAAGGGCCGCGTGCACGACGTGACCATGAGCATGCCGAAGGCCGTGCCGCAGGCGGCGCAGCAGATGATGACGGGCATGACGCAGTCGATCGAGTCGATGATGGCGCCGCTGCCGGACGAGCCCGTGGGCGCCGGCGCGAAGTGGGAGGTGCTCGGCCGGCTCACGGCGAACGGCGCGGATCTCCTGCAGGTCTCGACGTTCACGTTGAAGGAGCGCAAGGGCGACGTGCTCACGCTGGACGTCGCGGTGAAGCAGCTCGCGGCGAAGGATACGGTGACGCCGCCGGGCATGCCCCCGGGCGCGTCGGCGCGGCTCGTCGCGTTCAAGTCGCAGGGCAGCGGCACGAGCGTGCTCGACACGACGGACGTCGCGCCGACGGGCGGCTCGATGACCGTGAAGAGCGCGATGACGCTCGAGGTGCAGATCAGCGCAGGCGGCAAGACCGAGAAACAAAACACCTCGGTCGACACGAGCGTGACCGTGTCGTATTCGCGGCCCGGCGCGAAGTGATCGGGGAGGTAGGCGCATGAGCGACGAGGCGGGGCGCGCGCTGGATCTCGGCGCGTTTCGGGCCGCGTACGGCCGGTTCTTGACGGACGAGCGCGTGCTGCTCACGGGCCACTCGCACCAGGCGTGGCCCGACGTGGCGCGCGCCGCGATGATCGAGGCGTTCGACGACGCCGCGCGGCTCGTGGACGACAAGTGGTACCGCGCGGTCTTCCCGAAGATGGAGTCCGTCGGGCGCCGCATCCTCGGGCGCCTCGGCTTCGACGAGGGGGACGCGATTTCCTTCGGCAAGAGCACGCACGAGCTCGTCACGCGGCTGCTCTCGTGTTTCCCGCTCGCCTCAGCGCCGTGCGTGGTCACGACGCGGTCGGAGTTTCATTCGTTGCACCGCCAACTATCCAGGCTCGCGGAGGACGGCCTGCGGGTCACGTGGGTCGACACGGCGGATCGCGAGAGCCTCGTGGATCGTTTCCTCGAAGCGATCGTGCCCGGCACGAGCCTCGTCGCGCTCTCGGCCGTGCTCTTCGAGGACGCGTTCGTCGTGCCGCGGATCGGCGAGATCGTGGCGCGCGCGGTGGAGGTCGGCGCCGTCCCGCTCGTCGATGCGTACCACGGGTTCAACGTGGTCCCGATCGCGTGGGGACCCGCGAAGGACGCGCTCTTCGTGACGGCCGGCGGCTACAAGTACGCGCAACTAGGGGAGGGGATCTGCTTCTTGCGGTTCCCCGCCACCACGAAACTTCGGCCGGCGGACACCGGCTGGTTCGCGGATTTTTCGGCGCTCGAGGGGGATCGCACGGAGACCGTGGGGTACGGGCCGGGCGGCGCGCGGTTCTCGGGCGCGACGTTTGATGCCACGCCGGTCTACCGCGCCGATGCCGTGCTCCAGCACTGGGACAGGTTCGGGCTCGACGTCCCGTCGCTCCGCGCGATCTCCCTGCGGCAAACGCGCCGTATCCTCGCGAAGCTCGACGAGGCGGGGATCACGGAGCACGTGGCCTCGTCCCGCGTGGACGAGCGGCGCGGCGCTTTCGTGGCCGTACGATCGCCGGGCGCCGGGCGTGTCGTCGATCGGCTCCGCGCGCGCGGGATCTTCGTCGATTCACGCGGCGACCTCGTGCGCATCGGCCCCGCGCCTTACCTCACGGACGACGAGATCGATCACGGCACGCTCGCCGTCGCCGAGGAGATTCGCCGGGAGGTCGCGTCGTCGTGAGCCGCATCTACGTTCCTCAGCTCGATGATGCGCTCGTCGCCGAGGCGGCGCGGCAGACGCACGTGATCTGGTCGGGCGGCCGCTCGGTCGACGCGCACATCGAGGCCCAGCGCGCGCAGCTTCGCCGCGCCGGACCAGCGATCCTGCGGTACACGGGCCTGCTTGACGACACGGGGCGGCTCGTCGCGGGCATCAAGCGGTACGGCCTGTCCGTGAGCGTTCCTGGCGGCGGCAAGGCCCCGGGCGTGGGCATCGGCGCGGTCTTTACGCGGCCCGACGCGCGCGGGACCGGCGCCGCGAGCGAGCTGCTTCGCGCCGTGCTCGACGAAGCGCGCGCGGACGGCGTCGCGCTCGCGTTGCTCTTTTCGGACATCGATCCCGGCTTCTACGAGCGGCTCGGCTTCGTCGCATTGCCCGCGCTCGAGCACACGACGATCACTTCTGCGCTCCCCGCCGCGACCTCGCTCGACGTGCGCCCTTCCACGCCCGAGGACGAGCCCTGGATGCTCGACACGTACGACGCGTCCTGGGATCCGTCGTTCGTGCGGCCCGCGCGCACGCTCGAGATCCTGCGCTACTTCCGCTTCCGCAACCACGGCGATCTCGGCTGGATCCTGCGCCGCGACGGGCGCGATGTCGGGTACGTGCTCGCCGCGCTCCACGGCGGCAACCG
The DNA here is from genome assembly GCF_005144585.1 of Polyangium fumosum. Lineage (GTDB taxonomy): Bacteria > Myxococcota_A > Polyangia > Polyangiales > Polyangiaceae > Polyangium > Polyangium fumosum. The sequence continues at coordinate 54,503 of NZ_SSMQ01000021.1, read as the reverse complement.
TGACGACGGCGCCGAACCGCCGCCCCGCACGTTGTGGGTCGACGAGTGGGCCGCGCCCGGGATCCCGCGGGAGGACGTCCTCGGCGCCCTCCGGCGGATCGCGCTCACCGAGGGCGCGGCGCACGTCGCGAGCTGGCTGCCCCCGCCCCTCGAAGGCGAACCGTTCGTCGCAAGAAACCGCCCCACGGCCATCGCGATGGTGCTTGCACTCGGCGAGGGTTTTCCCATGATCGATCCCGGAAAAACGTTCTTCGGGTCCTTGGATCACTTCTGATCCAGCCCTTGCAACGGGTCGTGGTTTCGGTACAGTTGTTGAACATGATTTTCATCTTCGCCCGTCTCCGGTCGCTCGTGGCGCTGCTCGCGGCGGCGCTGGTGGTCGTGGCAGCGCCCCTCGCGAGGGCGGACTACGGCGATCCGCCCGAGGTCGAAGCGCAGCGCCTCGTGCACGTGCTCGGCTACGTGGGCGCGGACTACGGCGGCGCCGTGGACCACGGCGCGATCACGAACCAGGGCGAGTACGACGAGCAGCTCTCGCTGCTCGACGACGGCGCGAAGATCGCCGGGAGGATCCAGCCCGCGCTGCCTGCCGATGCGCCGCGCGTGGATCTGCCTTCGCTCGTCGGCAAGGTGCGCACGCTCGTCGACAAGAAGGCGCCCGCGAGCGAGGTGACGGCGGCGACGCTCGACGCGCGCACGGCGATCCTCGGCGCGTTCCGCCTCGCGGAGGCGCCCGCGGCGGCCCCGAACGCGGAGCGAGGCCGGGCCATCTTCCAGAAGCACTGCACCGAGTGCCACGGCGAGCAAGGTCGCGGCGACACGCCGAAGGCCGCGACGCTGAACCCGCGGCCCGCGAATTTCTGGGATCCGGACGTGGCGGACGGCATGACGCCTTTCCGCGTCGCGAGCACCGTGCGCTTCGGCGTGCAGGGCACCGCGATGGTGCCGTTCTCGCAGCTCAGCGAGGCTGAGCGGTGGGACGTCGCGTTCTACGTCGTCTCGTTGCGCCACACGGAGGCGCCCGCAGACGGCTCGCCGACGTACGCGCTCGGGGAGCTCGCGACCCGCTCGGATGGATCGCTGCGGGAGGAGCTGCTCTCCGCGGGCATCGCGCAGGATCGTGTGTCTGCGACGCTCGCGGACCTTCGCAAGCGCGCGCCGTACGAGGATCGCGCGGCCCGCTCGCCGCTCGCGCTCGCGCGGGCGAAGCTCGATCGGGCGCGCGTCGCGCTCCAGCGCGGCGATCGTGAGGGCGCGAAGGGGCAGATCATCGACAGCTACCTTGAAGGCGTCGAGCCAGTCGAGGCGCAGCTCAAGTCGATGGACGCCGGCGTCGTGGCGCGGATCGAGGATCACTACATGGGCCTGCGAGCCGCGCTCGATCGCGGCGAGACGCCGGCCGAGCTCAACGCTTCGATCAGCCGCACGCTCGCGGAGCTCACGGCGGCCGAGTCGCGGCTCAAGGAAGGCGCGAAGCGGACGAGCTTCGTGTCCACGGCGATCTCGAGCGGCGGCATCGTCGTGCGCGAGGGCGTCGAGGCGGCGCTGCTCGTCGCGGCGCTGCTCGGCCTCGCGGCGCAAGCGGGCCACGGGGACAAGAAGCGGTATGTCCACGCGGGGTGGGCCGTGGCGATCGTCCTCGGCATGCTCACGTTCCTCCTCTCGCTCCGGCTCGTCACGATCTCGGGCGCGAAGCGCGAGCTCATCGAGGGCGTCACGGCCCTGCTCGCGACGGCCGTGCTCTTCTACGTGAGCTACTCGCTGCTCGCGAAGCGCGAGGTCCAGCGCTGGATGCGCTTCCTCAAGGAGCACATCTCGCCCCGCAAGGCGGCGCTCTCGCTCTTCGGCGTCTCGTTCCTCGCCGCCTACCGCGAGGCGTTCGAGACCGTCCTCTTCTACCAGGCCCTGCTCGCGTCCGACGCGTCATCGCTCGCGGCCGTCGTGGGCGCAGCCGTCGGCGCGGTCGTGCTCGTGATCATCGTGTCCGCGTACACCCGGGCCGGACGTTTCGCGCCGCCGCAGGTCTTCTTCCGCATCTCGAGCTACTTGCTCTACGGCCTTGCGGTCGTGTTCATCGGTCAGGGCCTCTCGGCGTTGCAGATGGCGGGCGTCGTGCCGGCGCACCGCGTCGGCCTGCCGAGCGTGCCCGTCGTCGGCTTCTACCCGACGCTGGAGACGATCACCGCGCAGCTCATTCTCCTCGCGCTCGCGGTGGGCGCGTACGTCTGGAACAAGCGTTCGCCCGCAGCCGGCCCCCCGCCGCGCGGCGCCACGCCCGCGCCGGCGAAGGGCTAGAACGCGACCCGGTGAACCGCCGGGGCCCCCGGGTGCAAGAGCCGGAGGCCTCGGCGGGCCACGTCCTCGGCGTTCGCGGCGGCCTCCGAGAGATCCCACTCCAGATACATCTTGTCCCCGTCGAAGCAGCCGAAGCTCGTCGACACGCAGAGCATCGGCTCGCGATCGATCGCGTAGCCCGTCCGCGCGACGTCGTGGCCGTACACGGCGACACGCGCGTTCGGGTGTATGGCGCGCAGGAAGGCCCAGGCGCGCTCGGACGAGGTCGTCCGAGCCCAAAGCAATGCCCCGAGCGTCCCGCGCGCGGCCATCTCTTCGAGCGTCAGGCCTGTACAGCCGTCGAGCGACAGGTTCTCGAGATCGTCGCGGCTCTGGATGCGCGCGTGCGGCGCAGCGTGCAGCATGACGAGCTGAGCCTTCGGGGCCACCGCGACGAACGGCCACGTACGGAACCAGGCGCGCATCGCCAGCGTGCCCTCGTCGCCGAGCAGCTCCTCGAGCCGCATCGCTTCGTCCGGGAAGAACTTCGCGACGATCGGGCCGCCCACGTGCGCGTGCTCGTGGTTGCCGAGCAGATAGTGAACACGCCCCGGGTACCTGTTTTGCAGGTCCCGCGCTCGTTCGAGCACCTCCGGCGAGTCGCCCTCGTAGTAGCTGCCGAGGTAGTCAGGCCAATCCATCTCGGCGAGCTCGGGCCCGTGTACCAGGTCGCCTGTGACGACCAGGACGGCCCCGTCGGGCTCGCGGGCGGCGCGTTCGAAAATGGCAGCAATACGCTCGAAGTCGTCCACGTGACCCTGCAGGTCCGTGGCGACGATGAGCTTGCCGCGTTCTGGAAGCACGACGACGCGTCGCACAGCGGGCGAGAGTACCGCACTTCGGCCATCTTGCCCGGGAAAGCGCGCACGCCCTCGTCACATCGGGCGGTGTGACCGCGATTCCCCGCGGATTCTCACCCGGTAGCGTCTCGCTTTCGTGGGGGCTACTCTACCGCGCCATGAACAATCAGAGCCTTTCCGCGTGGGTCGACGAGGTGGCCCGCCAGACGGAGCCCGACCGCGTGGTGTGGTGTGATGGCTCCGAGGAAGAGTATCGCGGCCTCGTGCAGGCCATGCTTCGGGACGGCACGCTGCACGAGCTCGATCAGGCCGCGTACCCCGGGTGTTACCTGCACCGGAGCCATCCGTCCGATGTGGCGCGCACCGAGCATCTGACCTTCATCTGCTCGGATCGGGCCGAGGATGCTGGGCCGACGAACAACTGGATGTCGCCCGCGGACGCGCGCGAGAAGGTCGGCCCGCTCTTCAACGGTTCGATGCGCGGACGGACGATGTACGTGGTCCCGTACCTGATGGGCCCGGTCGGCTCGCCCGCTTCGAAGGTCGGCGTCGAGATCACGGACAGCGCTTATGTCGCGGCCAGCATGCGGATCATGACGCGCATGGGGAAGGTCGCGCTCGATCACCTCGGCGCGTCGAGTGACTTCTGCCGGGGCCTTCACTCGCTCGGCGACCTCGACCCGAACCGCCGCTTCATCGCGCATTTCCCGAAGGAGCGCCTCATCTGGAGCGTGGGCTCGGGCTACGGCGGCAACGCGCTGCTCGGCAAGAAGTGCTTCGCGCTGCGCATCGCGAGCACCATGGCGCGCGACGAGGGCTGGCTCGCGGAGCACATGCTCATCATGGGGCTCGAGGATCCTTCGGGGAACGTCACGTACATCTGCGCTGCATTCCCGAGCGCCTGCGGCAAGACGAACCTGGCGATGCTCGTGCCGCCCGCGAGCCAGCAGGGCTGGAAGGTGTGGACTGTCGGCGACGACATCGCGTGGCTGCGCGTCGGCCCGGATGGTCGGCTTTGGGCGGTGAACCCCGAGGCAGGCTTTTTCGGCGTCGCCCCGGGCACGAGCCGGAAGACGAATCCGAATGCGCTCGCCACGGTCCAGCGCAACACGATCTTTACGAACGTGGCGATGACGCGGGATCGGCAGCCGTGGTGGGAGGGCATGGACGGCCAGGTGCCGGCCGAGCTCACGGACTGGCAGGGCAGGTCCTGGACGCCCACGAGCAAGGAGCCCGCGGCGCACCCGAACAGCCGCTTCTGCGCGCCGGCGAAGCAGTGTCCGTGCGTGTCGTCGTTGATGGAGGCGCCGGAGGGCGTGCCGATCAGCGCGTTCGTGTTCGGCGGCCGCAGGGCCAAGCTCGCGCCGCTCGTGTACGAGGCGCGCGACTGGGCGCACGGCGTGTATCTCGGCGCGTCGATGGCCTCGGAGACCACGGCGGCGGCCACGGGCAAGGTGGGCGTCGTGCGCCGTGACCCGATGGCGATGCGCCCGTTCTGTGGATACAACATGGGCGACTACTTCGGGCACTGGCTCGAGATGGGGCGCGGGCGCCCGGCCTTCCCGAAGGTCTTCCACGTGAACTGGTTCCGCACGAACGACGCGGGCAAGATCCTCTGGCCCGGCTTCGGCGAGAACCTGCGTGTGCTGCGCTGGATCAACGAGCGCGTGCACGGCCGCGCAAAGGGCCGCGAGACGGCGCTCGGCATCTTCCCGAACGAGGGCGAGATCGACACGAGCGGGCTCGATCTCCCGGCGTCCGCGATGAGCGATCTCTTCTCGATCGATCGCGAGGCGTGGCTCGCGGACCTCACCGATCAGGAGGCGTTCTTCGGATCGTTCGGCGACAAGATGCCCGAGGGGATCTGGCGCGAGCACCGCACGCTCCGATCGCACCTCCAGACCTGAAGCGATCGCTTCGCGACGCTTCTCCCGCGGCCCCGGCGACATCGTCGGGGCCGCGTCGTTTCCATCGTGCGCATCGACGTTCCCGCCACCTTTCGCGCCGCGTCGTCACGCTGCGCCGTGACTCCGACGCGCTGCGCTGCGCGTGAAAACGCTGCGCTCCATCTTGACCGCACCTTGTTTTATCGCTACCTGCACCTTCAAAATCTTTTGAAAGTTCATTCCACCATGTCCGAGCGTGAAACCCCGAGACAGGACGATGGCCACGAGGCCGAGCTCATCGCAGCCGAGGCGATCGGCGACGTGATCGAGCACTGGGGGTTTCGGCGTGTCCTCGGGCGTGTGTGGACGATCTTGTTCATCGCGGCGGAGCCCTTGCCCGCGGCCGTCATCGGCGAGCGGCTGAGCCTGTCGGCCGGGGCGGTGAGCATGTCGCTCACCGAGCTTCAGCGCTGGGGCGTGGTCCGCCGCGTCTTCAAGCCGGGCGAGCGCAAGGAGTACTTCGAGGCCGAGACGGACTTCTGGAAGATGATCTCGAAGGTCTTCGACGAGCGCGAGCGGCTGCTCGCCGAGTCGGTGCGGGCGCGGCTCGAACGCGCGGTCACGATGCTCGAGGCTCGCCCGCGCCTGCCGGGCGCCGAGCAACGCGCGGATCGGGTGCGCCGGCTGCTCTCCTTCGTCATCGTCGCGGAGACCGCGCTCGACGGCTTCATCCGATCGCGCCGCGTGGATTTCTCGCCTTTCGGCGACCTCATCCGTTTTCCGCTTCGCGTGGCGACACGCAAGCGCAGGGCCTAGCCATCTCGAGACCCTTCGGTCCGGGGACGACGCGGAAACGCCGTGCCCCGGCGGGAGAACCCATGTCGATCGCAACGTATCCCATCCAGCGCGTCCCGCATCACGACGTCGTCGGAACCCTCGAGCGTGGCTGCCAGGAGCACGGCCTCGATCCGCTCGCGGGCAAGCTCGCGGAGCTCCGCCTCTTCCTCGCGAAGGACCTCGACGAGGTCGATCGCGCCATCGCGGCCGTGGGGCTCGGGGCGGAGGACGCCGGAGGTGATCCAAAGCCCCGAACGTCGAACAAGCTCGGGGCGGAGGACGCCGGAGGCGATCCGAAGCCCCGATCGTCGAACAGCCTCGGGGCGGAGGACGCCGGAACGTCGAACAGCCTCGAGGCGCAGACGCCGGCCCAGGCGAGCGCGCGGCACCTGCTCGCGCAAGACGGCAAGCGCCTGCGGCCCATCGTCGTCGCGCTCGCGGCGCATGTGGGCAAGGGCTTCAACGACGCGGCGCGCGCCTATGCCGTGGCCGTCGAGCTCGTGCACAACGCGACGCTCCTGCACGACGACGTGGTCGACGTCGGCGCGCGCAGGCGTGGCGCGGACGCGGCGCGCGTCATCTACGGCAACGCCGCGAGCATCTTCGGCGGCGACTGGCTGCTCGTGGAGGCGCTCTGCCGTATTCAGCGCGCGGGCAGCCCCGAGGTCCTCGCGCGCATGCTCGACGTCATCAAGGAGATGGTGATCGCCGAGTCGATGCAGCTCGCGCGCCGCGGCAAGCTCGACACGAGCGCCAGCGACTATTTCCACATCGTCGACGGCAAGACGGCCTCGCTCTTCCGGTGGGCGATGTTCGCGGGCGGGCGTGCCGGCGGCGTGAGCGACGAGGGCTGCGAGGCGCTCGTCGATTACGGCAAGAAGCTCGGCGTCGCGTTCCAGCTCGTCGACGACGTGCTCGATGTCGCGGGAGATCCCGAGGCCACGGGCAAGACGCTGCTCGCGGATCTCGGCGAGGGGAAGATGACGTACCCCTTGCTCTGCGCGCTCGAACGGTGCCCGGAGCTCGTGCCGCTGCTCGAAGCGGTGTGCGCGGGTGAGGAGGTCGGGCCCGAGGTGGGCGGTCGCGTGGCCTCGCAGCTCCGCTCGTCGGGCGTGGTCGACGAGTGCCTCGCGCTCGCGCGAAAGCTCTGCGAGGAGGCCATCGCGGGGCTCTCGTCGATCCCGGATGGAGTCGCCAAGAGTGCGCTCGTGACCGTCGCGCGCGCGACGCCCGAGCGCAGGAGGTAAGCGCCATGATCGTGTCCTTGAAGAGCGGCGCCGACGCGGCGAACGTGCTCAGGGAGCTCACGGGGCGGGGGCTCTGGGTCTCGCGCGTGGAGCGCAGCACGTCGGGCAACGCCGTGCATTACGTGATCGCGCCGCACTCGCAGCCGGCGGATCCCGAGGAGCTCGCGCGCATCGACGGCGTCGCCGAGGTGACGACGCCGAAGCCCGCGCACCCGTTGGTCTCGGCACAAGGCCCCGTCGTCGACGTGGGCGGCTTGCCGGTGGGTACGGACAAACCGGTCTTCATGTGCGGCCCGTGCAGCCTCGAATCCGAGGCGCAGGTGCACGAGACGGCCTCCGTGCTCTCGTCGCTCGGCGTGTCGTTCATCCGCGGCGGCGCGTTCAAGCCGCGGACGAGCCCCTACGCGTTCCAGGGCCACGGCGACGTCGCGCTCGAATGGGTGCGGCGCGCGGCCGACGCGGCGGGGATGCGGGTCGTGACCGAGGCGCTCGGCGAGGGGCACGTCTCCGCGGTCGCGGCGTACGCGGATCTCGTGCAGGTCGGCTCGCGCAACATGCAGAATTTTTCGTTGCTGAAGGCGATCGGCAAGACGGAGAAGCCGGTGCTCCTGAAGCGCGGCATGTCCGCGACGATCGAGGAGTGGCTGCTCGCGGGCGAGTATCTGCTCTCGCATGGATCCAAGGGCGTGATCTTCTGCGAGCGTGGGATCCGCGGGTTCGACGATTCGACGCGGAACCTGCTCGACATCGGGGCCGTCGCGCTCCTTCGGTACGTGCATAGGCTGCCGGTCGTGGTGGATCCTTCGCACGGCCTCGGCCGGCGGGATCTCGTCGCGCCGCTCGGACGCGCGGCGCTCTCGGCGGGCGCGGCGGGCCTCATGATCGAGACGCACCCGGATCCGTCGACGGCCCTCTCGGATGGTCCGCAGGCGGTGCCGCTCGGCGAGCTCGGCGCGCTGCTCGGTCGGCTCGTCTCGGCGGAGGGGGCCCGATGAAGCGCGCGATCACGAGCCGCCTCAGCAAGTTCTACGAGCGATCGCCCGAGGCGCGCCTCGTCGTGCTGCGCGAGATGGGCGCCGTCGACGACGTCTCGTTCGCGCACCTCGCGCGGGGCGGGTTCCTCGACGTGACGGTGGCCGATCACATGAGCGAGAACGTGATCGCAACGCACGCGTTGCCGCTTGGTGTGGGCCTGAACTTCGTGATCAACGGCCGCGATGTCCTCGTGCCCATGGCCGTCGAGGAGCCGAGCGTCGTGGCCGCGGCGTCGAACGCGGCGCGTATGGTGCGCGCCTCGGGTGGGTTCTCGGGCGAGGCGGATCCGCCGATCATGACGGCCCAGATCCAGCTCGACGACGTGCCCGATCCGACCGCGGCCTGCGCGCGGATCCTCGAAGCGCGCGCGCGGCTCTCTGCGCTCGGCGACGCGTCGATCCCGCGTATGGTGGCCCGCGGCGGCGGCGTGCGTGATCTCGACGTGCGGGTGCTCGACGAGGCGCTCGGCGTGATCGTGCTGCACGTGCACGTCGACGTGGGCGACTGCATGGGCGCGAACACGGTCGACACGGTGGCCGAGGCGATGGCGCCCGCCGTGCACGCGATCACGGGCGGGACGATGGGGCTCCGGATCCTCACGAACCTGCCGCTGCGGCGCCTCGTGCGGGTGCGCGCGGAGGTGAGCGACGAGGACGTGGGCGGATCGGAGCTCGCGAGCGGCATCGCGCGCGCCAGCCGCTTCGCCGAGCTCGATGTCTTCCGCGCCGTCACCCACAACAAGGGCTTCATGAACGGCCTCGATGCGGCCGCGATCGCGCTCGGGCAGGATTTCCGGGCGATCGAGGCGGGGGCGCACGCGTTCGCCGCGCACCGCGGGTCGTACCGGCCGCTCAGCACGTGGAAGCGCAAGCCCGGCGGGCTCGTCGGCGAGGCGGAGCTGCCGCTCGCGGTGGGCACGGCCGGCGGCCTGTCGAGCGCGCATCCCGGCGTGCGCGCGGCGCTCGACATGCTGGGCGCGGCGACGGCGGGCGATCTCGCCATCGCGCTCGCGTCGGTCGGGCTTGCGTCGAACCTCGCGGCGCTGCGCGCGCTCGCGGGGGAGGGCATCCAGCGAGGTCACATGCGCCTGCACGAGCGGAAGAACAGCGTGCAGGCCACCGATCCGCCGCCCGCGCCGAGCGGGCCTCGAAGCGAGGTGGGATGATGAGCCAAGAGACGACGAAGGCTCCGCGCGCAGGCAGCGGCGAGATGTTCGACGCGATCGCGGCGCGTTATGACCTCTTGAACCGGATCCTCTCGCTCGGAATGGATCAAGGCTGGCGGCGCCGCGCCGTCGAGGCGCTCGCGCTCCGCTCGGGCGCGCGCGTGCTCGATCTCGCCACGGGGACCGCGGACCTCGCGATGACCATCGCGAAGGCGCACCCCGACGCTGCGGTGATCGGCCTGGATCCGTCGAGCGGCATGCTCGCCGAGGGCGCGCACAAGCTCGCGGCGGCGGGCCTCGAAGGCCGCGTCACGCTGCGCATCGGTGACGCGCAGGCTTTGCCGTTCGAGGACGCGAGCGTCGACGGCGTGGCCATCGCGTTCGGCATCCGCAACGTGCCCGACAGGGCAAAGGCCCTTCGCGAGATGGCGCGCGTCACACGGCCGGGGGGACGTGTCGTCCTGCTGGAGCTCTCCGAGCCTCGCGCCGGCGTGATGGGCCTGCTCGCGCGTACGTACGTGCACGAGATCGTCCCGCGCATCGGCGCGGCGCTCTCCGGGGCGAAGGAGTACCGCTACTTGCAGCGTTCGATCGAGGCGTTTCCGTCGCCCGATGTCTTCTCGCGGATGATGGAGGAAGCGGGGCTCTCCGTACTCGAGGCTTCGCCGCTCACGTTTGGGGTCGCGCACCTCTTCGTGGGCACGCCGCTCGGGGAAGGGACGCGTCGGGAGGAGGTATAGGTGTCTTCGGGCCTCGGGGCAGACCTCCTCGCGCGCCTTTCACGGGCGACGAGGAGAGGTGCGGGATCGGCGGGGGAGCTCGTGGCCGTCGTGGCCCCAGCGCCGGTCGTGCCTGCGGCCCGGCTCGTCGACGCGTGCACGTCCGCCGCGCCGATCGTGTTGTTTCAGGCCCCTCCACGCGAGGGCGAGGAGCCGATCGGCGTCGTGGGGTTTGGGGAGGTCGCGCGGGTCGAAGGGAGCGGACCCGAGCGTCTCGCGCAGATCACGAGCGCGGCGCGGAGGATCTTCGCGACGTTGCGCGAGGAGCGCGATGCGGACGCAGGCGGCGCGCCGGGGCCGCGGTTCGTCGGGGGTTTGTCCTTCCGGACCGAGGCGCGTCACGTGCCGCCGTGGACCGCGTTCGCGGATGCGAGTTTTTCCCTTGCGCGGTGGATGTACGTGACCCGCCCTGGTGAGGCTTGGCTTTGGCTTCTGGTGCGTGACGGAGATCTCGCGCCGGAGCGTTCTGCGATCGAGGCCGAGCTCGCGTCGATCGAAGCCGTTTTCGTGATCGCAGCGCAGCCTGCGCAGGACGCGCTGCCGCGTGGGGCAGGGGAGGGCGCGCGGATCGAAGGAACGAGCCGCGAGGCGTTCTGTTCTCTCGTGCGCGAGGCGCTCGACGCCATCCGTGCGGGCGAGATCGACAAGGTCGTTCCCGTCGCCGCGACGCGTGTTCGTCCGGTTCGTCCGCTCGATGCGCGTGTTGCCCTTTCGCGTCTCGCGGAGGCGTACGCCGAGACCACGCGGTTCGCCGTGCAGCGCGGGGAGCACGTCTTCCTCGGCGCCTCGCCCGAGCGGCTCATCTCGCGCCGCGGTCGCGTCGTCCGCACGGACGGGCTCGCGGGCACGGTGCGGCGTGGCGTCGACGACGCGTCCCTCGTGCAGGCGCTCCTCGCGAACCCCAAGGAGCGACGCGAGCATGCCCTCGTGGTGGAAGCGATCGCGGCCGTGCTCGGCCCTCGTTGCGACACGCTCGACGTCCCCGACGCCCCGTCGATCCGCAGCCTCCCCAACGTCCACCACCTGTGGACCCCGATCCGCGGCGCCCTGCGCGACGACACGCACGTGCTCGCGCTCGTCGAGGCCTTGCACCCGACGCCCGCCGTCTCGGGCACGCCGCGGGAGCAGGCGACCGCGTGGATCGCCACGCACGAGCCCGACGCGCGCGGCTGGTACACGGGCGCCGTCGGATGGTTCGACGCCGCCGGGGACGGCGATTTTTCGGTCGCCATCCGCGCCGGGCTCGTCTCGCCCGACGAGGCCTGGCTCTACGCGGGCGCCGGGATCGTCGAGGGCTCGGATCCGCCGGCCGAGTACGCCGAGACCCGCGCCAAGCAAGCTCCGATGCTCGCGGCCCTGGGAATCCAATGAGCACGAACGAGCACCTCGCCTGGGCCGAGACCTTCATGGCCGCGCTCGCCGCCGCCGGCGTGCGTGACGTCGTCGTTTGTCCGGGCTCCCGCTCCACGCCGCTCGCGCTCGCCGCCGACGTCACGGCGGGCCTGCGGATCCACACGGCGGTCGACGAGCGGGCCGCGGCCTTTTTCGCGCTCGGTCAGGCCCGCGTGACCCGCCTCCCGAGCGCCGTGCTTTGCACCTCGGGCACGGCCGGCGCGCACTTCACCCCCGCCGTGATCGAGGCCTCGCAGAGCCACGTCCCGCTCCTCCTCGTCACAGCCGATCGGCCCTGGGAGGCCGTCGACGTCGCCGCGTCGCAGACCATCGATCAGACGAAGCTCTTCGGCGCGCACGTGCGCTTCTTCGTGGAGCTCGGCCTGCCCGATCCCGGCGCGCCGCGTGAAGCCCCGGCCCGCGTCGCGCTCCACGCCGCGGCACGCACCCTCGGCCCCGATCCGGGCCCCGTGCACGTGAACGCGCGCTTCCGCAAGCCGCTCGAGCCGTCCCAGCCGTGGCCCGATGCCGATCGATCCACGCGCCTCACCGACGTCCTCCGCCGCGGCACGACCCGCGTCTTCGCGCCCCGGACCGCCGCCCCGCCCGAGGCCCTCGACGCCCTCGCCGAGCTCGCCTCCCACACGGAACGAGGCCTCATCGTCTGCGGCCCCGCGCCCGTCGATCGCCCCGAAGCCCCGCTGCGCGAAGCTGCCGTCGCCCTCGCCCGTGCCACCGGCTTTCCCCTCCTCGCGGAGACCACGAGCCAGGCCCGCTTCGGCTCCTCCGCGCCGGACGTCGTCGCCTGCGCCGCCTTCGACACCCTGCTGCGGGATCCCGCCTTTGCCGCGCGCCACGCCCCCGACCTCCTCATCGAGCTCGGCGCGCCCGCCACGTCCCAGGGATACGTCGAGTACCTCGCGAAGCACCCGACGGCCGCGCGGTTCGTCATCGCGCCCCACGGCTGGAACGATCCCGCCCAGGACGCGACCGCCCTCGTCCTCGCCGATCCCGCCGAGACCGCGCGCGCCCTCGCCGCGCGCCTCGGCCCCGCGCGTCGGCCCTCGCCGAGCCTGTGGGCCGAGAGCTTCCGCCGCGCCGACGCCCTCGCGTGGTCCCTCGCCGAGGCCCACGCCTCCGCGGCCCACCTCACCGAGGCCGCCGTCGCTCGCCTCGTCATCGCCGGTTGCCCTGCGGGCGCGCTCTTCTCCGTCGGCAACAGCTTGCCCGTCCGCGACGTCGACCTCTGGGCCCCGCCTCGTCCGAGCCCCCTCGGCGTCCTCCACCAGCGCGGCGCCAGCGGCATCGACGGCCTCGTCGCCTCCGCCGCCGGCGCGGCCACCGTCGCCGGCAGGCCTGTCGTCCTCCTCCTCGGCGACACCAGCGTCCTGCACGACCTCACGAGCCTCGCGCTCGCGCGCCGTGCCCCCGTCCCCCTCGTCGTCGTCGTCGTCCAGAACCAGGGCGGCCGCATCTTCGAGCGCCTCCCCATCGCCCGCGCCGTCGACGTCGAGCGCTTCGATAAGTACTTCACGATGCACGAGCCCGTTGATCTCGCGCCGGCCGCGGCGGCCTTCGGCGTTCGGTTCGCCCGGACGGACACGGAGTCGGCCTTCGTCCGCGCGTTCGCCGAGGCCCTGAAGACGCCCGGCGCGACGCTGATCGAGGCGGTGGTCCCGCCGGACGACGGCCGCACGCGTGTCACCTGCTTCCGGAGCGAGCTCGCCGCCACGCTCGCCCGCGAGGACCTCTCATGAGCCCCGACAAGACCGCGACCCTCGGGTCCTTGCCTTCCGCCGCCTCCGCGCCCCCGGTCCGCCCCGGCTCGGTCCGCGCCTGGGTGCTCGCTTGCCGGCCCGCCACCTTGACCGCCGCCGTCGTCCCCGTCGCCGTCGGCAGCGCCGTCGCCCACGCAAGCGGCTCGTTCCGTGTCCTGCCCGCCCTCGCGGCCCTGCTCGGCTCGATCCTCATCCAGATCGCCACGAACTTCGCGAACGACGTCTTCGACCACGAGAAGGGCGCCGACACCGAGGAGCGCCTCGGCCCGACCCGCGCCACCGCCACCGGCCTGCTCACGCCGCGCGAGGTTCGCATGGGCCTCGCCGTCACGATCGCGCTGGCCCTGCTCCCCGGCCTCTACCTCGCGTCCGTGGGCGGATGGCCCATCGTCGCCATCGGCATCACCTCGATCCTCGCCGGCATCGCCTACACCGGCGGACCGTACCCGCTCGGCTACCACGGGCTCGGCGACGTCTTCGTCTTCCTGTTCTTTGGCCTCGTGGCCGTCTGCGGCACGGCCTTCGTCCAGGTCGGCGGCGTCCCGCCCCTCTCCGTTATCGCGGCCGTCCCCGTGGGCGCCCTCGCCACCGCGATCCTCGTCGTCAACAACGTCCGCGACCGCGAGACCGACGTGAAGGCCGGCAAGCGTACGCTCGCCGTGCGCTTCGGCCGCCGCGCCGGCATCCTCGAATACGCCGCGCTCCTCGCCGCCTCCTACGCCGCGCCCGTCGTCTGCGTCGCTTCCCTCGGCCGCTCGCCCTGGGCGCTCTTGCCGCTCGCCTCCTTGCCCCTCGCCCTCGGCCTGCTCCGCGCCCTCGCGACCCGGGAAGGCCGCCCGCTGAACGCCGTCCTCGCGCGGACGGCCATGTTGCTCTTGCTCTTCGGCATCCTGTTCAGCGTCGGGCTCGTGGTCGGGGGCGCGTAGGTGCGGATCCAGGGCGGCGCCGCGCAACCGTCCTACGGGCCGAACCGCCAGTTCGTGCGCCTCGGCCTCCGCGACGAGCACAAGCGCCTCGGGATCGGCGAAGCCTCTCCCTTGCCCCCGTTTGCCGCGGACGTCGCCTCGGCCCTCGCCGTCCTCCTCGGCGAAGCCCTCCCGAACCTCGCCACGACCCGGGACGACCTCTCGCCGCGCGAAGCCGTCGCCGCCGCGCTGGTGCCCGTCGAGCGCGCCCTCGCCCCGTACCCCGCGGCGCGTTTTGCCGCGGAGACCGCCCTCTTCGACGTCGTGGGCCTGCGCCGCGGCCTCTCCGTCGCGGCCTGCCTCGCCGGGGCCGATCGTCTGGCGACCGTGCCCACGAACGCCCTGCTCGACGCCTCGGCGCCCGACCTCGTCGAGCGCGCCCGCGGCTTCGCCGAAGCCGGCCTCCACGCCGTGAAGGTCAAGCTTCGCGCCCGGGACGAGGCAGGCTTCGCGCGGGAGCTCGCCGCGCTCCGGGCCTTACGGAAAACCCTCCCGCCGCCGTTCGAGCTCCGGCTCGACCCGAACGGCGCGTGGACGATCCCCGAGGCCCAGGAAAAACTCGTCCGCCTGGCGGAGGTCGCGCCTCGGTACGTCGAGCAACCCGTCCCCGCCGCGCTCTTGCCCGACCTCGGCCCCGCGGCCGTCCCCTGGGCCGCCGACGAGTCCCTGCTCCTCCCGGGTATGGCCGAGCGCCTCGCGCGCGCCGCGGGGTGCGCCGCGTTTATCCTGAAGCCTGCGGCCCTCGGGGGCCTCGATCGGGCGCTCGCCGTCGCGGCGATCGGCGCGGAGGCGGGCCTCGACCTCGTCGTCACGCACTTCGCTGACGGTCCCGTGGGCCTCGCCGCGGCCGCCGAGCTCGCGCGTGCCTTGCCCAAGCCGCCGCTCGCGTGTGGGCTAGAACCCCACGCGGGCCTGTCGACGTATCCGGCGATGGCGATCCCGCAGCGCGGGCGGTCGGGGACGGTCCGGGAGGCGGCGCTCCCGGGCCTCGGCTTCTCGGAGGAGGCCCGAAACCGATGGATCACGACGGACTGAGCATCTTGGACGCGATCCGCGAGCCCGGGATCGCGACACAACCGGCGCTCATCGAGGACGGCCGCGTGATCTCGTTCGGCGAGTTGGCGACGTACGTCGAATGCGCCGCGTCATCCCTCGTGGCCCAAGGACTCGGCCCTGGATGCCGCGCCGCGTTGCGAACGACGTGCGACATCGGCACGGTCGTCACGATCCTCGCCCTGATCGAGCTCGGCGTCGCCCTCGTCCCGATCCACCCGCGGCTGACCGATGCCGAGGTGCGCGTTATCACCGAAGATGCGCGTCCGGATCTTCAGATTTCGCCTTTCATCCAAAGCGATAACCTTCCGAAATCTGGATCATTTCCGCGCACAACTACCGAACCGTCCACGCCCCTCGCGATCCTCTTCACCTCGGGCACGACGGGCCGTCCGAAGGGTGCCGTCCTCTCCCGCGGAGCCTTCGCCGCCAGCGCCGCGGCCAGCGCCAAGAACCTCGGCTGGACCCCCGACGACCGCTGGCTCGCCTGCATGCCCCTCGCCCACGTCGGGGGCCTCTCCATCGTGACGCGGTGCGTCGCTGCCCGTAGGCCCATCGTCCTAGAACCCCGCTTCGACCCCGACGCCGTCCTCCGCGCCATCCGCCGCGAGCGCGTCACCTTGCTCTCGGTCGTCCCCACCATGCTCCGCGCCCTCTTCGACGCCGACCGGGACGGCACCCTCGCCACGCTCCGCCTCGTCCTCGTCGGCGGCGCCGGCGCGCCCCCCGCGCTCCTCGAAGAGGCCGCCGCCCGCCGTGTCCTCGCTCTCACGACCTACGGCCTCACCGAAGCCTGTTCGCAGGTGACCTGCCAGCCCCTCCGAGCCGCGGGGACCACCGAGCCAGGATCCGGAAAAGCGCTCCCTGGTGTGTACATCCGCACCCTCCGTGACACCGGCACTCTCACGGATCCCGGCGAAGTCGGCCGCATCCAGGTACGCGGACCCATGCTCATGAGCGGTTACCTCGCCGGACCCGACGAGCCCCTGCGTACTTCGCTCACCGAGGACGGATTTTTCGACACCGGCGACCTCGGCGCCCTCGACGAACACGGCCGCCTCTTCGTCCACGCCCGCCGCACGGACCTCGTCGTCACCGGCGGCGAGAACGTCTACCCGGCCGAGGTCGAGCAGGCCCTCGAAGCGCTCCCCGGCGTCACGCGCGCCGTGGTCTTCGGCGTCCCCGACGAGCGCTGGGGCCAGATCGTCGCCGCCGGCCTCGCCCTCGACCCGCCCGACCCGGCCCACGCCGCCGCCCTCGTCGCCGAAGCCTCCGCGCGCCTCGCCCCCCACAAGCGCCCGCGCCTCGTCGCCGCCGTCGCTTCCTTGCCGCTCACCGCCTCGGGCAAGCTCGACCGCGCCCGCGCCGTCCGTGAGCTCAGCCCGCGCCTTTCCCCTGTGCCCCGACGGCCGTGAGCGCCGCCACGGTCTCCTCCGGGAGGCGCCTCGACCGGAACGTCTCCCGATCGATGCACACGTGCACGGCCTGCCCGATCGCGAGCACGCGCCCCTCCGTCGAGCGCACCCGCGCCCCCACGTGCAGCGACCGTTCGCTCAGCGTGAGCCGCACGATCTCCACGACCACGTCGTCGCCGAACCGCATCGGCCCAAGGTAATCGGCCTCGGCGTGCCCGAGCGGCATCCCCCACTTGCCCTCCTGCAGGATGCCCGGGAGGTCGATGCCGGCGCGTCGGAGCAGGCTCAGGAACGCGTCGTGGAAGTACTCGAGCACGCGGGCGAAGTAGATGATCCCGGCGGCGTCGACGTCCTGGAAGCGCACGGGCCGAGGTTCGGCATGAAGGACCGTGGACGCGTGGACGAGATCGTCGGGGGAGAGGCGGGGTCTGTCGGACATGGCCGGGAGCGTACCGCAAGCGTGGGGAGCGGACAGCCGGCCGGAGATGGTATCGTCGCGCACGCACGAAGCAGGGGACTTCGCAAGGAGGGGCGAGGATGCACGTAGGAATCTGCGGTTACCCGGGTTCAGGCAAGACGACGGTCTTTCGGGCGCTCGCGCCCGGCGGCAAGGCGGATCGCGAGATCGCCTACGGCAACATCAAGGTGCCCGACGCGCGGGTCGACTTCCTCGCCGCGATCTTCAGCCCGAAGAAGACGACCTTCGCGGAGATCACCTTCGTCGACGTCGGCAGCGGCACGCGCTCGGGCGGCGCCTTCCCGCCCGCGGTGCTCCAGGGGATGCGCAACGCCGACGTGGTCGTGCACGTCGTGCGAGGCTTCGAAAACCCCTCGCTCACGACGCCGCCCGACCCGCCGCGCGACGAGAAGGCGTTCGACGAGGAGCTGCTCCTGCTCGACCTCGGCACGCTGGAGAAGCGCAAAGAGCGCTTCAAAAAGGAGGCGAAGAAGGGCCCCGAGGTCGAGGTGAACACGAAGATGATCGAGCACCTCGAGAAGAGCGAGCCCTTGCGCACGCTGGAGCTCTCGGAGGAGGAGCTGCGCGCGCTCGGCCCTGGGATCCAGCTCCTCTCGATGCAGCCGCTCATCACGCTCTACAACCTCTCCGAGGACGCGTGGAACGACCCGGCCCGCGCGCGCTTGCGCGAGACGAAGCACGGCAAGCAGTGGGTGAAGATGGCGCTCTGCGGCTCGATCGAGGCGGAGATCGCGGCCTTGCCGGTCGACGAGCAGAAAGATTTCCTCGAGGGACTCGGCCTCGGCGAGCCTGCGCGGAACGTGTTCGTGCGCGAGGCCTACCGCCTGCTCGACTACATCAGCTTCCTGACCGCGGGCCCCGACGAGTGTCGCGCCTGGCCGATCCGCCGCGGCACGAACGCAAAGCGCGCCGCGGGCAAGGTGCACTCCGACCTCGAACGAGGTTTTATCCGCGCGGAGATCTACAGGCCGGAGGACCTGGAGATCGCGCGCACCGAGGCCGCCTTGAAGGCCCAGGGCAAGATGCGGCTCGAAGGGAAGGACTACATCGTCAAGGACGGCGATGTCGTGCACTTCCGATCTGGTACGTGACCCTCACCCCCGACCCCTCTCCCGCAGAGAGAGGGGAGGGGGTCACGCCACCGCCACGGTCTCGGCGGGGTGGTCCTTCGACTTCGCGTTCTCGTTGACCTTGACGCTCACGATGCGCGACACGCCCGGCTCCTGCATCGTCACGCCGTAGAGCACGTCGACGGACTGCATCGTGCGCTTGATGTGCGTGATCAGGATGAACTGCGAGTGCGCCGTCATCGAGCGGATCGCCTCGTTGTAACGAGCGACGTTCGCCTCGTCGAGCGGCGCGTCGACCTCGTCGAGCACGCAGAACGGCGAGGGCTTGAACTGGAAGATGGCGAAGATGAGGCTCACCGCCGTCAGCGCCTTCTCGCCGCCGCTCATGAGCTCGATGTTGCCGAGCTTCTTGCCCGGCGGCTGCGCGAGGATCTCGATGCCCGTCTCCAGCATGTCCTCGGGGTTCGTGAGCCGAAGCTCCGCCGCGCCGCCGCGGAACATCTTGGGGAAGAGCGCCTTGAAGCGCGCGTTGATCGCGTCGAACGTCGTCTTGAAGAGCTTCTTGCACTCGCGGTTCATCTGCGCGATCGCCTTCTCCAAGTCGGAGAGCGCGCTCTCGAGATCGTCCTTCTGCTGCGCGTAGTACTTGTGCCGCTCCTCGGCCTCGGCGTACTCGCGCATCGCGTCGAGGTTCACCGGCCCCATGCGATCGAGCAGCTCGCCGAGCTCCTGGATGCGCGACCGGTGCTGCTGATCGACCGGCGCGCGCTTGTGGTAGTCGCCCACGACCGTCGGCAGATACAGCCCGCGGAACTTTTCGCGCACGCCCTCGATGAGGTGGTTCTCCTCGATGTCGAGCCGCGCGAGCGCCATCTCGTGCTGCCGGAGTTTTTCGGTGGCCTCCGTCAACTCCTGCCGGAGGCCCTTCAGATCGGCCTCCTTCGCGGCGAGCGTCTGCCGCGCCGCGTCGAGCCTGCGCCGCGCATCCTCGAGCTGTGCGTGTGCCCTCTGCGCGCGTTGCACGGCGTCGTCGAGCTTCTCCCGCGACAGCATCATCGTCGCTGCCGCCACGCCCGCGCCTTCCGCGCAGTCCGTCCGCTCCCCGTCGAGCCGCGCGATCCGCCCGCTGAGCTCGTCACACGACCGCGCCAGCCGCTCCACCGTCGACCGCGCCGCCGTCGCCCGCTCGCGCACGCGCGCCAGGCGCACCTTGCGCTCCGTCACCACCGACTGCTGCGCGATCACGCGCTCGCGCCACTCGGCCGCGAGCTCCTCGCTCGTCGCGAGCCGCCCGGAGACCTCCTCGCGCAGCCGTCGGCCCTCTTCGAGCTTTTCGCGCGCCTCTTCCTGCTCGCCGCCCGCGTTCTCCAGCGCGTCCATGATCTCTTCGAGATCCCGCTGCACCGCGCTGCGCCGCTTCTGCGACGCGGCGAGCTGCTCCTCCGCGCGCCGAAAATCCTTCTCGGCCGTCACGAGCGCGATCTCGCTCGTGTGCGCCTCGCTCCGCGCCTTGTCCACGGCCGCCGTGAGCTCGGCGATGCGCTGCCGCTCTGCCGTCTGCGCTTCGAGCAGCGCCGTCACCTGATCGCCGAGCTTGCCCACGACGTCGTGCAGCTCGCGGATCTCCCGCTTCTGCTCCAGCATCCCCGCCGCGACCGCGTCGCCCGCGCCGCCGCTCACCGTTCCATCCGGACGAACCACCGTCCCGTCGAGCGAGACGAGCGTCACCGTCGCCCCCGACGTCGCGAGCCGGATCGCCGCCTCCGCCGTGCGCACGACGACCGCGTCGCCCACGAGCGCCCGCACGAGCGGCTCGTCCTCTGCGGAGAACCGGAGCCGCTCGAACAGCGGCCCCACCACGTCCTCGCCCGACGGCAAGGCCACGGGCCCGCCCGCCACGTACCGCGGCCGCGCCGGCACGAGCGTCGCGCGCCCTTGTTTCTTCGCGGCGAGCTCGCCGAGCAGCGCCGAGGCGCGCTCCGTGTTCGTCACGACGATCGCTTGCAGCTTGTCGCCGAGCAGCGCGGCGAAGGCCGAAAGCAGCTCCGAAGGCGCCTCGATCCGGTCGGCCACGAGGCCCACGATCGACGGATCCTTCGTCTTCAAAAGGCTCTTCGGCCCGGCGCCCACGCCTTCGAGCCGCGCGTGGATCTCTTCGAGCGCGCGGAGGCGGCTTCGCTTCTGGTTGTGCTCGTTCTTCGCCTGCTCGACCTTGCGATCACTCGCGACCGCCTGCTCGCGGAGCGCCTTCGCCTCCGCTTCGAGCGCGACCCGCTGCTCGCCCGAATCCTTCTTCAACGCGGCGAGCTCGGCGACCTGCGCGGCCCCAGCCTCCCGCTTCTTTTCGAGCTCTTCCAGCTCGTAGACGAGCCGCCCGTGCTCGTCGTCGAGCTTCTCGCGGCGCACCATCATGTCCGAGAAGCGCCGCTCGTAGCCCGTCAGCGTCGCCTCGGCCGCCGCGACCTTCGCCGCCGCCTCCGCCGCCTGCTTGCGCAGCCGCGACGCCTCCTGCTCGGCTTCCTTCTCGCCTGCGCGCACCTCTTCGAGCCGCTCGTGTTCCTCGAGCGCCTCGCGGTTCTCGCGTTGCTCCTCGGCCGCCACGTTTTCGAGCTGCTTTTCGAGCTCGGCCCGCTCGACCCGCAGATCCGCGATCGTCTTCTCGAGATCCTGCTGCTCGACCGTGGCCGCGGCCCTGCGCTCTTCGAGGTGCTTGAAGCGATCCTTGGCGCGGGCGAGCTCGGCCTGGAACGTGCGCACGTCGTTGTCGGCGGAGAACGCCGCGTTTTGCGCCTTCTCGGCCTGCTCCTCGCTCTGGTGCGCGGCGAGCCTCTGCACTTCGAGCTCGGCGTCACGCGCGGCGAGCGCCGTGCGGGAGGCGAGGACCTTCTCGGCGTACTCGGCCCGCGCCCCCGTCTCGCGCTGCCGCAGCACGATGATCTCGAGGAGCTTGTGCGAGGCCTCGTGCAGCATGAGGTCCTCGAGCTCCTTGCGGTAGGCGATGTACCGCTCGGCCTTCGCGGCCTGGCGCTTGAGCGACGAGAGGCTGCGCGAGATCTCCGAGACGATGTCCCCGATGCGCAGCAGGTTCTGCCGCGTCTGGTCCATCTTCTGCTCGGCCTGCTTCTTCCGGGCCTTGTACTTCGTGATGCCCGCGGCCTCCTCGATCAGCATGCGCCGATCCTCGGCGCGGGCCGACACGATGAGGCCGATCTTGCCCTGCTCGATGATCGAGTACGCCTTCGTGCCGACGCCCGTGCCGAGGAAGAGGTCCGTGATGTCCTTCAGGCGGACCTGGGTCTTGTTGATCAGGTACTCGCTCGTCCCGTCGCGGTAGAGCTTGCGGGTGACGGCGATCTCGGCGTAGTCCTTGTATTCGAGCGGGAGCTGCTGGGCGAGCTCGGGGTCGGTGTTGTCGAACGTGAGCGTGACCTCGGCCATGCCGTGCGGCCCGCGCGACTCCGACCCGTTGAAGATGACGTCGGCCATGCTCCGGCCGCGCAGGTGCTTGGCGCTCTGCTCGCCCATGCACCAGCGGATCGCGTCGACGATGTTCGACTTGCCGCATCCGTTCGGCCCGACGATGCCCACGACATCGACGTCGAAATGAACCACCGTCCGGTCGACGAACGACTTGAAGCCGGCAATCTCGAGCTTACGAATCCGCATCCGTCGTCACCGGCGATGGGACGGTCACATGGCGTCACATAATGCCACGTACCGCCACGCATCGCGCAGCGCTAGGGTTACACCCGCCAGGGGGGCGCGGCAAGCGCGATGGTCGCCGGCCGGGTCGAACGGGGAGGGGGTCGAAAGGGCTGGCCACCGAAGACCTGGGTGGACAGAATGGCGGGCCGTCGCCTTGTCGCCTTGACAGGCGTCCAACGAAGCCGTACCTGCACGGCGAAATTTCGAGAGGTATTCGTTATGCCTACCTACGAGTACGCCTGCACGTCCTGCGCCCACGAGTGGGAAACCGAGCAGTCGATTCGTGAAGATCCCCTCAAGGAGTGCCCGAGCTGCCACGCGGAGACCGCCCGAAGGCAGATCTCCCGCGGCACGGGCTTCATCCTGAAGGGAGGCGGCTGGTACGCCGACCTCTACAGCTCGTCGAACAACAAGTCGTCGTCCAAGTCCGAGAGCAGCACAAGCTCCTCCGAGAGCAGCTCCTCGTCGACGTCGACGACGTCCTCGGACAGCACGTCGACCACGTCCTCGACACCCTCCACAGCCACGCCCTGAACCAACCGATCCGCACGCGCAGCGGGCCTCTCGTCCCGCCGCCGTGAGGGGGTTCGAGGCAAGCCGGTTTCCGGCGCGGAGCCCCCAAGCGTGTAAGGTGAGGCCGCCCCGCGTCGGTCCGAGGAATGCTAGGTTGTCGGGGTATGGACGAGAGAAAGCGGCTCGATGAGCTTCGTGCGCAGCTCGCGGAGATCGATCACCAGATGCTCCGCCAGCTCGAACGTCGGGCGCGCGTCGCCCAGGACATCATCAAGCTGCGCAGCGGGACTGCTCGTTTTGCGCCCATCGCAGACGGGCAACACTTGCTCGCTCTCGAACGAGCCGCCGAGCCGCCCCTCCCAGCGAGCGCCGTCCGCCCGACCTTCGCCGCGATCGACGCCGCCTGCCGCGTGTTCGACGTGGCGCCGCGCGTCGTGTTCCTCGGCTCGGAAGGCGGCTTCGGCTGGATGGCCGCGCGGGAACAATTCGGCCCGAGCGCCGAGCTCGTCCGCGGCGAGACCGTCCTCGGCGCCCTCGACGAGGTCGTCCGCGAGCGCGCCGAGTTCGCCGTCGTGCCCTACGAGTCGCTCGAAGACGGCCCGATCTTCCCGACCATCCAGGGCATCGCCGCCGCCGATCTGAAGCTCGTCGGCGAGCACGAGCTCTCGCAGGTCCTGGTCCTCGCGAACGTCACGGGGAACCCGAGCGACGTCGAGAAGATCCTCGTCACGCCGCAAGATCACGGGGCCACGGTCCGGTACCTGGAGTCGAACCACCCGCGAACGGCCGTCGTCGACGTGCGCTCGCCGTTCGTCGCGATCGAGGCCGCCACGGAGAACCACGGCAGCGCCGCGATCGTGCCGCGCGGAGCGCTCGGCCCGGACACGCCCGTGCGCGTCGCGCGCGAGAACATCGGCGATCAAGGTGAGGTGCGCATGCGGTACGGCGTGGTCTCGCGCCTGCCGGCGCCGCGCTCGGGCTCCGACGCGACAGCGCTGCTCTTCGGCGTGCACGACAAGCCCGGCGCGCTGCACGAGATCCTCCAGCATTTCAAGGAGCGGAGCTGCAACCTGCGCCGCATCCAGTCGCGTCCCGTGCCGGGCGAAGGCTGGGAGTACGTGTTTTACGTCGAGGTCTTCGGCCACGTGACCGACCGGAACCTCGTCGCCGCCCTCGAGGGGATCAAGCGAGAGGCGAAGATGCTCAAGATCGTGGGCTCGTTCCCGCTCGAGCGGCCCACGCACGTCACGCCCGAGGCGGAGGCTCGTCGTCGAACGTCATGACCCTTGCGGCAGTTCGCGCCCACGCGGCGCGTTTCTTGGCTTTGGCCCTCTCCACGACGCTCCTCCCTCTCGGCCCCACCGGCTGCCGAGGCGGAGAGCAAAACGTCGTCCTCGTCGGCGGCCGGCAGGTCGATCCCGCGGTGATCGATCGGGATCCCGTCGCGCTCCTGCCATCTTCCCCCGTGATGCTCGGCTACCTCGACGCCGCAGCGATGTTCCAGTCGAGCCTCGGCCCCGACGTCGGCTCGATCATCACGGCGGTCCTGCCGCTCGGCCCCGAGTCGAACTTCGTGCCGTCGCGAGACGTGACGCGGGTCTACGGCGGGATCTACGCGATGCAAGGCGCCGATTTCTGCGCCGTGATCCAGGGCAACTTCGACGTGGCCTCGATCCACCGCGCCGCCGAGGCGCGCACGAAGGTGAGTTCCGGCCTGCCCCTCGTGCGCTCGCGTTACGCGGACATGGACCTGTACACGGCGGGGAACGTGGGCTTCGTGCTGCTCACGCCGCACACAGCGCTGACAGGCAACGAGACGGGCATGCGTCGCGCGCTCGATCGGCTGCGGACCTCGGAGATCAAGCGCGCCGTGCCGCCATGGATGATCGACCTTCTGAACACGCCGAACGCAGCCCTCGCGCTCGCAGGCGACATCAGCGGGCAGGGGACGGTCGAAGCCGCAACGCAGAAGATGCCGTTCCTGACAGGCCTGCAGAAGGTGCGGGCGCTCGGCAATTTCCAGCCGCCAGGCATGAATTTCGCCGGGTCGCTGACCTACGCAGACGCAGGATCAGCCGCCGCCGGGACGACCAACCTCGGAGATCTGCAGAAGCTGACAGGCTTCATGGGTCTGCTCTCCTCGCTCGGGCTGATGGGGCCCGTGCCGCAGATGCAGGTGGCGCAGCGCGAGAACGACGTCGCCTTCACGATGCCCGTCGACACGTCCTTTGCGCGGTTTTTGCTGGGGATGCTCGGCGACGTCGCGAAGAAGGCGACGACCGGGCAAGCACCGTCGAGCGGGTGGGTGTGGCCGCTGTTGACGCGGTGAGGTGAGGGCACTGGTCTCCTCATGAAGTCGCTTCGCTGGGGCTTTGCCCCAGGCCCCAGCAGGGGCTGTCCGCCCCTGCACCCGGACCAGCCAGGGGCTGGACCCAAGCTCGATGAACTGCGCTCCGCGCAGCTCATCGAACAGGCCCGGTCAAGACCAGCAGCGGCGTTGCCCACCGAGACAGCCGCGCTGCGGGTTCTGCTGGCAACCTGGGTTCTTCGTCGGCCTGTTTGAAAAACTGCGCGGAGCGCAGTTTTTCAACCCTGGGTCCAGCGCCTCGCTGGTCCGGGGTCGAGGGGGCGGACAGCCCCCCGCGGGGCCCGGGGCAGCGCCCCGGCATGGCGCTTCCAGATGAGACCCATGCTCAGCTCAGAGGGGTTGTCCACCCTGGCCTGCGGCGGCCTGTCAGTCCGAAGACGACCAGTCCGATGCTGTCGGCGGCTGTTGCTTCCGGCGCGGCTTCTCCGGGACCGCCGCGTGGATGTCGATCCGCCGCGCGTCACCCGAGAGGCGCGACGCCAAGACCTGGAAGAGCCCCATCGCCGAGAGCCCCGTCGCCGCCACGAATGCCACTGCAGCCAGGATCGTGCTTGTCGGCCCCTGCCACGTCGCAAACGCGCCGGGATGGCTGAGGTCCGCCATCGCGAGCTCCGTGCCGAGGCCGCAGAGCACTCCGAGGCCGACGTACGTGCCAGCCCCCGTCGTCTCCGACCCCATGAACCCCACGAGCGCCGCCGCGACCACGACGATGGCCACGAACGAGCCAGCCGTCGCGAGCTCGGGCAAGAGTGCAGCCAGGCGCAGCACCGTCAGGACCACGAAGGGCAACGCACACACGAACGCGCCGGCGAGCAGCCATCGCGCCCCGGCATAAGCACGGTAGCGAGCGCGGAAGAGCAGCGCCGCCGGCAAGGTCGTCGCAGCCAGCAGGCGCGTGAAGCCGAGCAGAGGCGCACTCGCAGCGATGCCCGCAGCAGGCCCCGCGCCGCCGAAGCCCACGAGGGCCACGAGCATGCCGAGCACGAGCATGGCCACGCCTCGATGGCGATAACTCACACGCGTGAGCGCAGCCGCGAGCGTGACGCCGCCGAACAAGAACGACACGAGCGCGGCACCCGTACCGCCCGGACGCACCCCCACGAGCGGCAACGCGCCGAGCCCCGCGAACCCGAGGCCCACGGCCGCGCACCAGAACCGCGCGGCCTGCCGCGAAGGCTCGATCGGCGCGAGGTCCTCCATGAGCGCCTCGGATGCGAGCAGCGGCTTGGCCGGCGTCTCCCGCGGGCGCTCCTCGCTGCGCGACGAGGACGGACCCAACGAGGGCGGGGGCGACGACGTGTTCGCCGAGGTCGCCGGGTAGGGCGTCGTCTCGGCGGGAGAAACGAGCTTGGGGGCGACCCCGCTCACCGCGACGCCGTCGGAGGAGGCTTCGACGCCCTCGGCCGCGGCCGCCGCGCCCTCCGCGACGACGGCGAGGTCCCGAGGCTTCGAGCGTGGGGCGCTCGCAGGCGCCTCGGCGGGTTCGGCTTCGGCGGCGGCCTTCGCGGCCAGGGCGGCGGCGGGGTCGCTGCGGCGCGCCGATGGCGGCGGCTCGCTGCTCGCCGTGCCGGTGGGGGCCGGCCTCGACGAAGCCGGGCTGTCCATGTTCTGCGCTGGAGAGGCCATCTGGATCGCCCGCGGTCGATCAGGTACCGCCCGGAGCATACCCCCGGAGGGCGTCGAGCGTCGTGGGGTTTTCGGCGAAGGCGAGGCGGGCGACAAGGGTGCGGGCGAATTCTCGCACACTCTGGAAGCCCTGGGGATCCGTCCGTAACGTCGATTCGTCCATGTAGAGCCGTCGAGAGATCTCGACCTGGATGGCGTGGATGCCGCTCGCTGGGGTCCCGTAGTGGCCCGTCGAGAATCCACCCCGGTAGGGGTCGTCGTGGCGCACGGTGTAGCCGCAAGAGCGCGCGTGTCGATCCACGACGTCGATCACCGCGGCGGAGGCGCTTGTCCGGCCGCGGGTGCCCGGGACGATGTCGGCCCGGGCGACCCCGGCGCTTTCGTGACCGCGGCGGGCCTGGCTCGGCATCGAGTGGGCGCAGAGGAGGATGGCGAAGCCGAAGCGGGCGCGCTTGCGGGCGAGGAGCTGTTCGAGGACGCGGTGGTAGGGGCGATACACGAGGTCGAGCCGGCGCTCGAGCTCGGCGCGGGGCAACCGCCGCGAGAGGATGGGCTCGCCGTCCGTCGTGAGGCGCCAGATGAGGCCGCGTGGCCAGGGGGCTCGGCCTCCGCCGTCGACGGCGTCGTGGTCGACGTCCTGCTCGCCGCGGTTCAGGTCGACGACGTACCGGCTCGCGCGGGCGTAGAGCAGCGTGGCGCCTTCGGCGGGCGCGTCTTCGAAGAGGGCGTCGACGTGCAGGTCGGCGTCGCGGGCGATGCTGCGCGCGGGCGCGACGGTGAACGACAGGGTCTCGGCGTCGAGGGACAGGCCTGCGTGGGGCACCTCGACGACCACGGGGGTCTCGCCCCCTTTGGGCTCGATGACCTCGAACTGGGTGCTGGGCGGCGTCGCTCCGCCGGCGGAGCGGAGCCCCCAATCGTCGTATCGGGGATCGACCACGGCGAACACTCATACCCCATAAAGCGCCCGGCCGCAGGTGAAGCGCTCGCCGGGAGCACGGAAGGGCCTCTTGCCTCGCTCGTGCGTCCGCCCCATGTGCGAAGTTTCGTCCGCGCCACCCCCCTTGCGTTTCGCGCATTTCTTCGGCGGGGCGGGGAGGAGGGGTAGGCTCGTCGCGTGGACCTGCACGCCTGGGTGGATGCGTACCTGGATCACCTGCGCGTCGAGCGCGCGCTCTCGCCGCGCACGCTGGAGGCGTATGCCCGGGACCTCGCAAAACTCTGCGCCTTGTGCGAGGCGAGCGGGATCTCTTCGCCGGGGGAGCTCGACGCGACGGTGGTCTCGACGTACCTCGTCGAGCTCGGCAGGCAGGGGCTCGGCGCGCGTTCGGCGACGCGGCACCTCTCGGCGGTGCGGGGTTTTTCCAAGTTCCTGCTGCGGGAACGGGCGATCTCGGCGAATCCGGCCGCGCTCGTCGAGCGACCTCGGACGAGCCGCAAGCTGCCGAAGGTGCTCTCCGTGGAGGAGATCGGGCGCATCTTGGAGGCGCCGGATGGCCGCTCGTTCCGGGGCCTCCGCGACCGCGCGATGCTGCACGTGATGTATGCGGCGGGGCTCCGCGTGAGTGAGGTCGTGGGCCTCAAGATTGCGGACGTCGATCGGAAGCAGGGCGTCGTGTTTGCGTTCGGCAAGGGCAGCAAGCGGCGCATCGTGCCGCTCGGGGAGCCTGCGCTCGACGCACTCGATGCGTATCTGGCCGTTCGAAAGGATCACCCGCGCGCTGCGATGACGCCTGCGCTCTTCCTGTCGCCTCGGGGCAAACCGCTCACGCGGCAGGGGGTGTGGAAACTGCTCGGCGCTTATGCGCGTGGGGTTGGCGTCACCAAGCCGAGCTCGCCGCACAAACTCCGCCACTCGTTCGCGACACACCTGCTCGAAGGAGGCGCGGATCTCCGCAGCGTGCAGGCCTTGCTCGGGCACGCGGACATCACGACGACGGAGATCTACACGCACCTCACGGACGATCATGTCCGCACCGTGTACCGGCGCTCGCACCCTCGCTCGTAAATGCCCCTCTGCATCGCCCGCATCGTGGCCGATGCACCCGAGGTCCAGGGCTTGCCCTGGTCCCGGGTCCTGAGCATGGGTCTCATCTGGGGAGCGCCGCGCCGGGGCGCTGCCCCGGACCCCGCGAGGGGCTGTCCGCCCCCTCGACCCCGGACCAGCGAGGCGCTGGACCCAGGCTCGATGAACTGCGCGATGCGCAGATCATCGAACAGGCCCCGGTCAAGACCAGGGAGGACCCTGCCTACCCAAGGCCGCAGCGCGGACAGGTCGGCGGCCAACGCCTCGTCGCATGACGTCGTGGCGTGACGTCGTGGCCTCACGTTCCAAACAGCACGGCTCCGTCCCTCCACGTGATGGGGTCGTAGGTCTTCGGGCGATGAGCCCATGGTCTCCTGCATCGCGGCCATCTTTCGAAGCCACGAGCCCGCCGCTCCTTCCATCGCCCCCGTTGCCCCAAGGCACGGCCTCGTACCCCCGGAGGCTCGACCGCACGCCCCAGAGACACGTCCCCGTTCCTCCAAGGCACGGCCTCGTACCTCCGGAGGCTCGACCGCACGCCCCAGAGACACGTCCCCGTTCCTCCAAGGCACGGCCTCGTACCTCTGGAGGCTCGACGTCGTCTCTTCGGACCATGCCCCCCATCCCTCGCACACACGTCCCCATCGCTTTTTGGCTCGGCCCCCAAGCTTGAAGACACGGCCTCATCGATGAACTGCGCATCGCGCAGTTCATCGAACCGACGCCAGCGAACCCCCCGCTGGACGGCCACGGGCCTGTCTCGGTTGGCAACGTCGCTGCTGGTCTTGACCGGGCCTGTTCGATGAACTGTGCATTGCGCAGTTCATCGAGCTTGGGTCCAGCCCCTGGCTGGTCCGGGTCCCGGGGCGGACAGCCCCGGGTGGGGCTTGGGGCAAAGCCCCAACGAAGCGGCTCCACGAGGAGACCCGTGCTCAGCCCCTCGTCGGGGTCCGGGGTGAAACCCCGGCGCAACGCGTCTACTTGAGGATCGAGCCGAGGTCCTGCTCGACCTGCTCTGCCGTCTGCCTGGGGACCTTTGCGTAGAGGCGCGTGCGCTCGGTGCGCACGAAGTACTCCACGGTGCTCAAGGGATCCGTTGCAGGCACGCGGACGACTTCGAGGAAGCCGAGGGACGCGCCTGCGGCGTAGTCCACGCGGAGCACGTCCTGCTTGCCTGCGGGCTCGGTCATCACGTAGTCCGTCGGCCGCAGCCGATCGAGCTTTGCCATGAAGTTAGCTGCCGTCTCGTCCTTCTGATCGGCGGCTGCGGGATCGGCCCAGAAGCGCTTGCCTTCGGGCCCGCCGCGCACGATTTGCCGCTTCTTCCCGCCGGCGTTGAGCTCTGCTGTCGAGACCTCGGCTTCCTTCCACCCGTGCAACTCTCGCTCCACGAGACGCGACTCTGCTGTGTCGAGGTCGCGCACGGCGCTCCCGTCGATCACGTACGTCTCGCCGGACTGCGGCTCGCGCACGTACCGATCGCCGCCGCCGGGCGTTGTCCCGCCCAGCACGAGCTTGCGCTCGGCGCCGCCGATCGTGATCGTGAGTGTGCCGTCGGGCTCGGCGAGCCCGAATTCGGCTGCGCGATCGTCTGGGATGCGGCCGAGCGCGCGGAGGGCTTTCAGCGGCGCGAGGGACTCGACGAGCTTTTGCGCGACGCCCACGCTGACGAAGTCCGTCTTCGTCTTGCCGGCGGGCGCGGGCGGCGGCGCGCCTGCGTCGGGGGTTGCCGGCGGAGGCGCGGCCTCGCGCTCCAGCGTGCCGAGGTAGTAAACGCCGAGTTTGTCTGACTTCGTTTCGAGCGCGACCTTGCGGTTTTTGCCCTCGAAGACGACCTTCGCGACGTCGGCCGGACGACCGGACCACACCGTCGCTTCGGTTTGCACGAGCGCCTTGGGCTGCTCGTCGCGGGTCCACACGGCCACCGCGCTGGCCGACGCCAGCACGAAGAGCCCTACGTGGACGAAGAGACCACGTCCCACGCTCATGCCTTCCTCCCGGCCGTGCGGCGCGCCCGCCGCGTCACGAGGAGCCCCACGCCCAAGAGGAGCGCGGGAGCCCCGATGATCGAGCCGTAGAACCAGTACATGTCCTTCTGCTTCGTGTGCTCGATCCGCACGTCCTCGGGCGTCACGATCTCTCCGCTGAAGCTCTCGTCGCCGCCGAGCCAGCGCACCGCGTCCACGGCGAAGAGCTGGTTCGTCTCGGCGACCCCGAGTGCGAGATCGCTCAGCGCGTCTGCGTCTGCGATCACGAAGGCACGCATCTCTTGCGGGCCCTTCACCTTGGCCTTGTCCACGCCGTCCGCGAGCGGCTTCGTCACCGCTGCGGCCAGGTTGAACGTCGCCTTCTTCTCGTCGCCGTCGAGCTCGTAGTTGCCGTTTTTGTCGGCGAAGGCCGCGCCCGACGAGCGGAGGACGAAGTCCACCTTCGGCTCGGATCCGGCCTTTTTGTCGAGCGAACCGGCCACGGGCACGAGCACGACGGCGCGCTGCGAGACGCGGCTCAGCGTCGAGACCGAGGCGTGCGACGAGAAGCGGTTCGAGACGAGGTTGGCCTTGTCCGAGGCGTTGCGACGCCGCGGCACGAAGAGCTGGTCCGTCGTGGCGAGCACCGTCGGATCGAACGCGAGATCCGCGAGCGCGGCGAGGGGAGCGAGATCCCCCTTCGTCTCCGGATCCAGCGCGAGCAGCAGCTTGCCGCCGCGCGCCGCGTACTTGTCGAGCGACGTGATCTCCTCGGGCAGGAATGCTTGCGACGGGCCGAGCACCACGACGATCGACGCGTCGTCGGGCACCGCGTTTGCGAGGCCCTGCGGCATGCCGAGGTCCTTCACCACGTAGTTCTGGCTCTCCAGCAGGCGGCGCAGGACCTTCGAGGTCCGCCCCTCGGCCGCCGCTGCGCCCTGGCCCTCGTTGAGCTCGCCGTGCCCGACCGTGAAGTAGGCCGTGCGTTGCTCCTTCATCGCCTTGAGGAGGGCCTTCTGGAAGTCGGCGTCGAGCGTCTTCAGCTTCGCCGCCGCCTTGCTCATCTCCTTGTCGAGCGTGAGCGTCTCGCGCGTCGGCCCGCGCAGGATCACGATCACCGCGTCCTGCGTGACCTTGTTGTCCTTCGCGAGCTGCGGATTCAGGAGCCGGTCGTAGAAGCCGTACTTGAAGTTCGGCGCGTTCTTCGCGATGTCCGCGAGGTAGCCCTCGACCTCCATGCCGACGTCGTTCAGGGGCGGGAAGAACGCGCGCACCTCCACGGTGTCCGGCGCGCTCGTCACGATCTTCTTCGTCGACTCGCTCGCCTTCGCCGTGCGGAAGTACGAGAAGTCGACCTTCGCGTCGAGCTCGCCCGCCGCGTACGTGAAGAGCGCTGCGTAGGCCACTGCGAGCGCGAGTGAGAGGCCCGCGATGGTCGCCGCGCGTACGCGACGGCCCTCCACGCGGGGCGCGCGCCGCATGGGCGCGAGCGCGATCTCGCCGAACACGAGCGGCAGGACCGACACGAGGATCAGGACGACCCACGCCACCGTGCTCGCCCCGTCGAAGCGGGCGCGTTTGTCCGGCGCCGCGTCGAGGATGCCGAGCATGCGCCGGCCGACCTCGGTGTTCGCCGCGAAGTAGATCCCGAGGGCCACGAGCCCGAGCCCCGCGAAGAGCGAGAGCGCGCGCTCGATCTTCCGCCGCTCCGGATCCTTCTCGGCCGACGCGTGCACGAACCGGAGCGCCGTCGAGACCGCCGCGCCTAGCACGCCGAGCGCGGAGAACACGAGCCGCCACGTCTCGACGTTGCCGAGCAGCCGCTCGCCGATGAAGACGAGCACGAGCGAGCCCACGAACGCGGGCGCGAGGAAAGGCGCGTAGCTCGGCGGCGCGGGTGCCTTGGCTCCCTTGTCGGCCTTGCCTTCGGGCGCCTTCTCGGCGGCCGGAGCCGCCTCTTTCGGTTTCAGCGCCATCGCCGCGCCTCCAGCGTCTTCGTGGCCGCGAGCAGGAAGAAGTACGTGACGGCCACGTAATAGACCACGTTCTCCAGCTTCAAAACGCCGGTCATGAAGGGGAATTGCCGCTGGTGGTGCAGCGCCATCCCGGAGAGCACGCCGTTCACCGGCGGCTCGGTCACCTTCGCCACGAGCCAGAGCGTCACCATCACGGCGAGCAAGAGCCCGCCGAGGATCGCCGCCATCACCTGGCTCCGGCTCACGGCCGACGTGAACATCCCGATCGCGAGCGCGGCCGAGCCGAGCAGCAGGATGCCCGTGTAGCCCACGGCCACGTGCCCGAGGCTCACCTTGCCGTTCACGAAGATGAGCAGCGGCATGTACACGCTGACCAGCGTGATGAGCGTGATCATCGCGAACGCCGCGAGGTACTTGCCCACGATGATCTCGATGTCCCGGATCGGCGCCGTGTTCAGCAGCACCAGCGTCCCGCGCTCACGTTCCCCCGCGAGAAGCGGGATCGACATGAGCACCGCCACGATCATCGTGACGCCGCTCGCGCCGTTGAAGAACTCGCGCAGCACGTCGGCCGACATGCGTGATCCGGTCAGGCCGTTCGCGCTGAACCACAAGCCCTCGACGAGCAGCGCCGCAGCCCCGATGGCCCAGCCGAGCAGGGATCGCCCGTACGAGCCGATCTCCCTCCCCGCGACGAGCAGAGCGTTTCTCATGTCCCGCTCCCGTCCTCTTTCTCCGCCGCGGCGTCCTTCGCCCCGGCATCACCCTCGCCGGCCGAAGCGCGCGCCTTCTTCGCGCTCCTCTTGCCGGTCCGCTTCTTCTTCGGCGAGGCCCCGGCGCCTTCGCCTGTCGTCTCCGCGCCCGCGAGCTCCAGGAACACGCTCTCGAGCTCCCGCTCGCCGCGCCGCACCTCGAGCAGGCCGATCTCGGCCGTCACGAGCGCGCGGCACACCGCCTCGCGCGCGTCGCCCTCGGACTCGATCCGGAGCGCGAACACGCCTTCGCCGCTCTCCGCCGCGTCGATCGCCTCGACCGACACCACGCCCGGCACGGCGCCCGCGGCTTCCTTGGCCTTCTCCTCGTCGCCGCGCACCGTCACCTCGATGCGCTGGTTCTTGAGCAGCTTCGCGCTGAGCTCCGCCTCGGTGCCGCTCGCGGCGATCTGGCCGTCGCGGATCACGAGGAGGCGATCACACGTCTCGCTGATCTCCGAGAGAATGTGGGAGGACAAAAGGATCGTGTGCTCGCCCTTCAGGCTGCGGAGCAGCTCCCGCATCTCCACGATCTGCACAGGGTCGAGGCCGCTGATCGGCTCGTCCAGCACGAGCAGCTTCGGCCCGTGCACGATGGCCTGGGCGATGCCGACGCGTTGTTTGTACCCGTGCGACAAGGACGCGATGAGCTGGTCTTGCACCTCGGCGAGCGACGTCGCCTCCAGCACCTCGGGCACGCGTTTGTCTGCGGAGGCCTTCGAAAGGCCCCGCAGGCGCGCGGCGAAGTGCAGGTAGGCGCGCACGGTCATCTCGCCGTAGAGCGGCGGCGTGTCCGGCAGGTAGCCGATGAGCGACCGCACCTCGTGGGGGCTCTCCACGACGTCGAGGCCGTTCACGCGGACGGAGCCCGAGGACGGGAGCAGGTCGCAGGCGAGGATGCGCAGCGTCGTGGTCTTTCCGGCGCCATTGAGCCCGAGCAAGCCCACGATTTCGCCGGCTTCGATGGAGAACGAGAGCGGTCCGACCGCCCTTCTCTCCCCGTAGTACTTGTAGAGGTCGACGATTTCGATCACGGCAAAAGCCTTCGTCATGCGCCGCCGGTTCCCCGGCGACGGCGCCCTTATAACAGAAGCACGCGCCCGTGATTCCCGACCTCGTCGGGATCCGACGCCCGAACGCCGTCGGGGCCGCCCAGGGCAGCCGCGCTCCGGCCGGGGCGCGGGGTCGGGCCTCGCGGGGCCGGGGGATCCCCCGTGCGGTCCCACGTTTCCACGAGATCCCGCTCATCGGCCTTGCCGCCGGGGCGGGCTTGCGAGAAGAGCCGCGCCATGACGGCGCGAGCCAGGTTTCCAGGTCCCCGCAACGCTTTCCTCGCGGTCACCGCGATGGCCCTCGGCATGGCCTGCATGCAGGGGAATCGCCCGCCCGAGGTCGCGCCCCGCGGCACCCTCGTGCCCGGCTCCGCCGACGGCGCGGCTACGGTCGACACACGCGGGGCCTTCGCCGTCGTGTTCGGCACGCCGCGCGGGGACACGAACGACCCGCCCGAGGTGAGCCTCGTCTTCAACCGCCCGATGCGGCCGCTCGAGCTCGCGGGCGACGAGAGCGCGTCGCCCGCGACGATCCAGCCCGCCGTACCCGGCCGGTGGCAGTGGGTCGGGACGAACGCGCTCTCGTTCGTGCCGGAGAAGCGCCTGCCGCGCGCCACCGCGTTCGTGGTCACGGTCCCTTCCGGCACGAAGGCGCTCGACGGTTCGAAGCTGGAAAAACCGTTCGAGCTTCGTTTCACGACGGCGCGGCCCGAGGTCACGTCGGTCGAGCCTTCCGAGGGCTCGGACAACAACCTGCGGCCCGACGCGAAGTTCACGCTTCGCTTCAACCAGCCCGTCGACGATCGCGCGATCGAGCGCGCCGTGACGATCACCATCGCCGAGAAGGCGCGTGCGTTCACCGTGCGTCGCCCCGATCCGCAGAACGAGCAGCTCGTGGAAATCGTCCCGCGCGCGCCGCTCCCGCTCGCTTCGCAGATCGTGATCGATGTGAAGGGCCTCGCGGGCAAGGAGGGGCCCCTCCCCGCCGAGAAGGAGGAGCGCTTCACCTTCGACACCTACGGCCCGCTCTTCGTGAAGGAGCTTCCGTGTGATCACGACACGCCGCACGGCAAATGCGCGCCCGACGGCGGCATCGGCATCTACCTGTCGAACCCCGTCGCGTTCGCCGAGCTGAAGAAGGCCGTCCGCTTCGAGCCGAAGATCGACGTCACCTGGCCGTCATGGCTCGACGACGAGCACCTGACCGCGGGCGTCACGGTCTATGGCGCGTTCGCCCCGGGCAAGGCCGTCAAGGTCGTCGTCGGCAAGGGGCTTCGCGACGTGTACGGGCAGAAGCTCGCGGCCGACCACCGTGCCGACGTCGCCTTCGACGACCTCTGGCCCGAGGCCGACATCGGCCTGCGCGGCAGCGTCTTCGAGCCGGCGGCGCGCCGCGAGATCCCGATCGACTCCATCAACACGAACGACCTCGAGCTCGTCGTCGCCCCGCTCACCCCGGAAGACGCGATCCACTTGCAGGACGACCCGTACGGCCCGGGCCGCATGCCCTCGTACGACGACATCTTGAAGCTGCCCGGCGCGAAGGTCTCGAAGCTCCCGTCGAACGCGCCGCTCAACAAGGCTTCGCGGCACGCGGTCAAGATCGAGGAGGCGCTCGGCGGCAAGGACGCGCGCGGCGCGGTCGCGTTCGGCATCCGGTACATCGGCTGGCCGGGCTCGAACCACCAGCGCGCCGTCACGAACACCGCGATCGCCAAGGTCAGCGACCTCGCGGTGAGCGGCAAGTTGTCGACGCGTGGCTCGCTCCTCTGGATCAGCCGCCTCTCGTCGGCGGAGCCGGTCAAGGGCGCCGAGGTCACGATCGAGACGCCCGGCGAGGCGCCGATCGGCCCGCTCCGCTCGGACGACAACGGCTTCATCAAGCTGCCGCCGGAGGTCTGGGCGCGCGGGGGCTCGGGCGCCGATCGCGCCGTCCTCCTCGTGAAGGACGGCAAGGATTGGACCTACAAGCATCTGACGGACACGCTCGATGGCTGGCGCTTCGACGCGCAGGTCGATCCCGGGCCGGATCGGCCGTTTGGCCTCGTGTTCACGGATCGCGGCATCTACCGCCCCGGCGACACGGTCCACATCAAGGGCATCTTCCGCAAGGAGGGCAACCCAGGCACCGTCACGCCCGTCGGCCTGCCCGTGGAAATCAAGGTCGAGGGCCCCGACGGCGACGAGATCGTCTCGCGCACGGAGACGCTCTCGCCCTTCGGCACCACGGCGATCGACGTCGTCGTCCCGCGCACCGGCCGGCTCGGCACGTACGCGGTCCGCGCCACGGTGCAGGAAGGAAACCCCGGCTGGGCCGACGTGAGCGGTGACTTCGAGGTCGCCGAGTACCGGCCCGCCGAGTTCGCGGTCTCGGTCGAGAGCGACAAGCCGAGCTACGTGCGCGGCGACAAGGGCAAGTGGATCGCGCGCGGCGACTACCTCTACGGCGCGCCCATGGCCGGCGCCGAGGCGCGTGTCACCGTGACGCGCGGCGAGGCCGATTTCCGCCCGCCGAACACCGATGACTTCACGGTCTCCGAAGACACGTTCCACGCGGACTTCACCGACCGCACCACGCGGGAAGGGGAGATCCAGAGCAGCACGACGAAGCTCGACGCCAAGGGCACGGCTTCGATCGAGGCGGCGCTCGCGCTCCCCGGCCAGCGTGGCCCCGAGCGCGTGACGAGCGAGGCCGAGGTGAACGACGTCTCTCGCCAGTACATCGCGGGCAGCACCACGGCGATCGTGCACCCGGCCGAGTTTTACGTGGCGCTGCGGACGGGGAGCGACCTCTTCGTCGACGCGGGCAAGCCCGTGAACCCCGAGGTCTTCGCCGTCGATCCCAAGGGCGCGCGCGTCGCGGGCGTCCCGATCAAGATCGAGCTCGTGTCGCGTACGTGGAACGTCGCGCGGCAAGCGACCGCCGGCGGCCTCGCGCACACCGTGGCCGAGCCCGTCGATCGTGTCGTCGAGAGCTGCACGGTCACGACCACGGGCGGCGACAAGCCCGTCTCGTGCAAGCTCACCCCGGCCGCGTCCGGCTACCACATCGTCCACGCGACCGCGGTCGACGCCCGGAAAAACCCTGTCGGCGCCGCGGAGCCGCTCTACGTCTTCGGCGGCGCGGGCGGCGGCGGCTTCGGCGACAGCGACCGGCTCGCCGTCGAGCTCGTGGCCGACAAGGAGAGCTACGAGGTCGGCGACAAGGCGCGGTTCCTCGTAAAATCGCCGTTCGCCGCGGCCGAGGCCCTCGTGACCGTGGAGCGCGCGGGCATCCTCTCGCAGCGCCGCGTCAAGCTCGTGGGCGCGATGCCGACGGTCGAGATCCCGGTCACCGAGGATCTCCGCCCGAACGCGTTCGTCTCGGTCCTCCTCGTCCGCGGCCGCACCAAGCCCGTGCCGACGAACGCGAAGGACCCGGATGTCGGCGCGCCCGCGTTCCGCATGGGGTACGCGCCGCTGCTCGTGAACCCCGAGAAGCGCAGGCTCAAGATCGCGCTCACGCCGAACAAGACGGAGGCGAAGCCCGGCGAGAACGTCGAGGTCGACGTCGTGGTGCGTGATCACGCGGGCAAACCCGCGCGCGCCGAGGTCACGTTCTACGCGGTCGACGAGGGCGTGCTCTCGCTCATCGGGTACAAGACGCCCGATCCGATCGGCGTCTTCGGCGCCCCGCGCCCGCTGCGCGTCACCTCCCTCGAAGTGCGCGCCGCGCTCGCCCGTGTCTTCCGGCCCTATGGCGATCTCGGCGCGGACAAGGGCCTCGACGGCGGCGACGGCGGCGGCGGCACCTCCGTGCGGCGTGACTTCCGCGCGAGCGCCACGTTCGTCCCCTCGATCATCACGGACGACGCGGGCCGCGCCAAGGTGAAGTTCCGCCTGCCGGACACGCTCACGACCTACCGCCTCATGGCCGTCACGGCGGCCGAGGACGATCGCTTCGGCTTCGCGGAGAACCGCGTCGTCGCGAGCCGCCCGCTCATGGCGCGCCCTGCGCTCCCGCGCTTCTTGCGTGCCGGTGATGCCCTCGACGCGTCCGTCGTCCTGAGCTCGAAGGGCATCGGCAAGACCAACGCCACGGTCGAGATCAAGCTCGACGGGCTCACGCTCTCGGGCGACACGAAACGCACGATCGATCTCGCGCCCGGCACGCCCGTCGAGGTCCGCTTCCCGGTCACGGCGCCGAAGGCTGGCAAGGCCAAGATCGGCTTCGTCGTGCGCGCGACCGAGTCCGGCAAAGCTTTGGAGGACGCCGTCGAGGTCGAGCGTGACGTCCGTGTCCCGCTCTCGCCCGAGGCCGTCGCGCTCTACGGCGACACGACCACGGAGAGCGCGGAGAAGCTCGGGGATCTCTCGGCGATGCGCGACGACACGGGCGGGCTCGAGGTCAGCATGGCCTCGACCGCGCTCGTCGGGCTCGGCGGCGGCGTCGAGCAGCTCATCGACTACCCGTACGGCTGCACCGAGCAACTCGTGAGCAAGCTCGTGCCGATGCTGCCGCTCCGCGACCTCGCGGCCGACTTCAAGATCCCGCTGCCGAAGAACACGGGCGCGATCATCGAGTCCACGGTCGCCGAGATCCTGAAGCACCAGCGCGGCGACGGGGGCTTTGGCATGTGGGCGGGCTCGGATCGCTCGAACCTCTGGGCCACCACCTACGCGCTCTGGGGCCTCGGCGAGGCCAAGCGCCGCAACGTGAACATCCCCGAGACGGTGATCGAGTCGGCCGCGCGGCACGTCAGCGACGCGCTCGAGAAGCTCGACGACGAGTACACCCGCGCCGCCGCGCCCTTCATCCTCGACGTCCTCGCCGTGAACGGCCAGCCCGACACCGGCCGCACGACGCGCCTCTTCGAGGAACGGAAAACCTTGCCGCTCTTCGCGCAGGCGTTCCTCGCGCACGCCATGGTCGTGAGCAAGCACGATCGCGCGAGCATCGACCAGCTCGCGAACGAACTCGAAGGCTCGCTCCGGCTCGACGGCAACGTCGCGCGCGCCGCGACGAACCTCGGCGACAAGTACGCCGTGCTCATGGACTCCGACACCCGCACGACGGCGCTCATCCTCCGCGCCTTGCTCGCGGCGCGGCCGAACCACCCGATCGCGGCAAAACTCGCCATGGGTCTGCTCGCGGATCGCAAGGGTGGCTCCTGGCGCAACACGCAGGAGTCCGCCTGGTCGCTCGTCGCGCTCGACGCGTATCGCAAGGCGCAGGAGAAGGCCACGCCCGACTTCCTGGCGCACGTCTTCCTCGGGCAGGCCGAGATCGCGACGCAGGCCTTCCGCGGCCGCGACGTGAACCAGGCGCGGATCGCCGTGCCCGCCGATCGCCTCACCTCGGCCGGCGGCAGCGTGCTCGCCTTCGACGTCGAGGGCTCGGGCCGCCTCTTCTACGAGGCGCGCCTGCGCTACGCCCGCAAGGAGCTGCCGAAGGCGCCGCTCGATCGCGGCTTCTTCGTGCAGAAGACGCTCCGGCCCGTGACCCCGGCCGAGCTCGCCGGCCTGCTCGCCGCGCCGCCTGGCAAGAGCGTGAGCACCTTCCCCGGCGGTGAGCTCGTCCTCGGCGAGATCGTCGTCGTCACGCCCTCGCCGCGGGACTACGTCGTCGTCGACGATCCGCTCCCGGCCGGCTTCGAGCCCGTCGACGCGCGCCTCGCCACGACGGCGAGCGGCCCGAGCCTCGACGAGGAGAACGAGAATCCCGAGGACACGCTCGACGAGGAGGGCGGCTACGACGCCGTCGCCACGGGCCGCGCGTATCTCTCCAGCCGCTACCTGCGCGAGCTGCGCGATGACCGTGTCCTCTTCTTCATCGACCGCATGCCGGCGGGCATGTATCGCTACCGCTACCTCGCGCGCGCGACCTCGATCGGCACGTTCATCCTTCCGCCCGCGCGCGCCGAGGAGATGTACGCGCCCGAGGTGTTTGGAAGGACCGCCGCCGGCGCGATCACGGTGACCGCCAGCAAGTGACCCGATCCCGCCTCGCTCGTGCGCTCGTCCGGTGGCTCGTGCCTCGCAGCCGCCGCCGCCGGATCGAGCTCGCGCTCGCGGCGCTCGTCTCCCCGATCCTCTGCCTCGGCCTCGCCGCCGCGCTCACGCCGCTCCCGCCCGAGCTCGCGACGGCCGATCTCACCGCCGCCGATCCC
This sequence comes from Polyangium fumosum, assembly GCF_005144585.1. GTDB lineage: Bacteria > Myxococcota_A > Polyangia > Polyangiales > Polyangiaceae > Polyangium > Polyangium fumosum. The sequence continues at coordinate 14,135 of NZ_SSMQ01000021.1, read as the reverse complement.
TCCACGGTCTTCCTCGATCGCCACGGCGCCGTCCTCTGCGAGGTCCGCGCCAAGGACGGCACCCGCGCGCGCCCCGTGCGCCTCGCCGACATCGATGCGCGTGTCCCCCGTGCCGTGCTCGCGGCCGAAGACAAACGATTTTACCTCCACCCTGGCGTCGATCCGATCGCGATCACCCGCGCCGCCGGGCAGGCCCTCCTCGCGCGGGGCATCGTCTCCGGCGGCTCGACGCTCACGCAACAGCTCGCGCGCACCCTCGTCCCGCGCCCGCGCTCTGTCGTCGGCAAGCTCCGCGAGATGGCGCTCGCGCTGCGGATCGAGGCCTCGCTCTCGAAGCCGCGGATCCTCGAAGAGTACCTGAACCGCGTCGCGTTCGGCCCCTCGCTCCGCGGCGTCGAGGCCGCGAGCCGCTTCTACTTCGACAAATCCACCCGGGACCTCTCCCTCGCCGAGGCGGCCGCGCTCGCCAGCCTCCCGCGTGGACCCACGCTTTACGACCCGCGCCGCGGCACCGACCTCCTGAAGCGCCGCCGTGATCGGGTCCTCGAACGCATGCGCGCCGCGCGCCTCGCCGATCATGAAGACGTCGATCGTGCCCTCGGCGAACCGCTCGTCCTCGCCCCGCGCGGCAGCGGCCTCGGCATCCCGCACCTTCGCCGCGCGCTGCTCGGGGGAGGGAAGGGGATCGGCACGGACGAGCTCGCCGGGCGCGCGACGGCGATCACGACCACCCTCGATCGCGGCCTCCAGCGCGAGATCGAGATCCTCGCGGTGCAAACGGTCGAGCGCCTCGCCCCGCGCCACGTCACGGCCGCCTCCGTCGTCGTCCTCGACAACGAAACGGGCCACGTCCTCGCCTACGTCGGCTCGCCCGACATCGAGAACGAAGCGCGCCTCGGCCACAACGACGGCGTCCTCGCCAAGCGCCAGCCCGGATCCACGTTAAAACCCTTCGTCTACGGCCTCGGCATGGAGATCGGCGGCTTCACCGCCGCCACCATCCTCCCCGACGTCGACCTGCATTTCCCCACGCCCGACGGCGACTACCACCCGAACAACTACGACGGCCGCTTCCACGGCCCCGTCCGTGTCCGCGAGGCCCTCGGCAGCTCCTTCAACGTGCCGGCCGTCGTCGCCTCCTCCCGCATCGGCCCCGAGCGCCTCCTCGCGCGCCTGCGCGACCTCGGCTTCGCCTCCCTCGATCGCAGCGCCCGCGACTACGGCGTCGCCCTCGCGCTCGGGGACGGCGAGGTCCGCTTGATCGAGCTTGCCGCCGCCTATGCCACCCTCGCGCGTGGCGGCCTCTCCGTGGCCCCACGCGCCGTCCGCGAGGCCCGCGCCGCCACGGGCGAGCTCCTCCCGCTCCCCGCGCCTCCGCCCCGCCGCATCCTCGATCGGCGCGCCGCCTACGTCCTCACGCACATCCTCGCCGATCGGCATGCGCGCCTCGCCACGTTCGGCGAGAACAGCGTCCTCGAGCTGCCGTTCCCGGTCGCCGCGAAGACCGGCACCTCCAAGGGATTTCGCGACAACGTCACCGTCGGCTTCACGCCCGCCGTCACCGTCGCCGTATGGGTCGGCAACTTCGACGGATCGCCCATGAGCGGCGTCAGCGGCGTGACCGGCGCCGGCCCGCTCTTCCACGACGCCATGCTCGCCGCTTCACGCCTCTCTCCAGAGCGCGACTTCGAGCGACCCGAGGGCCTCGTCGACGTCGACATCTGCCCGCTCTCCGGCGCTCGTCCCGGCCCGGCGTGCCCGCACCGCCGCAGCGAGATCGTCCCGCGGGAGACCTCGCTCGCGACCTGCGACATGCACGAGCGTGTCCGCATCGATCGCCGAAACGGCCTGCGCGCCGGCCCTGCCTGCGGCGACGCCTCCGTCGACGTGCGTGTCTTCGAGCGGTACCCGCCCGAGCTCGCCGCGTGGGCCGAGAACGCCGGCCGCCCCGTCGCGCCGCGCGCGTCGTCCCCCTTCTGCCCCGAGGCCGATCGCGCTTCGCCTTCCCGCCTCCGCATCGCCTTCCCGCCCGACGGCGCGCGGTTCGTGCGGGACGGCGCCCTCGCGGCCGAAGAAGCCATCCGCGTCCGCATCGACGCGCCTTCCGAGGCCCGCGCCGTGCGCCTGCTCGTCGACGGCCGCGCCGTCGTCCTGACGCCCCCCTTCGAGCGCTCGCTCCCGCTCGTGCCCGGCGAACACACGCTCGTCGTCGAGGCGGGCGGCGCCTCGTCCGAGCCCGTCAGGTTTTCGGTGCAGTGAGCGGCTGCGGCAGCGGATTCGCCCGCAGCGTGTCCTCGGGTTGCCCCTCCGCGCGCCTCTCCTCCAGCGCGCTCGGCTCGAACCGCGTCCGCGGCAGATGACGCCCGCCGTCGATCCCTTGCAGCCGCTGCACCAGCCGCTCCCGCACCCGGCACCGGAGATCAAAGAGCTGCCCCGCGCTCGGCGCCGACACGAGCGCCCGGACCTGCAGCGTCGTCGAGAGCGCGTCGAACACCACGAGCCCGGCGACCTTCCCGTCCCAGTCCGGATCCGCCTCGCAGACCCGCCGCACCTCCTCGCGGAGCACGTCGATCGGCGCCGTGTAGTCCACGTGCAAAAACACCGTCCCGAGCAGCTCGGGCGACGACCGCGTCCAGTTCTGGAACGGCTTGTCGAGGAGCTGCGAGATCGGCAGCACCAGGCGCCGCTGATCCCAGATCCGCACCACCACGAACGTCAGCGTGATCTCCTCGATCGTGCCCCATTCGCCCTCGATCACCACCACGTCGCCGATCCGCACCGGCTGCGCGATCGAGATCTGGAGCCCCGCGAGGATCGTCGCGATCGACCGCTGCGCGGCGAAGCCCAGCACGACGCCCGCGATGCCCGCGGACGCGAGCAGCGAGACGCCCACCTGCCGCACGAGATCGAACTGCATCAGGACGAGCGCCGCGGCCAGGATCGCGATGCTCACGCTCCCGATGCGGCGGAGCATGGAGATCCGCGTCCGCGCGGCCCGCACGTGTCCGGGGTCTTGATCCTTCCCCTCGTACCGGTCGGCCATCTCCGTGGTGCCCACGCCGAGCGCACGGTCGGCCGCCCACGCGCACCCGATCACGAGCAGCGGACGCAGGATCCGCTCGAGCCAGGCCTCCGTCGCCGCCGTCGGCTCGAACGCCGCCACGGCCCCGCGCACGAAGAGCACCGCCAGGAGGAACTGGCAGGGGCCCCGGGACGCCTCGACGAGCCGATCGTCCCAGCGCGCGCCCGTGCGCGACGTGAGCTTGCCGAGCAGGCGCACCACCGCTGCGCCCGAGATCCAGCCGATCACCGGCGCCACCAGCACCACGAGCGCCTGCCACGCGAGCAGCCCAAAAGGCGTCTCCCGATGGAGAATCCACGACGCCCGGCTCGCCACGTCCCCCTCCGCGGCGAGCGCTCCCATCAGAACGGCAGATCGTTGGTGCACAAATGAGATGTGCCTCAGACGATCGTCATCGCAAGGACTTTTGCGGTCAGGTCAGGACGAAGTTGTTCAGGGTCGCCACGACCACGCCGATGATGCTCTCGCCTGCGATGACGCCCGAGGCGACCGGCACGATCATCTCCTCGCCCTTCTTGCTCAGCTTGCCGGTGACGAAGGCGAGGAGCGCGCCGAGGAACATCGCGAGCGGGTAATAAAACGGCAGGATGAACCCGAGCCCGATGCCCGTCGCCGAGGGGAGGTACTTCTTGTACTTCGGCAGGAGCTTCTCCACGGCCACCAGCGCCGTGCCCACCACGAGGCCCACCGCGATGCACGTCCGGGCCATCGGGTGCAGGTTGTCGATGCCCAGCTTGAACACCTCGGCCACGGCCTTCCACTGCTGCGCCGCGGGCGCCGGGAACGCGGGGTTGTCGCCCATCAGCACGCTGGCGTTCGGCACCAGCATGTAGAAGCCGATCACCGTCGCGATCGTCCCCGGCAGGATCCCGAGCATCTGCGCGACGAACTGCCGCCGCGGGTTCGCGCCGAGCAGGTACCCCGACTTCAGATCGTTCAGGAGATCCGCGCTCGCGCTCGCCGAGCCCGCCGTGATGCCGGCCGTCATCAGGTTCGCCGTCGCGCTCTGCGGGATCAGCACGCCGTAGATGAGCTGCATGATCTTGCCCATCGCGCCCGTCGGCGTGATGTCGGTCTCGCCCGTCGCGCGGCACGCCACGAGCGAGAGCACGAACGTGAGCCCCACGGCGAGCAGGCCGAGGTGCAGCGGCACGCCGAAGAAACGCCAGGCGATCACCACGACGCTGACCGTCGCGATCGACCCGCCGATCGCGAACCAGCGCATCGGCACCTCGACCCCGGCCCGCGAAGCCCCCGCGTCTCCGCCCGCCGCCTTCCCGAAGCTCTTGAAGGCCCGGACGATCGTCCTCCATTGCAGCACGAACGAGAGCAGGCCCGACGCCACCAGCATCGGCGCGCCGATCCAGAGCCCGATGTCCTTCCACGCCGTCTGCGGCTTCAGCGCGGCCGTCACCACCTGGCCGAGCTGGTTCGTCCACTGCGCTTCGAGCGCCATCGGCGTCACGACGAACGCGAGCACGAGCGCGCCCACCATCATCGAGATCGTCGCGCGGAGCCCCACGATGGCGCCCGCCGCGACGAGCGCCGCGCCGTGATCCAGCTTGATGTTGAACGCGGAGAGCGGGTACGCCTTGCCCGCCGCCGTGACCTTGGGCAGCCAGTCGAAGATCGCCGACGCGCCCGGCACGAGCGCGGCGCGCGTCACCACGCCCGCGGCGTCCACCGACTTGACGATGTTCAGGTCCTTGAGGATCGGGATGAGCCCGGCCACCGCGGCCGACGCGAGCAGCGCGCGGCCTTTTTCGAGCGCGCTCGTGCCCTGGCTGTAGAGGCTCTGGAGCGTCACGGCCGCGGCCGTGCCCGAGGGGAAGCGCAGGCGCTCCTGGTTGATCATGTTGCGCTTCATCGGGATGGCGAGCACCGTCCCGAGCAGCGCGAGCGACACCGTCCACGCGGCGAGGACGGGCCAGGGGATGTGGGTTCCCTTGGGGTTGTCCGCCGAGACGGTCAGCATGAACAGCGCTGGGATCGCCGAGACCATGGTGCCGCCGGTCGAGTACCCCGCGGAGGACGCGGTCGACGCCATGCAGTTGTTCTCGAGGATCGTCATCGGCGTCTTCACGATCCCGGCGCGCAGGAAGGCGCCCCAGATCGAGAACGAGAGGATGCACGCCGTGATGGCGACGCCGAGGTGCCAGCCCGTCTTCAGGCCGACGTAGAGGTTCGTGAACGCGAGCAAGAACCCGAGCGCCGCGCCCATGCCGATGGCGCGAGGCGTGAGCTGCGCCGTCGCGTCGCCCCGGTAGGCCTTGGCGTACCAGGTGTCCTCATCCATCTCGCCGACCGCTTCCGGCGCGATGTCGAGCGGCTTGCCGCGCTCGAACTCCGCCTCCGTCGTCGGCGCCTGCTGGAGGAGCGGGCCCCCGTTCACGACGGAGGCCGTTCGCGCCTCTCCTGCGGGCGTCTCGATCTCGCTCATCTCCGCCACATAGCATGGAGACGGGGTGAACCGTCCGGTCTCGCGGACCTGCCCTAACGGAACGCGACCTCTGGATTTGCCGCCTCTCGCGCGAGCGCCTGCCGCTCCCGGGCGAGGTAATCCCGGATCGCCGCGTCGAGCCTTGGATCGGCGACGTGATGGAGGCTCCGGGTGATCGTGGGTTCGAACCCCCGGGTCATCTTGTGTTCTCCCCCGGCGCCGGGCTCGAACCGCCCGATCTTCCGCAGAATGCACTGCTCGATCGAGTGATAGAAGCAGACATTGAAATGGAGGAAAGGCCGCTCTTCGGAGGCGCCCCAGTACCTCCCGTACAGCGCGTCCTTCCCGGCGAAATTGAAAGCCCCGGCGATGGGTCGTTTCCCTTCCCGGGCGAGCACGACCTCCACGCCGTCGCCGAGCCGCGGCACGATCTCCTCGAAAAACGCGCGGTTCAGGTACCTTCGCCCCCAGGAGAACTTGTCCACGGTGGCCGTGTAATACCCATACATGGCGTCCACGAGATCCGGCGTGATCTCCCGGCCGCGCAGGGTGACGAGCTCGATCCCCTGCGCGGCCACCTCGCGCCGCTCGCGCTTCCATTGGTTGCGGCGCTTCGAGGAGAACCGCGCGAGGAAATCGTCGTACGTCGTGTACCCGGGGTTCTTCCAATGAAACTGGAGCCCATACCGCTCGGCGAGGCCTGCGTTCGCGAGGTCGGCCGTCTGATCGGCGGGCGGGAAGAGGACGTGCGCGCTCGAGATCTCGAGCCGCGTGACGAGCTGCCGGAGGCCCTCGGCCATGGCCGCGGCGACCTTCGAGGCGTCTGCGCCTTCGGCGACGAGGAGCCGCGGCGCCGTCGCGGGCGTGAACGGGACGGCGACGACGAGCTTGGGGAAGTACTCGATCCCGGCGCGGTGGGCGGCGCTGGCCCAGGCGTGGTCGAAGACGAACTCGCCCTCGCTGTTGCCCTTGAGGAACGCGGGCGCGGCGGCGACCAGCCGTTCGGCCTCGTCGTGCAGCGTGAGGTAGTGGGGGAGCCAGCCGCTCCTGGGCTCGACGCAGCCCGTCCGTTCGAGGACGTCGAAAAACGCCCAGGTCAGGAACGGAGCCTCGGAGACGCCTCCAAGGGCGTTCCAGGCCTCCTCGGCGATGTCGCGGATCGTGGCGTGGACGCGGAGTTCGAACACTCGGCGGTATCCTCGGCGGGAGACGGGGGGTTGGCAAGGGGGAGTGGAGAGCGGGGCGTCGCCCCGCACCCCAGCAGGGGGCTGTCCGCCCCCTGCACCCCGGACCAGGCACGGCCTGGACCGAAGGCGACAGCGCCCTTTGCGCGCTGTCGAGGGAAGGGCGTTTGCCCGCGGACGGCGAGCTCATCCCCAAGGAGCCTGCTCGAACTTGATCGGGTGGATTCAGAGTTCCTGCGCGATCAGCCGGCCGATGTCCTTGTGTGCCGCTTTCAGGCGGGGGAGCCCCGCTTCTCCGTCGCTCATGTACGCGGCGATGAGGAGGGGGGCGCGGCCTGGCGGGCGAGAGGGCGTCCGCGCAGAGGACCTGACGCATCAGGCCCACCATCGCGCGTGGCGACGTGGTGTCGCGGGGGTCGCCGGGATCGTTGTTGTTGAGGGTCGTCGCGGTCGAGGCGCGTCACGGCGTCGCCCTGCTGACGGACGAACTGCGTGAAGCTTGCGGGACCACCCACCTTCGCGAGCAGCAGGTTGGCTGCCGTGTTGTCGCTGACCGTGACGGCGGCTTGCGCGAGGGCGTCGATGGTCATGGATCCTTCGGCGACATGCTCGCGTGTGATGGGAGCGTGTTCGAGCAGATCGGTCGAGCCATAAGGCACGCGTTCGTCGAGTGATGGTTGCCTGTGATCGACGCGCGCGAGGACGGCCGCGGCGAGCGCCCATTTGAACGTGGAGCACATCGCGAAGCGTTCGTCCGGTCGGCGAGGGCGCGGTCTGCGCGGCTTGGGGTGTAGGAAGATCTGCGCGGTGCGCAGGTCTTCCACCTTCGGTCCAGGCCGTGCCTGGTTCGGGTCGAGGGGCGAACAGCCCCCGCGGGGCCCGGGGCAGCGCCCCGGCGCGGCGCTTTGAAGAGGCACACGGAGCGTCCGAAGACCCGCGTGCAGCGATTGCAAGGCGCGATACGCGCGTGCAAATCACGGCTTGCAACGCTGGCAAGCGGCATTCGGTGCGCACGGAAAGGCGTTTGCAACGCTTGCAGGCGGCGTTCAGCGAGGGACGAGAGGCGCTTGCAATGCTTGCGGGCGCCTCTCGGCGTGGTGCGAGGGCGGCTTGCAATGGCTGCACGCGGCCCCCGGGGCGTCACCGATGGCGTTTGCAAGCGTTGCGCGCGGCGATGGGTCGTTCGGATCCGCTGTGGAGCGCATCTTGTCACGCGCGAGGAGCAGGAGGGCTTCGGGCTCCCACGTCATACCGTCAAAATCTTGCCGGCAAATTTGTGCTTTCCCATGCAAATGGTTGTGCCGGACGGCGCGCCGCAACTATGCAGCACGGGCTGCCTCTGGCAGCACTCGAACATCAACGACACAGGAGTATTCGTACAACCATGCAGATCGCACGTTGTTCTGGGGTCGTCGTCGCCTCGTTGTTGGGCTTCCAGGCCATCACAGGCATCATGGGTTGTTCGGAGGTGGGAGGGCCCACGACCGACGCGGTGCCCCTCGAGGGGGGACACGCAGAGGCTTCCGTGGAACGAGCGCTCGAAGGAACGCTGCTCATCGAGGTCGGTCACACGTCTCCGGAGATGGATGGGTTCCTCGTTCGGGCGGATCGGGAGGTCTCCCTGGAGCTCACCATCGAGGGTCGATCGACCTTCGCCGACGGCTCCACGTCTCGCTCGCTCGTCGCCGGTCCCGGCGACGTCGTGCGACTTCCGGCCATCCTCGCGGCGGATACGGTCGACGAGAGCTTCGTCATCGGGAAGGTCGACGGCGCCGAGGTCGACCGGCAGCGTATCGCCACGCTGCCCGAGGGCGGCGTCGAGGAGCTGAAGAACTCCTTCAAGGAGATGTCGGGCGCGGTCCTCCACGCGGGCGAGGCCTTCGCCATCGTCGACGAGGACGCCGTCGCCTCCCAGGCGAGCGCCATCGGTTCGCCGGCCGGGATTCTGTACGCCGGCGAGGACGATATCATCCCGCTCGGCCTTTGCGTCCGCGAGGCCTGGGGCCCTGGCAAGGTCGTCTGGGACTTCGCCAACCCCCAAGCCTCCGGTTATTCCTCGAAGCCCGAAAACGCGTGGAACCTCGTGTGGGCGTCGGCTCCCCAGCAGGACACGGACGGCATCTATCGATCGGGCTGGGGCTGCGGACAGGCCTTCAAGATCCCCGACTCCTGCACCGCGACCGTGGCCGCCAATGGCACGATCTCGTATTGCTGCAACTGGGCGATGCAGCAGCTCGGCCACGTGTGTCAGTGGGTCAATCCGGGCGCGATCGGCTGGCCCAACTGCCCGCTCTGACGCTCTGTCGGTAAGGTGCAGGAAGCTCGTCCCCCTCGGGCCGATGGTCACGCGGCAGGCCGAGGGGGACGGCTGCCTCGCCCGCGCGACGCTCGACGCGGGCCATGGGAGAGGGCACATCGTCCTACGGGTTTCCCCCTGTGTTGCCCTTTGGCTCGCTCGTAGACGACTCGAATGGGAGCGCCGGCGTCCCCATGCCCAGCGAGGGCAGCGGAGGCGATTCATGCAGCGGCAGGCCATCGCTGCTGGCGCGCCTGTCCAGAAACGGGCCGGTGGTCCTCGACTTCGAATACGACGGCTACGAGCACCTGCCCGAGATCACGACAACGGCGGCGGTCCCCAGCCTCGCTCGATGTGCCGTCGGAGCGAATGCAAGCGCTCAGCACCTCGGCAGGAGTCGCTCGGTCAGGTGCGGCAAGCAAGAAGGAGAGCCTCGCGCTCGATTCCGATGTAGACTGCGCTTGCTTGATCGACGAGGAGGCTCTTCCATGACCACGTTCGATAGCAGGCAGCGCCGTTTCGAGCCGCGCCATCCGACCCCGAGGCCCACACGACAGCGTTTCCCTTCGGCCGCGAGGATGACCCAATGGCTTTCGAACGGAGCCTCCTCGATGGGGCGCGAGGCCGGAGACGCGGAGCATCACGACGCGGGGGATCTGTTGCCGTCCGCTCCTTGGCGACGGTCGCTCGCCGAGATTCCCATCTTCCCACAAGGGGCTTCGCGTACCTCGGGGCGAGCGAATGAAACGGCGCCGTCCACGGCTGCCAACGTGATGGGAGAGCAGGCCCCTGGAACGCTGTCGGCGGGGAGAGGCCTCGGGTCAGCGGAGATGGGGGCGCCCGCCGAGCTGCACACCGGCGCCATCGGCCCGGTGCTGCAGCGGGTGGCATCACGGCAAGGCCAGGGACAGCCGCTGCCTCCGCCGCTCCGGCACCGGTTCGAGCAGTCCTTTCGCGTCGACCTCGGCGCCGTGCGCGTCCACGCGGATCCGGAGGCTGCGGCGATGGCCAACGCTGCCGAGGCTCTGGCCTTTGCGAGCGGGACCGATATCTACCTGGCGTCGGGGGCGTACCAACCTGGAACGGCGACAGGCGAGCACTTGATGGCTCATGAGGTCGCCCACGTGGTCGAACAGGCTGCGGGGAGGGCGCCTCCCGGCGTCAGTCGTCCTGGGGATGCGCACGAGCTTGCGGCCGACGCCGCCGCCCATGCCGCGGTGGCTGGGCATCGAGCCCAGCGGAAGGCTCCTGCCCAGGTGAAGCCTGGGGTCAGCCAGAGCCTGCAGCGAACGGTCAGATTCACGGGAGGCATGCAGAAAAAAATCAACGCGCAGTTCATGCATTTCATCCGCGGTCTGCGGCAGTACCTGGCGATCGGCGTCACGTACACCTTGGAGAATGAGGGACAGACCGCCATTCTGACCGATCCGGAGATCGATGTGGAACGGCAGCGCGAGATCACGGACCTCTTCTCCAAAAATTACGATGCTTATTACGCCGTTCCGGAGCCCCAGCTACACAGACCCAAGAAGACGCGCGACGAGGCGAAGGCGGACGCGCTGTCGAAATGGGTGACGGTGCGCGACGCCGTACTCTCGTACCTCAAAAAGAAGAACGTCGATGTCGTGGAAATGACCAAGGCGAGAGCGCGGGGCGCGGAAGCGGTGTCTACCATGATCGGGCCAGACGAGATTCAAGTCAACGTGAAGGATTACACGAAAACAACGGAGAGTGACGCCAGCGTAGCGCTCTCCTTCAACGGATTCTGGCGGCTGACGCACGAGATCCTGCACCTGGCTCTGGAGATCAAAGCCGACAAGGACGATGACAGGGAGCCTGGCCCTGGCAAGATCGAGGCTTACCTCAATCCGTTGCGGATCGGCTTCGGCTTGCCCCAGCGCACCAACTACGGATCGACCGACAACATGATCCAGTTCGAGGGAGGCGGACACGTGATTTATCCCCGCTAGATCCATGCGCCGCCGTCCGACGTTTCGGAGAGACCATTCGACGATTCTAATGCCGATGAGAGAGCGACCAAGGGACGAGCCGAGCGCACCTTCGCGGCCCGAGCCGGCTCCGGGGCCGGAGGCGCGACGCGAGGGGCGGAATGCGCAGGAACCGGATGCCGCGCCCTTCCCAGGCGCGAAGGTGCACGACGCAGAGGGGGCCGGGTGGCGCCGCTTCGGCCGCGCGCTGGTCGGGCCGCTCCTCCCGGTGCTCGGCCTGGGCTCCTTCTATACGCCGCTCGGGGAATGGTTCTGCGACCTGCCGCCGTTCAGGACCCATTATTGCACCCATACATACAGGCCTTTGCTCGTGCTCTTGAGCGTGCTCGCGCTCGTGTGGCCATGGGTGTTGGGCAGGAGGCGCTCGCGCGTCGCACGGCTTCGGATCCGGCCGGGGCTCGTCGAGGTGAATGGGCGAGGCCTCCTGCGGGAGCGCATCGGACGCGGAGAGGTGAAGGCCGTGCGCGCGGCGAGGGCCCTCGAGGGGACCAGCGTGATCATCGCGCGCAGGCACGGGCCGCCGGTGTTTCTCGAGATCGAGCGCGAAGAGGACGCCCGGGCCATCATGTATGCGCTCGCCGGTCCCGCGGCGGATCCGGGGGCCGCGCTCGAGATCCCCGGGGCCCGGGGCGCGCGCGATACGATCCGTCAGGCCATCGAGCTCGGCGTGCGCGGCATCGGGCTCATGTTGTGCGGCGTGGCGTTCGTGTGCCATCTGGGCACATTCGAACATCATTCATTCATGGGCGTCGTCGGGCTCTGGTGGCCGTCCATGGCCATCGTCTACTTGCTGGGTGCATTCGCCTGCGCCATTTTGAGCCTCGTGCTTCGCTTCTTCGGCCACCATGCGCGCGTCGCGCCGCTCGTCCTCGGAGCAACCGAGCTCCGTACAGGCGATGGATTGCGCATCCCATACCGCGACATCGACGCCGTGAAGGTCGGTCGGCGCGGGCTCGAGCTCGTACTCGCCGGCACAGGCGCGACGCTCGAGATCCGACTGCCGGGACTCTCGGCAGAGGAGCGCGCGCACGTTTCGGCCCACCTCCTCGCAGGGGCGCGGGTCGCGGAGGGGGCCGCCGATGCGCCTTCCGAGGTGCCCGCGCGGATCGCAGCGCTTTCGCGTGGCAAGCACGAGCCAGTACGAGCATGGCTGACGCGACTCGACGCGTCGGTCCGTGCGCGGGAGAGCGAGCCCTATCGGGGAGTGCCGCTCGACCGTCGAGACCTCGCCGAGACGATCGGGGATCCTGCGGCTTTCGCAGCGGTGCGCGCGGGGGCAGCGCGGGTGCTCTGGCGTATCGACCCCGAGGTTGCACGCGAGGCGGTGCGCGACCTGAATGCTGAAAGCGATCGAGATGTCGTGGGACGCCTGCGCCTCGTCATGCAGGAGGACATCGACGAGGCGAGCGAGAGGTACGAGGAACTCTCGCCCCCCTTTCGTGTCTTCGTGCGGCGTGATGCGCCCGGCGGAGACTGAGCTTTTCATCTCATAGAAGCGGTTCGTACGGTGCTGGGCCGTGCCGCGGCGGCCTCCTCGCCGACGCCGCGTGCGTCATGCTCGAAGACTACGCCGGGGGCGATGGCCGAAGTGGCTTCCGCCGCGCGCTTCGCCTGCTACCATCGCCCCCGCCCATGAGCATGACCGACACGCTTCTTCTGCAAGCCAGCGAGGGCGACCTCCGCGCCCAGGGCCTCGCCGCGGCCCGTGATCTCTGCGCCTTCCTCGATCACGCCCCGAGCCCCTACCACGCCGCCGAGGAGGCCGCGCGGCGGCTCTCCGCGCAGGGGTTCTCCGCGCTCTCCGAGCACGACGCCTGGCACCTCGCGCCCGGCGATCGCCGTTATTTCCTCCGCGCCGGGACCCTCGTCGCCTTCGTCGTCGGCGACGAGCACCCCGCGCTCGGCGGCTTCCGCCTGATCGGCGCCCACACCGACTCGCCGAACCTCCGCGTCAAGCCCAACGCCGATCTCGCGCGCTCCGGCTACCAGGAGCTCGGCGTCGAGATCTACGGCGGCGTGCTCCTCTCGACCTGGCTCGACCGCGATCTCTCCATCGCCGGCCGCGTCTTCTGCCAGCGCAAGGGCGAGCGGCCCGCTTCGCGCCTCGTCGACCTCGGCCGCGCCGTGGCCCGCGTGCCGAACCTCGCGATTCACCTCAATCGCACGGTCAACAAGGAAGGGCTCGTCCTGAACGAGCAGAAGCACCTGGTCCCGGTCGTCGGCCTCGGCGCCGCGCCCGACGTGCGCGCCCTCGTGGCCCGCGAGCTCGACGAGCGGCCCGACGCGATCCTCGGCTACGATCTCTGCCTCTACGACACGGCCAAGGCCGCGATCGCCGGCCTGTCGCAAGAGTTCGTCCTCTCGGCGCGCCTGGACAACCTGGCGAGCTGTCACGCGGGCACGGCGGCGCTCGCCGCCGCGTGTGGCCCCGGCGCCTCGACCCGTATGATCGTGCTTTACGATCACGAAGAGTGCGGCAGCCGCAGCGCCGCGGGCGCGGCCGGCACGGTCCTCAAGGACACGATCGCGCGGATCCTCGAGGCCTACCCTCACCACGAGCCGCAGGGCTTGCAGCGGGCGCTCGCGCGCTCGTTCCTGGTCAGCGCGGACATGTCGCACGCGCTGCACCCGAATTACGCCGACCAGCACGAGCCGCAGCACCAGCCCATGTTGAACAAGGGCCTCGTCATCAAATCGAACGTCAATCAGTCCTACGCGACGGACGGCGGCACGGCGGCGGTGTTCGAGGAGCTCTGCCGCGACGTCGGCTATCCGGCGCAGAAGTTCGTGGTCCGCTCGGACCTGCCCTGCGGCAGCACGATCGGCCCGATCACGGCGGCCGCGCTCGGGATCGCGACGGTCGACGTGGGCGCGCCGATGCTCAGCATGCATTCGTGCCGCGAGATGTGCGGGACCCTCGACGTGCACTGGTCGATCGAGACATACCGGCGGTTTTTGCAAGGGTAGGGGAGCGCGCGGGGCGTTGCCCCGCACCCCAGAAGGGGGCTGTCCGCCCCCTTCACCCCGGACCAGGCACGGCCCTGAGCACTGGTCTCATCTTACGAGCCCATTCTCCCTGAGGACGCGCAGCATCTCTGCTGCGGGAGCTAGGCGTTCCAGGCCG
>NZ_SSMQ01000020.1 GCF_005144585.1 Polyangium fumosum | reverse complement strand
CGACGAACGCGCGGAGCTTTTTCGGTCCCCAGGTCGGGTGGTCTTTGCGCGTCTTCACGAAGACGTCCGCGAGCTCGTCATCCAAACGATGCGGATGGTTGCGCGCGACCGGAGGTTTGTCCTCTAGCCCCGCCGGCCCGAGCGACTCATATCGTTCGAGCCACTTGTAACCGGTTTTTCGGCTGATTCCGAAGCGACGACAAAGCTCCGTGAACGGCTCGTCACCTTCGTCGACAGCCACGATGAAGCGCATGCGCTCCTCCACGACACGGCTCTCCCTCCAGGGCATGCCCAGGTCTCGCCAGACCTGTCGACCGTAGGGCAACTAACTGTCACCCAGGCTCCCGGTCTACCCTGTTACCCAGGTAGCCGGTCTGTACCCCCAACTCCGCGTTCAAAAGGGCCCACTCTGAGAGCGCCGATCGGGCCCACCTCGGAGCCCTGAACGGACGGCGCGGACGGGCATGGTCCGATCCCCTCGCTTGGCACGCTTGACCCAGCCGAGATCCCCCACCGCGTACCCGGACGAACCATAGCGCTAGGACATGCACTGTCCTAGCTACGCGGGACAGCCCGCGAAACCTAGGCATTTCGTGGTAGATTGGTCTCATCACTTGAACCGCTCCGATGAGTCGGGCGCCGCGAGACGCGGCCCGATGCCGGAGCGCTGGCGAGGGGACCATGGCGAACGTCCTGGATCCGGAGAAGCGTCTCCGCGTGCTTGCTGCTTTGGTCGACGGCAACAGCGAGCGTGCCGTCGAGCGCATGACCGACGTCGATCGGAAGACGGTTCGCCGCCTCGCGCTCACGTTCGGGCAGGGCGCGGAGCGACTGCACAACGCGCTCGCGCGTGGCCTCCGGTGCTCGCTTATCCAGTGCGATGAGATTTGGAGCTACGTCGGGAAGAAGCAGGCCCGCGTCACGCTCGAGGACGGACCCGACGTCGGCGAGGCATACACGTTCGTGGCGCTCGACACGTCGAGCCGGTTCGTCATCGCGTGGCACGTGGGGAAGCGGGACGAGCAGAGCGCGCGGGAGTTCATGACCGACGTCCGCGCACGCCTGGTCGTGATGCCCATGGTCGCGACGGACGGGTTCGCGCCCTACGTGGCCGCCGTCGGGGCGAGCTTTGGGCCCGGCGTCGACTACGCGCAGATGTCGAAGAACTACACGAGCAAGCGACGCCGCGATGACGACCACCGTTATGAGCCGCCCCGCGACCCGTTCATCACGAAGAAGACGATCTTCGGGGCGCCCGACATGGGGAAGGTTTCAACGGCCTACGTCGAGCGCCAGAACGCCACTATGCGCCACACGATCGGGCGGCTCCGCCGGCTCTGCTACGCGTTCAGCAAGAAAGCCGAGAACCACCGCGCCGCGATCTCGCTCTGCTACGCGTACTACAACCTCTGCCACGTGGTCTCGTCGCTTCGCGTCACGCCTGCAATGGCCGCGGGCGTGACGGATAGGGTCTGGTCGCTGGAGGAGTTCATGCAGGCGATCCTCTCGGCTGCGCCGGTCGAGCGGCCGGAGAAGAAAGCGCTCGCGTCCCGCGTGCCGGAAGGCCCGGCGCGGGAGCTGCCCAACGGACGCGGCTTTCTCCGCGTCGTCGACGGCGGGAAGGCCAAGCCGAGCGACGTGCCTACGCCCCCAGTGGTGTCTCAAGAAGATACGACCATGACACGCGTGGAGATGAAGCCGCCACAGGAACCCCTCCGGCAAGAACAAGGCCCCAGATCGCCTGTTCAGCTCTCACTCTTCGAGCCGCCATGGGTCTGAACGAACTGCCAGGCTTGTGCTCTTGGATGGCTTCTCTCTTGCTAGCTGTTAAGCTATGTGTTAACAGCGCACATGTGGCGACCTTGCCGCAACAACTGGCCCAGCTCGTCGCGGCTGGACCCAAGCGCACCATCTACGCCTACAGGCGCGAGGACGGAAGTGTCCCCGCGCTGGAATTTTTGGAGAAACTGGATCACGGCGCGAAGGCTCGCTTTGCCATCCACTTCCAATCATTCTGTCAGGAAGGCCATCTTCCGTTCAAGTATTATCACGCGTGGAACGGGAAGCGCAACAAGGAAGCCGATGGCCTTTCGTGTTTTAAAGACAATCAAAGCCAATCGCGGATACCGTGTTTTGCTGACGGAGCACAGGGAATAATTGTTCTCACCCATGGGTTCGGCGGCAAAAAGGAGGACGATGTCGACCCCAGAGAAATAAAGATGGCAGCGCGCATCAAGGCTGACTACGAACAACGAAAAAGTAAATACCCACCACAAGGGCCCTCAGGCAAGCCCAACCTAAAACAACTGCCCGGAGGGAAACGGAAATGAGCGCAAAATCTAACCCGGAGGCTCTGAGCTGGCTGGAGCAGCAGCTCGCAAATAACGAATTCCGGCTCGTATTCGATCAAGAGCGTGCGAGTCGTGAGTTTTGCGAGCAGTTGGAAGCGGCGATGAAGCGCGCTGGGTTGGCACGGCATGAACTTGCCGCCCGAATCGGCAAAAGTCGGTCGTTCGTCTCTCAGTGCTTGCGGCTTGGTCGCAACCTGACGCTCGACACGATGAGCGAGCTTGCCGCCGCCTGCGATTATGAACTCCATATCTGGCTACGCCCGCGGACGGCGGACGCTGGGCCTGTATGCCTTGAACCTGCACCGGACTGGACTTCTCTGGTGGAGGCGCATGTCACTCACCCCGATGCCCGTGATGTAACCGCATGGGATCGGGACCGTAACGTCTCACAGGAAGCCCCCGAGGTGGGGGCTTCCCCCGTTTCAATGTGGGATGTGGCAGCTGGATGCCACTTATCTTGGGCTTCGTGAGCATGACATGAGCACTGCTAAACTTGCTAAGAAAGGCAAGAAGGCTGCGCCGCAGCGGAAAGAGTCGCCGCCTTCACCGGAACAGGCCGAGCCGACGGCTGAATTGCAGGCGGTTAATGCGGCAGCCCTGGTGGCGCGCTACGTTGAGCTGAACGACGTGCGACTTGTCCGCATTTCGGCAGAAATGCGGAGCAGCATCCGTAATTTGCTCTCCAGCGAATACGCTACGGTTGTTGGCAGCCCGACGCATAGTTTTGTGTTCGATGAGGCACAGAGTCTGATCCGGGTGACCGTTGGTCTAACTGTGTCCTTGGAACGCGAGCCTACCGCATCTCCAACGGCGGAAACTCGTGAATCGGGCAATGCGCTCGTCAACATCGCGGCAGAGTTCTACCTTGAATATTATCTGAAAGTGGAACCGCCGCCCATCGAGATGCGTGACAAGCTGTTCGGCAGCTTCGCGGCCGTGAATGCGGTATACAATGCGTGGCCATATCTGCGCGAAGTCGTACAGGACACGAGTGGCCGCCTGGGGGTGCCCCCCATCGTGCTACCCGTATATCGCGTGCCACGTCCTGGACTGGCAACTGCATCCAGCGACAACTGAAGGAGGGGGGGGCGCGAGAGGCGCCCCCACCGTCGCCGCTTCCGCTGCTTCCACGTGGGGCGGGGGGCCTGCTCTGGAGCGGGAGTCGCCCCGAGCTTCCGGAGGGCGGCGCGTAGCCGCTTCTCGTGGGCGTAGAACGTCGCCCGTGGTTGTCCCGCGGCTCGCGCCGCGTCGGCGCCGATGAACCCGCGAGCGGCCAGCTCCACGACGTGGGCAACGCTCGGGCTCGACGCCATGACCCGCGCGAGCAGGTCCCGCGCCTCGATGCCGGGCGTCGGGTCCGGCGACGCGAGGATCGGAACGTCCCGAAGCGCTGACGCGGGGACCTCGTGCAGCGTCGACGCGCGCCGCGAGAGGTTCTGCGCGTGATACCACGCCGTCTGCCTCATGAAGCCCAGCAAGGACGCTTCGGACGGCGTGCGCTCCCCGCCGCGCACGCGCCCTTCGGCCAGGGCCTCCCACGTCGTGATCATCGTCTCCTGGACGACGTCGTCCACATGCCGCCGTTCCACGCCGATCGCGCGGGCATGGCGGAGGAGCATAGGGCGCATGGCCTCGATGTCCTCCGCGTCCGCTTCGACGATCGGCGCGCCCCCACCGGGGGAGGCGCGCTGCCGGATCACGTGCTGTCCCCTCGGACGAGGGATTCCACCTCGACGTCGAGCGCGTGCGCGACGCACGTGGCGAAGTGGAGCGTGCAGGCGATCTCGCCGTGGAGGACGGCGCGTACGTACATCGGCGCATAGCCGATCGCGTCGGCAGCCTTCCACAGCCCGCGCGCCGCGACATGGGGCGCGAGCGCCTTTCGGACCCGCGCCGCCTGCTCGTCCGTGAGAACCGCGGGGAGGCTCAGCGGGCCCTGGTCGTCGTGGTCCTGGTCGGGCTCGCTCACGATGCGCCTCCCTTCCGCTTCGGAGGCGTCACGAGGGAGAGCGCCGGAGCCTTGCGGGGCGGCGCCTTCCCGGCAAGGGCATCGTCCAGGGAGAGCCCCACGGCGCGCGCGATGCTCCGCGCGAGCGCCATGTTCCCGGGCTCCGTCCCGTCGAAGAACGCGAGCACGAACGAACGGCGGAAGCCGAGCTTGTGCGCCACGGCAATCCACGTCCCATGCTCGCGGCGAAGATGGCGCAGCAGGGCGCGGAGGTTCGCCCGCTGGATCTCGATGAGGTCCGAGCCGCGGAGAGGCCGACCGCGAAAGCGGGACGCGGCCATCACGACGCGCCCCCTTTCCGCCCGCAGAGCGCGCACGCGCCCGCGACGTGGGGACGCCCGGAGAGAACTTGCTCGACGGTGATGCTCCCGGCGCGCGCGAGCAGCACGGCGACGGCGTAGGACGTCTCGTGCGGGATCCGCGCGAGGATCTTCACGGAGACCCCCATTACGGACGCGAGCACGGCCCGCCCACCGTAGGCGCGGGCGATGTTGCGTTCGGCAGCCCGCATGTGGGCGCGCTCATCGGCCGACGGCGTGAGGGTCGGGCTCTTGCCGCTCTTGGGCGGACGAGTCCCTTGGCCCCGCGGGGCAGGGTGGACTAAACGAAGCATGGGTTGCGACTCCGGTCAGTACGGGGTTGCGGCCAAGTCGCCCCGGGGGTCGGCAAACCCTTCGGGGCGGCGCCTTTTCAGGCCCGGCAACCGTAGCGCCGAAGTCACGCGATTACGTCAAACTGGCCCACTTCGCCTGAAAGTACCCCACTACCTGCCGTCGAGCCTCCGGAGGTACGAGGCCGTGCCTTGGAGGAACGAGGCCGTGCCTTGGAGGAACGGGGACGATGGAAGGAGCGGCGGGCTCGTGGCGTCGAGAGATGGCCGCGATGCAGGAGACCATGGGCTCCTCGCCCGAAGACCTACGACCCCATCACGTGGAGGGACGGAGCCGTGCTGTTTGGAGCGTGAGGCCACCACGTCACGCCACGACCTCATGCGACGAGCCGTTGGCCGCCGACCTGTCCGCGCTGCGGCCTTTGGTAGCCAGGATCATCCCTGGCCTTGACCGGCGGCGGCGTTCCCCACCAAGACAGCCGCGCTGCGGCTTCTGCTGTCCCCCCGGCTTCTTCGTCGGCCTGTTTGAAAAACTGCGCGGAGCGCAGTTTTTCAACCCTGGGTCCAGCGCCTCGCTGGTCCGGGGTCGAGGGGGCGGACAGCCCCCCGCGGGGTCCGGGGCAGCGCCCCGGGCTACCGCTGGCTGTGGAACACCCTCGAAGGCCTCCGTTCATTCGACGGGCAGCACGTCCTCGGTCCTTCGTTTGGCGAGAAACACGAACATCGAGGGCACGAGGAAGAGCGACAGGAGGGTGGACGAGGCGAGGCCGCCGGTGACGGCGAGGGCCAGGGGGCGGTTTGACTCCGTTCCGTGTTCGAGGCCGAGCGCCGTCGGCAGCAGGCTGATGATGGTGGCGAGGCTTGTCATCGCGATTGGGCTGAAGCGCGCGCGCCCGGCTTCGACGGCTGCTTCGAGGACGTCTTTCCCTTCCTGGAACGCGCGGTTTGCGTGGTCGACGAGCAGGATGCCGTTCGAGACGGCAATGCCGATGACCATCAGGATCCCCATGAGCGCGGGAATGGAAAACCCGTCGCGCGCGCCGAGGAGTGCCAGCGTGATGCCGACGAGGCATACGGGGATGGTGAATAACATGACGAGCGGCAGGCGAAGCGACTTGAATTGAATGGTCATGATCATGAAGACGACCATGACGGCGAGGCCGAGCGCGACGCCGAGGCCGCCGAATGTCGTGCGCATCAGCTCGACCTGGCCGGCCATGGCGAAATGCACGTCGCGGGTGCGGGGATCCTGCCGGAGGCGCGCTTCGAGGTCGGCGCCGGCGCTGCCGAGATCCCGCCCTTCGGTTTGCATGAGGACGTGCGCGACGCGCTGGAGGTGGTTGCGCTCGATGGAGATTGGGCCCGCGGAGCGCTCGATCGTGCCATAACTGCCGAGGGTGACGGCGCCTGAGGCTGTTGCGCGGATCGGGATCTCGCGGAGCCGGTCGGCCTCCTTCACGATCCCGCGGTCGTATGCGGTGACCACGTAATAGGACTGGCCATTTGATCCGTCGACCCAGACCGAGGGTGCATTGATGTTGCCGAGCGTCGCTTCGAGCGTCGTCTGCGCCGCGGCGCGCGCGGTCACGCCGACGAGGCCGGCTTCCTGCCGGTCGGTGGCGAGGCGCAGCTCTGGGTACGCGAGGTCGAGCGTGGTGAAGATGTCGCGCACGCCCGGCACGGTCCGGGCGACCTCGGCGACGGCGCGGGCCTGCTCGTCGAGCTCTTCGAGGTTCTCGCCGCGCACCTCGACGACGAGCGGGGCCATGTATCCATTCGAGAAGACGCTCGACACGAGCCCGCCGGGCGCCTGCAAGAACTCCACGCCGGGGAAACGGCGCGCGAGGATGGCGCGCATCTTGTCGGCGATCTCGCGCTGCGAATGCGAGCGTTTCTCGGGTGGCACGAGCGCGACGCGGAGAAACCCCATGTGCGGGCCGGCGTTCGGGCTGTTCATCTTCGCGCGGGCCTTGCTCGGGGCCCCGACGTTCATGAGCACGAGCTCGACCTCTTCCTTGGGCAATTCGTCCCGCAAGGCCTGCCCGATTTCCTGGAAGATGCGCGTCGATTCTTCGAGCGAGGTCCCGGGCGCGAGGCGCACGTAGACGCGCTCCATCGATTCGTCGATCTCCGGGAAAAATGTGCTCGGGAGGCGGGAGGCGCCGTAGGCGCTGGCCACGACGAGCACGAGGGTCGCGAGGACGACGGCGCCCCGGTGTTCGAGCGCCGCCCGGAGCGCCGCTGCATACGCCCCCGCGAGCCTGTCGACGACGCGTTCGAACGCGCGCGCGAGTTTCCCCGGCTCGCTGTGGCCGAGCAGATAACGGCAGGCGACGGGCGTCACCAGCATGCTCACGAAGTATCCGGCGACCATCGCCGAGGCGACGGTGAGCGCGAGCGGGGAAAAGAGCTTTTTCGCGAGTCCGGTCAAGAGGACGACCGGCAGGAGCACCGCGATCGTGCAGAGCGACGCGGCGAGCGCGGGCCCGGCGACGAGGTTTGCGCCTCGGAGCGCGGCCGTCGCGTCGTCCTCGCCGGCGAGCCGCCTGCGGTGGATCGATTCGAGCACGACGACCGAGATGTCGACGAGTGGCCCCATGGCGAGCGTCAGCCCGCCCAGCGTGAAGGCATTGAGGGATTGGCCGGTCGCGTAGAGGACGAGCAGGATGACCGCGAAGCTGAGCGGCACGGAGATGGCCGCGATGAGCACCGAGCGCCCGCTCTGGAGGAAGATCAGGATGACGCCCGCGATGAGGAAAAGGGCCTGCACGATCTCGCGCTTGAGCCCCTTCATCGCGCCCTCGACGAACGTCGATTGATCGAAGATGGGCTGCACGACCATCCCGGGCGGCAGCTCCGGCAGGTGCGCGAGCGCCTCGCGGATCGATTCGACGATCTGCACCGTGTTCCCGCCGGGGATCCGCAGCACGTTGAGGTAGACGGCCGGTTTTCCGTCGATGGAGACGAACTGCGTGGGGAGCGTCCCGCCGTCCTCGACCGTGGCCACGTCGCGCACGAGCACCGGGTGGCCGCCCACGAGCCTCACGACGGCCTCGCCGATGTCGGACACGCGCGGCGCGACCGCGTTCGTGTACACGTTCGCCTCGAAGCCCGCGCCCATGAAGCGGCCCGAGGGCAAGAGCGCGTTGGCCTTGTCCACCGCGGCGGCGATCTCGCCTGCGGTCACGCCACGCGCCTCGGCGCGCACGGGGTCGACGACGACGTTGATCTGGCGCTCGCGGCCGCCGTTCGGCGAGGCGCTGGCCACGCCCGGGATGCCCTCGATGATGGGCTCGACGGTGTTGACCGCGAAATCATAAAGCTGCGGCCCGGTGAGGCCGCCCCCGTGGACGGCGATCTGGATGAGGGGGGCGTTCGAGGGATCGTATTGCAGGACGAAGGGCGGCAGGACGCCGAGCGTCTTCGGGACGGAGGACATCGCGAACGCGACCTGCTGCTGCACCAGCGATTGCGCGGCGTTGAGGTCGGTGCCCCATTTGAGCCACACGTAAATGATGCTGAGGCTGTTTCGGGACTCGCTCTTGATGTGGTCGACGCCGGGCGTGGCCGCGATGAATTTTTCGAGGCGCCAGGTGATCGTCTTTTCGACGTCCTTGGGCCCGAGCCCCGAGGCGAGCGTGCCGACGATGAGCACGGGCGGCGTGAGCTCGGGGAAGGTGTCGACGGCCATCCGCGGCGTGACGACCGCGGAGAAGACCATCAATGCAATGCTGAGGACGAGGACCGCCAGCGGATTTCGGAGCGCGAGGCGCGTCATCGGACCGCCCCTCCCGAGGGCGCCGGCGTGGAGACGGGCACGAGGGACGGCACGGGCGCGGCGGAGCCTTCGACCTTCGCGCGCACCACGTCGCCATTGCGGATCTGCGCGCGGCCTTCGAGCACGAGGAGCGAGCCGGGCAAGATCGAGGGCTCGACGAAGAGGCTCTTTCCGGTCTCGCCGAGGACACGCACCGTGGCCTTTCGCGCGATCTCGCCCTCGAGGATGACGACGGTCGCCTTCGAGCCGCGCACCGTCGCCGCGCGCAGGGGCAGCTCGATGGCGGGCGCGGGCGCGCCGACCTCGGTGAAGACCTCGGCCGTGGTCCCCACGGGCAGCGTGCGCTCCGGGTCGGGCACGTCGATTTCGACGTGCAGCGTGCGGGTCACCGGATCCGCCGCCGGGGAGCGCCGCGCGACACGCGCCGCCATTTCTTTCCCCGTCGCGAGCAGGCGGAGCTTGACCTCGGCGCCCGGCGTGACCGCCTGGAAATCGACCTCGGGGACGTCGGCCGTGACGCGGATGATGGCGCGATCGACCATCGAGACGAGCGCCGTGCCGGGGCGGACGAACGTGCCGGGATCGAGGTTGCGCCGGGTGATCTCCCCGTCGAACGGCGCCTTCAATACGCAATCGTTCACCTCGAGCGCCTTGCCCGCGAGCTCGGCCCGGAGCGCCCGGAGCTGCGCCTCGGCCGCGGCGCTCTGCGCGGCCTTTTGCTCGGCCTCGTTCTTCGAGACGAATCCGTCGTCGACGAGGCCCTGCACCCGCGCCGCCTCGCTCGCGATGGCCCGCTGCCGCTGATCGAGCGCACGCGCTTGCATCGCGACGCTTTGGCTCCCCGTGGACGCGCTCCGGCAATCGAGCGTCGCGAGCACCTGCCCGCGCTTGACGCTGTCGCCCGGCCGCACGAGCACCGTCTCGACATAGGCCGCGACGAGCTGCGGGCCGACGTTCGCCTCCTGCCACGGCGCGAGCGTGCCCACGAAGCGCCGCGTCGGCCGGTACGTCGCCTCGCGCGCCGGCACCACGGTCGCGCCCTTCGGCTGCGCCGAGAGCGGCGTCACGTCCGACGAATTCGCCCGGACGAGCAGCGCCGCGCCTCCCCCGAGCGCCACGAAAAGCGTCGCGCCGAGCGCCCCGATCACCCGCCGATCCATCGGCTTCATCAGCGCACCTCCGCCACGGCCCGCTGGAGCGCGGCCCGCGCCCGGGCCACGGCAAACCCGCCGACCGCCCGCTCGACCTCGGCCTCGACCCGCAAGGCCTCGGCGTCGACGAGCTCCAGCATCGTCCCGAGGCCGGCCTTGAACCGCGCCTCGGCCTGCTCGTGGTTCGCCCGCGCGGCGGCCGCCGCGCGCGAGAGGGCCGCGAGCGCCTGGCGCGCGGCGACGAGGCCGAGGTGGGCTTGCCGCACGGCCGCCTCCTGCATCACGCGCGTCGCCTGGAGCTCCGCCTCGCGCACGTCCTCGACCTCGCGCAGCGCGTCGCGCCGGGCCACGAGCACCGGATCGTAGATCGGGACGCTCAGCACCACGCCCACGTCCCAGTTCGGCACGAGCGGCGCGAAGCCGTGCCCGCCCACGGTCGAGCCGTTCGACGGCGTCGCGCCGCCCGCGCGCCCCGAGATCGCGGCGGTCAGGAAGAGGTCGGGGCGCATCAGCGCCGCGGCCGCGCGCGTCTCGGCCTTCGCGAGGTCGACCCGCGCCTTGGCCTCGTGGATCTCGGCGCTGCCTTCCCGCGCGCGTTCGAGCAGCTCGTCGAGGGCTCCGGGCGCCTCGTCCTCGCTCGCCTCGTCGCCTGCGTCGAGCGCCGCGTCGGGCACGCCCACGACGGCCGCGAACACCGCCTGCGCGGCGGCGAGCGAGCCCTGGGCCCGCACCTTCGCGACCTCGAACCGCGCGACCTCGGCCTCGGCGCGGGCGAGATCCACCGGCGTTCGAAGGCCTGCGCCGACGCCCGCGCGCGCCGCGTCCCGATGCGCCGCGGCCCGGCCCGCGGCTTCGTCGGCGGCACGCGCGACCGATTTCGCCGCGCGCACGGCCCAGTAGGCCTCGGTGACCCGCAAGGCCACGTCGAGCTTGGCGCCCTCGGCCCGCTGCCGTTCGAGCTCGGCCTGCGCGTCGAGGGCCGCCGTCTGCGCGGCGATCCGGCCGAAATCGAAGAGCTCCTGCCGCATGCCCACGGCGACGAGCGTCGAGGCGTAGGGCGTGAAGTCCGGCTCGGCCGAGATGCGGGTCGCGCCGATCCGCGGAAGATCGACGCGAGGGTTCGAAAGGACAGTCGCCGTGGAGTTGTTGACCGTCGAGCCGATGATCTGGGCGGTCGCGCCGACGGAAGGAAGCCACTGCGCCCGAGGCACGAGCGCCGCGGCGCGCGCCGCCTGCACCCGCGCCCGCGTCACGAGGAGATCCGGATTCCGCTTCTCGGCATACGTGATCGCCTCGTGCAGCGAAAAGGCCCGCACGCCCGCCGCTTCGGCAGCGGCGGCGGCCTCCTGCGCGGACGACCCCCGCGGCGCGAGCAGCAGGCCGAGCGAAAGCAGAGCCATCCATCGCCGCCGTACGGCGCGATCCCCGTGAAGCATGGCGGCCGTAGGAGCACCAACGATGCCAACGGGTCTGACGCGCCGAATCGCTGGAGATCCGGAGGTCGACCCTGGCCACGGGATGGGAAAATTTCCCAGCCGGGGTGGGAATTTCTCCCTGCATGCGCTCCCGGTCCCGCGCAGGATAGAGCCCCGCTCCCGGTGGCACGCGCGCTGCACGCGGCAGATCCACCGCGGGAACACGCCCTCGCCATGCGCTCCCCCTCGCCTCTCCTCCCCCTCCGGACGCTCCCCGCGCGGCTCGCGCGATCGATCCGGCGCGGCTGGCTCGTCTGGACGGCGGCGCTCGCGGTCCTCGCGATCACGACGCTCGCGCTGCTCGACGAGCAACGCGAGTACGAAGGCGCGCTCGTCGCCCTCACGCGGCAGCAGCAGATGCTCGCGCTCCTGCTTTCGGACGAGCTCGCGGCGCGGCTCGCGGCGGTGCGGCGTGACGCCCTGCTCGTGGCGGACGACGTCTCGGCCGGCCACGGACCCTCGGAGGGCATGCGAAAGGCCTACCCGAGCATCGAGGTGCGTTCGTCGGAGAGCGCGCCGAGCCCCCACCCGCCGCGGACGATGTCGGTGCTCGTGCCCTCGACCGAAGGGCGCACCGTCGAGCTGACGGTGCCCGTCGCGTGGGTCATGGGCCCCTCGGCGCGGATCGAGCGCCCGGACGAGCTCGTGGTCCTCGTCCGCCCGCCCGACGAGGAGTTATGGCAAGCGGCCGACGGGCGGCAGATCCGGAGTGATCCGCTCACGCGCGCGGCGAACGAGGGCCACGACACGACGCGGATCGAGCGAGACGACGCGGTCGCGCTCGGGCTGCCGGACCGAAGGGCCGTGGCCGCGGTGGACGCCACGGACACAGGGACGCTCGGCCGATGGACCACGGCCGTCGTGGCGAGCGCGTCGCAGGAGCGAGACCGCTGGGAGCGGGCCCGCGGCCGCCTGCTCCTCGGCGTGCTCGTGCCGTGCGCGCTCATCGTCGCGTTCGGCGCGACGGCCCTGCGGCGGCAGCGGCGCGAGCTCGAGCTCGAAAAGCAGCTCGCCCTCGCCGCGCTGGTCCGCACGAGCGACGAGCGGCTCGCGCGGGCGAGCCGCGCCGCCACGACGGGCACGCTGGCCATGGGGATCGCCCACGAGATCTCCACGCCGCTCGGGGTCATCGTCGGCCGCGCCGAGCAGCTCGCGGGCCGCGTCGGCGAGGATCCGAAAGCGGCGCGCGCGGTGCGCACCATAGGCGAGCAGGCCGATCGCATCACCCAGGTCGTGCGAGGCTTCCTCGACCTCGCCCGCGGCGGCTCCCCCTCCTTGCGCCCCGTCGACCCAGGCGACGTCGCGCACGGGGCGTTGCGCCTCGTCGAACACCGGTTCGTCGCCGCGCGGGTCGTGCTCGTGACGGCGGTGGAAGACGATTTGCCCACGCTCGCGGGAGATCTGCGCCTGCTCGAACACGCCGTCGTGAACCTCCTGCTCAATGCCTGCGAGGCGAGCGGCCCCGGAATGCAGGTCGCGCTCTCGGTGCGCAGCGCGGACGCGGGCGTCGATTTCGTCGTCGAGGACCGCGGCGCCGGCATCCGGCCCGAGGACATCGCCCGCGCGACCGAGCCCTTTTTCACGACGAAGGCCGCAGGCTCGGGCCTCGGCCTCGCGATCGTCCACGAGATCGTGAACATCCACCGCGGCTCGCTCGTGCTCGAGCCCCACGAGGGCGGCGGCACCCGCGCGCGCATTCACGTACCCGCCCAAGGCAAGGAGTGCTCCGATGCCTGATCAATCCCACGCCCCGCACGTCGTCATCGTGGACGACAAGCTCGAAATGGCCGAGATGCTCGCCGACGGGCTCGCCGATCACGGAATCTCCGCATTCGCCGTGGCCACAGGCAAGCAGGCCCTCGCGCGCATCGAGGCAGAGCCGGTCGACGCGCTCGTGACGGACCTACGCATGCCCGGGATGGACGGCATCGAGCTCCTGACCGCCGCGCGCCGCGCCGTGCCAGATCTGCCGGTCCTCGTGATGACCGCCTACGGCGCCCTGGAGACCGCGATCGAATCGATCCGGCGCGGCGCATACCATTACCTGACGAAACCCTTCAAGCTCGACGAGCTCGTCGTGTACCTGGGCCGCGCCCTCGACGAGTCACGCGTGCGGCGCGAGGCCCGGACGCTCCGAAAATCGCTGCGCGACGAGGCCACGAAGGCAGGCATCATCGCGCGGAGCCCAGCCATGCGCGCCGCGCTCGACGTGCTCGCCCGGGTGGCGCCGAGCGACGCCCCCGTGCTGCTCATGGGGCCCACAGGCGCAGGGAAAGGCCTGCTCGCCCGGTACCTGCACGCCGAGAGCGGCCGCACGCGGGGCCCCTTCGTGACGGTCAACTGCGCCGCGCTGCCCGATCCGCTCCTCGAAAGCGAGCTCTTCGGCCACGCCAAAGGCGCATTCACCGGCGCAACCACACGCCGCCTCGGCCTCTTCGCCGAGGCCGAAGGCGGGACCATGTTCCTCGACGAGATCGGCGAAATGGCGCCAGCCCTGCAAGCAAAATTGCTCGACGTGCTCGAACGGCGCGTCGTCCGCCCCGTCGGCGCGACAAAAGAGACGCCCATCGACGTACGAATCGTCGCAGCCACGCACCGCGACCTGCGCCGCCGCGTCGCCGAAGGTCTCTTTCGCGAAGATCTGCTCTACCGGCTCGACGTCGTCCCCGTCCACGTGCCCCCCCTGCGCGAGCGTCGCGAGGACCTCCCCGAGCTCGCCGCCGAGCTGCTCGCCAAAGCACGCGCGCGCCACCCCACCTCCCGCGTCGAGCGTCTCTCCCGCGAGTGTCTGCTTTCGATGCTGGACTATCCCTGGCCCGGCAACGTGCGCGAGCTCGCGCACGCCGTCGAGCGTCTCGTCTTGCTCGGCCGCGAGGCCGAAGCACAGTTCGCCGACGCAGCGCTGCCGCACGCAGCCACAGGCGACGCCCAAGCCCCCCATTTCGCCGGCCCCGTGCTGCCCCTGCGCGAATTGCAACAACGTTACGCCCGCTGGGCCCTCACCGAGCTCGGCAGCAACAAATCACGCACCGCCGATCGCCTGGGCATCGACGTCAAGACACTCGCCAAATACCTCGCTGACGACACGTCGGATTGAGGCGGAAGCCGCGGAGCTGGGGCTTTGCCCCAGGCCCCAGCAGGGGCTGTCCGCCCCTGCACCCGGACCAGCCAGGGGCTGGACCCAAGCTCGAGGAACTGCGCGATGCGCAGTTCCTCGAACAGGCCCGGTCAAGACCCGCAGCGGCGTTGCCAACCAAGACAGCCGCGCTGTTGGTTCGGCTGGCGACCTGGGTTCTTCGTCGGCCTGTTTGAAAAACTGCGCGAAGCGCAGTTTTTCAACCCTGGGTCCAGCGCCTCGCTGGTCCGGGGTCGAGGGGGCGGACAGCCCCCCGCGGGGACCGGGGCAGCGCCCCGGCGCAGGCGGCCCCCGTCCCTCCAGAAAATCCGTGCCAACCCGGTGCGTCCTGTGCGAAGGTCCGGGCCGTGCGTCACCGTCCCTTGCACGTAGCCTCACTCCTCGCTGGGTTGCTCGTCGCTTGTGGCTCGTCGCCTCCGGCGGCGACCGTTCCTCCGATCGCTGCGCCTGCCGGTGTGCAGGTGGTGCCTGCCGTGGCTTCGGCTCTCCCGGAGACGCCGCCGGATCCCGATGCGCCCGTTCATATCGAGCGCGTGGGGGAGGCGGCGCCTTGGCTGGAGCGCGAGAGCAAGCGGCAGGAACTCTGGGAGGTCTCACCTCGTGTGAATGGCGTCTCGCATCCCATCAACCCGGTTCTCGGCGAAACGCTGGCCAGAGCCATCGAGCCTGGCGCTATCGTGCTCTCCTCGCGCGTGGGCCAGCTCGTCATGACGAAGGATGGCGTCCGCGGGCTTGTCCCGAAAGGGGTGCGCTTCGTCGGCGTGGTCTCGAGTGGCGAGGTCTTCGCCGAGAAGGAGGGCTTTGCGCCCTTCCGTGCTGCGAGCGCCGACGACCTCGTTGCGGGAAAGCTGACGCCTGTCGCCGGGATCGACCGGGTCTTTGATGCGGCGGGCGTGTTTGTCGTCGCGGCGCGGGGCGGCGTGCTCGTGCAATCCAAGGACGGGGGAAAAACCTTCGTCGATGTGCCGATGAAGGGGGCGGTGGACCGCGCGTTCGTCCGCGCCGACGGCGTCATCCTCGCGGCGGCTGCTTCACGAAAACCCGAGCAGACGTGGTCCACGATCGACGCAAAGGGCAACGTCCAACCGGTGCGCCGTGCGCTCGAGGCTCCATTGCGCTGGGGCGGGTTCATCCTGCATGCGCTCAAGCGGGACGACCAGGGACAACCCGATACGGCGTCTGTCCTCACGAAGGATGGACGCACGTTCGTGTCCCTCCGCCTGCCGGCACAGATCTACGGGGCCGAGTTCATCTCGTTCGACCCGATGTTCCAGGGCGCGCTGATGAATACGGTGCTCCCTTGGGAGGGCGACGTGCTCGCCGCCGCGCCCGACAAGCCGGGCCCGGCGAAGTTTGGTGTCCTGGGCCCAGGGCTCCAAGGGATCGACGTGCCCCCCGAGGACCCATCCGAAGCGTCTGGGATCACCTACGTCGGGAATCTGAGCCGGCCTCCGAAGCGCCCCTGCGAGGGGCTCCAATGCATCAAGGACTTCCGCCGGATCACCCCGATCGCCCCTCCCTCCAGCCTCGTCGGCAGGTTCTTCGACGACGCGCTTTGCAAACGCCTCGCCGACGGACGATGCGAACAAGGCTCCCTTCTCCGCGGGCCGACGATCGGCCTCGCGGACCGGAACACAGGGGCGTTCCTCGTTCGCCCGACGCCGGAGGGGTGCGACCCCCTCTCGCTCACGAGCGTGCGCGGCCTCGTCCTTCTGGATTGTCGCAGCGCCCGCTTCGTGGCCGATGCATCCGGGGTGTTTCTCCGCGAGGGAAAGGTCCACGCCCCCACGAAGGACCTATGGCTCTACGAACCCGCCGAGGATGGGACGATGCTCGCCCTGCACTTCGACCCCAGCGCCACGGTCACCGCAGCCGTGCGGCGTCCCGTGGCCCCAGGCACGGAGGGCGCATGGAGGAACGTGACGAGGCCGGGGGGCGTCACGTACATCGTCCTGCCCCAAGGCGCCGTCCTCATCGCCACGTCGAATGAAGCTGGCAACGAGCTCACCCTCACGCTCGACGCGCCCGAGGGCACCCAGGAGCTCGTCGCAAAGGCCCCCGTGACCCGTCCCGTGCACGCCATCACGGTGGAATCAGGTGATCCCGTGCTCCACTTCTCCGATCCACAGCGTCCGCACAAGGCTCGCATCTCGCGAAGCGGTACGCTGATCGAAGCGCCACGCTGAAGGCCGCAGAGCTGGGGCTTTGCCCCAGGCCCCACCAGGGGCTGTCCGCCCCTGCACCCGGACCAGCCAGGGGCTGGACCCAAGCTCGAGGAACTGCGCGATGCGCAGTTCCTCGAACAGGCCCGTTCAAGACCAGCACCGACCCTGCCAGCCAAAACAGCCGCGCTGCGGGTTCTGCTGGCAACCTGGGTTCTTCGTCGGCCCGTTTGAAAAACTGCGCGGAGCGCAGTTTTTCAACCCTGGGTCCAGCGCCTCGCTGGTCCGGGGTCGAGGGGGCGGACAGCCCCTCGCGGGGTCCGGGGCAGCGCCCCGTCCGGCGCGACGCTGCTGCCTCAGCCTGCGCGTGCCCCTTTCGACCCGAGCTGCCGGATTGCGAAGCCGAGGCCGTCGCGCAATGTGGCCAGCGTCCTCACGCGCGACAGATCGAGGCCGAGGGAAATCATCGTTTGTGCCACGGTTGGCCGGATTCCGGTGATGATTCCTTCGGCGCCGAGCAGCCGCACGGCGCTGAGGATGTTCAGCATGTGCGCGGCGGTCGCTGTGTCGACGACTTCGACGCCTGTCAGGTCGAGGATCGCGAAGCGTGATTGCGTCCGGGCGACGGCGGCGAGCAGGTCGTCTGTCACCCGTGCGGCGCGACGGCTGTCGACGACGCCTACCATCGGGAGTGTCAGGATGTGATCCCATACCTGGATGATCGGCGTCTCCAGATTGAGGATCACCTCCTGCTGCCGCTGGATCAGGGCGAGCTTCGCTTCTAGCTCCAGCTTTGCCTTGTGTGGCTCGCTGACGTTCACGCTCATGCCGATGAGGCCCGTGATGCGCTTGTCTTCTTCGACCGGGATCATCCAGTGCTCCCAGATGACCCCTTCTCCCTCGTCGATCACATGCACGGGGGTGCCCGTGAGCGCGCGCTTCAGGTCGTGAGGGGAATAGATTTCGAAGAAATTCTGCCCGACGAGCTGCCCGCGCTGAAGGCCCGCTGATTCTGCGCCGCGGCCGTCGTGGAACGTGCAGGTCCCTTTGTCGTCGATGGCCCAGACCACCACGTCCAGGTTGTCGAGCAGCCCCTGGAGGATCCGCGCCATCCGGAGCCTCTCTTTTTCGGCGACGATGCGCTGCGCGTCGGCTTGCCGCCGCCGCTCTCGCTCGGCTTCGTATCGTTTCCGCTCGCCCACGTCTCCGAACACCACCACGGCGCCCAGCAGCTCGCCGTCCTTGCCGCGGATGGGCCGGCCGGACACCGACAGGGCCACGCCCTCTGGCACTGCGTGGGTCCGCGCGAGCATCCCCACGCCTTCCGTGGTCTCGCCTCGGAGGGCCCGTTGCAGGGGAAACTCGCTCGACGGGAACGGGGTCACGCCGTCGGGGCGAAAGACGCGATAGGTCTCTGCCCAGTCTGCGGGTTGGATGTGGGCCAGGACTGGCCCCATCATCTTCATCGCTGCTTCATTGCAGTGGACGAGCGTGCCCTCGTGGTCGGAGATGACCACGCCGTCGGCGAGATCTCGAAGCGCCGCGCGGAGAAGCGCGAGCTCCCCTCCTGGGTCGGGGGTGCGCTCCTCCCGCGGCGGGCCGTCCCCGGCTGGTACCGTCGTGGCGAGGCGGGCCGAAAGCTCGGCGACCTGCGCGCGGAGCGCTGCGCATTCCTCTTCCAACCCAGGGTGCGACATGACATCGATCCTCGTGCCCCGGGATGATTTCGTCGTGGGCACATAAGCCCTCGACGCTAGCAGCCGATTTCCTGGATCGTCAACGTGACGGGGGCGCCAGAAGCGTGCCTGCGCCGCGGTTTTCCGCCTTCGGAGCGCGGGTCACTTCGGCGCGGCGGCGTTCACGACTTCGGCGTCGGCGGGCTTCTGCGCCTTGGCGGCCTCCTCGGTCACCTTTTTGAGGTTGGCGAGGCCATTCTCGAAGTCCTTCCCGATCATCGCGTCCATGTCCATGAACAGGCAAAACATCTTCCCGATGAAGTCGTTCTCGCCGCGCATGAACCAGGTGATCTTCGTGTCTTTGCCGGCCGCCTCGACCTTGAATCCATTGTCGGTCTTGGACGCGAAAGGCTTCAAGAACTCGAGGTTGATGTCCACGCGCTCGTTTGGCTTGAGGGCGGCGATGGTCATCTTGCCCGCGCCGACGTCGTCGTTTCCTTCCCATTCGTAGACGGCGCCCACCTCGCCCTGCGTGCCGCTGAACGTCGTCTTCATCTTGGGATCGAGCTTGGCCCAGGGCGACCAGGCCTCCCACGTCCGAAAGTCCTTGACGTGGTTGTACACGAGGTCCACCGGCGCCGCGAAGGTGGCGTGGCGCTCGACCTGATACGCGGACGGGCGCGTCGCGACCACGATCAAAAAGACGACGATCAAAGCCGCGAGCCCCAGCCCCACGCGAATGGCGACCTTTTTCAACGAAACCTCCCTCTGTCGGACAAACCGTCCTACGGCGGCAGGCCCGACGCGTCAAGAATGGAACCACCCCGCGTCTCCTCCCCGCAGGTTCGTCCCGGTAAAACGACGCGTCAGCCGGCCGACGCTCCGCCGCCCCCGCGACGGAGCCGGCGTCGCCTCCCCTCGGCCCAGGCGCGGAACGCAAAACGA
Organism: Polyangium fumosum; assembly: GCF_005144585.1. Lineage (GTDB taxonomy): Bacteria > Myxococcota_A > Polyangia > Polyangiales > Polyangiaceae > Polyangium > Polyangium fumosum. The sequence continues at coordinate 158,752 of NZ_SSMQ01000020.1, read as the reverse complement.
AGGGGATGGCCGCCCGTGAGCGCCGACGCCACGTCCCACAACGCGACGATTTCACGCGTGCCCCGCGGACGGACGAACCAGACCGGCTCCCACGCATCCGGGGCGAAGCGGGCGCGGAATGCGCGCAGGCCCTCGAAATCGTAGATGTCATGCCCGAGGCGCCGCAGGATCCGCAACCCTCGCGGCAAAGGCCCCGCGAACGGGACGAGGCCCATCGTGACCCGCCGGCACGAAGCCCCCGCGAGCGCCCGCATCGCCGCGTCCACGACGAGCTCGACCGTCCCGTTCGGCGCGTCGTCTGCGCGGAGGATGTCCTCGAAAAACCAGCCGCCCCGGCCGGGCACCGGCACCGCCACGAGCACGGCGACCAGGCGCTCGTCCCGCTCGGCGACGACGTACAGCCGCTCGGAGGGCCTGGAAAAGAGGTCCACCGAGAGCAAAAACCCCAAGGGGCCGCCCCTCCGCCCCGCGAGCCAGCGCGCCGAGAGCGCCGCCATGGCCGCGCCGAGCGCGCCCCCGAGCTCCTCCCCACGCGCGACACGCGCCCGCACGCCCTTGGCGCGCGCGCGGCGGATCTGCTCGCGCAGGCTCTTGCGCCCCGCGAGCACCCGCTCCCATTGCAGCGGATCCCAGACCGGCTGCCGGCCGAGGGGCAATCGCTCGAAGAAAGGGTCGCGCGGGACCTCCTCGACCGCGCAAAACCCGGCGCGCCGCCCCGCCACGCGCGCGGCCTGCACGAACGCGCGCGCGACGCGCCCCGTCTGCTCGGGCGCGCAGAGCGGCGAGCCAACCGCGATCCACGCCTGGCCCGTGTCCGCGAAGGCGACCCAGGCCCCGGCGCCGTCGCTCCACGCGCGCATCCCCGGCGCGAGGGACTGAAACGCCACCGTCTCGCGCCCGAAGCAAAACACAGCCTCCGCGAGCGTGGAAGGAGCAGAGGCGCGCGTGCGGTCCGGCAGCGCCGAAGGATCAACGCCGGAGATCATTCCTTCCGCCGGCGTGGGCGGGTCAGCTCCGGTTCGAAGAACATAGGCGGAGGCTCCTCGGACGCGCCCATGGCAGCAGCCACGCGCGCAAGGCCCCGCGTGAGGGTCGCAAGCTCGTCCGCAGGCATGTCGGTAAGCGCAGCGATGAGCTTGAGCTGGACAGGCGGCGGGGCCTCACGGAGCAAGGCCCCGCCAGCGGGCGTGATGACGACCTCCGCACGGCGCGCATCGTCCGGAGAGACATGGCGCTCCACAAGGCCACGCTGGACAAGACGCGCGACCACGACGGAAACGGAGCTCGGGTCGGTGGAGGTACGCGCCGCAAGCTCCGCGATGGAGAAGCGCTTGCCACCCGCAAGCTCGCCGAGGACGAAGAGCTGCGCCCCGCTCACGCCGTGCGCCTTTTCCACAGCCGTCGACGAGAGCCGAAGCGCCCGCACCACATGGCGGAGCGCATCAAGCGCCGCAGTCACCTCGGGGTTCCCGGCGGAGGCCGGTTCCGATCCATGGGAGCCCATGCTTTTCCCAACAGCGTAGAGCCGGACGGGCCCTCCTGCAACCGTCGCGATGCGCGGGGGGATTACGTGGGCCTTCAAACGCGCATGTTCCCGGCATGCGCGCCCTCGTCCTGACCGAGCCCCGCCGCCCGCTCGTGCTCCTCGAACGACCGGATCCCACGCCTGGGCCGGGCCAGGTGCTGCTCGACGTGCGCGCCTGCGCGGTCTGCCGGACCGACCTCCACATCGTCGACGGCGAGTTGCCCGATCCGAAGCTCCCCCTCGTGCCGGGCCACCAGATCGTGGGCGAGGTGCGCGCGGAGGTGCCGCGGCCGGGGCATGCGCCTCGTTTTGCGCGCGGGGCGCGCGTGGGCGTGCCCTGGCTCGGGTTTACCTGCGGGACGTGCGCGTATTGCCGCGCGGGGCGCGAGAACCTCTGCGACGCGGCGCGCTTCACGGGGTATCAAATCGACGGCGGGTTCGCGTCGCGCGTGGTCGCCGACGCGCGGTATTGTTTCCCCCTTCCGGAGGGGGTCCCCGATCTCCAGGCGGCGCCCTTGTTGTGCGCCGGGCTCATCGGGTATCGGACGCTGCGCATGGCGGGGGACGCCGAGCGGATTGGCATTTATGGTTTCGGCGCGGCGGCGCACCTCGTGGTGCAGGTGGCGCGCTACCAGGGGCGGCGGGTCTTTGGCTTCGTGCGGGCCTGGGACGAGAAGGGCAAGGCCTTCGCGAGGGAGATGGGCGCGGAATGGGCGGGCGCGTCGAACGAGCCGCCGCCGGTGGAGCTCGACGCGGCCTTGATCTTCGCGCCCGCCGGGGAGCTCGTGCCGGCCGCGCTGCGGGCGGTGCGAAAAGGAGGGACCGTGGTCTGCGGGGGGATTCACATGAGCGACATCCCCTCGTTCCCGTATTCGATCCTGTGGGGCGAGCGCGTGCTGCGGAGCGTGGCGAACCTGACGCGGCAAGACGGCGAGGAGTTTCTGGCGCTCGCGCCCCGCGTGCCCCTCCGAACCGAGGTGAACGTCTATCCGCTGGAGGAGGGCGCCGCCGCGCTCGAAGATCTGCGGGCCGGCCGGTTCTCCGGAGCCGCGGTGCTGGTCGTGGCGAACGACGAGATCCCCGCGGATCGAGCGTAAACGCGGCGTCCCGAAGCGCCAAAGACCGTTCCGAGCGCCCCGCGTCGCCCTTGCACCCGCGCCAAGCCCCCCTCGGACACCCGGACCCGGCTTCGCGCCCGCGCCAAGCCCCCCTCGGACGCCCGGACCCGGCTTCGCGCTCGCGCCAAGCCTACCTCCGGACACCCGGACCCCTCCTTGCGCCCGCGCCAAGCGCTCCTCCGGATGCCCGGACCCCTCCTTGCTCCCGCGCCAAGCCTACCTCCGGACACCCGGACCCGGCTTCGCGCCCGCGCCAAGCGCTCCTCCGGATGCCCGGACCCCTCTTTGCGCCCGCGCCAAGCGCTCCTCGGACGCCCGGACCCCTCTTTGCGCCCGCGCCAAGCCCGTCCCCCGACGCCCGGACCTCTCTTCGGCGCCTCCCCTTCCCCACCCCGCGGCCCGCTGCCATCCTCCCGCCGTGTCTCCGAGGCCGCGACTCGTCTTCTTCGACGTCATGGACACGCTCGTCCGCGACCCCTTCCACGACGTCATGCCCTCCTTCCTCGGGATGACCCTGCCCGAGCTGCTCCGCTGCAAGCACCCCACCGCCTGGGTCGACTTCGAGCTCGGGCACATCGACGAGCCCACCTTCCTCGCCACCTTCCTGCCCGGACGCTCCTACGACGCCGCGGGCTTCTGCCACGTCGTCCGCGAGAGCTACCGCCTGCTGCCCGGCATCCGCGACCTGCTCCGGGACCTCCGCCAAACCACCCCCGGCGTGCGCCTCTACGCGCTCTCGAACTATCCGCCCTGGTACCGCTGGATCGCCGAGCGCTGCGAGCTCGACAAGCTCCTCGACGGCGCGTTCGTCTCGTACGAGACCGGCGCGCGCAAGCCCGATCCCGCGGCCTACCTCGTGCCCTGCCAGAGGCTCGGCGAGCCCCCCGCGGAGGCGCTCTTCATCGACGATCGCGCGAAAAACTGCGAGGGCGCGCGCGCCGTCGGCATGCAGGCGATCGTGTTCAACAGCGCCGAACAGCTCCGCGAGGAGCTCGCGCAGCGAGGGTTGATCACGGCCGCGTCGTGAAACGCGCGCGTGGAATCTTGCCGGCCTTCCACCCCTGCTTCTATGCTGGCGCTGTTCGGGTGGGTTTTGCGCGGAGAGCCATGTACGCGTCGCTGATCGAGCACGTTGGGACGGGGAAGATGATTCGGCTCGAGCGCCGTTTGTCGGGCGAGCCGTCGCTGCACGGATACCTCCTCGGGCTCGGGCCGGAGCTCGGGCTCATCCACTGCTTCGATGACTTCGAGCCAGACGGCTACACGCTCTTTCGGCTGGAGGACGTACTCGCCCACGAGCGCGGCGCCCACGAGGAGCACTGGGACCGGATGCTGGTCGGCGAAGGGCTGCTCGGCGGGCTGCGCTTGCCGTTCGAGGTCGACCTGCGCGGCTTCTCCGCGGCGCTGCGATCGATCCAGGCGCACCACGCGGACGTCATCATCGAGTGCGAGGACGAGGGCGACGACGACGGCGACTTTTACCTGGGTCGGCTGCTCGAGGTCGGGGAGGAGAACGTGCTTTTGCACTACGTGGACGCGCTCGGGCGCTGGGACGAGTCGCCGACGATGATCCCCGCCGAGCGGATCACGAAGGTGCAGTTCGACACGCCCTACCTGCGGCGCTTCATGCGGTACACGGCGCGGTTCCCGACGCACTGAGCCGGCCGTAGAGGTGCGCGTAGAGGCTCGCCGGGCGATCCCAGCCCGGCGCCGCGCGAAGGACACGACGGCGTAGGGACATGGCCCCGGGGCCGCCGAGGTGTGCGAGGGCGCGGCGGACCACGAGGACGAGGGCGTCGGCGCTCAGCGCGTCGAAGAGGAAGCCCGTGCCGCGGCCGGGGTGCGCGTCTTCGTCGAGGATCGTGTCCGCGAGGCCGCCCGTGCGGCGCGCGAGGGGCACGACGCCGTAGCGCTGGGCCTCGAACTGCACGACGCCGCAGGGCTCGAAGCGGGAGGGCATGATCAAGAGGTCCGCCGCAGCGAGGAGGCGGCGCGCGATCAGGTCGGGGACGGCGCCGAGGAAACGCGCATGCGCGGGGTGCGCGGCAGCCGCAGCGGCGAGGGATCGTTCGAGCGGGGCGTCACCGGCGCCGGCGACGACGATGGTCGCGCCGGCGCGGCAGAGGTCGGGGATCGCCGCGGCCACGAGGTCCGCGCCTTTCTGCGGGACGACGCGGCCGAGCGAGGCGATGAGCGGGCGCGCCGGGTCCGTGTCGAGCCCGGTCTCGGCGAGGAAGGCGCGCTTGCAGAGCGCCTTGCCCGCGAGGTCGTCGGGGCCAAAGGGCGCGGCGAGGGCCGGGTCGCGCGCGGGATCCCAGGCGTCGAGGTCGATGCCGTTCGTGATGCCGAGGAGGCCGCGGCCGTCGCGGGAGGCGCGCGCGCGGAGCACGCCGTCGAGCAGCTCGCCGTGCGCAGGATCGAGGATCTCGCGCGCGTACGTGGGCGAGACCGTGGTGACGGCGTCGGCGGCGAGGAGGCCGGCCTTGAGGAGGTTCACGCGGCCGTGGAACTCGAGGGCGTCGGGGTGGAAGTGCGAGGGGCCGAGGCCGAGGAACGTGAGGGTCTCGGGCGGGAAGACGCCCTGGAAGGCGAGGTTGTGGATCGTGAGCACGGTACGCGGGCGCGGGCCTCCGGCCTCGCGGAGGAGGTACGGGACGGCCGCGCCGGGCCAGTCGTGCACGTGGACGACGTCGAAGCCCGAGGCCATCGCAGCGGCCGCGCGCGCGAAGTGGGCAAAGCGGCGCGCAGTCGCATGCTCGCCGTCGCCCTCGCGGCCGTAGGTGCCGAGGTGCGCAGGGACGTCGGGGAGGACGACGACGCGGGCGCGGACGCCAGGCGCGATGGGGATCTCGGGTTCGAGCCGCACGCCCGGCGGCGCAGGGAGGACGACGGTGACGTCGTGCCCGAGGCGCGCGAGGGCACGGGCGAGGCCGGCGACGCCGTCCGCGATACCGCCGACGCGGACGAGGGGCGAAAGCTCGGCCGCGACGTGGAGGAGCTTCAAGGGCGGCTCAAGGCGGGCACTTGCCGCCGCAATCCGCGGGGCAGGTGCACTGGTTCTCGCTCTTCGCGGTGCAGGTGCCATCGCCGCACGTGCCGGTGCAGGCGCCGCAATCCTGGAGGCAGTCCTGGCAGGTCTCGAAGGGCTGGCAGATGCCGTCGCCGCAGAAGCCGACGCAGTCCGCCCCGCAAGTGAGGGTCTCGCTGCAGTGGCAGATGCCGTCGCCGCACTTGGGGCCGCAGTCGCCGACGCAGCTCATGCACGTCTCGCCGGCCTCGCACGTGCCGTTGCCGCAACAAGCGCCGGTGCAGTCCTGCGCGCAGGTCAAGCAGGTCTCGCCGAAGTTGCAGACGCCGTCGCCGCAACAAGCGCCGCAGTCCGCCGCGCAGCTCTGGCAGGTCTCGCCGGTGCCGCAGGACTTGTTGCCGCAAACCTCGCCGCAGTCCTTGGGGCAGTTCGACTTCGTCTCGCCGGCCGAGCAGGTGCCGTTGCCGCAAGCGACAGGGCAATCGGTCGGGCACTTGGCGTTGTTCTCGAAGTTCTGGCAGACGCCGTCGCCGCACGCGGGGCAAGCGCCGCAGTCCTCGACGCACGCGCCGCAGAGGACTTCCTGCGGCTCGCAGACGCCGTTGCCGCAGCAATCGCAGTCGTCGTAGCAGGTGGAGCACTTCTCGCCGAAGTTGCAGGCACCGTCGCCGCAACAAGCGCCGCAGTCCGCCGCGCAGTTCGAGCAGTTCTCGCCGAGGGTCGTGTCGCACTTGTCGTTCGGGCAGCAAGCGCCGCAGTCCGCCGCGCAGTTCGCGCAGTTCTCGCCGAAGCCCATGTCACACGTGCCGTTGCCGCAGCACACGCCGCAGTCGCCAGGGCAATTCGCGCACGTCTCGGTGCCTTCGCAGACGTCGTCGCCGCAGTTGCACGGGCAATCTTCGAGGCAGGTGCCACACGACTCGCCGGGGACACACGCGCCGTCGCCGCAGTTGACCTGCGGGATGCAAGCAGGCGTGCCGCTGCCCGGAGGGCTCTCCTCGCAGGCGTACCCCGTCGGGCAAGGGTGTTCGATGCAAACACACGGCAAGCTGAGCGGGACGACGCCCGTGGTGCCCGCAGGAAACTCGGTGAACATCATCTCCGCGCCAACGGTGTCGTCCTCCCGCGCAAGGTCGAACGTGGCCGACGCGCGATGCTTCGTGCCCTCAGGATCCGAGAGCGAGACACGGCGCGCAATCGGAAGCTCAGCCGCACTCGCAACAGAGATGGTCTCGGTGAAGTCGACACGATCCCCAGTCTCGACCTGCACGGTGACGGAGCGAAGGCGCGCCGCGCATTCCGTGCCGACCCCCATCACGAGCGTGACGTCGGTGGTCGCCGAAGGCGCGACATCACTGCCGCACTGCAAGCCGAACACGGCAAGGAAAGTGGCGAGCGCAGCGACGACGGCGCCACGAAGCGCAAGAGGAGCAGGCACCCGGGACATGTCCCATCGTCGCGCCATTCGCAGGGCAGGCGCAATCCGCGAAGGCAGGCGTCGCGCGCTGGGGCTTCGCCCCAGACCCCACCAGGGGCTGTCCGCCCCTGGACCCGGACCAGCGAGGCGCTGGACCCAGGGTCGATGAACTGCGCGATGCGCAGTTCATCGAACAGCCAGGGGCAAGACCGGCGACGGGCCCGCCAACCAAAGCCGCAGCGCTGCCGGTTCAACGGGCAACGCACACGTCGCCAGGTTGAGAGCCCCCTCCATGGTCTTGCCACCGGCCCGTTGGAAGAACTGCGCGGAGCGCAGTTCTTCCACCCTCGGTCCAGGCCGTGCCTGGTCCGGGGTCGAGGGGGCGGACAGCCCCCCGCGGGGACCGGGGCAGCGCCCCGGCGCGACGCCTCAGCTCAGCTCAGCTCAGCTACCGAGAGCGCACGCGGATGACAGCCTTGTGCCGCAGCACGTCGAGGCCTCGCATACCTGGCCTGTGGTGGAGAGGCCTGCGCCGCAGGAGAAGCCGGGTGCGCATCCACATGAGGACGGGCCCGCGTCGATGTCCCCACCGTCGCTGTCGCCTGCGTCGTCGCCTGCGTCGTCGCCGGGGCCTGCGTCGGCATCGTTGCATCCGCATACGGAGCCGACGTGGAAGACGAGCTTGCGTGTCGCGGCCTCGCAGAAGTCTGTGTCGATGGTTTGCACGTCGCCGAGGATGGGCGGGAGGGGCGAGGGGCAGGCGAACTCCTTGCCTGGCCCTGCGTTTTCTTGGCCCTTCAGGGTGGCGAACGAGAGGACCTCGATGTTGATGCGCTCGGAGGCGGGGTTGCCTGCGTCGCGCTTGAGGACGAAGCTCGCTGGGGCGTCGCCTGTGAGGTTCACGCAGAGCGCGGCGATCTCGGCGCTGCCTTTCGTCACGACGATGCGCGCGGCGCCGGGCTTTGCGGGGGTCTCTACGGGGACGAGCTCCACGAGGAGGTAACTCGGGTCTCCCGTCACGTCGGAGCCGCAGGCTGCGATGAGGGCGCCGGTGGTTGTGACGAGCGATGCGCCTGTGGCGAGGGCGAGGGCCGCGCGCCGGCGAGGACGGGGCGTTTCGCGAACGGCGTCGGGCATCAGAACCTCACGAGGGCGGGGAAGACGCGGTCGACGGTGCTCGGCGGGGGCCCGGCCGTGGTGGGCGTCTCGGGGTTCGTGACCAGCACGATCGTCGTCACGGCGGCTGCGCCGACCACGACGGCGCCGACGGTGCCCCAGAACCAGGGGCGCTTGTAGAAGGGCGGGTCCTTGGGCTTGGGCGCTTCGACGGCCGCGGCGCGTGGCGCGGTGAGCGTGAGGGACGTGTCGCCCTGCGAGACGGTCTTCGTGACCGTGGTCGTGTCGTGGCCCTTGGCGCCGATCACGAAGACGTGTTTGCCGGGGTCGATCTCGGCGCGGCCGTCGGTGGCGAGCTTGATGGGCATGCCGTCGACGGTGACGTCTGCGTTCGCGGGGCTCGTCTGGAGCTCGATGCGGATGATCTTGCCGGAGACCTCTTCGCGGAGCTTGTCGATCTCCGTCTTGAGCGAGGGCTTGATGGGCACCTTGCGTATCTCGGCGTCGGTGACGGCGGCGTCGAGGGTGTCACGTGCCTCGACGTATCGGCCGAGGGCGCGGAGCGAGGCGGCGATGTTGAAGCGGACGCTCGTCGAGGGGCTGATGTCGTCGGACTTGCGGAAGGCCTCGAGGGCCTCGGTCCATTTGCCCTCGTCGCTGAGGGCGAGGCCCTGGTCGAAGAGGGCGCGCGCCTGGCGTTGCTCGGGCGTGGGTTTGGCGGGGCCTGCGCCGAGCGCGATGGGGGCGACGAGCAGACACGCGACGACGGGGGCGACGGCGAGCCATCGCAGGGGCGAACGGGGCATCAGTCGTAGCTCCGGACGAGAGGTCCGCCCTTCTTCGTCGGCGGAGGCGAGGACGTCGAGCCCGCCTTGGGGGCCGTCGCGCCCGCTTTTGCGGCAGGCTTGGCCGACGCGGCGAGCGGGTCCTGCGCGGCCGAGGACGAGGGCAACGCGGCCGGGATCACCGAGGACGAGGGCGCAGGCACGAAGACGATGACCGACGCGGGCGCTGCGGCCGCGGTCTGCGTGTCGTCGCCGCCGCCGCTTCGCGTGCTGAGGAGGACGAATGCGCCGCCGCCGAGCAGGAGCGTGATGAACACGGCGAGGAAGACGTGGAGCATCGACAACGCGCCCCGCGGACGCGCCGACTCCAGACCAAGCGCCTGCGGGTCGCTCTGCGCGACGCCCGGGATCGACGCGCTCGTCGTGCCGCTTTGCTCCGGGCCGATCGCGAACGGCACGTAGCTGCTCGGCGCCGGGGTGTGCCCCTGCGGCCCGGGGATCTGCGGGACCTGCCCCGGCGTGAGCGTCCCGAGGCGCGCGCTCGGCGGGGCGGGCGTCGCGAGCTGCCCGGTGGGGTGCGACGGCGGCGTGAAGGAGCCCGGGGTCAGCGTGTGGATGCGCGGCGCCGAGCTCATCTGCGCGCGCGGCGTGTTGCTCGCCACGCGCGCGAGCAGGGCCTTCCGCCATGCGCAGCGGTCCGGGAAGGTCTCGGCGATCCACGCCGCGGCGGAGGCGGCGTCGTGCGGGGCGCCGCGGGCGCGCGCCCAGGCGCGGAGATCGTTCTCCACGGCGAGGGCCGTCGGATATCGCTCGGCCCGATCCCGCGCCATCGTGCGCATCACGATGGGATCGAGCGAGGCGTGGATCGCGTCGCGCACCTGGCTCGGCGGCTCCACGACCGCGCTCTGGAGCGCCATGATCGTCTCGAGATCCGAGTTCCGCGCGAAGGGCGAGTTGCCCGTGCAGAGCTCGTAGAGCATCACGCCGAGGCTGAAGACGTCGACCGTGCGATCGACGGCCTCGCCGCGGAACGTCTCGGGGGCCATATACGGGAGCTTTCCCTTCAGCTCGCCGTGCGAGGTCTGCACCATGCGCTGCTTCGCCTTCGCGACGCCGAAGTCGAAGAGCATCGGATGGCCCGCGTCCGAGAGGATCACGTTGGAGGTCGAGACGTCGCGGTGGATGATCTCCAGCGACTCGCCTTCGAGGTTCTTCGCCTCGTGCGCGGCGTGCAGCGCGGAGGCGACCTCGGCGCCGATCCACGCGACCATCCAGTCGGGGAACGCCGTGCCGTGGTTCTTCCGGATGTCCCGCAGCATGCGCTGCAGCGGGTCGCCGTTCGCGTAGTCGAGGACGACGAAGTGGTTGCCCGTCTCGGAGCCGACGTCGATCGTCGAGATGATGTTCGGGTGCCGGATGGCCGCAGCGACGTTGGCCTCGTCGTGCAGCATCAGGATGAAGGTCTCGTCCTCGGCGAGGTACGGGTGGATGCGCTTGACCGCCACGGGCTTGACGAAGCCGCCGGGCGCGACGAAACGCGCGATGAAGACCTCACCCATGCCGCCGGACGCGAGTCGCTCTACGATCTCGTAGCGACCGAGGCGCTCGGGGACGTCCTGGGACTCCGACATGGGATCCCGAGGGTACACCTTTGCCGCTCTCGCCACAAACACCCGGCGTTGCGAGATCGGCAGTCTTTCGTTGGTCTGGCTGACCCGGCGGTCAGTGCTTCGCGTCGACGGCGCCGGGGCCGAGCAACGTGCCGCACATGGTCTTGCAGAGGATGTCGTGCGCGGCGCAGGTGCACTGGCCCTGCTTCTTCTGGTCGAGCTTCTTCTGCATCTCGGCGATGGTGAAGCCGGCCCGCTTCTCGACCTTCTGGACGGTCCACTTGTCCCGGATCTGCCACGGCGTGCGCGGATCGGTGGCCTTGCCATCGGCCTCGGCGCAGCAGCGGAAGCTCAGAAAATAATAATAAAAATCCTCGTCGTGTGTGTAGACCTTGGGGCGGCACTGGTTGCGGACGCCCTTGTACCAGGGGCCGCCGGTGTGGACGCTGTCGTAGAGCGCGTGCCGCGAGCCTTTGGGTTGCTCGCTCGCGACGACCTCGTCGGTGTTCGCCGGCATGTCGGCGACGCCAAACGCGCTGATGCAATTCGGCTGCGAGCCGCTCGGGACGCCCTTCCAGAGGCGCGCGAGCTCGTCTCCGTCCCGCGCCGCGACCTTCTTCATGTTGGGATCGTCCCAGAGGTGGTCACCGTTGCACTTGGCCGCGTCGCGCACGTAGCCGTGCGGGAACGGCTTCATCTCGGGGCCCTCGCAGGCGAAGTTCCACTCGGACTCGGTGCACATGCGCTTGCCCACGGAGGCGCACTTGATCTGCGCCTGGTGGAAGCGGTTCATCACCTCGGGCCGCACGCCCTTCTGGTTCGGCCATTCGTAGGTGTCGACGCAGTAGCGCTTCTTCACCTTCTTGCCGACGCATTTGCTCGTCGGCTCGAACTCCTCGCAGACGGTCTTCTTGTTCGATTTGTCGAACCAGCTCTTCTTGCACTTGTGCTCGACCTCGGTGCAGTACTCGCCCTCGACGAGCTGCATGTCGGGCGGGCACGCCGAAGGCTCGGCCGAAGGCACGGGCGTGGGCGCAGGCGTGGCCATGGCGCTCGTCGCCGGCGCAGGCTCGGCCGTCTTGCCGGTCGCGTCCGGGGGCGCCGCGTCGGCGGGCTTTTCGGTGGGGATGGCGGCCGCAGGGGGCGGCGCGGGAGGCGGGGGCGGCGGCGGAGAGCCGCCCATCACGGGCTCGGGAGCAGCGGCGGAACACGCGGCGACGAAGACGAGGGCCGCGACGATCGAAGGGAGGGACGAGACGATCCGCATACCCGCCCTCCCATAGTCGAGCGGGGATCGGGCGCCAGCCTCATTTCGGCGGGACGGGCGGCTCGTCGTCGGGCTGGATGCAAGCCGAGAGGTCGAAGAGCATGAAGAGCAGCGCCTCCTCCTGCGGCGAGAGATCCGTCGTCTTGCACCCGTTCGGGAACGCAGCGCCGATCTCGTCGCCCGAGGAGACGTGAATGTCGCTGAAGACGACGCGGCCGCACTGGTTTTCCTCGGGCACGCCGATGGGCGTGTTGAACGTGAGGTACTGGACCGAGCCCGGGTTTTCTCCGTAGATCCAGCGGCGCGAGACGGCCGGATTGACCTCGTCGACCGTGTGTTGTCCTTCCTTGATGACGAGCTCGCCGGGGGTGGTCGAGGCGTTCACGTTGACGAGCCAGTCGCGGAGCGCGGCGCCCTTGGGGAAGGTGTCGTCGATCTTCGCGGTGAAGGGGTTCGCGAGGTCGGCCTGGTGGTTGAAGACGGCCGTGTCCGGGAAGGGATCGGGGCCTTCTTCGAGCCAGTAGTTGTGCCAGTGCGAGGCGAAGATACGCCCGCCCTGGGAGGCGTAATCGAACATGGCCTGCCGCGCGGCCTGGGGCTTTTGCGAGCCGTTCTGCGCGGCCTCGCAGGCCATGAGGACGACGTCGTACTTCTTGAGGCTGTCGACGTTGGCCCAGAGCGTGGTGGCAGCGGCGAACGAGGCGCCGCCGTTGAGCGACGCGGCGTACTTGTTCGAGCCGCCCGGGCCGGAGAAGAGCTGGACGCGGCCATTGCCGTCCGCAGGCGTGAACTCGGCGTCGTCGATGCCGATCTTGCGCAGGAGGCACTCGAGCGGATCGGCGCCGCCCGTGGTGAGCGCGATCCGCGGGAGATCGCCCTCGGACTGGTTGCGCGGCAGGCGCGTGACGTTGGCGTCGGTGAGCGGGTTGTCGACGCACTCGACGACGTCGGGCAGGACGATCTGCCGGCGCCACTTGCCAACCTGGATCACGAGCGGGATGTCCTTGCCGACGGGGACGTCCTCCAGAACGAACCTGCCTTGGGTGTCCGTCAGCGCGGTGACCACCGGGTCACCGGAGAGCACGGAGCCGCATTGATCGCAGCTCGCGCCTTCGGGGAGCGGCTTGAGCGGCTCGTTCGGGATGTAGACGGTGACGTTGTAGAGCGGGGTTTTGCCGGCCGGATCGTAGACCTTGCCGGTCACCGTGGTCTTGGCGCCGCCCGCGCAGTTCACCTGCTGGCATTCGAGGTTCGAGCAGGGGGGCCCGCCGCCCGTGAAGATGCCGCCGACGCCGTCGGCGCCGGTACCGCCCTGGCCCATGCCGCCCATGCCGCCCTGGGCCGTGCCCGCCGATCCGCCCGAGCCAGTGGGCGTGGAGCTGCCACCCCCACCACAAGCGCCCGCCGAAAGCCCGACGAGGATCGCCAAGGTCGCGCCGATCCCCACGCAAACCGCGTGTTTGCCTCTCATGTTGCTGCCTCTCTCCCGGCGCCGCGGCGCCAAGCAAAGAACCCGAGCGAGGGCCGAGCGAAGCAGCGATCGCAGCTCACCCGGCCGTCCGCATTCTGCATCAGCCGGGAGAGCGCTGCATCGCCGTCACGTGACGGACAGGAGATGCGACCTTCGGAGGACGCCGCCTCGAAGGGGAGGCAACGTCCGGGGAGTGAATCGTAGTGCCCAGGGTCGGAATCGAACCAACCACACGCGGATTTTCAATCCGCTGCTCTACCAACTGAGCTACCTGGGCGAGGTCCGCGTTCGCTCTGACGAGCTGCGCAGGCCGCGTACGTTACGCGGAACGTCACCTAAGTCAAGCGTCCAATCGTTCTTCCGCGACAACTTTTTCATCTGCGGGGACGGGCAGCAGGTTCGGGGCCTCCGTCGAAGGGTGTTTCGCGGGGTGTTTCGCGGGGTGTTTCGCGGGGTTTTCCGCGGGGGTTTCCACAAGGGCGTCGATCGGCGCCGGGGGCTCGGCGTCGTCGTCGGCAGGAGATGCGGGGAGCGAGGCCGGGACGACAGGCTCGTTCGTGGTGGGAGTTTGGGAGGGAAGCTCGGCTTGTCCGAGCGGAGCCCCCAAGCGTTGACGAGGGAGGACACGATCGACGTGGCGGATGGCCGACGCGAGCCAGGAGGCGCGGAGGAACAAGACCGCCAGCACGGATGCTTGGTGCACCAAGAAGGCGGCGAAGACCTGCGCCTTGCGCTCGACGCCGATGCGGGAGCCGAGGACGACCGCGGCGCCGAGGAGCACGGCGCCGAGCGCAGCGCGCCAGGACCAGCCGGCGAGGAGCGCGAGCGGCGCGCTGCGAACGGCTTCGAAGGCGCGCTTGATGGAGGCGCGCATGCCGAGCTCACCACGGACGGCCGCGGCACGCGCGATGTCGTGGAAGACGGAGACGAGCAGGACGAGGACGATCGCGGCGGCGACGAAGCCGATGCGCACCTGATCCGCGGCGCGCAGGTCGATCGTCTCGCGGCGCGCGACGGCGTTGCCGATGGCGATCAGCACGCCGCCGAGGAGCGCCTCGACGAGCGCCGCAGCGCCGAGCAGGAGCGAGAAGGTGCCGAGGGGGCGGAGCGCCCACGCGCCGAGATCACGGGCAGCGACGCGGCCCTTCGCGCCGAGCGCGCCGAGGAGCGCAGCGAGCGGCAAGAGGCCGAGGAAGCTGACGAGGACGAGGAGCAGGAGCGTGCTCGCGGTCGCAGGGCGGAGGCCTCCGCTCGAACGGCGCAACGCTTCGAGGAGGAGCAGGCCGCCTTGATCGAAGAGGACGGCGTCGCCGCGCGGGTAGCCGGAGACGGCGCCGCCGAGCGTGAGGGCGAAGGGCCACGCGAGCAGGAAGGCCGCGACGAGGCGGAAGGCGTAGACGAGCAACACGACGCCGGGGCGCCTGCGCGCGAGAGGTCTCTCTTCGATCGTGCCTTGCGCGTGGTTCATGGTGCTCACGGAGCGAGGAGCCAGAGGAGGAGCTCGGCGCCGAACATGCCACGCTCGAGCACACGCGAGCCGACCCCGCCGCCTCGCTCGTTCTGCGCATTGTTCAAGAGGTCGTCGTCGAGCAGCACGCGATGCTCGGGATCGATGACGGCCCCGACGAGCCGCAGCTCGCCCTCGTAGTCGACCTCGTGCGTGACGCCCTTGCCGTCCCAGCGCACGCGCTTCGTCGAGCCGTCCTCCATCACGAGATCGATGTCGACAGGGAAGACGAGCGTGCCGCGGCGCCGGACGAGGACACGGCCGCGGTAGCCGTACGTGTCGAGCACGGGCGCGGCGGAGGGCTTGTCCGGATCGCCGAAGATGCCGCCGAGCGGCGCCATCCGGTTCGAGCCGATCTCGGCGACGGAGTAGTCGACCCAGCCGCGCTCGAAGATCGCCTGGCGCGCGGTGAGCTCGGCGTCGGGCCCGAGCGTGTCGCGGAGGACGCCGAGGAGCTCCTCGGGCCCAGGGTGGCGGAAGCGGTAGCGGCGCGTGTAACGGCCGATCGCCTCGCGGACGCGATCCGGGCCGTAGACGCCCGCGAGCGTGTTCAAGATGGTGCCCGTGCGCGAGTAGACGAGCGAGCCGTAGTCGCTGCCGCTCGCGAAGCGCGCGGCGGACTGCGCGACGGCCTCGTTGTGCTCGACCTCGGCGGCGGCGACGCGGTAGGCCGAGGGGAGCGCGACGCCGAAGCCCCCAGGCAAGCGCAGCGCCGAGTTGCCGGGCCAGCGCGCCTCCATGGACTCGCCTTCCGCGTACGTGTTGAGGCCCTCGTCGAGGAACGGGAAGGCATGCTCGTTCGTCGCGACGAGCCCGTAGAACCACTGATGCCCGAGCTCGTGGAGGGTCACGCCCTCGATGGCGCGCGCGCCCGTCTCGGGTGTCCACCACGCGCCGCCCGTGGTGATCAGCGTGGGGTACTCCATGCCGCCGGCCTCGCCGGCGCCGCGCGGTGGATGCACGATCGTGACCGTGCCGTACGGATACTTTCCGTACGCCGCGCCGAAGTGCTCGAGGCCGAACCGGACCGCGTCGAGCTCGATCGTCGCGACGCGATCGAAGCCCGGCGGATAGAGGCAACGAAGCGCGACGCCGTCCGCCGTCGTCGCCGTGACCTCGCGGAAATGATCCCACGCGGTGAACGCGAAGTCGTGCACGTCCTCCTGCAGGAAGCGGCGCTCGACGCGGCCGCCGTTCGCGGTCTCCTTGTCGAGCCTGCCGGTCGCGCCGATGACGTAGCCCTCGGGCGCGTCGATCGTGACGTCGTAGTTGCCGTAGTCCGCGTAAAACTCCGAGAAGCGATAGAACGGGAAGTGCGCCCAGCGCCCGTCGGGCTCGATCTTCGCGAGCTTGGGGAACCACTGCGCGACCATGTGGAAGCTGTCGTCGAACCCGGTCCGCAGCGTGACGCTCGGCAGATCGGAGACGAACGCGACGTCGAGCGTGAGCGTCTCGCCCGGCTCGATCGCGCGCGGCAAGGGCACGCGGATGTCGGTTTCGTCGTCGGGATCGCCGGGCGTGTGGCGATCGGCCTTGTCCCAAAGCTCGCTGTCGAGCTCGCGTGCGAAGAGCTTCGAGACGCGGATCCAACCGTAGTCGGCGAGCGCGCCGCCGCCGCGGAAGCCGCGCGCGCGCTGCCGCATGTAGTTCGTCTTCTCGTTCTTGAAGGCGTTCAGGTAGAGGTGCAGCCAGATCTCGCGCTGCGGGATGCGCGAGGCGTTGCGCCAGACGATCGTGCCTTCGCCACGCACCTGGTGGAGCGTCTGATCGAGCGTGGCGCGCAGCGTGTAACTCGCGACGGGATCGGCGTGCGCGGCCATGGGCTCGGCGGCGAACGCAGGGAGCGCGCCGGAGCCAGCGTTGCTCGGAGGGATCACGGCCTCGGCGAGCTCGACGCCCGCCGCCGCGGGAGGCTCTGCCGAGACGCTCGTGGTCGCCGCGAGCGCCGCGCCGTAGGTCGCGCCGAGGCCCACGGCGATGGCGAGGGCCGTCCGGCCCCACCCACCCCGCCCCCCCTGTCGTTGGTTCATCGTCTTCCTCTTGGGAACGTCGCGAGGTCGAGCTTGTGCGCCACGAGCAAATCGTGGACGACCCGCAGCACCTCGATCGTCGGCAGGCCCGTGGCGCCGATGATGTCTTCGATCGAGGCCACGCCGTCGATCGACGCGACGATCATGCGCCCCCGCTCGTCGAGGCCACGCGCGAGCTCCTCGACGGAGGCCTTGAGCCGCGGCACGAGGCTCGTCTCGCCGATGCGCGCCATGTACTTCTGCTTCAGCATCTGCCGCGAGCTCTCGGCGTAGCTGAACGCGCCGATGTTGTCCGGCGCGTCCGCGAGGATCGCCTCGGCGAGCGCGAGCGCGGCGCGATGATCCCCAGCCTCGTAACGTGCACGCACCTCGTTGAGCCGCTCGCTCACGGGCACGCTCGGCACGGGTGAGGAGCGCTCGCCCGACATGAGCGATTCGGCGCTGCGTGATCCCGTCTCGGATCCACGCCTGCGGTGCGACGGACGTCCTGCGTTGCTCGGCGGCGCAGGCGGCGGCGCATCCATCGTGGGCTTCACGGTCCGCGGCGGCGTGAGGCGTGACGCGATGCGCGGACGCTCGTCGATCGGGCGAGGGCGAGGTGTCTCCTCGGGCGTCGGCGTCGGCGTCGGCATCGGCGCAGGCGGGGGCGCGGGCACACGCGCGCGCACGGGTTCGTCCGCCGGGCGTGAGCGCGGAGGTTCCGTCGGGTGCGAGCGCGGAGGTTCTTCCGTCGGGCGCGAGCGCGGCGGCTCGGTTTCGAGCGTCCGCGGCGGCGGCTCGGTCTCGATCGTGTCGCGCGCGCGAAAGAACTCCACGCCGAGCTCTTCGAACACGGCGTCCGCGGTGTCGAGCGCGCGCGCCGTGAGCGACGACGACGACTCGCGCGCGGCGATGCCGCGATAGAGCGGCTCGTGCTCTTCGAGCAGCCCGGGGGCCACGCCCGGGAGCGTGTCCTGATCGAGCATCGGCGGCGGCATCGTGGCGAGATCGTCCTGCCGCATGTCGAGCGTGTCGTCGCCGCGCGGCGGCATCGTCTTCGCGTCGTCCCGCTGCGGCGGCTCGGTGTCGTCGCCGCGCGGCGGGATCGTCTTCGCCTCGTGGAGCGGACGCGGCGGGATCGTGTCGTCTCCGCGCGGCGGGATCGTCTTCGCGTCGTCGCCGCGCGGCCGCACCGTGTCCACGTCGCTCGCCGGCGGCGGGATCGTCTCGGCGGCCGCGGAGCCCGCGCGCGGCTCCTCGCTCGCCTCGGGCCGCATCATCTGCGCGACGAGCTGCTCCATGGGAACGGGCGGCGGCAACGTCTCGCGCTCCTGGATGAACTCCGGCAGCGGCTCGGCGTCGCCAAACGAGACAGAGACGACGGGCTGCGGCGGACGCACGGTGTCGCCGGCGAGGCCGAGGCCCCGCGGCACGACCGGCTTGCGCGCGCCGCGATCCGCGGCGCCCTTGCCTTCCGGGTCCTGTCCCTGGTCTCCGGTCTCTTCGTTCGATCGTTCGGGAGGCTTTTGCGACATCACACCCCGACCAAGCGTCGCGCCGTGCTCACCCTTGCGGCCTGGCGATGACGCCCTTGAACATCCGGTGCGTGCGGGCGAGCGAGTCCATCTGACCACGAAGCGCGGTCAAATCCTTACGGGCGATCGCTTCGCGGCAACGCTCGAGGATGGCGCGCGCCTTCTCGATGGCGTCACGCCCGAAATCGCTGGACTGAACGATGGCCTGTACCTTCGGGAACATCTTCTCGATGTCCGCGATGACCTTCTCGGCTTCCTGCTTGACCCCTTCGAATTCGTCGTTCGAGCGACGCTCGACGAGGTACTCCTTGGCGGCCTCCATCATCGCGCCGACCTCCTCCTTCGTGAGGCCGCTGGAAGCCGTGACCTGGATCGACTGCTGCTGGCCGGTCTCGAGGTCCTTCGCGCCGACGGAGACGATGCCGTCGCTGTCGATGGCGAACGTCACCTCGATCTCGACCTGGCCCTTCGGCGCGCGCCGGAGCCCCGTGAGGACGAACTCGCCGAGCAGCTCGTTGCCCTCGGCCTGCGCGCTCTCGCCCTGCATGACCAGGATCTTCACGGCCGTCTGGTTGTCGCGGCTCGTCGTGAAGATCTTCGACCGGCTCGTGGGCACGGTCGTGTTCATCGGGATGAGCTCATCGAAGTTCGACCCGTGCGTCATGATGCCGAGCGCGTGCGGCGTGACGTCGAGCAGCACCATCTGCTTCGACTCGTCGACGAGCGCAGCCCCCTGCACGGCCGCGCCGAGCGCGACGACCTCGTCGGGGTGCACGCCCTTGCAAGGCTCGCGGCCGAAGAATTGGCGCACGGCATCCTGCACGCGCGGCATGCGCGTCATGCCGCCGACGAGGATCACGTCCTCGATCTCCTCGCGCTCGATGCGCGCGTCCTCGAGCGTCTGGCGGCAGATCTCGATGCAACGATCGACGAGATCGCCGCAAAGCGACTCCATCGAATCACGCGTCAGCGTGCGCTGGAGGTGCAAGGCCTCGTTGCGACCGCTCGAGATGATGAACGGCAGGTTGATCTCGGTCTCGCGCACGCCCGAGAGCTCGCACTTGGCCTTCTCGGCGGCGTCCTTGAGCCGCTGCAGGGCCATGCGATCCTGCCGGAGATCGACGCCCGTCTGATCGCGGAAGCCCTGCACGAGCCAGTCGATGATCCGCGCGTCGAAGTCCTCGCCGCCGAGGAACGTGTCGCCCGCCGTCGCGATGACCTTGAAGACGCCGCCCGCGCCGATCTCCAGGATGGAGATGTCGAACGTGCCGCCGCCGAGATCAAAGACCGCGATCGTCTTCTCGACGTTGCGCTCGAAGCCGTACGCGAGCGCGGCGGCGGTCGGCTCGTTGACGATGCGGATGACGTCGAGCCCCGCGATCTGCCCCGCGTCCTTCGTGGCCTGGCGCTGGCCGTCGTTGAAGTACGCGGGCACGGTGATGACGGCCTTCGTGACGGGCTCCGAGAGGTAGTCCTCCGCGAAGAGCTTCATCTCCTGAAGCACCATCGCGCTGATCTCGGGGACCGAGTAGGTCTTGTCGCGGAGCTGGATACGCACGTCGCCGTGCGGCCCCTCGACGATGCGATACGACGCCGAGAGCATCGCGTGCTTGACCTGCGAAGACGAGTACTTGCGCCCGATGAGGCGCTTGGCGGCGTAGACCGTGTTCTCCGCGTTCGTGATCGCCTGCCGCTTCGCGATGTGACCGACGAGGCGCTTGCCGGCCTCGGTGATCGCCACCATCGAAGGGGTCGTCTTGTATCCGCCGCGGTTGGGGATGACGGTCGGTACGCCGTCCTCGACGATGGCCACGCACGAGTTCGTGGTGCCGAGATCGATTCCGATGACGCGCTCCATCGATTCAGGTGCTCCGTGGAGGGGGGTGCCGGGGAGAGTCGTGCAAAAGTACGGCGAGACCGCTGCCGCCGGGGATCATTTCTCCGGTTCGCCGCCGTCTGGTTTCTTCATCTGCGCGCGAAGCTGCGCGATCGCCTCCCGCATCCTAGCATCGTTCGGCGAAAGCTCGGCGGCGCGCTCCATCTCGACGCGCGCGGTCGTCTCCAGCCCGGCCGCCATGTAGGCCCGCGCCAGGGTGAGCCTGTACTCGCCGACACCAGGCGCGAGCTTCACCGCGCGCCGGGCGAAATCGATGGCGCGGCGGTTGTTCTGGCCGCTCTTGAGTGTGCAAAACGCTACGCGCTCGTGAGGCCGGGGGTCGTCTCCCCTCGCTTTGCAGACATTCGCGAAGCTCATGGCCGCCTCCGACCAGCGCCCCTGGCTGGCCTCGTACTCGGCCTGCCGCAAAAATCCCTCCGCGAGCTCCGCCGCCGCTTGCTGCTGGGCCTCGGTCGCCTTGCGCACGAGGCCCTCGTCCTCGGGCGCGAGGGCCACCGCGAGCCGGTAGGCGTTCGCCGCGGCCGCGAGATCTCTCCGCTCGAGCGCCACCTTCGCCGCCAGCACGTACCGCTCGAGTTGCAGCCGCCGTGCCTCGTTCCGCGTCGCATCGTAGCGGCGGAAGGGATCCGTCGCGGGCTGGGAAGGCGTCGCGGGCACGGCCGAACTGCCGGCCATGTCGGGCATCGCGCGGCGGAGCGAGTGGCTCGCGAGCTTCGCGCTGAAGGACCGGCGCATCCGCACGCTCTCCGGGCTCCCGCTCGGATCCTCGCCGACGAGGCGCCCGGGCAACGTCGGAGGCCCGCTCCCCGGCGCATCCTCGGCCGCCGCGACGACCGCGGGGATGTCGGTCGGATCGTGCTCCAGGAGCGCGGCCATCGTCCGGTTTCGCCGCGTCTGCTCGAGGTACGCGTCGTACTCCGCGCGGCGCTGCTTCGACGTGAGCACGTCGTGCGCGAGCGTGAGCCTGTCGAAGATCGCCTCGATCCGCTGCTTGAACGTGCCGAGCTTCTTCCGAAAATACTTGTCGGGATGGAACTCCGGCGCGAGCACCCAGTACGCGCTCTTGATCTGCTTCTTGTCCGCGTCGATGGCGACGCCGAGCAGCTCGTAGTGGTTGCGGTCATCGAGCGCGTTGAAGAGCTCGATGACCCGCTTCTTCTTTGCGTGATCGAGATCGACGGGCTCTTCGAGCTCCGGATCGACGATGCGTGGCTGCTCGACCGTGAGGTCAATCGCGCGCCGCGTCGCGGGCGGCGCGTCGACGCCCGTGTCGGTGCCGCTGCGACGCTCGGCCGAGAGCTCGATGCTGCGCCGGGTCGGCGGCGGCAGTTCCGCGAGCGGCTCGAAGCTCCGGCGGCTCGCGGGCGGCGCATCGACCGTCGGCTCGAACCTGCGCGACGACGGCCCTGCGCCGAAGCTGCCTTCGAAGCTGCGGCTCGGCGGACCCTCGGTTCCCCGGCTCGACGCGGTGCCCGAGGCCGGCGCCACGCTCGGGTGCGCGCGACGGGACACCGGGGCCCTCGGCTCGTTGAAGTCGACGGCGCCGAGCACGAAGAGCCGATCCAGCGCAGTCGTCACCTCGGCTTGCGAGAGACCGGTGATGAGCGAGAGCTCACGCTCGCTCACCACGCCGTCGATGCGCGAGAGCAGGTAAGCCTCGTCGGGCCTGAGCGGCAGCGACTTGATGTCGCACCCGGGCACCGGCCTAGGAACACGCACCATGGGGGAACCGGACGTAGCGGACGCGAAACCGAGCGTTCAGTCTAGTGAGGATCGAGCGCGCCCCGCAACGCAGCCGGACGCCCGAGAGACACGAAGCTCCCGAGCCACGCCTCCGGCCATGCTGCAATGCGTCGTTCGAGCTCGGCCGTGATTCTCGTCATGAGAACGTCCTCGGCGCAAGAATCCGGACCAAGATCGTCCAGGGGAACGCGGGAGATCTGGACGATCGGAAGCGACGAACCCGAAGCATTCGACCCCGACGTCGCCGGCGCGCACGTGCCCACGACCACCGCGGCTCGACGCGCGAGCGCGATCCGTGCAGGGCCGATCGGGACGAGGACATCGGCGCCGAAGAGGCGTCGGGTGACCGAGGGTACACGCGCGGGGACATCGACGAGAAATCCCACGGCGCGGCCTTTTGCGAGCTCACGCGCGATGGACAGCGCGACGCCGCGCCGGCCTCGGTAGAGCGAACGAACCCCCCGCGGACGACGCAGCCGCTCGTAGAGCTCGGTGAAGCGCGGGTCGTAGCTCTCGCGCGCGACCGTGGCGACCGGAAATCCCTCCTCGACGAGGAGCGCGGCCATGCGCTCCCAGGGCCCGAGGTGCGCCGCGACGAACACCACGCCGCGCCCCTCCGCGAGCGCCTCCGCGAACACCCGACGTGACGCCGGATCGAGCGAGAGCCGCGCGCCCGCGCGCTCGCCCGGTCGCAGGAGATCGAGCGTGTCGGCGAGCATCGCCGCGACGGTCGTGAAGACACTTTGAGCACGAACGTTCGAGGAACCGAGCCCGGCTTCGAGCCTCGCCGCGACGATCCGCCGCGTGCGCGGGAGGACGACGTACGCGACGAACCCGAGCGCGCGACAAACGGCCCCGAGGGCGCGCCGCGGGAGGAACAACGCGAAGGCCAGGAGGGCGCGCACGAGGACGTACACGACGTCGTTCTTCAGGCGTTGCCGCGGGGTCCACGTCCCTCCCTCGCGGACGTCGGCGACGGGCTCTTCGCTCGCCACGCGCGTGCTCAGCGCGCGCCGCCGTCGTCGAGCGCCGAGGAGATCACCTGATCCTGGATCCGCACGGCCTCGTCGAACGCATCCATCGCGGCCTTGCGCGCGCTCTCGCGATCGGCGCCCTCGGGGAGCGACTTCGCGCGCCGCTCCTCGACAAGACCGCGCACCTCGAAGAGATGGCCACGGAAGTACGTCGTCTCCCGCGCCAGCGCGAGCCCTGCGTCGACGTCGCGCAGCGCCGTGTCGAACTCGCCGCGCGCGCTGCGCAGATCGGCGAGGCGCGCGTACGTGTCCGAGAGGACCTCGCTCGCCTCGGGCAGAGGCGTCGCGCCGCCGGGACGCGCGCCGCCCGTGAGGGATTCGAGCGAGGCGATCGCCCGAGCCACGTCGCCCGAGGCCTCCGCGAGATCGGCCTTGTGGTGCGCGGCGCGCGCCTTCGACAGGAACGCGAGCAGCACCGAGTCGACGACCGGCGCGGCGCCAGGCTCGCACGCCGAAGGCTGCGTCGCTGCGCGCTCCGATCGCGCGCAGCTCACGCCGACGGCGCTCATCACCGCGAGCCCGAGCGCCACGATCGTGATCTTCGCCGAGCGGCGCGTCATCGCACACCCCACAAGGCAAAGCGGTTCTGCCGGAGTTCCGTGGCGCGCGCGCCGGCGATGCGATCGACGCGCGCCGACGCGCCGCCGACGCGCGGGAACGGTGTGTCGAAGAGCTCGCCTGCCGAGCGCGAGCGCTGAAGCTCGGGCGCCTCCGCGACCGTGCTCTCCGTCGAAGGACGCAGCGTGAGCGCGAAGCCCGCAGCCGCCGCGGCCGCCATGACGACCGCCGCCGTCACGACCGAAAGCACACGCCCCTTGCGCGGCTGCGCCGACGTACGTCCGAGCGCACGCGCGATGAGCGCCTCGTTCCGGAGCGGCTCGATCGCGCGTGGCTCGTGCGCCGCGACGAGCGCCTCCGCCAGCTCCGCGAGCGGCGCCCTCCGTTCCTCTCCACGAGGCGCGTCGAGCGCATCACGCAGCCGTGCGGCCCCTGCGCGCTCGGAGGCCGTGGGAGGCGCGTCCTCCCCCTCGACGTGCGCCTCGCTCTTGCCGAGCGCGCGCTCGATCAGCGCGTCGTTCAGCGCGTCGTCGAGCGACGCCGGCGCGCTCGCCGATCGCAGCACCACGGCGAGCGGGTGCTCTCCCTTCTCCAGCGACGCGCGGAGCGCCTCGGCCTCCGCGAGCTCCTCGGGTGACGGCGGCGGCTCGTCCTCGAACGCCACGCGCTCGTCTGGATGAACCAGCCTGAGCTTGTGCTCCCTTTTCATCGCGGAGCCTCCCTCGACGCGAGCTTGCCCTCGGCCACGCGAGGCACGTCGATCGCCTTCTTCAGCGCCGCGAGCGCGCGGTGCAGCACCACGTCGAACGTCGAGACCGTCACGCCGAGCGCGCTCGCCACCTCTTCGCGGGATCGCTCCTCGAGCACGCGCAGCCGGATCGCCTCGGCGTACCGCGGATGGATCGATCGCAAGGCCGCCTCGACCCGCGCGCGCGCCTCGGCGAGGTCGCGCTTCTCGCAGAGCTCTGCCTCGCCGTTCGTCTGTGGATCGGCCTCGGCCGCGTCGATCTCGCGCTGCAGATCGTCGGGCTCGTAGAGCGTCTCGCGCTTGCGGGATCGCAGGATGTCGTACGCGATGCGCAGACCCACGACGCGCAGCCACGGGTAGACGCCCGCGTCTTGCCACTGGAACTGATGGAACCGCTCCACGACGCGCGCGTACGTCTCGGCGAGCGCGTCCTGCGCGAGCGCTTCGCGCCCGAGACGCGGCAGCAGCACCGAGCGGTAGAGGATCGGCCCGTAGCGACGCAGGAGCTGCCCGAGCGCCGCGCGATCCCCGGCCCTCGCGCGCTCGCAGAGCTCGCGCTCTGCTTCGAGATCCGTACGCGCAACGGCCACGGACGCCACCATACCTGGACTCGGCCTCGGCCGCACAGCCTGGACCGGCGACGGCTTCTCCGCGCGCGGCGAGGGCACGGGACGACGACCGAGCCCGACCGCGAGCAGAAGCGCCGCCACCGGATCCTGGGCGGGCGGCGCGAGCGGACGGAACGCGAGGGCTAACGCTTGCACGCCCGGAGAACGGCCTTTGCCGCTCGACCTTACGGGCGATCGCCACCACATTGAGCCCCGGCGCGCGGTCCTGCGCTCCATCCTCCGGCCACGAACGGATTTTCTCGCGGGAAAGGCTGGAGTTTCCACCAAGGGAGCGACGACTTGACCGAAGAAGCTCACTCCTCGCGGACGAAGGCGGTGCCCTGCGCGCGCTGCGGCGCGCTGAACGGAGCCGGCTTCGATCGCTGCGTCCGCTGCGGGCAGGCGCTCTCCACCGTCGCTCGTTCCGTCGATCGCCTCGGCGCGCGGCTCGATCCGGACGCGCTCCTCGCCTCGAAGCTCGTGATTGGGCTCACCGTGCTGGTCTTTGCGGCGCAGCTCTGGGTCGCGCTCCGCGTCCGGGGAACCGAGAACGTGCTCGCAGCGCTGCTCTCTGCGGATCCGATCGACGCCCTTCGGTTCGGATCGGTCGCTGGGCCGCTCGTCTTCGCGGAGCCGTGGCGGCTCGTCTCCGCGATCTTCGTGCACTACGGCGCGCTCCACCTGGTCATGAACATGTTCGCGCTCACGTCGCTCGGCCGCGTCGCCGAGCCTGCCGTGGGCCCGGCGCGCTTCGTCCTCACGTACCTGACCGCGGGTGTCTTCGGGTGGGTCGCTTCGATCGCCTACACGATCCTCTTCGACGCCTCGGGTGGAGGCCAGACGGCGGGCGCGAGCGGCGCCGTCTTCGGGATCATGGGGCTCGTGCTGGGGATGCTGTACCGACAGCGAAACCCCCAGTGGAAGCGATTCGCCGTGCAGGCGGTGCTCTACAGCTTGCTGCTTGGCTTCGCCATCAACCAGGCCCGCGTCGGGATCCTGGTCAACAACATCGCCCACCTGGGCGGCCTCATCGTCGGCGTTCTCTTCGGTCTGTATTTTGCCAAACCAGCGCCGAGTTCCGGCCGCAGCGGCAAGTCGGACCTCGGGCTCAACGTCGCCGCGGCGATCGGCCTGCTCACGTGTGTGGCATCCCTCGTCCTGGCCCAACGTTCGCCCACGTGGCGCGAGCTCGAGCAGTACAGGGAGCGTTCGTCGCGGCGCGCGGTTCAAACCGGGGTTGTCGATTTCCAGACGAAGCGGTGATTGCAAATTCGGCCCCGACCGTCTACCGCCTCGTATCGATTTCTTCCCCAGGAGACGCCATGTCGCACAGCTCGCTTCGGCTCGCCCTTCTCGCCTCCGCGGTCGCCCTTGGCGGCTGCACCGTCTACGTCAACAACCGCCCGCCGACGAACCAGCAGCAGCAGCAAGCGCAGCCGGCGCGGCAACCGTCCCGCGGCATCCGCCGCCCGACGAACGCCCAGAAGCCCCCCACCACCACGACGCCGTCGGGCACACAAACCGGGACCACCAAGCCCGTCGTCGAGCCGCCGCGCATCAACGGCCGCATCGCCTTCGGCAACGGCTCGCTCGGCGCCTTCAAGGGTTACGCGTACGTGATCCCCGACACGACGACGAAGCTGCCGGACCTCTCGAAGATGGTCCCCTTCGCGACGCTCCTCACCGACAGCTTCATCGTCCAGCGCCAGGAGTTCTCCGGCGGCTTCCCCGGCGTCCTCGCCCAGGAAGAGTGGTTCGCGATCCGCTACGAGGGCGCCTTCGACGTCCCGCGCGACTCCCCCTACACGTTCAAGCTCCTCTCCGACGACGGCGCCATCCTCTACGTCGACGGCGAGAAGGTCGCCGACAACGACGGCCTGCACGCGCCCCAGGAGGCCTCGGGCACGAAGACCCTCAAGGCCGGCCGCCATCAGCTCCGCCTCGATTACATGCAGGGCAAGAAGGGTACGGTCGCCCTCTCGCTCTCGGTGGGCGAAGGCAGCGCCGCGCCGCGTCCCCTCGTGGGCGTTCGCTAGCTCGCGCGCGCACGCATCTCGCCACGATCCCGACTCTCTCTCCGCCCTTCGTTCGCCCGACCCCTCGCAAGCGCCTTCGATCCTGCGGCTTATTCGACGCGGCGGGTGGCCATGATGCTATCGTCGCCTCGCGTATGGCGTCGGTGAACCCGCTCTCGCGGGAGCTCGTCTTCAAGATCGTCTATTACGGCCCGGGGCTCGGCGGGAAGACGACCACGCTCGAGTACATCCACGCGACGGCCAAGCCCGAGCACCGCGGCAAGCTCGTCTCGCTCGCGACGCCCGTCGACCGCACGCTCTACTTCGACTTCCTGCCGATGCGCCTGCCGCCCATCCGCGGCATGAACGTGCGGCTGCAACTCTTCACCGTCCCCGGGCAGGTCTACTTCAACGCGACCCGCAAGCTCGTGCTCACGGGCGCCGACGGCATCGTTTTCGTGAGCGACTCGCAGATCGCGCGCGCCGACGCGAACCTCGAGAGCTTCGACAACCTGCGCGACAACCTCGCCGATCAAGGCCGGAACGTCGCGGACATGCCCATCGTCTTCCAGCACAACAAGCGCGACCTACCCGACGTGCTCCCCATGGAGGAGCTCGACAGGATGCTGAACCGCTTCCGCGCGCCGTCCCAGCCCGCGTCGGCGAAGACGGGCATGGGCGTGTACGAGACGCTGGAGCGGATCACGCAGGTCGTGCTCGCGGCGTTCGAGTCGCAGATCCCCGAGTCGGTGCGCGCCGCCGCCGCAGAGGCCTACGACCCGGCCGAAGAAGGGCTCGCCGCAGCGCTGCGCGACGCCTCGCGCAGCGATCGTCCGCCCGTGAGCGCCGCGATGGTCAACCGCGTGGCCCCGAGCCGCGCCTGGGGAAGCGTGCCGCCCGACACGGGCATCGAGGAGCCCGACGAGCTGAAGAGCCCCGCGATGCGCCCGCCTCCCCTGCCCGTCACGAGCTTCCCCGAGGCCCAGGAAGAGTCCACGCCGTCGAGCGCGCAGCTCGCGATCGCGCCGCCCGCCGAGGCGCCGATCCTGCCGAAGACAGAGTCCGTGCGGCCCGCGCCGCCCGCATCCGTGCAGGCCCCGCCCACGGCCGGCAGGCCGCGCGCGCCCGAGTCGGTTCGCAGCCGAACACGTAGCTCCGTCTTCCCTCCGCCGAAGCCGTTTGCGCCGCTCGTCCCGCAAGCGCCGCCGCCCCCGCCTTCGGCGCCGGCCACGAACCAAGCATCCGTGAACATCGCGGCGAAGGCCGACGCGGCCGTGCACGTCGAAGCGTCGAGGGGCGCTGGGCTTTCGTTCGCGGAGCTCTGGCCCGACGGCGATCACGCGCTCGTGCACAACGTCGAAGCGGCCATCACGAACGGACGCTACGCCGAGGCGATCGAGCAGTGTGATGGGCTCGTGGCGCGCCAGCTCGCGAGCGCCGCGAGCTTGTTCGGCGCCTCGGATGCGCCGCGTGATCCCGGCGCAGTGCCGCTCTTGCTCGGGCTCGATGGCCGCCGGTACCTGTCCTTCCGCGCGACCGTGCGCGCCGCGCGCGGAGGCGGAAAGATGACCGCGCGCGACGCGCTCGCGGCCTACGCGTTCGCGGTCGACGTGCGGCTCGCGCGAAGCTCGATTCGCTGAGATTCGCGGAGGGATCTGCTTACAGGCGGTCCGGAGCGGGGACGACCGAGTAGCGGCGCATGGACACGTTCATGAGCAGCGCGACGCACATGAGCATCGTGGTCACGCTGGAGCCACCGTAGGAGAAGAGCGGCAAGGTCACGCCGACGACGGGGAGGATGCCGCAGACCATCCCTGCATTGATGAACGCATGCCAGAAGAG
Organism: Polyangium fumosum; assembly: GCF_005144585.1. Lineage (GTDB taxonomy): Bacteria > Myxococcota_A > Polyangia > Polyangiales > Polyangiaceae > Polyangium > Polyangium fumosum. Next base: position 129,919 of record NZ_SSMQ01000020.1, on the reverse strand, counting down.
GATCGCTCCGCAACCGACGCCGAGCACGGCGCCGAAGCGATCCTTCGCGAGCGAGGCGATGCGGATCGACCACAAGCAGAGGAACCCGTAGAGCAAGACGAGCAGCACGCTGCCGGCGAAGCCCCACTCTTCCGCGAACACCGGGAACGGGAAGTCCGAGAACTGGTCGGGCAGGAAGTTGAACTGGTTCTGCGTGCCCTTCATGTACCCGTTGCCGAAGAGCCCGCCGTTGCCGATGGCCACGCGCGAGTGATGCGCGTGCCAGCCGGTTTTGAGGATGTCGTCCTCGGGCCGCAGAAAGACGGTCACGCGCGCCTTCTGGTAGTCGAGCAGGACGTAGTTCCAGATGATGGGCGCCGCGGCTGCGACCGTCACGATGAAGGTGAGCACGCTCTTCCACCGGACCCGCGTGAGCGCGGCGATCATGAGGAAGACGAGGACGTGGATCGACGCGGTGCCGAGATCCGGCTGCTTCAGGATGAGCAACGCGGGCACGCCCGTGAGCAGCGCGGGGACGAGGAGGTCCTTCAACGTGCGCCCCTCGCTGCGTGGATCGTCGTGAAGGAACTTCGCCAGCGCGATGACGAGGAAGACCTTCATGAACTCGCTCGGCTGGAAGCGGAAGGACCCGAACTCGATCCAGCGCTTGGAGCCGCGCAGGTCCTTCGCGAAGACGAAGACCAGGATGAGCGAGAAGACGCCGAAGGTGTAAATGGCGTAGCCGAGGCGCTCGAGGTGGCGATAGTCGATGGCGACGAGGATCCCGCCGAGGATCCCGCCGAGCACGAGCCAATAGATCTGGCTGATGTAGAGCTCGGCGCGCACGCCCTGGTAGACGCTCGTCGCGCTGTAGAGGTTGACCACGCCGAGCACGGCGATGAGCGCTGCAGCGATGAAGAGCGGCCAGTCGAAGTGATCCCTCGCCCGCGGCGAGACGTCGCCGCGAATCAAGGCGAACCTCCACGATCGGGCTTCGGTTGTGTGCGCGTACTACCGCCGTTGTTCCCGCCGGCGCGCGGGGCGCGCTCGCGCGAGAGCTCGTTGTAGGCGCGGACGACATCGAAGGCGACAGGGGCCGCGTGCTTGCCGCCTGCGCCGCCGTGCTCGACGAGGACCACGACCGCGACCTCGGGCGCGCGGGAGGGCGAGTAGCCCGCGAACCACGCGTGCTCGCGGTTGAAGTACCACACGCGCTCGGCCTCGGCGCCGCGCGCGAGCTTGTGCGAGACCTGCGCGGTGCCCGTCTTGCCCGCCATGTCGACGCCGAGCACGCGTGCCTTGAAGGCGGTGCCCGCCTCGGAGTTCACGCCCGCGTAGAGCGCCTTCTGCACGAGCGACAGGTTCTCGGGACTCACGTCGATTTGCCGCCGCACACGCGGCGCGAACTCCTGCACCACCGTGCCCGCGCTCGTCTCGACCGCGCGCACGATCTGCGGCTGGTAGAGCGTGCCGCCGTTGGCGAGCGCCGCGTACGCGAGCGCGAGCTGGAGGACGGTCACCGTCGTCGCGCCCTGCCCGATCGCCGCGTTGAGGCCAAAGCCGAGCCGGAACTGGCCCTTGTTGCGCAGGGTCATCCAGGCGCGCGTCGGCATACGCCCCGCCGCCTCCGCGTTCACGCCGAGGCCCGTCCTCGCGCCGAGGCCGAAGCGCTGCCCCATCTCGGCGATGACATCCATGCCGACGCCGAGCTCGGCCGCGAGGCGGTAGAAGTAGACGTTGCACGACTCCGCGATCGCCTGGTGCAGATCCACCGGCCCGTGGACGTGCGTGCACCGGAACGTGCGCTTGCCGAAGGTGAGCGCGCCGCGACAATTCGACGCCTGGCGATGATCGATGAGCCCCTTCTCCAGCGCCGCGAGCGCCGTGAACGGCTTGAAGGTCGAGCCCGGCGGATACGCGCCCGAGATCGTCTTGTCGAGCGCGGGCTTGAGCGGATCCGAGTAGAGCCTGCGGAACGCGTCGCGGATGACCTGCTTGCCCGAGCCGCCCGAGAGGGCGTTCGGGTCGTAGCTCGGTTTTGAGTAGAGGCCGATGATGCGGCCCGTGCGCACGTCGATCAGCGCGACACCGCCCGCGAGCTCGGGGCGCATCGCCTTCTCGATCGCGCGCTGGATGTCGGCGTCGAGCGTGAGCCGCAGATCGCGGCCCGGGATCGGATCGACGCGCCGCGGATCCTCGATGATCCCCTCGCCGCCCGGCCTTCGCCGCCCCCTCGCGTCGACGAGCACCTTCTCCCAGCCACGCGTGCCGCGCAGGTAGCTCTCCCACGCGCGCTCGATGCCCGTCGCGCCGACACGATCGCCCTCGACGTAGCCCGCGCTGCGGAGCTGGTTCAGCTTCTCCGCGTCGACCTCGACCATGTAGCCGAGCGCGTGCGCGCCGACCTCTTCGTACGGGTAATAGCGGACCGGTACGGGCACGACGTCGACCGCGGGGAGCTCCGCGTCGTGCGTGCGCAGCGTGGCCACGGCGTCGCGCGAGATGTCTTCCTTCAGCAGGATCTGCTGGCTCTTCCGGGGCCCGTCGCTCGCGCGGAGCGTGGTGAGCAGCGCCTCGAGCCGCGCGCGCTCGTCCACGCCGACGCCGAGGTACTCGACGAGCTTCGGCCAGACGACTTGCATGTCGATCCGCTCGGGGACGACGTAGAGGTTGTACGAGGGTCGGCTCCGCGCGAGGATCTTGCCGTTCCGATCGCGGATGAGGCCACGCGTCGTCGCGAGCGTGGCGCGACGGACGATGTTCTCGCGGGCGATCGCCTTGTTCTCGTCGCCTTCGATGATCTGGAGCAGGAACAGGCGCCCGATGAGGATGAGCTGGAGCACCACCATCGTGAGCGCGATCCAGCGGAAGCGACGCCTGAACTCGCTGACGTCGGAGCGCTGAACGACGAGGCTCATCGCTGACCTCCTTCCCCGGGTCTCGGCACGTTGATGGTCGCCTGGTGCACGCGCTCGGCGAGGCTGAAGACGAACGGCGCGAAGATCGCCGTGCCGATCGCGTGCGGCGCGACGAGCGTCGCCAGCGCGCGCGGCCTCGCTGTGTCGGTCCCGAAGATCGCCGTGAGCACGACGATGAGCACGCCTTCGAGCAGCGCGAACGCGAAGGCGAGCGCGACCTTGGTCAGCAACGTCTGCGCGGCGAGGCGCACGCCCGCGGCGCGCGCGACGACGAACGTGGCGACCGTGATGAAGGTGAACAGGCCGATGGGCGCGGCCGAGAACAGATCGAGCAGGTAGCCGAGCAAAAACGCGAGCGCCGCGCCGCGCGCGATCGAGTACTCGTGCACGCCCATGAACACCACGAGCGGCAGGAGCAGGCTCGGCGTGATCCCCGCGATCTGCAGCCGCCCGATCAGCCGGTAGAGGTTCGACTGGATGACGAGAAGGGCGATGCCGACAGCGAGAAATGCGGTGTTTCGCATCGTCCTCTCCTCCCCTCCGACCTTACCGCCGTGGCGTGGAAGAGCCAGCCGCGCCCGCCGCGGGCGTCTGGGGCTGGGCCTCCTCCGGAGGCGCGGAGGTCACGATGAGCACCTCTTCGAGCCGCGAAAAATCCACGGCCGGCGTCGCGTACACCTGCTGGTAGATGCCGAAGTCCCGCTTCACGACCTGCGTCACCTTGCCGACGGGAATGCCCTTCGGATACCGCTTCCCGACGCCGCTCGTGACGAGCAGATCGCCGACCTCCACCTCGTCGGTGCGCTGCACGTACTCCACGCTGCAGAGGTACTTCGCCTCGTCGCCCGTCCCGCGGACGAACCCACGCGCGCCCGTCCGCTGCACGACGACGTCGACGCCGCTGCCCGCGTCGACGATGAGCCGCACGTCGATCGTGTCGCCCGAGACCTTGAGCGTCGTGCCCACGACGCCGTCGGGCGAGATCACGGGCTGGCTCGGCCGGACGTCGTTCGACTCGCTGTCGAGCGTGACGCGCGCGACGCGGAAGAACTCGTTCGTGTTCTTGCCCGTGACCACCGCGCTCACGACGTCGGTGCGGACGCTCGTGCGCAGATCGAGCAGGCGCCGGAGCTTCCGGTTCTCCTCTTCGAGCGACTCGAGCTTGCGCACGCGCTCGCGGAGGCGCGCGTTCTGCGAGGCGATGCGCGCGTTGTCCTCCTTGACGTCGACCAGGTAGATGTAGTCGCCCCAGATGTTCGAGAGCCCGCGCGCGAGCGTCGCCGCGGCGTACTGGAGGGGCGTGGCGATCCGGACGATCACCTTGTCGGCGCCCGTGACCTTCCCGGGATCACGCATGCTCGCCCGGAGGAACCAGAACGGCACCGCCAGGGCGAGCAGGACGATGGCCAGGTCGCGGTATCGCTTGAAATTCATGCGTCGAGCGGCGCGGCCGCCGGGAAAGCGGCTCGGGTCACGCGAGGGAGGTCCCCGCTCTTCCCTCGATGCCACGAGAGACGCGCGGACGCTACCTGCACACGCGCTCCGGTCAGCTGATCGTGACTTCTTTCAGCAGCTCGAGATGATCGAGCGCTTTTCCGCTGCCCAGCACGACGGCGCTGATCGGATCGTCACAGACCATCACCGGCAGGCCCGTCTCTTCGCGGAGCAGCACGTCGAGATTTTTCAGGAGGGACCCGCCGCCGGTGAGGACGATCCCCTTGTCGACGATGTCCGCCGCGAGCTCGGGAGGCGTGCGCTCCAGCGCGACGAGCACGGCGTCGACGATCGCGTTCGTTGGTTCTGCAAGGGATTCGCGGATCTCGTCGGAGTTGACGACGACGGTCTTCGGGATGCCTGCGACCATGTCGCGCCCCTTGACCTCCATCGTGAGCTGCTGCTCGAGCGGGTACGCGTTGCCGATCGTGATCTTGATCCGCTCAGCCGTCTGCTCGCCGATGGCCATGTTGTACTTGCGCTTCATGTACGCCATGATGGACTCGTCCATCTTGTCGCCGCCGACGCGCACGCTCTGCGAGTAGACGATGCCGGCGAGGGAGATGACCGCGACCTCCGTCGTGCCGCCGCCGATGTCGACCACCATGTTGCCCGAGGGCTCGGTGATCGGGAGGCCCGCGCCGATGGCCGCCGCCATGGGCTCCTCGATGAGGTACACCTCGCGCGCGCCTGCGCCCTCCGCGCTCTCTTTCACCGCGCGTTTCTCGACCTCGGTGATGCCGAAGGGCACGCAGATGATGATGCGCGGCTTGACGAGCGTGCGGCGGTTGTGCGCGCGGGCGATGAAGTACCGCAGCATCGCCTCGGTGATCTCGAAGTCGGCGATGACGCCGTCGCGCAGCGGCCTCACGGCTTGGATGTTCCCGGGTGTGCGCCCGAGCATCTCCTTCGCCTCACGGCCGACCGCGAGCACCTTCTTGCCGCCGCGGTTGTCGCGCTGCACGGCCACCACGGAAGGCTCGCAAGAGACGATGCCCTTGCCCTTCACGTAGATGAGCGTCGTGGCGGTGCCGAGATCGATCGCGAGATCGTTCGAGAACAGGCCGTAGAGCCAGTCGAAGATCATCGCATCGCCCTTGAAGCTTGAGGTCCGGTCCGCCCGAGACGTGCATTCATGCCGCACGGGCAGGCGGCGGTCCTATCATCCATGGTGGGTGGTCGCAACGAGAGCACCTGCTCAGGTCGGGCACACCCGTTCAGCAACAAGCACGGGTGAACCCATGGCCATGCCATGGATCCACCCGTCAATCACGTTCGCACATGTACAGGCAGATCCGAGAAGGCGATCAGCCCTTCGAGATCTTGCCTTCCTTGTGCTCGTAGTGCTTGCGGCACACCGGACAGAACTTCTTGATGACGAACTTGTCGGACATCGTCCGCTTGTTCTTCGTCGTGTGGTAGTTCGCCCGGCTGCAGTTGCCGCACGTCAGCTTGATGATGTCGCGCATGGCTCTCTCCTGAAACTCACCGGTTTCGCGCCGGCACGGTCACGGGCACGCTCGCGTGAGGCGCCACAAAACCCGCCCTCCACAACCCCGCCGCGACGGGGGGGCCCGAAGGAGGGCGGTAACCTACGGAATTTCCCGCCGCTGTCAACGTCGGCGAGCACGACCTTGGGCAAAGATCGCATAACGAGTCGTGACGGGCGAGCCCGAGCTGACGCTCGGGCGTTCACCGAGCCCGATCACTCGTCGTCTTTTCCGCCGTCCCTCCAGTCGTCGTCGCGGCCCCAGTTCTTGTTGTTGCGACGTCCACCGCCGCCACCCCCAGGGCCGTCCCCGTCGTGGCCACCGCCGCCGCCGCCACGGCGGCGACGATCGTCGAACGTCTTGCGCTGCGGAGGCGGAGGAGGCGCGGGGGCATAGCCGCTCGACCCACCACCACCGCCGCCATAACCGCCGCCGCCACCGCCGCCACCATAACCGCCACCGCCGCCGCCATAACCGCCGCCGCCGCCGGCGTAACCGCCGCCGCCGGGACGCTCCGCGCCAGCCGGACGTTCGCCCTTGGGGTGCGCGAGGTTGACGACGAGACGACGGCCACGCACGTCCACGCCGCGCAGCGCTTCGATCGCGCCCTTCGCCGCCTCGGCGCTTGCCATCGTGACAAAGCCGAAGCCGCGCTTGCGTCCGTCTGCGTCCATCGGCAAGTGCACACGAACGACGGGGCCTCCGCCAGCCGAGGTGATCATCGACTCGACCTCCTCGATGCTTGCGTCGTACGGGAGGTTGCCGACGTAAAGAGTGCGGTCCGGCGCTGCCGCAGCAGGCCCACCGCCGCCCATGCCACCACCTCCACCACCCATGCCGCCGCCCATCGGCCGCGGGCCACCAACGCCGCCTTCACGGCGCGGAGGCTCGGCCTGGAAGGGCCGCACGGAGATCGACTTGCCACCCTGGAACGATCCGTCCAGCGACTCGCGAGCGGCGCTCGCCTCTTCGCTCGTCGCGAGCGTCACGAACCCGAAACCGCGCGGCCGACCCGTCGCGCGATCCTTCGGCAGGCTCACCTCGACGACGTTGCCGCCTGTCGCTTCGAAGAGCCCGCGGAGAACATCTTCGGTAATGGAGTCGGGCAGCCCTGCTACGAACAACTTACGAGAATCTTCAGCCATCGAAAAACCTGCGCACCATCGATCCTAGCGCCTCGCCTCCGAGGCTCGCGCCTTCTTGCTCGCCTCGAACGCTCTCCCCGGGAGGCGCGCCTCGCATCATGGTGGCGAGGACCGAACCTTCTGGGACGAGCTACAGCCCACGATATATGGCCCACTTCCCGCGTCAAGGGAGCCCCTGAAGACCCGTTCGTCGCCGAGCACGTCGATCCCTCCGCGACGGGCCCCTCGAGCCCCTGCCCGACCCGCTGCATCACCCCCTCCCCGCCTCGTCGTTCGCTCGCTGAAATCCGCGTCGCGAAGCGCTCTACGCAGCGAAAAAAACAGGCGAAGGTGCGCTTCGACGCCCGGGCGACCGGGACGGAGGATCCGCTTGCGTCGCCAGACGTAAATCGTGTTACGACCCGTTTCCCGAGGTTCAAAACGCGATGGCGGAGCACTTCAACATCGAGCGCTTGATGGATATGTCCGGCAGGGTCGACCTTTCGGACATTGACTGGTCCGAGGTCCCGAAGCACCCGATGACCCCCGAGGCGATCCGTTGCCTGCGGTATTTCCTGCTGACGGAGAACTCGACGTTTTTTTATGTCAAGGCCCTCATGTCCACGGACGCCGTGTACGAGGAGCCGGAGATCGCGCCTTTCCTCTGCGTCTGGATGTACGAGGAGGAGTTCCACGGACGTGCGTTCCGCAGCTTCATGGAAGCGCTGGGCGAGCCCCTCTCCCCGACGTACCGGCGCGACATGTTCCTGTCGCGTAGCCCCGGCGAGCGGCTCGACGAGTTCGGCCAGAACATGCTCGGGAAGATCTTCCCGGACCACTGGCCTGCCGTGCACATGACCTGGGGCACGATCCAGGAGTTCACGACGTACAGCGCCTACCAGGCGCTCATCGAGCGGATCGATCACCCGATCCTCAACAAGATCTGCCAGCGGATCATGAAGCAGGAGCTGCGGCACTATGCGTTTTACCGCGAGCACGCGAAGCGCCGTCTGCAGCGCGACGCGATGACCCGCAAGGTCGTCTCGACGGCGATCAAGCTCGCCTGGACGCCCGTCGGTGATGGGATGTGCCCCAAGGAAGAGGTCGTCCACGCGATCCGCTTCCTGCTCGACGGCGTCGGCAGCAAGTCGATCGCGCGCATCGAGCAGAAAATCCGCGAGCTGCCCGGGCTCGAGTGGTTCGACATGTTCACGAAGTTCGCCGAGCGCCACGACATCCGGCAAGCGCCCGACGCCTGGTTCCCGCGGAACTTCCGCGCCACGAGCCAGTCGAAGGTCGAAGCCGAGCCCGCGCTCTTCGACGCGGAGTGACGTTCGACAAGTCCACGCGACGCGAGCCACGAGCAACGTGGAACGCGTCGCGTGACGACCGTGCGGCCCTCTAGCTCTCCTGCCCCGCCGCGCCGCTGCTCTCGCCACCCTCGCCGCTCTCCTCCGCAGCCGTGTTCTCCACGGGGCGAGCCTTCTTCTTCCGCTTCTTCTTGCCAGCCGCGGGCGGCGCGCCGTCGCTCGGCGCCGCCTGATTCTTGGCGAGCACGAACGTGAAGTACGCGCCGATGGCGAAGAGGCCGAAGCACGCCCACTGCGCCGGCGTCAAACCGCCGTACCGAGGATCGCCGCCGAGCATGCTCGCTCCCTCTTCCTCGCGGAAGAAATCGAGCACGAAGCGCACGGGCGCATACGCCATGCAGATGATGCCGGTGAAGTAACCCGGCGGCCGCGGGCCCCGACGCCAGAGCAACGTGACGAAGAGCGCGAGCGGGATCGTCAGGACGAACTCGTAGAGGCCGAGGTCGTAGCGGCCGACCCAGCCGCTGCCCATCGGGTAACGAACCGCGAACCACGCGTCGGAGAGGCGGCCCGGATGATCGTGCACGACGGAGCAACCCGCGCGGCCGAAGATCCAGGCGATCGGGAAGGTCGCGACGACGACGTCCGCGTACGCGAGGACTTTCTCGCGCTTGATGAACTTGTAGGCGAAGCAGCCGAGGATCGCGCCGATGAACCCGCCGTAGCTCGACAGGCCGTCCCAGAGCATCAGCAGGTAGAGCGGATCCTTCGCGACGCGCTGCGGGTGGTAGAAGATCGCGTCGAGGACGTGCCCGCCGACGAACCCCGAGGCGACGACCCAGAAGATGAACTCGTTCATCTTCTTCGTGTCGAGGTTGCGCTCTTTCGCGCGGTGCATCGTGATGACCGAGCCGATGTAGACGCCGAGCGCGACGAGCGTGCCGAACGGCTTGATCGACGGCGGCCTCGTCGCGTCGAAGAGCTTGCCCAGGACGGGGACGTCGAGCAGGAAACCGAGCGGGATCTCGGGGAGCGAGATGTAGGGGATCAGCGGCTCTGCCACGTGGACGTGCGTAGCGCAGCGCGCGCGCCGACGCCATGGACGCGCGCAGTGCGCCGGACGCTTCCGCGCCAAAGGCCCCTGCCCCGGCGAAGGGTGACGTCGAACACGGGCTCTGATAAGACCTCGGCGTGCGAGCGCTGTCCTTGCCCGGCTGCGCCTGCCGGGCGGCGTTCCAGTTCGGCGTGCTCTCGCGCCTCGTCGCCGCAGGCGAGCGGTTCGATCTCGTGGCGGGGGCCTCGTCGGGATCCATCTCCGGCGCGGCGCTCGTCGCGGGCCTCGCGGCCGTGGGGCCGGACCTCTGGCGATCGATGGCGAAGACGCCCGTCGTGTCGCGGCGGTACCTGCGAAGCGAGCGGAGCCCGTTCGGGATGAGCGCAGTGCTGCGCGACGCGCTCGAACGGTTTTTGCCGGAAGAAAAGCTGCACGGGACGGAGACCGAGCTGCTCGTGGCGACGACCCACGCGCGGCGCTTCTTCGCGGGAAAGAAGGACGCGCTCGTGGTGCACTCGAACCACGCGCGGCGCGACATGCACGACGTGATCGTGGCCTCCTGCTTCATCCCTGTCGTGTACGCCCGCGTGCCGCGGCTCGACGGAGACGTGCACCTCGACGGAGGCGCCGCGGACAACACACTGATCGACGCGCTCGCCGCGCGCGGCGCGACCGACATCACAGTGATCTCGCCGTTCCCCGGCGGAAAGATCGCGCGCACGCTCTTCTCGCCCGAGGCGCCTCCGACGGCGCCGCCGCACATGCGCCTGCGCCTGCTCTTCCCCGAGCGTCCGCTCAGGCAGCGTCACTTCGACTTCGATCCGGGACCCATGGAAGAGGCGCTCACGATGCCGCACCGCTCGGTCGTCATCGAGCCGAGGAGCCATTGAAAATATGAGCACCAACGAAAAATCCGAAGCCTTCAGGGTCGCCACGTTCACGCTCAGCGACACGCGTACGCCGAACGACGACGTGGGCGGCCGCCTGCTCGTCGATCGCTTGCGCGCAGCGGGCTTCTCCGTCGTGTCGCACGTGATCCTGCGCGAGGAGCCGGACGAGATCCGCGAGGCGATCACGTACGTGTGCGACGCAGATGCCGCGGACGCGATCGTGCTGACCGGGGGGACGGGGATCGCGCCGCGCGACCGCACGATCGAGGTGATCGAGCCCCTGCTCGACAAGACGATCGACGGCTTCGGCGAGGCGTTTCGCAGGCTCTCGTGGGATCAGATCGGGCCCCGCGCGATCCTATCGCGCGCGATCGCCGGCGTGGTGCGAGGCAAGGTGATCGCGGCGCTGCCAGGAAGCCCGAGCGCCGTCGAGCTCGCGGTGGACGCGCTGCTCGCGCCGACGTTGTCGCACGCGATCGCGCTGGCCTCGGGGCGGGGCGGCAAGCACGCCGCGCACGGTCCCCACGGCAAGCACGGGAGGAAGCACTGATGCTTCCCTATCACGACGCTCTCGCGCGCCTGCTCGCCGCGGCGCGGCCCGTGGGCAAGGAGCGCGTGAGCGTCGATCAGTCCGCCGGGCGCGTGCTCGCCGAGGACCTCGTCGCGCGCGCGCCGATGCCGGCGTTCGATCACAGCTCGATGGATGGCTACGCGGTGCGCGCCGCGGACTTCGAGGGTGCCGGGCCGTTCGAGGTGCCCGTCGTCGGAGAGAGCTCGGCAGGCGGCGAGAGGCCCGCGCTCGCGCCGAAGACGGCGTGCCGGATCTTCACGGGCGCGCGGCTGCCCGAAGGTGCGGACGCCGTGATCATGCAGGAGAACGTCGAGCGGCGCGGCGACGTGATCGTGATGCGGGAAGCGCCGCGCGCGGGCGCGTGGATCCGCCTGCGTGGCTCGGATCTCGCCGAAGGCGCGGCGGCAATCACGCGGGGCACGCGGATGACGCCGGGTCACGCCGCGCTCGCGGCGGCGCTCGATCGTCCCTTCGTGCTCGTCGCGCAGCGGCCCGTGGTGACGATCCTGTGCTCGGGCGACGAGCTGCGATCGCCGGGCGAGCCGGGCAACCCCGGATCGATCGCGGAGTCGAACGGCGTGTTCGTCGCGGCGGCGGCGCGGCAGATCGGCGCGATCGCGCGGGTCGGCGCGTATGTACCGGACGACCTCGACGTCGCACGCGCGGCGGTCGTGGAGGCGCTGCGCGGCAGTGATCTCGTGGTGACGATCGGCGGCGTGAGCGTCGGGGATCGTGACGTGATGCGGCCCGCGTTCGAAGCGGCCGGCGTGACGCTCGATTTCTGGCGCGTCGCGATCAAGCCCGGCAAACCGATCGCCGTCGGTCGCGCGGGGGACACGCATGTGCTCGGGTTGCCCGGCAATCCCGCGAGCGCATCGCTCACGTGGTTGCTCTTCGGCGCGCCGCTCGTGCGCGCATTGCAAGGGGATCCGGCGCCGCTCCCACGGCGCGAGCGCGTCGTGGTGGTGGGCGCGTACGAGCGCACGCCCGGACGAGAAGAGTTCGTCCGCGCTCGGATCGAACCGGGCGCGGGCCCGACGCGCGCGCGGATCCTGCCGAACCAGGCATCGGGCGCGGTGACGAGTTTTGCGGAGGCGGAGGTGCTCGTGGTGGTGCCCGCGAGCCAAGGACGCGTCGAGGATGGGAGCGAGCTCGACGCGATCCGGATCGACGCGTTCTGAGGTCAGCGCTTCTCGTCGTGCGCGTGCCCGTGATGCGCATGCCCGTGATGCGCATGCTCGCCGTGATCGGGTGCGCACCGCGCGTCTTCCCAGCCGACCCAATAAGGTCCGTCAGGGCCGTGCTCGCGTTTCCAGATCGGGAGCCTCGCCTTGATGCGATCGATGAGCTCGCGGCAAGCACGGAACGCCTCGCCACGGTGCGGGGCGCTCGCAGCGCAAACGACGGCGGCGTCGCCGATGTGGAGCGCCCCGATGCGGTGCGTGGCCGCGACACGAACGCCGGGGATCTCGCGCTCGATCTCTTCGAGGATCCGCTCGAGCTCGGCCTCGGCCATGGTGCCGTAGGCCTCGTATTCGAGCAGGCTCACGCTGCGGCCGTCGTTCATGTTGCGGACGACGCCGAGGAACGTGGCGATCGCGCCAGCCTCGGGGCGCGCCACGATCTGGATGACCTCATCGAGCGAAAGGGCCTCGCGGCGGATACGCGTCGCGCTCACGGAGACCTCCGGAAATGGCCCGATCGGCCGCCGCTCTTCTCCACCAGCATCACGTCCTCGACGACCATCTCACGGTCGATGCCCTTGAGCATGTCGTACAACGTCAACGCGGCCACCGACGCGGCGACCATCGCTTCCATCTCCACGCCGGTCCGGTCCGTGGCCTCGGCGCTCGCGGTGATCGTCACGCGCGCAGCGGCCTCGTCGACGTCGAGCGCGATCGCCACGTGCGTCAGGGCGATCGCGTGGCACATCGGGATGAGTTCCGGCGTGCGTTTGGCGGCCATGATGCCGGCGATCCGCGCCGTCGCGAGCACCTCGCCCTTCGGCGTGTCGCCACGCGCGAGGCGCGACGCCGTCTCGGGCCGCATGCGCACACGCGCGACCGCGACCCCGCGTCGCTGGGTGGGCGGCTTCTCGGCGACGTCGACCATCCGAACATCGCCGCGCGGGCCGAGGTGCGAGGAGAGGCTCGTCGCGTCGGCGTCCTGCGCAGCCGCGCGAGGGACGAGGACGTCGAGCGCAGCCGCGAGGATCGCCGGGTCGCCGCGCTTCGCCGCGCGGCGGACGCAGTGCACGAGGGAGAACCGCGCGAGGCCCGAGAGCGAGGCCCACGTGCGCGCGTCGATCGCTCGACCTTTCGGCAAAGCTTCACGCAAGCCTTCGGGCAGATGATCCGGGCTCGGGTCGGCGGCGAGCGGCATCGGGAGCGCGGGCGGGTGGGCTCGCTGCACGATCGCGTGGACCGTCGCGACGTCGACGACGGCCTCCGCGCCGGCGCGCGTGATCCGCCTTCGGTCCTCGAACGCGAGGGAGCGCCATCCTTCGAGCGGCAGCCGGAGCCCCGCGTGATCGAGCGCGCGTCGCGCGGCCAAAGGGACGAGATCCAGCGCGGGCCCGATCTCTTCGGTTTCGAATAAAAAAACTTCGTTCACGGCGGCCGGATCCTACCCGCCGATCGCGCGCATGGACACGCCCGCGGCGGTCTCCTCGGTGCAGCCCTTCCAGACCGTCCCGTCGGGCTTCATCGACCAGGCGAGCCCGATGTGCTCGACGATCGTCTCCGCGTCCCCCGCGCGCGCAGGCGCCGCTGCGTCCACGCCGTCGTCCGTCGCAAGGCAAGGCCGCAAGACGCCCGTCGACGAGACGCGCAGGCGATCACAGGTCTCGCAAAACGTGTCGCTCGTGCCCGTGATGAACCCGACGCGGAGCCCCGGATCGTGGCGGGCGCGCACGTACTTCGCCGGGCCGAGGCCCGGTTCGGTGACGGCCTCCTCGGCGAGGAGATGCGCGGCGAGCGCGCGGCGCATCTCGGCCGCGGTGACGAGGTGCTCCGCGACGAGCTTGGCCCCCTCGGCGATGGGCATGACCTCGAGGAAGCGTGGCAAGAGGCGCCTTTCCCACGCCCATAACAGGATGCGCTCGAGCTCGTCGTCGTTCACGCCGCGCAGGACGACGGTGTTCAGCTTGATCGGGGAGAAGCCTGCCTCGATCGCGGCGTCGATGCCCGCGAGGACGGCGTCGAGGTCCCCGCCGCGCGTGACCTCGCGGAAGCGCACGGGGTCGAGTGTATCGATCGAGACGTTCACGCGATGCAGGCCCGCGTCGCGCAGCGGCCGCGCGAGGCGCGCGAGCTGCGAGGCGTTCGTCGTGAGCGCCAGATCCTCGAAGCCGAGCGAAGACAGGTGTGCGACGATCGCGACGATCTCGGGATGCACGAGCGGCTCGCCGCCCGTGAGCCGCACGCGACGTACACCCGCGCGGCGCAGCGCCTCGAACATCGTCTTCCACGCCGGCGTCATCAGGCGCCCGTCGGCGTAGCCATCGTTTCGCGAGGGCCGGCAGTACGTGCAGGCGAAGTCGCACCGATCGGTCACCGAGACACGCACGCTGCGCGGCGGCGGTCCGGCCGAGGCGCGCTTCGGCACGAGCGCGCGCGCGCCGAGCATCGGCAAGGAGCGCCGCTTCTCGACTGCCGGATCGTTCATCGCCGCCATCGCCTCACCCTCCCGCGACGGGCGGGATCAACGCAACCTCGTCGCCCGATCGGACCTGCTCGTCGGGCCGCGCATACGCGCCGTTGACCGCGACGCGGATCGATCGCCGGTACGGCACGAGCGCGGGAAATCGACTGCAAACGTGGTGAAGAAGCTCCTCCGTGGTGCACGGCGCGTCGAGCGGAAAGACGAGCTCCGAGGCTCCGAGCACGTCCCGCGCGCCTGCGAACGCGAGCAGCCTCACCGTGTTCGACATGTTCCGTAACGTAGCATTGTTGGATTGTCGTTGACAGTTCGGGCGCGAAATCTGGCCGGCGCGCCGTCGTGCCGGGCGGCCAGGGCCGCGATATATTCGCCCGTCCGATGAGCGAGCAAACCGGCACGATCGGCAAGATTTTGGCCGGACGGTACCAGGTGAGGAGGGAGCTCGGGCGAGGCGGCATGGGGGTCGTCTACCTCTGCCGTGATCTCGTGGCCGACGACCGCGTGGCCGTGAAGGTCCTAAGCCGACCGGGCGCGCGGCCACGCGCCGAGGAAGCGTGGTGGTTCCACGAGGAGGCCCGCGCGCTCGCGGCGCTCTCGCACCCGTGCATCGTGCGCGCGCGCGACTTCGGCGCGCTCGCCGACGGGACGCCTTTCCTCGTGATGGATGCCGTGCCAGGGCGCTCGTTGCACGAGTGGCTCTACCTCGCGCAAGAGGAAGGCGGCCTGCCGTGGCCGCTCATCTGGAAGATCACCGACGACGTGCTCGCGGCGCTCGCGCACGCGCACGCGCGCGGCGTCATCCACGGAGATCTCAAGCCCTCGAACATCCTCGTCGACATCCCGCACGACGACACCGAGCCGCCGACGGTGCACGTGCTCGATCTCGGGCTCGCGTGGCTCATGCAGGATCGCGTCGATCACAGGCTCGACAACTCGCCCGTCTCGAAGCCGACGATCCGCTGGGGCGCGGGCACGCCGGGGTGGATGGCGCCGGAGCAGATCCGGTACGCCGCGCCGCACGTGGGTCCGTCGACGGACCTCTACTCGCTCGGCTGTGTCCTCTTCACGATGATCGCGAACCGCGAGCCCTACGAGGGCACGGACGAGGAGCTGCTCGCGAAGCACAAGAGCGCGCCGCTGCCGGAGGTGCCGCTCCGCCCCGGGCTCCCGTCGGACATCGTGCCGCTCGTGCGGCGCCTGATGAACAAGCGTCCGTGGCAGCGCTTCGAATTCGCGGCCGACGCGCGCGCGCTCCTCTGGCGGATGCGGCCGCGCAGCGGAGACCCGACGGCGACGCCGAGGCCCTCGGCCGCGCCGCCGATGTCCATGCCGCTGCGCGACTCGCCGCTCGTCGTCGAGAGCACCTACCTCGACTCGCAGGTGACGACGACGGGCCTGCTCGGACTCCGGCCGAGCCCTTTCGTCGCGCGCGCGGCCGAGCGCTCGCGGCTGCTCGACATCGCGACGCAGATCGCCACGTCGGAGACCCCGGAGCACCGCTTCTTGTTGCTCTCGGGCGAAGCCGGCGTGGGCAAGTCGCGCCTCGCGGAGTGGCTCTGCGAGGAGGTGCACGAGCGAGGCCTCGTGGTGCCGCTGCGCGCGCGGTACCGGAAGATCGCCGCGCCGCTCGACGGCGTGGTCGGCGCGATCGTGCAGCACTACCGGCTGGAGCGTGAAGGGCGCGACGTCGTCGAGAAGGTCCTCCTGAACCAGTGGGAGGTCGCGCCCGAGGACGACGAAGGCAAGATGTGGGTCGCCGCGACGGCCGAGTGGATCCGGCCCTCGGCGCAGGGCGACGCGATCGGCCCGACGGGCAAGCGCTTCGCGCTCTCGTCGGAGACGCGCTGGCGCGTGATGCAGTACGCGCTGCAGAAGATCGCGAAGAGCCGTCCGCTCCTCTTGATGCTCGACGATCTGCATCACGGCTCGCCGACGACGTTCGAGGGCATGGCGCGGCTGCACCGCGAGACGCCGGGCCTGCGGCTGCTCATCGTAGGCACGGTGCGCGACGAGGCGATCATGACGGATCCCGTCGCGCGCGAGTGGGTCGAGTGGCTCCTGCGCGAGCTCGGCGGCGATCGCCTGACGCTCGAGCCGCTCGACCCGACGCAGACGCACGCGCTCCTGCGCGAGACGTTGCCGCTCGACGAGGCCGCCGTGGTCGAGGCCGCGCAACGCAGCAAAGGCAACCCGCTCTTCGCGCTGCAGATCGTCCACGCATGGGCGACGGGCGGGCACATCGAGCTGCGCGACGGGCGCTACGTGGTCCCCGAGGCGAAGCTCGCGATGCGCGCGGGCACGACGGCCGAGCTCTGGGAGGATCGTCTGCGCGCGATCCCCGAGGATCTCCGGCGCGGCGCACGCGCAGCGGCGGCGCTTGGTGGAGACATCCGCGAGGACGTGCTGCGGCTCGAGCTCGGGGCGCTCGGCGTGGACGCGGAGCGCGCGGTGGCTGCGATGAAGCGCGCGCAGATCCTGCTCGCGTCCGGTGAAGAGCGCCTGCGGTGGCCCCATGCGCTCCTGCAAGAGCACCTGCTCGGGCAGCTCTTCGTGCAGCCGGATGCAGCCGCGGTCCTGCGCGCCGCCGCGAACGCGCTCGGCCATCACCCCGACGCGAGCAGCCGCCGCATCGTGCGCCACCGCGTGACGAACCTCGTCCGCGCCGGCGACGTGAACGTGGCCGCGGAGCTCCTGCACCACTCGATCGCCGACTCGTGGGGGCGCACGCGCGACGTGCAGGCGACGCTGCGCGATCTATCGCTGCTCGACGGTCGCCTCGAAGGGCTCTTGCTCGCGCGGCATCGCAGGTGGCGCGCCGAAGCGCTGCGGCACGCGGGCAGGCTCGAAGACTGCCGGCGCGAAGCCGAAGAAGCGCGCAGGCTCTTTCACGTGGCGGGCGATCCCGAGAGCGAGGCCGCGTGCCTCCGGCTCCTCGGTCACGCCGCGAGTGATCTCGCCGCGCCCGCCGAAGGTCGCAAGCTCGTGGCGAGCGCGCTCGAGATGTTCCAGTCGCTCGGCGACACGCACGGGCAAGCGCTCTGCGAGGTGATCCTCGGAGAGATCGACTTCCTGCTCGGCGCGCACCTCGACGCGGCCCGCATCCTCGAGAGCGCAGGGCCAAAGTTCCAGGCCGTCGGCGATCGCCTCGGCCACGCGCAATGCCTCGTGCTGCACAGCTTCGTCGAGCAAGCCGGCGGCTCACCCGAGAAGGCTCGCGCGCTCCTCCGCACGGCGCGCGCCGAGTTCGACGCGATCGGCTATCGCCTCGGCATGGCCCAGTGCGACGTGACGCTCGCGCACTCGGATCACCGCGAAGGTCGGCTCGAAGAAGCGCGGCGCGTGGCGCTCCTGTCGCGCCGGAGCTTCCGCGATCTCGGCAACCCGCGCGGCGAGGGCGCGTGCGAGCGTCTGCTCGCGATGACCGCGTTCGACGCAGGCCAGCTCGACATGGCGGACGCGCACGCGCGCGCCGCGACGGCGCTCTTCGACCGGCTCTCCGATCCGTGGGGACGGGTCGAGATCAAGATCATCGTCGCGCAGATCGCGCTCGAGCGTGGGCAGGCGGAGGTCGCGCGCGCGGCGCTCGCCGAGTGCGAAGCCACGGGGCTCGCCGAGGCCGAGCCGAAGCAGCACCTCGCGCTCACCCGCGCGTGGCTCGCGTACCACGAGGGCCGGTTCCAGGACGCCGCGAACGAGCTCGATCTCGCGCGGAAGACGTTCCAGGATCCGAGGCGCACCGGGGATCACACACCCGAGCTCCTGCGCAGGTTCAGCCGCATGGGCTGGCCCGCGCCCGCGAGCGAGACGATCGCGGCATGGACGCGCGCGCTCTCCACGCGAAGCCCGCTCTCGACGCCGCCGCCCGCGGAGCCAAGCGCCGCCGCGCCGGCTTCCGTGAAGCCCAGTCGCTAGCGCGGGGCGTTGCCCCGCACCCCAGCAGGGGGCTGTCCGCCCCCTGCACCCCGGACCAGCGAGGCGCTGGACCCAAGCTCGATGAACTGCGCGATGCGCAGTTCATCGAACAGGCCCGGTCAAGACCAGCCGCGGCGTTGCCAACCAAGACAGCCGCGCTGCGGGTTCTGCTGGCACCCCGGCTTCTTCGTCGGCCCGTTTGAAAAACTGCGCGGAGCGCAGTTTTTCAATCACCGGTCCAGGCCGTGCCTGGTCCGGGGTCGAGGGGGCGGACAGCCCCCCGCGGGGTCCGGGGCAGCGCCCCGGCGGCGTGGCGGCTTTGCGATGAGACCCCCCCATGCTCAAGGCACGGCCTGGACCGAGGCGGCGTGCCCCCCTCTCAGGCGGAAGCCACGAACTCCGCGGGCGCGGACTCCTCGTGATCGGCGCGCTTCTCGAAGCACGCGAGGATCGCGGCGCCGACGAGCGTGTCCTCTTCGAGAAGACGCTCGGAGAGGAGGAGGACGCCGTCGCGCGTCTCGCGCACGATGCGGCAGGCGCGCTCGAGCTGGTGCTCGACGAGCTTGCGCGCCACCTCGTCGACCCGCGCGTGCAGGTGCTCGCTGTGCGTCACGTGGCCTGGATGATCCGTCACGCTGATCGGCCCGAGCTCACTCATGCCGAGCTCGGCGACCATCTTCCGCGCGAGCGACGCTGCGCGCTGGATGTCGTCCGCCGCCCCCGCGGTCATCGTCCCGAGCACGACCATCTCCGCCGCGCGCCCGCCCATGAGCATGCAGATCTGATCCTCGAGGTACTCCTTCGTGTAGAGCAGCCGATCCCGCTCGGGCAGCGCCTGCGTCACGCCGAGCGCTCGGCCGCGCGGGAGGATCGAGACCTTGTGCACCGGATCGGCGTTCTTCGCCGCGAGCGCCACCGTCACGTGGCCGGCCTCGTGCACCGCCGTCGCGCGCCGCTCCTCTGCGTCCATCACGAGGCTCTTGCGCTCCTCGCCCATGAGCACGCGATCACGCGCCTTGTCGATGTGCTCGAGGTCGACCTTGTCCGCGCCGCTCCGCGCCGCGAGGATCGCCGCCTCGTTCAAGAGGTTCGCGAGCTCCGCGCCGGAGAAGCCCGGCGTCACCTTCGCCACGTGCGCGAGGTCGATGTCCTCCTTCAGCGCGATCGGCCGCGCGTGCACCTCGAGGATCTCCCGGCGGCCGCGCAGATCCGGCAGCGGCACCACGACCTGACGGTCGAAGCGGCCGGGGCGCAGGAGCGCGGGATCGAGCACGTCGACGCGGTTCGTCGAGGCCATCACGACGATGCCCGTCGTGTGATCGAAGCCGTCCATCTCGACGAGGAGCTGGTTCAAGGTCTGATCGTGATCGGCGGAGGCCGAGTCGCCCCCGCGACCCCGCGAGCGGCCTACGGCGTCGATCTCGTCGATGAACACGATGCACGGCGAGACGCGGCGCGCCTCGGCGAAGAGGTTGCGCACGCGGGACGCGCCCACGCCGACGAACATCTCCTGAAAGCTTGATCCCGACGCGGTGAGGAAAGGCACGCCGGCTTCGGTCGCGACGGCCCGCGCGAGCAGCGTCTTGCCCGTGCCGGGCTCCCCCGTGAGCAGCACGCCGCGCGGCGCGCGTCCGCCGAGACGCCCGAAGCGCTCGGGGTTCTTGAGGAACTCCACCGTCTCGGCGAGCGCCTCCTTGACCTCGTCCATGCCCGCGACGTCCGTGAAGCGGACCTTGCCGACGCCGGACGCTTGGCCCTCCGAGAAGTGCGCGCGGCTCTTGCGGCGGTGCATCCCGAGGCCGACGGCGCCGAGCGCGAGCATCACTGCGATCGGCGCGAGTGCCGTCGCCGCGCGCGCGCCCGTCGAGCCCTCGCGCGAGCCGTACTCGACGGTGATGCCTGCGGCTGCGAACTTGTCGACGAGCGCGTGCCGCGCCTCCTCGTCGCCGACGATGCCCACGCGAAGCGAGCCGTCTGCGCCCCGGATCGAGAAGCGTTCACCTTCCACCTGCACCTCGGTGATCGCCTGCGATCCCGTGATCTGCGTGAGCTCGGTGTAAGAGATCGTCCCCTCGCGCGGTCCTCGCAGCGAGTAGACGAGGGCACCGATCGTCACCGCGATGATCAGAACGACCACCGGACCGACCACACGCCCCAGCCGCTTTTCGAATCTCGAGAGCCATCCCATCGCGTCGCACCTCGTCCGCCCGGCACATCCGGCGCGCAGTCGACCAAAACGGTCGCAGCGGCCGATGGTTTGCAGCCAGGGCGAAGCACGATAGCTGCGAGGAGGTTGTCCGCCAGCGTGGACGATGCTGTTTTCTTTTCTGATTTCCGTGATTTACAGACTCGGCGAGCGACCCGCTCCGGGAGCTCTCCGGGTTTGCTCGAAAGTCAGAACGCGAGCCCCGCGCGAAGACGGAATCCAGTGATGGTCGCGCTGTTCGAGCCGCCGATGGGGCCGCCGAGCGGGACGATGAAACCGAGCCCCGCGCGCACGGCGAGCGACTTGCCGACGGGGATCGTGCTGTTCACGTCGGGCTCGATCACGAACTGCGCGCCGGAGTAATCGCTCGTGCCCTTGGTGACGGGCTGCTGCGAGACGGCGAGCCACGCGCGCAAGCCTGGCGAGATCATGCCGTCGAGGAAGTCGTAGAAGAACGACGCGCCGGTCACCCAGTTGTACGCGGGCGCGTGCAGCGTGCCGGTGGCCTCGCTCTCGGGCGTGCCGCCGCCCGTCTTGATCAAGAGCTCGAACTTCGTGCTCGCCGCGACGTGCAGGAGGCGCGTGTCGTACGCGAAGCCGACGCTCGGCGACGCGCCGAGGCGGTTCGGCGTGTAGGGCGCTTGCTCCTCCCAGCCACGCGCGCCTGCGACGGCCTGGTTCAAGAGCGCCTGCGGCCTCGCGCCCGCGGCGTCCTGCTCGGGGAACATGTCGCCCTGCGCGGTCGGCACGGTGATCGCGAGGCTCACGGGGAGCGTCATGCGTCGCTTCAACTTGAAGCGCGCGTGCACGCTCGCCTCGATGTTGCCGAGCGCGAACGAGTCCACCGGGTTCTCGATTGGGCCGTCGATGCTGCCCGTCGCGAAGGGCACACGCGCGCCGATCGCCCACGTCTCGTTCAGGCGCCAGAAGAAGTAGGGAACGAACGACGCGACCGTGACGTCGGTGGGATCCGTGTCGCTGAGGACATCACGGATCTCGCCGAAGCCGATCACCAGGTCCACGCCGACCTCGCGCGGCGGGAGCGCGCGGTAGTCCTCGACCTTCGCCTCTTCGGCCTTCTCGTCCTCTTCCCGCTTCTTCGCGCCCGTCTTGCCCGAAGGCGCGAACTTGCCTTCTTCGTCCGCTCCGCCGACGCCCCAGTCGCCCTCCTGCGCGGGCGGGAGCGGCGGAGGCTCGGCCGGCGGCGGGGGCTTCGAATCGGGATCGAGCTCCATGTCGGTCCCGGTCTTCGGCGGCGCCTGCCCGAAGGCGAGCGCGGGCACGGCGACGAGCGCGAGGGTGAAGGCGGAGAGGTGAACAGCGAGCTTCCGCTTGCTGCAGGAGAAAGGCGTGGGGCGTAGCATGCTCGATGTCACGGGAGTGGGCTGCGACGCTACCATGCAGCCGAGGCGCCCGTCTCCCTCCCTCCCGGCGCGCGCGCGACGATGGCCATGCACCCCGACCAGCTCGCCGACTTCGAGATCCTGCGCCGCCTCGGCGCAGGCGGCATGGCCGAGGTGTTCCTCGCCAAAAAACGCGGCGCCGAGGGCACGTACAAGCTGCTCGTCGTCAAACGTGTCCTGCCCGCGCACGGCTCTTCGCGACGGTTCCGCTCGATGTTCGTCGAGGAAGCACACCTCGCGACGCGCCTGAACCACCCGAACATCGTCCAGGTCTACGAGTTCAGCGACCACGGCGACGACGGCCTCTTGCTCTCGATGGAGTACGTCGAGGGCTTCGACCTCGGCAAGATCATGTCGACGGCGCGGCGCACCGGCGCGCGGATCCCGCCGTTCGTCGCGGCGTACATCGTCTCCGAGGCGGCCAAGGGCCTGCACTACGCCCACGAGCGCAAGGACGAGGGCGGCGTACCGCTCGCCATCGTCCATCGCGACATCTCGCCGCAGAACATCCTGGTCTCGTACGAAGGCGCGGTGAAGATCGCCGACTTCGGCATCGCGAGCGCGAACCTCTTCCGCGAAGAGGCCGGCGTGCTGAAGGGCAAGTTCGGGTACATGTCGCCCGAGCAGGCGCGCGGCGAGCGCGTCGATCGAAGGGGCGACATCTACGCGCTCGGCGTCGTGCTCTACGAGATGCTCACGCTGCGATCGCCGTACGGCAAGCTCGACGACGACGCGCTGCTCGAAGCCGTGAAGACGGGCGCGTTCCAGCCTCCGTCGACCCACGTCGGCGAGGTGCCGCCCGAGCTCGAATCCATCGTCCTCAAGGCGATGCGAGGCCCGCGGGAGCACCGCTTCCAGACCGCGCGCGACATGAGCGCGGCGATCATGCGCACCCTGCTCGCGAAGCAGGAGCTCGTCGACTCCGCGTCGATCGAGGCGATGCTCCTCGAGCTCTTCGGCCGCGAGCTCGAGCTGCCCCTCGCGAGCCCGCGCGAGGCGCCCGAGGCCGCGACGCTCGCCGCCGTGCCGCTCGCGCGGACGCCCTCCGAAGGCACGAACGGCGAGAAGCACACGCGCGTCGCCCGCGAGGTCCGGCACGTCGCGGTCGTCACGCTGCGCATCGACGGCACGGTCGATCTCGAGAACGCGCACGGCAAACAGGCGGCGCGGCGGATGGGCGCCTCGATCCGCCAGACGCTCGACGACATCGCGTTCAAGCGCGGCGCGGTGTGGTCGTGGGAGTCGCCCTGGTCGGCGCGCGCCGTCGTCGGCCTCATGGCGAACCCCTCACGCGCCGCGGCCGACGCCGCGACGCTCGCGATCGACGTGCACGAAGCGCTCGACGGCGCGAGCGAAGACCTGCCCGCGCCGCTGCGCGCGTCCATCGGCATCGTGCGGGGCATCGCCTCGGGCGAGCGTGATCCCCAAGGCCACCTCGTGCGGCACACGCTGCAAGAGCCCGCGGACTTGCTCGCGGATCGCGTGGGCGCGGCGACGCCGTTCGGCACGACGTGGGTCGCGGGCGGCGTCTACCGCCTCGTGCGGCGTGAGTTCCGCTGGGGCGAGGCGCCGAGCCTCACGCTCGGCGACACGGGGGGCCTCCGTGTCCCCGCGCAGATGCGCCTCTACGCGCTCGATCGTCTGCTCACGCGGGAAGAGCGCACGGCGGAGCTCGCGCTCGGCCAGAGTGATCTCGTCGGCCGCGACGCCGAAAAGGCGGACCTCTACGCCGCGTATCACCGCGCCGTCTCGCCGCCGCTCGGCGGCGTCCCGGGCTCGCCGCCCTCCTCGGAGGCGTTCGGCGCGCAGGAGTCGCCGAGTGGTCCGAGGACACAAACGTTCGACGCGGCGCCCATGTCGCGCAGGGCGTTCGGCGAGCTCGTGGCGCGTGTGGTCGTCGGCGAGATGGGCATCGGCAAGACCGCGCTCGTCTCGACGTTCCTCTCGGAGCTGCCGGGTGGGGTGCTCGTGGTGCAGGTCGAGTGCTCGCCCGTGAAGATGGAGCTGCCGCTCGCCACCGTCGCCGACGTCGTGCGCGACGTGACGGGCATGGGCCTCGACAACTCGCTCGACGAGGCGCAAGGCGCGCTGCGCGAGGTCTTCGGCCCCTTCGCGCGCACCCCGAGCGCGCCGCGCGAGATCCAGCGCCTCGCCGAGCTCGTGACCGGCAAGCACGGCGATCACCAGGAAGAGGACGCGAGCAACTACCGCCACGACCTCGTCGTGCAGGGCATACGCCACCTGCTCGCCGGGCTCGGGCGCAGGCAGCCGATCGTCGTCGTCGTCGACGGCTTGCAGTGGGCGGACCGCGCGAGCCTCGAGCTTCTGAAGGAGCTGCTCCGCAGGCCCGAGCCGCTCCCGATCCTCGTCGTGCTCGTGACCCGCGCCGACGAGCGCGTGCTTCCGTACGTCGAGGGCCTCGTGCGGATCGAGCTGCGTGGGCTCGAACCGAAAGAGCAGGTGCGCCTCGTCGAGGCGCGGCTCGGCGTCCGCGAAGGCGTCGCGGCCGTGTGCAGCGAGCTCGTCCCGCGCGTCGCGGGCAACCCCTTCTTCCTGCTGGAGATGGTCGACGCGCTGCTCGAACGCGGCACGCTGGAGATCGTCGAGCGCGGCGAGGGCGTCCACGAGCTCGTGCGGCACGAGCGCCCCGGCGAGCGCAACGAGGCCCTCCCCTCCACGCTCGAACAGCTCATCGGGGATCGCCTGCGCGAGCTCCCGCTCGCCGAGCACGACGTCGTCGACTGGCTCGCCGCCGCCGGAGGGCCGCTGACGGAGACCGACATCCTCGCGCTCGCGCGCTTGCCCGACGACGAGGCGATCACGCGCCTCTGCGCGCGCGGGCTCTGCGATCGGCGCGCGGGCTCGGTCGACTTCCGCCACCCGCTCGCGCGCGACGTCGCCTACCTCGCGCTCGACACGGCCAAGCGCTCGCGCATGCACCTCTCGCTCGGCGAGCACCTGTCGCGCACGCCGCTCGCGCGGGGCCTCTCGGCGGCGATCGTCGCCCGCCACCTCGCGCGCGGCGAGGCGGCCGTGCCCGCCGCGGAGATGTACCTCGAAGCCGCGGGCGCCGCGCGCGCGACCCACCAGGAGCAGCTCGCGCTCCGCTACTACCTCCGCGCGCTCTCGCTCCTCCCGCCCGAGGACGCGCGCCGCATGAACGCGCACGCCGCGCTCGAAGCGATCTACCGGCACCTCGGCCGCCGGAGCGAGCGCCGCAAGCACCTCGAAGCGCTGCGCAAGCTCGCGCGGCAGAGCGGCAAGGCCCGCGGCGTCGCGCTCGCCCTCGTCCGCACCGCGCGCCTCGACTGCGACGATGGCCACCTCGCGCGCGGCTTGCCCGTCGCCCAGCGCGCGACCGAGATCGCGCGCCTCGCGCGCCAGCCCGCGCTCGAGGTCGAGGCGTACACGATCCTCGCCGAGATCCTCGGCGACCTCGGCGACGTGCAAGGCGCCATCGACGCCTGCGAGCGCGCGCTCGAGGTCACGCACACCGCCAAGCTCCAGCCGCGCCTGCGCGCCGAGGTCCTCCGCTCGAAGGGCGTCCTGCTCCGCCGCATCGGCCGCGTCGAGGAGGCCGCCGAGGCGCACGCCGAGGCCATCGCGGTCTTCCGCGCCGTCGGCGCGCGCCGCAGCGAGGCGCGCGCGAAGAACGCGCTCGCCTACGCCATGTTCGTCATGGAGCGCTTCGAGGACGCGATCGCGCTCGGCCTCTCCTCCATCGGCATCGACCTCGCCATCGGCGGCCGCTTCCAGATCGCCAAGACGCTCAGCAACGTGGGCCAGGCCTACGCGCGCCTCGGCGACACCGAGCGCGGCCTGAGTTACCTCAAGCGCGCCCGCGAGGCGCACGAGCGGTACGCCGATCAAGACTCGCGCGCCGACACGCTCCTCTGCTCCGCGGAGATCCTCCTCGAGCTCGGCATGAACGCCGAGGCCTCCACCATGTGCGGCGACGCGGGCGCGCTCGTCGCCGTCACCGGCAGCGCGTACGACACCGTGCACGAGCGCATCGTCCGCGCCTTGCTCGCCCGCGCCGAAGGCCGCCCGCACGAGGCCGTCGTCCATGCGCAGGCCGCGCGCAAGCTCGCCGAGCCGCAAGGTCTTTTGAGCTACCACATTCACGCGACGGCCATCGAAGCCGCCGCGCGCGTCGACGCGGGCGAACATCACACCGGCGTCCTGCTCGCTCGCACGGCGCTCGGCGCGATCGAGGCCACGAGCTTCTCCGAGTACGGCATCGAGGTCCGCGCGCTCTGCATCGAAGCGCTGCGCAAAGGCGCCTCCAGCGGCGCTCGTGACGCGCTGCTCCGCGCCGCGACGCACGTACGCAAGGTCGCCGGCTACGTTCGTGAAGGTCGTCTCCGCGCGCTCTTCTTGCGAAGACCCGTCGTCGAGCGCATTCTGTCCGAGGCAGACGGTTCGGACGTCTCTCCTCGTTCGGATCCGCTGCGGCGCGGCGAAATGGCATGAGTTTGAAGACCACGAAGCGAGCGGGCGCGGGCCGTCGAAAGGTCGCGTTGATCTTGTCGGGCGGCGGCGCGCGTGGCGCGTACGAGGTCGGCGTCCTGTCGTACGTGCTCGACAACTTCGCGCGCGTGCGTGGCGCGGTCCCGCGCATCGACATCCTCTGCGGCACCTCGGTCGGCGCCATCAACGCGTGTTTCCTCGCCGCGCACCTCAGCGATGCGACGACCGGCATCCGCCGCCTCGCGAACCTCTGGACCGAGCTCGATCTGCCGGACGTGCTCGGCTTCAGCCTCCGCCAGGCCGTGAGCCTGCCGCGTGTCCTGTTCGGCGGCGGCAAGGCGGCGGCCGGCGTCTTCGACGTCACGCCGATGGCCAAGCTCGTCGAGCGCGAGATCCCGTGGCGGGCCATCGCGCGCACGCTCCGCCGCGGCCACCTCGGCGCGCTCAGCGTCTCGGCCACCGAGGTCGCGTCGGGCCGCACGGTCATCTTCATGCAGACCGGCCCCGACGGCGCGCTGCCCACGACGGCGCCGCCGCGCACGCTCATCCGCGGCGCGCACATCGGCCCGCTGCACGCGCTCGCCTCTGCGTCGATCCCCATCTTGTTCCCGCCCGTCCGCATCGGCCGTGAGCTCTTCATGGATGGCGGCGTCCGGCAGAACACGCCGATCGCGCCCGCGCTCCGGCTCGGCGCGACGCACGTCTTCGCGATCGGCCTCTCGCGCGAGCTCACGGGCCCGAGCACCATGCCCGAAGACGAGAAGCCGCCGGGCGCGGCCTTCCTGCTCGGCAAGATCCTGAACGCGTTCCTCCTCGACCACATCCAGACGGACCTCGAGGTGATGACGCGCCTGAACCACATCATCGAGGACGCGGAGAAGACCTTCGGCGGCGACTTCCTGCAGACGGTCAACACGAGCGCCGAGCGACGCGGAGCCATGCCGTACAACCGCATCAACTCGCTCGTGGTCCGCCCGAGCGAGGACATCGGCAAGCTCGCGGCCGAGTACGTGCGCCGCGGCAACATCCACGGCGGCCCGGCGTTCGCGCGGCGCATGCTCACGCTCGTCGACGTCGGCGAAGCGACCGAAGCGGACCTCGCGAGTTACCTGCTCTTCGACGGCGCCTTCGCGCGCAGGCTCATCGATCTCGGCCGCGCCGACGCCGAGGCGCGCAGGCACGACATCGCCGACTTCTTCGGCAGCGCGGACGAGGACGACGAGCCGCGCCACGCCGAAAACACGAGCTGGACGATCCCGCCGCCGGTGGACTGAGTCCCGAGGGGGTCGCCTCGCGTCGACACACGCCGGTCCTCGTGACGCGTGTGGGTCGCCTCGTCGTCGACACACGCCGGTCCTCGTGACGCGTGCGGGTCACCTCGTCGTCGACACACGCCGGTCCTCGTCGACCGAGGGGGGCGTCGCGCGTCGACACACGCCGGTCCTCGTGACGCGTGCGGGTCGCCTCGTCGTCGACACACGCCGGTCCTCGTCGACCGAGGGGGGCGCCTCGTCGTCGACACACGCCGGTCCTCGTCGACCGAAGGGGTCGCCGCGTGTCGACCCCCGCGCGGCATCGTATCTAGCCCTCGATCGCCGCGACCTTCCTCCCCGCGCGGCTCGCGGCGTACGTGGCGGCGCGCATCATCTGGAACAGCCCGACGGGCATGATCCCGCGACCTGCGTGGAACGGCGTGAACGACAGCGCCTCCTGATCCACGAGCGATCGCTCCTCCAGATCGATCAGCGCCACCGCTTCCCATCGCGACATGCGCAGGATCTGCTCCGGCGAACGCAGCCGCGCGCCGAGCGCCCCCGCTTGCGTGACCTCGAGCCGCAGCACCGCGTTCTTCGCGGCCACGGCTCGCTCGATCCGCTCGCGCCGGCTCCCTCGGGTCTCCCGCTGTCGCCCCGGCACGAGCCTGAATTTTACGCGCCCGAGACCGAGCACGTAGAACGGCAGGATCGCGTGGTACTCGTTCGCCAGGAAATCGTGCACGTTCGTGGTGAGCGGCGCGAACGGCAGCGACCAGACGTGCTGAAACGTCGCGAAGAGCAGGTCCTGATCCCGCGCGGAGGCCTCCACCGACGTCGCCGTCGGCGCGCGCCCGCAGAAGCGCACCGCGATCCCGAGCGCGTCCGGCAGCTCCTTCTCGTGACGCCACCACGCGGAGGACAGCCGCACGAGCGCGGGCCCCGCGAGCCTCTGCGCGAGCTCCCCCACGGCGCCCTCACGCGCGAGCGCACGCACGTCTGCCCGGAACAAGACGCCGTCCGGATGGAAGAGCCGCGCTCGCCGGAGCAAGCTCCCCTCCCCCGCGATCGGGGACAAAAGCCCGCCCATCGCCCGCCCCAACGCCTCGGTTGCCCGCATCGCTCCCCTCCGCCTCGGTAGAACCTGGGCGTCCGCGCCACCCCTCGGCAAGAGCTTGCGGCTCCAAAATCCCGTCGGGACGCCACCGACGCGCCCCATCCGTTCCCAATAATTTCGAGCCGTTAGGAGATCCCCTGGCAGGCGTGCGCCTCGCCGTCGTGCCATCCTTAACGTAATGCATCACACGGTCGTAATTTCCGACATCCACCTCTGCGAAGTGGAGCCGGGGACGGGCCCGTGGATGCGTCATCGGCAGCGCGCCTTCCTGCCGGACGGCGAGCTCGCGGGCATGTTGGGCGCGCTCCTCGACGCTGTCCGCGGGCAGCGGATGACGCTCACGCTGAACGGCGACGTCTTCGACTTCGACGCCCCGCGCGTGATCGACGGACGCAGCGCTTGCCACGATCTCCCGCGCGACGCCGACCATGGCGTGCCGGCGATCGCGGCGATCCTGGATGATCACCCGATCGTCCTCGAAGCGCTCGGACGCGTGCTCGACGAGGGGCACGAGATCGTGATCGTGTCGGGCAACCACGACGTCCTGCTCACGCTGCCCGAGGTCCGCGCGCACCTCACGGCCCGCCTCTGCGACGCCGCGTGCGCCCTCGTGGCGCGGGATCGCAGCCCGAGCGCGCGCGCCGCGATCGCTCGGCGGATCCACTTCCGCGCGTGGATGCACGTCACGCCCGATCGTGTGCTCGTCGAGCACGGCCACCTCTACGATCCCTACTGCAGCTACCGCTACCCGATGGCCCCGTTCGACGACGGCGGGCGCGAGATCGTGGCGACGATGGGCTCGATGGGGACGCGGCTGCTCGTCTCGCGCCTCGGCTACTTCAACCCGCACGACGACAGCTCCGTCATGATGACGAAGCTCGGCTATTTCCTGCACTGGACGCGCTACTACCTCTTCTCGCGCCGCTGGCTCGCGCTGATCTGGGCGCTCGGCGCCGCGCGGATCCTCGGTCGCCTCTGGCGCGCGCGCCGGCCCTTCTGCCGCGCGCGGTACCGCGGCAACGTGATCGCCTGCGCCCGCGAGACGGGCGAACGTGTCGCGGCCGTCATGCGTCACGCCCGCCTCTTCGAGCCTCCCGCCGAGTCGCGCCTCCTCCGCGTGGTGCGCGAGCTCTGGGTGGATCACGTGTTCGTGATCCTCGTCGGCGCGGCGCTCGGCGCCCTGTTCATCGGCGTCGTCGGCCTGCCGCTCGGGCTCCTCGGCGTGATCGTGCCGTTCCTGCTCTTCGTGCTCTACGATCGCCTCGCCCCCAAGCCTCCGCTCGCCGAGACGTGGCTCCGCGTCGGCCGCGTGATGCGGAGCGTCGCGCAGATCCACGACGCGCGCGCGGTCGTCTTCGGCCACACGCACACCCCCGAAGGCTCGTGGGAGGGCGACGTGTTCATCGGCAACAGCGGCTCGTGGTCCGCCGCCACCTCGGGCCCCGACGGCACCCCGTGCATCGGTGAACACCCCTTCGTCTGGCTCACGAGCGACGACCACGGCGCGCTCACGGGCGGGCTCTACGCCTGGAAGCGCGGGGCGATCGTCCCCCGCGTCGTCCGTGCTCCGCAGGCCGAAGCGCCGCCGCGCAGCGAGGTCGTCCTGTACTGCGAGACGCCCGAGATCCGGAGCGACGACGCCCGCGCCGTCTAACCCGCAGGCGCCTCGTCCGCGCGGTTCGTGGGGACGAACATCGACAGGATCACGCCCGGGATCGAGGCCGCGAACGCGAGCAGGAAGAACGTCGTGAACCCGACGCTCTTCGCGAGGTGCCCGCTCATCGAGCCTGCGAGCGTCGTGGCCAGCGACATGAGCGCGCTGCCGATCGCGAAGTGCGACGCGCGGTAGGCGCCCTGGCAGCGCCGCATGATGAAGACCATGAACGCGGCCGATCCCGCGTACGCCACGAACTGCTCGACGAGCACCACGGCCGTGATCGCCGCGATCCCCGGTCGCGCCCAGGCGAGCCACGCGTAGAGCGGGATCGCCGCGCTCTGGAGGATCGAGATCGGCTTGAGCGTCCGCTCGAGCCCGAGCCGCGAGACCACCATCCCTCCGAGGATCGAGCCCGCGATCGAGGAGACCGTGCCCCACGTGCCGCTCACGAACCCGCGCTCCGCGAGGCTCAGGCCGAGATCCTTCAAGAAGGGCGTGTGCATCGCGAACATGAGCGCGTCGCCCGCGCGGAACGTCAGGATGAACGCGAGCACGAGACCGACGTTCGGTTGACGCAGGAACGTGACGAACGCTTGCAGGTACGAAGCGTCGGCCTTCCGGACCCCACGCGCCTCGACCGCGGCCTGCGCGGGCGCCGCGGGACGCGGCAAGAAGAGCGCATGCCCCACGCCGAGGAGGAGCATCATCGCGGCCGCCGCGAAGAACGCGTAGCGCCACCCGCCTGCGATCCCCGCGAGCACCACGAGCCCGCCCTTCGCGACCAGCATCGCGACCCGGAACGCGGCCACGCGCAGCCCCGAGAACCCCGCTTGCCGTTTCTCCGGCAGCGCGTCGAGATAGAAGCCGTCCACCGCGATGTCCTGCGTCGCGGCGAGCACCGACACGGCGATGAGCCCCCACGCCACCACGGGCAGATCCCCGCGATCGGCGGGCATCGCGAGCGCGAGCACCGCGAGCCCGAGCGCGATCTGGGTCGCGACGACCCAGCCCCGCTTCTTGCCGTACATGTCGACGAGCGGGCTCCAGAGGAACTTCGCGTTCCACGCGAAGCCGTAGAGCGCCGTGTACCCGATCGCTTGCAGGCTCGCGCCGAACGCCGTGAAGAGCTCCGCGCTGACCTGATGCACGATCGAGTACGGCAGCCCCTCGCCGAAGTACGTCGTTGCGACCCAGGGCGCCGCCCGCAACGGGCTCTCCGCGGCCTTGTCCTCGGCCTCGCGCCGCGGCTCCGCCGGCGCCGCTTCCTTTGCAGGCGCGTAGACCTCTTCGAGAGAAGGCCCCGGAGAGGCCACCTCCGCGCGGGCGGGCGCTCGTTCGACGACGGACACGTTGCCGAGTCCCCTACACCAGAACGCCCCGGCGGGCCCACCTTCTGGCCGACGCACCGCGGAAATGCCGGGGGGCACGTCCAGACGGTAGCGGTTTTCGGTCATCTCGTTTAGACGTGGAGACGACATGTCGAGGCTCTGCCGGCGCCGCTCTGGGGCCACGGTTTCCGGGATGGGGGAAGCGCGGTGAACGTCTACACCCGACGCGAGGAGATGCGCTGGACGATCATCGCGCTGACCGCGCTCGTGCTCTCGTTCGGAGGCGCGGTCGTGCGGCTCGTCACGGCGGAAGGACGGCTGATCCCCGACCCCGCGGCGATCGCCGCCGCGAAGGCCGCGGAGACGAAGGCGCAGCAGGCGAAGGCCTGCCAGACCGCCGCCGATCGGCTGAACACGGAGATCCCCGTGTTCAAGGCCTCCGCGAAGGCCGCGCGCCTCGCCGCGACGGCCACGCCGAGCGCCACGCCGCCGCCGGTGAAAGGCAAGAAGCCGCCGCCGAAGGAGAAAGAGCCCGACGTCGATCTCGCCTGGCCCTCGGCGCTCCCGTCCTACAAGCAGGTCAAGCTGCTCGCGCCGTGTCGGCCGCTCGTCGAGGGCGTGACCGGCGCCAAGCCCGAGGCGGCGCGGGGCTGGGAGGCCGTCACGAGCGCGGCCGCCGTGGCCCCCGGCGAGGACTACAAGTCGCAGGTCGAGGCGGCGCGCAAGCTGCTCGCGGCGCTCGGCGAAGCGCCGGTCGACAAGGTGCTCGAAACGACGAAGGAGACCGAGGCGACGCTCAAGAAGGCCGCCGACGCCGAGCAGGAGAAGGCGAAGACCGCGCAGGTGCGCGAGGCTCTGCCGAAGGGCCTGCTCTCGCGCGAGCTCGCGGTCGGCCTCGGCGTGCTCATCGGCGTGCTCACCCTCCTCGCGAGTTTCCTCAGCGTGCGCGCGGCGGCCTCGCGGCGCCTCCAGACGCTCCTGCCGCTGCGCGAGGCCGCGAAGACGGGCAACTCCGGCATGCAAGCCGCGGCGCTGCTCACGCTCGCTTCGCAGCACAACGGCGGCGAGCCGGGGCTCGTCATCGGCGCCGGCGTGGGGGGCCTCGTCGCGGCGTTCGTGTTCCCGCTCGACGCCGACATCTTCGTCGCGGGCGTCATGGTCGGCCTCCTGCTCGGCCTCGGCTTCCAGTGGACCGTGCGCATGTTCGAGGGCCTCTCGAACTGGCGCAGGCGCGCCACCGAGCTCGCGGACATCGAGAAGCCCGCGGTCCCGATCGTGCTCGTCCTCTCCACGGTGCACCTCGGCCGCGAGCCCGAGTTCTGGGCCTTCTTCAGCAAGCTCTCCGCGCAGGAGCAGGCCGCCACGGTCGCGCAGCTCGCCTCCCAGGCCGAGGAGCAGATCCTCGCCGCCGCCGACGCCGGCGCGGCCCAGCCCTACCCGCAGCAGGCCATGGGCCAGGGGTATCCCCCCGGCGGCGGTTATCCCCCGGGCGGCGGTTACCCCGGCCGCTGAAAGCGCCCAACTTTCTTCACGAGCTCGGCCGTCCGCGGCAATAAACTCGCCTCTCCGTCGTATTCATGCGAGGAGGCCAAGACCCGGATGCGCTTCTTTTCCCTTTCCTCGAAGAGCCTCTCCCGCATCGGCGCGCTCGTCTCGCTCCTCGGAGCGACCTCTCTCCTCGCGTCCCTGCCCGCATCGGCCGAGGACGCCGCGCCCAAGCCCGAGGCCCAGGAAGCTGCAAAAGAGGCGGACAACAAGCCCGCGGTCCTCGTCGCGCCCAAGGCCGAGGCGACCGCGGCGGCGGCGCCCAAGGGTGAAGGCAAGCAGGCGAGCGCGCCTGCGAAGAAGCGCCGGGGCGGCATCCACCCCTGCATGACCCCCGACCCGGGCTTCGGGATCTACGACCGCTGGTCGAACGAGCCCACGATCGGCCAGATGATCGCCCCGAAGAAGGGCGGCATCACGAAGAGCGGCGGCTTCGACCTCGTCGTCCACTTCCACGGCCACGAGCCGATCCGCAAGGAGTTCGTCAAGACCGCCAAGGGCGCGGTCCTCGTGGGGATCGACCTCGGCATCGGTTCGGGCGCGTACGCGCAAGGGTTCGCGGCGCCGAACACGTTCACGCAGCTCCTCGCGAGCGTCGAGGCGGCGATGGCGAAGAAGACGGGCAACCCCAAGGCGCACGTCCGCAAGCTCGCGCTCTCGTCGTGGAGCGCGGGGTATGGCGCGATCGAGCAGATCCTCCGCCAGCCGTCGGGCAAGCGTATCGACGCGGTCATCCTGCTCGACTCCTTGCACACGGGGTACATCGACGAGCGCTCGAAGGCGCTGAAGACGGGGCAGATCGACGTCTTCGTGGACTACGCCAAGCGCGCCGCGAAGAAGCAGGCGTTCATGTTCCTGAGCCACTCGTCGATCATCCCGCCCGGCTACGCGTCGACGACGGAGGTCGCGAGTTACGTCATCGGTGAACTCAAGGGCAAGCCGAAGAAGGCCAAGCGCGCGGACGTGCTCGGGCTCGACCTCATCCGCCGTTACGACAAGGGTGATTTCCACGTCCGTGGTTACACCGGCGACGACAAGCCCGATCACTGCGCGCACATCGGACTCATGGCCGATATCGTGCGTGTCCATCTCGAAGCCCGCTGGAAAACGCCACGCGGGAAGTCGTGATCGAACGCTTCGAGCGACACGCGTAATCGAATCGCCACCTCCGCGAAGGCCATTTCGCAGGCGTTTTGAAGCATTTCGCTGTCGCGAAGTTCTTGACGTTTCGACGCAATCCCGTAACGGATGAAGACATGGGTGGCATTGGCGTCGTTCTGAATCCGCGCTCCCGACAGAACCGCCGCGACCCGGCCGCGGCCTCGCGGCTGGCGCGGACCCTCGGCGATCGAGGCGTCGTCCGCACCGCGCAGACGAGGGAGGACCTCGCGCGAATCGCCGAGGATTTCCGAAAACTCAAGATCGACGTGCTCGGCATCTCCGGCGGAGACGGCACGAATCACGTCACGCTGACCGGGTTCCTCGAGGTCTACAGCGACGAGCCGCTGCCGCCGATCGCGTTCCTGCGCGGCGGGACGATGAACACGGTCGCGAACGCCGTCGGCGTGCCGCGCGGCAAGCCCGACGGCCTGCTCACGGCGCTGATCGCCCGCTACAACGAGCTTGGAAAGGCCTCGCTCCGGGTGGTCGAGCGGAACACGATGCGAATCGACGACCATTACGGGTTCATTTTCGGCACGGGCGCGATCCACGGATACATGGCCGAGTACTACCGGCACCCCGAGCCGAACCCCGTCCACGCCGCGTCGACGCTTTACGAGGCCAGCAAGAACGTCATGCTCGGGCACCGGACGCCGGTGGCCGAGCGCTGGGAAGGCTCCGTGGAGCTCTCCGGCGGCGTGCGTTTGCCCATGCGGGACTACCTCTGCATCGCGGCGGGCACGGTTGATCAGATTGGCCTCGGATTCCGGCCTTTCTATCGCTCGGGGCACGTCCCGGGCCGCTTCCACATCCTCGGCATCCACACGAGCGCGCTCGGGTTCGTCAAAAAGCTCCCGGACATCTGGCAGGCGCGCCCGATGGGCGAGGAGCACACGTACGACCACCTCGCCGAGCACGCGATCCTGGAGGCTCGCTCGGGCGTGGTGAGGTACGTGCTCGACGGGGATCTCCACGAGCATCGCGGGCCGCTCGAGATGCGCGTGGGGCCTCGCGTGCAGATCGTCGTGGAGCACAAAGCGGGCATCCGGCCGCCGGGCGGGAGCACGTTCATGTTCCCCCCGCCCTGGATTCAGCCGGGCAACTCTTGAGGCTCACGCCTCGGGCATGTCGGCGGCGTCGAGCCGCACCGTGACGAACGTCCCGTAGCTCATCACGGTCAGCGACTCCTGGTCGACGATCATCACGCGCACGCACCGGGCGGGCGCGGCCGTGCGGAGGTCTTCGTACGGGTCGAACGGAGCGTCCTCCGCGGGCGGGAGCGCCGAGCGCAGGAAGGCGTGGACCTTGTCGCGGTGCCCGATGAGCACGCACGTGCCGATGGGCTCTTCGTCCTGGAAGAACAGCTCGTGCGCGGAGACGTCCACGACGAGCACGGCCACGTCCACGACGTCGAGCCCGCTCGTCACGCAGATCTGCTCGATGCGCGAGCAGACGGCGCTCTCCACGCTGCGGAACAGGGCGATCCGGCGCCTCTGGCCGTCCGTCAGCGAGGCATCGGCGAGGAAATTCGACAGGCTCGCCGGGATCTCCGATTGCGCGGTCTCCTTGTTCTTGGCGTCCCCCATGTTGATACCGCGAGGACCCCGCCGTCGGACGGGCTCGCCGCGCCTCCCCACAGGGGTTTTATGCACGAGTGTCGCCAACGCCCTTCCTCGCGAAGAAGGAACGTGCCGCACGGAATCATCGCGGAGCGGACGGGATCGCTCGGTGTTCGTGCGCCCGTCCTGCGCGTCAGGGTGCGGCCCCGAGCGCGGCTTTCGTCTCCGTTTGGATCACGAGCTGCTGCCCCGCCGGCTGATTCGGTGATTTCAACAGCGACTGCATCACGAGCGCGATCTGCCCCCGCTCGGGCATGAAGCGCGTGTCGCCGACCTCGATCTCGCCCTTGCCACGCGACTCGTAGCGCTCGAGCGACACGGGCACGTCCTTCGGCAAGCCCGGCAGGCCGAGCGTCGCGTTCGCGGCGTATTGCCGGACCTCGAGCGAGAGCGTCGCCCGTTTGCCGTCGAGCTTCTCCACCTTCGCCACGCGGTACCGCAGCACATCCACGCCCGACGAGCGCGCCCGATCCGTCACCATCCAGTACGCGCCGACGCCGACCGGCTTGTCGGGCAGAGGCACCGTCGAGGCGAGCACCGCGTCGACCAGCGAGCCCGTCACGAGCTCGATCCCCGGCGTCGAGTCCTTCGGGTACTCGATCGCCAGATCCGTGGCGATCCCGGAGGGCTGAAGCCGATACCGGATCACGCTGTCTTTCAGGTTCTTCAGCTCGGCCGGCACGTCGCCGCGGATCGCCTTCACCGCCGCGATCTTCACGACCACGGGTTGCCCCGCCGGGGCCGGCTCGGCCGCTTTGTCGGTCTTTTTCTTGTCGTCCTTCGCCTTGTCGGCCTTGAAGACGAGCTCGACGATGA
The DNA here is from genome assembly GCF_005144585.1 of Polyangium fumosum. Lineage (GTDB taxonomy): Bacteria > Myxococcota_A > Polyangia > Polyangiales > Polyangiaceae > Polyangium > Polyangium fumosum. The sequence continues at coordinate 92,942 of NZ_SSMQ01000020.1, read as the reverse complement.
GCGGCGGCAGGCCTTGTTGCGCCGCGCGCACCTGCAGGAGGAGCGTCGTCTTGCGCTCGTCTCCGCCCGCGAACGCGTACGAGAGCGGCACCTTTGGATCACTGCCGTCCCCGAAGAGCTCGAGCTTCGGCGTCGCGGTGGGCGAGAAGGCGGCGTCGGCCGCGGCGGGCTCGAAGATGCCAGACTCGGGCGGCCCCCCCGCGGCGTCCTTCGGGCCGGCGGACTGTGCAGGCGGCGGTGCCTGGGCCGCAGCGGCGAGGGCTTCGCCGAGCTTGCCGCCGACGACCGGCCCGGTCTGGGCGTCCGCGCCCGCGTCGGCGATGGGCGCCGCGGGCTTCTTCTCTTCCTGACATCCGATCGTGGAGATCACGAGCCCGAGCGCGATCATGCTCGCGCCTCGGGCCACGTTCGCGCGTAGAGCCATGGCGCACGATGTATCTCGTTTTCGCGAGGGTGTCAGGTCCGACCGGGCCGAACCACGCGCGACGTGCCGCGGGGTATGGGAACAGGGCGCCACGAGCCGCAGAGATCCCGAGCGCCACGCCTGCAACGAACCACGGGCGCCGGAGGAGGGAGCATGCTGACGATCACGTCCACCGCGTTCGCGCCGAACGGCCCGATCCCGAAGGATCACACCTGCGAGGGCGACGATCGATCCCCGCCGCTCGCCTTTGCGTCGGTCCCGCCGGGCACGCAGAGCTTGGCGCTCATCGTGGACGATCCGGACGCGCCGGATCCACGCGCGCCGAAGCGGACGTGGGTGCACTGGGTCGTCTACAACCTCCCGCCCGCGACGACGGCCCTCTCCGCGGGCGCCGAGCTTCCTCCGGGCGCGCTCGCGGGGAAAAACGACTGGGGCCGCGACGTGTACGGCGGCCCGTGTCCGCCGATCGGGCGGCACCGGTATTTCCACAAGCTCTATGCGCTCGACATGATCCTGCCGGATCTCGGGACGCCGACGAAGGCCGAACTCGAGCGCGCCATGGAAGGGCACGTGCTCGAAGAGGCGCACCTCGTGGGCACGTACGAAAAGGCCGCTTGATCAGGGGCTCTACCGTGTCACTTGATGGTGGCCGCGATGGCCTGGATGTCCTTCAGGAGCTCGAGCGGCCGGAAGGGCTTGGCGTAGAACGCGGTCGCGCCGGCTTCCTTCACGCGCGCGCGTGACTCGGGATCGTCCATCGCGCTGATCACGAAGATCGGCAGATCCTTCGTCGACGGGTCACGGCGCAGGCGCGTACAGACCTCGAAGCCGTCGAGCGTGCCCGGGAGCATGAGGTCGAGCAGCAGGATGTCGAACCGCTCGGTCGAGGCGCGCTCCACGGCTTGCGCGCCCGTGGCGACGCCCACCACCTCGTGACCGCTCGAACCGACCAGCGTCTCGATCATCCGGCGGATGGCGTCCTGATCTTCGCAGACGAGCACTCGCATGATTTCACTCGCTCCGGCCCCGAAGGGCCCGTTCGTCCCTTCTACATCGAGACCCGGGTGCGGGCCAGATCGAGCCGCTCCGATCGCCGCTCCATCGCCCCCGAGCGCAGGTCGGGGGTATTGTCTCCAGGGTCACCTGCCCCCAACGTCACGCCCATGACCGTCCTGTACGAAGATGCGCACGTCGTGTGTGACGACGATGCGCTCACCATCAAGCGATATTACTTTCCCGTCGGCAGCAAGCGGATCCCGTACAGCGAGATCCGTCGCGTGGACGACACGCCGATGGGCTGGCTCACGGGCAAGCTGCGGCTCTGGGGCATGGGCCCGGCGCCGTACTGGTTCCACCTCGACATGGAGCGGCCTGGCAAGGATCGATGCCTCGTGCTCGACCGGGGTAGCTTCGTGAAGATCGCGCTCACGCCGGACGATCACGAGGCCGTGCTCGCCCTGCTGCGTGAGCGTACGAGGTAGCCGCGGACCACGTGATGACGTTACCGATCGAGCCGTCGCTCCCCGAGATCTGCACAGCCATCGCCGAGCGGCGCCGGCTCGTCCTGGAGGCGCCGCCGGGCGCGGGCAAGACGACACGCGTGCCGCGCGCGCTCTTCGAGGCCGGGCTCGCGGGTGCGGGGGAGATCTTGGTGCTCGAACCGAGGCGCCTCGCCGCGCGGATGGCGGCGCGGCGCGTGGCCGAGGAGATGGGCCAGAAGCTCGGCGAGACCGTCGGCTGCACGATGCGCTTCGAGGACGTGTCGAGCCCCGCGACGCGCATCCGCTTCGTCACCGAGGGCGTGCTCACGCGCAGGCTCGTGCGGGATCCGACGCTCGAAGGCGTCTCGGTCGTCGTCCTCGACGAGTTCCACGAGCGGCACGTGCACGCGGACGTCTCGCTCGCGCTCCTCGCGCGCCTCACGCGCGAGCGTCGCAAGGATCTCGGGCTCGTGGTCATGTCGGCGACGCTCGAAGCGGATCCGATCGCGGCGTGGCTCGACGCGCCGATCGTGCGTTCGATGGGCCGGATGTACGACGTCGCGATCGAGCACCTCGAGCGCGCGGACGATCGGCCGCTCGAAGCGCAGGTCGCCTCCGCGGTGCGTCGCCTCGTGCGTGAGGGGCTCGACGGCGACGTGCTCGTGTTCTTGCCGGGCTCCGCGGAGATCCGCCGCGCGGGTGAGGCGCTCCGGCCGATCGCGGACGCCGAGCGCCTGCTCGTCTTGCCGCTGCACGGGATGCTCACGCCGGCCGAGCAGGATCGCGCGGTGCGTCCGGCGGATCGACGCAAGGTGATCCTCTCGACGAACGTGGCCGAGTCGAGCGTGACGATCGACGGCGTCGTCGCGGTGATCGACAGCGGCCTCGCGCGGGTCGCGTCGTATGCGCCGTGGTCGGGCCTGCCGACGCTCAAGGTCGCGAAGATCGCGCGGGCTTCGGCGGCGCAACGCGCGGGCCGCGCGGGGAGGACACGACCGGGCCGAACGTTGCGTCTCTTCACGCGTGGAGATCTTCTCGCGCGGCCCGAGCACGACGCGCCCGAGATCCTGCGCGTGGATCTCGCCGAGACCGTGCTCGAGCTCTGCGCCTCGGGCGTGGGTCCGCTCGAAGAGCTGCCCTTTCTGGATCCGCCGCCCCGCGCCGCGGTCACCGCGGCCGAAGAGCTCTTGCGGCGCCTCGGCGCGATCGACGAGGCGCGCCGCGTGACGCCGCTCGGCCGGCGCATGCTGCGGTTCCCGGCGCATCCTCGGCAGGCGCGGCTGATCGTGGAGGCCGAGGCGCGTGGCGTCGCCGAGGAAGGGTGCGTGCTCGCGGCGCTGCTCGGCGAGCGCGAGGTGAGCGTCTCGGGCGCGTCTTCGCGACGTGGAGGCGGGCGCGTCCAGGAGCACCGGTCGGATCTTTTGCACGCGCTCGATCAACTGGAGATGGCCGAGCTCGAAGGGCATGCGCCGGATCGGCTCCGCGCGCTCGGGCTGGATCCGACGCGTGTCTTCGCCGTGGATCGCGCCGCCAAGCAGCTCGCGCGCCTCGTCGATCGTCGCAAGGCTCCGCGGCCCGCGAGCGCGCCCGATCACGAGCGCGCGCTGCTGCTCGCGACGCTCGCGGGGTACCCCGATCGCGTGGGCCGCGTGCGCAGGCCCGAGACGGCGACGGGCAGGAGCGGCCGCGAGATCGTGTTCGCCACCGGCGGCTCGGCCGTGCTCGCCGAGTCGAGCGTGCTCGGTACCGAGGAGTACGTGGTCGCCGTCGACGTCGAGGAGCGAACGGAGGGCATGAAGGGCCGCGTCGTCGTGCGCGCCGCGAGCGCCGTCGAAGCCGACTGGCTGCTCGACCTGTTCACCGACGCGATCACCGACACGACGGACGTCCGCTGGAACGCGGCGCAGGAGCGCGTCGAGGTCACGCGGCGGCTCGCGTACGAGGGCCTCGTGCTGGAGGAGTCACGCGTCGCGGCCACCGATCCCGCTTCGATCCAGCGCATCGGGCAGGCCCTCGCGGAGGCGGCGTGCGCCCGCGGTTATCGCACGTTCGTCCGCGGCGACGGCCTCGACACGTGGCTCGCGCGGGTCGCATTCGTCCGGACGCACTGCCCCGAGGCGGGCCTGCCCGTGCTCGACGAGGCTGCGATCGTGGAGACGCTGCGCGCGCTCTGCGTGGGCCGGCAGAGCTTTGCCGAGCTGCGGGAGGCCGATCTCGGCGCGGCCCTCGGCGAGCGGCTCACCCCGGAGCAGGCGCGGCGCGTGGCCGAGTGGGCGCCCGAGACGATGCAGCTCCCGGGCGGACGACGGCTGCGGCTCGAATATGGCCCTGACGGCACGGTCTCGGCGGCCTCGCGCCTGCAGGACTTTTTCGGCTTGGCGGAAGGCCCCCGCGTGGCGCGGGGCCGGGTGCCGGTCGTGCTCCACCTCTGCGCGCCGAACCAGCGCCCGGTCCAGGTGACGACGGACCTCGCCGGCTTCTGGGAGCGGCACTACCCGGCCATCGCGCGCGAGCTCCGGCGCCGCTACCCGAAACACGCCTGGCCGGACGATCCCCGGCATGCGACGCCGCCTCTCCCTAAAGGAATGCGCCCGTCTTGAGGCTGCGCGCACGTTCGCGATGGAAAGACTCCACTCGTGCTTGACATGCCCGGCCTCTTCCGCCACTTTCCGCAGCCCCGAGCGACGGGTCCCGCGCGCGACGCGCGAAATGCCTGCTGAGGACGTCATGGCGAAGAGCGACATCACTGGGAAACGGAAGCTTCTGGCGCAGAACGTCTCCCACTCGAACATCAAGACCAAGCGCTGGCAGAACGTGAACATCCAGACCCGCAGGCTCTGGGTTCCGGAGCTCAAGCGCTACGTCACGCTGAGCCTCACCACGCGCGACATCCGCACCATCGACAAGCTGGGCGTCGTCGCGTACGCGAAGCGGTACGGCGTCGCGCTCTAGGCTCGGCCTGGGCTCGTCGCCGCGCCGTGCAGAGCGTGTGCGTGTAGACGAAGGCAACGCTGGCACGGAAGAGCGCGCCTCCACTCGGGGGCGCGTCTGCTTTTTGTCTATGTGTTCTCCGAGCAGTGAGCGAGCGAGCGGCTCGTCGGCTCAGAGGGTGTTTCGTAGGCTTTCCGAGCTTTGCATCGACCGCATCGCGGTCGATGCACCAGCGGTCCAGGGCCGTGCCCTGGTTCGGGTCCAGGGGCGAAGAGCCCCTGGTCGGGTCCGGGGTGAAACCCCGGCGAGGCGCTGCGAAACAACACCCCCTCAGGGCTCGTCGCTGGCTCGCGCCGTCGCGTCCCCGGTCGAGACCAAGGACCGCGCGTCCCGCGCATCCCGCAGCAAGGCCATCGCCGTGAGCGCGCCTGACTTCTCCCGCAGCTCCGCGACGGCTGTTTCGGCCGGCCACCCCTCGGCGAGCGGGCGCAGCGCCGCGACGTCGACGCCTGCCTTCCCGAGCAGCGCCACGGCCGCGTAAAATCCGGACTTGCCCACGATCGCGAGCGGCGCCGGCATGTCGAGCGGCGCGCCTGGCGATGTCCGCGGGACTCCGCGCCGCACCGGCTGCGCATGCCGGCCGAGCACGAGCTCGAGCTCCGGCACGAGCACGCCTTGCTCGCGCCGCGTCGGCACGACGACGAGCGCTGCGAGCAGGCCTCGACCGTCGCACGCGAGGATCGCGTCGGCCACCGGGAGCCGACCGAGCGGCGCGTCCCAGGGCACGCTGAGCGCCGACACGTCGGCTCCGAGCGACGTCGTGCGGGCGGGCACGTCCTCGGGCATCGCGCTCTCCAGATCCTCGGCCGTGAGGATACCGCCCGCCACGGGCCCTCCCGCCGCGAGCAGCGCGCTCACCGCCTCCTCGGAGGCGAGCGCGAGCGGCCCTGCTGACCCCACGCGCTTGATCAGCGCCGCGCGTTTCGTCGCGCCCGCGGCCTCCGCCGCCGCGACGCCGGCCCGCGCGAGTCCGCCGAGCCCCGAGCGACCACGCGCCGCGTGCAGGATCGCGATGAGCCCGAGGGATCGCGGCACAGCGACGTATGCGCCCGATGGGATCTCTTTTTCGGTCTTCCACCCGCGCGGGCGGGCCGCACCTTTTCCAGGCTGGAGCGAGCGTCCATCGATCACACGCGCCCCGGCTCCTCCGCCCGCGACGATCGCCACGACGGGCGAAAGCAGGACGGAGGCATCTTGGCCGGCGAGCGCGAAAAACCCGGCGATGACCGCGTCGGCCGCGCTGCCTCCGGCGTCGAGCGCGGCCTGGGCCGGGCCCTGCGTGGTCGACGAGCGCGCGAGTGCGAGGGCGCCGCGGATCACTGCTCCTCGTCCTCTGCGACGAGCGGGCGCACGATCGGCGCGACCGGCGCGATGATCGAGCCCGCCTCCGGCGCGCGGGCCGAGCGCGCGAGCGCGGCGACGAGCGTGCTCTTCGCGCGGATCGCGGCGCCGCGGGTTCCTTCGACCACCAAGAAAATGTCCCGACGCTCGCCGAGCCTACGCGCCACGCGATCGAGCGCCGCGGCCGAGAGCATCGTCTGCGCGCCGAGCGATCGGAGACGCGTGTAGACCACGGATCCGCGCGGCAGATCGTCGCGCGCGGCGTCGAAGACCGGAAGCACGCCCGCGGCGCGCGCCGTGTCGATCACGTCTTCACGCTCCCACATGCCACGCGGCTCCCAGAAGCGAAGCGCGCCTTCGCCCGGGATCCGCGCGAAGAGCGCGGCGATGCGCTTGCGGTTCGCCGCGGTCGGCCGGATCTCGGTCGACGTCGAGAGCACGATGCATCGCGCTTCGAGCGTCGTCGCGACCTCGAGCGAGGTGGCGAGCGCGTCGTCGAGCGCCTTGCCAGGGGCGAGCTCGGCCACGACGCGCGGCAAGACCACGCTGAACACGAAGGCGGGCGGCACCGATTTTCGCCACTTTCGCAGGCCGGGCGCGCCGGGCAGCGACATGTCGACCGGGCGGATCTCCACCAGATCGAGCTGATCCTTGTACTTCTTGATGTCGCCCTGAAGGGCGTGCAGGCCCACGTGGAGTCTTGCCATGGCGGGGTCTCTTTACTCGAAGTGGAACCACTGCGTGGGGTTCTCGCGCAAAAAGCTTTCCATCGCGGACGCGATGCGACGCGCGGCGTGGGAGAGCTCGTCCTCGCTGGGCCGGCGCGGCAGCGAGATCGGCGGACAGCTCCGCACCTCGTAGCGCATGTAACCCAGCCGCCGCGTGAAGACGGGCACGATCGGCGCCCCGCTCAAGGCGGCGAGCGAGAGCGGGCCCTCGGGGACGACGAAGGGCTCATCGAAGAGCGTGACCTCACGTCCACGCATGCCCTTCGGGAGCCTGTCGATCTGGACCGCCACGACGCCGCCGCGCCGGAGATGCGAGAGCAGAGGCAACGCGTCGAGCGGGCTCGTCCCCACGTGTACGATCCGCACACCGGCTTTGTCGCGCGCGTCGTCGGTCAATGCCTCGGCTCGCTCGTCGCGCTCGTGCGCCATCACCACGACGACGTCGGCCGTGTGCACGCTGCGCAAGATCGGGCCTGCGGCTTGCCAGCCGCCCGTGTGCGCCGTCGCGATGATCACGCCGCGCCCCTCGTTCGCCGCGCGCACGTAGTTCTCGTCCGATGCGCAAAGCCCGACGAGGCGCTCGGGCCGATCACGCCCCACGAGGAACGCTTCCGTCAAGCAGCTCGCGAAGCTCGCGAAGACCCGCGCGACGTCGACGTTCTCGACGAGCACGTTCCGCGGACCGAGCGCGCGCCGGAGGTTCTTCCGGACCGCGCGCCGCTGCCGACCAAGCGCGATCCCGAAGGCGAGGCCGATGAGCGGCGGCGCGTACCGCACGAAGGGACGCGGGCCGTGTGTCACGCCTGCGTCGAGCGCGCGTCGCCAGAGCACCGAGTCGTGCCGGCGCAGATCGTCGAGCAGCTTGCCGAGGTCGTCTCCGATCCCCACGGGGCCCCCCTAGCGGCTCAACGGCGCGGCGCAAAGGGCGGCGCGTCGGGATCGACGATGTCCTCGTCGGGGCCGCTGGATCCAGGCTCCCGGAGGACCGGCTTGCCGATCCGCAGAAGCCCCCACACCCCGACCTCGCGCGCCGCCGCGTCGTCGTGCGCCGCGGCCTGTTCCAGCGTCCGCACGTCGTCCTCGGCGCTCGGCCCCGCGGGATCCCGCGCGAGCCGGTTCGCCGCGACGATCGCCGCGTTCCGCGCGAGCCCGCCGCGCCGCGCCCGCCGCAGCGGCGTCCCCTGGGTCGTCTCGGGAAACGCTTCTTCCTCGAGCGACGCGAGATCCGAGAGCCGCATCTCGGACCAGCGCGGTAGCGGATGGAACTGCTGCGTGCGCGCCTCGGACGGCGGCGCGGTCCGGTTGTAGGGACAAACCTCCTGGCAAACGTCGCAGCCGAAGAGGTGCTCGCCGATCGCCGCGCGCAGCTCCTCGGGCGGCGCTTCGTACTGCTCGATCGTGAGGTACGAGATGCACTTCCGCGCATCGAGCACGAACGGCTTCGGGAACGCGCCCGTCGGGCAGGCGTCGAGGCAACGCGTGCACGCGCCGCAGCGCTCGTGCATCGGCACGCCCGGCGTGAGCACGAGCGTCGTGACGACCTCGCCGAGCATGACGAAGCTCCCCTGCCCCGGGACGATCAAGAGCCCATTTTTCCCCACGAACCCGAGACCGGCGCGCGCCGCCCACGCGCGCTCCATCAACGGCTCGATGTCGCAGAGCGGTCGCGCGTCGATGCCGGGCCCGAGGCCGCGGATGAACTCGGCGAGCCGGCGCAGCTTCTTGCGGAGGAAGAGGTGATAGTCCTGCCCGCGCGCGTAGCGGGCGATCCCGCGCGCGACCTCGGGATCATACGCCTCGGCCTCGGCCGAGCGGGCATACCGGCGACCCACGCACACGACGCTCCGCGCGCCCGGGAGGATCGCCTCCGTGTCGAGCCGCCGCCGCTCCTCGACGTGCTCTTCGAGGTACCGCATCGTGCCGTGCATCCCGGCCTCGATGAACGCGCGGTAGCGATCGTGCTCGACGTCGAGCGGCTCGTCGGCGCGCGCCACGCCGACCACGTCGAAGCCGAGCTCGAATGCGCGCTCTCGGACCCGCTGATCGACGTCGCTCGCGGACATCCGTGTTGCCTCCCCGCGCGCCGTCCGCGCTGCGATCGAGCTACCCGAACAGCCGATCGAGGACGATCGCGCACGCCGCGCGCACGCTCAGGTGATTGTAGCCCGTGTTCTCCGCGGCGTGGATCGGCGCGAGGCGAACGTCGGCCGACGCGACGAGCTCACCCGCGAGGCCCCACCCCGTCCCGAACGTGATGAGCACGGGTTTGTCTGTTTGCGAAAGACGCGCGCGCGCGTCGGGATAGTTCGTCACGGGGCTCCGCTTCGCCGAGGCCGCCGTCGTCCAAAGCTCGATCCCTGCGCGCCCCACGCCCGGCGCGAGCGACGCGTAGACGTCCTCCAGGCTCGGCACGATCCGCAGGACGTCGAGCGCGTCCGCGCGATCCGGGATGCGCTTCTTGCCCGAGCCGTGGATCCAGTGATCACGGATGCGCTCGGCGAGCAGCCGCTGCGCCGCGACCGGATGCACGATGTGAAGCTCGAGCACGCCGAACGTGCGCGCGCTCCGCGCCATGTCGTGGAGATCCAAGTTCGTGATCGCGGTCGTCACGATCTCCCCGCCGCGATCGAGCACGGGGTGGTGAACCAGCGCGAGCGCGACCTTCGTCACGACGCACCTCGCTCGGCGCGAAGGCGCTTCGCCCGCTCCAGGAGATCGGGCCTGCGCGCGGCCGTGCGCGCCTCGGCCTGCTCGCGCCGAAAGGCCGAGATCGCCGCGTGGTTACCGCCTTTCAACACCTCGGGCACCTTCATCCCTCGGAACTCCTCGGGCCGCGTGTAGTGAGGGTATTCGAGCAGCCCGTCCATCGCCGGGCTGTGCGACTCGTGCATCGCCGAGTCGGCGCTGCCGAGCACGCCGGGCAAGAGCCGCGAGCACGCGTCGACGATCGCCATCGCCGCCACCTCGCCGCCCGCGAGCACGAAGTCCCCGAGCGAGATCTCCTCGTCGACGAACGCGTGCACCCGATCGTCGAAGCCCTCGTACCGGCCACACACGAGCGAGATCCACGGCAGCGAAGCGAGCGCCTCGACCTTGCGCTGGTCGAGCACGCTTCCTTGGGGAGAGAGCAACACGCGGTGCGAGCGTTCTGCTTCCGCACCCTCGCGCCCCTCGCGTGCTCGCGCCTCGACGGCCTCGATGCAGCCGACCACGACGTCGACGCGGATCACCATCCCGGAGCCGCCGCCGTACGGCGTGTCGTCGACGCTGCGATGGCGCCCGAGCCCATGCTCGCGCAGGTTCGCGCAACGCACGTCGAGCGCGCCTGCGCGCGCCGCGCGGCCGACCATCCCCGTCGACAGGAATGGCTCGAACATCTCGGGAAAGAGGGTGACGATGTCGACACGCATGCGCGCGCCTCGTCAGGTGAGGCCGTCGATCGTGACGAGCCGGACGACCCCGGCGTCGGCTTCCACGGAGGCGACGAAGTCGTCGAGCAGCGGGACCTCGATCTTCGTGCCGTCCGCGCGTTCGACGACGAGCACCTCGCAGGTCGGGTACGAGGCCAGCGCGAGGACACGACCCACGACCTCGCCGGAGCCGAGCTCAGCGCGCGCACCTTCGATGTCGCACGCGTAAAACTCGCCTTCGTCGAGCGGCGGGAACTCGTCCCTCGGGACGAGCAGGATCGCCCCGCGTAGCGCGTCGGCGGCATCCCGATCGGTGACGCCCGCGAGCCGCGCGAGCACGGCCTTGTTTGCGCTCCTGATCGACGTGATGTCGGCCGCGCGCTCCACGCCGTCGGGAAGCCGCAGCTTGAGCGTCGGCCGGTGCCCGAGGAGCTCCGAGCCCTCGTGGTACACCTTGAGACGCACCTCGCCCTGGATCCCGTGCGAGCGCGCGATCTCCGCGACGGCGACAAACCGTCGCGGGGCATCGGCCTCGGTCGTGGCGCGCTTACGCGGGATCAATCCAGGATGTCGAGGTGGGCCCGGAGGCCCGCCTTGCTGGCGGCCGCGTTGAGGAGCGCGCGGATCGACTGCGCGGTGCGGCCATCCTTGCCGATCACTTTGCCGATGTCCTCACGCGCCACGCTGAGCTCGATGCGCGGGAACCTGTCTCCCGTGACCTCGCGAACGGTCACTTTCTCGGGATGATCCACGAGCGACCGCGCGATGAGCGCGACGAGATCCAGCAGCATGGTGGAGGACGCAGGAGACGGCGCCATGCCTCGTTACTTCGCCACCGTCGCCGCGACGACGTCCGGGCGCTTCAGCAGAAGCTCGACCGTGTGCGAGGGCTGGGCCCCGACGTCGCGCCAGTGCTTCACGCGCGCCGTGTCCAGGCGGATCTCGTTGCGGCGCGGGTCGTACGTGCCCAAACGTTCGATGAACCGGCCTCCGCGGGCAGCGCGCTGGTCGGCGACGACGATACGGTAGAACGGGGTCTTCTTCGTGCCCGCCCGGGCGAGGCGGATATGAACGGCCATCGGTGAACCTCGGTCTTCTTGGAGATCCGGCGCTTGCCGGGTGCGGGCATGACCCGCTCGCATTCGCGATCCCCCGACGCACGACGCCAGGGGAACGGGGGGCGAAGGGTAGGCAGAACCCCCCCACCGGTCAAGGCCGAACAAGACGCAAAATTTGTCCCGCCCGATCCTCGCCTGGAACGCTCGCGAGCTTGCGGCCCGGACGCACCCCGCGGCCGCGAAAAACATGGGGATGGGACGAAATGAAGAAAGAAGCGCCGTGCGGGAACCCGCCCGGCGAAGGGGACAGACGGGAAATCAGCCGATCTCGAGGATGATCACGCCACGATTCGGGTCGTCTTCATCCTCGTGAGGCTCCTTCGGCCCGTTTCCAGGACGACGCGGAGCCGGGTACCGCTCGAGCGGAAGCTCCAGGCGCGGTCGGTTCTCCTCACGCTGCTGGCGCTCCCTCTCTTCCCGTTGTCGGATTTGTTCGATGATGAAAGGAGGTAGCATCCGGACTCCTCCGCACCGCGTCTGTGGCGTCGCTCGGATGAACGTGCCTAGCAAGAATGGGCCCGTTCACGAGTCGAATCTAGCAATGAGAGTAACGGGGTCAAGCTTATCGCCCGGGACGACGGTGATATGCTCGCCGCCTCATATGACGCAGGATGGCGTGAGATCGCCGGAGCAAGAGCGCCGTGCAACGCAGCCCTCTCGGGCTTCGTCCTCGTCGCCGAGGCCCCAGGCGCGAACGCGGGGCGCGGCGAAGCAAGCACGCCGTTCCCTTGTGATCTGCGTGGCGCTCGGCATCGGGCTCGCCTCTGTGGACGCACGCGCCACCGCGTTCGACGTCGCGGACACGACGTGGGAGGGCTGCTCGGAGCTCTACGGGCTCGCGGTGAACGAGCTCGGCGACGGACGCGTCAAGGCCGTCGCCGTGCTCGACTGGAACGAGATCACGCCGAACGACGGTGTGCTCGTCCTGCACCCGCTCCAGAGCATGGATCCCGAAGAAACGGCCGCCTTCATGAAGGCCGGCGGGCGCCTGGCGATCGTGGACGACTACGGCCGCGGCGAGGAGACGCTGCGGCGCTTCCACATCGAGCGGACCGTTCTGCCCTCACGCCCCGTGGCAGCGCTGCGCAACAACCCGCAGCTCGCGATCGCCGAGCCCGTGCTCACCGGCGACAAGGGGCAACTCACGGGCCCGCACCCGGTCGTCGCGAACGTGCAGCAGTTCGTCACGAACCACGCGACGGGGCTCCGCCACCCGAACCTCTCGCCCGTGCTCGAGGTGCGCGCCGTCGGCGAGCCTCCGACGATCGTCGCGGTCGCGGGCCAGGTCGGCAAGGGCCGGCTCTTCGCGCTGGGCGATCCCTCGGGCCTCATCAACCAGATGCTGCGCTACCCCGGCAACCGCTCGTTCGCCGTGGGCCTCGCGCACTACCTCGTCGACGAGGACGGCGGCGAACGGCAAGGCGGCCGGCTCTTCATCGTCGCCAACCGCTTCTCCGAGGAGGGCTCGTTCGGCGGCAAGTCGACGCTGCGCAAGGATATCGAGAGCCAGCTCCGATCGATCAGCGACGCCCTCGCGGAGGCACGTCAGAACGGGCTGCCGAGCTGGGCGCATTGGTTGCTCGCGCTGCTCGCGGTGGTCGGCGTGGCAGCGTGGGTCGCGCGGGCCGCGGGGCGGCCGTACAAGAGCCCGCAGCCGCGCTTCGCGCGACCGGTGCCGCTCGTGGCGCAGGGTGGCGTGGCCGGGCGTTTCGCCTTGCTCTCGGCGCCATCGTCGCCGCCGGGGCTGCTCCTGCTCGAGCTGAAGAGCGCGCTCGTCGAGGCGCTCTCGCACAAGCTCGGCGCGCCCCTCGATCCTTCGACGGACGCGGTGATTTCTGCGGCCGAGCGCGCGGGAGGCCTTGACGAGCGTGGCCGCTCGGCCTTGAAAGATGTCCTCGACGTGATGCAAAAAGCCGAAGCCTCCGTCGTCGCGGGCCGGCCGGTGCGCGTGCCCCGCGCGGCGCTCCGGAACGCCGCCGCCGTCGTGAGGGACGTGCTCGCCAAGGCGGGCGCGATCACCCCCGAGCCGCTCGGCCACGGCAACGCGAACCACGAGAAGACACCCGATCGCCCGGCGGGAACGAGCCCGACGAGCAACCCCTCACGAACCCCGAGCCCGCCCGCACCCGCAGAGGAGAGCGCCACTTGACCCAGGCCGTCGCCATCGAGGAGATCGCCGCCGCCAAAGAGCGGCTGGACGCGCTCCGCCGGGAGATCACGCGCGTCTACATCGGTCCCCCGCGCACCGTGGATCTCATGCTCACCGCGCTGCTCGCGCAGGGCCACGTGCTCCTCGAGGGCGTGCCCGGCGTCGCCAAGACGACGCTCGTGAAGGCGTACGCATCGGCGCTCGGCGCCTCGGTGCGGCGCATCCAGTTCACGCCGGATCTCCTGCCCGCCGACATCACCGGCACGTACGTGCTCTCGCCGAAGGAAGGCACGTTCTCGCTGCGGCCGGGTCCGATCTTCGCGAACGTCGTGCTCGCCGACGAGATCAACCGTGCGCCCGCGAAGACGCAGTCCGCGCTGCTCGAAGCGATGCAGGAGCGGCAGGTGACGATCGAGGGCGACCGGTTCGAGCTACCCGCGCCGTTCATGGTGCTCGCGACGCAGAACCCGATCGACCTCGAAGGGACGTACCCGCTGCCCGAGGCGCAGATCGATCGGTTCCTCGTGCGAGTCGCCATCGGCTACCCGAACGCGAAGGACGAGGTGGCGATGCTCCGCGCGCACAACGCCGATCCGCCACGCGCGCGCTCGGTGCTCAGCGTGGAGGAGTTGCTCTCGCTGCAAAGCATCGCGCGACGGATCCACGTGGAGGACGATCTCTACGAGTACGCCGTCGGCCTGACGACTTTCACCCGCTCGCATGCGCGCGTGCTCCTCGGCGCATCGCCGCGCGCGACGCTCGGGCTCGTGCAGGCCGCAAAGAGCGCGGCCGTGATCGCAGGTCGTCCGTTCGTCACGCCGGACGACGTGCGCGGCGTCGCGACGTCGGTCCTCTCGCACAGGCTCGTGCTCGTGCCCGAGGCCGAAGGCGACGCGCGCGCGCGGGATGCGGTCGTGGAGGACGCCGTGCAGCGCGTGGCCTACCGGCGCGCGGTGCGGCCGGTCTAGCGATGCAGCTCTTTCCCACGCGCACGGCGGCGCACCTCAGCATCGCCGCGATCTCGGTCGCGGGCGTCGGCCTCGTCGCGCGCGAGCCGGCCATCGTCGGCTGGGGAGGAGCGATGCTACTCGCGATGGCGCTTGCCCGCGCAGTCACGCTCGTCTCGGTCTCGCGCATCCGCGCCGCCGGCTTCGAGATGCTGTGGAGCGGGCCGCGCCGCGTCGTGCGCACGGGACGCGGCAGCACGATCGAGATCGAAGCCGAGGTGCGCAACCGCGACACGCTCGCCGCGCGGTACGTGCGCCTGCGGCCGATCGCCTCGTCGCAGCTCCAGATCACGATCGAGCCCTCCGCAGGAGAGGTGATGGCCTCCGGGCGGCTCAAGGTGAAGGTCTCGGTGCACGCGCCGCGCGTGGGACAACACGGCGTGCACGGTCTCGCGCTCGAGGTGCACGGCGCGCCCGGCCTCTTCGAGGTACCTCTCACCTTCGCGAACCCCTTCGGCGTCGAGGTCCTGCCGCGTCCCTTCGCGGCGTGGCTCCCCTCCCCGCGCGGCGGTCGCAGCAAGCTGCTCGCATCGAGCGGCCGGCCTGGTCGCGCCCGCGGCGAGGGCAGCGATCTGCGCGAGCTGCGCGAGCATATGCCAGGCGATCCGTTCCGGCGCATCGCGTGGAAGGCGAGCGCGCGGCGCGGGGTCCTGCTCGTGCGTGAGTTCGAGCGCGAAGAGCGCGACGTCGTGTGGGTCGTGCTCGACGCCTCGGTCGAGCTCTGGGCCGGCCCGCTCGGTCGCGCCCCGCTCGATCTCGCGATCGACGAGGCGGCGTCGATCTGCACGCGGTACCTCTCGCGCGGCGATCGCGTAGGCCTCGCGGTCTACGCGTCGACCGTGCGCGCGTTCGTCCCGCCCGACCAGGGACCCGCGCACGGGCAGAAGCTCGCGCACCTGCTCGTCACGGCGACGGGCACGCACGACGCCTCGCGCAGTGATCTCGACGAGGCCGACGTGGCCGTCCGGGTCCTCGAACATCTGAGGCCGCTCGACGTGCGCGGCTTGTCCGATCTGCGCCGCGGCGATCTCGACAGGCTCGCGTCGCGCGCCGACGCGGTTCGCCCCCGTGCGCCCTTCGCGCCGCCTTCGCCCGAGGGCCGGAGCCCGCGCGAGCGCATGCTCCGTCGCTACCTCGCGGCCTACGGCATCGAGTCGCCTCCACGCGGCGAGGCCGAGCGCCACGAGTCCGGCTTCATGCTCGCCGAGGTCCTCGCGCAGATCGTCAAGAGCAAGCCCAAGCCGAGCGTCGTGCACGTCGTCGCGCCCGCGCCCTCCGAGGTCGCCCAGGAAAAACCCGTCATGGACGCGCTGCGTCGCCTCGCGCGTCACTCGGCGTCGATCACCTGGTCGATGCCGCAGTTCGATCCGGGCCTGCTCCCGCCCTGGGATCCGCCGACGCGCGCGGACGGCTCGCCCTCGGAGGAGGTCGCGGACGGGGCGCGCCGAGCCACGTGGGAGGAGGCCGCCGGTGTCGCTGCCGAGGCCGTGCTCGTCCGCACGCGTGTCGCCGTCAGCCGCAGCGAGGCCGTGCTCCGTCGCCTCGGCGTGCGCGTCACGAAGATCCGCGCCACGACGACGAAGCGCCCCGACGCCGCGGACCCGAAGGCGACCTGATCGGTACGTCGCCCTCCGTGCATCGGTTGGAACACCAACGAACGTCTTTCGAGATCACGAGCCTGCCATGTCGATCGCAGAACGTCTCCGCTCGCGCGGCCTCTCGCCCAAGAAGAGGTTTGGCCAGAACTTCCTGGTCGACGTCTCCGCATCCCGCGCGATCGCCGAAGCCGCGACCACCCCGCCGGGCGGCACCGTGCTCGAGATCGGGCCGGGCCTCGGCGCGCTCACGCGCCCCTTGCTCGAACGCGCCGCGAAGATCGTGGCGATCGAGCGCGATCGTGATCTCGTCCCGCTCCTGTCGGCCGAGCTCGAAGCGCCGATCGCCGAAGGGCGCGTCTCGATCCTCGAAGCCGACGCGCTCGCCGTCGACTGGGCGGCCGAGCTCGTCGGCCCGCGCCCGCACGTGCTCGCGGGCAACCTCCCCTATCAGATCACCGGCGCGCTCCTGGAGCGGGCGACCGGACTCGCGGATCGTATCGATCGCGCGGTGTTCATGGTGCAAGCCGAGGTCGCCGATCGGCTCGTCGC
This sequence comes from Polyangium fumosum, assembly GCF_005144585.1. Lineage (GTDB taxonomy): Bacteria > Myxococcota_A > Polyangia > Polyangiales > Polyangiaceae > Polyangium > Polyangium fumosum. The sequence goes on along the minus strand of NZ_SSMQ01000020.1, from coordinate 76,146 downwards.
GCCTCCTGGATCGAAGACCTACGGCGCGCTCACGGTCTTCGTGCAGGCTGCGTTCGACGTGAAGCGCTTGCTCACCGTGCGCGGCGGCGCGTTTTACCCGCGCCCGGACGTCGACTCTGCGGTGGTCGTCCTCGCGCCGCACAGGCCAGCGCGGGCCGTGGAGACCGATGCGTTTCGCGAGGCCGTTCGCTCCGCGTTCGGCGCGCGGCGAAAGACCCTGCGAAATGCCTGGCGCGGGCTCTACGGTTGGTCCAAGGACGACCTCGAAGCGCGCGCCCGGGAGGCCGGGATCTCGCTCGACGTGCGTGGTGAAACGCTGGCCGTCGAGGATTTCGCCCGGATTGCGGCGATGAAGGGCTAGAGACCGCTGTTCATCCGCTCCGGACCCCTCGACAGTCCACGATGGCCGTGGTAGTGGCCGCGCGCGTTCGTCGTCATAGCGATTCGCTGGAGGAGCCCCGCCCCATGTCGGTTGGAAAGATTACCCAGGTCATCGGCCCCGTCGTCGACGTCGACTTTCCGGCGGGCCAGCTTCCGAAGATTTTGAATGCGCTCAAGTTGTCGAACCCCAGCATCTCCGGGGAGAGCGACAACCTGACGCTCGAGGTGGCGCAGCACCTCGGTGAGTCGACCGTGCGCGCCGTCGCGATGGACACGACGGACGGCCTCGTGCGGGGCATGGAGGTCCGTGACACGGGCAAGCCGATCATGATGCCGGTCGGCAACGCTTGCCTCGGACGCATCTTGAACGTCGTCGGCGCGCCTGTGGACGAGGCCGGCCCCGTGAACGCGGAGAAGTTCGCGCCCATCCACAAGGATCCGCCGAAGTTCGTCGATCAGTCGACGAAGGTCGAGATCTTCGAGACAGGCATCAAGGTCATCGACCTGCTCGCGCCCTATCGCAAGGGCGGCAAGATCGGCCTGTTCGGCGGCGCCGGCGTCGGCAAGACCGTGCTCATCATGGAGCTCATCAACAACGTCGCGAAGGCGCACGGCGGCGTGTCGGTCTTCGCGGGCGTCGGTGAGCGGACGCGTGAGGGCAACGACCTCCTGCTCGAGATGAGCGAGTCGAAGCTCGAGTCCGGCGCGCCCGTCATCTCGAAGGCCGCGCTGATCTACGGCCAGATGAACGAGCCGCCCGGCGCGCGCGCCCGCGTCGCGCTCTCGGCGCTCACGGTCGCCGAGTACTTCCGCGACGAGGAAGGCCAGGACGTGCTCCTCTTCGTCGACAACATCTTCCGGTTCACCCAGGCCGGCTCCGAGGTGTCCGCGCTCCTCGGCCGTATCCCGAGCGCCGTCGGTTACCAGCCCACGCTCGCGACGGAGATGGGCGCGCTCCAGGAGCGCATCACGTCGACGACGAAGGGCTCGGTCACCAGCGTGCAGGCGATCTACGTCCCCGCCGACGATCTCACGGATCCCGCGCCCGCGACGGCCTTCGCCCACCTCGACGCGACGACCGTTCTTTCGCGCGCGATCAGCGAGCTCGGCATCTACCCGGCCGTCGATCCGCTCGACTCGAACTCGACGATGCTCGATCCGCAAATCGTCGGACAGAGGCACTACTCGGTCGCGCGTCGCGTGCAGCAGACGCTGCAGCGCTACAAGGACCTGCAGGACATCATCGCGATTCTCGGCATGGACGAGCTCAGCGAGGACGACAAGCTCGTCGTGCAGCGCGCCCGCAAGATCCAGCAGTTCCTCTCGCAGCCGTTCTTCGTCGCCGCGCAGTTCACCGGCCGTCAGGGCAAGCTCGTGAGCCTGAAGGACACGATCTCGGGCTTCGAGGAGATCATCAACGGCAAGCTCGATCACGTGGCCGAGCAGGACTTCTACATGGCCGGCGGCATCGACGAGGTGAAGGCGCGGGCCGAGGGCAAGCGGGCCTGATCATGGCCGACACGATCCTGCTGGAGATCGTGACGCCCACGGGCGTCGCGCTGCGCAAGGAGGTCACGGACGTGACCGCGCCGAGCGTGGCGGGGGAGTTCGGCGTGATGCCGGGCCACCTGCCGCTGCTCGCGGCGCTCCGCACCGGCCTCGTCACGTACCACGAGGCCGGCAAAGAGCAGCGCCTCGCCGTCGCGCACGGGTTCGTCGAGGTCGTGGGCGACAAGGCGCTTCTCCTCACAGAGAAGTACGTCCACAAGGACGACGTCGACGTCGTCCGGGTTCGCCTGCGCCTGAAGGAGGTCGACGCAGAGCTCGACCACTGGCAGGGCGACCTCACGGATCCGAAGCGCCGCTCGCTCATCGAAGAGGAGCAGTGGCTCGCCACGCAGCTCGAGCTGATCGGCGATCCGCCGCTGCCGCTCGTGCGTGAAGACACGCGCTTCCTCGCGGCGAACGCCGAAGCGCCACCCGTCAACGAGATGGTCGACGGCCAGACGCCCGACGAGAGCCTCACGGATCACAAGAAGCCGGGCTCCGCGTTCCCCGACGCCTGAAAGAGCCTCCTCCCCCGGAGGCGAATCCCACGGACACGCCGATTCGTTTCGAGACACGGGCTCGGGACGATCGGCGTGTTTGTCGTTATCTTGATGCCTCAGGACGATGATTCACGCTGACACGATCGCGCGGGTCAAGGAACGCACGGATCTCGTGTCGCTCATCGGCGAGACCGTTCGTCTCACCCGGCGCGGTCGATCGTTCGTCGGGCTCTGCCCGTTCCACAAGGAGAAGTCGCCGAGCTTCCACGTGAATCCGGAGCGCGGCATCTTCCACTGCTTCGGCTGCAAGGAGAGCGGCACGGCCATCGACTTCATCATGAAGGTCGAGGGCATGAACTTCGCCGAGGCGGTGCGCGCGCTGGCCGAGCGCAGCGGCGTGGAGATCATCGAGACCGCGACCGAGGCCGAGCGGCGCGAGGCGAACGCAGCGCGGCGCGCGCGTGACGACCTGTATGCCGTCAGCCACCTCGCGGCGACGTTTTTCGAGCAGAGCATGCGCGGCCCGAGCGCGCATCCGCTCGCGCACTACGCGCTCGCCGAGCTCGCGCGGCGCGGGCTCGACACGCACGAGGCAACGGGACCCGTGGCCGACGCGCTGCAAGCATTTCGCGTGGGCTACGCGCCGCCGGGCTGGGACGGGCTCGCGAGCTTCCTCAAGCGGCAAGGGGTCTCGCCGATCGTCGCCGAGAAGGTGGGCCTGCTCGTCGCGCGCAGCTCAGGCACGGGGTTTTACGATCGGTTCCGGCATCGCCTCATGTTCGCGGTGACCGACGTGCAGGGCCGCGTGATCGCCTTCAGCGGCCGGAGCCTCCCCGAGCCCACGCCCGACGAGATGCGACGCTTGGGGCTCCAACCATCGACGGCGGGCGAGCCGCCGGCGAAGTACATGAACAGCCCCGAGTCGCCGATCTACACGAAGGGCGAACACCTGTTCGGGCTGCACCAGGCGCGGCACGCGATCCGGCAAGAGGGCCAGGCGACCCTCGTCGAAGGCAACTTCGACGTGCTCAGCCTGCACGCGCGTGGCCTCTGCAACGTCATCGCCCCGCTCGGCACCGCGTTCACGACGACGCAGGCGAAGCTCCTCAAGCGCTTCGCGCCCACCGTGACGATCCTCTTCGACGGCGACGCCGCCGGACGCAAGGCCACGTGGGCCGCGCGCCTCCCGGTCCACGAGGGCGGCCTCGAAGGGCGCGCGGCGACGCTCCCCGCGAAGCTCGATCCCGACGAGCTCGTGCGAACCAAGGGCCCCGAGGCGCTGAAGAGCGTCCTCAAAAGCGCGAAGGAGCTCTACGAGCACCTCATCGAGGACGCGCTCCAGAACGACTCCTTCAACGACGCCACGACCGACGGCAAACTCGCGCGCATGCGTGCGGTGGCAAACCTCCTCGGGGAACAAAAGGACCCCGTGAAGCGCCTCATGCTGAAGACGTACGCCGATCGGCTCTCGTCGAAGCTCATCGTGGGCGGCACGGCGCCGGCCGATCTGCGTCAAGTCGAACAGCTCCTCGAACAGGCAACGAGGTACGACGGGCAACACCCTGTGGAGCTACGTGCGGCCGAGACCACCGTGCCAGGTCACCGAGCGCGTTCGCGTTCCCAGGTCCAAGAGATGGGGGAACACATCATGGGTGCACTTCTCGACCATCCCGTTCTGCTCGACGACCCTGAAGTGATGGAGGCCCTCGACGTGCTGGATGGCGATCTCGCATTGGCCGCTGGCGCGGTGCGTCAGTCTCTTGGGGCGGAAACGCAACTTATTCCCGACGAATTTCTTGCGCACATCCCGGCGTCGATCCAAGCATTCGCGGCTGGACGGCTCGCGTCGCCCGTCTTCGAGACGGCCGATGTGGCGAGGGAAGAGCTCTTAAAGAACGCAGGGAAGTTGAGACGCTTGAGCTTGTCACGCGAGAAAGCCGCGACAGTGGACGAGCTTCAACGAGTCGCGCCGCTGGGGGATGTGGAGCGCGAGGCGGCGCTGCTTCGTGAGGCGGTGCGTCAGGCGAAGGCCAAGTTGGGGCTCGGCTGACGTGCTTTTTTGCGCGCGCATGAGTCCGCGCGAGCGTGACGAACGTTTTTTTCTCGATGTGGTTCCTTGAAGCACGTGGCCCGACGTGGGCCCGGTGGAGCGAATGGGATGGCGAGCAAGGCCAAGCAGTCTGCGGGTCGGGCAAGCGGATCGGGCGCGGGGAAAAGTGGCGGCGGAGCCGCACAAGGCGCTCGGGGGGACCGCGGGACGAAGTCGCAGGCACCGGATGGGGCGGGGAAGTCGGATCCGCGCAAGGCGCTCGAGAAGCTCGTCGATGCGGGCAAGACGAAGGGCTTCCTCACGTATGACGAGGTGAACGACGCGCTGCCCGCGGACGTCTCCCCCGATCAGCTCGACGACGTCGTCGGCGCCCTCGGCGACGAGGACATCGAGATCGTCGACGGCGCGACGCAGGTGAAGATCGCGCCGAAGCGGATCGCGGATGAAGAGGCGAGCGACAAGAAGCTCGTCGTCACGCAGGACCGCGAGGAAGAGGACGTCGACTACTATTCGAAGTCGAACGATCCCGTCCGGATGTACCTGCGCAAGATGGGGAGCGTCTCGCTCCTCACGCGCGAGGGCGAAGTCGAGATCGCCAAGCGCATCGAGCAGGGCGAGCAGACGGTCAACGCCGCGATCCTCGACTCGCCGATCGCGGTGCGCGAGATCATCGACCTCGGCGAGAAGCTCCGGAAGCACAAGATCCGCGTCAAAGAGCTCATCAAGGACGCGGAGAGCGACGATCAGGAGTTTGACGAGGAAGAGGCCGATCGCCGCATCATCCGCCTCATCGACAAGGTCAAGCGCCTCGACAAGAAGAAGGCCGACCTGCTCGAAGAGCGCAAGGAGGTCAAGACCGACGGCCGTCGCAAGCAGCTCGACGCCGAGGTCGTGCTGACCACGGGCGAGCTCGTGACGACGCTCGAGGAGATGCGCCTCAACAAGAAGACGATCGACAAGATCGTGCAGAAGTTGAAGGGCCTCATCTCGAAGGTGGAGAAGGCCGAGGCCGGCGCGACCGAGATCGAGAAGCGCACGGGCATGAGCAAGGCCGAGCTCCGCCGTGAGCTCGCGAAGGTGAAGGGCAACAAGCTCGCCGAGGCGCGGCTCGCGAAGAAGCTGAACGTCTCGCGCGAGGACCTGCTCGACCTCGAATCGACCCTGAAGAACGCGCAGAAGGGGCTCAAGAAGGTCGAGGAAGAGCTCAACATCGACGTCGAGGCCATCCGCGGGACCTACGAGAGCATCCGCGAAGGCGAGCGCATGGCCGAGCGCGCGAAGGCCGAGCTCGTCGAGGCGAACCTCCGGCTCGTCGTCTCCATCGCGAAGAAGTACACGAACCGCGGTCTGCAGTTCCTCGACCTGATCCAGGAGGGGAACATCGGCCTCATGAAGGCCGTCGACAAGTTCGAGTACAAGCGCGGCTACAAGTTCTCGACGTACGCGACGTGGTGGATCCGGCAGGCCATCACACGCGCGATCGCCGATCAGGCACGGACCATCCGCATCCCGGTCCACATGATCGAGACGATCAACAAGCTCATCCGCACCTCGCGTTACCTCGTGCAGGAGTACGGCCGCGAGCCGACCCCCGAGGAGATCGCCGAGAAGATGGAGCTGCCGCTCGACAAGGTCCGCAAGGTCCTGAAGATCGCGAAGGAGCCCATCTCGCTCGAGACCCCGATCGGCGAGGAGGAAGATTCGCATCTCGGCGACTTCATCGAGGACAAGAGCGTGATCTCGCCGGCCGAGGCGGTGATCAACATGAACCTCGCCGAGCAGACCCGGAAGGTGCTGAAGACGCTCACCCCGCGGGAGGAAAAAGTCCTCCGCATGCGCTTCGGCATCGGCGAGAAGAGCGATCACACGCTCGAAGAGGTCGGCCAGGACTTCGAGGTCACGCGCGAGCGCATCCGGCAGATCGAGGCCAAGGCGCTGCGCAAGCTCCGGCACCCGAGCCGCTCGAAGCAGCTCAAGAGCTTCATCGACAGCTAGTCGTCACGGGGGAACGAATGGAACCGAGGGGTGCTCCGATGCGATGGATCGCGGGGGGAGCGCCCCTCGTTTTTTTGGCGCTCGCGCTCGCGCAGGCGGGCTGCGCGCGCAACGTGACCGAGGACGACTGCAAGGTCGTAGGCGAGCACCTGCACGCGCTCTGGACCGCCGAGGCGAAGTTCCCCGAGGCAGCGAGCCCGTCCGCGGAGAAGGCCGTCGCCGTCGTGAAGAGCGAAGGACAACGTCTGGAGGAGTCGTTCGTCACGGACTGCAAGCGCGACCTCGTCGGCAAGCCCCGCGCGTCCGGCGAGTTCTCCTGCCTGAGCCACGCAAAGACGCTCGCCGACGTGCGAACGTGCGCGACGATCCCGGCCCACTAGTCCCGGTGGGGCGCCGGCCCCACGCCCCGGGTTCGCTCCGCGTCCGCCCTAGTTGAGGTAGCGCTTGTCCTTCGGGGGCGCCTTCGAGCCGCCCTCGATCACGCGCAGCGGGGGCCCTGCGGCGCGGCGCGCGCGGGCAGCCGCCGCCGATGCCGCAGCCTCGGCGCGCAGGGCCGCCGTCTGCGACTGGATCTGGCGCAGGCGTAGCTTGAGGTAGAGGCGCCGGAGCGGCGAACGATCGCCGAAGAGCCAGCCGGCCAGCATGCCGCCGAACGGGGTCACGAGGCCCTCGGGCATGTGCCGGTTGAGCGCGATCACGTTCAGCACGGAGAGCACGAAGATGATCGCGACCATCGCGCCGGCCGACACTGGCAGCACGAAGAACATGCGGACCTGCGCGTCGCGGTTCTGCAGCGCCCACGCCACGGCGACGGCCTCGATCATGCCGAGCCCGCCGAACCACACGGCCTGGTTCAGCTTGGGTACGAGCGCGCCCACGGCGACCTGCGTGGCGAACGCGAACGCACCCGCGCCGAACAGGAAGATGAGCATCCGTCGCGCGCCCCAGCGCGACTCGAGCGTGGGGGCGAGGAAGTACAGGCCGAGGATGGTCATCAAGAAGTGACCAGGGCTCGACGTGTCGTGGAAGAGCGGGGCCGTGAAGAGCCGCCAGACCTGGCCGCGGAGCACGCCCGAGGTCGTGCCGGCCATGAACTGGGCGATACCCGCCCCGACCTCCACCCAATTGATGCTCAGCGCGAGGCCGACCCACAGGACGGTGATGCCGATCATCATCCCGCTGATGGCCTTGCCGGGGCGAGGCAGGACGAACTGGACGGGGCTAGGGCGCATCGTCCATGGAGCTACCAACAGGAACGCGGACGGGCAACCGGAGGGCGCAGGAAAGGCACCGTGAGCCGTCCTCCGCGGTTCGGCTCCGCTCGTGGCGGAGCCGTCGTCGTCAGAAGAAGTTGCCGATGGTGAACTGGAAGTCGGACGACTTCTCGTAGGGCAGCGGCTTGAACGGGAAGCCGTACTCGAAGCGCAGCGGGCCGAGCGGCGAGAACCAGCGCAGACCGAAGCCCCAGGACGTGCGGACGTTGAGGAGCTGCGACGCCGTGAAGCAGGGGTTCGTCACGGAGTACGGCGACGCCGGGTTCGCCTCGCAGTAGTTGCGCTCGAGGTTCCAGGCGTTTCCGAGGTCGGTGAAGATCACGCCGCGGATGCCGACCTGCTCCAGGATCGTGAACTCGAGCTCGGCGTTCTGGTAGTACATCAGGTTGCCGCCGATGTTCGTCCCGTTGGGGAAGGGACGCGCGTTCGGATCGAGCGTCTGGTTCAGCGTCAAGCGCGGGCCGACGCTGCGGAGGGGGAAGCCGCGCAGGTCGAGGATGCCGCCGAGGAAGAAGCGCGCGAAGATCGGCACGCCCTCGGGCGAGGGGCTCGTCACCGCGCCGAACTCGCTGTTCACCTTGAAGACGAGCCAGTCGCGGATCGGGTAGTAGAAGCGCGCGGTGTTCCGGAACCGGACGAACTGCTGCTCACTGCCGATGTACTTGGAGGCGAGCTCGACCGAGCCCTGGAGGAAGATACCCGCCGACGGGAAGAGCTGGTTGTTGCGGGTGTCGTAGGTGATCGTCGGCCGGATGCTCGACGTGATGCCGTCGTTGTAGACGTTCGCGAGCGGCACGCTCTGGAAGAAGTTCACCGCGGAGGCGGTGCCGAAGAGCGTCGACGTCGTCTGCGTGGAGATCTCGTTCGACTCGAGGGTGTACGTGAGGTTCACCCGGAGCTCGGGCTGGATGATCGGGTAGCCGATCGTGAGCGAGCCGCCGAGCGAGGTCTGCGAGAAGTCGTTGTAGACGCGGAGCTGATCGTACGCGCTGATCGCCGCCGAGAACTGCGTGTCGAAGAGGTACGGCTCGAAGAACCGGACGTCGATGAGCTGACGGAGGCCGGAGATCTGCGCCTGCAAGGCGAGCGATTGGCCGCGCCCGAAGAGGTTCTGCTGCTGGACCGTCGCCGTCGCGATGAAGTTCTCGATGCTGGAGAAGCCCGCGCCGACCTGGAAGGTGCCCGTCGGCTTCTCGACGACCTCGACGTTCACGTTGATGTGCTCGGCGTCGTCGCCTTGCTCGGTCGAGATGTCGACGCGCTCAAAGTAGCCGAGCATCGTGATGCGGCGCTTGCTGCGCTCGAGCTTCGACTCGCTGAAGAGCTGCTCCTCGAACACCTCCATCTCGCGGCGGATGACCTTGTCGCGGGTCTTCGTGTTGCCGCGGATCTCGATGCGCCCGATCTTGATCGGCTGGTTGCGCCGGATGGCGACGATGATGTCGACCTCTTGCCGCTCGGGATCGAGGTCGGTCGCGGGCGGGGCTTCCACGTTCGCGTAGCCCTGATCCCGGTACATCGTCTGGATCTGACCGAGATCCGCGGCGAGCTCGGCGCGGTTGAACCAGTCGCCGCTCTTCGCGCGGATCATCTCGCGCAGCCGCCTGCGTCCGCCGATGGGCTCGATCTCCTTGCCCTCGGCGTCACGCTCGTAGACGCGGAGCTGTCGGATCTTGTAGCGCGGGCCCTCGTTGATGGTGAGCGTCACCTCGATGCCCGTACGATCCGGCGTGAGCATCACGCGCGGCGTCGCGATCTGCACCGAGAGGAAACCGCGGTCGTAGTAGAGCGCCGAGAGCACGAGCACGTCGCGCTCGAACGCATCCTGTCGGAACGCGCCGCCCGTGCCGAAGTCGAAGAAGCTGCCCTGCCCGGTGATCATCACCTCGCGCAGTTCGGCGTCGGGGATGTTGTGGTTCCCGATGAACGTGACGCGCCGGACCGTGACCCGCTCGTGCTCCTTGATCTTGAAGCGGAGCAGCACCTCGTTGTCGCGCTGCGGGACGGTCTCGTACGAGACCTCGGCGAGGAAGTAGCCCTCCTCCGCGTACTTGTCGCGCAGCTTCTGGATGCCGCGGCGGATCGCGTTGTAGCTGAGGATCGTGCCGGTCTTGACCTCGACGCTGAGCGCCTCCGTGAGGTCTTCCGCGCTGATGTTCTGGTTGCCGTCGAACTCGATCGTCTTGATGTTCGGACGTTCGCGCACGAGGATCCGCAGGTGGACCCCGTCGTCGCGGCGGGTCAGGTCAGCCTCGACGTCCTCGAAGAAGCCCGAGTCCCAGAGCTCGCGCACGTCGCGCGAAAGTCCTTCCGGCGTGAAGGGTTTGCCCACGCGCGCCGTGCCGAGATACGCGCGGATGTCGTCGGCGGAGATGCGACGGTTGCCCGCGATGACCACACGCGCGACGGGCTGGCCACGCGCGAGATCGGCCTCGGTCGGCGCGAGCGTCGGCACTGGCGGAGCGGCTTCTTCCGGACGCGCGCCGGGCGCACCAGTGCCGTTTCCGTTCGGCGCCGTGGGCGGCTCTTCGCCTTCGTCTGCGCCTTCGTCCGCGCCTTGTCCTGCTGCACCTTTCGCCGCTGTTGGCGGCGCTGCGCCTGCGGGCGGCGCTGCGCCTGCAGGCGGGCCCCCTTGCGCGAAGGCCACCCGAGGCGAGAGCCCAACGATCGTGAAGACGACCAGAAGGGCGCTCGTCCACAGGAGCCGGAGCCGGCTCGTCAGGCGGATGGGTGGGGTGGGCTTCGTAAACAAGGGGCGCCTCCCCGTAGCCCAGCGGGCCAGAGGTCTCAAGGTGGGAGCCGCTGGTTTTCCATGTCCATGTGTGGACGGCAGGGCGCCCGGGACGCGGGGCGTCCGTCGGAAGGGGGCCGGATCGATGGGGACGGGCGCGGATTCGCCGGCAGAATCCCTTCGGACGAACGCGTTTCGGAGCTGGCGTGCCCGCCGCGACCGTGCCGCCGTGGCTTGACCGATCGGCGCTCCGTGGGTAATGGCATCCCCCTGCCTGCGGTCCACTGAACGCGGGTACACCGTCGATTCCTGGGGGGCACGCGCTAGCCGAGGCGGCGGCGCGTGGCCTCCCTACCCTGGAGATAACGCCCGTGCCCCCTGCTCAGCAGGTCCCGTTTCCCCTCGATGGCGAGGGTGGTCCGAAGAGGCCTCGGCGCGCCCCCAAGACACCGGGCGGGAGCGAGCCGCCGCCGCCGCCCCCGGTGCCCGACACGTCACTCGCGGAAGAGGCGCAGCGCAAGTACCTGAACTACGCGCTGAGCGTCATCACGTCGCGCGCGCTCCCCGACGTGCGCGACGGCCTGAAGCCGGTGCAGCGCCGCATCCTCTACGCGATGCTGCACGACCTGCACCTCTCCCCCGACGGGCGCTTCCGCAAGAGCGCGGCCGTGGTCGGTGACGTGATGGGTAAGTACCACCCGCACGGCGACACCGCGATCTACGACGCGATGGTCCGGCTCGCGCAGGACTTCGTGATGCGCGCGCCGCTCGTCGCGGGCCACGGCAACTTCGGCTCGATCGACGGCGATGCACCCGCCGCGATGCGCTACACCGAAGCGAAGCTGCGGCCGCTCGCGATCGAGCTGCTCGGCGAGCTCGGCAAGCGCACCGTGGAGTGGCGGCCGAACTACGACGGCACGAAGAGCGAGCCGATCATCCTGCCGGCGCGCTTCCCGAACCTGCTCGTGAACGGCTCGCAGGGCATCGCCGTCGGCATGGCGACGAGCATCCCGCCGCACAACCTGATGGAGGTGCTCGACGCCTGCATCGAGCTGTCGAACCAGCGGGATCTGCCGGTGAGCCGGCTCTTGAAGAAGATCAAGGGCCCGGACTTCCCGACGGGCGGACAGCTCCACGCGACGAAGGAGGAGCTCGAGGCGGTCTACACGACGGGCCAGGGCTCGCTGAAGCTGCGCGGCGAGTGGAAGATCGAAGAGGACGACACGAAGCGGGGTCCCTCGTTCCTCGTGGTCACGTCGATCCCGTACGGCGTCGAGCGCAAGGCGATCGTCGAGAAGATCGCCGAAGTGATCCTCTCGAAGAAGCTGCCGCCGCTGCTCGACGTGCGCGACGAGTCGACAGACCTCGTGCGCATCGTGCTGGAGACGAAGCGCGGGACGGATCCGCAGCTCGTGATGGCGTACCTCTACAAGAACACGCCGCTCGCGGTGCACGTGCCGGTGAACCTCACCTGCCTCGTGCCCACGGACAACCCCGAGGTCGCCGCGCCGAAGCGCCTCGGGCTCGACGAGATCCTGAACCAGTTCCTGACGTTCCGGTACTCGACGGTGACGCGGCGGCTGGAGTTCGACCTCGGCGAGCTCAAGGCGCGCATCCACGTCCTCGAAGGCCTCGAGATCGTCTTCGACGCGCTCGACGAGGTGATCGCGATCATCCGCAAGAGCGACGGCAAGGCGGACGCCGCGGGCAAGCTGATCAAGCGCTTCAACCTCTCGGAGGAGCAGACGGACGCGATCCTGGAGCTCCGCCTCTACCGGCTCGCGCGGCTGGAAATCCAGGTCGTGCGCAAGGAGCTCGCGGACAAACGCGCCGAGGCAAAGCGCCTCGACGCGCTGCTCAAGAGCGACACGCGGCGCTGGGACCTCGTGCGCGACGAGCTCGCGCAGATGAAGGAGAAGTACGGCGATCGCCGCCGCACGAAGATCATGGGCGCGGTCGACGAGCCGGAGTTCCAGGCCGAGGACTTCATCGTCGCGGAAGATGCGAACGTGATCCTCTCCGCGCAGGGCTGGGTCAAACGGCAGCGCGAGCTCAAGGATCCTGCGCAGACGCGGCTCCGCGAGGGAGACTCCGTGCTCGCCGCGGTCGCAGGCTCGACGCGCTCGGCCGTCGCGTTCTTCTCGACCCTCGGCGTCTGCTACGTCTGCCGCATCCACGACATCCCGCCCTCGACGGGCTACGGCGATCCGGTCCAGAAGCTCTTCAAGATGGCGGACGGCGAGCGAATGGTGGCGATGATGTCGCTCGATCCGCGCGCCCTCGGCGAGGAGCTCCGCGCCCCGACGGAAGGGGCCGTCGAACCCGAGCCGCCCTTCGCGCTCGCGCTCACCCGCGGCGGCCTCGGCTTCCGCTTCTCGCTCCGGCAGCACCGTGAGCCGAGCACGCGCGCCGGCCGCAAGTTCGCGAAGCTCGGCGAGAACGACGAGGTGCTCGCGGTCCTGCTGCCCCCCTCCCAAGGCCTCGTCGCGCTCATCGCGGCGAACGGCTTCGCGCTCGGCGTGCCCGTCGAGGAGATCGGCGTCCTCTCCGGCGCGGGCAAGGGCTCGACCGTGATGAAGCTCGACGAGGGCGAACGCTTGGTCGGCGCGTCGCTCGACGATCTCATCGAGGTCGAGAACGAGAAAGGCAAGCTCCTCCGTGAGAACGCGGAGAAGATGCGCGGAGCGCGCGGCGAGTTCGGCCGCCAGTGCTTCCCTGCAAAGAAGGACCGCATCGTCCGGCTCGTCCCGCCCCCCGTCGCGACGCCCGTCCTCGGCAAACCCGAGGAGGAGAGCTGATCCATGGCAACGACCGCTCCCCCGCAGCCCGCCTCCGGATCGCGCTACACCGCGAAGGACATCGAGGTCCTCGAAGGCCTCGAACCGGTGCGCAAGCGCCCCGCGATGTACATCGGCGGGACCGACACGCGCGGCTACCACCACCTGCTCTGGGAGATCGTCGACAACGCGGTCGACGAGGCGATCAACGGCCACGCCAAGCGCATCGAGGTGACGCTCGACGCCGATCGGCGCGGCGCGACGATCGGCGATGACGGCCGCGGCTTCCCGATCGACGTCCACCCGAAGTACAACCGCCCTGCGCTCGAGCTCATCCTCTGCACGCTGCACGCCGGCGGCAAGTTCGCGAGCTCGAACTACAAGGTCTCCGGCGGCCTGCACGGCGTGGGTTCGAGCGTGGTGAACGCGCTCTCCGTCGAGCTCAACGTGAAGGTCCTCCGCGACGGCTTCGAGCACATGCAGGCCTTCAGCCGAGGCATCCCGACGGGCAAGCTCAAGCGCGGCGCCGCGACCCGCAAGCACGGGACCGTCCTGCACTTCCGCCCCGACCCCGAAATCTTTGGGGACAAAGCATCGTTCGACGCGGACACCGTCCGCGAGCGCCTCGAAGCGAAGGCCTACCTGCACGGCGGCTTGCTCATCGTCTTCAAGGATCAGGCGACGGGCGAGACCGTCGAGCTCGTGCACCCGAACGGGATCGTCGACTACCTGCCGAAGCTCGTCACGCAGCGGGGCAAGCCCGCGGTGCACGCGTCGATGTTTCACGTCGCGAAGGACGGCGACATCCGGCTCGAAGCCGCGCTGCTCTGGACCGAGTCGCCCGAAGAGTCGGTGCGCTCCTATGTGAACGGCATCCCGACGCACTCGGGCGGCTCGCACGAGAGCGGCTTCAACACCGCAATCGTGAAGGCCGTACGCGCCTTCATCGAGGCGAAGAAGATCCAGCCGAAGGGCGTTACGCTCACGGCCGAGGACATCCGCGAGGGCATCGTCGGCCTCCTGTCGATCTACATCCAGGAGCCGCAGTTCCAGGGGCAAACGAAGGATCGGCTGAACAACGCCGAGGCCGGCCCCGCCGTCGAAGGCATCGTGCGCCCCGCGCTCGAGCAATGGCTGCTCGAGAACGGCACGGCCGGCGAGGCGATCGTGATGCGCTCGATCCTGGCCGCCCGCGCTCGCGAAGCCCGCCGCGAGGCGACGCAGCAGGTCGTCCGCAAGACGGCCGTCTCGCACCGCCTGAACCTGCCCGGCAAGCTCGCCGACTGCAGCTCCACCGACCCGAACGAGAGCGAGCTCTTCATCGTCGAGGGCGACAGCGCAGGCGGCTCCGCCAAGCAGGGCCGCGACCGGCGCACACAGGCGATCCTGCCCCTGCGCGGCAAGGTGCTGAACGCCGAGCAAGCCTCGACGTCGAAGGTGCTCTCGAACAAGGAGCTTCAGGACATCGTCAGCGCGCTCGGCTGCGGCTTCGGCAAGGACTTCGACGCCTCGAAGCTCCGTTACGGCCGAATCTTCCTGCTGATGGACGCCGACAGCGACGGCCAGCACATCGCCACGCTGCTCCTGACGTTCTTCTACCGCCACCTGCCAGGCCTCATCCGCGGCGGCCACGTCTACCTCGCGCAACCTCCGCTCTTCCGGATCGACGCGGGCAAGGAGACGCACTGGGCCCTCGACGAGAAGGAGCGTGACCGCATCCTCGTCAAGCTGCCCAAGGGCCACAAAGCGGAGATCTCCCGCTTCAAGGGCCTCGGCGAGATGCCCGCCGAGGACCTCAAATCCACGACGCTCGACCCGCGCCGCCGCCGCGCCCTGCGCGTGATCATCGAAGGCGAGCTCGAGACCGATCGCATCCTGAACGAGCTCATGGGCAAAGACGCCTCGGCCCGCTTCCGGTTCATCATGGACCGAGCCCAGAGCGCCGAAATCGACGTCTGATCCCGGGGCTTCCCCGCCCCTGCCCGCCCCCCTCCCCCCACATCTCCGCGGTTCGTCCCCACGCACCCCCCCGTGCGTCCGGGATCACGCGCGCGCGTCACTTGCGCAATCCTCGCCCCACCGTCGAACCGCAGCGACGGTCATCCGGAGCCGAACCTGCGCGAGTTGAGCAGACTCGGCGCAACACGAGATCCCCCCGCTCATACGCAGGGTTAGGCCCGAGCGCCAAGACCCGCAAGGGTCGGAACGATGCTCGGCAGTCCCGGTCACGCCGCCAAAAATCCGCCAGATCTGCGCAAAATCCCGGCACATTTGCGTTTCAGGTCACCACGAAAACACGCGTCCAGTCCCACATGTGTCGTTATGCGCATCCGAGATTGGTATGCCTGTATGGTAAATTCAGATACCAGATACCCCCCCTGACGACCTTCGGCCCGAGGGTTGCAAAGGCAGAACGTCGAGTTGCCGTCACGGCGCCGCATGCAGCGGCGAGAGTCCCCGTGGCAAGGAGAGGTTCCCGTGAGCGATGCGCTTTCTTTGACGATGCTGGACGCACCCTCCGCCGCCCGTATGCCCTCGGCCTCGCATATGCCGCCATTTGCGGTTCGCCAGGCCCCCATCACCCAAACGCTGCCGAAGATCCCCGCTCCGCAGCCTTCACAAATCATCCCGAAGAGCACGCCCGAGCGCATGCGCGTTGCCCGCGAGCGCATTCGGGCCGCCGCAGAAGCCGGTCAACGAATCCGCTCGTACGAGGTCGCCCTCGACCTCGACCTGTCCGAGTTCCACTTCGCCCGGCAGTTCCGCGCCGCCTTCGGTCGCTCCCCTCACGTCTTCTACGATGAGGTGCGCGCCCAAAAAGCCCGCGAGCTGCTCACCGAAGGCATGAGCGAAGGCGACGTCGCCCGCCGCATCGGCTTCCGCAGGCCCGCCGAGCTGCGTGCCCTGCTGTCGAAGCGCTGAGCCAAGTCGGCTCGACCCGGGTTTTCCCCCGGCCCCCCTCCTCCCAGTACAACGTAGCGCCGGGGTTTCACCCCGGACCCGACCAGGGGTTGTTCACCCCTGGACCCGAACCAGCGCAAGCGCTGGACACAGGGTCGATGAACTGCGCTCCGCGCAGCTCATCGAACAGCCAGGGTCAAGACCACAGGCGACCTTGCCCATCGAGACGGCAGCGCTGACGGCTCAACCGGCAACGGCCCCGTCGCCAGATCGAGACGCACCTTCATGGTCTTTCCACGGGCCCGTTGGAAGAACTGCGCGGAGCGCAGTTCTTCCAACCTCGGTCCAGGCCGTGCCTGGTCCGGGGTGAAGGGGGCGGACAGCCCCCTTCCGGGGTGCGGGGCAGAGCCCCGCGCAGGGCGTGCGCGGACGACGAGACGCGGCTCTGGATCCGCTCTGCGGAGCGCGTGTCGCGGCCTCAGCGGGCTGCGCGACGGAGGACGCTGACGCCGGGCCAGGTCTTGCCGCGATCTGTGACTTCCCACTCGTCCGCGCCGAGAAACCGGCATTTCGCGCCGTCGAACATGCCTCCGCTCGCTCGAAGCGTGAAGGCGTCGCCGGACTCGCCATCCACCTGATACGGCGCGCTTTCGTCGGGCGTCTTCGAGGTCCGCACGCTCTGCGCATCCTTGTCGAACCCGATGCGCAGCGACTCGAACAGGTCCGCCATGAGCGGCATCGCCTCGTTCGGGATCGGGTGATCCGACGTGTACCGCACGATCTCCCACGTCCCCTGAAGCTTCTTCTTCACGCCCACGAGCTCGGGCTCGGCGGGTTTGTCCGCCTCGATCGCCGCGCCCGTCGCTGGCCCTTCCACGGCCTGCCCACTGCCCCCTGCGCAGCCCACGAGGAGCGGCACGAACATGATCCCAAGGCGAAAACGTCCCACGATCCAGGAAGGTACGCCGACTTTGGGAGTCACCTCAAGCCCGCCGGGAACAGACCCCGATCCGCTGGTGCTGGAGCGACGGCAAGCTCGCCCGGACGTGCGCGAGGTACGCCGGATCGAGCGTGCCGACGACGATCCCCTCCCCCTCCGAAGCCTGCGCCACGACCTCCCCCCAAGGGTCCACGATGCACGACTTCCCGTACGTCTTGCGCCCCTTCGGATGGCTCCCCCATTGCGCCGCCGCGATCACGTAACACTGCGCCTCGATCGCCCGCGCGCGCAGGAGCACGTGCCAGTGATCCTTCCCCGTCGCGAGCGTGAACGCCGCTGGCACGACGAGCACCTCGGCGCCGCGCGCGACGAGCTCGCGGTACAGCTCGGGGAAGCGCAGGTCGTAACAGATCGAGAGGCCGATCCGCGTGCCCGCGACGTCGACGACGATGGGCTCGTCGCCCGGCATGCACGAGGCCGACTCGCGGTAGCGCTGGCCATCGCCGACCTCGACGTCGAACATGTGGATCTTGCGGTACCGCGCCACGATCTCGCCCGAGGGCGCGACTGCGGCGAAGGTGTTGTGGACGCGCTTCGGATCGGACGAGCGCTCGGGGAGGCCGCCCGCGAGCATCCAGACGCCGTGTTTCGTGGCGTTTTCCGCGAGGAATGCGCGGATCCGGCCGCCGTCCTTGGCGTCGAGATCCTCGGCGACGCGCAGCCGCTCGTCGTCATCCCCGCCCATGAACGCGAAGTTCTCGGGCAAGACCACGACCTTCGCGCCGCGTGAGGCAGCTTCGGCCACGAGGCGCCCGGCCCGGCCGAGGTTCTCGGCGAGGTCCGCCTGGCTGTTCATCTGCACGGCCGCGGCAACAAGAGGCTCACGCATGCGGGGAAGCCTACCTCGCGCAGGGCGTAGCGTGTCGAACATGAGGTTCGTCCACTGAAATCGACCAGGGCCCACGCATGCCCCTTCCCGACCTCGGATGGGCCGCTATTCTGCGCGCCGCATGGGGCCCCTCTCGTACCTGCCGCGGTCAATTCTCGGCGTGGCGCAAGAGATCGTGCGGCACCTCCTCAAAAGGCCCGTGGTCGGCGTCGCCGTGGCTGCCCGGACGGATGACGGGAGGTGGCTGCTCATCCGCCGCGCCGATACGGGGACCTGGGCGCTGCCCGGCGGCACGGTCGAGTGGGGCGAGACCTTGCGGACGACGGTCGTGCGCGAGCTCGACGAAGAGGCCGGGGTCGACGACGTGACGATTGGCCCGATCGTGGGCGTGTTCTCGCGGCCGGATCGCGACATCCGGTTTCACGCGGTGACGATCGTGGTGACCGCGCGCGTGGCCGAGCCGAGCCGGCCGCCGAAGAACCGGCTGGAGATCCGCGAGGCGCGGCTCTTCCGCGACGAGGATCTGCCCGCGCCGCTGGCGATGGGGATGGACGACATGCTCGCCGCCGCGCGACGCGGCGAGGTGGTGTTCGAGTGACGTTCGAGGCGACTTGAGGGAGGACACGAGGATGACGCACCTGCACCACGGCTGGGACAAACAGCCGGATCCGGCCGTGCGAGCGCGGATCGACGAGCTCGCCGAGCGCATCGAGCGCTACCGCGCGAGCTACTACGCCGGCAAACCCGACATCTCGGACGCCGCCTACGACGCGCTCGAAGACGAGCTGCGGGATCTCGATCCGACGCACCCGGTGCTGGCGCGCGTCGGCACGCCGGTGGCCGTGACCGAGTGGGAAAAAGCTCGGCACGAGATCCCCATGGGCTCGCTGAACAAGGTCGTGAACGAGGCCGAACTCGAAGCCTGGGCCGCGCGCTGCGACGAGCTCGTCGTGAAGGAAGGCGGCAAGGCGATCTCGGACGATCTCTTCGTCGCGGAGAAGCTCGACGGGATCTCGATCGAGGTGATCTACCGCGACGGCAAGTACGCCGACGCGATCACGCGCGGCGATGGGATCATGGGCGAGCGTATCTCGCCGAACGTGGCCCGCATGCGCGGCGTGCCGCAGAAGCTGAAGGAAAAACTCACGCTCAGCGTGCGCGGCGAGATCATCCTCAAGCTGTCGGACATGAAGAAGTCGTTCCCGGGCGTGGCGAACCCGCGCAACGCCGCCGCCGGGACGTCGAAGCGCTTCGACGGCCAGGGCTGCGAGCACCTGACGGTGCTGTTCTACGACCTCGCCGATCACCTCGACGTCACGACCGAGGAGCAGAAGATCACGTTCCTGCGCAAGCAGGGCTTCGGCACGCCCTGGACCGCGAAGGGCACGCTGAAGGACGTGCTCGGGATCTACCGGAAGTACGCGTCGGAGATCCGCGCGGGGCTCGACTACGAGATCGACGGGCTCGTGGTGCGCGCGAACTCGACGGCCGCGCAGACCTTGCTCGGCGAGGTGAACCGGAGGCCCCGCGGCGCGACCGCGTTCAAGTTCGCGTCGCAAGCGAAGGTGTCGAAGGTGGTGGAGATCCTCTGGGACACGGGCCCGAGCGGGCGCGTGACGCCGGTGGCGATCGTGGAGCCGGTGGAGCTCGCGGGCGCGACGGTGCAGCGCGCGAGCCTGCACAACGTAGGCAACGTGCGCGCGCTCGGGATCGGCGTGGGCGACGAGGTCCTGGTCTCGCGCCGGAACGACGTGATCCCGTACGTCGAAGAGGTGGTCGAGAAGGGCGGCAAGACGGAGCAGCCGCCGACGCGCTGCCGCCGCTGTTCGGCCGAGCTCGTGACGAGCGGCGAGTACCTGCTCTGCCGCAACCAGGCGTGCCCGGCGCTCGTCGAGGGCCGGATCCACAACTGGATCGACGCGATCGGCGCGCTCGAGTGGGGCGACAAGCTGATCGAGCAGCTCGTCGAGGCGAAGCTCGTGAAGGAGCCGGGCGATCTCTACAAGCTGAAGCCGAAGCAGATCGCCGACCTCGAACGGCGCGGCGACAAGATCGCGAAGAAGGTGCTCGACGAGCTCACGAGCCGGCTGCCGCTGACGCTTCCCGTGTTCCTGGCGGCGCTCGGCATCGAGGGATTTGCGATCCAAACCGCGCGGCTGCTCGTGGCGTCGGGCTACACGACGATCGAAAAATTGCTCGCGGCGACGGAGCAGGAGCTCGCGGGGATCTCGGGGCTCGGCCCGATCAAGGCCGGCATGATCGTGCGCGGGCTGCAGGGCCGCAAAGCCGAGATCGAGCGGCTGATCGCGCAGGGCATCGTGCCCGTGACGCAGGAGCAGGAAGGGCCGCTCGCGGGGATGTCGTTCTGCTTCACGGGCGCGCTGAGCCGTCCGCGCGGCGAGATGACGAACCTCGTGGAGGCGAACGGCGGGCGCGTGCTCTCGGGCGTGACGAAGGAGCTCAACTACCTCGTGAGCGCCGAGGCGGACTCGACGTCGAGCAAGGCGCAGAAGGCGAAGAAGTACGGGACCGTGCTCCTCGACGAGGCCGGCTTCTTCAAGCTCATCCAAGACAAGGGCGTGACGGTCTCCTGACCTCGATCACGCCCACGCCCCGCTCCCCTCCCCTCACCAGTACGTGTCCTGATCCTCAGTGACCCCGGCGAGCCGATCGAGGGTGATCGGCTCGCGCCCCGGCACGAGGATCCGCCCCGAAAACTCGCCCGCGAGCTGAAGGAAACGCGAGCGGACGATCCCGAGGTCGTGGCGCTCGGTGTGGAGGCCGCTCGGCGTGAAGGTGAGATCGACGCGCTCGTCGGGCGCGCGGACCTGCCAGCTCGACAGAGGTCGTTCGCGGTCAAACGAAAAACGAACACCCGAGAGGGGCACGACCTCGCCGTCGATCCACGCGACGCACTCGCGATCCCCGACGAACCCCTCGGTGAGGTTCAACGCGATGGGTTTGCCCTCGGCGGTGCGACCGAGACCAAAACCCCATCGCCACGCGGTGTGCCGTTCGAGCAGGCCCGCCGTGAAGTCGTACCCGGCGAGCGCTCCGTCGAGCGAGAACTTGCGGCCCGCCGCGACGAGCGAGCCGTTCACCGAGAGGAGCGCGCGTTTCTCCGTCGTCGAGAAGAGGCCCTCCCGGAGCGCTGCGACCACCCCCAGCGCAGGCGGCGCCTTCGAGGTGCCGAGCCGCGCCTGAAGTTCGAGGCCCTGCATGCGTACGTCAATGGCGTAATCGCTCTGTCCGACCGGTCGCGAGACGGAGAGGTGATTGGCGCCGAGGTGGTAGGAGGCGAGGCAGCCTTCGCCGCCGCTGTCGCCGATGAAGGCGCTGAAAGGCGGGCCCTTCGTGGTCTCGTCGACCAGGGCGCGGCCCTCGCGTCGATCGACGACGAAGGCAAAGGCGTTGGCGGCGTAGCCGAGGCGGATGATCGCGACGGCGCAGATGAGCTCGTCGGAGGCGATCGCCACGTAAAACCAGCGCTTTTCGCGGCGCACGCGGGTGAGCGGGTTCTTCGCCGCGGCCCCGAAGGCGACGGGCGGCAGACCCCCTTCGTACGTGCCGAACCGGGGCCGCTGGGTGGTCGGGTCGAGGATCGCTTCGGGCGGAGTCCGGTGGATCTGCATCCACGGGAGAATAGCGAGCCCTGGGAAGACGGCACGGCCCTGTGCACGGCGCGGGAGCGCCCCCGCGGATCGCGGTGGTAGACTCGCGCGCCATGCAGGCCGCGATCGTGAACACGCCCCATCCCGTCAACGAACCGGTGCGTTCCTACGCGCCCGGGACGACCGAACGCGCGGAGCTCAAGGCCGCACTCGCGCGCATGTCCGGCGAGACGATCGAGATCCCGATGGTGATCGGCGCAAACAACGTGTTCTCGGGCCGCCTCACCGAGGTGCGCGCGCCGCACAAGCGGAGCCTGCTCCTCGCGCGTGCGCACGACGGAAATCGCACGGACATGGCCGACGCGATCGACGCCGCGCTCGCCGCGTCGAAGATGTGGGGCGAGATGCCGTGGACGGCGCGCGCAGCGGTGTTCCTGCGCGCGGCGGAGCTGCTCGCGACGCGGTACCGGCCGTTGCTCAACGCGGCGACGATGCTCGGGCAGAGCAAGACGGCGCATCAGGCCGAGATCGACGCGGCCTGCGAGCTCATCGATTTCTTGCGCTTCAACGTGGCCTACGCGCGGCAGATCGCGACGGAGCAGCCGCAGAGCTCGCCCGGGACGTGGAACGTGATGGAGCCGCGTCCGCTCGAAGGGTTCGTCTTCGCGGCGACGCCGTTCAACTTCACGGCCATCGCGGCGAACCTGCCTGCGGCGCCCGCGATCATGGGCAACACGGTCGTGTGGAAGCCGTCGGCGAACGCGCTGCTCTCCGCGCACTGGATCATGACGCTCTTGCGCGAGGCGGGGCTGCCCGACGGCGTGATCAACCTCGTGATGGGCGATCCGGCGGAGATGGCGACGGCGGCCCTGGAGCACCCGAGCCTCGCAGGTGTGCACTTCACGGGCTCGACGCCGGTGTTCCGCTGGATGTGGCGCAAGGTCGGCGAGAACATCGATCGGTACCGGACGTACCCGCGGCTCGTGGGCGAGACGGGCGGGAAAGATTTTGTCTTCGCCCACGCGAGCGCGGATCCGACGGCGCTCGCGGTCGCGCTCGTGCGCGGCGCGTTCGAGTACCAGGGACAAAAGTGCTCGGCTGCGTCCCGCGCGTACGTGCCGAAGTCGATGTGGCCGGCGCTGAAGGAACGGATCGTGGAGCTCACGCGGATGATCCGCGTCGGCGACGTGGCGGACTTCCGCAACTTCATGGGCGCGGTGATCGACGGTCGCGCCTACGCGCGGATCACGAGCGCCGTGGAAGAGGCGCGTCGCGGCGGGCACGCGCGGCTCATCTGCGGCGGCGAGTGGAGCGACACGGAGGGCTTCTTCATCGAGCCGACGGTGATGGAGACCGACGATCCGAAGCATACGCTGATGGAGACCGAGCTCTTCGGCCCCGTGCTGACGGTGTGGCCTTACGAGAACGGCAAGGAAGACGAGGCGCTCGCGCTCTGCGACGAGACGAGCCCGTACGCGTTGACGGGCGCAGTGTTCGCTCGTGATCGGGCGTTCATCGAGAAGGCCAGCACCGCGCTGCGCCACGCGGCGGGGAACTTCTACGTGAACGACAAACCCACGGGCGCCGTGGTCGGGCAGCAGCCGTTCGGCGGCGGGCGCGCCTCGGGGACGAACGACAAGGCGGGCAGCGTGCTGAACCTGCTGCGCTGGACGTCGCCGCGCGTGATCAAAGAGAGCTTCGAGCCGCCGCGCGCCGTGCCCTACCCGTTCCAGTCCGAGCCTTGACGCGGGCGCCTCTGCGTCACTCCGGCGTGGCCCGACAAGCGCCGCCCTCGAGGGCGACGCACACGCCCTTCTCCTCCTCGTAGTACTCGGCTTGCTCCTCGTAACAGTCGGCCTGGTCGGAGAGGGACGCGGCGTAGGCCGCGTCGTCGGCCGCGAGCTCGAGGCAAGTCGACGTGCAGAGCGACGCACTCGCGCCGGGCTGGCAGAGCGCATTTTTCTGGCAAACCACGGCGCAACTGTCCTCGGGGGAACGATCGCCGCAGGCGCAGATCACGAAGGTCAGGAGAAGGGCGAAGAGCGTCGAAGGGCGCATGCGTCGAGGATAACGCAGGCGGGTTTTGGCAGAGCGCGCCGAGTGGTATACGGGCGCTCCGATGCGCACCCCGAGCTTCGCCCTGGTCTCGCTCGCCCTCGCCCTCCTCGCCTGTGGTGGATCCACCCCCGAGCCCGTGACGCCCCCGACCGCGGACGCGGACACCCCGAAGACGAGCGGCGCCACGACAACGGAAAAGCCTGCGGATCCGCCGCCTGCGCCCGCGGCCAAGCCCGCGTTTGATCCCGTGGCGCTCGGCATGACGCCGGACGGCGCGCGCAAGCTCTGTGATGAGCACCTCGCGAAGGCGAAGGGCCTCGCCGAGGACATCAAGGCGCTGAAGGGCGCACCCGCGGACAAGCTCACGTTCGCGTCGACGGTGGGTCGCTTCGACGACGTCGTCCTCGAGGTCGCGAGCGCCGGAGAGTTCCCGTACCTGATGGGCGTCGCGCACCCGGACGCGGCCGTGCGCGAGGCAGCGAAGGCCTGTGAGCCGAAGACGGACGCCTTCCAGACGTCGCTCTGGCTCGACGCGGACGTGGCCGCGGTGATCCAGGCCTACGCGAAGAAGGGCGAGAAGCTCGAAGGCGAGCGGGCGCGGCTGCTGGCGGATGTGCTGCGCGATTTCCGGCGCAACGGGCTCGAGCTCTCTGCGGACAAGCAGGCGCGGCTGCGCGAGCTCAACGCGGAGATCACGAAGAAGGGCCAGGCGTTCATGTCGAACATCGGCGCTTCGACGGAGTGGATCGAGGTCGACGAGAAGGAGCTCGAAGGGCTGCCCAAGGAGTACGTCGCGAGCCACAAGCCGAACGACAAGAAGAAGGTCCGCATCTCGACGGACTACCCGGACTACTTCCCGTTCATCACGTACGCGAAGAACCGCAAGCTCGCGCTCGAGCTCTACGTGAAGTTCACGAACCGCGGCGGCAAGCAGAACGTGCGGCTCCTGGAGGAGCTGCTCGCGCTGCGGACCGAGAAGGCGAAGCTGCTCGGCTACGAGACCTGGGCGGACTACGCGATCGAGCCGCGCATGGCGAAGAGCCGGAAGAACGTGCGCGAGTTCCTCGACAACCTCTCGGCCGCGCTGAAGGATCCGGTGAAGGTCGAGCTCGAGGAGCTGCGCAAGGAGCACGTGCGGCTCGGCGGAAAGAAGACGGACGTGCTCTATCCGGCGGATCGGTACTACCTCGAGGACAAGGTCCGGAAGGCCAAGTACAACTTCGACTCGCAAGCGCTCGCCGAGTACTTCGAGATCGGCGCGGTGAAGAAGGGTCTGATGGACACCACCGCGAAGATGTACGGGCTCGAGTACCGCGAGGTGCCGGCCGCGGCGTGGCACCCGGACGTGACGGCGTACGAGGTGTGGTCGAAGGGCGAGAAGATCGGGAAGTTCTATCTCGACCTCTACGCGCGCGCCGACAAGTACAAGCACGCGGCGATGTTCGGCGTGCGCACGGCGAAGCGCCTGCCCGACGGGACGTGGCAGCAGCCGATGGCGGCGCTCGTGTGCAACTTCCCGAAGTCGGAGGGCAGCCAGCCGGGCCTGATGTCGCACGAGGAGGTGACGACGTTCTTCCACGAGTTCGGCCACGTGCTGCATCAGCTCCTCACGCGCTCGGAGCTCGCGTCGTACTCGGGCTCGAACGCGGTGCGCGACTTCGTGGAGGCGCCGTCGCAGATGTTCGAGGAGTGGGCGTGGTCGCGCGACGTGCTCGACACGTTCGCGCGGCACTACAAGACGGGCGAGAAGATCCCGGACGCGCTCTTCACGTCGATGACGAAGGCGCGCACGTTCGGGCTCGCGCTCGGGACGCAGCGGCAGCTCTTCCTCGCCTCGCTGGATCAAGAGCTCCACGCTCGCAAGGCGCCGTTCGACACGACGAAGGTGGTGGAGGAGGTGCAGGGCAAGGTGGACGTGTTCCCCTACGTGAAGGGGACGCACTTCCAGTCGAGCTTCGGGCACCTGATCGGCTACGACGCCGGCTACTACGGCTACCAGTGGGCGCTGAGCCTCTCGCGCGACGTGCTGACGCGCTTCCGCAAGGAGGGCCTGCTCAACACGACGACGGCCGACGCCTGGCGGACCGAGGTGCTGGCGAAGGGCGGCGGTGAAGACGAGCGGACGATGATCTCGCGCTTCCTCGGCCGCGCTCCCAGCCACGACGCGTACTTCACGTACCTCAAGGGCAAGGAGTGACGCGAGCAGGGGGCGCACCGCGCGCCCCCGCGTCCCTCAAGGCTGCACCGAGATCCCCATCGACTCGCGCAACGTGCTGTGTGCCTCGGAGACCGTGAATCCGAGCAGATCAGCGATCTTCGTCTCCGCGTCGAGCGCGCCACGCGGCTCGGCGCGGAGGAGCGTCGCGACCACGTCGAGGCTGCCGCAGAGGAGGTAACCCGCGCGCGTCGCGCATCGCTCCACGGCCGCGGCCCAGCGGGGTAGGTCCGGACGAACGTTTGCCGCGGCGAACGCGGAGACGGCTTCCTCCAGCGCCTTGCGTTGTTCGTCGTCGAGGTGCGCTTCGAAGAGCGGCTTGAATGCGAGCACCACGTCGCGGATCTTCGCGGGGATCGGCTCGTCCGGCAGGGCGATCGCGATGGCGCTGACGAAACACGCGCTGAGCTCTTCGAGCGAGGGGTAGAAGAGCAGGAGCCGGTGATGGCCCACGTGGTACGTGAGGTGCCGGCCCACGAGGAACGCGAGCTCCGCGAGCGTGCGGCCGCGCAGCGCGTGCTGGCCCGCGAGGACCGTGGCGTCCGTCGCGGGGATGGCCACGAGGCTCACGCCGGCGTCCTCGCGCACGTACACGTCGGGCGGCGTCACGCCGAGGAAATGGCTGCCCCAGGCGAACGAGCGCACGATCGAGATCGTGCTGCGCTGGAGGTCCTGCTTCTGCGACGCATCCAGCGCCGGGAGCCGCCCATCGCTCTCGAGTTGTTCGAGCCGCGCGGCGATCGCGGCGCCCGCGATCGCTTCGAGCACGCCTTCGGTGAGCGTGTCTCTCCGCTCGTCTCGCAAAAGATCCCAGCCTTCGGTGGGCATCGCGCTCAGGAAACGCGGCACGCCGTTCGGCTTGTGCTCGTCGTAGAGGAACTTCTCGCGCGACTCGACGACGCCGAGGTGCGCGGTGACCACGGAGGCGGTGTACGCCACGTCCGGCTGGCGGAGCTTCTGCGCGACGTCGAAGATGTCGTGGTACGACTGGGCGCGCTGCGGATCGAGCTTCGCCGCGTCGCGCAGGTGTACGAGCGCGCGCTCATGCCGGCCGATCGTGCGTGCGAGATCCGCGACGACGAGGTGGCCGCCGAGATCCTCGGGGCGCTCGTCGACCGAGCGCTCGAAGTAAGCGAGCGCCACGAGCGGATCCTCCAGGTGATCTCGGAAGAGGAGACCGAGGCGCCGCCCGATCTCCCACGCCGCGCGGCGACGCGGCTCGCCTTGGGGGAGCCGATCGAGGCGGGCAAGCGCGCGGCGGTAGATCGCTTCGAGCTGGCTCCACTCCTGCCGCTCCGAGAGGATGCGCGCGAGGGTGTCGAGCGGTTCGATCATGCTGGAGTCGCTGTCGATCGCGAGCTCCAGCATCTCGATCGCGAGCTCCTCGCGTTCGATCTCCTGGCAGTAGGTCGCGAGCTCCAGGTAGCTCGCGGCGCGGTCGCGCGGGACCGGCGTGAGCTCCGCGATGCGGCGGCGGCTCTCGATCACCTTGTCGATCTCGCTCGCGTGCTCGTAGAGGCGGCGCAGCTTCCCGAGGACCAGGAGATCCTCGGGGCGAATGTCGCGGGCCCGCTCGAACGAGGCGCGCGCGCGGCCCGGATCGGAGCCGATGCTCTCCCAGCGATCGCCGAACTCCATGAGGTGCTCGAAGCGCTCCGTCTCGCTCGTGAGGGTCGCGAGCAGTCGCTCCTCGGCGGCGTGTACGGCGCGGAAATCACGCTCCGTCACGTTGAGCACGATGAGGGCTTCGAGCGCAGGGCGGTACTCGGGGCGGAGCGTGAGCGCCTTGTCGAGGTTCGAGATCGCCTCCTTGCGTTTCTCCTGCCCCCACTTCGCGGTCGCGAGGCGAACGTAGAGCTCGGCGCGCTCCTCCGTGTCGCCGGGCGCGAGGTGGCCGAGCGCCTTGCGATACTCGCCGAGCGCGCCCTCGTGATCCTTGGCGGCGAGCATCGCATCGCCCACGTCGCGATGGTGCACCGCGGGCGACGTCTCCACCGCCGGCGGCGTCTCGGGCGCAGGCGACGCGTTCGGCGACGTGGTCGGCACGGGCGGCGGCGAGGACACACGCGGCGACGCGACCGTGGTCGCCGCGGGCTCGGGGATCTCCGGCACGACGGTGATGCGCGGCGCGGGCGCAGGCGAGACTTCTTCGGCTTGCGGGCTCGGCGTCGTCGCTGGCGCGACCGATGGAGGCACCGGCTCCTGGATGATCACGCGAGGGACCGACGCTTCGGGGCGCGTGAACGATCGATCCTCGGGCAACGTCGTCGCCACGTAAGCCGCAGAAGGCTCACTCGCCTGCAGGATCCGCGCAGGCTCGGGTGCGATCGAAGGCGCGGGCTCGGGTTCGGGCTCGGTTGTGCTCTCCTGCGTGATCTCGGGCGCGGGCTCGGGCGCCGTCGAGCTCGGCAGGATGCGCGAGCGCAACGTCGTCACGGGACCGCGCTCGCCGAACGCGGCGTCGTCGAGCACGACGTCCACGCTCTGCGGCATGTTCTCCGGCGAGCCCTCCCGCAGCGGCGGCGGCTCGACGGCCTCCACGCGCACCGAGCGCGCGTGCGGCTTGCCGAGGGATCCGAGCAGCGCCTCGGCCGCCTCCGATTCGAGCGTCACCTCTTCGAGCCGCTCGCCGCGCGCCAGCGCCTCCGCGTCGAGCGTCGAGGGCGCGTCTGCCAGCGCAGGCACGCCCGCGTCCTTCCAGATCGTCGAGCCGACGGGCACCGGGATCAACGCGAACGGCGTCCAGCCGCGCGCGTGCGCGAAACACGGCACCACGCCGACGAGCCCTTCCTTGATGCGCTCGTAGAGCATCCGCGCGAGCAGGCCCGTCTCCGCGTCCGCGTCGTCGAACGCGTTGATGAGCGCGCGCGTGAACGGCGACGGTCGATCCTCGACGCCGGGCGCCGAGGGCCGCGCCGCGATGAGCAACTCGATCCCGCTGCGCTGCGGGTTCACGGCGTCTTTCGCGGCGGCGACGACGGTCGCGCTGCGGAACGGATCGGCGGGCGCAGGCGCGTGGCGGCACTCGAGCACGAAGAGCACGGGACCCGACACGTGATCCTGAAAGACGGCGACCACGTCCGCGAGCGCGTCGCCGGTCTGCGGGTTCTCGGGATCGAGGCATAGGAAGAACTCGCCGTCGACCGAGACCGCGACGGGGCTCGACACGTAGAAGAGGAGCTCGTCCTCCGGCCCCGGCTTGCGCTGCTCGAAGAGCGTGTCGAGCTGCTCGGCGAGATCCACGTGGGGATCGATGTCCACGACCTCGAACGCCGTGTCGTCCAGGGGGAGACGCGAGCGCAGGATGTCGCCGTCGAGCGCGCCCGGCGGAGCGCGCATGTCGGAGAGGAGCGAGGGCGTCGCGACGATCGCCAAGCGCATCAGGCTGCTCCCGGGCCGCGGGCCTTCATCGAAGCAGGGAATCTACCAGGCCTCGGGCGTGGTGAGCGCAGCGAACGACAGGCCTTGGTGGTCCACCGGTTCCAGTGTCCTGGGCTGCAAGGGCGCGGGAGGCTCACGAGACCTTCGCCCGCGCCGTGGGCAGACGCCCGACCAGCTCGGCGCCGTTCGCCGGGCGCCGATCGTCCGGGCCGATGCACACGTCGGCGATCGCGCGCCACCGCGCGGCCTCTTCCATGGCGATCCCCCGCTCCCCGAGCCTGTGAAGCACGTCTTCGAGCACGCGGCCGTAGCCGTACACGTCGTCGCGCGGGTCGCTCGACCGGCCGGCGATGCGTTCGGGCGAGACGTATCCGGCGCTGCCCCCTTCCCCGCGGGCGCCGAGCGGCCGCGCGATGCCGAAGTCGCCGAGCAAGGGCTCACCGGTGTCCCGGAGGAGCACGTTCGCCGGCTTGACATCCGCGTGGACGAACCCTCCTGCGTGGAGCCGCGCGAGCGCCCGAGCGAGCGGGAGCGCCCAGCGATCGATAGGGACGAGCGCCGCGAGATCGCCCCGGGCGAGCACGTCGCGCACCGATCCCCGCGGGATCCACTCGAGCGCGAGCCATCCTTCGTCTGGGTCCGCGTCGAGCACGCGGATCACGCCGGGCCCACGCATCCGATCGGCGAGCCGCGCCTCCCGTTCGAGGTGCTCTCGGTCGCGACCACGTCGATGGTAGACCTTGAACGCGAGGCGCCGGCCGAGCAGCTCGTCCTCGGCCTCGTAGACGGTCCCGGCGCCGCCGCGCGCGACTTCACGCAAGAGCCGGAACGGCGCGCGCGCGCCGGCGTCCGTCACCACCGTGGCCTCGTCGAGCCGCCGCGCGGGTCCAGGCGCTGCACCGAGCGCCGCGCGCCATCGCGTGTGCCGCTCCCGCGCGCCCGGCGTGTCGATGTTCCGCGCGAGCACCCGCTCGATCGTCCCGAGCGCGCGCGGAAGCTGGCCGAGCGAGGCGTTGAGATCCGCCGCGAGCAAGAGCGCTGGCGTGCTCGACGCGTTCGCCAGCGCATCGAGCGCGCCCTTCTCGTCGCCGCGCGCCGCGAGGATGTCCGCGCATGCGAGCCGCACGGCCTCCGGCACCGCGTAGTCCTCCGCGGCTTCGAGCACACGCGCCGCGGCTTCGGCCTCGCGCACCGTCCCGCGCGCCTTGCGCAGGAGCAGGATCGCTTGCTCCTCGCTCGGACCATCCGGCGCGCCCACACGCGCGAGCTGCGCGAGCTCGGCAGACGCTTCGTCGACGTCGGCGCGCGCAGGCTCGCGGCGCGGCTCTGCACGCGCAGCCGTCGCGCGATCGTCCGCTCCGCGAAGGGCCTCCTCGCTCGTGGCCTCGTCGCTCTCGCCGAAGAGCCGCCCCCTGATCTTCCGCCACAAACTCACGCGCCGCTCCCGCTTCCTTCGCGGCTCGCCGTGGCCACGCGCAACACCACGGGCCCGCCGCGACGCGCGCGGATCTCGTCGCCGACGCAAAGCTCCACCTCGGCGGCGAGTTCGAACTCGCCCAGGATCGGCCGCGGCGCACCACTCGGCGTCCGCAGCACCACGAATCCGTTGTCGCCGTGTGCAACCCGATCGACGTGCAGCGCGCCCACCACGAGCGGGCCGAGCGGCGCGAGGAAACGTGTCCCCGCGATCGTCACGACCACGCCATCCGGCACGAGCTCCCGCTCGAGCGACGCCGTCGGCCGCTCGATCCCGCACGGCACCTCGCCGCCGAGCTCCAGGCGAATCCCCTCACCCACCGGGATCACGCCCTGGATCCGCGCGCCCGCGAGCATCGTCCCGTTCCGCGTGTCGAGATCCTCCACGAAGATCGCATTCCCCTCCCGGCGGATGCGCAGGTGCGTGCGGCTCACGGCCCGCGCGCCCACGAGGATCGTCGCTTCCCCGCGGCCGATCGTCACCTCCTCACCGAGCGCCGCATGGAAGCGCTTCCCGCCGATCTCCAGATCAACGAGCGGCCCTGTCGCGAGGCGCGCTCGGATCGCACGGGCGGCGTCGGCCACGACGTCGTCGTCTCGCTCCGCGAGCGCGGCCCGCGCGACGTCCAATGCGGCGCGACGCTCCGCGGTCCGGTCGAGATCGGCCACGCGCCTGCGCACGTCCGTCACCTCGCGGACCTTGCGCGACTCTGCATGCGAGGCCTTCAGGCGCTCTTCGAGCTTCTCGATCGCGCCCATCTCCGTGAGCACCCGGATCTCCGCCTCGGCGTCGCCAAGCTCCGCGTAGAGCTCGGCCGCGCGTTCGAGCTGCCCTGCGCCTTCGAGCTCGCGGGCGACGCGCCCGAGCTCGCTCTTCAACGAAGCCCCGCCGCGGGCGCGGATCACGTCGAGCGTCAGCAACGCCTTGCGACCGAGCGCGCGTTTCTGGATCTCCTCGCTCTTCGCGGTGCGCGCGGCGACGTCGCAGAACGCGATCCGTTGCTCGGCCGAGCCTTCGGCGTCGGCGCGGAGCAAGAGCACGCGCGCCGCTTCGTCCGGCATCTCGGCCTCGACGTACAGCGTGGCCGCGGAAGCAAGATCACCGGCGAGCTCCCGGGCGCGCGCGTCTTTTGCTCGTCGGCCCTCGCCCCAGCGCAGGAAGCGATCGAAGAGACCCACTGCGCGGCATGGTAGCGCGGCTCGGAAGGCTTGCGCGAGGGCTCTCGCGAGGCCCGCCGTGCCCGGCTGTTGACTCTCCCCTTCCCTCCGCGGACCATCGGAGGCTCGATGTCCAACTTTACGACCGGTCAGACCCGCCTGGGCGAGCTGCTCGTCCGCGAGAAGCTCATCAGCTTGCAGCAGCTCCGCCAAGCGCAGGAAGAGCAACGCAAGAGCGGAACCAACCTGGGCCAGGTGCTGACGAAGCTCGGCTACCTGTCCGACGACGACATCGCGAGTTTCCTCGCCACCCAGTACGGCGTCCCCGTCGCCAACCTCGACGGCACCGAGTTCGATCCCGACGTCTTGAAGCTCGTCCCGCGCGACGTCTGCGAGAAGCAGAAGATCATCCCGCTGTTCCGGTCGGGCACCTCGCTCGTCGTGGCGATGGCGGATCCCACGAACCTCCACGCGATCGACGACATCAAGTTCCTCACGGGCTCCATCGTCGAGCCGCGCGTCGCCTCCGAGGGAGCGATCCTCCAGGCCATCGAGCGCGCCTACTCCGCCGGCCCCTCCTACGACGAGATGCTCGCCGAGTTCGGCGACGAGCAGGTCGACTTCACGGTCGACACCGAGGACGTGAACGTCCTCGAGCTCGAGAAGGCGGCCGAGGGCGCGCCGGTCGTCAGGCTCGTGAACGCGATCCTCCTCAACGCCATCAAGAAGGGCGCGAGCGACATCCACATCGAGCCGTACGAGAAGAAGCTCCGGGTCCGCTACCGCATCGACGGCGTGCTCGTGGAGGAGATGCAGCCTCCGATGAAGCTCAAGAACGCGATCGCGAGCCGGCTCAAGATCATGAGCTCGCTCGACATCGCGGAGCGCCGCTTGCCGCAGGACGGGCGCATCAAGCTCAAGCTCGGCAAGGGCAAGGAGATGGACTTCCGCGTCTCCGTCTGCCCGACGATCTGGGGTGAGAAGATCGTCATGCGCCTCCTCGACAAATCGAACCTCCAGCTCGACATGACGAAGCTCGGGTTCGACAGGAAGCCGCTCGAGGACTTCCAGTGGGCGATCAACCAGCCCTGGGGCATGGTCCTCGTCACGGGCCCGACGGGCTCCGGCAAGACGACGACGCTCTACTCCGCGCTGAGCGAGCTCAACCAGATCGAGACGAACATCAGCACCGCCGAGGATCCCGTCGAGTACAACCTCCACGGCATCAACCAGGTGCAGATGCAGGACTCCATCGGCCTGAACTTCGCGGCCTCGCTCCGCTCCTTTTTGCGCCAGGACCCGGACATCATCATGGTCGGCGAGATCCGCGACTTCGAGACCGCCGAGATCGCGGTCAAGGCTGCGCTCACGGGCCACATGGTGCTCTCCACGCTGCACACGAACGACGCGCCGTCGACGATCTCGCGTCTGCTCAACATGGGCATCGAGCCCTTCCTCATCACCGCGAGCGTGAACCTCGTCCTCGCGCAACGCCTCGCGCGAAAGAACTGCGCCGACTGCCGGCAGCCCTTCAAGCAGGACCCGCGCACGCTCGCCGACTTCGGCTTCACGCCCGATCAGCTCAAGAACGCCAAGCTCATGAAGGGCGCGGGCTGCAAGACGTGCAACGGCTCGGGCTACAAGGGCCGCGTCGCGCTCTACGAGGTCATGCGCTTCACGGACAATCTGAAGGAGCTCGTCCTCCAGGGCGCCTCGACCGCCGAGCTCAAGACGGCTGCGATCAAGAACGGGATGATGACCCTGCGCATGGCGGGCATCGAGAAGGTGATGCAGGGCATGACCACGACCGAGGAGATCGGCCGCGTCACGATGGGAGACTAGCGATGACCGCGGAGACGCCGGGGCGCGAGCCCCTCCGTTACACGATCCAGCAGCTCCTCAAGGTCATGGTCGACAAGGGGGCGAGCGACATGCACATCACGCGGAACTCGCCTCCGCTCCTGCGCATCGACGGCTCGGTCGTCCCGCTCAAGCTCCCGCCGCTGAACGACGAAGACACGAAGGAGCTCTGCTACTCGGTCCTCAGCGAAGATCAGAAGCTCGTCTTCGAAAAGAAGAACGAGCTCGACCTCTCGTTCGGCCTGTCGAGCATCTCCCGCTTCCGCGCGAACATCTTCATGCAGCGCGGCGCCGTCGCGGGCGCGTTCCGCCAGATCCCCTTCAAGATCCTGAGCTTCGACGATCTCGGCTTGCCGCCCGTGGCCGCCGAGATCGCCAACAAACCGCGCGGCCTCGTGCTCGTCACCGGACCGACAGGCTCCGGCAAGAGCACCACGCTCGCGAGCATCATCGACAAGGTGAACTCCGAGCAGCGCCTGCACATCATCACGGTCGAAGACCCGATCGAGTACATCCACAACCACAAGCTCTCGGTCGTGAACCAGCGCGAGGTCGGCGCCGACACGGCGTCGTTCAAGGACGCGCTCAAGTACATCCTCCGCCAGGATCCGGACGTCGTGCTCGTCGGCGAGATGCGTGATCTCGAGACCATCGAGGCGGCGCTCACGATCGCCGAGACGGGCCACCTCGTCTTCGCCACGCTGCACACGAACAGCGCGGTCTCCTCGATCAACCGCATCATCGACGTCTTCCCCGCGCATCAGCAGTCGCAGGTCCGCGCGCAGCTCAGCTTCACGCTCGCGGCCGTCATGACGCAGCAGCTCGTCCCCAAGATCGGCGGAGGCCGCACGCTCGCGCTCGAGGTCATGGTGCCGAACGCGGCCATCCGGAACCTCATCCGCGAGGACAAGCTCCACCAGATCTACTCGCAGATGCAGGTCGGCCAGGCGGGCAGCGGCATGCAGACGATGAACCAGTGCCTCCACGGGCTCTACCAGCGCCGCCTGATCTCGCTCGAAGACGCGCTCGCGCACGCCGGTGACATGGAGGAGCTGCGCGCCATGATCGAAGGGCGCGCCGTCCGCCGCGGCCCCGCGACCTAGCGAGCCCGGCGGATCCAGCCTCACGCGCGCGCCGCCGAATCTCTCCCGTAAGAAACAAAGCAGGAATTTTGACACCCCACCGCCCGTTCAGTAGGGTAGGCGCTGCGATGCAAGGGCTCACCGAGCGCCAACAGCAGGTTCTGCATTACATCCGCCAATCCATCCACGAGCGGGGCTACCCGCCCACGTTGCGGGAGATCGGCGCACACATGGGGATTCGCTCCACGAACGGGGTGAACGACCATCTGCGCGCGCTCGAGCGGAAGGGGTACTTGACGCGGGAGGACATGAAGAGCCGCGCCTTGCGGCCGAAGGACATGTCCGCCGCCAACGTACGGGCGGACGAGCCGCTCTCAATGCCCGAGGCGCCCGAGGACGACCTGCTCGAGGTCCCGGTGGTCGGCCGGATCGCCGCGGGCCTGCCGCTGCTCGCCGAGGAGCACGTCATCGACACGGTCCGCATCGATCGGATGCTCGTCCGTGGCGGCCGCGAGATCTTCGGCTTGAAGGTCACGGGCGACTCGATGATCGAGGCCGGCATCCTGAACGGCGACTACATCTTCGTGCGACGCCAGCCTACCGCGCAGCGTGGCGAGATCGTGGTGGCGCTCATCGGGGACGAGGCGACGGTCAAGTACTACTTCCCCGAGAAGGACTACGTCCGGTTCCAGCCGGCGAACGCGAAGATGGCCCCGATCCTCGTGCGGGCCTCGGACTTCAAGCCGACGATGTTGCTCGGCGTCGTGGTCTCCGTCTTCCGCCGACTTTGACCGCGTCCCGCGCGCTCGCACACTGGCATTGACGCGCGGCGCGCACGCTTGATAGCGTCCGGGGCACGGATGGGAGCGACGGATCGGTTCCGTCGTCGCTCCAGAAAGAACGCGATCGTGAAGGCGCACGTGCGGCGGTTCCGAATCGGGGTTTGGGGCGGAGGGCGCCAGGAGGCGACCCGGAGCCCCAAGCGTGGAGCTTGGGTGCTGGCAGCGATGGGGATCTTCTCCCTCATCGGCGCGACCGGCTGTGGCGGCTCGATCTACGCGATCACGTCGAGCAGCGCTTCCTCG
The DNA here is from genome assembly GCF_005144585.1 of Polyangium fumosum. Lineage (GTDB taxonomy): Bacteria > Myxococcota_A > Polyangia > Polyangiales > Polyangiaceae > Polyangium > Polyangium fumosum. Next base: position 40,234 of record NZ_SSMQ01000020.1, on the reverse strand, counting down.
AAGCTCGAGACGGCGGAGGCGCTCGGCGCCGAGCGCTACGCGCCCTACGAGTTCTGGACGGCGAAGGAGCACCTTCACAAGGCCATGGAAGAGGCTTCGACGGCCGACTACGGCGACGCGATCAAGTTCGCGAGCACGGCCGAAGAGTACGCCGAGAAGGCCATCGTTCTCGCGAAGCAGGCGCACGAGGGATCGGGCCGATGAAGAGCACGCGCGGCGCTACCAAGATGCAGAAGCCGGCGCGTCGTCCGGCGGATCGTTCGTACGGGCGCTGGGCGCTCCCGGCGCTCGTCGTCATGGCGATCGGTCAGGCCTCGTGCTCGCAGGTCTCCGTCATGCGCGGCGACATCGAGGGCCTCACGAAGGTCGCGGGGCAGGCCGAGCGCAACGGCGCGATCCGCTGCGCGCCGCGCGAGCTCGCGACGGCGAAGAGCCACCTTACGTTCGCGGAGACGGAGCTCGATCAAGGCTTCCTCTTCAAGGCGAAGGCGCACCTCGACATCGCGCGCGCGAACGCGCACGCGGCTTATGATCTCTCGCCGCCGCAGAAGTGCGCCGAGCGTGGCTTCGTCGAGGAAGAGGCGCCGCCTCCGCCGCCTCCGCCCCCGCCGCCTCCCGGCGACTGCGACGGCGACGGGTATCTCGATCCGCAGGACACGAAGTGCCCGTGCGAGGCCGAGACGTGGAACGGCTTCCAGGACGAGGACGGCTGCCCCGACGATCCGGACACGGACGGCGACGGCTTGCCGAACTCGAAGGATAGCTGCGTCCTCGTGCCGGAGGACAAGGACGGCTACCTGGACGACGACGGTTGCCCGGAGATCGACAACGATCTCGACGGAATCCTCGACGACGCGGACAAGGATCCCTCGACGGGCAAGAGCTGCGCGAACGAGCCCGAGGATCCGGACGGGTACGAGGACGTCGACGGCTGCCCTGAGCCGGACAACGACAAGGACACGGTCCCGGACCTCGAGGATCAGTGCCCGAACGAGCCCGGCGTGGTGGGCGGCGACAAGCCTGGGTGCCCGAAGAAGCCTTCTCTCGTCATCGTGACGGAGAAGGAGATCAAGATCACCCAGCAGATCCACTTCGAGTTCGACAAGGACAAGATCAAGCCCGACAGCTACGCGATCCTCGACGCGGTGGCACAAGTTCTTCAGGACAACCCGAAGATCAAGATCGAGATCCAGGGCCACACGGACAACAAGGGTGCGGCCGCGTATAACAAGAAGCTCTCGGATCGCCGCGCTGCGGCCGTTTTGAAGTACCTCGTCGCGAAGGGCGTCGAGCCGAGCCGGCTCACATCGCACGGCTACGGTATGGAGATCCCCCTCGTTCCGAACACGACCGATCAAAATCGCGCGCTCAATCGACGCGTGCAATTTGTCCGGACCGAAGGTCAGAAGTAAAACCTCGGTACCGACCAGCCCTCCCCCATCGCTCCTCCCGGAGGACAGACCGCCGTGTATCTTCGTCCGTTTGGGTCGTTCGCTGCCTTTGCGCTTTCCGCCGTCATCATGGGTGGCCTCTGTAGCTACTCGGATACGGCCTTCGCGGCAGGCGAGAAGGACAAAGAGGCCCTCAAGCTCCACGACCAGGCGATGGACGAGGATTACCTCGCCGTCGAGTTCGACAAGGCCGAGAAAAAGCTCAAGGACGCGCTGAAGAAGTGCGGCGACGATGGTTGCAGCCCAAAGGTTCTGGGCAAGCTCCACGTCGCGCTCGGCACCGTCTACGGCGGCTCGAGCAAGCTCGACAAGGCCAAGGAAGAGTTCATCGAGGCCCTCAAGGCCGATCCTTCCGCCTCGCTGATCGAGTCGCTCACCACGCCCGAGCTCACGAAGGCCTTCGAGGAGGCCAAGAAGCAGGCGAAGCCGAGCAAGCCTCCCCCGTCGAAGCCCCCGCCGAGCAGCGAGGAGGGCGACGAAAGCGACAAGCCCGGCGGCGACCTCGAGCACACGCCGATCCCGGAGCAGGCGGTCAACACGCCGGTGCCCGTGTTCATCGAGATCGGCGAGGACGTCACGGTCGCGAAGGCGACGCTCCGGTACAAGCCCTTCGGCGCCTCGAAGTGGACCTCGCTCGAGATGCAGCGCGTCGGCAAGGGCTGGGGCGCGGAGATCCCGTGCGCGGACGTCACCACGACGGGCGACATCAAGTACTACATCGTGGTCACGGACGACAGCGGCGAGCAGCTCAAGGCGGGCTCGCAGAAGGATCCGTACCGCGTCCCGATCAAGCGTGATCTCGAAGGCGACGAGCCCTCGCTGCCGGGCAAGAAGCCCCCGAAGAAGTGCTCGGCGAAGGAAGACTGCCCGCCGGGCCTGCCGGGTTGCGAGAAAAAAGACGACCAAGAGAAGCGCGGCGAGAAGGGCTGGGGCGCGACCTGCGAGGCCGATCAAGAGTGCCAGGCCGGGCTCATCTGCCAGAACGGCCAGTGCGAAGAGGGCAAGCGCGAGGGTGGTGACACCGGCCCCGAGCCTGCCGGCAAGGGCAAGAAGAACATCATCGGGCTCGGCGGCCAGCTCGACCTGATGCTGATCAACAGCGCCGAGAACGTCTGCTCCGGCGACAACGACACGTACTACTGCTTCTACCCCGGCGGCACCGATCGCTTCTTCGGCGATCCCATCTCCGCGCAGGGCACGAACGGCATCCAGGGCGGCTTCGCGCCGGCCGGCGGCCGCGTCTTCGCCTCGTACGATCGCGAGCTCGCCAAGATCGGCTCGGGCACGTTCGGCGCGGGCCTGCGCTTCGGCATCGCGTTCGGCGGGCACCCCTCGTCGGATCAGGCGCCGCCGAACGCGCTGCACCCCGAGATGGTCAACTTCCCGCCCATCCACGGCGAGCTGCGCGCCTGGTACTCGTTCATGGGCAGCCAGTTCGAGCAGGGTCAGATCCGTCCGTTCGGCTTCCTCGGCGTGGGCATCGCGAAGGTCTCGGCGGCCGTGCCCGTCACCGTCTGCGACAAGCTGCTGAAGAGCGGCGAGGACCCGATCGATCCGTCCGACGACTCCTGCCCCGGCAGCACGCCGGCGGTCAGCCGCGACCTCGACGCCTACCAGATCTCGGGCCTCAACTTCGTCTCTCTCGGCGCCGGCGCGACCTACGCCTTCACGCCGAACTTCGGCGTGACCGCCGAGATCAAGGCGATGTTCATGCTGACCACGTTCGCCGTGGTCCTCGCGCCGTCCGTCGGCCCCGTCTTCGCGTTCTAGTCGTTCGTGCTTGGGGGCGTCGCTGCGCTCGCGTAGCTCTCGCCCCCAACGCCCCGAATGTTCGTGTCGTTCGACACGCAACCGAACTCCTCCACAAAAATTCGTCCGTGCACCAACGAACTTCGGTGCGCTGCGCCTTCCGCCGGCGAGCGCTAGAAGATCGTAGGTGAGCTACGAGAGTTTCCAGATCGAGGTGATCGAGCTCGGCAGCCGCGGCGTTCCGCTCACGGTGGCCAACGTAGTTGCGCACCTGCGGACGCCGCCCGCGCGCGTGCAGCAGGGTCTCGACAGGATGGCTCGTGAGGGGCTGCTCGATCTCGAGGTCGACGAGAACGAAGGCTTTGTCGTCTACCGCGTCCGCGGGCTCTCCACGTCGTTGCCGCTCGCGCGCCGACGCGCCGCGAGGCCGAAGCCGATCGACAGCATCACGCCTGTGACGTACACGCGGCCGAGCCTGCGCATGACCCCGCAGAAGAGCGTGACGCTCGCGGTCGTGCTCGGCGCGCTCGTCCCGGGGCTCGGGCTCGCCTACGCCGCTCCGCTGCGCGTGGTGCTGCCCGCGTCGCTGCTCGTGATCGTGTTCGGGAAGTTGCTCGCCCCGCTCTTGATCTTCGCGCCTCTGTTCTGGGTGTTCGCGATCGGCGTGTCCGCGCTCTTCGGCGGCCTCTACGCCGTCCGTTACAACCAGGAAGGGCACCGCGCGCCGCTGCTCTCCTGAAATCGAAACGATCTCGCGACGCTCGACGGGAAGCGTGCGCGCGTGGCTACGAGAGGATCTGGAACAACGACAGCAGCGTGGCTGCGTCGTGGTGCTCGAAGCGGATGCCAACGCGGGTGCGCCGTCCGCCGGGCGTGCCGCGGCGGATCCAGGCGACGGTGCCGTTCAAGCGGAGCGGATCCCACAACGACGGCGTCGTCACCTCCAGCGTGACGGAACTATCGGGGGTCAGCTCGTTTCCTGCCTCTGCAGAGATGTCACGTTCGAGGACCTCGATCCCGGCGCCGCCGAGGCCGAGGTCGCGGATGGTGACACCGCGGGCGCGGCCCTCCTGGTCGAGGAGGGTGGCCTCGAGCTCCATGCGCTTTCGTCCGTGCGCGCGGAAGTGGTCCCGAACGGACATGCAGAAATGATATCTCTATCGTAGAGGCGACACATGCGCGGGCCGCTCGATCCGCTGGATCGGCGAGCGAGCCCAAGCGTGCGGACGCCTCGGTGCAATCGAGGCACGGAAAACTTTTTCCGGCCGGAGGCCGTTACAACGTAGTTGGGTTTGTGTGCGACCTCAAGGTAACATCCGCGCCGCTGCTCGCGCCGGGGCGACCCGGAGCGACCCTTCGTTGATCGAGATGGGAGCTCTACCCTGATGGCTGAGGACACTCGTAAGGACCCGCGGGCGAAGGTGCTCTCGATGACCGTGCGCTACAAGAGCGCCACCGTCGACGAGTTCATCGAGAACCATTCACATGACGTGAGCAAGGGCGGCATCTTCATCAAGACGCCGTCGCCCTTCCCCCCGGGGACGCTGCTCAAGTTCGAGATCCGCATCCAGGAGGAGAAGTCCGTGCTGAGCGGCGTGGGCCGCGTCGTCTGGAAGCGCGATTCGGATCAGTCGACCGATGGGTCGCCCGCCGGCATGGGCGTGAAGTTCATCAAGATCGACGACGACTCGAAGGCGATGATCCAGCGCCTCGTCGACAACCAGAAGGGTGGCCCGAACGCCTACGACGCGGGCAAACCCGAAGGCACGAGCGACGACGGGGACGGAGCCGCGACGCCTGCGCCCGCAGCGGCCGCGTCGAAGACCGGTCCGCGCGCGTCGACGATGCTCGGGCTCGGCGCCGTCGGCGCCGCGGCGAAGGCCGCAGGCAAGCCGACGACGGGCGAGGAGAAGAAGAGCGAGTCGAGCGGCGGCGGAGGATTCTTCCCGTCCACCAATCCCGAGCAGGACATGCCGCCGCCGGAGGAGCGCACCGTGATGCGCCAGGCCGCGGAGCTCCTGAAGCAAGCGCTCGCGGGCACGGGCAGTTCGCTCGACGACGTGAGCGGCGGCAAGATCGAGCTCGCCAAGGAAGCCCCGAAGGCCGAGGAAAAGAAGGCCGAGCCCAAGGCCGAGGAGAAAAAGGCCGAGGAGCCCAAGGCCGAAGCGAAGGCCGAAGAGCCCAAGGCCGAAGCGAAGGCCGAGGAGCCCAAGGCCGAGGAGCCCAAGGCCGAAGCGAAGGCCGAGGAGCCCAAGGCTGAAGAGAAGGCCGAGGAGCCCAAGGCCGAAGCGAAGGCCGAGGAGCCCGAGGCCGAGGCCGAGGAGAAGAAGGCCGACTCCGAGAAGCCGGTCTCGAAGAAGTCCGAGACGAAGGCCGCATCGAGCACGAAGAAGAGCGAAGGCGACGATCGCCGCGAGGCGAAGACCGTCGACGTCCGCGGCACGAAGGCGAAGGCCGGGGAAGGCAAGAGCGGCGGCACCAAGCCCAAGGCGGCCGCGGCGAAGGCGGCACCTCCGCCCCCCGAGCCCGTCGAGGAGAGCAGCGGCGGCGGCGGCCGGATCCTCACGATCCTGCTCATCGCGGCGGCGATCGGCGGTGGCCTCTTCCTCGCGCTCGGCCAGAGCAAGAACGAGACGCCGCCCCCGCCCACCCCGCAGGTCCAGCCGACGGTCAAGCCCGAGGTCAAGGCCACGCCGACGACCGCGCCGACCCCGGAGGTCGTGCCCGCGGCCTCGGCGTCGGCAGCGCCGGAGCCTTCGTCCTCGGCGAACGCAGCGCCCTCCACGACGGCGAGCGCAGCGGCGCCTCCCGCGTCGGCGGCGCCCGCCGCGGAGCCCCCGAAGACGGAGACGAAGACCGAGCCCAAGGCCGAGCCCAAGGCGGAACCCAAGGCCGAGCCCAAGCCCACGGCAGCACCGGCCGAGACCGAGAAGCCGAAGCCGCCGCCGCCGGCGCCCAAGCCTCCCTCGGGCGGCGACGACTACGAGTGATCCCCGTGGGGCGGCTGCGAACCGGCCGCCCGCGGTTCACGCGCTCCCTCCCCTTCCCCTTCCGATTCCTCCTCGCGCCCCCGTGCCCGCTCGCGCTTCGCAGCGCGGGCGGACGCATCGTGTCCATCCGTTAGCGCCGCATCGAGCTGCTTGGTGCGCGCCGCATCTCGCCCGTATCATGCGGACCTGAATGAGCGGCGCTGGGTCGTCGGGTTCCAGGCAGGGCGCAGAGCGCGGCGTGATCGCCGAGGCAGCCACGTTGTATGCGCCGGCATTGCCCGGACAGGCGCCGCGCGCGCGGCCTGCACCACCGAGGCGCAGCCGAGGTGTACAAGCGGTCATCCTCGCAGGCGTGGGGCTCGTGTGCGTCGTGGGGATCGTCGTGCTCGCGGTCATGTTGCGCGGCACGGGGCCGATCGACGCGCTGGAGCAGAGTTCGTCCGTGGCGGAGGTGCATGACGCAGGTTCGGCGCAGGACGCAGCGCCCGTGATCGCAGCGTCGACGCCGGTCGCGACGAAGGAGCCAACGCCGGCGACAAACAATCACGCATCGGCGGAGGAGCTCAGCGCAGCGCGGGAGAAGGGCCCGGCTGCGCTCGCGACGCTCGCAGAGCGGTATGCCGAGGATCCTGCGGTGCTCAAGGCGCTGGTCAGTGCGTACACGCGCGAGAAGGCGAACTACGCCAAGGCGATGACGACCGTGCGCAAGCTCCTCGCCGTCGCGCCGGACATGGCGCGCGATCCAGACGTCAAGCAGGCACTCTTGATCGTGGCGAACGGGCCGGTGGACGTCGCGGCGACGGCGCTCGACATCATGGGGACGGAGATGGGCGCGCGTGGCCCCGAGCTGCTCTACGAGCTCCTCAGCGCGTCGGGTCTCGGCAAGTTTCCGAAGGAACGCGCGACGAGGTTGCTCGCGGATCCCAAGGTCAAAGAGATCGCCGGGCCCGGGCTGCTCATCGCAAACGATCTTCGCGCAGCGACGGGTTGTGATCGCAAGAAGCTCTTCACGCGCGCAGCCAAGGAAGGCGACGAGCGTGCACTCGGGCACCTGAAGCCGCTCCTGGCGACGAAGGGCTGCAGTTGGCACCGCCAGACCGACTGCTTCGCATGCCTCGGCGATCGCAAGGAGCTTCGCGCGACGATCGATGCGATCACGAAGCGCGTGGAGCAGGCGAGCGCTTCGGGCAACTGAGCGGAGGCTCGCTTTGCAGCGTGAGCGCCGGGGTTTTACCCCGGACCCCACGAGGGGCTGTCCGCCCCTCGACCCGGACCAGGGCCAGCCCTGGACCTTTGGTGCATCGACCGCGATGCGGTCGATGCAAGGGAGCGTTGGTTCGTGCCTCGCGAGGGCTCCAGGAGGAGCAAGGTCAACGAGGTCGGGTGCGGGGTGGGCGCAACAGGATTTGAACCTGTGACTTCATCCGTGTGAAGGATGCACTCTACCGCTGAGTTATGCGCCCATTCGAGAGTTTGGCGGGGCGTGGGTCACGCCTTGCGCCGCGGCTCGACGACGGCGACATGACTAGCGCAAGCCATGTCGTCCGACAAGTGTTTTGATGATCGGGACGTTCGGAAGTTTCAACCCCCGCCCCGCGCAGCCGTGACAGCCGCGCGAATGGCCTCGATCCCCCCGTCGATGTCGCTCTCCGAGCAGGCGTACGAGAACCGCACGTACCCCGGGGCGCCGAAGGGCGTACCCGCCACGCTCGCGACGTGCGCCTCTTCGAGCAGCCACATCGCGACGTCGAGGTCGGTCTGGATCGTGCCGCTCTTGTACGGGATGCCGTAAAGGCCCCGGACGTCGGCGAACGTGTAAAAGGCCCCTTCGGGCATCCGACAGCGCACGCCGGGGATGCTGCGCAAGCCCTCGACCATCCGATCACGGCGCTTCGCGAAGGCATCCCGCATGTCGCGCACCGCATCCTGCGGGCCCGAGAGCGCCGCCGTGGCCGCGACCTGCGCGACAGCGGCCGCGTTCGTCGTGCTCTGGCTCTGCACGACGTCGAGCACCTTCGAGAGCTCGGGCGGCGTGATGCTCCAGCCGATGCGCCATCCCGTCATCGCGTACGTCTTGCTCACGCCGGAGATAACGATCGTACGGCTCCGTAGATCCTCCGCGATCGCAGGCACCGACACGTGGCGGAAGCCGTCGTAGGTGAGGTCGGCGTAGATCTCGTCGACGACGAGCCATAGGTCGTGGCGGCGTACGACGTCGAGCAGGGCGCGCAGATCCGACTCCGCGTACGCCGAGCCCGTGGGGTTCGAGGGCGTGCAGAGGATGATGGCCTTCGTGCGCTCGGTGATCGCGCGCTCGAGCGACGCGGCATCCATGCGGAAGCCCTGGTCCTCGCGCGTCTCGACGATCACGGGCGTGGCGCCGACGATGCGGACCTGCTCGGGGTAGCTCACCCAGTACGGCGCGGGGATCACGACCTCGTCGCCGGGCTCGTAGAGGCCGAGGGCCACGTTGAAGAGCGCGTGCTTCGCGCCGCACGACACCGTGATCTCGTTCGGCGCGGGGCGGTAGCCGCGGTCGCGCTCGGTGGCCGCGCAGATGGCGGCCTTGAGCTCGGGCGTGCCGGTGACGGCCGTGTAGTGCGAGACGCCCTTGTCGATGGCGGCCTGCGCGGCGTCGAGCACGTGGCGCGGCGGTTCGAAGTCCGGCTCCCCGACGCTGAAGGGGTAGACCTTGTGACCCTGGCTGCGCAAGCGAGCGGCCTGAGCGGCCATCGCGAGTGTGGCGCTCGGGGCCACGGCGGAGAGACGATCAGCGAGCTTTCGAGGCATCTCTGGGGACCCTTCTCACCTGAACTACGTGCCTTTCCTTGCCGACGCAAGCGGACAGACGGGCTCTCCCCTCGCTCCCGTTCGCACGAGGATCATCTCGTGGATCTCCGGCCCCTCCGTCCGCTGCACGGACCGCGTCCGGAAGCCAAACGGCTCATAGAACCCCATGGCATCCCGCGTGCGCAAGAGCACCGTCTCCGCGCTGCGCACCGCTGGGTGATCCAGGAGCAGCCGCATCAGCGCGCGGCCGAGCCCGCGACCTCGCCACGCATCGTGGACGATCACGTCGTACATCCAGGCGTGCCGCGCGCCGTCCGCGATCGCCCGCGCCGTTCCCACGAGCGCCCCTGAGCGATCCCGCGCGCCGACCCAGGCCGACGACCCCAGCAAGCTCCTGCGAATGTGCTCGGCCGTCGTGCCCTTGCACCAGTACGTACCGTTCAGGAGGGCCGTCGCCGCGTCGGCGTCCGCTTCCCCCATCGCACACACGAGCGTCGCGTCCGCGGGACCTTCGAGGAACGACGGCAGCGCCGCAGACGGGTTCGACGCGCGCACGAGCTCGATCGCCGCGGCGTCCCCCGGCGCGCCCCGCGCCCAGAGCAGATCGAGGAGACGACCGACCTCCGCGGGCGTGCGGTTCTGCCCGAGCTTCGCTTTCCCATCGAGTCGTTCGAGCGAGACGCCAAGCACGAGCACGCCCACGACGGCCTTCTTGTAGAGCGGATGCTCGGCGTCGATCGGCACGTACCCACCCTCGGGCTGGTACTTCTTCATGAGCGCCGCGAGCATCTCGGCCTTCCGGTGCGGCGCCTCGATGCGCTCGATCGTGCCGTGCACCTGCGCGCTGCGGTAGAGCGTGGTGGCCGGGCACGCGCGATCCGGATCGACGAAGTAGCTCGGGATCGAGGCGACGACCTCCTCGGCCGAGATCACGGCGCGCCTGCCGACGACGTCCATCTTCTCGCCCACGGGCGCGCCGTGAAAGAGCAGGTGATCGCCCACGACGACGCCATGCACCACGCGCAGCACGGGCTCGCCCTCGGGCGTCGTCGCGGCGAGGTGCACCACGGGCGCGCGCGCGAGCAGCGCAGCCGCGCTCGCGCGATCCATCCGGAAGATCTCCCTACGCATCGCCGGAAGGTGATCCGGAGCTGGTACCCCGAGAAGGACCAGTTCCGAGAAATCGGGTAGACCAGCCGGGTGCGCGAACATCCCTTCGAGCTCGCCCTGGATCCCTCCCCCGACGTCCCGATCTTCGTGCAGATCACGCGCGCCCTGATCGAGGACATCCGCCGCGGGAGGCTCCGGCCCGGCGCTGCGCTCCCGGGGAGCCGCGCGCTCGCGCGCTCCCTCGGCGTCCATCGCAACACCGTGGTCGCGGCGTACCGCGAGCTCGCCGCGCAAGGCTGGGTCGAGACCCGCAGCGCGACGATGACGTACGTCTCCACCACGATGCCCGACGTCCCACGGCGTCGCGCCTCGCCCACCACGCTCGGCACGATCGCAGCGCGCGCGGGCTTTGATCTCCCGGCGCGTGTCTCTGCCGGTGGCTGGGGGACCGAGGCACCGCCCGGCGCGATCGTGTTCTCCGGGGGCATGCCGGATCTACGGCTCTTGCCCACGGAGATCCTCGCGCGCGCGTACCGGCGTGTGCTGCGTGGCTCAGCGCGACGTCTCTTCGAGTACGGCGACGCGCGCGGGGACGATCGGCTCCGCGCGGCGCTCGCGGACATGCTCGCATCCGTGCGAGGGCTCGGCGCGTCGGCAGGGGACGTGCTCGTCACGCGTGGCAGCCAGATGGCGCTCGATCTCTGCGCGCGCGCGCTGCTCGGGCCCGGGGACGTGGTCGCGGTGGAGGCGCTCGGATATCGCCCCGCGTGGGAAGCGCTCGCGCAGACGGGCGCGCGCCTCGTCCCGCTCCCCGTCGACGCGGAGGGGCTCTCGATCGACGCGCTCGCGGCGCTCGTCGCGCGCGAGCCCGTGCGCGCCGTCTACGTCACGCCGCATCACCAGTACCCATCGACGGCCTTGCTCTCGCCGGCGCGCCGCATCCGCCTGCTCGATCTCGCGCGCGCGCACCGCATGGCGATCCTCGAAGACGACTACGATCACGAGTTCCACTACGACGGCCGCCCGGTCTTGCCGCTCGCGAGCGCCGATCGCGCGGGCGTCGTCGTCTACATCGGCACGCTCTCGAAAATTCTCGCGCCGGGCCTGCGCATCGGCTTCGTCGTCGCGCCCGCGCCGCTCGTGGAGCGCCTCGCTGCGATCCGCACGTTCGTCGATCGGCAGGGAGATCTCGCGCTCGAACGCGCCGTGGCCGAGCTGCTCGAAGACGGCGAGGTGCAACGCCACACGCGCCGCATGCGCCGCATCTACCAGGCGCGGCGCGACGTCCTCACGGAGGCGCTGCGGAGCAGCCTCGGCGACGCGGTCGAGCTCGCCCCGCCGCCAGGCGGCATGGCCATGTGGGTCCGTGTCGCGCCGGGGATCGACGTCGACGCCTGGGCCGAGCGCGCCCTCGCTCGTGGCGTCGTCATCCACCCTGCGCGTCGCTTCGCCTTCGACGGCCGCTCGCGCCCCTTCTTCCGGGCTGGATTCGCTGCGCTCGACGAGCGCGAGATCCACGAGGGCATCACGCGCCTCCGCGCGGCGCTGCCCACGAAGGGCGCCACGCGGGCTGCTTCATGAAGTGCTTCGTTACTTGATCTGCGCCGCCGACTCGTCTTTGCCCGGCGCCACGTCGACACCCGGCTTCTTCTCGTCGTGCTTGATCGAGTAACGCACGAGCGCGCGAAGGATGTCGTTGCGGCTCACGTTGCCGACGATCGCTTTGACGTCCTCGTAAATCGAGGGATCCACGAGCAGCGCGCCCACGGTCCCCTTGCCCTTGCGCATGTCGGCGACGATCGCCCGCAGATCCGCGGTCATCGCCGTGACGTTCGCCAGGGCCTCGGCGCCGTTGCCCTTGCCGCCGTAGAGCACGTCGTGCGCGAAGCTGTCGCTCTCGCGGATGCCCTTGAGCGTGGACGCGACCTCGCCCGCCGCCGCGCCGAACTGCGCGATCTCCTTCTGCGGGCCGTCGCCGTAGATGATGTCGTGCGCGAAGCCGGGCCCCGCCTTCACGCGCGTCACCACGCCGCGCACCTCGGCCAGCGTGAGCGCGAGCTCCGCGCTCGCCCGATCGATGTTCTGCAGCGTGCGCGAGATGCGCTCGGCTTCCTCTTTGTCCGTCAGGAACTTCCTCGGGTAGCCATCGCCCTCGGCCACGTCCTTGAGCAGCTTGTTCATCGACGACACGCTGCCGCGCAGATCCTGGTGCAAGCGTTCGTCCGCGAGGCTCTCGCTCATCTTCGAGATGTTGCCGAGCGCCGCGTCGGCCTTCGACGTCATGCCCTGCGCGATGCCCATCAGATCCGTGGGCTCCTCGCTCAGGATCTCGCCGCCGGGCGGGACAGCCTCCGGCGATTTGCCCTTCGAGATCTCGATCATCTTGTCGCCGAGCAGGCCCTTCGCAGCGACACGCGCGATGCTGTCCTTGCGGATGCGCTCGGCCTCGGCCTTCACGACGTCGAGCTCGACGTACACGAGGGCCTCCGCCTGGCCCGGCCGGTAGCCGACCTTCTTGACGTTGCCGATGTCGATGCCGCCCATGCGCACCGGCGCGCCGGGCTTGAGGCCCTGCACGTCCGAGAACGTCGTCGTGAACTTCACCGACGAGCTGAAGAAGCGCCGCTCATCGCCGATCAAGAAGATCACCAGCGCGGAGAAGAGCAGCCCCGCCAGCACGAAGAGCCCGACCTTGACGTCGCGCGACCTGTTCATCTGCACCCTGTTCGGCGGTGGGGGCTACGCTTGGCATCGCCAAGCTGCACACCCACACCCCCCGCATATTGCGCGAAGAAGCCCCGCTCGTCACGCACGGAGGAGCGTCTCGACGTCCTCGTTGACCGGGGCGATGCCGTTGATGAAGTTCTTCACGCGCGGATCGCTGGACTGCTGGAACTCGTCGACCCGCCCCGAGAGGATGATCTCGCCCGCCTGCACCATGGCCATGCGGTCGGAAATCGTGAACGCGCTCTTCATGTCGTGCGTGACCACGATGCTCGTCACGTCGAGCGCCTTCTTGAGCCCACGGATCAGGTGGTTGATGCGCTCGGTGTTGATCGGATCGAGCCCGGTCGTCGGTTCGTCGTAGAGCAAAACCTCGGGCTGCACCGCGATCGCCCGCGCGAGCCCGACGCGCTTCTTCATGCCACCCGAGAGATCCGAGGGGCGCATCGCCTCGATGCCCGGCAGCCCCACGAGCGAGAGCGCCCAGTCGACGCGCTCGGCGATCTGCGTCTCGGTCATCTCGTCGCGGTAGTGCTCGTGCAGCCCATACGCGACGTTCTCGCCCACCGAGATCGAGTCGAAGAGCGCGGCGCCCTGGAAGAGCATCGCGATCCGACGGCGAATGAGGCGCGCCTTCGCCTCCTTCATCTGCGTGATGTCCTCGCCGTGGAACGTGATCGCGCCGCCATCGGCTTCGAGCAGGCGGATCAAGAGCTTCAGCATCACGCTCTTGCCCACGCCCGAGCCGCCGATGACGGTGAGCGTCTCGCCGGGAAACACCTCGAGGTTCAAGCCCCGGTAGATGACCTTCGGGCCGAACGCCTTGCGCACATCGCGGAACCGGATGATCGGCTCGCTCACGGTCATCCTTCTTAGCTCGTTCGCTCCACGCGATCGATGCGGATCTCGACCGCGCTGCCACCCCGGAACGTGTCGCGCCGGAGCCGGCCCACGATGTCCACGCGCCCGCCCGACAGGCCACTCGAAAGGGCCCCGAGCTCGTACCCGAACGCGCCGATCACGTGCCGCCTGAGCGAGATCTCCAGCTTGAGGTGGCCCTTGATCACGCGCGACACGCGCACGGGCGCCCCACGCACGAGCACCCGCGGCGCCCGGTTGCCCTGCCCGCAAGGCTCCAGCCGCTCGAAATCTCGCGCCACCACGGCTGGCTCGTCGCGGTCGTCGAGGCGCACGTCCGCTTCCCCTTCGAGCGGGCCCAGGTTCAGCGCGCCAAGCGCGACCGCCGCGTCGCACCAGAGCACGCGCAGCGCCTCGACCCGATCCGCCCGCACCTCGACGCCCGCCGCAGCCTGATGCCCGCCGAACCCGACGAGCCCAGCACGCGAGAGCACGAGCGCGTCGTGGAGCGGAAACCCCGCCGGCCCGCGCACCGATCCGCGCCCCGCCGCGCCGTCGAGTGCCACGACGATCGTAGGCTTTCCGAACTTCGACGCCACACGCCCCGCCACGATCCCCACGATCCCCGGGTGCCACCCCTGGCGCGCGAGCAAAATGGCCGGCTCCTTCGCCCAGCCGTTCGCCTCGATCTCGCGCAGGGCCTGCCCGATCATCTCCTCCTGGATCGCGCGCCGCTGCGCCGTGAGCTGCTCGATCATCGCCGCGATCCCGGCCGCGCGCGTGCTGTCGCGTTCGAGCAGGAGCGCGAGCGAGAGATCCGGATCGTCGAGCCTGCCCGGCGCGTTGAGGCGCGGCGCGACGCGGAACGCGATGTCGTCCGCGCTCACGCCTTGGCCGAGATCCAGCCGCGCGAGCTCGGCCAAGGCCCGCAGGCCCGGCCGCGCGCCTTGGCCGAGCACCGCGAGCCCGGCCCGCACGAGCGCGCGGTTGTCGCCGACGAGCGGCGCCACGTCGGCCACGGTCCCGATCGCCACGAGATCGAGCCACTGCCGCATGTCGAGGTTCGCGCCGAGCGCCCGCCGCACCGCCGCGCCGAGCGAGAGCGCGAGCCCGCACGACGCGAGCCCCTTGAATGGAAAGCCGCACTCGGGCCGATGCGGGTTCAAGAACGCGAGCGCAGGCAAGGGCTCCGCGGGCACGAGGTGATGATCGATCACGAGCGTCTCGATGCCGTAGCTCCGCGCCGTTGCGAGCCGCTCGTGATCACTCGATCCGCAGTCGCACGTGACGAGCAGCGTCGCGCCCGTCTGCCGCACGCGCTCGAGCGCCTTCGCGTTGAAGCCGTAGCTCCCGTCCTTGCGCGTCGCGAGCAGCGGCACGACGTCACCGCCGAGCGCGCGGAGCACCTCGGTCACGATCGCGCACGACGTGATCCCGTCGCAGTCGTAGTCGCCGAAGACGGCGACTTTCTCGCGGGCGCGGATCGCTCGCGCGAGGCGATCGGCGCTGAGCTCGCGATCCGCCATCGCGTCGGGCGGCGTGAGGTGGGCGAGGCGCGGATCGAGGAAAAGACGCGTCTCGGGGTCGGCGCGGCGCCCCGCGCGGAACAAGGCGTCGGCGACCGTGATCGAGAGCCCGAGCGCCCGCGAGAGCTCCAGCGCCTCGACAGAGGCCTCGCCCGGATCACGGATCGCGTCTTCGCGCGCCAAGTTTGCCGCGGCGACCGGAAGGAGGAGGCCACGCGCCTGGGAATCCGTCGCCTGTGTCCACGCGGCGTCGCTCAGCATCCGTGAGATCCACGCGTAGCGCAGCCCCCGTCCAGAGTCCATGCCGGTCGGAAAACCTCTGCGTTTGGCGCGGCTGGTTCCTGGAAAAACGAAACGCCCCGCGGTGAAGCACACCGCGGGGCGTCTTGCTTGGCGGGGAAGAGCGAGGTCTAGACCACTGCGTCGGCGCGCTTGACGGCCTTCGTGCGGGTGACCTTCTTCTGCGCCGTCGCCTGGCCGCCGAAGAACCTGCGGTCGATCCACTCGGTGAACGGCGCGGCGACGTAGATCGACGAGTACGTGCCGACCAGGATGCCGATGAGCAGGGCGAAGGCGAAATCCTTGATGACGCCGGTGCCCCACACGAGGAAGCACACCATCGAGAGCGACGTCACGCCGGAGGTGATGATCGTCCGGCCGAGCATCTCGGAGATCGACAGGTTGATGATCGACGAGAACGACATGTTCCGGTGCTTCGTCAGGTTCTCGCGGATACGGTCGTAGACGACGACCGTGTCCGTGATCGAGTACCCGACGATGGTCAGCATCGCGGCGACCGTGGAGAGCGTGATCTCGCGGTGCGTGATGATCATGGCCCCGAGCGCGATGCCGACGTCGTGGACGAGCGCGAGGATGCCGCCGGGCGCGAACCGGAGATCGAACCGGAACGCGATGTAGGCCATGATGAACACGATCGCGATCGCGATGCTCTTGATGGCCGCGTCGCGGAGCTGCGCGCCCGCCTTGGGGCCGATCCACTCGACGCGCAGCGCGCGCTCGGGCACGCGGTCGGCGCCGAGCTTGTTGCGCAGGCCGTCGAGGAGCTGATCGCCGCGCGACTTGAGCTGCGCCTCGACCTTGTGGTCACGCGCGCTCACCACGACGGGGTTGTTCTCGCCCGTGCGCAGCTCCACGCCCGGGATGCCCGTGAGCTGGGCGCGGATGGCCGCGAGGTCGGGCTCGACCTCGTAGCGCATCGTGACCTTGTCGCCGCCGGGGCTGAACTTGACCTCGCTGGCGCGCACGTTCGCAGGGCAGCGCGCCTCGAAGTCCGCGCTCGGCGCCGTGCCCTCGGGCAGGGAGCAGAGCTTCTGCCGGATCGCCTCTTTCTGGTCCTCGCCGAGGGCGCTGACCTCTTGCACGCGGATCAGGTAGCGGTGCGTGTCCTCGGCCCCGCTGTCCTTCACGCGGATGACGTCCGGCGCCTCGAAGCCGAGTGACTCGACGGCCGCGCGAACGTCGCCCGCCTCCGTCGCCTTGAGGAAGGCGACCTCGAGCTCCGTGCCGCCCTTGAAATCCGTGCCGAGGTGGGGGCCCGGCTTGAAGAACGTGACGATCGAGGCGAGCAGGAGCAGCGCGCTGAGGCCGATGAAGAGCCAGCGCTTGCCCATGAAATCGAACTGTCGCCCAGGCTTGATGAATTCCATGTGCTGCGCCTCAGCCGAGGTAGAGCTTCTTGACCTTGCGAGCCCGCACTGCCCAATCGAACATGAGCCGGGTGCAAACGACGCCGGTGAACAGGCTGACCGCGATGCCCACGATGAGCGTCACAGCAAAGCCCTTGATGGGACCCGAGCCGTACTGCGCCAGGATGAGGCCCGAGATCAGCGTGGTCACGTGGCCGTCGAGGATGGCGCTGAAGGCCTTGTCGTAGCCCACGTCCACCGCCGCCCGCGGGCTCTTGCCCTGCCGCAGCTCCTCGCGGATGCGCTCGTTGATGAGCACGTTCGCGTCGACCGCGATGCCGACGGTGAGCACGAGGCCCGCGATCCCGGGCAGCGTCATCGACGCGCCGAACATCGCGAGGATCGCCACCTGGAGCACCATGTTGAAGAGCACGGCGAGGTTCGCGATCGCGCCCGCGCGGCTGTAGTAAATCTGCATGAACAGGAGCACGAGGACGACGCCGGCGAGGCCGCCCTTCGCGCCCTGCACGATCGCGTCCTGACCGAGCGAGGGGCCGATGCGCTGCTCGTTCGAGGGCGAGATCGGCGCGGGCAGCGCGCCCGAGCGCAGCACGAGCTCGAGGTTGCGCGCGTCGGTCACCTGCTGATCGACGTTCGCCGATCCCATCGTGATCGTCGCGACGCCGCCCGGGATCTTCGTCTGGATGACCGGCGCGCTCTCGACCTTCTGGTCGAGGATGATCGCGAAGCGACGCTTCACGTTCTTCTCGGTGATGTCCTCGAAGCGATCACCACCGACGCTCGTCATCTTCATCTGCACGAGCCAGCCGCCGAGGCCGCGATCACTCGGATCGGGCATCGCCTGCGCGTCGCTCACCATGTCGCCGGTGATCTCGGCCTTGCTGAAGAGGTAGTAGGTCCTCCAGCCGACGTCCTCGACGAGGTCCTTCTCCTCGTTGTAGGCCTGGTACTTGCCGAAGCCGATCTCGTGATCGTCCGGCACCGAGAGCGTCGCGGCCCACTCCCGCAGGCGCTCGAGCGCCTGGCGCATGTCCTCGCCCTCCATGTGCTCGAGGACCGCGTAGTAGTTGACCTTCTGCTTGCCGGGGCCGACCGAGACCTGCTCCTGCTGGAAGCGCAGGCCCTTCACTTCCTTGTTCTTCGGGTTGCGGACCTCGGCCTCGAAGTAGTTCACCTCGTCGTCGAGCAGCTTGAACTCGAGGCGCGCCGTACGGCTGACGATGTCGCGGATCTCGGCGAACGTCTGATCGTTGTCGCCCGGGATCTCGATGATGATGTCCTCGTCGCGCGTGGTGACGCCGGCCTCCTTGAGGCCCATGCTGTCGACGCGGCGGAGCACCGTCTCCTTCGCCTGGGCCACGGCCTTGTCGCGAATCTGGCTCTCGACGTCGCCCTTGATCCGCAACGTGACCCGCTTCCGATCCGACGAGAACTGCCGCTGCATCTCCTGGAACGGACGCATGAACTCGTCGTTCACCTTGTCCGCGTCCGCCGCATCCTCGAAGTGGATGAAGAGCGTGCCGACGTGGTCGCGCGACTTCTCGACGCGCGCTTTGCCGGTGAGCTTCTTCAGGTCCTCGATCGACGCCTGCTGCTCCGCCCCGACGATCCCGTAGGAGCGCGCGAGCGTCTGGCGCAGCTCGTCGTAGTACCGATCGCGCTTGTCCTTGATCGCCTCGTCGACGTCGACCGTGTAGACGAGCCGCAGACCGCCCTTCAGATCGAGGCCGCGCACGAGGCGGAACTCGATGTTCGAGAGCAGCCACTCGCGCACGCCGCGGTTGCCCACGCGCGCGTCCTCTTCGACCTTCGCGCGCTCCTCGGGCCCGAGCCCCGACCGATCGATGCGGCCGTACCGCTCGTCCGAGTACGTCGGGTAGATGGCGAGCCACGATCCGAGCGCGAGGAACAGGACGAACCCTGCCTTGACGCGCCACGAGAGATCGATCGTGTTCAGCGCGCAGAACAGGGCCCACGGGACGCAGAGCCCGAAGGTCGCGGTCGCCCAGAACACGTGGTAGTGCGCGGCGATCGCGGTGCAGAACGAGGCGATCGCCGACATGATGAAGACGCCGCGCTTCGACCTCTGCCACGCGCCGAGCCCGAGGGACAGCGCGCCGAGGCCAGCGAATGCGTACTGGAGGATGTTGTAGATCATGGGAGGGTCGACTCGGGGGGGCGGTCGCGAGCCCTTCTTAGCCGAAGCGCGCGCGCTACGCTTTCTTTTCCTGCGCCTTGTCCTTCGCCTCGGCCGCGGGCTTCGGCTCGCCGTCGACGCCCTGGATGGCCCCCTTCAGGACCTGCACGTTCACGCCGGGCGCGATCTCCAGCTTGACCGTCCTGTCGCCGACCTCGATGAGCTTCCCGATGAGCCCTGCCTGGGTGACGACCTTGTCCCCGGGCTTCAAGGCGGCCTCGAGATCCTTCTGCTTCTTCGACTGGCTCCGCGTCATCAGAAACACGAAGAGCAGCGGCAGCAGGAAGAAGAGGATCGTCATCCCGCCGAAGGGCTGCCCTCCGCCGCCGCCGCCCTCGGGGGACTGCGCGGGAGCGCCCTGGGAAGGCTGGGCAGGGGCGGGCGCGGGCGGGGCGCCTTGGCCCGGAGAGACGGTGGTCGGCTGAGACAAAAACAGCGTGGTCACGAGGCGGTAACCTCCACGGGGACGAAGCTTGGCTCCCCGAATGCGAGCCCCCGATCATTCGGAAAGCGGCCGTCCATACCCACGATCGCGGTTTCATGCAAGGAACGGCCGGAGACCCTGGAACAAATGGTCTCCCCCTTCCCGTGCCTCCCGGCCCCGACCGTCCCGGGTCCCCTCCTCAGCACCCCCGGTTTCGTTTTTTTTCTTGACCAACTCGAAGGGGCTTGGTACCGATGCGCCTCCCTCGACGCACCGCACATCGGCGGGCGGCGGAGGAAGCAGTACAGGCGCGTAGCTCAGTGGTAGAGCACTACCTTGACACGGTAGGGGTCGCCGGTTCGAACCCGGCCGCGCCTACAAAGTTTCGTTACGAGGACCTTTCTGCAGGTTCCCGCCTCATGGCGGATGCCGCCTGCCCGTCCTCGTGAGGACCTTTGGGGTCAGCAAGGACGTCGATGACGTCCGGATCGTCCGAACGGCTGCACACGTGGTGTGCGTGATGCACGCCGGGCGAGCGGCGCGCATTGTGCACGGGGTCTCCGTCGTGCACGCGACGCCCGCGGTTCCCGCGCGTGGAGAACACGTAGCCCGCGGAACGCACCCGGAGAACACCACGCGCGGCGTGAGGCATCGGACCGCCGCGCCCCAGCGTCTCCGGGCCATCGTCCTCGGGAAGCCCGCGCGAGCGGCCTCCCGACCGGCCTCCGCCGGCGGAGAACGAGCGCCGGGCGTGACTTCGGGCGCGGAGGCAGCTTGCGCCCGTTGATAACGCGGACCATCCGGGCGAGATTGTGGAGGCCCTGCTCCCGTCATCCCGACGGGCGAACGGGGCCGACCGCGGATTGTCAGTAGATCACAAGCAAGGAGACAGCGAGACCACACATGAGCATGCGACGCTTCGACCCTCGGCAGGCCCAGCGAGGACCGCAGATCCGAATCAACCAGCGAATCCGGGTTCCGGAGATCCGGGTCATCGGGGAAGAGGGCGAGATGCTCGGCATCATGCCGACCCACGAGGCCCTGCGGCGCGCCCAGGAGCGAGGCCTCGATCTGGTGGAGGTCAATCCCAAGGCCGACCCGCCCGTCTGCAAGATCCTCGACTTCGGCAAGTACAAGTACGACGAGAAGAAGAAGGCACGCGAGGCGAAGCGCAAGCAGAGCGTGGTCGAGATCAAGGAGATCAAGCTCCGCCCGAAGACGGACGATCACGACCTCGCGTTCAAGTCGCGCGCGGCGCTCCGCTTCATCGAGGCCGGTCACAAGGTCAAGTTCACCGTGCGCTTCCGCGGCCGCGAGATCACGCACCCGGAGAAGGCGCAGGAACAGCTCGACTGGATCGTGCAGCAGTGCGAGGAGCTCGCGAACGTCGAGGTGCGACCCGCGATGGAGCAACGCACGATGACGCTGCTCATCGCGCCCAAGCCCGCCGTCATGCAGAAGGTCGCGCAGGCCCGCGCCGCCGCCGAGAAGGCGCGGCAGAAGGCCATCCAGGAGGGCCGCACCGCGCCGGCCTTCAACGAGCAGGACGAGGCGCTCCGCAAGCTCGAGGAGCAGCTCGACGAAGAAGAGGACGATGACGAGGATGACGACGAGGAAGAGAGCTGAACAGCTCTCCTCTTCGCACGTCCGCGGCGAGCAGCGAACGAACCTCGTTCGCTTGCTCGCCGCGCTCCTGATCGTCCTTCCGCTCGTAACCCTCCCTTTCGCCACACGCGCGCTCATCGATCGCGGCGCCTCTTCCCTCGGCGCGCAGCTCGCCGATGCTCTCGATCGCGCGTTCGCCTGGCGACACGCCGACGAACACGACGACCGCGCGCACGACCCCGCCTCCCTCGATCTCGGCCTCGACCTCCCGCACGTACCCGGGCTCGACGTATTGCAAACGCCCGCCGCGCCGCCGCGCGAGACACATGATCCGGCACGGAGAGGTTCGTCCGCGCGATCCCCTGCGCTGCGCGGCGGCATTCATGTGCGCGCCGAGATCGTTGCGCGGGCGGTGCAGAGCGGCGTCGTCCCCTCGGGCGTGCCCGTCCCCGCGCGTGGACCGAGGCCCGCGGGGCTCGCGCTTCAGGGCGTCGGTGGCTTCGGCGCGGGGCTACGTGACGGCGATGTGCTCACGCGCATCGGCGGCGCGCCGGCGACCTCGGTCGGCGTTGTCGTCGGCGTGGTCGCGGGCGCGCTCCGGCACGACGCGAAAGTGATCACGGGTGAGGTCTGGCGCGGCGATCAGCGGATGAGCGTGGCCGTCGAGGTCCCGCCGATCCGCCTGCAAGGCGCCCAGACTCCGGGCCACACGCGGCCGAAGACCCGCGGCCCGGCCAAGCGCGCTCAGGGCCCGAACAACCCGCCGTAGTACGCGCTGGCCGCGAGCAGCAGGATCGCGGCGGCGACGTAGAGCCACATCACGTTGCTGCCACCGGCGGCCTCGGCGGGCTTCGCGAGGCTCTTTTTCTTCGCGACCGCGGCCGTGCTCTCCTGGCTGAGCTTCGCGTCCGCGCGCTTCTTCCCCTTCGCGACCGCCTTCACGGCCTTGCCGCTTTTGCCCGCGGCGTCCTTGACCTTCGTGGGCGACGGCATCCTCGTCGCGACCGGCGCGCTCTCGACCTCGCCTTCCTCTGCCTTTGCTTGCGGCGTCGCCTTGACCGTCTCGGCCGGCTCGCTGACGACCGCGCCCTCGTCCGCCTTCGCTTGTGGCGTCGCCTTGACCGTCTCGGCCGGTAGGCTCTCGATCGGCGCGCTCTCGTCGGCCTTTGCCTGCGGCGTCGCCTTGACCGTCTCGGCCGGCAGGCTCTCGGTGGGAAGGCTCTCGGCCGCCTTGCTCTCGGCGACGTTGTTCTCCGCGACGTTGCCCTCGGCTGGCTTGCTCTCGGCGACGTTGCCCCCGGCTGGCTTGCTCGGGACTGGCTTGCTCTCCGGGCCGCGCTCGCTCCTCACGGGCGCGGGCTCGGACCGCCCCGAGCGCGCCTCACTGCTCAGCGGCGCGAGATCCATTTCCTCGGCCCATTTGCCGATGTCCTCGAAGTGCGACACCCGCCCGCGCGGCCGCTCCTCGGGCGGCGGCGGCGCGGCAATCTCGGGCTTCGACTTCTCCCGCGGCGCGCCGGGCCGCGGCTCGTCTTGCAGCGAGTTGAACTCGAGCAGCGCGGCCTCGATCAGCTTGTGCAGCGTCGTGTCTTTTTCCTGCGCCGTGGTTTTCCGCAGCGCCACGACCCCGCTCACGAGCTCGGCGACGTCGTGCGCGCCGACGGGCTTGCCCAACTTGAACAAAAAGCCGTTCAGGGCGCGGCCGAGATCACGCGCGCTCTGGTAGCGCTTCTCCGGCTCACGGGCGAGCGCGCGGTTGATGATCGTCTCGAGCTCCGGCGGCACGTCCTTGTTGAGCGGCGCGAGCGGCGGCACGACGGCCTCGCGGACCAGCAACACGGTCTGCAGATCGTTTTCGCCCTGAAACAACCGCTTTTGCGCGAGGATCTCCCACAGGATGATCCCCACCGCGAACACGTCCGTGCGCACGTCGACTTCGAGCCCTTGGGTCACCTCGGGCGAGAGGTAGCCGAACTTTCCTTTCACGATGCCGGGCTCGCTCTTCTCGAGCTGGCTCGTCGCTTTCGCGAGCCCGAAATCGACGATCTTGATCTCGCCGTATTTCGTGAGGAGCACGTTCGCGGGCGAGACGTCGCGGTGCACGATGCGGAGCGGCTGGCCCTCGGGGTTTTTCGCCTCGTGCGCGTAGGCGAGGCCGTCGCAGATCTTCTCGGCGATGTAGACGGCGACCTCCACCGGGAAGGGCCGCTTCATCTTGCGGATGTATTCGATGACGGCCTTCAGGTCCGAGCCGTCGACGTACTCCATCACGATGAAGTACGCGTTATCGCCGACGCCGATGTCGAATACCTGGGCGACATTCGAATGCGTGAGGTTCGCCGAGAGGCGCGCCTCGTCGAGGAACATCGCGATGAAGCGCTTCTTCTCGGAGAGGTGGGGCAAGACGCGCTTGATCGCCACCCGCTTCTTGAATCCCTCGATCCCCGCGCTCTCCGCGAGGAACACCTCGGCCATGCCGCCGGACGCGAGCCGATCGAGGACGCGGTACCGCTGCTGCTGATGCCCCTGCTTCATGCCAGAACGAGGACTACCCTCTCCTCGGCCGCCGGTCGAGCCCGCGCGCCGGGATCCCGCATCCTACCACGACAGGGGCCCCCGACGGATCCAGGAAGGACATCCCCGCGCACTTCTCCCTTGCCTCGGGCAAGCGCGCGTTCGTAGGCTGGCCCCCATGCTTCGACCTCGATCGAATTGGGGAATTGTTCTGGTTTCGGCCTTCCTCGTGGCCGCGCTGCCGATGGCGTGCGGGAGCGAGGTCGAGGGCGGAAACGGCGGCGCGGGCGGCGGCGGGGGGAGCGGCGGCGCGGGCGGCGCTCCCAATTTCGGCGCATGCGCCGGGCCCGGCCAGTGTACGCTCGTCAAGAATAGCTGCTGCGGCACGTGCAGCGAGCCCACGCTCGCGGACGTCGAGCCGGTGCACGTCGATCGCGTCGACGAATACAACACATTCGTTTGCCCCGAGCCCTCGGCCTGCCCCGCCTGCGCGGGCGCGCCGAACCCCGGCCTCTTTGCATATTGCGAGGCTGGGAGCTGCGCCGAGGCCGACGTCGCGGCGCATGCATTCAGCGCATGCACGACCGCCGCCGATTGCACATTGCGGTTCGGCATGAACTGCTGCGAGCCTTGCGCCGGGGGTGTGCCCGACCTCGTCGCGGTCGCGTCGAGCTCCCTCCAGGCGATGTACGATCTCGTCTGCGCGCCTCAGATGGGCTGCCCGGAATGCGCTCCGATTCATCCATCGGAATGGAAGGCCGATTGCGTGGCGGGGCATTGCGCGGTTGTCCCTGCCATGCCTTGAGGCCCGGGCCGAGACGCACCCATTCCCTTGCGCGGAGCGACGCGCGCGCTCGCCGGGCGTGAGGCCGAGGAACGCCTCGCCGACGCCTCGAGAACTGGCCCCCTGACACGAGGATCATGGTCGAGAAGGCAAGGAATGAAGGATTGGTGGCTCATACAGCCGCGCTTTGGCAACGGCTGTGCCGCGCGCGCCCTCGACCTTCACCCTTGCGACCGCGCTCCCCTCCCCTGTAGCATTGCCTTTATGTTGCAACGATCTCGCCTTGGATTTGTACTCGTATCGGCCCTCGGCACCGCGGTCCTCGCGGCTGCGTGCGGGGGCGGAGGCTCCACCGGGTTGCCCGGGACCACGTCGAGCGGCACGGGCGGCGCGGGCGGCTCGAACAGCGGGGGGAACGGCGGCATCGGCGGGGACGGCGGCGATATCTTCGTCGGCTCCTCGTCGGGCGTAGGCGGCAGCGGCGGCACCCAGACGCAGGGCTTCGACGTCCTGCCGAGCGCGCCGCAGGAAATCACGGTCGTTGCGGGTCAAAATACCCCGACGGTCACGTACACCTCGTACCTCGACGGAAACCCCATCAGCGCGGGCTGGAGCGTCGATCGCGGCGAGATCGGCAGCGTCCCTTCGGGACCGGCGAGCACGGCGACGTTCACGCCGAAAGGCACGGCCGGCGGCGTCGTCCGCGTCCGCGCCGGCCTCAACGGGCAGGTCGTCGAGCGGAATCTCCTGGTCAAGCTCACATCACAGCAAAATGGGGCGGACCCGAACAACCCCGCGCAGCAAGGGCAGATCGCCACGACGATCCCGCAGCTCACGGAGGGCGGCGGCGTCGGGGGGGTCGGCGGCGAGGGCCTCGGCGTCGGCGTCGACAATCCTGTCGTGATCGCCGCGCTCGACATGCCAAGCGGCAATGGGCAGGCCGAGGGGCTGAAATTCCTCTATCCGTATGATCGCACCGTTTGGCCGCGCGGCATGACGGCGCCGCTGCTCCAGTGGGAATCGACGCTCGGTGACGTCGACGCCATCAAGATCGATCTCGCCACCACGAGCGGCTCGTTCTCGTGGAAAGGCACGTTCGGCAAGCCGCAGATCCTCGCGCAGACGGGGCGCCCGTTCCTTCGCCACCCGATCCCGCAGGACGTCTGGGCCATGGCCACGAATACGGCGGGCGGAAAGACGCTCGACGGCACGCCCGATCAGCTCATCGTGCGCCTCACGGTGGCGAAGGGCGAGGTCGCGTATGGCCCGATCACGGAGACGTGGACCGTGGCGCCGGGGCGGCTCTCGGGCGCCATTTATTACATCTCGTATGGGACGAAACTCGCGAAAAACCTGAGCGGCGCCGTCGGCGGCGACGGCATGTTCGGCGGCGCGGTGCTCTCGATCAAGGTCGGCGACACGGCGCCCAAGCTCACGGCGGGCAAGAGCGGCTCGGAGGCGGAGTGCCGCGTCTGCCATTCCGTCGCGGCGGACGGGTCGCGCCTCGTGGCCACGGCCAACGGCGGCGGTACGCGGTGGGCCTACGATATCGCGCCGAACATGGTGACGGAGAAATCGCTCCCGAATGGAAGCTCGTTCCCGGGCATCACGCCGGACGGCGCGCTTGCGCTCACGACCGGGGCGACGCTCGTCTCGCTCGCGAGCGGTGCGATCGTGCCGAGCACGGGGCTCACAGGGACCGCCACGGACGTCGGGACGCCCTCGTTCTCGCCGGACGGCAAGCGCGTCGTGTTCAATCCGATGACGAGCGCGTCCATCCCGACCCCGCGGCAGAAGCTCGTCTTGATGGATTTCGATCCGGCGACGAACGCCTTCTCGAACCCATTGGTCGTCGTGGATAACGCCGGACAACCCGCGGAGACGCGGCCCGGCTGGGCGGCGTTTTTCCCGGACGGCAAGGCTGTCGTATATCACCAGCAGATCGCGGCGGGCGTCGACGGCAACACCCTCGGGGATCTGCGCACGAGGAAGGGCGCCAAGGCGTACATCGCGATGGTCCGCGAAGACGGCGCCGCGCCCGTGCCGCTCGACCAGCTCAATGGCAAGGACGCGGGCAACGTGTACCTGCCGAAGCTCGCGCAACCCGTGGCGATGGCCTGCACGGGTGACGGCGCGCAGGTCGGCGGCATGAATGCGGACCACGGCGACGATGTGAACTTGAACTACGAGCCGACGGTGAACCCGATCGGGTCGGGTGGGTATGCCTGGGTCGTCTTCACGAGCCGCCGCATGTACGGCAACGTCGCCACGATCCCGCCGTTCTGCAGCGATCCGCGCGGCGTGAACCTCTTCACGAACATCACGCCGAAGAAGCTCTGGGTCGCGGCCGTGGATCTCAACGCGCCGGCGGGCGTGGACGGGAGCCACCCGGCGTTTTACCTCCCCGCGCAGGAGTTGCTCGCCGGCAATGCGCGTGGCTTCTGGGTGCAGGAGCCCTGCCGCGCCGACGGCGCCGGCTGCGAGTCCGGGGATCAATGCTGCAACGGCTATTGCTCGCCCGATCCGATGGGCAGCGGCGCCCTCGTCTGCGGCGACACGCCTCCGAACGGCATGTGCTCGAACGAAGGCGACAAGTGCACGACGGCGGCCGATTGCTGCGACCCCGAGCTCATCTGCCTGAACGGGTTCTGCACGCTGGACGGGCCGAAGTAAGGCCCACGCGAAGGCGCGGGGGTCCGAAAGACCCCCCGCGCCTCGGGATTACCGCCGGAAGGGGCCGCGGAAGCAGAGCCGCTGGCAGGCGCGCAGGGACTGGAAGTTGTTCATGTTCCCCTGGCAGCCGCCGTAAGTGAAACGCACGCACCGGCCGACGGCCGGGTTGAAGGCATACCGGCGGAAAGCCCCGCGGCACGGGCCGGTCACGATGGGCTGATTGCAGATCCGCCGCGCCGGTTGCGCGGATAGCGGCTCCTCCACGAGATCAGTGTTTTCCTCCACGTCCTCCGCCGCCGACGCGGGCAGCACGAACAAGAGCGAAATCGCTGCCAAGACACACGCGAGTCCACGCTTCATGGTACACCTCTCCATTTCGAGCGGAGCCATGCCGGCGAGCCCGCTCGGTCGAAACATAATGCGCACGTCCACGGTGTCCCCTGGCTGGGGCGTCCTCGTGCGCTTGGATAGGTGGAAGCAGAGGCGGAACAGGCGGAGGCCGAAGCAGAAGCCTCCGCGGGAGTGGTCAGTTCTTGATCTTTGCCTTGAGCGCCGCGGCTTGCGCGAGCAGCGCGCGCGCCTGCGCCTCCAGGTCCTCGGCGGCCTGCGCTTGCGCCGCTTGCTCCGCGGCAGCCTTGGCCTCGGCCTCGGCCTCTTCTTCCAGCTTCTTCAGGAGGGCCTGACGCTCTTCGAGCTGGGCCAGGAGCTCGGCGATCGACGTCTTGACCTCGTCGATCGTCTCCTCCTCCTCTCGCGGGGGATCGCTATAGAAGAAGCTGTCGGCGAAGTCCGGCGGCAGCGTGGTGTCCTGAAAGGGCAGCTTTGCGAGCCCGCCGTGGGACTCCTTGCGGGCTGCATTGACCTTGTCGATGAACTGCTTGCGCATGCCGATGTCGCGGAAATCGCGGTTCTTGCCCTGCGCCTTCTTGCGCAGCTCCTCGGCGTTTCGCCCCGCAGCGATGAGCGTGTCGGCCTCGGGCGCGAAGGAGATGAGCGCCGGCACGCCGCACTTCATGAGGGTATCGCTCCAATCGGCCATGGCTGCGAGCTGCCCGCCGAGCACGGGCCGCCGGAATTTCCCGAGCGGCTTGTTCTTGAAGAGGGCCGTCCGTAGTTGCTTGCGTGTATTGCCATGCGTGTGATCGTCGACGGTGCGCGAGACGCGACCGGCGAACGTGTCGAGCCCCCCGTCTGCCCTGTCGACCGCGGCTTGCGCGAGCGACAAGAGGTCGAGGAGCGCGATTTCTTCGAGAAGAATGATCTTCCACTCCTCGCGGAGCGCCTGGAAGATCGGCAGATGGGGTGCCGCCAACGGCTCTTGGAGGGCTTGCGCCAGGGTGTATTGAAGCTCTCGCAGGAGGGTGAATAGGGCGATACGATAACTGAGAACGCGAACACTCATCTCGGCCACCGTACTCAGCCGCTCCGGATGATGCAACAGGGTTTTGCATGACCGACGCGCGTGGCGGCTGTGCCGGGACGAGCTGCGGCCGTCGTGCTCTCGTCATGGGCGCGCGCCGAACCGGCCACGCGTTTGGCGGTCGCGGATCCAGGGGACCGTGAACGGGGACGGGCTGCGGGGGACGGGGGTTGTTTGGCTGCGGAACGACGAAGGGCGCGGCAGGCCGGGGGCGGTTTCGGCGCGGAACAGGGGGGGGAGGCGAGCGAGGCCTATTCGAGGGAGGAAGGAGGGGCGGCTGCGGAGGGAGCCGGGCGTGGTTTCGCGAAACAAGCAGAGGTAGGGATTTGCGTCCGGGAATTGTTTCGCCCGGGAGGCCGGCCGGCGCGGCGTACTCGGGACGGGGCGTGAGGGCGAACGGGAGACGGTCCGAACGTCGAGCCATGGTTCGCAGGCGGAACTGGGGGCGGCCGCGTCGCCCCCAGGCAGGTGAGGCGCGATCGGGGTGGGTGGCCGCCGGAAAGGAAGGATGTTCCGCGGCAGAACAGGGGGCGGCTGCGGACGCAGAGGTCGTTCGGCGCGGCGAGGGATGGACGCGCGGGGCGTCGATGCCCGTTCCGCAAGGACGTGAGCGATTGCGCATGATGCCGCGCGTGGTCCGTTACTGCATCTGTCAGGGTCGAGATGTCTCTTGCGCCTGTTCGCGGGCTGCATGCACAAGGACCGCCAGGCACCGGCCGATTCCTTCGATCCAAACGCGTCGCCCGATCATGTAGGGGGAACATGGCGCGCGCTACGATCCCCTCTCCGCTCACGACCGAGCTGGTCGCGCTTCGTTCCCAGGTGGCAGGTCTTCTGCAACGTCGGTCGGACGCCCT
Source organism: Polyangium fumosum (assembly GCF_005144585.1). Lineage (GTDB taxonomy): Bacteria > Myxococcota_A > Polyangia > Polyangiales > Polyangiaceae > Polyangium > Polyangium fumosum. Next base: position 10,895 of record NZ_SSMQ01000020.1, on the reverse strand, counting down.
CGCGACCGACAGGATGCAGGAGCTCATGCTGCGGGCCTTCGCGGCCCTCTCCGACTACACGCCCCACCCCGACGGGGTGCGTCCCTTTTTGTTCGGCATCGCCAAGAACCCTCCGCAGTGAGGAGAAGCGCCGGGCACGGCGCGAGCGCGAGCACTTCTGTCCGGACCTCGGGGATGCCGAGCGCACGGCGACGCCTGACGCGTCCCCGGAAGAGGGAACCTTTCGTTTCGAGGCCCGCCGCGCGCTCCTGTGGGCGTTGATGACACTTTCGCCGGAGCAGCTCGCCGTGCTCATCCTCGTCGACCTCGCCGAGTGCTCGTGCTCGGAGGCGGCCGAGCTGCTCGACATCCCGCTCGGTACCGTCAAATCGAGGCTCCTCGCGGCGCGCACGAACATGCAGCGCGCCCTCGGTCCGAAGGAGCAGTACCTCGGCGCCGTGCCGCTCGCCTTCTTCCGCCGCCGTGCCCTCGTGCGCAGGCTGGTCGACTACGTGTACCCGTTCGGGCACTTGCTCCTCGCGTCGCTGTTCTTCGCCCTGTACCGGCCCCTGCCGCCGGAAGCGCCTGCCGTCGCGACCGGCGCTACGCACGTCATCGGGGCGTCGGCGGCAGGCGTGGCAAAGGCGGCGGAGGTGTCGGGCTCGGCGACAGCCCCCACGCCGTCGCCGCTTTCGTCGCCGCCGCTTTCGTCGCCGCCGCTTTCGTCGCCGCCGCTTTCGTCGCCGCCGCTTTCGTCGCCGCCGCTGACGACGCCTGCGCAGAGGACTGCGCCATCGCCCGATCCGTTCGTCGTGAAGCCCTCGTCGCGACGGCATTCTCCGGTCGGTGGGAAGGGTTGGTCCTGGTAGACGCTGCCATGGGGTCGCGTTATTTCGCGGGGATGCGCCGTCTCGGACTCGTCTCGGTTCTCCTTTGCGGATTCGTGTCGCCCGCATGGGCAGAGTCCCCGATCGACACCACGGAGGAGGGCGAAGAGAGCGCGGACGACATGCGCTTCCGTGCGCTCGCATCTCTCGGGGATCACGAGCGCACGGCGGGCCATCTCCGCGCGGCGGCGAGGGCCTACATGGCCGCGCTCGACGTGCGCTCCGATCCGCTCGTCGACGGGCGGCTCGGAGTGCTGTTCGTGCAGCTCGGTCGCCCCGAGCTCGCCCCCGAGCTTCTGCTGGACGCGATTCACCGCGCGTCGACGACGCCGAAGGAGCGTGAAGGATTCTTCAAGGCGCACGAAGTGGCGCGCGCGCAAGGATCCTGGATCGAGCTCATCGTGTCGCACGCGGGCGCGCAGGTGACGCTCGACGGGGAGCCGAAGGATACGGGCGGGCACACGGCATCGTGGTTCTTCGTCCGCGCGGGCGAGCACGTGGTTCGCGCGAAGCTCGATGGATACAAGGAAGCCGTGGAGACGTTCACGGCGCTGAAGGGCGAGGACCGGCCGGTGCGGATCACGCTCAAGCCGCTGCCCGCGCCCCCTCCGTCCGAGCCAGCAGTGTATGCGCCGAAGAAGAAGCCGCCGAAGATCGTCGCCCCCGCGGTGGTGGCGGGCGAGACGAAGTTGTCGAAGCAGGAGGACCCGTACGCGGACGACGACAATCCGGCGACGAACCGAGGCGACGGAGAAAAAAAAGGCATGCGGGGCTCGATCGGCGCGGGGCCGGTCGTGGTGTTTGGCGTGGCGTCATGGAAGCCGGCAGTGGGGTTGGTCGTGGGGGCGAGTTTGCGGCCGAGCGAGTACGTGTCGCTCGGGCTCGAGGGGCGCGGCGCGTGGCTGACGTCAGGCATCGCGGACAGACCGATCAACGCGATGACGGCGGGCGCGCTCGCGAGCGTCTGCGGACACTACAAATGGTTTTTCGGGTGCGCCCTCGGGCACCTGGGGGTGCTCAATGTCGACATCACGGGCCAGGGCTACAACCGCGCGAATCATTCGTTTGTCAAGCCCGGCGTGGGGGGCCGCGTCGGCGCCAAGGTTCGCGTGACGGAGTCCTTCGCGCTCCAGGCGGCAGTTGATGTTCTCGCACTGTCGAGCGGCGTGAAAGTGGTTGTTGGACCAACAGTCCTCGCGGATCAGCCGCCGGTTATGTTCGGCGCACAGCTCGGTGGAGGTTGGGAGTTTTGAACATGCACAAGATGTATTTTTTGGTGTTCGTTTTGTCCTTCGGTGTGATCGGCGCCTCCTGTACGGCGCCTCCGTCCTTCGTTCCTGTCGAGTGTGATCCCGACTCGTTTTTCCCGGCGCCCGAGTGCATCCCGGACGCCGGCACCGACGCAGGCGACGCGGAGGCCGGCGCCGACGAGCCCGACGGGGCCCAAGCCGCCATCTGCCCCGGCCGTTGCGTCCCCGAGCCGAGCGGCGCGTCGGCCGGCGACTGGCCACGCACGCCGATGTTGCTCTGGTTCGGGCCGCGTGAGCTCGCGCCCGCGAACTGCGACGAGGCACGCAAGCTGGGCGGCTACGGCGACAACGTGGAGTTTATCGAAAAGTACCGCCGCTATGCGTTCCTCGAAGCGCCGCCCGCGGCGTGCGCGTGCACGTGCCCGGACGCGGGAGGGGTCATGCACCAAGCTCCCCGAGACGATCGAAGTCCGCGCCGGCACGTGCGCGGAGGACGGGGCCTCCGCGCTCCCTTTTGGCGGACCCGCCGGCTGGGACGGCTCGTGCACGAGCATGAACGCCCTGCCGGCGGGAGCGGACTGCGGCGGCGAGCCTTGCGCGCAGTCGGTGGGGGCCTCGCCGCTCCCCGGCCCGACGAGTGAGTCCTGCCCATCCCTCACGAAGCCGGCCAGCTTCACGACCACGACCGACTGGAAGTGGATCGGCCTCGCCTGCGAAGCGAAGGAGCGCGAGGGCACGTGCGAGACGTCCACGCACCGATGCATGTACGATCTGCCGTCCCCGTTTCTCCAGTGCGTCGCGCTCCGCGGGAAGCACGAGAAGTGCCCTGGGAACTACGATCGCTACAACCCCATCCATCTCTACGGGGAGTTGCCGGTCGACACGCGCGGCTGCACGGCATGCACGTGCGGCGGGGAGCCTGTGGGGAGCGGGTGCAAAGGCAAGTTGCACTTGTACGGCGACGCGGCGTGCACGGTCGAGGCACACAAGAACGCGATCTCGTCGTTCGTGGATCAGTGCGTGAACGTTTCGCCACCTGGCGGAGCACTCGGGAGCAAGGCGATCTCCGACCTCTCCTACGTGCCCGGCCTCTCCCTCGCAACGGGCGGAGAGCCGACGGGCGCGGCCTCGGAAGACCCTGCAGAGGTCGTGACGTTCTGCTGCCTCGCGCCGTTCGACCTGCCGCCCGCGTAGGACCTACGCCCGCTTTTTTTCGCGTTCATCGATCCGGATCGCCTCCCCGGTCACGTAGTGCAGGTGAAGGGCGAGACGCGGGCCTCCGGCGGGCGCGCGTGCTGCACGACCGAGGACTCGACGACCGGCAGAAGTGGGCGATGAGGGCGCGTGTATCTGGGCAAGCACCTCTCGCCTCCATCGCCCTCTTCTGCCGGTCGTGGGTCCTCGATCTCAGGCAGCGGTGACGTTCTGGCGGCCCACGAGGAAGGCGGCACCGGAACGTGACTGGCAGATCACGTCGTGCGCTTCTGCCTCATGCGCACTTCCAGTTCCTTGCGAAGCGTCCGGCGTTCCTTCGGGTCCAGCTTGCGAGCGAGGTCCGCGATCCGATCCAGCTCGCCGTCCTCCGGAAAGGTGACGACGCACAGCGACGGCACGCCGAGCGCATGCGCGATCCGCCCGACGGTCTGGATGGTGATCGCCGCCAGGCCGTGCTCGATGCTCGACAGATGGCCTTTTGATGTCGCCGAAGCCTCGGCGAGGTCCTGCAAGGACATGCCGCGCTCCTTTCGTAGCGCACGAATGCGCGCGCCGACCTTCATGCAAAAGACATCGGGTTCCGTTCTTCGGGGCACTGTCGTTCTCCCTGCTCACGCGTAAGGGTGCTGAGCCTCCTACCATGGACGCTGCGGAAAGACAAACCCCGGGACAAACGTTGGCGAACCGCCGCGCATGTGGGAACCGGTTTTTTTGAACCCGTCACACCATGGCGCGAACGAGGTGGGGGACAGCCACGCGCGCGGGCCGCGCGGCGGCTTTGGGTGCGGCTCGGGTCAGACGTTGAAATGGAAATGCATCACGTCGCCGTCCTTGACGACGTATGCCTTCCCTTCCTTGCGCATCTTGCCGGCCTGCGCCGCGCCGCCCTCGCCGCCGAACTTGACGAAATCGTCGTAGGCGATGGTCTCGGCGCAGATGAAGCCCTTCTCGAAATCCGTATGGATCTCGCCCGCGGACTGCGGCGCGGTCGCGCCGATCGGGATCGTCCAGGCGCGCGCCTCCTTCGGGCCGACCGTGAAATACGTCTGGAGCCCGAGCAGCGCATACGCCTCGCGGATGAGGCGATTCAGGCCGGGCTCCGTGAGCCCCAGGGTCTCCAGGAACTCCGCGCGCTCGGCGGCGCCGAGCTGGGCGACCTCCGCCTCGATCTGCGCCGAGATCACCACGGACTTCGCGCCGTCCTTCGCCGCGCGCTCGGCCACCTTCGCCGACAGGGCGTTGCCCGCCGCGGCCGCGGCCTCGTCGACGTTGCACACGTACAGCGCGGGCTTCGCGGTCAGGAGCTGCAGCATGCGCCACGCCTTCTGATCGTCGGGCTCGACCTTCGCCGTGAACGCAGGCCGGCCCGCGTGGAGCTGCTCCAGCGCGAGCTTGAGGAGACGCAGCGTGCTCGCGCCCTCCTTGTCTCCGCCGCGGATCCGCTTCTCCAGGTTGGGGATGCGTTTCTCCAGGCTGTCGATGTCCGCCAGCATCAGCTCGGTCTCGATGATGTCGAGATCGGCGAGCGGGTCGACGCGCCCCTCGACGTGCGTGACGTCGTCGTTCTGGAAGCACCGGGCGACGAAGGCGACGGCGTCGCAGTCGCGGATGTTGGCCAGGAACTGGTTGCCCAAGCCCTCGCCCTTGGACGCGCCGCGCACGAGGCCCGCCACGTCGACGAAGTTGATGCGGGCCGGGATGATCTCCTTCGAGCTGGCGAGCGCCGCCAGCTTGTCGAGCCGCGGCTCGGGCACGGCCACGTCACCGACGTTCGGCTCGATGGTGCAGAACGGGTAGTTGGCAGCCTGCGCGGCCGCCGTCTGGGTCAGGGCGTTGAAGAGGGTGGACTTGCCGACGTTCGGCAGACCGACGATCGCGACTTTCAGGGCCATGGCGCAGTTCGGGGGGTAAAGAGGGCCGCGCGACCTAGCACGTCCGAGGCAGACGCACCACCCCCCGAGCCGGCGAGCGAGCGGCTTTTCAGGCCGCGTCGTGCCGATGCAGCCGGTCGCTCCAGAAGCCGAAGACGGGCTTGCGCGCGATGCGCCCGTGGTGGTCGAGGCAGATCCGCTCGATGTCGTCGGCCTGGGTCGCGTTCTCGACCTCGACCGAGAGCAGCACCTTGCCCGCCTTGACCTCCCGCTCGACGTCCTTGAGCACCGGATCGGGCTCCCCCGCGCCGACGAGCCCGCCGCCGAGCGCCCCGGCCGCGCCGCCGCCGAGAATGCCGAACAGCGCCGCGGCGAGCGGCCCCGCCGCGATGAAGCCGAGCGGCCCGAGCACGAGCCCGGTGAGGAGGCCGCCGGCTGCCGAGCCGACGAGCGCGCCTGTGGTGACGCCTTCCCGCGCGCTCGTCTCGGCGAGCGGCACGTCGTGCCGATTCACCTTGTCGTGGTGCAAGAGCACCGTGCACGCCTCGGAAAGCCCGGGCAATGCGCGCACGACCTGCATGCACGTCTCGGCGTCTTTCTCGTTATCGAACAAGGCGAAAAGCACGTGTTGCATGGCATCCTCCCTAAACAGGAGCATAGCCCGTTATGCAGTAAGGGCAAGCGGACGTTGCGCGATTGTATGTCTCAGCCGATCCGTCCGGCCGCACGCGCCGCGGCTTCGACGGCGTCCATCGCGTTGCGGAATATCTCTCGCGCGAGAGTGGCGCTCTCGCTGGAGAGGCCGACGCGTGGGAATGGATTCAGCTCAATGAAATGGGGGCCACCGCGATCGAGCACGTAATCGACGCCGGCGACCGTGAGCCCGAAGAGCCGGGCCGCCCGGCGCGCGTGCGCGACGATGGCCTCGTCCGGCGCCCACGCCTCGAACGAAGCGCCGGGCGCGTTCTTGATCCAGGTGCTCTCATTCTGGATTCGCACGCCGAACGCGTGATCCCCGAGCAGGAGCACGCGCACCGATTCCCCGTCGAAAAACGGCTCCGCCGTCGCAATTCCGTCCCACGGCGGGATGTCCCGCGCCGACCGGATGAGGTGCTTTCCTTCCCCTCGATGCTCCTCGCCAATCTTGAGCACGTAGGGAAAGGGCAGGAGCGGCTCGCGGGTGAACCGCGATTGCACGACGGGGTGATCGACGAGCCCCGCGGCGACGCAGCGGGCGAGCGCCGCGTGACGCTGGGAAGCGTCCTGCAAAGCCGCGGGATCGGGCCAGCAGGGAATGTTGTTTTCAGCGAGGATACGCAGGTTGTGCTGCTCGACGTCCTTGTCGCGGACGTCGGCGAAATAAATAACGCCGCGGAAATCGTCGGTGGCGCTCCTCCGGCGGTGGAGGCGCCCGGCGATCACGTCGAAGGTGATCGCGGAGAGCACGGGGGCCCAGGCGGGCCGCTCTTTCAAGAGCGGGAGCGTGGCGGCAGGCTCGCCGGTGAGGAAGAGGAAACGCGGCTGCACGATCAGAGGCAGGACCCTATGCGGGTGATGGACCGCTCGTCTTTGACCTTTTCGACCCTGCGCTGACCGGCCACGGCGTAGGTGATCGTCGAAGACCACGTCGTGCGGAGCTCCTCGACGAACCCGTCCGCCCCATAACGACCTTCATCGGTGCCGACGTCGTCCCACCCTTCGAGCGTGGCCCCGGCCCACGTTTGCTGCGGCGCGCGCGACGTCCAGTCGATCTTCACCTCGATTCCCGCGGCCTTTCGCGCTGGGGTGACGCCACGCCATTGGAGGGTCCGCGCAGGCCGCCTGTCCGCGACCAACGACGTCCGCTCCCCTTGGATGAAGATCGGGCGCGTTTGTTTCGGTTCGTCCTTCTCCCACGCCCATCCCTCGCCGGCTCGCGGGAGGTCCGGGACGACGAGGTGCAGGAGCGCGTCCGGGGCGTCGGTTTCGAAGACCTGCTCCAGCATGAGCTCGGTGACCATCGGCTCCGCGACGAGCACCACGTCCCGGATCCCCGCGCTTTCCGATTCACGCGCCGTGCCCCGCATCGAGACGATCTTCGCGAGCTCCGACGGGTACGACGCCGGGGACGCCGCGTGGGGCGCCGGATCCATCTCCCGAGGGAACACCTGGAACTCGATGTCGCCGCCCGCGGCGCGGCGCACGCGAAGCTCGTAACGGATGTGGCGCGCCCCCGATTCGATGCTCGCCTTCACGTCGAACCGCGCGCATATCGGCGCGTCCTCGAGCGTGGCGCCAGGGACGCCTCGCTCGATGCGGCTCAGACGATCGGGCCGATTCGACAACGTCGTCGGCGCGGAAGGGGCCGGGGCGGCGTGCTGCGAAGAAGCCCCACACCCGAGCACGCACATCACGAGGGCGCAGCCGCTCGATGGCATCCAGGACGATCGCACGGCGCGACGATACCGGTGTCCTCTGCGTCGTCAAGGTGGTAAGCACGCAACCAGGGAGGCCCTCGTGACAAACGACCCGTTGTGGACCGGCGCGCTGCTCCTGTTCCCGCGGCGCATCGCCGAAAACCTCGCGCGCGTGGAAGAATCCGGCCTCGTGCCGCGCGCACCGAACCTCGTGCAAATCTCGCTCGGCGTGATTCGCATGTGGGTGCGCCTCGCGACGCGGCCCGAGACCATCGGCACGTGCACCGAGCATCACGTCCGCCCCACGCTCCGCGCGCGCCTGCTCGCCTACCGCCCGCTCCGCTTCCCGTTCCTCCTGCGGGAGCGCGCGATCGCCCCGCTCGATTTCTCCGGCCTCGCGAGCTCGCGCGAGCGCATCTTGCGCCACCTGCTCGGCGCGCACCACGACGCGAATCAGTTCGCCTACGACCTCGAGCTGCTCGGCATCCACCCCGGCGCCCTCGAAGAGCTCGGCGAGCGCGTGCGGCGCGTGGTGAACGGCGAGGATCCGCGCGCCGAATGGCTACGGGATCTCGTGGTGTTCGAGGGCTACCACGAGAACCTGCTCGCGGCCGTGGAGCACGCGCTCGCGCACGGCGTGCGCCTCGCGCCGCACGAGGCCGACGATCCGGACACCTCGTTCACCGGCTACCTGCGCTGGTGCGCGCGAATGCCCGCCACCTGGGACGAGGCGATCCCGGCGCTCCTGCGCGGCGAAATCGATCTCGGCGCCTACGAATACGAAGCGGGGATGGCATGACGACAAAAGACTTCCTCACGCTCTCGCACGCCGAGCTTCGTTCCCTGCTGGAGCGGGGCCACCCGATCGATCCGAGCGCGCTCGACGACAGCGAGTACCGCGGCGTTTCGCTCGGGCTGCCCGCGCCGATCGTCGCGCTCACGTGGCTGACCTTCCGCAAGACCTTCCACCGCGATCCGAGGACGGGCGCGCTGCGCGGCTGGAACGTCCGCATGCAGCAGGCGGGGCTCGACGGCCCGCGCGAGCCCATGCGCGACGCGAAGGGCAAACCGCGATGTTTCGGGTTTTACGAGGTAGGCGACGGGCGCGCCTACGACATACCCGTGGCCGCGCGGCACGGCCTGGTGATCGATTACAACCGGGCCCACGAAAACCCTCGTTTCGATCCGATTCGCCTGGGGCGCGATCCGCTCGTCTCGCTCGACGAGGGGCGCGTGGAGCGCCTGCTCGGCTGGACGTACCTCGATCTCGGCCTCGCCCGGGTGAATACGCCGAGTTATTTCCTGCTCGAACGAGAAGGGCCGCTGTCGTACATCCCGTGATGGCGAAGCGGGGAGCCTCTTCGGTGCGCAGGCGCGAAGCACCATGGCTCATGCTCGGGCTCTTGCTCGGGCTCGCCGCGGCGGCGTTTTTCCTGCTCCGACAGCCGCCGGCCCCCACCCCCCTCACGCCCGCCCCGCCGCCGCCCGCTCCGGCCCCTGTCGCGGCGCCCCCGCCCCTTTCCTACCCCACCCCCTTCTCCGTGCCGACGGCCGCGCTCCCGCCCCGGGAGGCACTCCGGCCGGGCACGCTGCGCCTTCTCGTCGTCGGCGACTCGGTGTCGAACTTCCTCGGCATGGCACTCCGCTATCGGCAAGAGGAGGCAGGGACGTTCGTCGCCCTTCGTGGGGTCGGCGATTGTTCCATCTTCGAGGCCAAGACACGCATCGAGAAGGGCAAGACCGTGCGGGGGACGAGCTGCTCGGAGCACTGGGTCCGGGACGCCGCCGAGCTGCACCCCGACATGACGCTCGTCGTCATGGGCGGCGCCTTCTTCAACGAGAAAGCCTGCGAGCCGGCCTGGCAAGCCTCCTACGAGAAGCGCATCTTCGAGCTCGCCGACGGAATGGGCACGAACGCAGGCCGCATCGTGCTGACGCGGGTCCCTTATCCCATCAAGGACTGGCGGCACGGAGACGTCCCAGCCCGGGTCGATTGCTTCAACGAGATGCTCGAGCGGGCCGCCCGGAAGCGCAGATGGCCCGTGCTCGATTTGATGGGGCACGTCTGCCCGACCCCCGCGTGCCGCATCGACAGCGACGGCCAGCCCATCCGGCCCGATGGTCTGCATTTCGACGGCGTGGGCGCCGAGGAGACCGCGCGATGGGTCCTCGGCGAGCTCAGGCGTTTCGCGCGCGAGGAGCGCGATGGGGGGCTTTGAGAGGATGGTTCCCTGCGAGGCGCGGAGCTGGGGCTTTGCCCCAGACCCCACCGGGGCTGTCCGCCCCTGGACCCGGACCAGCGAGGCGCTGGACCCGGGGTCGATGAACTGCGCGGTGCGCAGTTCATCGAACAGCCGCCAGTCAAGACCCTCAACGACCTTGCCAACCAAGGCAGCAGCGCTGCGGGTTCAACTGGCAACGCACACGTCGCCAGCTTAAGACGCACCTCCATGGTCTTGCCACGGGCCCGTTGGAAGAACTGCGCGGAGCGCAGTTCTTCCACCTTCGGTCCAGGCCGTGCCTGGTCCGGGTCGAGGGGCGGACAGCCCCCGCGGGGTCCGGGGCAGCGCCCCGGCGCTACGCCCTCAAGGCGCGCTCATCGCGCAGCGGACCCCGAGGTAGCCGCAGCGGTACGTCGTCTTGAAGACGGCCGTCTTCCCGGCTTTGACCTCGTCCCCGCTGTCGCGCCAGCTCCCGCCACGCCCGAAGCGGGCCGAGCTCACGACGTCGTTGCCCGTCGTGGTCCATTGAAAGATGTTGCCCGCGAGATCCAGCACCCCTTGCGGGTTCGCGCCGGCCGGGAAGCTGCCGATCGGGCAGGGTTCGTTTCGCTTCGTCTTTCCGGACCAGCAGAGCTGCTCCGCGGGCGGCTCGTTCCCCCAGGGGTACGTCCATGCTTCCGGGCCGCCGCGCGCCGCCCACTCCCATTCCTCGCCGCTGGGAAGGCGCTTGTTTTGCGCTTTGCAGTAGTCGGTCGCCTGCGTGAAGTCGATGCAGATCATCGGCAGGTTCCCTTTCCCCTCCGCGCCGTACGTCGAGGGATCGCAGACCTTGACGGCGCCGTCGTTGCATTTCTTCGATTGCACGCACGCCGCATATTGATCCGTCGTGGCCAGGTTCACGTCGAGGCAATAGTCCTTCACGGTCACCTGGGCCTTGATCGCGGCGAGCTTGAAGGAGCCGCCCTTGATGCGGACCATTCCGGCCGGGCATCCGCCGGTGTCCGGCACGCTCGGCGGCGCCGGCGTGGCCGCGGCGGTTGGCTGCGGCGCCGCGCTCGCGACGGGGGCCGCCGAC
>NZ_SSMQ01000201.1 GCF_005144585.1 Polyangium fumosum | reverse complement strand
GCCCCCGTCCTACGCGCGGTTTGTCGTCGTGACGAACTTCTCGCCCCAGGGCTCGACACGCGCCGTGACGCCCACCAGGCCGAACTCGTGGTCACGTTTTCCGCGGATTTGGGTGAGCGTCTACAGCCTGCCAGCAGCTTTCCCAGCGAGTAGCTGTAGCCGGTGTTTTTTCTGTACGTCATCCCGCAAACCATGGCCACCTCGGACTTGCCATGGCACCCAGACGCGGTTGGACCGCGTGCGCACGGAACTCGCTTCAGGCGTCCAGGAAAACCATGCAGAAACGGCGCGCTCGAGTCCGCCTCCCTCAGCGCACGCGTCTGCGCCCACCCATACCAATAGATCTCCGTGGCGTGGCAAGCCCTTGACAACGCCAGGGCCTGAGCATTGGTTCCATCTCCGATCGGTACATTCCCCCCCTCTGACGACATTTAGCGAGGGAGATGTTGGATGCAGAGGTGGCCTCGTCGGCGGAAGCGTGGGCACAGGAGGAGTTCGGGCAT